>NZ_JBIBHT010000004.1:30658-221225 GCF_042957155.1 Streptomyces sp. NPDC008121 | reverse complement strand
TCTGGGGGGTGGGGGCGCGGGGGCCCGCGGAATTGTTGGGGGGGGGGGACACGCACGGCGGGCCCGGGTCGTATTTATCCGTACAAACTGCCCCCGCGTCGGGTGGTCGCCGAGGGCCGGCGGTGGGCGAGGGGTCATGTTTCACGTGAAACATGACCCCCTTGCTATGCCCGGCGTCGGCAGCGACGCAGGAGCAGGAGTGCGGTCAGGGCGTAGACCCCCGCGACCATGACGACGAGCGGCACCGAGGCGCCGTCCGGCGGAAGCATGAGCGCCGCCACCCCGGCGGCGCCGACGAAGGCGACGTTGTAGAGCACGTCGTAGAGCGAGAAGACCCGCCCGCGGAAGCCGTCGTCGACCGACGTCTGGACCACGGTGTCCGTCGCGATCTTGGTGCCCTGTGTGATGAGGCCCAGGACGAAGGCGGCGATCAGCAGGGGGACCGGTTCGAAGGAGAGGCCGAGGGCCGGTGCGAGGACGGCGGCCGATCCGGCGCAGGCGGCCATCCATCCGAAGGGGCCGAGGCGTCGGACGGCCCAGGGCGAGATCACCGCTGCCGCGAAGAAGCCGGCGCCGGAGATTCCGAGTGCGAGGCCGAGCAGGGCGAGCCCTTCCGACTCCGTGGAGCTCCAGGCGTACCGGCAGAGCATCAGTACGGCGACGGTCAGTGCGCCGTAGCAGAAGCGTACGAGCGTCATGGCGGCCAGCGCGTGGGCCGCGGGACGCCGCTCGGCCAGGTGTCGTACGCCGCTCAGCAGTCCGCGTGCCGTCGATGCGAGGGCGACGGAGAGCCGTGGCTGTACCAGCTCCGCGTCGGGGCCGAGGAGGTCGCGGGGCATACGGAGGGAGGCGAGCGCCGCACAGAGATAGAGGACAGCCCCCAGCGCCACCACGGCGGCGTCGGAGTCTGCCGAGGCGAACCGCACCGCGAAGGCCAGTCCGCCGCCCAGGGTCGCGGCCAGAGTGCCGGCGGTCGGAGAGAGGGAGTTGGCCACGACGAGCCGCTCGGCGTCGACGACCCTCGGCAGCGAGGCGGAGAGCCCCGCCAGGACGAAGCGGTTCACGGCCGTCACCGAGAGGGCGGAGGCGTAGAAGAGCCACTCCGGCACGGAGGCGAGCATCAGCAGCGCCGTACCGCAGGCGAGCACCGTCCGGAGCAGGTTCCCGTAGAGGAAGACCTGTCGGCGGCGCCACCGGTCCAGGAGGACGCCGGCGAAAGGGCCGATGAGGGAGTACGGGAGCAGGAGGACGGCCATGGCCGAGGCGATGGCGGCGGGAGAGGTCTGCTTCTCCGGGGAGAAGACGACGTACGTGGCCAGCGCCACCTGATACACGCCGTCGGCGCACTGGGAGAGCAGGCGGACGGCGAGCAGGCGGCGGAAGTTCGTCAGGCGCAGGAGTACGCGCAGATCACGTACGACGGACATGGCAGCAAGACTCACATACGCGGAGGGTCCCCGAGCACAGCCCGGGGACCCTCCGCGTCGTGCGGGCGGTGCTTAGCGCTCGACCTCGCCCTTGATGAACTTCTCGACGCTGGCGTAGGCCTCGTCGTCGAAGTACTGAACCGGCGGGGACTTCATGAAGTACGAGGACGCGGAGAGGATCGGGCCGCCGATGCCCCGGTCCTTGGCGATCTTCGCGGCACGCAGGGCGTCGATGATGACACCGGCGGAGTTCGGGGAGTCCCACACCTCGAGCTTGTACTCGAGGTTCAGCGGAACGTCACCGAAGGCGCGGCCCTCGAGGCGGACGTACGCCCACTTGCGGTCGTCCAGCCAGGCCACGTAGTCCGACGGACCGATGTGGACGTTCTTCTCGCCCAGCTCACGGTCGGGGATCTGCGAGGTGACGGCCTGGGTCTTGGAGATCTTCTTGGACTCCAGACGGTCGCGCTCCAGCATGTTCTTGAAGTCCATGTTGCCGCCGACGTTGAGCTGCATCGTGCGCTCAAGACGGACACCACGGTCCTCGAACAGCTTCGCCATGACCCGGTGGGTGATGGTCGCGCCGACCTGCGACTTGATGTCGTCGCCGACGATCGGGACGCCCGCATCGGTGAACTTGTCCGCCCACTCCTTGGTGCCGGCGATGAAGACCGGAAGGGCGTTGACGAAGGCGACCTTGGCGTCGATGGCGCACTGCGCGTAGAACTTCGCGGCGTCCTCGGAACCCACGGGCAGGTAGCAGACGAGAACGTCGACCTGCTTGTCCTTGAGGACCTGGACGACGTCGACCGGCTCCTCGGCCGACTCCTCGATCGTCATGCGGTAGTACTTGCCGAGACCGTCGAGGGTGTGGCCGCGCTGGACGGTGACGCCCTTGTTCGGCACGTCGCAGATCTTGATGGTGTTGTTCTCGCTGGCGCCGATGGCGTCCGAGAGGTCGAGGCCGACCTTCTTGGCGTCGACGTCGAACGCGGCGACGAACTCGACGTCACCGACGTGGTACTCGCCGAACTGGACGTGCATCAGGCCGGGCACCTTGGCCGCCGGGTCGGCGTCCTTGTAGTACTCGACGCCCTGCACCAGCGAGGCGGCGCAGTTGCCCACGCCGACGATGGCTACGCGAACCGAACCCATTTCCGGTTGCTCCCTGTGTAATCGTGGAATCTCTGCATGGCGCAGGGATTCACTTGGCGGTGTCGTCGGACGGATCCGGCCGGGTACTGCCCCCGTGCCGGGGCAGGCCGCCCGTTTCTCCAGAATCGTTGTCCTGCTGAGCGGCGCCCTCGGGGGCGTCGGGGCCGGATCGCTGATCCCGCCCCGCCCGCTCGCTCTCGATGAGCTCGTTCAGCCAGCGCACTTCGCGCTCCACGGACTCCATTCCGTGGCGCTGCAGCTCAAGCGTGTAGTCGTCGAGGCGCTCGCGCGTGCGGACCAGAGAGGCGCGCATCTTCTCGAGGCGCTCCTCCAGCCGGCTGCGGCGGCCTTCCAGTACCCGCATCCGCACCTCGCGCTCCGTCTGCCCGAAGAAGGCGAAGCGGGCGGCGAAGTGCTCGTCCTCCCAGGTGTCCGGGCCGGTGTGGGAGAGGAGCTCTTCGAAGTGCTCCTTCCCCTCCGCCGTCAACCGGTAGACGATCTTCGCGCGGCGCCCTGCGAGTGAAGCGGCGAGAGCGTCCTCGGGGGCGCTGCCCGGCTCCTCGATCAACCAGCCGTTGGCGACCAGCGTCTTGAGGCAGGGGTAAAGCGTCCCGTAGCTGAAGGCGCGGAAGATCCCCAGCGAGGTGTTGAGCCGCTTGCGCAGCTCGTACCCGTGCATGGGAGCTTCCCGCAACAGACCGAGGACGGCGAACTCGAGAATTCCTGAGCGCCTGCTCATCCGTCGCCTCCTCCGCCCTCGGGACTCTTTATGCCGTACTGATGTATCGAGTCGATACATCCCGACGATAGAACGGTGGTCCGGATGCGACAAGGGGGACTGCCGTGACCGGCGTCACATCATCAATTCACAGCAAGCGATCTGCCTGATTTGGGGTGAACTTCGGCCCTAGGCGGGTTTTGGCCGTGCGTAGTCTGTGCGGCATGCAGACCACCGGGAACCGAGCGATGCCGAGGGGCGTCAGTGCTCCGGGTGACGTGCTGCGGTGCGGAAGTGCCTCCCATGGGGCTCGTCCGCGCGTATTTCGGGGGGACCGGAACTCAACTGCCGCTTCCAGGCGTACGCGCCTGCCCGAGGAGTAGTCGTTCGATGAGCGAGCACCGTCGCAAGATGCCGCAGTCGCAGCCGCCCAGTGGCGGCCGCGCGGCGGCCCGACGAGCTGCCCAGCAGCCGACGGGCCGTAGGTCGGCCCAGGCGCGGGATGACAGTACGGGAGCCTCTTCGTACGGGTACGAAGAGGACCGACCTTACGGCGGACGGGCCGAGGCCCGCCGTGCCGCACAGCGGGGAGGCGGCCGTCGGCGTGCCCCCGACGGCGGCGGTCCGGCCGGTCCCGGCGGCGGCCGACGTGGCGGCGGGGGCGGCGGCGAGGGCGGCGGCCCCGGACGGGGCCGGGGCGGTGGCCGCCCGCCGGGCAAGAAGAGGCTGATCGACTACCCGCGGTACGGCAAGTACGGCTGGCGTCGCTGGATGCCCTCGTGGAAGCTCGTGACAGGGCTCTTCCTGGCGTTCTTCGGCAGCCTGATGGGTGCGGCGGCGATCGGCTACGCCGTCGTGGGCGTGCCCAACGAGGACCTGGCCGCCAAGGCGCAGAACAACGTCTACTACTGGTCCGACGGCTCTCAGATGGCAGCGACCGGCGGCGAGGTCAACCGCCAGATCATCGGCCTCGACCAGATCCCCCTGCACATGCAGGACGCGGTCATCTCCGCAGAGAACAAGACGTTCCGCGACGACTCGGGCGTCGACCCGATGGGTATCGCGCGCGCCGTGTGGAACATGGCCAAGGGCGGCGAGACCCAGGGCGGCTCGACCATCACCCAGCAGTACGTGAAGAACAACCTGCTCGCCGACCAGTCGCAGACCCTGAGCCGAAAGGTGAAGGAGCTGTTCATCTCCATAAAGGTCGGGACCGACATGGAGAAGCCCGAGATCATGGCGGGCTACCTGAACACCGCGTACTACGGACGGGGTGCCTACGGCATCCAGGCCGCGGCCCGTACGTACTTCGGAAAGGACGCCCGGCACCTCAACGTCAGCGAGTCGGCCTTCCTGGCCTCGCTGCTCAAGGGCGCGACCTACTACGACCCGGCGGGCTCGCGCGAGATCGACCCGGCCGCGACGCCGGAGGCGAACCTCAAGCGCGCCAACGAGCGCTGGGGCTGGATCCTCGACGAGATGGTCAAGGACGGAAGCCTCCCGGCGGAGGAGCGGGCGAAGTACCCGACGTTCCCGAAGGTGCAGCCGCCGAAGAAGAACGCGGCGCTGACCGGCCAGATCGGCTACCTGGTGAGCACGGCGAAGGCCAACTTCATCAACAGCTACCCGGACATCGACGAGAAGAAGCTCGCCGAGGGCGGCTACGAGATCCACACGACCTTCGACAAGAAGAAGGTCAACGCGCTCGAAGCGTCGATCAAGAAGGTCTACGCCGAGCACATCGATCCGAAGAGGCGGCCGAAGACCGACACGCACGTCCAGTTCGGCGGGGCATCGGTGAACCCCAAGACGGGCGAGATCGTCGCCATCTACGGCGGTACGGACGCCACCAAGCACTTCACCAACAACGCCGACCAGACCGGCGCCCAGGTCGGCTCGACCTTCAAGCCGTTCGTGCTGGCCGCGGCGATGGAGTACGGCGTACGGGACCCGCGCAAGGGCAAGGTCCAGGACGCCTCCACCCGCACGATCGTCGACCCGGACAAGAGCCGCTACTCCGGCAAGAACAAGCTGCGGATCAAGAACTACGACGGCACCGTCTGGCACAACGAGAACGGCGAGGAGTGGCTCCAGGTCAATGACGACGACGCGAGCTACCAGGAGATGAGCCTCCGCGAGGCGATGATCCGCTCGGCCAACTCGCCGTACGTCCAGCTCGGCATGGACATCGGCATCGACAAGGTCCGCGAGACGGCCGTCAAGGCCGGCCTGCGCGAGAGCTCGCTGGTGAAGGCCGATGTGCCGTCGTTCTCCCTCGGTATCTCCGACCCGAGCGCGATCCGCATGGCCGGCGCCTACGCGACCTTCGCGAACAACGGTGAGCGCAACGACGTCTTCTCCGTCAAGCAGGTCAAGAAGAAGGGGGCGGTCATCTACGAGCACAAGGCCAAGCCCGAGCGCGCCTTCTCGACCGCCATCGCGAGCAACGTCACCGACGTGCTGCGGGACGTGGTCGAGAACCCGAAGGGAACCGGCCGGAAGGCCGCCATCGAGGGCCGTGACGTGGCCGGCAAGACCGGTACCACCGACGGCAACAACTCCGCCTGGTTCGTGGGCTACACCCCGCAGCTCTCGACGGCGATCGACATGTACCGGTTCGACGACGACGAGACGAACACCAAGCGCAAGTTCGAGTCGATGTTCGGTACGGGTGCCCAGCCCAAGATCCACGGCTCGTCGTTCCCCTCGCGGATCTGGAACGACTACATGACCGATGCCCTCAAGGGCACGGAATCCGAGTCGTTCCCGGAGCCGGAGAACCTCGAGTCGGCCGAGCCCGTCTTCGGTGGCGGCCTCACCAGCCCGACGCCGACGCCTTCGGCGACCCCCTCCCCCACCCAGTCGTCCCCCACCCCTTCGACGACGCCGTCCTCCACGCCGAGCAAGTCGCCGGACCCGGAGGACTCCTGCAGCGTGTGGGACTGGCCGTGCGACACCGCCGGCGGAGAGAACGGCGAGACCACCAAGGGCAACGAGAACCAGGGAACCACCCAGGGCGGCGGGAACACCGGGGGGACTCCCACGCAGCCCACACCCTCGGCCAGCGACGGCGAAAGCGGCGGCGGCAGGCCGGCCGGGGGAGCCAACGGCTGGCTCGGCGGCGGCGGCTGATCCGCTCGCCGGCAGGCGCCCTGAGGGCCGCCGCACCCGCTCCGTACCTCCGTACGGTGCCGGGCGCGGCGGCCCTCGCCGTTTCCGCGGGTGGGTACGGCAGGATGTCCCCATGCCGAGCCTCCAGAAGACGACTCCGCCGCGGGACCGGGCGGTGGTGTGCCCTACGCGGCGGGACGACGTCGCCGCCGCGGGCAGCGAACTGATCGGCGGGCCGGCCGGCCGGTTCGCCCGGTTCGGCACGAGCGCCCTCACGCCGGTCCGGGTGATCGCCCTGGTGGCCATCGGGATGTTTGCGCTGGGCATGGTGCAGAAGGTCCCCTGTTACGACTGGGCCTGGTTCCGCGGCACCACCTCGCAGTACACCCATGCCTGCTACTCGGACATCCCCCACCTCTTCGTGGGGCGGGGCTTCTCCGAGGGTCTGATTCCCTACTTCGACCGGCTGAGCGGCGACATAGAGTTCCTGGAGTACCCGGTCCTGACCGGCCTGTTCATGGAGGTCGCGGCCTTACTGACGCCCGACGGCGCCGACCTGATGCACCGCGAGCAGACCTACTGGATGATCAACTCGGCCATGCTCCTGGTCTGCGCCGCCGTCCTGGCCGTGTGTGTCGCCCGGACGCACCGCCGCCGCCCCTGGGACGGACTGCTCGTCGCCCTGGCACCCGCGTTCGCCCTGACGGCCACCATCAACTGGGACCTGCTCGCCGTCGCGCTGACGTCCGTCGCCGTGCTGATGTGGTCACGCGGCCGGAGCCTCGCCTTCGGCATCTTCATCGGCCTGGCCACCGCGGCGAAGCTGTACCCCGTCTTCCTGCTCGGCGCTCTGCTGCTGCTCTGCTGGCGGGCCGGGAAGTGGCGGGAGTACGGCGCCGCCCTGCTCGGCGCGGGCGGCGCCTGGTTCGCGGTGAACCTGCCGGTCATGCTCCTCGCGCCCGAGGGGTGGAAGCAGTTCTACACCTTCAGCCAGGAACGGAACGTCGACTTCGGCTCGGTGTGGCTGCTGCTCAGCCAGCGGACCGGCGAGCCCATCACGCCCGAGACCGCCAACGTCTCCGCGGCGCTGCTCATGCTGCTGGCCTGCGGCGGGATCGCCGCCCTGGCCCTCACCGCTCCGCGCCGGCCCCGCTTCGTCCAGCTGGCCTTCCTGGTCGTGGCGGCGTTCGTCCTGGTCAACAAGGTGTACTCGCCGCAGTACGTGCTGTGGCTCATCCCGCTCGCGGCGCTGGCCCGGCCGCGCTGGCGGGACTTCCTGATCTGGCAGGCGTGCGAGGTCATGTACTTCCTGAGCATCTGGATGTACCTGGCCTTCACCACCAGCGGCAACAAGCAGGGCCTGCCGACGGACGGCTACCACTTCGCCGTCGTGCTGCACCTGCTCGGCACGCTCTTCTTCTGCGCGGTCGTCGTCCGCGACATCCTGGCGCCCGAGCGGGACGTCGTACGGCAGGACGGCTCCGACGACCCCTCCGGGGGCGTCCTGGACGGCGCCGAGGACGTTTTCGTCATGGGCAGGGCGGCGCATCCGGCCCGCCACGCGGCCTCGATGGTGGAAGGCCCGCGGGTGGAGTGGGGCATGGCCCGGGAGTAGGGCCGCGAAAGCCTCCGGGCCGCCCGCCCGTACGGGCAGGCGGCCCGGAGGCCCAGCGCGTGCGTGGATCCGTGATCAGCGCTCGACGAGACGGTCGAACTGGGTCGTGGTGTGCCGCAGATGCGCCACCAGCTCGTCCCCGACCTTCGGCTCCTGGGCGTCGGCCGGCACGAACAGGATCGACACCTGCATGTGCGGCGGCTCGGCGAACCAGCGCTGCTTGCCCGCCCAGACGAAAGGAGAAAGGTTCCGGTTGACGGTCGCGAGGCCCGCGCGGGCCACGCCCTTCGCCCGGGGCATCACGCCGTGCATCGCCTTGGGGGCCTCCAGGCCCACGCCGTGGGACGTACCGCCCGCGACGACCACCAGCCAGCCCTCGGAGGCGGCCTTCTGCTGGCGGTAGCCGAACCGGTCGCCCTTGGCGACGCGGGTGACGTCCAGGACGGCGCCGCGGTACTCCGTGGCCTCGTGGTCGCCCAGCCACAGCCGGGTGCCGATGCGCGCCCGGAACCGGGTCTGCGGGAATTGCTGCTGGAGCCGGGCCTGCTCCTCGGCCCGCAGGTGGCTCACGAACATGGTGTGCAGGGGCAGCCGGGCGGCCCGCAGGCGGTCCATCCAACCGATGACCTCCTCGACCGCGTCGGTGCCGTCCGTGCGGTCCAGGGGGAGGTGCAGGGCGAAGCCTTCGAGCCGTACGTCCTCGATGGCGGCGTGCAGCCGGGGAAGGTCCTCCTCGCGGACGCCGTGGCGCTTCATCGAGCTCATGCACTCGATGACCACGCGGGCGCCCACCAGGGCGTGCACACCGTCCACGGAGGAGACGGAGCGGATGACCCGGTCCGGCAGCGGCACCGGCTCCTCGCCGCGGCGGAACGGCGTGAGGACCAGCAGGTCGCCGCCGAACCAGTCCTTGATCTTCGCCGCCTCGTACGTGGTGCCGACCGCGAGCATGTCCGCGCCGAACCGCGCGGCCTCGTCGGCCAGCCGCTCGTGCCCGAAGCCGTAGCCGTTGCCCTTGCAGACCGGGATCAGACCGGGGAACTGGTCGATCACGGTCTTCTGGTGCGCCCGCCAGCGCGCGGTGTCGACGTAGAGGGAGAGCGCCATGGCCGGCCCGGAACCTTTCTGGTGGCTGCGGTGTATCAGAGGTATGTACGACACCGACGAGATTACGTACGAGACTACGCAACCGTCGGGGGAGGCGTCAGCGGCGCGACATGTAGATGTCGAGCGCCTTGTGGAGCAGCTTGTTCAGCGGGAAGTCCCACTCGCCGACGTACTCCACCGCCTCGCCGCCGGTGCCGACCTTGAACTGGATGAGGCCGAAGAGGTGGTCGGTCTCGTCGAGTGAGTCGGAGATGCCGCGCAGGTCGTAGACGGTGGCGCCCATCGCGTAGGCGTCGCGGAGCATCCGCCACTGCATCGCGTTCGAGGGCCGGACCTCGCGGCCGATGTTGTCGGAGGCGCCGTAGGAGTACCAGACGTGGCCGCCGACGACCAGCATGGTGGCGGCGGAGAGGTTCACGCCGTCGTGCCGCGCGAAGTACAGCCGCATGCGGTTGGGGTCCTCGTTGTTGAGGACGGTCCACATGCGCTGGAAGTAGGAGAGGGGACGCGGCCGGAAGTGGTCGCGGACCGCGGTGATCTCGTACAGACGCTGCCACTCGGCGAGGTCCTCGTAGCCGCCCTGGACGACCTCGACACCGGCCTTGTCGGCCTTCTTGATGTTGCGGCGCCACAGCTGGTTGAAGCCCTTGAGGACGTCGTCCAGGGAGCGGTTGGCCAGCGGCACCTGGAAGACGTACCGGGGCTGCACGTCGCCGAAGCCGGCGCCGCCGTCGTCACCCTGCTGCCAACCCATCTTGCGCAGCCGGTCGGAGACTTCGAAGGCACGCGGCTCGATGTGCGTGGCCTCGACGTCCTTCAGCCGCTTGACGTCCGGGTCCTGGATGCCGGACTTGATGGCGGCCGAGTCCCAGCGGCGGATGACCACCGGGGGGCCCATCTTCACCGAGAAGGCGCCCTGCTGCTTGAGGTGGGCCAGCATCGGCTGCAGCCAGTCCTCGAGGTTCGGCGCGTACCAGTTGATGACCGGGCCCTCGGGCAGGTAGGCCAAGTAGCGCTTGATCTTCGGCAGCTGACGGTAGAGCACCAGTCCCGCTCCGACGATTTCGCCGGACGGGTCGAACCAACCCAGGCTCTCCGAGCGCCACTCGGTCTTCACATCGGCCCATGCCGGAACCTGGCAGTGGCTCGCCGACGGGCGGCTCTGGATGAATGCCAGATGCTGCTCACGGCTGATGGTCCGAAGGGTCAGGCTCATGCGGGGCGCTCCTCGGCAGGTGTGTCCCCATCGGTTCAGGGGCTCCGGCTCTCGCGCCGAAGCCTACTGCGACCGAGGAGCGTCCCGACTGGCCTGTGGATCGTGGCTGGAGGTCGAGTCATCAGCCGCCGAAGAGGCCGCCGTGGGCCATGCCGAGGTAGAAGCCCACGGCCGAGGCGCCGAGCCCGACGATCAGCGCGAACCGCTCCCTCGTCGTGACGGAGATGAACTGCCCGTACGCGCCCGTCAGGATCCCGATCAGGCCTGCCCAGGAGCTCAGCAGGTGCAGGTTGTGGAACATCGCGGTGACGAAGGCGAGGACGCCCAGGACGAGCGTCACCGCCAGCAAGGTGTCCTGGAGGGGGTGGGGCTTGCCGTCGGTGGCGAGAAGGGAGTGTCCGGGTTCGCGTCGCATTGCCTGTGCCATGGGGCACCTCCTGGCGTGCCTGCCGGAAGGCGGCGCCGTGTGGCGCCGCCCACATCCGATGTGTACAGATTGCGTCCCCTCACCACCGGATTTCAACCGGAAGCGGGTGGGCGGGTACTCTGTACGGTCTGCACCGGTGTCTGCCCATGCCCACTCGGGCCTGGCGGCACTCCTCACTCGCTGAGGGGGCTGTCAGTGGTCACCGATACCGTTGCGCACGCATCACGACCCTCCTGCCACGGAACGACCGTGGCCGCTGAGTCCAAAGGAGGTGGGTTCTACATGCGTCACTACGAAATGATGGTCATCCTCGACCCCGATCTCGAGGAGCGCGCTGTCTCCCCGCTGATCGAGAACTTCCTCTCCGTCGTCCGTGAGGGCAACGGAAAGGTCGAGAAGGTCGACACCTGGGGCCGTCGTCGTCTCGCCTACGAGATCAAGAAGAAGCCCGAGGGCATCTACTCGGTCATCGACCTGCAGGCCGAGCCTGCGGTCGTCAAGGAGCTCGACCGCCAGATGAACCTGAACGAGTCGGTCCTCCGGACCAAGGTCCTCCGTCCCGAGACCCACTGAGCACCTAGCTCAGAGGTCATCGGGTTCGAGTAGCAGTAAGCAGCCAGAAGCAATCCCGCCGAGAGGTTCACCCATGGCAGGCGAGACCGTCATCACGGTCGTCGGCAATCTTGTCGACGACCCCGAGCTGCGCTTCACCCCGTCCGGTGCGGCGGTCGCGAAGTTCCGTATCGCGTCCACTCCCCGCACCTTCGACCGTCAGACCAATGAGTGGAAGGACGGCGAGAGCCTCTTCCTCACCTGCTCGGTCTGGCGTCAGGCGGCGGAGAACGTCGCCGAGTCGCTCCAGCGAGGCATGCGCGTCGTCGTGCAGGGCCGGCTGAAGCAGCGGTCCTATGAGGACCGTGAGGGCGTCAAGCGCACGGTCTACGAGCTGGACGTCGACGAAGTCGGCCCCAGCCTCAAGAACGCCACGGCCAAGGTCACCAAGACCACCGGTCGCGGTGGCCAGGGTGGCTACGGCGGGGGTCAGCAGGGTGGCGGCGACTGGGGCGGCAGCTCCGGTGGTGGCCAGCAGGGTGGTGGCGGTGCTCCCGCCGGCGACCCGTGGGCGACCAGCGCGCCGGCCGGCGGCCAGCAGCAGCAGGGCGGCGGAGGCAGCTGGGGTGGAAACTCCAGCGGCGGCGGCTACTCGGACGAGCCCCCCTTCTAGGGCACTGCCCTGGGAGTGGCTCGTATCCCCACTTCTTGATCACACAGGAGAAACACCATGGCGAAGCCGCCTGTGCGCAAGCCTAAGAAGAAGGTCTGCGCGTTCTGCAAGGACAAGACCGCGTACGTGGACTACAAGGACACGAACATGCTGCGGAAGTTCATTTCCGACCGTGGCAAGATCCGTGCCCGCCGCGTGACCGGCAACTGCACGCAGCACCAGCGTGACGTCGCCACGGCTGTGAAGAACAGCCGTGAGATGGCGCTGCTGCCCTACACGTCCACCGCGCGATAAGGGAAGGGTGACCGACAAATGAAGATCATCCTGACCCACGAGGTCTCTGGCCTCGGTGCCGCCGGCGATGTCGTCGACGTCAAGGACGGTTACGCTCGCAACTACCTGGTCCCGCGTGGTTTCGCGATCCGCTGGACCAAGGGTGGCGAGAAGGACGTGGCGCAGATTCGCCGCGCCCGCAAGATCCACGAGATCGCGACCATCGAGCAGGCCAACGAGATCAAGGCCCGCCTCGAGGGCGTGAAGGTGCGTCTGGCCGTTCGCTCCGGCGACGCCGGCCGTCTCTTCGGCTCCGTGACCCCGGCCGACATCGCCTCGGCGATCAAGTCCGCGGGTGGCCCCGACGTCGACAAGCGTCGCGTCGAGCTCGGCTCGCCGATCAAGACCCTGGGCGCGCACCAGGTGTCGGTGCGTCTGCACCCCGAGGTTGCCGCGAAGCTCGGCGTCGAGGTTGTCGCCGCGTAACGCTGCTCTCAGCAGTAAGGAAGGGCCGCACCCCTGGGGTGCGGCCCTTTCGCTGTTTCACGTGAAACAGGGCGTTTCACGTGAAACATTCAGCGGGTGGCGCCAGTGACGATCCAGCGGCCGGAGCGGGAGCGTCCCCAGAGCGTCACCAGCCGGACCGTCATCATCAGGGTCATGGCCCACCAGAGCGCGGTCAGTCCGCCGCCGAGGGTGGGGATGAGAAGCGCGACCGGGGCGAACACCGCCAGGGTCAGCAGCATGGCCCAGGCGAGGTAGGGTCCGTCGCCCGCGCCCATGAGGACGCCGTCGAGGACGAAGACCACGCCACAGATCGGCTGGGAGAGCGCGACGACCAGCAGGGCGGGCAGAAGCGTGTCCTGGACGGTGGTGTCGCCGGTGAAGAGCGGGACGAACACCGGCCGGGCCACCACGATGAGTGCTCCGAGGACGACCCCGGATGCGATGCCCCACTGGACCATGCGGCGACAGACCTGCCGGGCGCCCTCCGCGTCGCCGGCGCCGAGGTAGCGGCCGATGATGGCCTGCCCGGCGATGGCGATCGCGTCCAGGGCGAACGCCGTCAGGCTCCACAGGGACAGGATGATCTGGTGGGCGGCCACATCCGCGTCGCCCAGCCGGGCCGCGACCGCGGTGGCGATCAGCAGGACACCGCGGAGCGAGAGCGTGCGGACGAGGAGCGGGGCTCCTGCCTGGGCGCTGGCGCGGATGCCGGCGGCGTCCGGGCGCAGGGAAGCGCCGTGACGACGGGCACCGCGGACGACCACCACGAGATAGGCGGCGGCCATGCCGCACTGGGCGATCACGGTGCCCCAGGCGGAACCGGCGATCCCCAGGCCGGCGCCGTACACCAGCCCCACGTTCAGGGCCGCGTTGGCGGCGAAGCCAGCGATGGCCACGTACAGCGGTGTACGGGTGTTCTGGAGGCCGCGCAGGACACCCGTGGCGGCCAGGACGACGAGCATGGCGGGGATGCCGAGGCTGGAGATGCGGAGGTAGGTGACCGCGTAGGGGGTGGCGGTGTCGGAGGCGCCGAAGAGCCCGACCAGCCAGGGGGCCGTCGGGAGGGCTATGGCGACGACCGCGGCGCCCAGCAGGAGTGCGAGCCAGATGCCGTCCATGCCCTGGCGGATCGCGGCGGGGAGGTCGCCGGCTCCCACCCGGCGGGCGACGGCGGCCGTAGTCGCGTAGGCGAGGAAGACGAAGACGCTGACGGCGGTGGAGAGCAGGGCTGCGGCGATGGCCAGACCGGCGAGTTGGGGCGTCCCCAGATGGCCGACAATGGCACTGTCCACCATGAGGAAGAGGGGCTCGGCGACGAGGGCGCCGAAGGCCGGCACGGCCAGCGAGATGATCTCTCGGTCGTGGCGTCGGCGGGCAGCCTTGGGTGTCGCGGTGGCCTGGGTCATGCGCTCCAATCTAATCTTCCACAGGTAAGTGATGCAATGCCTTAGAGATCCTTACCGGGACGGGTCGGAGGGCTCCAGGTGTGCGCCGTTTGTTCTGATCTTGATCCGTGAGGAAAAGTTTTTCTCCCCCACAGCCCGTGGATGAGAAACGCGCAGGTCAGGGTGGTGGGCGCGGGTGGGGTATGAGTTTGTCCACATGGCTGTCCCCCGGTCCGTGCACAGGTTCTGTGGAGTTCTCCACAGCATCTGGTCCTTCACCCACAGGCCCTGTGGATAACCAGATTGGCTGACGGTGCCCGCGGGCCTACCGTGGTCCGGCGCCCGACGCGCTTGAAGCGGAGTCAACGCCTCTTGTTTGTCCGAGCCGTGGCGTAAGAAAGAGTGGCACGGCTAGGTCCGCCGGAGCGGACGGGAGGAGGTGGCTGGGTGAGCATTCCCGAGCCCTTGGACGACCCCTGGACGGACAGCGGCCCCAGTGACCGGCTGCCCGTCGCCCGCCCTCGCGGCGAGGGCCGTGGACGGGGCAGGGGCCGCGACGACCAGCACGACCGCGGCGACGACGGCGGTCCCTGGGACAGCGGTCTCTCCGGCTTCGAGCGGGTCCCTCCGCAGGACCTCGACGCCGAGCAGTCCGTGCTCGGCGGCATGCTCCTCTCCAAGGACGCCATCGCGGACGTCGTGGAGATCATCAAGGGCCATGACTTCTACAAGCCCGCCCACGAGACGGTGTACGCCGCGATCCTCGACCTGTACGCCAAGGGCGAGCCGGCCGACCCGATCACGGTCGGCGCCGAGCTCACCAAGCGCGGCGAGATCACCCGCGTCGGCGGAGCCTCGTATCTGCACACGCTCGTCCAGTCGGTGCCGACGGCGGCGAACGCCGCCTACTACGCGGAGATCGTCCACGAGCGGGCCGTGCTGCGCCGCCTCGTGGAGGCGGGCACGAAGATCACGCAGATGGGATACGCCGCCGACGGCGACGTCGACGAGATCGTGAACTCCGCCCAGGCGGAGATCTACGCCGTCACCGAGCAGCGCACCACCGAGGACTATCTGCCGCTCGGCGACATCATGGAGGGCGCGCTCGACGAGATCGAGGCGATCGGCTCCCGCAGCGGCGAGATGACCGGTGTGCCGACGGGCTTCACCGACCTGGACCAGCTCACCAACGGCCTCCATCCCGGTCAGATGATCATCATCGCGGCTCGTCCCGCCATGGGTAAGTCGACCCTCGCCCTGGACTTCGCCCGGGCCTGTTCCATCAAGCACAACCTGCCCAGCGTCATCTTCTCCCTCGAAATGGGCCGCAATGAGATCGCGATGCGCCTTCTCTCGGCGGAGGCCCGGGTCGCACTGCACCACATGCGCTCCGGCACCATGACCGACGAGGACTGGACCCGCCTGGCCCGCCGCATGCCGGACGTCTCGCAGGCCCCGCTGTACATCGACGACTCCCCGAACCTGTCGATGATGGAGATCCGCGCGAAGTGCCGCCGGCTCAAGCAGCGCGCGGGCCTCAAGCTCGTCGTCATCGACTATCTGCAGCTGATGCAGTCGGGTGGCTCCAAGCGGTCCGAGAGCCGCCAGCAGGAAGTCTCGGACATGTCGCGAAACCTGAAGCTCCTGGCCAAGGAGCTGGAGCTGCCGGTGATCGCCCTCTCCCAGCTGAACCGTGGCCCCGAACAGCGCACCGACAAGAAGCCGATGGTCTCCGACCTCCGTGAATCCGGCTCCATCGAGCAGGACGCGGACATGGTGATCCTGCTGCACCGCGAGGACGCCTACGAGAAGGAGTCCCCCCGCGCGGGCGAGGCGGACATCATCGTCGGCAAGCACCGAAACGGCCCCACGGCGACGATCACGGTGGCCTTCCAGGGCCACTACTCCCGCTTCGTGGACATGGCCCAGACCTGATCGACCGCCCTGTGCGGTCTCGACGTTCGTGTCGGAATCTCACGGTCGATGTCGGTCAGCGTCTCGTCTCGTACCTGGTCAGGATCACGCCGCCGGGAAGCGTCCGCGTCTCCACCAGGTTCAGGTTCACCCACCTGTCCAGCGCGGTGAAGAACGGCATGCCGCCGCCCACCAGGACCGGCGCGGTGGCCAGCACGTACTCGTCGATCAGCCCGGCCCGCATGGCCGCCCCGGCGAGCGTCGCGCCGCCGATGTCCATCGGGCCGCCGTCCTCGGCCTTGAGCCGGGTGATCTCGGCGACCGCGTCGCCGGTGACCAGGCGGGTGTTCCAGTCGGTCTTGTCGATCGTCGAGGAGAACACCACCTTCGACATGTCCCGCCAGCGGCGTGCGAACTCGATCTGCGCCGGGGTGGCGCCGGGCTGCTGGTCGCCGGTCGGCCAGTGGGAGCTCATCGTCTGCCACAGCCTGCGCCCGTAGAGCGTCAGGTCGGTCGCCTGCAACTGGTCGGACCAGAACTGGAACAGCTCGTCGCTCGGCACGCTCCAGCCGATGTCGTCGCCGGGCGCGGCGATGTAGCCGTCCAGGGACAGGTTCATGCCGTAGATCAATTTCCGCATGGCACCAGCTTTCCGTGCGTCGGTCCCACGTGTACGGACCGGCGCGGCGCGGGAAGCTCGTCGGTGATGAGTGCGACAGCAGCTTCGGGGACACAGCCGGGCTGCTCGTCCGTCCGGCCGCGGCCCCGAGGCGGCGCGCCGGGGTGGGGGAATGGGGTCGACTTCCGGGGGGCCGGGGGCGTTGGATCGTCTGTATGACCTCATCTTGCGAAGCGCTGTTGCCCAGCACCGAGCGTGCCCTCGCCCATCGTGTGGCGGTCGCCCAGGCCGATGGACGGGCGCCGTCGTTCGTCGGGGCGGTGGGGCGGGAGGGGGTGATGGTCTGGAGTGGAGCGCGCAGTTGTGTCGACGGGCACGCCCCGGACGCCGATACGCAGTACCGGATCGGCTCCCTCACCAAGGTGTTCACCGCTGTCCTGGTCATGCGGCTGCGGGACGAGGGCCTGCTGGATCTGAACGATCCGCTGGAGAAGCACCTGTCCGGAATGGAGCTGGGGAACGCGGTCGGCGAGGTGACGATCGCTCAACTGCTCGGGCACACGGCAGGTCTCGGGGCGGAGACGCCCGCGCCGTGGTGGGAGCGCACGCCGGGGGCGTTGCGGCGGGAGCCGGCCGACGTTCTGGGGGAGGAGCCCCTGCGCCACCCCGTCGGGCGGACCCATCACTACTCCAACCCCGGCTACACCCTGCTGGGTTCGCTGGTCGAAGCGGTCCGGGGGGTGACCTGGGAAGAGGCGCTGCGCCGCGAGATCCTGGAGCCGCTGGGGCTGAGCCGCACGAGCGCGCAGCCGATCGCCCCCCACGCCGGCGGCTGGGCGGTGCACCCCTGGGCCGATGTGATGCTCCCGGAGCCGTCCGAGGACCTGGGGCTGATGGCGCCGGCCGGACAGCTCTGGTCGACGGCCGAGGACCTCTGCCGCTTCGCCGGGTTCCTTGCCCACGGCGACGACCGGGTGCTGGGTGCGGCCACGGTCGAGGAGATGCGTACGCCGGCCGCGCCGCCCGGAGCCGGGGAGTGGGAGGGCGGCTACGGTCTCGGCGTCCAACTCCTTCGCCGCGACGGCCGGACGCTGTTCGGGCACACCGGTTCGCTGCCGGGCTTCGTCGCCGGGCTCTGGGTGAGCGCGGAGGACGGAGTGGCGGCGGTCGCGCTCGCCAATGCCACCTCCGGGCCTCTGACGTCCGCTGTCGCCGCCGATCTCGTACGGATCGTGGCGGAGGCCGAGCCGCGGTTCCCCGAGCCGTGGAGGCCCCTTCCGGCGGCCGAAGTGGACCAAGAGCTGCTGGCGCTGACCGGTCCCTGGTACTGGGGGACGTACGCCTACGGGCTGCGGCTCGGCGCCGGCCGGAGTGTGGTCCTGGAGCCGCTGCGCGGCGCGGGGCGGCGGGCGACCTTCCGTGCGCTGCCCGAGGGCGGCTGGATCGGGCTCGACGGCTACTACGCGGGGGAGACGCTGCGGGTGGTGAGGCGCCCGGACGGATCGGTGAGCCACCTCGATCTGGCGTCCTTCGTCTTCACTCGGGAGCCGTACGAACAAGGGGACGCGGTACCCGGCGGAGTGGACGAGGCGGGGTGGCGCGGCCTCTGAGAGCAGGGGCCGTGCCTCGATGAGCGGCTGTACGCGGATGTTTCACGTGAAACGGGGCCGCCCTGAGGCACCCGGCCGGCCCCGTCTCCGTGTGCCGCAGCCGCCGTGCGGTCAGAGGCCCATCTTGAATCCCAGGTGGGACGCTTCGAAGCCGAACCGCTCGTAGAAGCGGTGGGCGTCCGTGCGGGTGGCGTCGGAGGTCAGCTGGACCAGCGCGCAGCCCTGGCGCCGGGATTCCTCGACGGCCCAGGTGATCATCTCCGTTCCGAGGCCGCTGCCGCGCTCGTCGGAGTGAATGCGCACAGCTTCGATGATCGAACGGATGGCGCCCATGCGGGAGAGCCCGGGAATGACGGTGAGCTGCATGGTGCCGACGGTCCGCCCGCCGCGCGCGGCCACGACCAGGTGCTGGTTCGGGTCCTGGGCGAGCCGCTGGAAGGCCGCGGTGTACGGGGTGAGGTCGTCGGGGGATTCGCGCTGGGCGCCCAAAGCGTCGTCGGCGAGCATCGCGACGATGGCGGGGATGTCCTCCGCAGTCGCGGGGCGTATCTCAAGATCGCTCATGGATCGCAGGCTACGCCCCACGGGCGTCGTGGCTCCGGCGAGACCGTGGAGCCGGCGGCGTCAAGGGTTCGCCCGGCCGGGGCCGCGCGTGTGTCTTCCGGGTGGCCCGTCGGCTACACGGGGACGCTCAGGCCTTCGACCACGCGGACCAGCGGGACCAGCTCGGGGTTCTGTGCCGCCTGGTCGAGGGCTTCCCGCAGGGCGCGGTCGTTGGTGGGCCGGGCCTCTTCGAGGAGCTTAAGGCCGGCTTCGGTGACGTCCGTGTAGATGCCGCGCCGGTCGGTGGCGCAGAGGTACCGGGTGAGCAGGCCGCGGTCCTCCAGGCGGGTCACCAGCCGGGTCGTGGCACTCTGGCTGAGGACGACCGCGTCCGCGACCTGCTTCATCTGCAGGTGGCCCCCGGGGCCGCTGTGCTGGCGGCTGAGGACATCGAGGAGTGAGTACTCGCGCACGCTCAGACCGTGCTTGCCCTCCAGCTCCTTCTCGATGTGCGACTCGATCCGGCCGTGCAGCAGCGAGAGGGCGCACCAGCCCTGGGAGAGGGCGGTGAGTGCGGGGTCGGTCGCGGTCATGTTCTCTCTCCTCGTTCCCTGAGCGGCTTATCCCAGAGTAGACGATGAGCGCAAAAGCCCGCGCATGCAAGTAGTAGCGGCGTGACTCGCCGCTGTCATCCGGCTGCCACCGTCAGCGGGGCGAAGCGCCGGCTCCAATCGCCCGGGAGGTCGGGCAGCGCACGGGTCATCACGGCGTTGAAGGCGATCGGCTCCAGGCCGTTCGCCTTGACCCAGCGCAGCAGGGAACCGTGCCGCACGTCGATGTCCGTCCGGAGAGGGCGGTCGCTGGCCGTGGCGAGCGAGGCGATGAGGGCCTGGGCGGTGGCGGAGTCGCGGGCGATCAGCGGGCCGATGACATGGGTGTCCATGTTGGGCCAGGCGGCGGCGAAGCCCACGATCTCGCCGTCCGTCTCGGCGACCCGGAGATGGTCCGCGAAGGCCGGGAGGCGGGTGATCATATGCGTGCGGTCGAGCCCGAAGATCTCGGAGTCCAGACGGAGGACGGCTTGGAGGTCGTCCGCCGTGGCCGGGCGGGTCGGTACCTCGGGGGACGGCTCCATGAACGTGAAGCGGCCGCGGACCATCTCCGCGTTGCCCGTGACGGCGAAGCCCAGCTCTTCGTAGAGCGGCCGGCCGTGCGGGGTCGCGTGCAGGGTGACCGGGGTGTCACCGAGTTCCGCCAGGACGTGATGCATCAGCCGGCGTCCGACGCCCTGACGGGCGTGGCGCTCGGCGACCAGGACCATGCCGATGGCGGAGAGCCCCGGACCGTACGAGGTCACCACACAGGCGGTGACCAGCCCCTTGCCGCTCGGGTCGTCGATGCCGTACCCGGTCCCGGCGGCGAGTAGCAGACCCCACTTGTGCTCCTCGCGCGGCCAGCCCCGGTCTTCCGAGAGGTCGGCGCAGGCGAGGAGATCGCTGGAGGTGAGGCGCCGGATGGGGAGCTGGTCGAGAGGCGGGAACGATGTCGGCATGGTGCTCAGGCTGGCCGACCCGATGATCGTTCGTCCAGCCCTTTCCGAGAAGTGGCCGATACCCGCAGCCGACGGCCTCGTCGGGTCAGCCCCCACGGCTTCAGCACCGAGATCGCCGTCATGAAGAGATAGGCGACCGTCGACACGGTGGGCGCGGCGATCAGGCTGCTATCGGGGGTACCGGCGGTGGCCGCGTGCTCGATCTCGGGCCGTAGCGCGAAGACGGTCGCGGCTGCCGTCACCATGGTGATCCAGAATTTGATCCAGACCCAGCGGTGGCGGGCCAGGCCCCAGGGAGTGCCGAGGGACAGCACCAGACCGCTCACCAGGGTGCCGAGGGCGACCGGGACCAGCAGCCAGTCCGCGAACACCTTCATGGCGCGGTACGCCGCCTGCGTCAGCGACGGGTCGCCGGTCGTGTAAGCGGTGATGCCCAGTGTCAGCAGGCCCACGCTGAGCCCGAGCCAAGCCACCGATACGGCGACATGGAAGACGAGGAGTGCCCGCCGTGCGGGTCGCTGGAGATGTTTCACGTGAAACACGGTGCCCGGGAACCAGACCGGCCCGCGTCTGACCGTGGGAGTAACCGCACCTACTAGCCTCGGCGTACATGACGACTTCTCCGGGCAACGGACCCCGGCTGCATCTCTTCGATCTGGACGGCACCCTGATCCGCGGGTCGGCGGCCGCCGTGGAGATCTCGCGGCAGCTCGGCTTGAGCGAGGAGATCGCCGCGCTGGAAGAGGGATTCCCGGTCAAGGGGCTCACCCCCGACGAGTTCGCGGTGCAGGCGCGTGAGCTGTGGTCCGAGCTGACGGCGGAACAGGTCACGGCCGCATTCGAGGGAGCGCCCTGGCTGGACGGCATCCGTGAGGTCTGGGCGGACCTCAAGGCTCAGGGGGACCGCTGCGCCGTCATCTCCCTCTCACCGGACTTCTTCGTCGAGCGCCTGCTGGACTGGGGCGCGGATGCCGCCTATGGCTCACGCTGGCCCGCCGTTCCGTTCACCCAGCCGATCCATCGGCCGGGGATCCTCAACGCCAGAGCGAAGGTGAGCATCGCCCACCGGCTCTGCACGGAGTTCGGTGTGTCCCTCGAGGACTGCGTCGCCTATGGAGACTCGATGTCCGACGCGGCGCTCTTCGGGGTGGTGTCCGAGACGGTGGCGGTGAACGCGGACCATCATCTGGCGCACCTCGCCCGGCACAGCTACGCGGGGCCCGATCTGCGGGAGGCCTACGCACTGGTGCGAAAGAGGGCAGCCTAACCGGAACCCGGGCGTGCCTGCCCGAGAATCGCACTCTCTGTCCGGATCGACGGTCGGCGCTGCCATGCTGCGGCGACACCAGCCGGATGCGTGAGGGCGAGGCACACGATGGACGCTGCGACCACCACCCGCTGCGCTGACGAGGAGATACGGCCCCACATACCGTCGGGGCCCTCTCCCGACGCCCGACTCGTCCGCCGCACGCTGGCCGAGATCGCGCCCGTCGCCGACAAGGTGACCTCGTACTTCTACGCGCTGCTCTTCGTCCGCCACCCCGAGTTGCGCGCGATGTTCCCCGCGGCCATGGACACCCAGCGCGACCGTCTGCTCAAGGCCCTGCTGACGGCGGCCGAGCACCTGGACAACGCCCCCGTGCTCACCGAGTACCTCCGGAATCTCGGGCGCGGCCACCGCAAGTACGGCACACAGGCCGCCCACTACCCGGCCGTCGGTGAGGCCCTCATCGGGGCGCTGGTGCAGTACGCGACCACGACCTGGGACGCCGAGACCGAAGCCGCCTGGATCCGCACCTACACCACGATCTCCCGGATCATGATCGACGCGGCGGCCGAGGACGAACGGCAGGCGCCGCCCTGCTGGCGCGCCGAGGTCGTCGCGCACGATCTGCGGACCCCCGACGTCGCGGTGATCACGCTGCGCCCCGACCAGCCGTACCCCTTCCGCGCGGGGCAGTACACGACTCTGGAGACGGCCTGGTGGCCGCGTGTCTGGCGGCACTACTCCTTCGCCTCGGCGCCTCGCCCCGATGGACTGCTCTCCTTGCACGTCAAGGCGGTCCCGGCCGGCTGGGTCTCCCAGGCGCTCGTGCACCACGCCCGCCCCGGCGATGTGCTGCGGCTCGGGCCGCCCGCCGGGTCGATGACGGTCGAAGGCGCTCGTGGAGGATGTCGCCGAGCACGGGGACCGGCGCCCCGTCGAGGTCTTCTACGGAGCACGCAGCGGCCACGACCTCTACGACATCGACACCATGATGCGACTCCAGCAGACCTTCCCCTGGCTGTCGGTGCGGCCGGTCACCGAGGACCAGGGGCGGCTGCCGGAGGCCATACGGGGCCACGGCCCGTGGAACGGCTACGACGCGTACCTCTCCGGCCCGCTCGGCATGATCCGCAGCGGGGTGCACGCCCTGAGGGGCGTGGGCATCCCCGCCGACCGGATCCGCCACGACTCGCTGGAGGACCTCGTCGCGGTGCCGTAGGCGGCCCTGTCCGACGGTCAAGGTGCCGGGAGGGCACGCCGCCGCCGGCGGTCAGCCCAGGTCAGGCGCGTGCATCGCGCGGACGCCCTCGATATTGCCGTCCAGATAGTGCCGCAGGGACAGCGGGACGAGGTGGACGGCCGCGATCCCGACCCGGGTGAACGGCACGCGGACGATCTCGTACTCGCCGCACGGCTCCTCGACCTCGGGGCCGTGGCGCAGCGCGGGGTTCATCGACTCGAGACGGCAGACGAAGAAGTGCTGGACCTTCACTCCGGAGACCCCGCCGTCGACGATGTGCTCGACGGTGTCGACGAAGCAGGGGACCACATCGGTGATCTTGGCGCCGAGCTCCTCGTCCACCTCGCGGTGGAGGGCCTCGACGACGGTGGTGTCCGACGGCTCGACCCCGCCACCAGGCGTCAGCCAATAGGGATCCACCCCGGGCTTCGTGCGCTTGATGAGAATGAGGTCGTTGCCGTCGAGCAGGATGGCGCGTGCGGTGCGCTTGACCACGGGACGTTCGGTCATGGGAAGAAAATGGCCCGCCAGGGCGGTCCTGAAACTCACCAGCCCCCGGCGGCTCGCAGGAGACACTCGTGGGCGCGCGCGATCGGGGGCAGGGCGAGGGTGCCGGTGCGGACGACCAGGAAGTAGGTCCGTAGCGGAGGCACCGGCGGATCGAGCAGTGCCACCAGCCGTCCGCTCTCCAGGGCGTCCTCGCACAGATAGCGGGGCAGTACCGCCAGTCCGGCACCGGCGGCCGCGGAGTCCAGGACGGCCCGCAGGTCGGGCGCGACGACAGTGGCGGCCTGCGCAGGTTTGCCCTCGAAGACGGCGGCCCAGTAGCGCGAGACGAACGGCAGCGACTCGTGGACCTCCACCACCGGCAGCTGTTCCAGGACCACCGCTCCCGTGCGTAAGAGCGTCTCCGGCGCGAGCCGGGCGGCCCAGCGCGGGGCGGCGACCAGGACGTGTTCCTCGTCGCAGAGCGGGGTCGAGGTGAGGAGCCCGCCCCGCGGGCGGGCGGTGGAGATCGCCAGATCGTGATGGCCGGCGGCGAGCCCGTCGAGCACGTCCTCGGCGCTGTCCAGGAAGGAGGCGCGCACGGCGAGACCCTGGGAGACGAGGGGCGTGAGCGCCGGCAGGGCTCGCGCCGCGGTGAACTCCGGCGGCCCTGCGAGGTGCAGGGTCCGGACCCCCTTCTCCTCGTCCAGGTCGCCCTCGGCGATCTCGACGAGGGCGTCCAGATGCGGCGCCGCCCGGTGGGCGAGCTCGTCCCCGATGGTGGTGGGGGTGACACCGCGGGCCTGACGAAGGAACAGCGGGCGGCCCAGCTGCCGCTCCAGCGTACGGATCTGGCTGGTGACGGCGGGCTGGGAGAGCCCGAGCAGGGCCGCGGCGCGGGTGAAGGAACCGGCCCGGTGCACCGTGACGAACGTGCGCAGCAGCGCCAGATCCATGTCAGCCCCCTCCCGGCCCGGTGGCCGTTCGACTCGCCGTCGTGATCAGGCGTCGGCTGATGGCGCCTCAGGACCGTCCAACTATAAATATGTCGATAGGTCTCTGTCGCTCCCGTGATTGGACACTGACGCAGAGTCAACTAGCCTTGTTCAGGCGGGTTCTCCGCGCGTGGAACAGGGGTGTTCCGAGCCACGAGGGGGGAGGCTCGGAGCACCTCGTTCCGTCCTTTCGGAGGTCAGACCGCGTCCTTGCCCACCAGGTCGAGGGCGCGGAGGACGTCCGCGATCAGATCCTCCGGGTCCTCGGCGCCGACGGAGAAGCGGATGAAGCCCTCCGGGACGGCGTCGCCGCCCCAGCGGCCGCGCCGCTCGGCGGTGGAGCGGACCCCGCCGAAGCTGGTGGCATCGTCCACCAGGCGCAGTTCGTCGAGGAAGCGGTCGGCGCGACTCCGGTCGGGCAGGACGAAGGAGACCACGGAGCCGAAGCGCCGCATCTGCGAGGCCGCCACCGCGTGCGAGGGATCGTCGGGCAGCCCGGGGTAGCGCAGCCCGCTCACGTCGCCGCGCGTGCGCAGCGCCTGCGCGAGAGCGAGGGCGGAGGAGCACTGCCGGTCCAGACGCAGCTGGAGGGTGGCCAGGGAACGGTGGGCGAGCCAGGCCTCCATCGGCCCGGGGATCGCGCCGACGATCTTGCGCCAGCGCCGTACCTCCGCGGCCCGGCGGGGATCGCGGCAGCTGACGTGGCCGAGCAGGATGTCCCCGTGCCCCGTCATGCCCTTGGTGTCGCTGGCGACGGAGAAGTCCGCGCCGAGCTCCAGGGGCCGCTGGCCGAGGGGGGTGGCCAGGGTGTTGTCGACGGCGACCAGCGCGCCGGCCTCGTGCGCGGCGCGCGTCAGCCGGCGGATGTCGCAGACGTCGAGCCCGGGGTTGGACGGCGTCTCGATCCACAGCAGCCGCGCCCCGTCCAGCACGGAAAGCTGGGCGTCGCCGCCGGTCGGGGCGGTGCGGACCTCGATGCCGTACGCCCTCAGCTGCTCGTGCAGGAGGGGCAGTGCCTGGTATCCGTCGTCCGGTACGACGACCGTGTCGCCGGCCTTGAGCTGGGAGAACAGGACGGCGGAGATCGCGGCCATGCCGGAGGCGAAGACGAGCGTCTCGACGTCCGGCTCCCCCGGAGCCTCCAGGTCGCCGAGGGCGCGCTCCAGATGGGTCCAGGTGGGGTTCTCGTCCCGCCCGTAGGTGTAGGGGCCGGTCGGGTCGCCGGGCAGGTGGAAGTGCGCTGCGAACACCGGCCCCGGCAGAGTCGGTTCGTACTTCACGGGCTCGGGAAGCCCGGCCCGGACCGCCCGGGTGCCGTCGCCCATTCCGTCGGCCCGGTCCCCGAAGGCGCCGATCCGGCCCGCCCCGCTCGAATCCTCGGCCCCGCCCACCCCATGGGTCCCGCTGTGCACGCCGCTGTCCGCGCCACCGTCGTTCGTTCCGCTGTGCATGCCGCCCGTTCCTCCGCCTTCTCGCGTACGGCGGAGAGCAGGCACCACGCCCGCCGCCGCCACCACCATGTTCCGGTACCGCTGCCCGCGCTCAGTCTCCGTCGGGCAGCACGACGTTCAGCGCCCACGAGACGACGGAGATGATCAGTCCGCCGAGGACGGCGGTCCAGAACCCTTCGACATGGAAGCTGAGGTCGAGCCGGTCGGCGAGCCAGGAGGTCAGCAGCAGCATGAGGGCGTTGACCACCAGGGTGATCAGGCCGAGCGTGAGGAGGAACAACGGAAGCGTCAGCAGCTTCACGACCGGCTTGACCAAGAAGTTCACCAAGCCGAAAACCAGCGCGACGAGGATGAGCGTCAGGGCCTTCCTGCCGGTGCTGTCTCCGGTCAGGGTGATGTCCTGGAGCAGCCAGATCGCCACCCCCAGGGCGCCCGCGTTGGCGATCGTCTTGACTACGAAATTCTTCATGTGTCTGATCGTGGCAGACACGATCGAGCCAATGGCAGGGGCGGACGCACGATGAAGGCATTCCGGCTGGACGAACTGGAGGCGGAGCGCGCCGCCAACGACGGCGCCTACCTCCAGTTCCTGCGCGAGCGGAACATGTCGGTCGGTCTGTACGCCTTGGACGCGGGCGCGCTCGACCCGCAGCAGCCGCACGCGCAGGACGAGGTGTACTTCGTCGTCAGCGGCCGGGCCGCGATCACCGTCGGGACAGAGACGACGCAGGTGGCCCGGGGCAGCGTGGTCTACGTCCCGGCCGGAGTGGCGCACAAGTTCCACCACATCACCGAGGACCTGCGGGTGATGGTGGTCTTCTCCCCGCCGGAGAGCTGACCCCGTAGCGCCGGGCCTTCGGAAGGCGTTCCCCTAGGGGGTGGATCAGGGGAGAGCGGGGGCTGTGAGGCCCCCGTGCACCCCCTCCCCGCCCCTAGCATCGGAAGCGTCCGGTGCAGAGTGCGCGGAACGGACTCTTTCGGAGATGAGGTAAGGACAATGGCCGTACGGGAGATTCTCGCGGGGATGCCCTGGTGGGTGAAGTGGGTGGCCATACCCGTCATCGCCCTGTTCGTCTTCGGCGGTCTGATCACCAGCATCGCGGCCTTCGTCATCGGCCTGCTCTTCAAGGTGCTGGTCTTCGTCGCCCTCGTCGCCGGACTGGTGTACGTGGTACGGAGGTTCATGTCCTCCTCGACGTCCCGTGAGGACTGGTAGCACCGGCTACCCGCCGGTATGAACGGGCGCCCGGGCGTTAGCCCGGGCGAGGGAACGCCCTGGTAGAAACCGCGTCGGTGCCCGAAGGCTGCCATTAGAGTGGAATTCTCTGCCGCCCCGGGGAATCAGGCGTAGGCCTCCAGTCGTGACCCGCGCGCTCTCTGTCCCGGGCGGGTCCGCCAGCGGGCCCCACCGAATCCCAGGCCGCGGCGGGCGCGCGGGGGCGGCCCCCGCGAGCGGGTGCAGGCCACCCGTCGACACGCCTGGGGGTGACCTTTGGCCACGGCTTCGCAGACCGCTGTTCCTACCCTGATCGGCTCGGTGCAGCGGGCGCTGAGACTCCTGGAGGCCGTGGGCTCCCACGAGGACGGGGCGCCCGCCAAACAACTCGCGCGCGAGGCGGGGCTCCCGCTTCCCACCGCGTACCACCTGCTCCGCACCCTGACGCACGAGGGCTATCTGCGCCGCGAGAAGGGCGTGTTCGTCCTGGGCGACGCCGCCGGCCGACTGGCCGGAGGCGGAGTTCTGCAGAATCGTCGCACCAAGATCGAAGACTCACTGGCGCACTGGCGCGACGAGATCGGCGTCCCCGTCTACTTCGCCGTCTACCGCGAAGGTGAGATCGAGCTGGTCGCCGTGGCCGATACTCCCACCGCCCCTGCCGTCGCCGAGTGGGCCGACTTCCGGGAGACCGGTCACGCCCATGCGATCGGCCAGTGTCTGCTCAGCCAACTCGATCTGAAGAGCCGTCAAGACCACCTTGAGCGCCATCCGGTGGAAACCATCACTCCGTATACGGTGCGTAACGATCGGGCGCTTTTGGAGCGTTTGGGCGGTATGGGTCGAATGGAACCCCTGGTGGAGCGTCAGGAATATGCGCTCGGCACGGTCTGCGCCGCGATCCCCATCACGGCGGGCTCCACGGCTGCCGCCATGGCCATTTCTCTCCCCCTCCACCAGGAAGAACGGTTGCTGCCCGCAGTCGATCGACTACGCAGTGAGATCGGAAGACTCTTCAGCTCCTTCGCGTTCTCTATCAGTATCTGAAAAATTACTCCTTGTGATCTGCTAGCGCTTGCAGCACGATTGCGTCAAGAGGGCCATGGGGATCATTCCTGGCCGTTTTGATCGCACCTTTCAGCAGCTGTCTCTACCCAACTGCTTCATCCACTGCGGGGTACATGATGCGAGAGTCGGTTCAGGCCGAAGTCCTGATGAGCTTCCTCGTCTCCGAGGAGCTCTCCTTCAGAATCCCGGTGGAGCTGCGCTATGAGACCCGGGATCCGTACGCGGTGCGCATGACCTTCCACCTCCCCGGGGACGCCCCCGTGACCTGGGCGTTCGGACGGGAGTTGCTGCTCGACGGCATCAACAGCCCCAGCGGTGACGGCGATGTCCGGATCGCGCCGACCGCCCCGGAGGCCCTGTCGGACGTCTCCATCCGGCTCCAGGTCGGCGGCGACCGCGCCC
Source organism: Streptomyces sp. NPDC008121 (assembly GCF_042957155.1). Taxonomy (NCBI): domain Bacteria; kingdom Bacillati; phylum Actinomycetota; class Actinomycetes; order Kitasatosporales; family Streptomycetaceae; genus Streptomyces; species Streptomyces sp. NPDC008121. The sequence goes on along the minus strand of NZ_JBIBHT010000004.1, from coordinate 192,696 downwards.
TGTTCCGCGCCAGCGCTCCCCCGCTGGTCGCCTTCCTCGACCGTACGGACAAGCTCGTCCCGCTCGGTCAGGAGCGGACCCTCGGTGACTTCGAGGACAACCTGGAGGCGGCCCTCGGCCGGATCCTCGCGGAGGAGAACGCCGGCTGAGGCGGGGTCGCCCCCGCTCCCGCCCCCGCCGTCGCGCCGCCCCCCGCTCCCGGTTTGCCGCCTGCGGTGGTCACGTACGGTCACTTCGCGCGGCGGCGGCGGCCGCCCTTGGCCGGCCGCCTCCGCGGGAAGCCCGACGCGCCACCCGCCGAACCGGCCGGGTCCGCCAGGCCGGCCGGGCCCGGCACACCCGGCCCGCTCGGCCGGTCGGCGGAGACCACCAGCGCCGCGAGGGCGGTCGTGACCGGCACCGAGGCGACCAGGCCGATCGACCCCACCAGCGTCCGGACGATCTCCTCCGCGACCAGCTCGCTGTTGGCCACCGCCCCCACGCTGCTCTGCGCGATGGAGAACAGCAGCAGCAGGGGCAAGGCCGCGCCCGCGTACGCGAGGACCAGCGTGTTCACCACCGACGCGATGTGGTCGCGGCCGATCCGGATCCCGGCCCGGTACAGCGCGCGCGGCCCCATGCGCGGATCCGCCTGGTGCAGCTCCCACACCGCCGACGTCTGGGTCACCGTCACATCGTCGAGCACGCCCAGCGAGCCGATGATGATGCCGGCGAGCAGCAGACCCGACATGTCGATGTCCGGGTACAGGCCGTGGATCAGGCCGGTGTTGTCGTCCGTGTTGCCGGACAGCGACGCCCAGCCGATGAAGAGCGAGCCCAACAGCCCGATCAGCAGCAGGGAGATCAGGGTGCCGAGCACCGCGACCGAGGTGCGGGCGGAGAGGCCGTGACACATGTAGAGCGCGATCAGCATGATCGCGCTCGACCCGACCACGGCCACCACCAGCGGATTCGAGCCCTGCAGGATCGCCGGCAGGATGAAGAACGTCAGGATCACGAAGCTCACCGCGAGCGAGATGAGCGCCATCAGACCGCGTAGGCGGCCCACGAGCACCACCGCGACCGCGAAGATCAGGGCGAGCACCGTCAAGGGGACCTTGCGGTTCACATCGGTGACCGAGTACTGCAGATCGCGCGGCGCGTCGGGGGCGTACGCCACGACGACGCCCTGCCCCTCGCGCAGTTGCCGGGGCGCGTCCGGCTGCACGACCTCGACGAACCTACGGCCCTGATCGTCCCCGCTGGTGACCTCGACCGTGGCCTTCGCGCACTGCCCCTGCTGGGCGTTGACCGCCTCGCGCCCCTGCGGCGTGGAGACGTCGCCGGTCGGCGGCACCTGCGCGGCGTTCACGTCCTTGCAGTCGACCCGCTCCACCGAGACGACCCTGCCCTGCTCGGTCTGCCGGTCGAAGCCGACCCCGGTGCGCTCGTGCGCCGGGGCGCCACCGGGCCACAGCACCGCGAGCCCGACGACGACGGCGGTGGCGAAGGGGATCAGGACCGCCGCGATGACCTTCCGCAGATGCCGGGAGACGGGCGCGGCGGGGCCATGGCTGTGCGTGTGCGCGGGGGCGTGTCCGTGGTGTCCGTGCCCGGCAGCGCCGCCGCCGTCTCCGTCGCCGTCGTCGGGGGGGCCGGGGGTCTGCTGCGAGGAAGTCACCGACCGATCATCGCAAGAACGGCGGGGGCCCACTGTTCAGCACGCCCGGGTTGCCGCTAGCGTGGTGGCACCTTTGCACACGCGGGAGCTCGGAGCACCGGGCTGAGAGGGCGCTGATCACCGTACGCACGCAGTGACGTGCGTACGGGAAGAGGCTGCGCCGACCGCCGAACCTGTTACCGGGTAATGCCGGCGTAGGGAGATCGGTCTCATGACCATTCAGGATGCACGCACGCCTGCCACCAGCCAGGACGAGCGCAAGCCGGGCTGGCACAAGGGGTACGTCGAGGGCTCGCGCCCCGACCTCCGCGTGCCGGTCCGCCAGGTGCACCTCACCAACGGCAAGGACGTGACGCTGTACGACACGTCCGGCCCGTACACCGACCCCACCATCGACACCGACGTACGGCGGGGCCTTCCGCCGCTGCGCGAGAACTGGATCATCGGCCGGGGCGACACCGAGGAGTACGCGGGCCGCCCGGTCCGCCCCGAGGACGACGGGATCAAGCACACCTCGCCGCGCGGCGGGCTGAAGAACCTCGACGCGGTCTTCCCGGGCCGTCCGCGCCAGCCCCGCCGGGGCCGTGCCGGCCAGGCGGTGACCCAGCTCGCGTACGCCCGCCGGGGCGAGATCACCCCGGAGATGGAGTACGTCGCCATCCGCGAGAACGTCTCCCCCGAGGTCGTCCGGGAGGAGATCGCGGCGGGGCGCGCCGTCCTGCCGGCCAACGTGAACCACCCGGAGATCGAGCCGATGATCATCGGCAAGAGGTTCCTGGTGAAGGTCAACGCCAACATCGGCAACTCCGCCGTCACCTCCTCGATCGAGGAGGAGGTGGAGAAGATGACGTGGGCGACCAAGTGGGGCGCCGATACGGTGATGGACCTGTCCACCGGCCGGAACATCCACACCACCCGCGAGTGGGTGCTGCGCAACTCCCCCGTGCCGATCGGCACCGTCCCGCTCTACCAGGCCCTGGAGAAGGTCGACGGCCGGGCCGAGGAGCTGACCTGGGAGGTCTACAAGGACACGGTCATCGAGCAGGCCGAGCAGGGCGTCGACTACATGACGGTCCACGCCGGCGTGCTGCTGCCGTACGTGCCGCTGACCGCCCGCCGCAAGACCGGCATCGTCTCGCGCGGCGGCTCGATCATGGCCGCCTGGTGCCTGGCGCACCACAAGGAGAACTTCCTCTACACCCACTTCGAGGAGCTCTGCGAGATCCTGGCGGCGTACGACGTCACCTACTCGCTGGGCGACGGGCTGCGGCCCGGCTCGATCGCGGACGCCAACGACGACGCGCAGTTCGCCGAGCTGCGCACGCTCGGCGAGCTGAACACGATCGCCAAGCGCCACCAGGTGCAGACGATGATCGAGGGCCCGGGGCACGTCCCGATGCACAAGATCAAGGAGAACATCGACCTCCAGCAGGAGATCTGCGAGGAGGCGCCGTTCTACACCCTCGGCCCGCTGACCACGGACGTCGCGCCCGCCTACGACCACATCACCTCCGGCATCGGTGCGGCGATGATCGCCTGGTGGGGGACGGCGATGCTCTGCTACGTCACCCCCAAGGAGCACCTGGGCCTGCCGAACCGCGACGACGTGAAGACCGGTGTCATCACGTACAAGATCGCGGCGCACGCGGCGGACCTCGCGAAGGGGCACCCGGGGGCGCAGGAGTGGGACGACGCGCTGTCGGACGCGCGGTTCGAGTTCCGTTGGGAGGACCAGTTCAACCTGGCGCTCGACCCGGACACGGCCCGGGAGTTCCACGACGAGACGCTGCCGGCCGAGCCGGCGAAGACCGCGCACTTCTGCTCGATGTGCGGTCCGAAGTTCTGCTCGATGAAGATCTCGCAGGACATCCGGCGGCAGCACGGCGGCGATCTGAAGCCGGACGAGATCGAGGCCGGGATGGCGGAGAAGTCCGCCGAATTCGCCGCTGCCGGCAACCGGGTGTACCTCCCGCTGGCGGAGTGACGCCGGGCCCCCGCCGCCCCCGAGCCGGGTAGGGGGCGGGGCGGGGGCGCCGTGGGGGTCAGTCCGGGATGGTCTCGGGCGGGCCGAAGTCGGGGCTGGAGAAGTCCGGGCTGCTGTACGTCGGGCGGGTGGCCGATCCGCCCTCGCCGGGGCTGGAGAAGTCCGGACCGCTGTAGCCGACCTTGGGGATCCTGGAGACCGGGCGCGGCCTGGCGGCCGGGGCCGGGCGGGTGGCACCGGGGTCGGCCAGCGCGGCGCGCAGGAACGGCAGGATGCCCCGTTCCAGCAGCGCGTGCCGCCAGGCCTCCCTGGCCCGGGACAGCTCGGTCCCTTCGGCGGTGCCCGGGTCCGCCGCGCCCACCTCGGTGGCTCTGTTGCGCAGCGCCGTGACGAGCAGTCCGGCGGCCGCGCAGAGCAGCCCGGCCGCGGCGACGGCGCCGAAGAACCAGCCCGCCGTCAGCAGGGTGTCGGCGAACTGCAGGGTGGGGGCGAGGACTTTCAGTACGGCCCCGACCAGTAGGAAGATCACCGCCGCGGTGCCCGCCAGCACGGGCGCGAGGACCGTGACGATCGCGACGACGCCCGCGCCGGGGCCGCCGCTCGCTCCGTCGCCGTCCGCCGCGAGGACGGCGCCCATGACGCTCGTACCGCCGGGTGACCGTCCCTGCTCACGTATCTTCACGAAGTGGTCGTATTCGGGTGCGGCCGCGGCCGTGATGAGCGCGGTCGCGCTCAGCGCCATGGCGCGCAACTGTGCGGTCGTGAGCCGCTTCCCGACCTCGGCGAGATCCGGGCGTTCGTGCGCGTGACGCAGTGCCTCGTCGAGGGTGCGCTCGTACTCGGCGCGGTCCTCGGTCAGCAGGTGCGGAGCCACGTTCATGTGCATCCCCCGATGCTCCGTAGGGCCGGACCGCCCGGGGAAGAACGCCGGGCAGTGGGGCGGAAACGGAGGAGAGCCTGCTACGGATGAGCCGATGGTATTCCGGTTCCGCGCCACCGTGACAGGGGGTTTCCCGAAATCGCCTGGCCCGGATGCGCAGGGTTATACCTCAGCCGTTCAGGGGGAGTTGGACGACCAGAAGCTTTCCGGCCATGGTCACACCGCCGTCCATGGCGATCGCCAGGCCGTCGGCGTAGACGTGGGGTCCGTCGACGGTCGGGTCCGAGCCGCCCTCGCCGTCCTCGGTGCCCACCTGGCCCAGGAGGTACGGGATGGGGCTGTGGCCGTGCACGACGCGGCGGCCGCCGTAGGTGCCGAGCAGCTCCCGCACCGCCTCCGGGCCGCCGTCGTCGCGGAAGGCGAAGCGCTTGGTGAACTTCCGGAACAGGTCCCAGACCTCGTCGGCGTCGTTGCGGTTGATGATCTCGTGGACGGTCTCGTTGACGTCCTCGATGGTGCTGCCGTAGTCGAGGTACGCGGTGGTGTCGGAGTGCAGGAGGAGGTGTCCGTCCTCCTCCACCACGGCGTCGAGCCGGGACATCCACTGGAGGTGGACGTCCTGGAGGCGGTCCATGTCGTACTTCTGGCCGCCGTTGAGCAGCCAGGCGGCCTGGAAGGTGGCGGTGCCGGCGCCGGAGTTGACGGGGGTGTCGGCGAAGCGCTTGGCGCCGATGAGCAGCAGCTCGTGATTGCCCATCAGGGCCTTGCAGTAGCCGCCGGCGGCGGCCGCCTCGGCGGAGAGCCGCATGACGAGGTCGATGACACCGATGCCGTCGGGTCCGCGGTCGGTGAAGTCTCCGAGGAACCAGAGGCGGGCGTTGCCCGCGGCCCAGCCGCCGTTCTCGTCGATGAGGCCCTTCTCGCGCAGCGCGGCGACGAGTTCGTCGAGATAGCCGTGGACGTCGCCGACGACGAAGAGCGGGCCCGGGCCCTCGCCCGCCGCCGGAGCCGGTGCGGGCGCCGGAGCCGGGTCGACCTGCACCTGGACGGTGTCGCCCCGGTTGATGACCGGGAGGTCGCGCTCGGTGGGGGTGTAGCCCTCGGGGAGGTCACCCTCCGGGAAGGCGTTTCCGGGGTGGCCCCCGGGCACGGCGGGCACCGGGGGGGACGCGGGGACGTCGGGAACGGAGGCGGCGGGGCCGTCCGCGCGGGACGCCACGACGGTGCCGAGGTGGAGCGTGCGCTCGAGCGGGACGTCGGACATGCCGGCGCCGCTTCTCGGCGCGCCCGGCGCGGGTGCCACCGCGATCTGCGCCACCGGGGCCTGTGCCACCGCTGTCGGTGCCACCGCGGCCGGCGCCGCGGGGAGCCCCGGAGCGTCGGCCGGAGGTTCCGTGGCATGGCCCTGCACGGGCACCCGGGCGTACGGCGGTACGCGGAAGTCACGCAATGTCGCCGTGCGCACCACGGGTTCCTGCCCGGCCCCCTGAGTCATCGACCCCTCCACCACCGTCGCGATGCCCTGCACATCGCGGACCGGCCTGGTCGGGGTGGTCCGCGGTGTCGTGCGCCCATCATAGGAATGAGGGTCCTCCTGTGTGACGCACCAGGGGTGGTGAATCCGGGTCCACTCCGGGTTCACCGGTTGTTTCGCCCGAATTGAGAAGGTCCAGGCCAGGGTTCGAGCCGGGCCGGTCCTCGGTTTGGGCCGGACATCGGCGCGTACGCGACGTTTCCCGGACCTCCGAGGACCGTCTCGGCGGCTCCCCCGGCTCTCTTCGCGGCCCTCCCGGCCCGCTTCCGGATCGCTTCCGGGCCTTCCCCGTCCCTCTCTCAGTCCTTCTCGTCCTGGGAGGGGGAGCGGGGCGGGCTGACGGTCGTCCGGGGGGAGCGCCGCTGGGAGGAGGTCCGGACGATGAGTTCGGTCGGTATCACCCGCTCGACCGGCCCGTCGGCATCGCTCCCCTCGATGGCGTCGATGAGCAGCTGGACGACCGCCGTACCGATCCGGCGCGGCTTGAGCGAGAGGGTCGTGATGGGCGGTTCGGTGGTGGCGTACACGGTCGATTCGCTGCAACAGACCAGCAGCAGGTCGTCCGGTACGCGCAGTCCGTAGCGGCGTGCGGCCGCCAGGAGGTCGGTTCCATTGGGGTCGAAGAGGCCGTACACGGCGTCGGGGCGGTCGGGGCGGGCGAGCAGCCGGTCGGCCGCGACGGCGCCCGCGCACGGATCGTGCGCCGGATAGGCCTCGTAGACGGGGTCCTGTCCGACCCGTTCGCACCAGTTGAGGTACGCGGTGGTGGAGAGGCGGGTGTACGTGTCGGTGGTGGTGCCGGTCAGCAGCCCGATCCGGCGGGCGCCGGCGGCGGCGAGGTGGTCGAGGAGGTCGAGGACGGCGGCTTCGTGGTCGTTGTCGACCCAGGCGGTGACCGGGAGGGTGCCGGCGGGGCGCCCGTCGGAGACGACGGGCAGGCCCTGGCGGACCAGCTCGGTGACGACCGGGTCGTGGTCGGAGGGGTCGATGACGACGGTGCCGTCGAGGGCGACGTTCGACCAGACGTCATGGCGGGAGGTGGCGGGGAGGATGACCAGGGCGTAGCCCCGGGCGAGCGCGGCCGAGGTCGCGGCTCTGGCCATCTCCGCGAAGTACGCGAATTCGGTGAAGGTGAAAGGTTCATCCCCGTAGGTCGTCACGGTCAGGCCGATGAGGCCCGACTTGCCGGTACGGAGCGTGCGGGCCGCTGCGGACGGGCGGTAGCCCAGCCGGTCTGCGACTTCGCGAACGTGGCGGCGGGTGGCGTCCGGTAGCCGGCCCTTGCCGTTGAGCGCGTCGGAGACAGTCGTGATGGAGACCCCGGCGGCGGCGGCCACATCCCGGATGCCCGCTCTGCCCTGCCGGCTTCCCCGGGTCTGTGCCCGGCTCACCTGGTGCTTCCCTGCTGCTGTCATGGCGAGCCGATAGTAGGGCGAGGGCGGGTGGGTGGGCCGGTCGCATATTCACTCGTTGACAGGCACGTTTCTGCAAGATCGAAAAAGGTCAATTGCCTTGGAAAGAAAGAGAGTTAGGGCGTCTGGCGGTGGATCTATGGTTGTCGACGGGCATGAGCCTGCCACCGGGGCGAGGTCTCGAAGAGGTCTCAACTCACCTCTACGGGGGATGCGCGCCACGGCGCTCGCCACCGGCGCGCGCCACCCGGCCCCGCGCTCCCTCTGTTTTCCACAGCTCAGGGATGAGGTTGTCCACAGCCCATTCGCAGCGGAGGCGAATCCTCATAAGGTGAGGAGCATTGGTGGTACGGACGGTCGAGGAGGACCACAGTGAGTGCAGTGAGCGAGACCGGCGGGGCCGGCGGGACGAGTGCGGGCGGCCCGAGGCTGCGCGCCGCGCTGGACGGCATTCCGACGTACAAGCCGGGCAAGCCGGCCGCCGCGGGCGGCCCGGTCGCCTTCAAGCTGTCCTCCAACGAGAACCCGTACCCGCCGCTGCCGGGTGTCATGGAGAGCGCGCTGTCCGCGGCCGCCTCCTTCAACCGCTACCCCGACATGGCCTGCACCGGCCTGATGCAGGAGCTCGCCGACCGTTTCGGCGTCCCCGTCTCGCACCTGGCCACCGGGACCGGCTCGGTGGGGATCGCGCAGTCGCTGATCCAGTCGACGGCCGGCCCCGGTGACGAGGTCATGTACGCCTGGCGGTCCTTCGAGGCGTACCCGATCATCACGCAGATCAGCGGGGCGACCCCGGTGCAGGTGCCGCTGACCGAGGGCGAGGTGCACGACCTCGACGCGATGGCCGAGGCGATCACCGACCGGACCCGGCTGATCTTCGTCTGCAATCCGAACAACCCCACGGGTACGGCCGTGCGCCGGGCCGAGCTGGAGCGGTTCCTGGACCGGGTGCCCTCCGACGTCCTGGTGGTGATCGACGAGGCGTACCGGGAGTTCGTCCGCGACGCCGACATCCCGGACGGCATCGAGCTCTACCGCGACCGTCCGAACGTGGCCGTGCTGCGCACGTTCTCCAAGGCGTACGGCCTCGCGGGGCTGCGGGTCGGTTTCGCGGTCGCCCATGAGCCGGTGGCGGCGGCGCTGCGCAAGACGGCGGTGCCGTTCGGGGTGAGTCAGGTGGCGCAGGACGCGGCGGTGGCCTCGCTGCGGGCCGAGGACGAGCTGCTCGGCCGGGTCGGCTCGCTGGTGGCGGAGCGCGAGCGGGTCCACGCCGGGCTCGTGGCCCAGGGCTGGACCGTGCCGGACACCCAGGCGAACTTCGTCTGGCTGCGGCTCGGTGAGCGGACGGTGGACTTCGCGGCGGAGTGCGAGCGGCACGGTGTGGTGGTGCGGCCGTTCGCGGGTGAGGGCGTGCGCGTCACGATCGGTGAGTGCGAGGCGAACGACCTGTTCCTGAAGGCGGCGGAGGGCTTCCGCAAGGAGAGCTAGCCGGCGGGCAGGGGTGACTCACCCGGCCGGGGCGGGGCGGGAGACCCTCAGTCGGTCACCAGCTCCACCCGGATCGGGTCGCCGTCCCTGACGGTGGCCAGGACGCGCGGGTCGCCGTCGAGCGAGCCGAGGACGTTGCACGGGGCGGCGAGCCGGCACTCGTCGCCCCGGGAGATCGGGGTCGGGCCGTAGGGGAGCGCGAGCGCGTCGCCCTCCGTCCAGAAGGCGACGGTCCCGGGCTCCACCACCTGTCGCGCGTCGGACTCGACCCCGGTGGAGACCGGTGTGTCGAAATACACTTCCTCGCCCCAGGTCCGGGCGGTGGAAGTGATCGGAAGAACCCCCACGAGCGCCTTGCTCGTGGGGGTTTCGTCGATGGTGGCCGTGGTGTGACCGGCGGGCCAGGAGAGACGGATACGAAGGGTCATACCCCAGATTCAACAATATGTTGAAGGCTGAGGGAAGGGGTGACCTTCGAGTAGGGCACCCCCCGTACTCATACGGATTTCGTATGAGTCATAATGCTTGTGAATGTGAACGCGTTCACAAGCGTGTCACGGTTCATCCCGGGATGGGTGGGATTAAAGGGGCAGGTCGCCTCCGTGACCACGGCGATGTAAGGAGAAGACGACGTGGACCTCGCTCTGGCGCCAGAGACTCTGGCGCGTTGGCAGTTCGGCATCACCACCGTCTACCACTTTCTCTTCGTCCCCCTGACGATCTCCCTCGCCGCGCTCACCGCCGGTCTTCAGACGGCCTGGGTACGTACGGAGAACGAGAAGTACCTCAGGGCCACGAAGTTCTGGGGCAAGCTCTTTCTGATCAACATCGCGATGGGTGTGGTCACCGGCATCGTGCAGGAGTTCCAGTTCGGCATGAACTGGTCCGACTACTCGCGCTTCGTCGGCGACGTCTTCGGTGCCCCCCTCGCCTTCGAGGCCCTGATCGCCTTCTTCTTCGAGTCGACCTTCATCGGTCTCTGGATCTTCGGCTGGGACAAGCTGCCGAAGAAGATCCACCTCGGCTGCATATGGATGGTGTCGATCGGCACGATCCTCTCCGCCTACTTCATCCTGGCGGCGAACTCCTGGATGCAGCACCCGGTCGGCTACCGCATCAACGAGGAGCGCGGCCGGGCCGAGCTCACCGACTTCTGGCTCGTGCTCACCCAGAACACCGCCCTCACCCAGTTCTTCCACACCATGACGGCCGCCTTCCTGGTCGGCGGCGCCTTCATGGTCGGCATCTCCGCCTTCCACCTGGCGCGGAAGAAGCACGTCCGGGTGATGCGCACCTCGCTGCGGGTCGGCCTGATCACCCTGATCATCGCCGGGCTCGGCACGGCCATCAGCGGCGACATGCTCGGCAAGGTGATGTACAAGCAGCAGCCGATGAAGATGGCCGCCGCCGAGGCGCTCTGGGACGGCGAGGCGCCCGCACCCTTCTCGATCTTCGCCTACGGCGATGTCGACGAGGGCCACAACAAGGTTGCCATCGAGGTCCCCGGCCTGCTGTCCTTCCTGGCCAACGGCGACTTCACCTCGCACGTCCCGGGCATCAACGACATCAACAAGGCCGAGCAGGAGAAGTTCGGCCCCGGCGACTACCGCCCGAACATCCCCGTGGCCTACTGGGGCTTCCGCTGGATGATCGGCTTCGGTATGGCCTCGCTCTCCCTCGGCATGCTCGGCCTCTGGCTGACCCGCAGGAAGTTCCTCCTCCCGCCGGGGCTGCGGACGGGTGAGGACGAGGTGCCCCATCTCGTCCTCTTCCGGAAGGCGCTCAGCCCGAAGCTCAGCCGGTGGTACTGGCTGGTCGCCCTCTGGACCATGGCCTTCCCGCTGATCGCCAACTCCTGGGGCTGGATCTTCACAGAGATGGGCCGTCAGCCGTGGGTGGTCTACGGCGTGCTGCGCACCAAGGACGCGGTCTCACCCGGCACCACGCAGGCCGAAGTGCTCACCTCGATGATCGTCTTCACCCTGCTGTACGCGGTGCTCGCCGTGATCGAGGTCAGGTTGCTCGTGAAGTACGTCAAGGCCGGACCGCCCGAGCTCACCGAGTCCGACCTCAATCCGCCCACCAAGATCGGCGGGGATCAGCGCGACCCCGACCGGCCCATGGCCTTCTCGTACTGAGGCTGAGGAGATCGAGGCATGGAACTCCACAACGTCTGGTTCGTACTCATCGCCGTCCTGTGGATCGGCTACTTCTTCCTCGAAGGCTTCGACTTCGGCGTCGGCGTCCTCACCAAGCTGCTCGCCCGGGACCGCACCGAGAAGCGGGTGCTGATCAACACCATCGGCCCCGTCTGGGACGGCAACGAGGTGTGGCTGCTGACCGCCGGCGGTGCGACCTTCGCCGCGTTCCCCGAGTGGTACGCGACGCTCTTCTCCGGCTTCTACCTGCCGCTGCTGCTCATCCTGGTCTGCCTCATCGTGCGCGGTGTCGCCTTCGAGTACCGGGCGAAGCGGCCGGAGGAGACGTGGCAGCGCAACTGGGAGCAGGCCATCTTCTGGACCTCCCTGATCCCCGCCGTGCTGTGGGGCGTCGCCTTCGGCAACATCGTGCGCGGAGTGAAGATCGACGCGCGGATGGAGTACGTCGGTACGGTCACCGACCTGCTCAACCCCTACGCCCTCCTCGGCGGACTCGTCACGCTGACCCTCTTCACCTTCCACGGCGCGGTCTTCGCGGCGCTCAAGACGGTCGGGGACATCCGCCTCCGGGCGCGGGCACTGGCCCTCAAGCTGGGGCTCGTCACCGCCGTCCTCGCCCTCGGCTTCCTCTCCTGGACCCAGGCCGACAAGGGGGACACCGGGAGCCTCATCGCCATGGTCGTCGCGGTGGTGGCACTGGTCGGAGCCGTCGTTGCCATCAAGGCCGGGCGCGAGGGCTGGTCGTTCGCCCTGTCGGGCGTCACGATCGCGGCGGCGGTCGCGATGCTCTTCCTGACGCTCTTCCCGAACGTCATGCCGTCGTCGCTCGACCCGGCGTGGAGCCTTACGGTGACGAACGCGTCGTCGAGCCCGTACACGCTGAAGATCATGACGTGGTGCGCGGCCGTGGCGACACCGCTGGTGATGCTCTACCAGGGCTGGACCTACTGGGTGTTCCGCAAGCGGATCGGCACGCAGCACATCGCCGACGCTGCGCACTGACACCGCTCATGAGTGGGAGATGTTTCACGTGAAACCGATCGATCCGCGTCTGCTCCGCTACGCCCGGGCCACTCGCCGCTTCCTGGCGGCGGTGGTGGTGCTCGGCCTGTTCGGAGCGGCGCTGGTCGTCGCCCAGGCGATGCTCATCGCCGACGTGGTGGTGGGGGCCTTCCAGCAGGGCCGGTCGGTCTCCGATCTCACCACCCCGCTGCTGCTGCTCGCCGGTGTCGCCGGGGGGCGGGCGTTGGTCTCCTGGCTCACGGAGCTGGCCGCTCACCGGGCCGGCGCGGCGGTCAAGTCCGAGCTGCGGGGCCGGCTGCTCGCGCGCGCGGCCGAGCTGGGGCCCGGGTGGCTGAGCGGTCAGCGGGCGGGTTCGCTCGCCGCTTTGGCCACGCGGGGAGTGGACGCGCTCGACGACTACTTCGCGCGCTATCTGCCGCAGCTAGGGCTCGCGGTGGTGGTTCCCGTGGCGGTGCTGGCGCGGATCGTCACCGAGGACTGGGTCTCGGCGGCCGTCATCGTCGTCACCCTGCCCCTCATCCCCCTCTTCATGATCCTGATCGGCTGGTACACCCAGGCCCGGATGGACCGGCAGTGGAAGCTGCTGTCCCGGCTCTCGGGGCACTTCCTGGACGTGGTGGCGGGGCTGCCGACGCTCAAGGTCTTCGGACGCGCCAAGGCGCAGGCCGAGTCGATCCGCGCCATCACCTCGGAGTACCGCCGGGCCACGATGAGGACGCTGCGGATCGCCTTTCTGTCCTCCTTCGCGCTGGAACTGCTGTCGACCCTCTCGGTGGCGCTGGTCGCCGTCGGGATCGGGATGCGGCTGGTCCACGGCGATCTCGATCTCTACACCGGCCTGGTGATCCTGATCCTCGCCCCCGAGGCGTATCTGCCGATCCGGCAGGTCGGGGCGCAGTACCACGCGGCGGCGGAGGGGCTGGCGGCCGCCGAGGAGATCTTCGAGGTCCTGGAGACACCGGTCCGCACGAGCGGTACCGCCGCCGTGCCCGCGGGGTCCCCGCGCTTCGAGCTGTCGAGCGTGACCGTCCGGCACGATGGGCGCACCGAGCCGTCATTGGACCGCGCGTCGCTGATCGTGGCGCCGGGCGAGACCGTGGCCCTGGTGGGGCCGAGCGGGATCGGCAAGTCCACCCTGCTCGATGTCGTACTGGGGTTCGCGGAGCCCGAGCCGGGCGGAGCGGTGTGGGTCGGGGACGCCGAACTCGGTTCGCTGGACCTGGAGGAGTGGCGGTCGCGGATCGCCTGGGTGCCCCAGCGGCCGTACCTCTTCGCGGGGACGATCGCGGAGAACGTCCGACTGGCCCGCCCCGACGCCTCCGACCAGGCGGTACGGGAGGCCCTGCGGGACGCGGGAGCGGACGGGTTCGTCGACGGACTCCCGGCCGGGATGGACAGCGTGCTCGGCGAGGACGGGGCAGGCCTCTCGGCCGGTCAACGGCAGCGCCTCGCCCTGGCCCGGGCGTTCCTGGCCGACCGGCCGCTGCTGCTCCTGGACGAGCCCACGGCCGCGCTGGACGGGGAGACCGAGGCGGCCGTGGTCGACGCGGTACGGCGCCTCGCGGCCGGCCGGACGGTGCTCCTGGTGGTACACCGCCCCGCTCTCCTCGCGATCGCGGACCGCGTGGTGTCGCTGGCCCCGACCGCTCCCGAGCGGGCGGCTGAGGCGCTGACCGACCGGAGCGAACCCGGTACCCAGGGCGGAGACCAGGGCGCTGGTCGGACCCCCGATGACCTCCATGCCCTCAACGCGCGCGACGGCAGCGTCCGCGCTCCGGGCGACGGCTCGGGCGATGCCGCCCGTACGGAGAGCCCGGGCCGTGGGCCGGTCGGCGCCCGGGACCACGGTCAGGAGGGAGGCACCGGCGGCGATCGGGTCCGTCTCCTGCGACGGGTGCGCGCCATGGCAGGGGAGCTCAGGGGCCGGATGGGGCTCGCGCTGCTGCTCGCCGGCCTGGCCCTGGGATCGGCCGTGGGCCTCATGGCCGTGTCCGGCTGGCTCATATCCCGTGCCTCCGAACAGCCGCCCGTGCTCTATCTGATGGTGGCCGTCACCGCTACGCGCGCCTTCGGCATCGGCCGGGCCGTGTTCCGGTACGCCGAACGGCTCGTCTCCCACGACGCCGTGCTGCGGATGCTCGCGGAGCTGCGGGTCTCCGTCTACCGGCGCCTGGAGCGCATCACCCCGGCCGGCCTGCGCCGCACCCGGCGCGGCGATCTGCTCTCCCGGCTGGTCCAGGACGTCGACGCCCTCCAGGATTACTGGCTGCGCTGGCTGCTCCCGGTGGGAGCGGCCCTCCTCGTCGGGGCCGGCTCCGTCGGCTTCACCGCCTGGCTGCTGCCCGAGGCCGGGGCCGTCCTCGCCGTCGGACTGCTGACCGCGGGGCTGGCGGTCCCGCTGCTGAGCGGCGCCCTCGCCCGCCGGGCCGAGCGGCAGCTCGCCCCCGCGCGCGGCACGCTCGCCACCGGCGTCGTCGACCTGCTGCGCGGCTGCGCTGAACTCACCGTCGCCGGGGCGCTGCCCGACCGTGTCGGCCGGGCCAGGGACGCCGACCGTACGCTCACCTCCATCGCCTCCCGGCAGTCCGCCGCCACCGCTCTGGGCGCCGGGCTCTCCGCGCTCGCCTGCGGTCTCACGGTCGCCGCGGCCGCCGTCGTCGGGATCCAGGCCCTCCGCGACGGACGCCTGGACGGCGTCAACCTCGCGGTGGTCGTCCTCACCCCGCTCGCCGCCTTCGAGGCCGTCACCGGCCTCCCGCTGGCCGTCCAGTACCGCCAGCGCGTCAAGCGGAGTGCCGAGCGGGTGTACGACGTGCTCGACGCCCCCCTCCCCGTACACGAGCCGGAGCACCCCGCCGAACCGCCGCGGAGCGCGTTCCCCCTCGAACTCACCGGCCTCCGCGCCCGGTACGCCGGGCAGGAACGGGACGCGCTCACCGGCTTCGGGCTGACCCTGGAGGCCGGCCGCCGGGTGGCCGTGGTCGGCGCGTCGGGCAGTGGGAAGACCACCCTGGCCCAGGTGCTGCTGCGGTTCCTGGACGCCGACGACGGCACGTACTGCCTCGGCGGGGTGGACGCCGCTTCGCTCGACGGTGACGACGTCCGCCGCTTCGTCGGGCTCTGCGCCCAGGACGCCCACACCTTCGACAGCTCCCTGCGCGAGAATTTGCGGCTGGCCCGCCCCGACGCGACCGACGACGAGCTGCGGGCCGCGCTCCGCAGGGCCAGGCTCCTGGCCTGGGTGGACGGGCTGCCCGACGGCCTCGACACCATGGTCGGCGAGCACGGCTCGAAGCTCTCCGGCGGTCAGCGGCAGCGCCTCGCCCTGGCCCGGGCGCTCCTCGCCGACTTCCCGGTGCTCGTCCTCGACGAGCCGGCCGAACACCTCGACCTCGCCACGGCCGACGCGCTCACCGACGATCTGCTGCTGGCCACCGAGGGCCGTACCACCGTCCTGATCACCCATCGCCTGCGCGGCCTCGACGCCGTCGACGAGGTGCTGGTCCTGGACGAGGGGCGTACCGTGCAGCGCGGCCCGTACGCGGAGCTGGTGGGCGTCGAGGGGCCCCTGCGGCGGATGCTGGAGCGGGAGCGCGAGAGCGAGCTGTCGCTCAGCGGAGGCGCCGGCTGACCGAAGCCCTCCTCGTATCCGAGCGGCCGACTTTTCTCGCCAAATCGGACTTACTAGGCTCAAGGTCATGACCGCCGCCGTGCCCGATCCCCCGGATCCTCAGGCTCCTCCCGTCCCGTCGGTGCCCGCGCGCCCGGCGGACCCCGGGGAAGCCGATTCCCTGGAGGCCGCGAACCGGGCCACCCGCAGTCTGCAGGGCCTGTCGACGGAGCTCACGGCCCGGGTACCGCAGCTGCTCGAGGCGATGCGCTCGGTCGGCACCGGCCTGGAACTCCGCTCCACCCTCGACCGGATCTGCGAGACGGCGGCCGAACTCGCCGACGCCCGCTACGCCGCCATCGGGGTCGTCGACGAGGAGAACGACGGCCTCTCCGAATTCGTCACCCACGGCGTCGACGAGGACACGGCCCACCGCATCGGCCGCCGGCCCGACGGCCACGCCGGGCTCCTCGGCGCACTGATCCAAGAGCCCCGGACGATCCGGCTCGGCGATCTCTCCGTCGACCCGCGCTCGGCCGGTTTCCCGCCCGGCCACCCGCCGATGAAGAGCTTCCTCGGCGTCCCGATCCGGGTCCAAGGAGAGATCTTCGGCAATCTGTACCTCTCCGAGAAGACCCACGGCGGCGAGTTCGACGAAGCCGACGTCCACATGGTCCGGGTCCTCGCCACCGAGGCGGGGATCGCCATCGGCAACGCCCGCCTCTACGAAGCCGCCCGGCAGCGGGAGCGCTGGATCGACGGTTCGGTCGCCGTCACCACCGCCCTGCTCTCCGGCGGCGACGCCGACGAGGCCCTGACCGTGGTGGCCGAGCAGGCCCGCAGACTCGCCGACGCGGCGGCCGGGATCATGCTGCTGCCCGCCGGGGACGGCGGCCTCGAGATCGTCGCCGTCTCCTCCGACACGCCGTCGACGTCCCTGGGCGTGGTGATCCCGGCGGAGAGCCCGGTGGTGGAGAGCCTGCTCACCGGAGATGCGGTGTTCCTGGACGATGCCGCCACCGACCCCCGGGTGATCAGCCGGCTGGCGGCCCGGTTCGGGCCCAGCATGCTGCTGCCGCTGCACAGCGGGGGCCGCGTGCTCGGCGCGCTCGCGATGCCCCGGGCGCGGGGCGCCCGGCCGTTCACCGAGGCGGAACGGACGCTGGCGACCCAGTTCGCCTCCCAGGCGGCGCTCGCCCTGATGATGGCCGACGCCCAGCGCGACCGGGAGCGGCTCGCCGTCTACGAGGACCGCGACCGGATCGCCCGGGATCTGCACGACCTGGTCATCCAGCGCCTCTTCGCCACCGGGATGATGCTGGAGGGCGCCCAGCGCAGGTCGGTGGTGCCGGCGGTGCGGGACGGGGTCGGCAAGGCCGTGGACGAGCTGGACGTGACCATCCAGGAGATCCGTACCGCCGTCTTCGCGCTCCAGCAGGGCCCGGCCGAGGCTCCCTCGGGCCTGCGGACCCGGGTGCTGCGCGAGATCAACATGGCCGCCGTGCCCCTCGGTTTCACTCCCGGTCACCGCTTCCTCGGTCCGCTCGACTCGGCGGTCGGCGACCTCACCGGCAAGAACCTCATCGCGGCCCTCAGGGAAGCCCTGTCCAACGCGTTCCGGCACGCCGGGGCCGCGCGGATCGAGGTCGTCGTCGACGCGGGCGCCGAGCTATCCGACGGGAGCGCCGGGGTGCGGCTGACGGTGGCGGACGACGGCATCGGCCTCCCGGAGGGCGGGCGGCGCAGCGGTCTGCGCAATCTGGCGCGGCGCGCCGAGTCACTGGGCGGATCGAGCTGGTGCGAGCCGGGCATCGGCGCGTCGGGGGGCGGTACGACGGTGGTGTGGCAGGCCCCGCTGTAGAGGGGCCATGGCCGTACCCGGGGCGCGGTCTCGTCCTGCGGCCGACCCCGGGGCCGTGGTGCCGGCGCCCGTCGCGGACGGGTGTCAGTCGTCGAGGGTGCCCGCGAGGATCCGTTCGATGATGACGGCGACTCCGTCCTCGTTGTTGGCGACGGTACGGCCGGAGGCGGCGGCGATCACGTCGGCGTGGGCGTTGCCCATCGCGTACGAACGGCCGGCCCAGCCGAGCATCTCGATGTCGTTGGGCATGTCGCCGAAGGCGACGACCTCGTCGGCGGAGATCCCGCGTTCGGCGCAGCACAGGGCCAGGGTGGAGGCCTTGGAGACGCCGAGGCCGCTGATCTCGAGGAGGGCGGTGGGGCTGGACCGGGTGATCGAGGCCAGGTCCCCGGCCGCCACCCGGGCCACGGTGAGGAACCCGTCCGGTTCGAGCTCGGGGTGCTGGGCGAGCAACTTCAGGACGGGGGCGGCGGCGCCGGGCTCCTCTTCGTAGAGGAGCTTCTCGGCGGTGGCGATGGTCGCGCCCGGGTCGAGGAAGAAGGGCGGGTAGTCCGGCTCGTAGTGGATGCCGGTGGTGAGCTCGACCGCGAAGGTGGTGCCGGGGGCGGCGTCGCGCAGGGTCCGTACGACCTCCAGCGCGACCGGCCGGTCCAGGGGCCGCACCTCGATGAACGTGCCGCCGGAGTGCAGATCGACGACGGCCGCGCCGTTGGCGCAGATCGCGAGGCCGTGACCGTGGACGTGGTCGCTGACGACGTCCATCCAGCGGGCCGGACGGCCGGTGACGAAGAAGACCTCGATACCGGCCCGCTCGGCGGCGGCCAGGGCCGCGACCGTACGCTCCGATACGGATTTGTCGTCGCGCAGCAGCGTGCCGTCGAGGTCGGTGGCGATGAGCCGGGGGGCCGGGGCGGCGGGGCGCGGAGCGTGGGGTGAGGTCACCGATCCATTCTTCCGTACGGCGTGCACGGGCGTGCGGGAGGGCGCACATCTGAGTGGCCCGCCCGCGCGCCCGGTCCGCCCGCGCGCCCCGGCCGTCTGCTGGGTGGCGGCCGGGGCTGGCGGCCGTGGGGCTGGGCGGCCGTACCCCGGCGTCTTCGGCCGTCGCCCGCCGGCGGTCAGCCGAGCTGAGCGACGGCTTCCGTGGCGATGCGCTCGAAGACCTGCTGGTCGGCGGCGAAGTCCGAGTCGGGGATCGGCCAGTGGATCACCAGCTCGGTGAAGCCCAGCTCCTGGTGGCGGCCGGCGAAGTCGACGAAGGCGTCCAGCGAGGCGAGCGGACGCCCACGGTCCGGGGTGAAGCCGGTGAGCAGGACCTTCTCCACCTCGGCCGTGTTCCGGCCGATCTCCGCGCAGGCCTTGCCGAGCTTCTCGATCTGGCCGCGCAGGGCGTCCACCGACTGCTCGGGGGTCCCCTCCTCGTAGAGCTTCGGGTCGCCGGTCGTCACCCATGCCTGTCCGTGCCGGGCGGCGAGCTTCAGACCGCGCGGGCCGGTCGCCGCCACCGCGAAGGGGAGCCGGGGGCGCTGGACGCAGCCCGGGAGGTTCCGGGCCTCGACGGCGGAGTAGTGGGTGCCGTGCTGGGTGACCGCGCCTTCGGTGAGGAGGCGGTCGAGGAGGGGGAGGAACTCGCCGAACCGGTCGGCCCGCTCGCGCGGTGTCCAGGCCTCCTGGCCGAGCGCGGTGGCGTCGAAGCCGTTGCCGCCGGCTCCGATGCCCAGGGTGATGCGGCCGGCCGAGATGTCGTCCAGGGAGATCAGTTCCTTGGCGAGGGTCACGGGGTGGCGGAAGTTCGGTGACGTGACGAGTGTGCCCAGGCGCAGCCGTGTGGTGGCGGTCGCGGCGGCCGTGAGGGTCGGCAGGGCGCCGAACCAGGGGCCGTCGCGGAAGGTCCGCCAGGACAGGTGGTCGTAGGTGTACGCGGCGTGGAAGCCCAGCTCCTCGGCGCGCAGCCAGCGGTCGCGGCCGCCGTCGTGCCAGCGGTGGACGGGCAGGATCACGGTGCTCAGGCGCAAGGTCATACCCACGAGCCTACGGCCGTCGGGGCGGCCGGCCGGTGGGGGCCGCCCGCCTTCCGTCACCCCTCGGGCGGGGGACTCCCGGCGCAGCGACTTCCGGCTCAGCGACTTCCGGGCGAACCGGACTCTGGCGCTCAGCGTTGTGGGGGGCCTGCGGAGTCCCGGGCTCAGCGGTGTCCGGGGCTCAGCGGACTCTCGCACTCAGCCATGGGCTGAGCGTTCCGGTGGGGACGAGCTCCTTGTACGTCTCGTCGCCGGGCAGGGGGACGATCAGCCACCATCCCGGCGGGAAGAACCGGCCCTTCACGGAGGCGAGGCCGCCGTGGACGGAGCGCAGGAAGGCGGGGACGGAGTCGCGGGGGACGTCCTCGAACTCGATGCCCTCGACGGTGATCTTCGCGTCGTCCTCGGGGTAGAGCCGCACGGTCACGGCGGGGGCGCCGCCGAGCTCGACGAACGCCTCGTGGGGCAGGGAGCCGTCCGGGTCGAGGACGGTGAAGGCGCCGGCGGAGGTCCGGCGGGAGGTCTGGTCGGCGCCGATGTCGTCGGTGACACGTATGTCGAGGCCGTGGGTGCGGGCGATCTCGCGGATCGCGGCGACGGCGGCCTCGGTGGTCGGCAGATGCGGGTGTCCCATACGACGATCATGCCGCAGTCGCCTCGAACAGCCGAGGGTTCCCGGTGTCCGGGGTGCCGGTACGCCTCACTCCGGCAGGCGCAGGAACTCCGGCGGCACCGCGTCCGTCAACCAGACGCCGTTGGCGCTGACGTGGAACACGTGGCCGGCCCGGTGCATCGCGCCCGCGTCCACGCTCAGGACGAGGGGCCGGCCGCGCCGGGCGCCGACGCGGGTCGCCGTCTCGCGGTCGGGGGAGAGGTGGACGTGGTGGCGGGCCATCGGCCGCAGGCCCTCCGCCCGAATCGCGTCCAGCCGGGCGGCGACCGTACCGTGGTAGAGGTGCGCGGGCGGTTCGGCGGCCGGGAGGTCGAGGTCCACCTCGACCGTGTGGCCCTGGCTGGCGCGGATCCGCGTTCCGTCGACCGCGAAGCGCTTCTTGTCGTTACTGGCGACGACATGGTCCAGCTCGGCGCGGGTGATCGGGAAGCCGTGCTCGGTGGCCGCCCGCAGCAAGGCGTCGATCTCGGTCCAGCCGTGCGCGTCGAGGACCAGGCCGATCCGTTCCGGTTGATGGCGGAGGTGCTTGGAGAGGTACTTGGACACCTTCACGGTGCGTCTCTCGTCGAGGGGTGCGTTCATGGCGTCAGGATGCCGGAGAGTGGCCCACGTCACCATCGAATTGTGGTGTCGAGGTTTGCTCCACAGCCAACACGGTTTATCCACAGCGGAATTGACGATTCTGTGGACAACTCCTCGTGGAATCCCAGGCACTTGCCCGACTCAGGGCTTATGTGAGGGATTTACCGAAAGGGCGTCCAATGCCCGCGTCTGCACCTCGCGTTCGGTGGCGGCCGTGATGAAGGCGGCGACGTTCTCCGGACCAACCAGGCGTTGTACGGCCCGTATCGTCCCGGACGGCAGAGCCACCTGCCGGGGCTCTTCGTCCCGTACCGGCGCCGGGTCCGCCGACAGGTGGTGCTGGAGGTGCCGGGTGGCGAACAGGCGCATCGCGCGCGCGAGTTCGGCGTCGACCGTCTGTTGCGCGAGGGGCCGCAACCGTCGGACCATCGTCGCCGCCTCCGCCGCGTCCGCGTCCGTCGGAGGCCGGTGCTCCAGATAGCGGGCGAAGACGTGCTCCGTGGTGAACTCCAGGAAACGAGAGGCGATGTGCTCGACCTGGACCCGAAGTTCCCTCAGATGCCCGGAGATAGCGGTGAGCGGAACCCCGGCGGCGTGCAACTCGGCGGCCACGGCCAGCTCTTGAGGGCTCGGGACGAGGAACTCGTCGTCCCGGCCGGGGATCCGCTCCAGGACACCCAGCTCGATCGCCTCGCGGACCGCGTCCTCGTCGGGCTCCCCGCCGAACGTGGCGTCCAGCTCGGCGCGGGAGATCCGGTCCGCCTCCTCGTCCGTCCACGGCCCGTCGACCTCCGCGACCAGGCCGAGGACGCCGCCGAGCCCCCGCCCCGCGTCCCAGGCCTCCAGCAGCTCCTTGATGGAGGCCAGGGTGTAGCCACGGTCCAGTAGGTCGGCGATCTGTCGCAGCCGGGCGAGATGGGTGTCGCCGTAGACGTTCGACCGGCCGCGACGCTCGGGGCGGGGCAGCAGACCGCGATCCTGATAGGCGCGGATCGTGCGGACCGTGGCCCCGCTGTGGTGCGCCAGGTCCTCGATCCGGTACTCGGCCGGGGACGGCTGCCCGCCCCCGCTCCCCGACTGCGCTGATCGCTCCGACACGCCCGCTCCCGCCGCTCGCTTTACCGCCTGCCGCCCACCCCTCGGAGGCCCTCCTGCGAGGGATGGTACGGTCCGCCGCCCCTC
The DNA here is from genome assembly GCF_042957155.1 of Streptomyces sp. NPDC008121. NCBI lineage: Bacteria > Bacillati > Actinomycetota > Actinomycetes > Kitasatosporales > Streptomycetaceae > Streptomyces > Streptomyces sp. NPDC008121. The sequence goes on along the minus strand of NZ_JBIBHT010000004.1, from coordinate 170,627 downwards.
GCTCAGGCCGGCGGCTCCAGCCGGGCTATCGCCCGCAGGGCCCCGGGCGCGAAACGGGACAGGAAGTGCGCCCCCCGCGCCTCGGGAGTGACCGGGACGACGGCCTGGTCGCGCACCACAGCGCGCAGAATCGCGTCCGCCACCTTCTCCGGCGGATAGTTGCGCAGGTCGTACAGCCGCTGCGCCTTCTTCTGTCGGCGCTTCTGCTCCTCCTCGCCGGCGCCGGCGAACCGCGCCGTCGCGGTGATGTTGGTGTTGACGATGCCGGGGCAGATCGCCGAGACCCCGATGCCCCGGTCCGCCAACTCGGCCCGCAGGCACTCGCTCAGCATGAGCACCGCCGCCTTCGACGTGCTGTACGCGGGCAGGGCGCGAGACGGCTGGAACGCGGCGGCGGAGGCGGTGTTGACGATGTGGCCGCCCTGGCTCCGCTCGGCCATCTGCCCGCCGAAGATCCGGCAGCCGTGGATGACGCCCCACAGATTGACGTCGAGGACCTTCTTCCACTCCTCCGCGGTGGTCTCGAAGAACGAGCCGGTCAGACCGATGCCGGCGTTGTTCACCAGGACGTCGACGACGCCGTGGTCGCTCGCCACCCTGGCGGCGAGCTTCTCCATGGCCTGCTCGTCGCTGACGTCCACGGTCTCGCCCCAGGCCCCCGGCGCGCCGATCAGGCGGGCCATCTCCGCCGTCCGGGCGGCGCCCTCCCCGTCCCGGTCGACGGCGATCACCCGTGCCCCCGCCTCGGCGAACGCGAAGGCGGTGGCCCGGCCGATGCCGCTGGCCGCGCCGGTCACCAGGACCAGCTGTCCGCCGAACCGCTCCGCGTACTCCGGCCGCACCCCGCTCGCCGCCGCGCTCTTCGGCGCCTTGGCGGCCGGGTCCTCGTTCGCCTCGACGAACTCGCGGATCCAGGAGGCCAATTGGTCGGGCCGGGTGCGCGGCACCCAGTGCTTGGCCGGCAACGAGCGCCGGGTCAGGTCCGGCACCCAGGCTCCCAGGTCGTCGTAGAGCCGCTCGGAGAGGAACGCGTCCCCGGTCGGGGTGATCAGCTGCACGGGTGCGTGCGCGTACGCGTCGGCGCGCGGCCGGCGCAACCGCGCACGGACGTTGTCGCGGTAGAGCCAGGCGCCGTGGGCCGCGTCGGTGGGCAGGGACGGGGTCGGATAGTCCCCCGTGGGGACCTTCTCGACGCGCCGCAGGATTGCCGGCCACCGCTTGCCGAGCGGCCCGCGCCAGGCCAGCTCGGGCAGCACGGGCGTGTGGAGCAGATAGACGTACCAGGACTTGGCGCCCTGGCCGAGGAGTTGGCCGACCCGGCGCGGGGTGGGCCGGGCGACACGCTGCTTGATCCAGTGCCCGAAGTGGTCGAGGGACGGGCCGGACATCGAGGTGAAGGAGGCGATCCGGCCCTCGGTGCGCGGCACGGTCACGAACTCCCAGGACTGCACCGAACCCCAGTCGTGGCCGACCAGGTGGACGGGCCGGTCCGGGCTCACCGCGTCGGCGACGGCCAGGAAGTCGTCCGTCAGCTTCTCCAGCGTGAACCCGCCGCGCAGCGGTGCCGGGGCGGTGGACCGGCCGTGGCCCCGGACGTCGTACAGGACCACATGGAAGCGCTCGGCGAGGCGCCGCGCCACCTCCGACCAGACCTCCTTGGAGTCGGGGTAGCCGTGCACCAGCAGGACGGTCGGCCGGCTCGTGTCGCCCAGTTCGGCCACACACAGCTCGATCCCGCCCGTACGGACCCAGCGCTCGCGCGCCCCTTCGAGACTCACCTTCACGCCGCCCCCTCCTCAGCCCAGCGCCGCACGTGCGGCAGGTCGTCGTCCAGCCAGAACGCGCTCTGCTCGGGATCCCTGGAGTCGGTGACCACCAGGATCTCCTCGAACTTCGCGCCCGTCCCCCGGAATCCGAGGTGCGGCTCGACCGCCCACAGCCCCGGCCGGGGCGGGTGGTCGGAGAACGTGTACGGCGACCAGAGCGGCGACCAGCCGTCCCGGTGACCGTGGATCGCGTCGCTCGCGAGGCCCTTGAGCGACTGGGTGCCGAAGCCGAAGAGCGTGGGGGACCAGCGGCGCTCCCGCACCCGGTCTATCTTGTGGGCGATCACGCCGAAGGGATACGCCCGGTGCCGGTTGGCATACCCCTGGCGGACCATGAGCCGGTCCACGTCCTCGTAGATCTCCCGCAGGGTGCGGCGCTCGCGCACCTCGCGCAGGATCAGCTCGCGGTGCGCCCTCAGATCGCTCAGCAGCTTGTCGTGCAGCGGGTTGAGGCCCAGGCAGCCGGAATAGCCGATGTCGGCGGTGTACCCCTTGTACACCGGGGCCATGTCGAGGATGAAGGGCATCCCCGCCTCCAGCCGCCGGTCGGTGGGGAAGAACTGGAGCGGGATCCTGAAGTCGACGAAGGCCGTCCGGTCCCCGAACCAGGCGAACGGCCGGTGGAACCAGTCCCGCACCCCCCGCTCGCCCAGCCACTCCCGCTGCATCCGGGCGGCCTCCCGCTCGGTCACCCCCGGCCTGAGCTGGGCCGCGACCGCTTCCGCGCAGGCGTAGGAGAGGCGCTGCACCTCCCGGAACCCCCGCAGGTCCGCGGTCGCTCCGACTGTCACTGCTGAGGTCATGCCATGCGTCCGTCCCGTGTGAGCGTATGCGTGCGCTACGCGGCCGTAACTTGACACTGATGAATGTGACAATGCCCGGAGGCTGCGTCAAGGGCCCTGCGCAAGCCTGTGGAAAACCGGCCGTCCCGGGACGGACGAACGACTTTGGTCTCGGCTCCCCTACGGGCACGTACGACTGGAGTCGGATACGGACCGAGCCGTTGGGCTGACGACCGGCTGTGGTGTGCACCACTACCGTCGAAGCGTGACTGTGATCGCTACCGAAAGCCTCAGCAAGCGGTTCCCCCGGGTGACCGCTCTCGACCGGCTCTCCCTGGACATCGGGCCCGGTGTGACCGGACTGGTGGGTGCCAACGGAGCCGGCAAGTCCACGATGATCAAAATCCTGCTCGGCCTCTCCCCCGCCACCGAGGGAACCGCCGCCGTGCTCGGCATGGACGTCGCCACCGACGGCGCCCGGATCCGCGAGCGCGTCGGATACATGCCCGAGCACGACTGCCTCCCGCCCGACGTCTCGGCCACCGAGTTCGTCGTCCACATGGCGCGCATGTCGGGGCTGCCCCCCACCGCCGCCCGTGAACGGACGGCCGACACCCTGCGCCACGTCGGCCTGTACGAAGAGCGGTACCGCCCCATCGGCGGCTACTCCACCGGCATGAAGCAGCGGGTGAAGCTCGCCCAGGCGCTGGTCCACGACCCGCAGCTGGTCCTCCTCGACGAGCCCACCAACGGCCTCGACCCCGTCGGCCGCGACGAGATGCTCGGCCTGATCCGACGGGTCTGGACCGACTTCGGCATCTCCGTCCTCGTCACCTCCCACCTCCTGGGCGAGCTGGAGCGCACCTGCGACCACGTCGTCGTCATCGACGGCGGACGGCTGCTGCGCTCCAGCTCCACCAGCGACTTCACCCAGACCACCACGACCCTCGCGGTCGAGGTCACCGACTCCGACACCCACCCCGACGGCACGCACGCCCTGCGCGCGGCCCTCGCCGCCGCGGGCGTCACCCTCCACGAGGGAGTGGAGGACGGGCTGCCCGGCGCCGGACACATCCTCCTCGTGGAGGCCGCCGGCGAGGAGACCTACGACCTGGTCCGCGACACCGTCGCCGACCTGGGCCTCGGTCTCGTCCGCATGGAGCAGCGCCGGCACCACATCGCCGAGGTCTTCCGTCCGCAAGGCTCCCCGGAACAGCAGCAGGAGGTGCCGGCGCGATGAGCATCCAGGCCCAGTCCCCCGAGACCACCCAGATCCACAACATCGGCTACCGCTCCTACGACGGACCGCGCCTCGGCCGGGCGTACGCCCGCCGGGCGCTCTTCTCGCAGTCGCTGCGCGGAGCGTACGGACTCGGCCGCAGCGCCAAGTCCAAGGTGCTGCCGATGATCCTCTTCGCGGTGATGTGCGTGCCCGCGCTGATCATCGTCGCCGTGGCCGTCGCCACCAAGATGAAGGACCTGCCGCTCGACTACACGCGGTATGCGATCTTCACCCAGGCCGTGATCGGTCTCTACCTCGCCGCCCAGGCACCGCAGTCCGTCTCCCGCGACCTGCGGTTCAGGACCGTCCCGCTGTACTTCTCGCGCCCCATCGAGCGGGCCGACTACGTCCTCGCCAAGTACGGCGCGATGGCCTCGGCGCTCTTCGTCCTCACCGCCTCCCCGCTGGTGATCCTCTACGTCGGCTCGCTGCTGGCCAAGATGGACTTCGCCGACCAGACGCAAGGGTTCGGCCAGGGCCTGGTGTCGGTGGCACTGCTGTCCCTGCTCTTCGGCGGCATCGGCCTGGTCATGGCCGCGCTCACCCCGCGCCGCGGCTTCGGTGTGGCCGCCGTCATCGCCACCCTGGTGATCTCGTACGGCGCCGTCTCCACCCTCCAGGGCATCGCCTACGGCACGGACAACCTCGGCGCCATCAAGTGGCTGGGCCTCTTCTCCCCGGTCACCCTGATCGACGGCGTGCAGACCGCCTTCCTCGGGGCCACCACCTCCTTCCCCGGAGGGGAAGGCGTGGGACCGACCGCCGGTGCCGGCGTGGTCTATCTGCTGGTCGTCCTCGCGCTGATCGCCGGCTCGTACGCCGTCCTGATGCGCCGCTACCGAAAGGTCGGGCTGTGACCACGCCCCGCCGCCTCCCCTCACCACCCTTCCAAGGAAACGGGCCGCGCCCATGACCACTCTCTCCATCGACCACACCTCGCGGTGGTTCGGCAACGTGGTGGCCGTCAACGACGTCACCATGACGATCGGCCCGGGTGTCACCGGCCTCCTCGGCCCCAACGGCGCCGGCAAGTCCACCCTCATCAACATGATGGGCGGCTTCCTCGCCCCCTCGACCGGCACCGTCACCCTCGACGGAGAGCCGATCTGGCGCAACGAGTCCGTCTACCGGCAGATCGGCGTCGTCCCCGAGCGGGAGGCGATGTACGACTTCCTCACCGGACGCGAGTTCGTCGTCGCCAACGCCGAACTGCACGGCCTCGGCGACGCGGAGGCCCGGCGGGCGCTCGCCACGGTCGAGATGGAATACGCGCAGGACCGCAAGATCGCCACGTACAGCAAGGGCATGCGGCAGCGCGTGAAGATGGCCTCGGCCCTCGTCCACGAGCCGTCGGTGCTCCTGCTCGACGAGCCGTTCAACGGCATGGACCCGCGCCAGCGCATGCAGCTCATGGACCTGCTGCGCCGGATGGGGGCCGAGGGCCGCACCGTGCTCTTCTCCTCCCACATCCTGGAGGAGGTCGAGCAGCTCGCCTCCCACATCGAGGTGATCGTCGCCGGACGGCACGCCGCCTCGGGCGACTTCCGCAAGATCCGCCGCCTGATGACCGACCGGCCGCACCGCTATCTCGTACGGTCCAGCGACGACCGGGCGCTCGCCGCCGCACTGATCGCCGACCCGTCCACGGCCGGCATCGAGGTCGACCTGGCGGAGGGCGCGCTGCGCATCCAGGCGGTGGACTTCGGGCGCTTCACGGAGCTGCTGCCCCGGGTCGCCCGCGGCCAGGGGATCCGGCTGCTGACGGTCTCGCCGTCGGACGAGTCCCTCGAATCCGTCTTCTCGTACCTCGTAGCGGCCTGAAAGGAGCCTGACCGATGTACAACCCCACAGTCGCCCGGCTCACCTACCGGGCCCTGCTCGGCCGCCGGCGGGCGCTGATCCTCTTCGCGCTGCCCGCGATGCTGCTCGTGATCGCCGGCGCGGTCCGCGCCTTCAACGGCGCCGACGACCAGATCGCCGCCGATGTCCTGGGCGGGTTCGCGCTCGCCACGATGGTCCCGCTGATCGGCGTGATCGCCGGAACGGGCGCGATCGGCCCGGAGATCGACGACGGTTCGATCGTCTATCTGCTGTCCAAGCCGGTGAAGCGGCCCACGATCATCTTCACCAAGCTGATCGTGGCCATCGCCGTCACGATGGCCTTCTCGGCCGTTCCCACCTTCATCGCGGGCATGATCCTCAACGGAAACGGCCAGCAGGTCGCGGTGGCGTACACCGTCGCCGCCCTGGTCGCCTCCATCGCCTACAGCGCGCTCTTCCTGCTGCTCGGCACGGTCAGCCGGCACGCGGTCGTCATCGGCCTGGTCTACGCCCTGGTCTGGGAGGCCCTGTTCGGCTCCCTGATCGCGGGGGCGAAGACGCTCAGCGTCCAGCAGTGGGCGCTGGCGGTGGCCCAGAAGGTCAGCGGCGAGGGCCTGGTCTCCTCCGAGGTCGGCCTGCCGGCCGCGGTGGCCCTCCTGGTCGGCGTAACGGTCCTCGCGACCTGGTACGCGGGCCAGAAGCTGAGGACGCTGAAGCTGGCGGGCGAGGAGTAGGCGAGCAGCCCGCCAGGAGCGGGGAGCGGGCGCCGGCCGGTTCAGACCGTCCGGTCCCGCGCGGCCAGCAGCCCGACCCCCAGGGCCGCCGCGCAGACGCCCAGCACCAGTGCGATCGGCACCGTCCAGGAGCCGGTCGCCTGGTGCACCGCCCCCGCGGCCAACGGCCCGGCGGCGGCGAGGAGATAGCCGACGGTCTGGGCCATCCCGGAGAGCCGGGAGGCGGTCACCGCGTCCCCCGACCGCAGCACGATCAGCGTGAGGGCCAGGCCCACCGCCCCGCCCTGTCCGACCCCGAGCGCGGCGGACCACAGCCACGCGCCCTGCACCGGGGCGACCAGTAGCCCGGTGTAGCCGGCCGCGACCAGGGTGGTGACGAGGACGACCAGCGGACGCTGACCGCGCATCCGCCCCGCGAGGAGCGGCACGGCGAAGGCGCCCGCGACCTGGATCAGGTTGTTGAAGGCGAAGACGACGCCCGCCGTCCCCCGGCTCATGCCGTGGTCCGTGAAGATGGTCGGCATCCAGGCGATCAGGACGTACGACCACAGCGACTGCAGGCCCATGAAGAGGGTCACCTGCCAGGCCAGCGGAGAACGCCACACGCTCCGGGACGGCGCCCCGGCGCGAACCGCCCCCTCGACCGGCCCGGCACCCGCCCGTGCCGGTACGCCCGCCCCCGCTCGTACGCCCGCCCCGGCCCGGACCTCGCGGCCCGTACGGCCCCGGGCGATCAGGACCTGCGGCAGCCACGCCAGCGCCGCGACGGCCGCGAGGAGCGACCAGAAGGCGAGCGAGGCCTCCCAACTCCCGCCGAAGGCCCGCTCCAGCGGCACCGAGGCGGCCGCGACCAGGGTGGCGCCCGCGATCATCGCGCCCGTGTAGACCGAGGTCATGGCCGCGGCCCGGTCCGGGAAGTCCCGCTTGATCAGGCCCGGCATCAGGACGTTGAGCAGGGCGATGGCCGTGCCGACCAGGACACCGCCGCCGTACAGCGCGTACACGGACGGCAGGACGCGCACGAGGATGCCGGCGCCGAGCAGCAGCAGCGCGGCGAGGAGCACCGGTTCGGCGCCGAAGCGCCGGCCGAGCCAGGGGGTGACGAGCGCCCCGGCCCCCAGGAAGAGCACCGGCACGGAGGTGACCAGCGAACTCGCCGTGGAGGAGAGCCCGAAGGCCGCCGATATCTCGCCCACCAGCGGCGACACGCTCGCCAGGGCCGCCCGCATGTTGAGCGAGGCGAGCACGATCCCGGCCATCAGCAGCGCGGGGTGGGCGAGCAGCGCCCGCCGCGCCGCCGCCGCCGGGGGCGAGGGCCGGACGTCTGCCTCGGCGTCGACGAGCAGGGGGGCTTCGGGGCCTGACAAGAGCGTTCCTTCTTCGTACGTACGGCAGTTCAGCGGGCGCCGGGCCGCCGGGCGGCCCCCGCCCCGGACACGACGGACCTCCGGACACGACCTAGGGCCTTCGGCGTACCCCGGGCTACCGGGGGTGTGTCAGCGCGGTGACGGTCTCCATCGGCACGCGCAGCAGTTCGCGCGCCCCGGCCTCGGCCGCCGTCGGATCGCCCGACTCGATCGCCCGGACCACGGCCTCGTGGGCGTCGATGTCGACCGGCGGCATCGCGCGGTCGCCCAGCGCCTCCACCAGCACCTCGTGCACCTGGGTGGAGAAGAAGCGGTACACCTCGACGAAGGCGGGGTTGTGGGTGGCCTCCACGACGGCCAGGTGGAAGGCCATGTCCGCGTCGGCGTCGCGGTCGCCCTCCTCGCGCAGGGTGGTCAGGGCCGCCCGCAGCCGCAGCAGATCGTGGGTGTCCCGCCGGGCCGCCGCGAGCCGGGCGGCCTCCGCCTCCAGGGCGACCCGCAGTTCCAGGACGTCCCGCGCACCGGCATGGCGCATTCCGTGCAGCACGGCGGCCGGGTCGGCGGCCGACCTGACAAACGTGCCGTTGCCCTGACGCGATTCCAGGAGGCCCGCGTGGACGAGTACGCGTACCGCTTCGCGGACGGTGTTGCGGCCCACGCCCAGCTGTCCGGCCAGCTCGTGTTCGGTGGGAATGCGGTCGCCGACGGCCCACTCGCCCTCTGCGAGCTGGGCACGGAGCTGCTCGACCACGGAGTCCACCAGCGAGGTCCGGCCCGCCGTTCTCAACGCCATCACTACCCCTATTCGCCCGGTTGCCCAGTCATCCTACAACTCACTCGGTGCAGCGCCCGGGATTACTGTGGGCTCGTACGCGGACACGAACACCCTCACCTCTCCGGGAGTCAGTCATGTCAGACCGCTTCGACGTCGTCGTACTCGGAGCCGGCCCCGGCGGCTACGTCGCGGCCATCCGCGCCGCTCAGCTCGGCAAGCGGGTCGCGGTCGTCGAAGAGAAGTACTGGGGCGGTGTCTGCCTGAACGTCGGCTGCATCCCCACGAAGGCCCTGCTGCGCAACGCCGAGCTGGCCCACATCTTCACCCACGAGGCCAAGACCTTCGGGATCAAGGTCGACGGCTCGGTCTCCTTCGACTACGGCGAGGCGTTCCGCCGCAGCCGCACGGTCGCGGACGGCCGGGTCAAGGGCGTCCACTTCCTGATGAAGAAGAACAAGATCACCGAGTTCGACGGCCGGGGCACCTTCCTCGACGCGAACACCCTCCAGGTCGCCGCCTCGGACGGCACCACGCAGACGATCACCTTCGACAACTGCATCATCGCCACCGGCGCCACCCCCCGCCTGCTGCCCGGGACCTCACGCAGCGAGCGCGTGGTCACGTACGAGGAGCAGATCGTCGCCGACGACCTGCCGCAGTCGATCGTCATCGCCGGCGCCGGCGCGATCGGCATCGAGTTCGCGTACGTCCTGCACAACTACGGCGTGAAGGTCACCATCGTCGAGTTCCTCGACCGGATCGCCCCGCTGGAGGACGAGGACGTCTCCAAGGAGCTGGCCAAGCAGTACCGCAAGCTCGGCATCGACGTCCTGACCTCGACCCGCGTCGAGACGATCGACGAGTCCGGGCCGCAGGTCCGCGTCACCGTCACCGGCAAGGACGGCGCCCAGAAGGTCCTGGAGGCCGACAAGGTGCTGCAGGCCATCGGCTTCGCCCCGAACGTCACGGGCTACGGCCTGGAGAACACCGGCGTGGCGCTCACCGAACGCGGTGCGATCGAGGTCGACGGCCGCTGCCGCACCAACGTCCCGCACATCTACGCCATCGGCGACGTCACCGCGAAGCTGATGCTCGCGCACACCGCCGAGGCCATGGGCGTCGTCGCCTCGGAGACCCTCGCGGACGCCGAGACCATGGAGCTCGACTACCCCATGATCCCGCGCGCCACCTACTGCCAGCCGCAGATCGCCAGCTTCGGCTGGACCGAGGCGCAGGCGCGGGAGAAGGGCTTCGACGTCAAGGTCGCCAAGTTCCCCTTCACGGCGAACGGCAAGGCGCACGGCCTCGGCGACTTCACCGGCTTCGTGAAGATCATCAGTGACGCGAAGTACGGCGAGATCATCGGCGCCCACCTGATCGGGCCGGACGTGACCGAGCTGCTGCCCGAGCTCACCCTGGCGCAGCAGTGGGACCTGACCGTCCACGAGGTGGCGCGCAACGTGCACGCGCACCCGACGCTGGGCGAGGCCGTCAAGGAAGCGATCCACGGCCTGGCCGGCCACATGATCAACTTCTGAGGCGTTCACAGAGGAGAAATCCACCCCAGGGTGGTAGGTACGGATACGTGCCGAGCGAGACCTCCCCGGGTGGCGAACCGTCCCGACCGATCAGGTCGTGGGTGCGTTCGTCACCCGGCACGCACCTCTGGCTGCTGATCATCGCGGTCACCGGCATCGTCATCGCGCTGTCCTCCGACGGCCTGGAGCACTATCTGCTCCACCGCAACAGCAGCAACCTCCACCAACTCGCCCACCACCCGCTCCAGGCACTGCTCGGCAGCGCGTTCTGGATCGAGAACCCCGCGGCGCTGCCGCTGTACGCACTGCTCTTCGAGGTCTTCCACGCGCCCGTCGAACGGTGGCTCGGCACCGGGCGGTGGCTGTTCATCGTCGCCACCGCGCACATCGCGGCCACCCTCATCAGCCAGAAGATCGTCCTGGAAGCGATCCGCGACCACGACGTGCCGCGCAGCATGGCGCACGTGGTGGACATCGGGGTGAGTTACGGGATCGCGGCCTCGGCGGGAGTCCTGACCTACCGGCTGGCCCGCCCGTGGCGGTGGCTCTACCTCGCCGCGGTGGTGGCGTTCTTCGCCGTGCCGCTGGCCACGCAGCACACGTACACCGATCTCGGCCACGCGATCTCGCTGGTCATCGGCCTCGCCTGTCTGCCGCTGACACGCGGAAAACCGGTGGCCGCCGCGCGCAGACCTCCCGCACACTGAGGGCGCGGGGGACGCTCCGCCGGGGCGGTCGCTTCGAGCGCGCGGTTCCTCCGCGCGGACCGCCCCCTCCGCACGTCCGTCTCCGGAACCGCCTCGTCGCCCGGGTCCGTCTCCGGAACCGCCTCGTCGGGGGCCGGAGCCTCGTGGGCGACCGGAGACGGCTCGCTCCTCGGCGGCCGCCGTCTTCGGGGCCGCCGGGGAGCGTTCCTGCGTATCCGGGCCCTAGCTCGCCAGCAGGCGCTCCAGGACGACCGCGATGCCGTCGTCCTCGTTCGACGACGTCACCTCGTCCGCCACCGCCTTGAGCTCCTCGTGCGCGTTCGCCATCGCCACGCCCCGGGCCGCCCACCCGAACATCGGGATGTCGTTCGGCATGTCGCCGAACGCGATGGTCTCCGCCGCCTTCACGCCCAGCCGTCGGGCCGCCAGCGACAGCCCGGTCGCCTTGCTCAGGCCGAGCGGAAGGATCTCCACGATCCCGGCGCCGGCCATGACGACGTCCACCAGGCTGCCGACGGTCTCGCGCGTGACCCGCGCCAGCTCGTCGTCCGACAGCGTCGGATGCTGGATGTACACCTTGTTCAGCGGGGCCGCCCACAGCTCCGAGGGGTCCTCGTACGGGACCGACGGCAGCGCGCCTTCCAGGAGGCGGTAGCCGGGGCCCACGAGCACCTGGCCGTCCAGGCCGTCGCGGCTGGCGGCGAGCGCCAGCGGGCCGACCTCGGCCTCGACCTTCGACAGCGCGAGGCCGGCGAGCTGCCGGTCCAGCGTCAGCGAGGTCAGCAGCCGGTGTTCGCCCGCGTGGTAGACCTGCGCGCCCTGACCGCACACGGCGAGACCGTCGTAGCCGAGGTCGTCGAGGATGTGCCGGGTCCAGGGCACCGACCGGCCCGTGACCACGATGTGCGCCGCCCCCGCCGCCACCACGGCGGCGAGAGCGTCACGCGTACGTTCCGAGACGGAGTCGTCGCCGCGCAGCAGCGTGCCGTCCAGGTCCGTCGCGACGAGCCGGTAGGGGAAGGCACTCACTGGGAGATCGGCTCCAGGACCTCACGGCCACCGAGGTACGGACGCAGGGCTTCCGGTACGCGCACCGAGCCGTCGGCGAGCTGGTGGTTCTCCAGGATCGCCACGATCGTGCGCGGGACGGCGCACAGCGTGCCGTTCAGCGTCGCCAGCGGCTGGACGACCTTCTTGCCGGCGCGCTCGTCACGCATCCGGACGGAGAGCCGCCGGGCCTGGAAGCCGTCGCAGTTGGAGGCCGAGGTCAGCTCGCGGTACTTGCCCTGGGTGGGGATCCACGCCTCGCAGTCGTACTTGCGCGAGGCGGAGGAGCCCAGGTCGCCGGTGGCCACGTCGATGACCTGGAAGGGCAGCTCGAGGCTGGTCAGCCACTGCTTCTCCCACTCCAGGAGCCGCTTGTGCTCGTTCTCGGCGTCCTCCGGGGCGACGTACGAGAACATCTCGACCTTGTCGAACTGGTGGACGCGGAAGATGCCCCGGGTGTCCTTGCCGTACGTGCCCGCCTCGCGGCGGAAGCAGGGGGAGAAGCCGGCGTAGCGCAGCGGCAGCTTGTCCGCGTCGATGATCTCGTCCATGTGGTACGCGGCGAGGGGTACTTCGGACGTGCCGACGAGGTAGTAGTCGTCCTTCTCCAGGTGGTACACGTTCTCCGCGGCCTGGCCGAGGAAGCCGGTGCCCTCCATGGCGCGCGGGCGGACCAGCGCCGGCGTCAGCATCGGGATGAAACCGGCCTCGGTGGCCTGCGCGATCGCGGCGTTGACGAGCGCGAGCTCCAGCAGCGCGCCGACGCCGGTGAGGTAGTAGAAACGCGAGCCGGAGACCTTGGCGCCCCGCTCGACGTCGATGGCGCCCAGCGCCTCGCCCAGCTCCAGGTGGTCCTTGGGCTCGAAGCCCTCGGCCGCGAAGTCGCGGACGGTGCCGTGCGTCTCGAGGACGACGAAGTCCTCCTCGCCGCCGACCGGGACGTCCTCGTGGACGATGTTGCCGAGCCGGAGCAGCAGGGCGCGTGCGGTCTCGTCGGCCTCGTTCTGCTCGGCCTCGGCGGCCTTGACGTCGCTCTTGAGCTGCTCGGCCTTCTGGAGGAGCTCGGTGCGCTCCTCAGGGGTGGCCTTGGGGATCAGCTTGCCGAGCGCCTTCTGCTCGGAACGGAGCTCGTCGAAGCGGACGCCGGACGACCTGCGCCGTTCATCGGCGGAGAGCAGGGCGTCGACGAGTTCGACGTCCTCTCCACGGGCGCGCTGGGAGGCGCGAACACGGTCGGGGTCCTCACGGAGCAGGCGAAGGTCAATCACCCCACCAGGCTACCGGTGCGGGCTCGCGGCACCCCACCCGATATCCACGAGCGTGTCGCTTTGCCCTTATTGCGAAGATTGGGAAATGCTCGCCCTATTCGTCAATAAACGGGGTCCGAGCCCCCGAAAAGGGGCGGATCGCCGGGTCGTGCTTGACCGAACGGCACTGTCCGCCGCCGCACTTCTCCACAGGAATCATGGCCTCACGCAAGTTATCCACAGGCTGTGCGGGAGATCTGTGGATCGTCAAGGAGATCATCCGGAAACGGGCATCTGGGATCCGGAATTCCTCGATCAAACCCCACTCACACACTCATTCGGGTGGGAATTCCTCGCCCTAAAGAGTTGATCAAGAGAATAGGGGTGACACGGGCCGACATCGCGGTCTGTGGACGGATCTGGAATGGCTAGGGCGATTTGTCGACCATGTCCACCGGTCATGTCGACTTGTCCCCAGGTCGAGAACGACCCCTGTGGATAACTTCTGTGGGTAAGTAAAAAGTATGCAGGTAGGACTAGTGGTCCGTGCCTGTGGATGAGCGCCTCCGGCCCGAGAGACGTCAGGCCATCATCGACTCAGGCCCGACCGTCCTGGGCCCTCGCCAGCCAATCGGAGGCCGCCATGAAGTCCGCATCCGACGTCCCGGGCCGCAACCCCCGCACGTCCCCCACCGCGACACCCGCCCTCGGGTACGAACCGAGGAACCGCACCTTCGGGCACATCCGCTTCAACCCCATGAGCGCCTCGCCGACGCGCCGGTCCGAGATATGGCCCTCGGCGTCCACGGCGAAGCAGTAGTTGCCGATACCGGCACCCGTCGGGCGGGACTGGATCAGCATCAGGTTGACCCCGCGGACCGCGAACTCCTGAAGCAGTTCGAGCAGCGCACCGGGATGGTCGTCGCCCAACCACAGCACGACCGACGTCTTGTCCGCACCCGTCGGCGCCGCCGGCCGGGCCGGCCGGCCCACCAGGACGAACCGGGTCTCCGCGTTCTCCGCGTCGTGGATCTCGGTGACCAGCGGCTCCAGGCCGTAGGTCGCCGCCGCGAACTCGCCGGCGAACGCCGCGTCGAACCGGCCCTCCTGCACGAGCCGGGCCCCGTCCGCGTTGGAGGCCGCGGACTCCCACCGGGCATCGGGCAGATGGGCGCCCAGCCAGTTCCGCACCTGCGGCTGGGCGACCGGATGGCCGGTGACCGTCTTGATCTCGGAGAGCAGGGTGCCCGGCCGCACCAGCAGCGCGAAAGCGATGGGAAGGAGAACCTCGCGGTAGATCATCAGCGGCCCGCCGGAAGCAAGCTCGTCCAGGGTGGCGGTGACCCCGCCCTCCACCGAGTTCTCGATCGGTACGAGAGCGGCCGCGGCCTCCCCGTTGCGCACGGCGTCCAGCGCGGCCGGGACCGACACCATCGGGACGAGCTCCCGGGTCGCGGCCTCGGGCAGCGTACGCAGCGCGGCCTCCGTGAAAGTGCCTTCGGGACCGAGATACGTATACCGGGTGGCTGACATACGGTCACCCTAATGGGCGGGCGCGGCCGCCGCCGCGCCCACACGGAGGGGGCAGGGAGGCGGGACGGGGGGCGGGGCGGGACCGGGCGGAGGGGGAGGGAGGGGGTGGGGGGCGGGGCCCCCACCCCCCTGTGCGGGTGACGACTACAGAACCTGTGCGGGTTACGACTCCAGGAGCCGCTGGCCCACGTACTCCCCCTCGCCCGCCCCGCCCGGTACCGCGAACAGCCCGCTCGCCTCGTGCCTGAGGAAAGGGGACAGCGCGTCGCCCCGGTCGAGCTTGCGCTGCACCGGCACGAAGCCCCGTAGCGGATCGGCCTGCCAGCAGATGAAGAGCAGCCCGGCGTCGGGCGTCCCGTCCGGGCCGATGCCGTCGTGGAAGGAGAAGGGCCGGCGCAGCATCGCTGCTCCGCCGTTCTGTTCGGGGGCGGAGATCCGGGCGTGGGCGTTGTCCGGGATGACGAGTGTGCCGTCCGGGCCGACGGCGTTCAGGTCCAATTCGGTGGTCTCGCTGCCGCCGGTCAGCGGGGCGCCGTCCGACTTCCGCCGTCCGATGACCTTCTCCTGCTTGTCCAGGGTCAGCTTCTCCCAGTCGTCGAGCAGCATCCGGATGCGCCGGAAGACGGCGTACGAGCCGCCCGCCATCCACTCCTGCGCCGCGCCGGAACCGCCGGAACTTCCGGAACCGCCCGTCGCGCCTGCCCCGTTCCCGGTGGCCGCACCCTTCTCCGGGACGAAGATCCGGCGGTCGAAGTCGGGCTCGGAGGGCTTGGGGTTGCCGGTGCCGTCCACCTGGCCCATGAGGTTGCGGGCGGTCATCGGCCGCGGGGTGGCGCCCGCCGAGCGGTTGAAGCCGTTCATCTGCCAGCGGATCTTCGCCGCTGCGCCCGCGTCCTTCTGCAGCGCGCGCAGGGCGTGGAAGGCGACCAGTGCGTCGTCGGCGCCGATCTGGACCCACAGGTCGCCCTCCGAACGCTTCGGATCGAGGGCGTCGGCGGAGAAGGGCGGCAGCGGGTCGAGCTGCGTGGGGCGGCGCGCGGTGAGTCCCGTACGGCCGAAGAAGGAGTGGCCGAAGCCGAAGGTGACGGTGAGGGAGGAGGGGCCGGCGTCCAGGGCGACACCGGTGTCGTCGGTGGGGGCCTTGCCTTCCATCAGTGTCTTGGCCGTTGCCGACCAGCGGCGCAGCAGGGCGGCGGCCTCCTTGCGGCCCGCTCCGGGAGCGAGGTCGAAGGCGACCAGGTGGCCCCGTGACTGAAGCGGAGTGGTGATCCCCGCTTGATGTTTCCCGTGAAACATCACCTTCGTCGCTCCGACGCTGGTCAGCGCCCGGGAGCCGTCCGGGCCCGAACCCGAGGCGCCCGAACCCGAACCGTCGCCCGAGGCGGCCGCGTACACCCCGGCGCCGCCGGCGGCGCCGAGCACGAGCCCGGCGGCCCCGGCCGCGCCGACCGTGCCGAGCATCCGGCGCCGGGAAATCTCCAGCTTGTCTTCGTCGGTCACGTGGCTCAGCCGATCTTCACGTTCTTGTCGATGGTGGTCTGGTCGATGTCGGAGGTACGGACCGTCACCTGGATCTGCCATTCGCCGGGCATCGGGATCTGGACGCCGTTGGCGCTCCAGTGTCCGGTCTGGATGCGGTCGGGCAGGACGGGCAGCGGGCCGACGTTCTTCTCCTTGAGGGTGAAGGCGACCTTCACCTCGGGGACGTCGAGCGGGCGGCCGTTGGGCCGGTCGACGTAGATGTGGAGCGCGTTGGCGCCGGTGCGGCCGGGGTTGAGGCTGAGTCGTACCGTGCCCTTGCCGTCCACGCCGCCGGTGTCGAAGGGCAGCCGGATGTCGACGGGCCGGTCGGGGACAGCCGGGGAGCCCGCTGCCGTGGAGGAACGGCCGGCCTCTTCCTCGGTGCGGCCCGGCTCGGTCGAGGTCAGCACGGTGGTGACGGCCAGGAGTACGACGGCGACGGCGGCCTCGGTGAGCACCGAGCGGCGCAGGCCGGCGCGCTCGGGGTCGGCGTCCCGGTCCCGCTTGCGTCGGGCGGTGGCGACGGCGGCCTGCTGCCGGGCGAGCTGGGCGGCGCGCGCGGGGTCGACGGCCTCGGTCCCCGCCTCGGTCGTCGTACCGCCCTCGGTCGTCGTATCGCCCTCGTCCTCGCCCTCGCCCTCGGCCCGGTTGCCCTCTCCTTCTTCGTCCTCGGTCATACGGTCGGTCGTGGGGCCGTCGGTCGTCGCGGGGGCGCCGAGGCGTTGGGTCCAACGGCGGGAGACCCAGGCGATGCCCAGGAGGACGGCGATGAGTCCGATTTTGACCAGGAGCAGGCGGCCGTACGAGGTGCCGGTGAGGGCGGTCCAGGAGCCGACCTGGCGCCAGGACTGGTAGAGGCCGGTCGCCGCCAGGGCGATCACCGAGCCGAAGGCGACCTTGGAGAAGCGCTCCACGGCGGCCCGTTCGATGTCGGGGGTCCGGTAGAGCGCGACGAGCAGCGCCACGAGTCCGCCCAGCCAGGCGGCGACGGCCAGCAGGTGCAGGATGTCGACGGGCATGGCGATCCCCGGCTGGAGGCCGGTGGAGGCGTGTTCGGCGAGCGCCCAGGTGGCGGCGATGCCGGCCGCGACGACGGTGCCGCCGATGGCGAGGCCGAAGGTGAGGTCCTTCTTCTCCTTCTCGTCCGTCCGCTTGGTGTACGCCCCGAAGAGCACGGCGACGAAGAGCGCGGCCGCTCCCAGCAGCATCAGCCGGGAGATCAGGGCGGCGCCGGTCTTGGTCTCCAGGACGTTCTTGAGGCCGGCGAGGTCGAAGGCGTCGGCGAACTCTCCCGACCCGGTGTACGGGTTGCGCAGGAGCAGCATGGCGAGGGTGGCGGCGGTCAGGGTCAGCCAGCCCCGGACCACGAGTTTCTGCACCGGTCGGATGCCGGCGCCGCGCGGCCAGCAGGCGAGGACGAAGGCGCCGCCGCCGACGAGGACGATGAATCCGCCGTACGAGAGGTAGCGGGCGATGCCGTAGAGGGCGCCGACGAGGCCGCCGCCGGCCTGTTGGTCGGGGAGGGCGACGGAGGTCTGGGAGGGGGCGCCGACGGAGAAGGTGAAGGCGCCCGCGATGGGGTGGCTGTCGGCGGAGACGGTCTGCCAGGCGACGGTGTAGGTGCCTTCGGGCAGGCCGGAGCGGAGGCCGACGCCGTACCGGACGATCGAGGCGCTGCACAGGTCGCGGATCTCGCCGGTGTCGACGCGTTTGCCGGTGGGGTCGAGGACCCGGATCGAGTCGTCGCTCATGGCGACCTGTTCGGAGAAGGTGAGGTTGACCTCCTTGGGGGCGGTGGCGACCACCGCCCCGTCCTGCGGGTCGCTGCCGGTGAGCGCGGCATGCGCGGACGCGGGCGCGGCGGCGGCGAGCAGCGTGCCCAGGAGCGCGGCCGCGATGAGCAGCAGCCGGGTCAGGGCGGTTCCGAGGCGCGGGGCGGTGGCTGGCATGGGTGTCAGTCCCTCGACTGGCTCAGTGCTGCTGGGGGTTGTGGGTGGCGGCCTCGACGGGGAGGTCGACCTTGATGGGGTCGGCCTTCTCGAAGTGCAGCTCGATGCTGACCTTGTCGCCCTTCTTCGGCTTTTCCTTGATGCCCATGAACATGATGTGGCTGCCGCCGCGTTCGAGGTTCAGCTCACCGTTGGCGGGGATGTCGAAGGACGTCACCTGCCGCATCTTCTGGTTCTTCGTCTCGTGGATCTGGACGTCGTCGGAGAGGGGGCTGGTGACGGAGGTGAGCTTGTCCGCCGTGGCGCTTTCGTTGGTGATGGTGAGGAAGCCGCCGGCCATGTCCATCACGGGCTGCGGCATGAAGGCGCCGCTGACCTTTAGTGCGGGCTTTCCGTCGGTGCCGGCGGAGCCGCCGGCGCTGGCGGAGTCGCCGGTGGAGCATCCGGTGAGCGCCAGCCCGGCGGACAGCGTCAGGGCGGCGACCAGGGCGGTGGTACGGGTGGTGCGGGTGAAGCAGGCATTACGGGTGGTACGGGTGGTGCGGCGGGTCACGGGTTCTCCCCCTTGATGATCTTCGGCAGGTCCTTGGCGTAGTCGTCCACCGTGGTGTCCTCGCCGTAGAGGACGTATCCCTGGTCGGTGGTGGGCGAGAACGCGATCACCTGGGCTCCGTGCATGGAGACGACGGAGCCGTTCTCCTTCTTCGGCGGGTCGATGCCGATGCCGATCTGGCGGGCGCCCGCCTGGATCGTGGAGAACTCGCCGGTGAGGCCGATGAAGGAGGGGTCGCCGGCGGCGGGCAGCCACTTGCCGAGTTCGGCGGGGGTGTCCCGTTCGGGGTCGGTGGTGATGAGGACGACCTGGAGCTTGTCCTGGTCCGCCTTGGGGAGCTGCTTCTTGGCGACGGCGATGTTGCTCATCGTCAGCGGGCAGACGTCGGGGCAGTGGGTGTAGCCGAAGTAGATGAGGGTCGGCTTGCCCTTGGTCCGTTCGCGCAGGTCGAACGGCCGGCCCTTGGTGTCCGTGAGGACGAGGTCCGGTTTGGCGAACGGGCGGTCGAGGACCGTCGCCGCCTTGTTGGTGTCGACGTCGGAGGAGACCTCGGCGACCGGCGCGGTGCCGGCGCCGGTCGTCTTGTCGTCGCCGCCGGCGAGGCCGACGGCGGCCGTCACGCCGAGGGCGGCGACGATGGCGACGGCGGCGGCGATCAGCGGAGCCCGCTTGCCGGGCCGCGCCGGCTCGTCGTTCCGTCCGGCGTCATTCCCTCCGGCGTCGTTCCGGCCGGTGCCGTTCCGTTCGGCGTCGTCCCGCGCGTTGTTCTTCTGGGCAGACATCGTTTCTCTCTCGGGAAGAGGATCGGGCCCTGGCGTCAGGCGGAGCGGCGGCGTCCGGCGAGCACGCCGAAGGCGACGCCCGCGATGCCGACGAGGATGCCGACGATGCCGAGCACACGGGCGGTGGTGTCGCTGGAGGCGGAGTCCGCGGCCTCGGCGTGGGCGGTGTCGCCCGCCTTCTCGTCGTGCCCGGCCTTGTCCTCGGCGGCGCCGTCCTTCTTGTCCTCGGCCTTGCCGTCGGCGGCGGACCCGCCGCCGTGGTGGTCGTCGGAGGCGGCGGACAGCTTCAGGACGGGAGCCGGGTTCTGCGGCTCGGCCGCGCCCTCCTTCGGCTCCTCGATCCAGCGGACGACCTCGTTGTTGTCGTACGTCTGGATGGCCTTGATGACGAGCTGGTCGGTGTCCTCGGGCAGCCGTCCGAGCGAGAGCGGGAACTGCTGGAACTGGCCGGGGCCGATCTTCGAGCCGCTGGCGGTCCAGGTGACCTTGGTGACGGCCTCGGTGATCTTCTTGCCGTGCAGCTCCAGCGGCTTGGCGAGCTTGGCCTTGGTGACGACCGGCGTCCAGCCCGGCACCGGCTGCGGCATCACGGACGCGAGCGGGTGGTCGGCGGGGAAGTTGACCTCGACCTTGATGGTGGAGGCGTTGTCGCGCTCGTTGGGGACCTTGACGTTGACGGTGGCGTAGCCGCCCTTCTGGGCCTCGCCCTGCGGCTGGACGCCGACGTGCGCGGAGGCGGTGCCGGAGAGCAGCACGACGGAGGAGAGGGCGATGCCGCCGGCGAGGGCGACGCGCGCGGCGCTGCCGGGGGCGAGGCGCGAGAGGAGAGAGGTACGGGAAACGCTCATGGTGAGGACACTCCAGCTGAGGAGGAAGGGTGGGGACCCGGCGCCGAGAAGTACGGAGAGCCGGGCCTGCGCGTTCGACGGACGACCCGCCCAGAGCCCGCTCCAGGCCCGCTCGGGACCCGCTCCGGGAGAGCGGGCGGTCGAGCGGGTGACCGAGCGGGTGACCGAGAGAATGATCGCGCGCGTCGACGGGCGAGCGGTCGGGCGAGCGGTCTGCGTCAAGCCAGGTCAAGCCGGGTCAAGCCGGTTCAAACCGGGTCAGGCCGCGTCGGGCTGCGTCAGGCAGCGAGGACGAGGGCGAGGACGCCGGCACGGGCGCCGGCCGGCGGGCCGCGTCGGATCACCGTGTGCTGGAGGGCCTCCGCCACCGGCGGCGGATCGTCGGCCGCGGTACGGACGGGGCGGCGCGGCGCGGCCGCCGGGGCGCCGGGAAGACCGGCGAGCAGCGCCCGTACGAGAGTGAGCGCGGCGCGCAGGGAGGTGACGAGGGCGGCCTGGGCCAGCGCCGTCGCTCCCTCCGCGGAGAGCTGCCCGAGCCGGCGCAGGGCCAGGTCGCCGCGGCGCAGCAGCCAGCCCATGGCGAGCGCGGCGAGGAGGTGACCGAGGGCCATGGGGAGGGTCGGCAGGAGTCCGGTGGTCTGCGGGGCGCCGGCCGCGAGGTGGGCGGCGGCGTGCGTACGGCCGGAGGCGGCGGCCGGGTCGAGTCCGGCGTCGGTGACGATGCGGGTCGCGTCGGCGGGGCTGAGCGAGGCGGCGCCGGCGCCGCAGACCAGCTTGGCCGCCATCCGGATCAGGGCGTCGTTCGCCTCGGGGCCGAGGCCCCTGCCCGGTACGGCGCCCGCGCCGAAGGGGCGCTGTCCGAGGGCGAAGAGAGTGTGCAGGCCGAGCTGCCCGAGGGTCAGTGACCCGACGATCGCGGGGAGGGAGCGTTCGCGGCCGGTGAAGAGGACGACGAACGCGAACACGCACAGGAACCCGACGGCCACGCTCCACAGGGCGATCCCCGCGCAGGCGGCGAGGGCGTGGCCCAGGCCGGACAGCACGACACAGACCGCGGCGAACACCGCGGCCCGCAGCAGCTGGGGGGCGAGCGTGGGGGCAGACATGGCGGGCCCATCATCGCACCAGGCACCCCACCGCCATGCGGCAGGTCCGGAAGATCACCCTTGGGCGTCTTGGGGCGACATACACCGGGCCGCGGCGTGCGTGCATCCGCCGAACGAGCGCTGTTGTGGTCCCGAGGGGCTTACGGAGGGTTGGCGGAGGCAATAGGTAACGGTATGTCGAGCCGCGGCCGGGAGGCTGGAGCATGAGCATCTGGTGGTCTCTGCATCTGCGGCGCGAGGCTGCGAGCGTTCCGCTCGCCAGGCGGCTGCTGTTGGGGACGATGGAGACGGCGGGGGTCGATCCGGACATCTCCTTCGAGCTGTCCGTGGCCCTGACCGAGGCGTGTGCCAACGCCGTCGAGCACGGCGGGGACCGGGGGGCGGGGGACGCTTCGGAGGAGTACCGGGTCACCGCGTATCTGGACGGGGAGACCTGTCGTATCGAAGTGGCGGATTCGGGGCCCGGTTTTCCGGCGGGGCAGCCGGTGATGGTCCGGCGGGCGGCGCAGGACGCGGAGAACGGCCGGGGGCTGCGGCTGATCGAGGAGCTGGCCGATCACGTCCACTTCGGCAACCGCACGACCCGGGGCGGGGCCGTCGTCAGCTTCGACAAGATCGTGAAGTGGCGGGCGGACGCTCCCCTGGCACTCACCTGACCCGCGGAGGCCGCCCGAGCGGCCTCCGGATACCGCCGCCCGGACGCCGAGCCCCGGACGCCGAGCCCCGGACGCCGAGCCCCGTACACCGAAGCCGCCGCCAGGACAGCGCAAAGCGCCGTACACCTCAGCCCCGTACACCGAAGCCCAGGACAGCGGAAAGCCCCCGCCGGTGATCATCGGCGGGGGCTTTCCGGTGTCGGGCGCGGGTGTCAGCCCTTGAGGCCGGCCATCCACGCCTCGACCTCGTCGGAGCGGCGCGGCAGCGAGTCCGAGAGGTTCGCGTTGCCGTCCTCGGTGACGAGGATGTCGTCCTCGATGCGGACGCCGATGCCGCGGTACTCCTCCGGCACGGTCAGGTCGTCGGCCTGGAAGTACAGTCCGGGCTCGACGGTCAGGCACATGCCGGGCTCCAGCGTCGTGTCGACGTAGGCCTCGGTGCGCGCGGCGGCGCAGTCGTGGACGTCCATGCCGAGCATGTGGCCGGTGCCGTGCAGGGTCCAGCGGCGCTGGAGGCCGAGCTCCAGGACGCGGTCGACCGGGCCCTCGACGAGGCCCCACTCGACGAGCTTCTCGGCGAGTACGCGCTGGGCGGCGTCGTGGAAGTCGCGGTAGGCGGCGCCGGGCTTCACCGCGGCGATGCCGGCTTCCTGCGCTTCGTACACGGCGTCGTAGATCTTGCGCTGCAGCTCGGTGTACCGGCCGTTGATGGGCAGCGTGCGGGTGACGTCGGCGGTGTAGAGCTCGGTGGTCTCCACGCCGGCGTCGAGCAGCAGCAGGTCGCCGGAGCGGACCGGGCCGTCGTTGCGGACCCAGTGCAGGGTCGTGGCGTGCGGGCCCGCGGCGCAGATGGAGCCGTAGCCGATGTCGTTGCCCTCGACGCGGGCGCGCAGGAAGAAGGTGCCTTCGATGTAGCGCTCGCTGGTCGCCTCGGCCTTGTCGAGGACCTTGACGACGTCCTCGAAGCCGCGGGCGGTGGCGTCGCAGGCCTTGCGGAGCTCGGCGATCTCGAAGGCGTCCTTGACGAGTCGCGCCTCGGAGAGGTGGACGCGCAGCTCCTCGTCGCGCTCGGCGGTGACCTTGTCGGTCAGCGCGGTCTCGATCGCGGCGTCGTGGCCGCGGACGACGCGGACCGGGCCGGTGGCCTCGGCGAGGGCGGCGGGCAGCTCGCGCACGTCCTTGGCGGGAACGCCGAGGAGCTGCTCGGCCTCGGTGAGGGAGTGGCGGCGGCCGACCCACAGCTCGCCCTGGCCGTCGAGCCAGAACTCGCCGTTCTCGCGGTCCGAGCGCGGCAGGAGGTAGATCGTCGCGGTGTGACCGCCGGCCTTGGCCGGCTCCAGGACGAGGACGCCGTCCTGGGACTGGTCGCCCGTGAGGTAGGCGTACTCGGTGGAGGCGCGGAAGCTGTACTCGGTGTCGTTCGAGCGGGTCTTCAGATTGCCCGCCGGGACGACCAGGCGCTCGCCGGGGAAGCGCGCGGAGAGCGCGGCGCGGCGGGCGGCGGTCTGCTCGGCCTGGGGGATCGGCCGCAGGTCGTGCAGCTCGGTGTCGGCCCAGCCCGACTTCATGTTCTCGGCGAGCTCGTCGGAGACGCCCTGGTACAGGCCGTTCTTGCGCTGCTTGATCGGCTCCTCGGTCTCTTCCGGGGTTTCCGGGGTGAGCTCCTCGGCCACGGGTCTGCCTCCTCTTGGTACGACACTGAACCCCCACCATCGTACGGTCGTACGGAAGGGGGCCCAGGGTCGAAGGACCCGTTACCGGAGACTTCCGCCGGTTACCGGCCGGTCGGCGTCCACGGCGGCACGCACCCCCGTTCGCCGACCCGGGCGGTCCGGGGGCCCGGGGGGCCCGGGCTGTCTGGGGGCCTGGGGCTGGTCGACCCGGTCGGCCCGGGCGGTCCGGCGGCCGGGGGCTAGTCGAACCGGGCCGCGAGGAGGACGACGTCCTCGCCTGCCGGGCCGGTCGGGGGCGTCGTGTGCGGGGAGGACGGGCCGGTCGCGGGCGTTCCGTGCGGGGCGTCGTCGGGCAGCATGCTCCGCAGGATGTGGTCGGCGATGGCGCCGGGGTCGGCGCGGTCCGCCTTCGGTACGCCGGCGGCGGCGGCGTGCAGCCGGGCGAAGGCGCGGTCCATGGGGTCGCCGGTGCGGCGGAGCAGCCCGTCGGTGTAGAGGAGCACCGTTTCTCCGGGCGCGGGGGAGAGTTCCACGCTCGGGGCCTCCCAGCAGGCGAGCATCCCGAGCGGCGCGGAGAGCGAGGTCTCGACGAACTCGGTGCGGTGCTCGCCGATGATCAGCGGCGGGGTGTGTCCGGCGCCCGCGAGGACGATCCTGCGCTGCGCCGGTTCGGCGTAGGCGAAGAGGGCGGTCGCGGAGCGGGCCGGTTCGGTCAGCCGGAGCAGGAGTTCCAGATCGGAGAGGACGGCGACGGGGTCCTCGCCCTCCATCACCGCGTACGCCCGCAGGGAGGCGCGCAGCCGTCCCATCGCGGCGAGGGCGCTCGGGCCGGTCCCGGAGACGGAGCCGACGGCGAGTCCGAGGGCGCCCTCGGGCAGCGGGAGCGCGTCGTACCAGTCGCCGCCGCCCTGGGGGCCGGTGCGGTGGCGGGCGGCGAGCCGGACGCCGGGGACGCGGGGGAGACGGCTCGGCAGGAGCTCCTCGGCGACGGTGGCGACCTGGACGCGGGCGCGCTCCAGCTCCAGGAGGCGGGCGAGGTGCTCGGTGGCGTACCGGCCGTAGAGGCCCACGAGATGGCGCTGGCGTTCGACGGGTTCGGCGGGTTCGTCGTACAGCCAGACGACGGCGCCGAGCTTTCCGGCGGCCTCGGTGGCCAGCGGCAGGGCGTAGCTGGCGGCGTAGCCGAGGCGGGCGGCGACCTCGCGGTGGCGGGGATCGAGCTCCGCCTCGCCGAGCAGGTCGGGGACGGCGATCGGGCCGGGGGCGGCGACCGGGTCGGGGAGGCCTTCGAGGATGCGGCCGTAGGAGGTGGCGCTGCGCGGCACGGTCTCGATGGTGCCGAGGTCGGCGTGGGCGAGGCCGAGTCCGACGGTGGAGGCCGGGCCGAGTCCGTCGGCGGGTTCGAGGACCGCCATGCCGCGGCGGGCGCCGACGAGGGTGGCGCCGGCGCGGAGCAGTTCGTTCAGGGCCTCGTCGAGGGAACCGGTCCTGACCAGGCGCTCGGTGAGTTCGTGGAGGGTGGTGAGGTCGGAGACCCAGGAGGCCAGCCGGTCCTGGATCAGCGCACCGGGCGGAAGGGGCGCGGCGGGCGGAGGGGGCACGACAGGGGCACCCGGCAGGGGCGCAGTGTGCGTGGGGGACGGAACCGTGGAATCGATTCCAGCCACTTTCGGCAGGTGAGGGGCGCTCATAGCAGTCGGCTTCCCGACCGGTGCGTTTCGCGCAATAGCATCGCAAACCCCCATGTCATTCTGCGCCGCTATCCATGCATCCACATGTACACGCACAAGAGGAGCGATGTCCAGCATTGTCCCCACGGGACTTGTGGTGTCTGTGGGGTCGTGCAGAAGGGTTGAACTGCGGGGGAAGTTGGCCGAAAATAACCCACGGCGTGCACCTTTCGCGGTCGACTGGCGTCGTTTGAAAGCGCGTCATTCCGATCGTGACGGGTACGTAAACGGTGACAGTCAGGGGCAGTTGGACCTGCCCTGGAACCTGACGCGGAGCCCGGGCGTCTTCATCGCCGCAGGCCGCACCCCTCCCCGTATGGCGGGGAACGTGTTTCGAGTGGCCCGAGTGGATGGCGAGCTGCGGCTCGGTCCGTCCCGCCCCGCCGACGCGGGGCGGTGAACCGCCGACCTTGTACGCACTGATACGCACTTATACGCACAGTGAAGTGATCTGCACATGGTGTGATGTGGATTCGGCGTTCAACGGAAAGGAACGAGCGCTCATGCGCGAGATCCTCGGAAGGCGACGCAGGCTCCGGTTCCGGCGCAAGGAGAGGACCGCCCAGCTCGACGCGGCGCTCACCTGCGCGCTCGCATGGGACTGGCCCGTCCTGCCCGGCGTGGGACTGAAGGCGACGACGCGGACAACGACGCGAACGACGACACGAACGACGACACGAGCAGCGAAGCGAACGGCGACATGGACGACGGCGGCCGACGCGGCCGCCTCCGAAGGCAGTGCCGCCTCCGCAGGCGATGCCTCCTCCGACGGCACCGCCGCCGACGGGTCGAGAGAGGTGACGGGCTGCGCGTGCCCGGATCCCGACTGCGTGGTGCCCGGCGCGCACCCCTTCGACCCGGGGCTCCTCGCGGCCACCACCGACGAACGCATGATCCGCTGGTGGTGGACACGGCGGCCGGACGCCCCGGTGCTCCTGGCCACCGGCGGCGGCGCGCCGTGTGCGGTGAGCCTGCCGGCCGTGGCGGGAGCGCGGGCGCTGACCGCCCTCGACGCGATGGGCATGCGGCTCGGCCCCGTGGTGGCGACGCCGACCCGATGGTCGCTGCTGGTCGCCCCGTACAGCCTCGAACGGCTCGGTGAACTCCTCTACGCGAAGGACAGCGTGCCCAGCTCGCTCCGCTTCCACAGCGAAGGCGGCTACCTCCTGCTGCCGCCGTCGGTCGCGGGCACGGGCCAGGTCCGCTGGGAACGCGCACCCCTGGCCGGGTCGGCCCGGCCGTGGCTCCCGGACGTGGAAGCGGTGGTGGACGCCCTGGTCGAGGCCAGCACGGGCGCGCCGGGGGGCGGCAGCAGGCTCGCGTACTGACACGGGGGCGGCGGGCGGCGAGGCCGGGGGCCGACCGGGCGGGTCGGCCCCGGCCACCCCCGCCCACCACCCCCGTCCACTACCTCCGGGCCTCACCCCCGTCCACTACCTCCGGGCCTCGCCCCCGCCACCCCTCTCCCCTGTCACCCGTACGGGTGTGAGGCGGCCCGACTTGTACGGAAACGGGCGCGGGGCGGGTCGTGCGCTCGCGATACGCCGATATCTTCGGCCCACCGTTCACGAGTCGCAGTCAGCCGGGCAGGTGGGTCCCATGAATCTCCGCATGATCGGGCTCGGGGCCGTCGTGGTGTGCGCCGCGCTGCTGCCGCTGGCCGCCCTGGCGGGACCGGCGGCCGGCCCAGGACCCGCCGAGGACGCCAAGCCGAAGGCCGACGGCGGCCTCCTCGGGGGCGTCCGCACCGGCGAGGGCCGCGAAGCTCGGGACGCCCGCGAGGCGCCCGGCGGCCGCGACGCCGAAGGCGGCGTCAACGGAGGCGACGCGGGAACCGGCGGCGACACCTCGGGCCCCGCGGACACCACGGACGCCGCCCACACCACCGGTACCGCCCCCGGCCGGGTCCCTCCTCCCCCGGTGGCCCCCGGCGCCCCGTCCGCCCTCGGCGCCGATGCCCGGGCCGACGCCGGGCCGCCGCCCGTACGCACCTCGCGGTGCGGCCCCGAGCTGACCTCCCCCGACGGGATCGAGGCGCAGACCTGCGTCATGGCGGAGGGCGCCGACACCTGGGCGCGTACGTACTACCGCAACACCACCGGCCGCGAGCTCGTAGCCGTACTCACTCTGATGGGCCCCGGCGGGCGGACCGTACAAGTGCGCTGTGCCATCACGGCGCAGGACGAACCGGGGGCGTGCGAGACGCCCAAGGAGCGCGCGAGGGGCGCGGCTTCGGCATATTCGGCGGTGGCGGAATTCGCGGGAGCGGGAGAGGGCGCCAGTACGCCGCTGCTTCTGCGCTCCGGGAGCAACCCGGCGGGGCCGGGCGGCAGTTGAGCCGGCGGGCCGTCGGGCGGCCGGGCGCGGGCATGAGAAAGGCCCGATCGCTGGCGACGGGGGATGCACCAGCGACCGGGCTTCTAGAACGGTAACAAGAGATCTGCTGTTAGCAAATTCGATCTCGGTTATTCGGACAGTGATTTTCCGGCCCGCGAGGGGAGTTGTGGCGGAGGTCACGGCCGATGACCGACTGAACGGTCTGTCAGTCACCACCGCCACCCGGGTCATCAGCTGAGAGTGACCTGACGGTTGGTGAGACCGCCGCGGGCGCGGCGCTCCTCCGGGGTGAGCGGGGCGTCCGAGGCGAGGGCCCCGGCCAGTCGCTCGGCGAACTCGGCGGCCGGCTTCTCGCAGTCCTCGGCCCGCATCGACGTGGGCAGGTCCCACACCGGGACCATCAGGCCGTGGGCGCGGAAGGAGCCCACGAGGCGGGTGTCGTCGCCGAGCGAGGAGGTGCCGGCGGCGTGGAGGCGGGCGAGGGCGTCGAGGAGCTTCTCCTCGGGGTGCGGCATGACCCAGCGGAGGTGGTTCTTCTCCGGGGTCTCGCACCAGTACGCCGAGTCCACACCGGTCAGTTTGACGGTGGGGATCGCGGCGGCGTTGGCGCGCTCGAGGGAGGCCGCGACCTCGGGGTTGGTGTTGTCGGCGGATTCCGGAATCCAGAATTCGAAGCCGGTGTGCACGACCGGCGCGAAATCGCCCTTCGGGTCGAGCAGATCCTGCAGGCGCGGGCCTTCGGCGGGAACTCGGCGAGCGGCGACCGGCGTGCCGGGCTCCGCTTCCAGGGCGCGCTGGAGGGTATCGGCGAGATCGCGGGCGAGGTCGCCGGAGGACGAGTCGTTCTGCAGGGCGAGCAGGACGGAGCCGTCGTCGCGGCGCAGCGCCGGCCACGCCATCGGCAGCACGGTCGCCAGGGTGACCGAGGGGACGCCCTCGGGCAGCCCGCCCTGCAGCGTCAGGGGGACGGTGGCGGCGGGAACCAGTTCGCGCAGCGCGACCCAGTCGCACTCGCCGGGCAGACCCTCGAAGGGGCGGTGGACCAGCTCGGTCACGGCGTGCGCGGCGGCACGGCCGTGACACGCCTTGTAGCGGCGGCCCGAGCCGCACGGGCACGGTTCGCGCGCGCCGACGACCGGGACCTCCCCGTTCGTGACCTGTGCCTTGCCGGCCTTCGTCTGGGGGCGCTTCTTGGCCATGGTGTGGCTTTCTCCCGGTAGCGGCGGTGCGGTGGCGCAGCGCCGTGCGCGGTGCACGGCTCTGTGTCGGGCGAGCCTAGCCGCACGGACGCGCTACGGGCCTCAGGCTTCGCCCTCGCACTGCCTTGCCGGTGGTACGGCGGCTCGTAGGGCCGTTGCTACGGCGGCTGTTACGGCCGCGCGCGCGGGGCTGGTACGGCTCCGCCGGGCACCGTCTGACCGCCCCTGGCCCCTTCTGACCGCCCCGGGCGGCCCCTGCCCGGGCATCACCGCGCCGCCAGGTCGAGGCGGCGCGCATCCGTACCGTCAGTCCAGGTCGAGGCGGCGTGGGTCTGTCCCGTCAGCCCACGTCGAGGCGGCGTGGGTCCGTCCCGTCAGTCCTGGTCGAGGCAGCGCTGGCCCGTCTCGTCAGTCCAGGTCGTCGTACGAGTCCAGGAAGTCGAAGCCGGAGCCGCCGCCGACCCGTGCTGCGAAGTCCTCGCGGCGATGGCCTTCGGTGACGACCACCCAGACGGTGACCTCGCCGGTCGCGCTGTCCCGTACGCCCCAGTCCTGGGCGAGCGAGCTGATGATGTTCAGCCCGCGGCCGCCGCGCGCGGTGACCGAGGGCGTCGACGGGACGGGCCGTGTGGGACCACCGCCGTCCGTCACCTCGACCGTCAGGCCGCCCGCGCCGTCCATGCTCCAGGCCGCGCGCACGTCTCCGTCGCCCACCTCGGCCCGCCCCAGCGGTCTGCCGTGCCGGCAGGCATTGCTGAGCAGTTCGGAAAGGATCAGTACCGCATCGTCGACGACCGATTCCGACATTCCGCTGCGGCTCAACTGCTCCCGCATACGGTGTCGCGCCTTGCCCACGCCCGCAGGGCCATGGGGAACGGCCATGCTCGACGACGTGGGCACTTCCTGTGCCACCACCAACGCCACCCCCGAGACCTCCTTTGCCCCACGCCAGGTGTGGATGCCCCAATGGACTGGACCGGAAACCGGCCGATACGCGTGCGGTGACGCACTCGTGACGATCGCGTACGGTCCGAACGCGCCGGTGCACTCCCTGTAAGAGGCGATACGGGAGAGGAAAGGGATTAAAGGCGGCCCAACTGGGACAGGACCTGCTTCGGCCGATTCGTGATGATCGCGTCGACACCGAGGCGCTCGCAGAGCTCGACGTCCTCGGGATCGTCGACCGTCCACACGTGGACCTGGTGGCCCGCCTTCTGGAGCCGCATGATCACGGCGGGGTGGTGGCGGACGATCCGGATCGAGGGCCCCGCGATCCGTACGCCCGCCGGCAGCCGGCCGTCGCGCAGCCGCGGGGTGACGAACTGCGTCAGGGCGACGGTGGGCAGGTGGGGCGCCGCGGCCGTGATCCGGTGCAGCGAGCGGGGCGAGAAGCTCATGACGCGGACCGGGGACTCCTCCGGGGCGGACGGTTCGTCGAGTCCGAACCGCTTGAGCAGCTGGAGCAGCCGTTCCTCGACCTGGCCCGCCCAGCGGGTGGGGTGCTTGGTCTCGATGGCCAGCTCGACGCGCCGGCCTGCGTCGGAGACCAGCTCCAGGAGGCGTTCCAGGGTGAGGACGGAGGTGAGTCCGGAGTCCTTCCAGTCCGGGCTCTCGCCCGCCTCCTCGCGGCCCTTCCAGATGCCGAAGTCGAGCGCGGCGAGATCGGCGAGTTCGAGGGCGGAGACGGCTCCGCGGCCGTTGGAGGTGCGGTTGACGCGCCGGTCGTGGACGCAGACGAGGTGGCCGTCGGCGGTGAGCCGGACATCGCATTCCAGGGCGTCGGCGCCGTCCTCGATGGCCTTCACATAGGCGGCGAGGGTGTGCTCCGGGGCGTCTTCGGAGGCTCCGCGGTGGGCGACCACCTTGGCGGGGCCGCGGTCGGTGTGCTGCCGTGCGTGGGTCACCGCGTCATGGTGCCATTGGCGGAGCGGCGGTATCGGCTCGGGTCCGTTCTGTCCATAAATAAAGAAATACGAGCGGACGCACAGCTCCGGCTTACAGTGGCCTGACGTCCCGTGGGAAAAGCTGTTCGCACACAGAGCCCGCATCCACCCGCGCAGTAAACGAGGAGAGAGCTGTGAGTACCGAGAACGAGGGCACGGCGGTTCCGGCGGACCCGACTGCCCCGTCCGCCCCTCCCACGCCTCCCGCCCCTCCCGTACCGCCTGCGTCGGCGGTGGACGCGTCAAAGCCGGCAGCGGTGCCGGAGACGGCTCCGGGCCCCTCCCCCCGGCCCGAGCCGGCGACGGCGCCGCTGCCCGTGACCCCACCGGCGGAGGCGCCGCGGGCGCACGGCCCGGCGCCCACGGGAGCCCACGGCCAGGAATCCGGAGCCCCGCACGGCCACGGACAGGAATCCGGAGCCGCGCACGGCCAGACGCCCCACGACCCCCACGACCCCTACGCGGCGACGGGAGCGCACGGCCAGGCGCCCTACGGCACGACCCCGGCCTCCGCGGGCGCGGGCGCGGCGGGTGGCTGGCCTCCGCCGCCGCCGAACGTTCCGTCCTGGGGCGCCGGTGCGGCGGTCCCGCCCGCCCCGGCGCCGCGCAAGCG
The DNA here is from genome assembly GCF_042957155.1 of Streptomyces sp. NPDC008121. Classification (NCBI taxonomy): domain Bacteria; kingdom Bacillati; phylum Actinomycetota; class Actinomycetes; order Kitasatosporales; family Streptomycetaceae; genus Streptomyces; species Streptomyces sp. NPDC008121. The sequence goes on along the minus strand of NZ_JBIBHT010000004.1, from coordinate 139,058 downwards.
GGCCGGCGGCCTGGTGGCGGCGGTCCTCGTCGCCGCGCTGGTGGCCGGCGGTGTCGGCGGCGGCATCGGCTACTGGGCCGCGGAGCGCGGCGACGGCGGCAGCAGCTCGACGACGGTCTCGGCGGGCGACTCCCCGGCCGCCTTCAAGCGCGATCCGGGCACGGTCGCGGCGGTGGCGAACAAGGCGCTGCCCAGCGTGGTCACCATCCAGGCGAAGTCCGGCGCCGACACCGGCGAGGGGCAGGGCGAGGGCGGCACGGGCACCGGCTTCGTCTACGACAAGGAAGGCCACATCCTCACCAACAACCACGTGGTGGCCTCGGCGGCGGAGGGCGGCACGCTCTCGGCCACCTTCTCCAACGGCAAGACGTACGACGCCGAGGTGGTGGGCCGGGCCGAGGGCTACGACGTGGCCGTACTGAAGCTGAAGGAGGCCCCGGAGGGGCTGACTCCGCTGCCGCTGGGGAACTCCGACAGCGTGGCGGTCGGCGACTCGACGATCGCGATCGGCGCGCCCTTCGGGCTGTCCAACACGGTCACCACCGGCATCATCAGCGCCAAGAACCGCCCGGTGGCCTCGGGCGACGGCTCCAGCGGCAAGAACTCGTACATGAGCGCCCTGCAGACCGACGCGTCGATCAACCCGGGCAACTCCGGCGGCCCGCTGCTGGACGCGAGCGGCGCGGTGATCGGCATCAACTCGGCGATCCAGTCGACCGGCAGCGGCTTCGGCCAGTCGCAGGCGGGCTCGATCGGCCTGGGCTTCGCGATCCCGGTCAACCAGGCGAAGAACGTGGCCGAGCAGCTGATCAGGTCGGGCAAGCCGGTCTACCCGGTGATCGGCGCGACGGTGAACATGACCGACAAGGGCGAGGGCGCGACGATCGCCGCCCAGGGCACGGGCGGCACCCCGTCGGTCACCCCGAACGGCCCGGCGGCGAAGGCGGGCCTGAAGGCGGGCGACGTGATCACCGGCTTCGGCGACCGCCAGATCGACAGCGGCCCGACCCTCATCAGCGAGATCTGGACGCACAAGCCGGGCGACGCGGTCAAGCTCACCTACGAACGCGACGGCAAGACCTCCACGACCACGGTCACCCTCGGCGAACGCACGGGCGACAACTGACCGGCTAGGCTGTCCCCCGCGCCGCTTCCGTACGGAAGCGGCGCGGGGTGGGTTGCCCGAGCGGCCTAAGGGAACGGTCTTGAAAACCGTCGTGGCGCGAGTCACCGTGGGTTCAAATCCCACACCCACCGCTTGCAGGTCAGAGAAACAGCAGGTCGGAAGGCGGCCCTCCGGATCGGGGGACCGCTTTCCGTGTTTCCCCGCCCCGCCGTGAGACGGCTCCCGGGCAGTGCGCCACGGACGTTCCGACGGAAGGCGAGGCTTTTCAGGGGGCGTTCAGCCCGAACTCCTGTCGGGTGCTGTTGCCGGCCCCCGGGCTGTTGATGTTGCTGTTCGTGCTGATGTTGTTGAAGAACGGGAGGACACCGTTGAGGTTGACGGGAAGGATCGACCCACCGCCCCCGTTGCCGTTGTCGTCGTCGCAGTCGCCGCCCGTGATGGTCGTGGGGTCGCTGGACGATGCCGGGGGACTGCCTGCACCGGAGACGGTGACCGTGTTGGTGACTGTGCAGGGAGCGTCCGCCGCCACACTGACCGTCAGTTCGATGACCGGGTAGGACTCGAACGGGCCCACCACGGTGTCGTTGGTGCACGTGATCGACGTGGTGAAGACACTGCAGTCCCAGGAGGCCTGCGAAAGGGTGCCTTGCACGGTGAGGCCCTGCGGGAGCGTGTCCGTGAGGGTCACCGTGCCGGTCGTCGGGTCGGAAGTGGAGCGGTTGGTCACCTGGAAGCGGTACACCCCGGATTCCCCCCTGGCGAAGCTTCCTGAGTGGAACTTCGCGACATCGAGCACGGGCGCGGCGTGCGCCGGTGTGGCGCCCGCGACGAAGGGAAGCGCGACGCCCGTCCCGACCACCGTGGCCAGGGAGGCCATCTGCCGGCCCAGCCGACTCCACATGGTCATGGTCATTCTCCTGTTGTGTGTGGTACCGCGTGGCTCGGTCCGCTGCGTAAGGCAGGGCGCCAGGCGCGGTAGGCCTGCAGTCACAACGCGTCACCTGTGAGACGGTGAACGGGGTGCGTACCCGGATCACCCGATCGCCCGCACAGTGCCCTCGTTCGGCCTGCGGTGCGGTGGCGCTGAACAGGCGCCAGGTGAGCCGACGCAGTGGACCGCGCTGGAACGTAGGACCGGGTTCGGTCATGACTCGCGTCAGGATGACGCATACGGGTGGCCTGGACGGATGGCGACCCGCCCCGGGGCCCTGGTGCTCCAAGGCCGGGTTCGGGGAGGGCACAGTAGGGTCCCGCGCATGGGGAGTCGTGTGGGGTTGGCGGGGCTGCGGGTGCCGCGGCAGCGGGGGGTGGGGGAGGGACCCGGCGGGGTCGCCGTGCCCGTTCGGGGGCGGCGGCGGGGGGTCGCGTCGGTTCTGTTGTGTTTCGTGGTGTGCTGCGGGCTCGGGCTGCAGTCGTGGACGGCGCTGCGGGTGACCGGGTTCGATCTCGGGATATTCGACCAGGCCGTACGCGCCTACGCGCACTTCGAGCTGCCCCGGTCGCCGATCAAGAACGTGCACCACGAGTTCCCGCCCGACTTCTCCCTCCTCGGCGACCACTTCACCCCGCTCCTGGCGCTGCTCGCGCCCCTCTACTGGCTGTGGGACGACCCGCGGACGCTCATCGTCGCCGAGGCCGCGCTCTTCGCCGCCGGGGTGCCGGTCGTCCGGCGGATCGCCCGGCACTGCTTCGCCGGTGCCGCCCCCGGCGTGGTGCGGCGGGCGGCCGATCTCGGCGGGCTCGTGTACGGGTTGGGGTGGCCGCTGCTGAACTCCTCGTACACCGGCTTCCACGAGGTCGCCTTCGCGGTCCCCGTCACGCTCCTCATGCTGGAGCGCGGCCTGGCCCGCCGCTACGGCGCCGCGGCACTCTGGGCGGTCGTGCTGTGCCTGACCAAGGAGGACATGGGCCTGGTGGCGGGGGCGTTCGGCCTCCTCCTGGCGGTACGGGCCCACCGCGCCGGTGACCGCGCCGGACGTGCCGTGGGGGCCGTGCTCGCCGTCGCCGGGCCGGCCCTCTCCGCCCTCGTCATCGTCTGGTTCCTGCCCGCCATGGGCAGCCCGCCCGGCTACTACTGGTCCTACGGCCGTCTCGGCGCCGACCCCGGCGCCGCACTGGCCCACGTCCTGACCGAACCCTGGCTGGTCCTCCAGGTCGCCGTCACCCCGGTCATGAAGATCGCCATGCTGGCCTGGATCCTCGGCACCCTGGCCCTGCTCCCGGCCGGCTCGCCCACCTTCCTGCTCGCCGTGCCGCTGCTGGCCGAACGGATGCTGTCCGACAACCCGAACCACTGGCCGGTGATCAACCACTACGACGCCTTCCTGTGGCCGATCCTCGTCACGGCGGCCCTGGAGACCCTCGCCCGCCTCCACCGCCAAGGCCCCCGCCGCCGCCCGCTCGTACGGTGGTCGGCGGGCGCCGCGGTCGTCCTCAGCTCGGCCGCGGCCGTCGCCCTCGGGCTCGGTCTCCTCGTCAACCCCGGTTCCTGGCAGCCCCGCCCCGACAAGCGCGCCCTGGCCGTGGCCGCCGAGCGCATCCCCGACGGCGCGACCGTGGAGGCGGACAACACCGTCGTCCCGCGGCTCTCCGCCCGCACGGACGTGGTCCTCGTCGACGCCACCCCGCGCGGCGCGGACTGGGTGCTCCTCCGCGTCGACGAACGGACCTTCCCCTTCGCCACGATCGACGAACAGCGCCGGCGCGTCGCCCTCCTCCTGGACCACGGCTACCGCCCCGTCCTGCGCCAGGACGGGGTGGTGCTGCTGCGGCGCGTCGAGACCGTTCCCGTCCCCGGCACCCGGCTCCCCGGGCCGGACAGCCGGCCCGTCCGCGAGAAGGTCCCCTCCGACGTGGGCAGCGGTCTCTTCCAGCGGTAGAGCGCCCCCGGGGCCTCCCGAGGCCCATTCCGCCGGTGACCTTGACAGGGGTCGCGTACCTGACGGACAGTCAGAAACCTCGTCGCTGACCCGGGAGGTCCGTCGCCGTGCACCTCGCCCCGACCGAGCGGCAGCTGCGGCTGCGCGCCGAACTCCGCGCGTACTTCCGCGCCGTGATGCCCGACGGCCCCCCGCCCGCCACCGACACCGCCGCCCAGCGGACGCTGCTGCGCCGCATGGGCGCCGACGGCATGCTGGGGATCGGCTGGCCCGAGGAGTACGGCGGGCAGGGCCGCGGCCCCGACGAGCAGTTCGTCTTCTTCGACGAGGCGTACCGGGCCGGCGCCCCCGTCTCCATGGTCACCCTGAACACCGTCGGTCCGACCCTCATGAAGTACGGGACCGAGGAGCAGAAGGCCGCCTTCCTGCCCGCGATCCTCCGCGGCGACCTCGTCTTCGCCATCGGCTACAGCGAACCCGAGGCGGGCACCGACCTGGCCGCCCTGCGGACCCGCGCGGTACGGGACGGGGACTCCTGGCGGATCGACGGCCAGAAGGTCTTCACCTCGAACGCCCAGAACGCCGACTGGATCTGGCTCGCCTGCCGCACCGACCCCGAGGCGCCGAGACACCGGGGCATCTCCATCGTCCTCGTCCCGACGGACGCCCCCGGCTTCTCCTGGACCCCGATCGAGACGGTCGGCGGGCTGACGACGACGGCGACGTACTACGACGGCATCCGCGTGCCCGCCGGGAACCTCGTCGGGGAGGAGAACGCCGGCTGGAGCCTGATCACCAACCAGCTCAACCACGAACGCGTCGCCCTCGCCGCGATCGGCATGCAGGCCGAGGACTTCTTCGCCGCCGCGCTCCGCCGGGCCCGCGTCCCCGACCCCGCGACCGGACGGCGGCGCGTCGACGAGCCGTGGGTGCGGATCCGCGCGGCCGAGGCGCACGCCCGGCTGGCGGCCACCCGCCTGCTCAACTGGCGCCTCGTGGCCGACGTGGGCGCCGGGCGGCTCGCCCCGGGGGACGCGAGCGGAGTGAAGGTCGCCGGCACCGAATCGGCGGTCGAGGTCTACCGCGTCTGCCAGGAGATCGCGGGCGCCCCGGGCCTGGTCAGGGCGGGATCCCCCGGATCGTGCGACGGCGGCGAGCTGGAGCGGATGAACCGGGCCGCGCAGATCAACACCTTCGGAGGGGGCGTCAGCGAGGTGCAGCGCGAGATCGTCGCCACGATGCGACTCGGCATGGGACGGACCCGCGGGGGAGGCGGTCACCGATGAGCACGGGCCCCGAGGACGGTCTCCCCGACCTGCGTGCGCGGCTCGCGGCGTACGAAGGGCGGGTGGCCGCCTCCGCCGGCGTCGGCAAGGACCCCGTCAACGAGCCGATGATCAGGCACTGGTGCGAGGCCATGGGCGACACCAGCCCGGCGTACCGCGGACCGGACGCCGTCGCGCCGCCCACCATGCTCCAGGCGTGGACGATGGGCGGCCTCTCCGGGCACACCGACCGCTCCGAGGCGTACGACGAGCTGCTCGCCCTCCTCGACGGCGCCGGATACACCTCCGTCGTCGCCACCGACTGCGAGCAGGAGTACCTGCGCCCGCTCCGGCCCGGCGACCCGATCACCTTCGACGCCGTCATCGAGGCGGTGTCGGAGCGCAAGACCACCACGCTCGGCACCGGCTACTTCGTGACGACCCGCATGGACGTCCGTACCCGCGGCGAACTCGCCGGCACCCACCGCTTCCGCATCCTGAAATACGCCCCCCGGAGCCGTGCGAACCGCCCGAACCCCCCGACTCCCCGTACGGAATCCTCGGCCGCCGCCCCCGCGCGGCGGCCGCGGCCGGTGGTCAACCGGGACAACGCCGGCTTCTGGGAGGGCGTCGCCGCGCACCGGCTGCTCATCCAGCGCTGCACGGCGTGCGCGGTCCTGCGGTTCCCCTGGCTGCCCGGCTGCCACGCCTGCGGCTCGCAGGAGTGGGACACCGTCCCGGCGGGCGGAGCCGGGACCGTTTACTCGTACGTCGTCATGCACCACCCGCCGTTCCCCGCCTTCGACCCGCCCTACGCCGTCGGGCTCGTCGAACTCGCCGAGGGCGTCCGGATCGTCAGCAACGTCATCGGCGTGCCCTACGACAAGGTCCGGATCGGGATGCCGGTCCGCCTGGAGTTCCTGCGGGTGGACGCGGAGCTGGAGCTTCCGGTCTTCCGGGCGACGGCGGAAGGCGAGGGCTGACATGGACTTCACCCCCACGGAGGAGCAGGCGGCGGCCGCCGGGCTCGCGGCGCGGATCTTCGGCGACCTCGCCACGCACGAACGGCTCGCCGCCGCCGGTACGGGCTCGGACGCCGAGCTGTGGAAGGCGCTGTGCGCGGCCGGGCTGCCGGAGGCGGTCGAGGAGACCGGGCTCCTCGGCCTCGTGCTGCTGGCCGAGGAACAGGGGCGGACGACCGCCCAGACGCCGTTCACGGCGAGCTGCGTGTACGGACTCCTCGCCGTCGCCCGCCACGGTACGGACGAACAGCGCGCCCGCCTGCTGCCCGGCCTCAGGGACGGTACGACGGTGGTGACCGGGGCCTTTCCCGCCACCGGTGCCGTACGCGCCGGCCCGGACGGGCGCCTGTCCGGCGAGGTGGGCTGGGTCCCCTGGCTGCGGGACGCGACGCACGTCCTCGTACCGGACGGGGAGCGCACGCTCTGGCTGGTTCCCGTCACCGAAGCGACCGGTGGGGTTGGTGTGGTGAGCAGGGCCTGTGCGACTGGTGGGGCTGGTGTGGTGAGCAGGGCCTGTGCGACTGACGGGGCCGGTGCGACCGGTGGGGCCGGTGTGGTGAGCAGGGCCGGTGCGACCGGTGAGGCGGCCGAGGGGAGGCGTACGGCCGAGGTGACCGTGACGCCCGTCCAACTCACCGCCCCCTGGGCCGCGGGCCGTCTCGTCCTGGACGGCGCCCGCGCCGAACGCCTCGGCGACCCCTCTGGCCGAGCCCCCGCCTCAAGCTCTGCAACCTCCGGCCCGTCCCGCCTCGGCCCGCCGTCCGCCTACGACGACGTGCTGACCATGGCCCGGATCGCCTTCGCGGGGCTGCAGGCCGGGGTCTGCGCGGGGTCGCTGGCCCGGGCGGTGGCGTACACCTCCGTACGGGAACAGTTCGGGCGGCCCCTCGCCACCCGCCAGGCGGTACAGCTGCGGGCCGCCGACGCCCACATGGACACCGAGGCGATCCGGGTCACCGCCTACGAGGCGGCCTGGCTCCACGACCACGACCAAGGCCGACACCACAGGCAGTCGGCGGCGGAGCAGGCGCTGACGGCGGCCTGGTGGGCGTCGGAGGCGGGGAAGCGGGTCGTGCACGCGGGGCAGCACCTGCACGGGGGCATGGGGGCCGATCTCGACCACCCGGTCCACCGGCACTTCCTGTGGGGCAGGCAGCTCGACGCGTACCTCGGCTGCGGTACCGAACTCCTCGCCGAACTCGGCGACCTCCTCGCGAACGGAGAGCCGACATGAGGGCAGGGGACGAACTGCCTCCGCTGGAGATCCCGATCACCCGCACGCTGATCGTCGCCGGGGCGGTCGCCTCGCGCGACTACCAGGACGTGCACCACGACGCCGAGCTGGCGCGGGAGAAGGGCTCCCCGGACGTCTTCATGAACATCCTGACCACCAACGGCCTGGTCGGGCGGTACATCACCGACCACTTCGGACCCGGCTGCGTCCTCCGGAAGGTGGCCATCCGGCTGGGCGCCCCCAACTATCCCGGCGACACGATGACGCTGACCGGCACGGTCACGGAGGTCGACGGCGCCACGGCCCGGGTGCGGGTGACCGGCGCCAACGGCATCGGCCACCACGTCACCGGCACCGTGACCCTGACCGTGGCCGCGGTCCCCTCCGGCCCCTCCTCCTCCGGCCCGTCCCCCTCCGCGCCGTCCTCCTCCGGCTCGTCCTCCTCGTCCGGAGGGGCGGTATGAGCGTCCGCCGGGCCGACACCCTCGGGGGCCGCGCCGCCATCGCCGGGATCGGGGCGACCGAGTTCTCCAAGGAGTCCGTCCGCAGCGAGCTGAAGCTCGCCGTCGAGGCCGTGCACGCGGCACTCGACGACGCCGGGCTCTCCCCGGCGGACGTCGACGGCATGGTCACCTTCACCATGGACACCAGCCCGGAGATCACCGTCGCCCAGGCGGCCGGCATCGGCGAGCTGTCCTTCTTCTCCCGCGTCCACTACGGCGGCGGGGCCGCCTGCGCCACCGTCCAGCAGGCCGCCCTCGCCGTCGCCACCGGTGTCGCCGAAGTCGTCGTCTGCTACCGCGCGTTCAACGAACGCTCGGGCCGACGCTTCGGCTCCGGAGTCCAGCGGCGGGAGCCCTCCGCCGAGGGCGCCGCGCTCGGCTGGCAGCTCCCCTTCGGGCTGCTCACCCCGGCCTCGTGGGTCGCGATGACCGCCCAGCGGTATCTGCACGCGTACGGGCTGACGCCGGAGGCCTTCGGCCACGTCGCCGTCACCGGCCGGCGGCACGCCGCCCGCAACCCGGCCGCCTACTTCCACGGGAAGCCGATCACCCTCGCCGACCACGCCGCCTCCCGCTGGATCGTGGAACCCCTCCGCCTCCTCGACTGCTGCCAGGAGACCGACGGCGGCCAGGCGATCGTCGTCACCTCCGCCGAACGGGCCCGCGGTCTGCGCCGTCCCCCCGCGCTGGTCCTCGCCGCCGCCCAGGGCGCGGGCCGCCGCCAGGAGGCGATGACCAGCTTCTACCGCGACGATCTGACCGGGCTGCCGGAGATGGGGGTGGTGGCCCGGCAGCTGTGGCGGACCTCCGGGCTCGCGCCGGACGACATCGACGTCGGGATCCTCTACGACCACTTCACGCCGTTCGTCCTGATGCAGTTGGAGGAGTTCGGCTTCTGCGGGCCGGGCGAGGCGGCGGACTTCGTGGCGGCGGACGCGCTGCCGCTGAACACGCACGGCGGGCAGCTCGGGGAGGCGTACCTGCACGGCATGAACGGCATCGCGGAGGCGGTACGGCAGGTCCGCGGCACCTCCGTGAACCAGGTGCCCGGCGCGGCCAGGACGCTGGTCACGGCGGGCACCGGGGTTCCCACATCCGGGTTGATCCTGGGCACGGACGGCTGAGGGGGCGGCCTGAGCGGTGGCCGCCCGGGGCGGGTGGCTCTTCACTCGCCCCATGGACTGCTCTCAGGACGTGACGGGGCCTCACCACCGGGCCGTGCGGGCGCGCGCGCTGGTCCCGGCCGTGGTGGCCGCGCTCACCGCGGCCGTGCTCGCCGCCCCGGCGACGACCCCCGCGAAGAACCCCACGAGGAACGGCACGGCGCCCCCGGCGAACGCCTCCGTGACGGCCCCGGAAGCCCCGGCGGCGCCGGGCGCGCCGGGAGCGGCCCCGGCCGCCCCCGGAGCCGTGGCCCCCGGCCGCGCCGCGCTCAGCACCTTCGTGGGCAAGGCCTTCGACACCTGCGAGGCGCCCTCCCTCGCGGTGATGAAGGCCTGGCGCGCCTCGCCGTACCGCGCTCTCGGCATCTACTTCGGCGGCCGCGGCCGCGGCTGTCTCACCCAGCAGCACCTCACCCCCGCGTGGGTCTCCTCGGTGCACGCGCTCGGCTGGCGGCTGCTGCCGCTCTTCGTCGGCTCGCAGGCCCCGTGCGTCTTCGCCGAGCACAAGAAGGACGTCCCCATCGGCCGGACGCCGTGGACCCAGGGCACCGTCGAGGGGGCGGACGCGGTCAGGGCGGCCCGCGCGCTGGGCATCGGGCCGTCCAGCCCGCTCTACCTCGACATGGAGGCGTACAAGATCACCGACCTGGCCTGCGCCGACACGACCCTCCTCTTCGTCCGGGCCTGGAACCGCGAGGTGCGCCGCCTCGGCTATCTGCCCGGCTTCTACAGCAGCGTCGACAGCGGCATCCGCCACCTGGAACAGGAGCGGAAGGCCGGGACCCCGGACCTGCCGGCGGTGCTGTGGTTCGCCCGATGGAGCGGCGCACCGGCGCTGTACACGGAGCCCCTGCTGCCGTCGACGGCCTGGCGGGAGTACGGACGGATCCACCAGTACGCGGGCAACGTCACGGAGTCGTACGGCGGCAGCCGGATGGCGATCGACCGCAACGCGGTCGACGCCCCCGTCGCCGAGATCCTCCCCTGACTCCCGGGGCCCCGGCCCCGGCTCCGCCCCTGATCCAGCCGCCCGCCCCGCCCCCTCCCCGGCCTCTCCCCAGCCCCGGGGTCCCGCCCCGCCTCCTCCCCGACCCTTACTCGGGCAGGGCACGGGCTCCACCTTCAGGAGGTCCAGCCGTCCCCACCCCTACAACCTGAGGCGGAGTGCGGTTCGCGACCTGGGGCCGATCCCCCGGCAGCTCCCCGCTCCTAGCGTGGAGTCATGACTCCGCCACCTTCTGGCCCCGTCTGCGCCGGCGCCTCCACGGCCGCCCGGGGGGCCGCCGTGACCATCGGCTACCCGTCCTTCTCCTCGTACGTACGGGCCCGTGGCCCCGTACTGCTGCGCACCGCCCGCTCGCTGACCGCGAACCCGTCGGACGCCGAGGACCTGCTGCAGACCGCGCTGGCCAAGACCTTCGTCGCCTGGGAGCGGATAGAGGACCACCGCGCCCTGGACGGTTACGTCCGCCGCGCGCTGCTGAACACCCGTACGTCGCAGTGGCGCAAGCGCAAGGTCGACGAGTTCGCCTGCGACGAGCTGCCGGAGCCGGTCGGGCTGCCCGAGCCGGACCCGGCCGAGCGGCAGGTCCTGCACGACGCGATGTGGCGTGCGGTGATGAAGCTTCCCGACCGTCAGCGGGCGATGGTGGTCCTGCGGTACTACGAGGACCTGAGCGAGGCGCAGACGGCCGAGGTGCTGGGCGTCTCCGTCGGCACGGTGAAGAGCGCGGTGTCCCGGGCCCTCGGCAAGCTCCGCGAGGACCCGGAGCTGTCCCCCGTACGGTGAAACCCTCACGGGTTACCGCAGGTACGAAGCCTGCCGGCGGACCGGCGCCAGCGATCGCTGGCAATTTCCCTACTCCCGGGTAGTGACATACCGAGTGGTATGTGAGCAGAATCCTCACACCCTTACTGCCACGTAGCGCCCACCGGGAGGACGCCGTGCTGAGCACCATGCAGGACGTACAGCTGACCGTGACCCGCATCCTCAAGCACGGGATGACGATCCACGGGAAGTCTCTGATCACCACCTGGACCGGTGAGCCCGAGCCGCAGCGCCGCACCTTCGCGGAGACGGGGGCACGCGCGACCCAGCTGGCCAACGCCCTGCGGGACGAGCTCGGAGTCACCGGCGACCAGCGGGTCGCGACGCTGATGTGGAACAACGCCGAGCACGTCGAGGCGTACTTCGCGATCCCCTCCATGGGCGCGGTCCTGCACACCCTCAACCTGCGGCTTCCCCCCGAGCAGCTCGTGTGGATCGTCAACCACGCCGCCGACCGCGTGGTGCTCGTGAACGGCTCGCTGCTGCCCCTCCTGGCGCCGCTGCTGCCCCACCTGCCGACCATCGAGCACATCGTGGTGTCGGGCCCCGGCGACCGTTCCGTCCTCGACGGCGTGACGCCCCGCGTGCACGACTACGACGAGCTGATCGCCGGCCGCCCCACCACCTTCGACTGGCCCGAGCTGGACGAGCGCTCCGCCGCGGCCATGTGCTACACCTCCGGCACCACCGGCGACCCCAAGGGTGTCGTCTACTCCCACCGCTCCATCTACCTGCACTCGATGCAGGTGAACATGGCCGAGTCGATGGGGCTCACGGACAAGGACACGACGCTCGTCGTCGTCCCGCAGTTCCACGTCAACGCCTGGGGCCTGCCGCACGCCACCTTCATGACCGGCATCAACATGCTCATGCCGGACCGGTTCCTCCAGCCGGCCCCGCTCGCCGACATGATCGAGCGCGAGAAGCCGAGCCACGCCGCCGCCGTCCCCACCATCTGGCAGGGCCTGCTCGCCGAGGTCACCGCCCACCCGCGCGACCTCTCCTCCATGCGCCAGGTCACCATCGGCGGCGCGGCCTGCCCGCCCTCGCTCATGGAGGCGTACGACAAGCTCGGCGTCCGCCTCTGTCACGCCTGGGGCATGACCGAGACCTCCCCGCTCGGCACCATGGCGCACCCGCCGGCCGGGCTCTCCGAGGAGGAGGCGTGGCCGTACCGCGTCACCCAGGGCCGGTTCCCGGCCGGTGTGGAGGCCCGTCTCGTCGGCCCCGCCGGCGAACACCTGCCCTGGGACGGCGAGTCGGCCGGTGAGCTGGAGGTCCGCGGCACCTGGATCGCGGGCTCGTACTTCGGCGGGATCGACGGCGAGGCGATCCGTCCGGCGGACAAGTTCAGCGAGGACGGCTGGCTGAAGACCGGCGACGTCGGCGTGATCAGCCCCGACGGCTACCTCACGCTCACCGACCGCGCCAAGGACGTCATCAAGTCCGGCGGCGAGTGGATCTCCAGCGTCGAGCTGGAGAACGCGATCATGGCGCACCCGGAGGTCGCCGAGGCCGCCGTCGTCGCCGTGCCGGACGAGAAGTGGGGCGAGCGCCCGCTCGCGACCGTCGTCCTCAAGGAGGGTTCGACGGCCGACTACGCCTCCCTCAGGGCGTTCCTCGCGGAGTCGGTCGCCAAGTGGCAGCTCCCGGAGCGCTGGGCGATCGTGCCGGCCGTGCCGAAGACGAGCGTGGGCAAGTTCGACAAGAAGGTGATCCGCAAGCAGTACGCGGAGGGCGAGCTGGACGTGACACAGCTGTAGTCCGGAAGGACGGACGACCGGCCGGACGGCGGGCGGGCGGTGGGGAGGAGGCCGAAGCCTCCTCCCCACCGCCCGTTCTCCCGTTCCGTATGCCGGTACGGGAGGGCGCCTAGTTCGTCCCTATCTTCGCCAGCAGGTCCACGATCCGGGCCTGTACCTCGTTGCTCGTGGACCGTTCGGCCAGGAAGAGCACCGTCTCGCCGGACGCCAGCTTCGGCAGCTCCGCCTCGTCGAGTCCGGCGGAGGTGTAGACGACGAGCGGGGTGTGGTTCAACTGGCCGTTCGCGCGCAGCCAGTCGATGATCCCGGCCCGGCGGCGGCGGACCTGCATCAGGTCCATCACCACGAGGTTCGGCCGCGTCTGGGTGGCCAGTGCGACCGCCTCGGTGTCGGTCGCGGCCCGCGCCACCTGCATCCCGCGCCGCTCCAGGGTCGCGGCGAGCGCCACCGCGATCTCCTCGTGCTCCTCGATGAGGAGGACGCGGGACGGGTGCTGCTCGCTGTCGCGGGGCGCCAGCGCCTTCAGGAGTACGGCGGGGTCGGCGCCGTAGGCCGCTTCCCGGGTCGCCTGGCCGAGCCCGGCGGCGAGCAGGACCGGCACCTCGGCGGCGACGGCGGCCCGGCGCAGCGACTGCAGGGCGGTGCGGGTGATCGGGCCGGTCAGCGGGTCGACGAAGAGCGCGGCCGGGAAGGCGGCGATCTGGGCGTCGACCTCCTCGCGGGAGTGGACGATCACCGGGCGGTAGCCGCGGTCGCTGAGCGCCTGCTGCGTGGCGACGTCCGGCGCGGGCCAGACGAGCAGCCGGCGCGGGTTGTCGAGCGGCTCCGGGGGCAGCTCGTCGTCGACGGGCTGCGGCAGCGGCCTGTTCGCGACCTCGACCGCGCCGCCGGGGCCGTCCAGCGGCTCGGGGCCCTCGGCGGAGCCGGCGGCGGGCGCCCCTATGGCGTACGCGCGGCCCTCGGGGGCGGCGGGGGCGCGCTTCGGCGCGGGAACGGCGGGCTGCGGGTGCGGCCTGGCCCCCGTCTCCGAGGCGGCGGCGGGGCCCGCGGCGGCGCCGCCTGCCGGGGCCGGCGTCGGCCGGTCGCCGTCGGGCGGTGTGGCGAGCTTGCGCCGCCGCCCCGAGCCGTTGGAACCGTTCGTGCCGTTCGCGCCGTTGGTCCCCGCCCCTGCGCCCGTGCCGGGGCTGGTGCCGGTACCGGTGGTGGTGGTCTGGTTCGGCGCGGCCTGCTGGGCGGCCAGTTGCTGGGCCGCGATCTGCTGGGCGAAGGGGACGCCCTGACCGAGCGTCCGGACGCTGAACGCCCGCCCGCCCAGGGACCGGTCCTTCGCGGCCGGTTCGCCCGGCGCCGCGTCCTGCGGTGCCGGTGCCTCGGCCGGCAACGGCTGGGCCGCCGGCAGCGGTACGGAGCCGGTCTCGGGACCGGCCTCCTGCAGCGGGACCGGGGAGGCCGGGGAGTTCGAGGTGTCCGGGGCGCCCAGGGTCCCGGCCGGGGCCTCCGGTGCGGGGGCGGCCGCCCGGCGCCGGCCGGTGGGCTCGACGGGCGGGTGTGGCTGGGGCTGCGCGTGCGGGTGGGCCTGCGGGGGCGTGGGATCGCCGTCCGGGGCGGCGGACCGTACGGCGTCGTGCTGCCCCTCGTCGCTCACGAGGAGGGGGGCCGGGGCCGCCACGGGCCCCGGCTGGGCCTGGACCTCCTGGCCGGTACCGACGCCCGTGCCGATGCCTGCGCCAGTGCCGGTGCCGGTGCTCGTACCGACACCCCTACCTGTGCTCGCGTCCGTACCCATGCCCGCGCCGGGGCCGGGGCCGGGGCCCGGGCCCGCGTCCAGGTCCGTGCCCGCGTCCAGGTCCGTGTCCGGGTCGGCGTCCGCCGGGGGCAGCGCGAACGGGGTGCGCGGTCCGGCCTCGGCCGCCGCCGCCCGTTCCTGTGCGGCCGCGAGCGCGCGCCGCCGACGTCCGGTGGGCTGCGCCGAGGCGGCCTCCTCCGGGCTCGCCACGGCGGGCAGGGCCCGGGCCAGGGCGGGAGCGGAGGAGGCGGCGGCGGAAGCCTCCACCGGGACGCCCTGCGGAGGCACGGTGTCCCCGAGCGCGGCACGGCCCTGTGCGCTCTCGGCCGCGGTCACCACGGAGCCCTCGGCGGGCCGGCCGCGCCGCCGGCCGGTGGGCCCGGAGACCTCACCGGCCGAGCCCGGCGCGGAGTTCGGGCCGGCGTGCGGGGCGGTGCCCGGTGCCGTCCCCGCGTTCTGGGCCGGGATCAGGTCGGCGGGAGATCCCGTGACGGAACCGGCGGGGGCCCCGGCCGGCGCCGCCGTCTCCGTACGGCCGCGGCGGCGCCCCGTCGGGCCAGAAGCTTCCTCAGGAGCGACCGAACTGTCGAGGAAGGCGTCGGTGGACGCCCGCCGGGCGCGCCGACGGCCGCCGCCCTGGGTCTCGGAAGCCTGCGCGGGCAGCGCGAGCTGCCCCGCCTGGGGCCGCTGCCCGGAGGCCGCCTGCCCCGCGTGCCCCGGGGCGGTCCCCTGGGCGGGCTGCAGCTCCGGCCGCCCGTGAGCCGGGGCCTGACCCTGAGCCGAGATCTGTCCCTGACCCTGACCCTGGGCCGGGGTCCGGGGGGCGGGCGGCGAGGCGACCGTCCCCTTCCCGGCGCCGAGCGGCACCTCGAGGACGTACGCGCTGCCGCTCGTCCCGGGCACCTCGTGGGTCTGCACCACACCGCCATGCGCCGCCACGATCCCGCGCACGATGGGCTGGTGGACCGGGTCGCCGCCGGCGTACGGGCCGCGCACCTCGATCCGTACGACATCGCCGCGCTGCGCGGCCGCCACCACGATCGTCGAGTCGGCGTAGCCGGCCCCCGGGACGACCCGGGCCTTGCCGGTCGAGTCGACCCCGGCCACGTCCGCGACGAGGTGCGCGAGCGCGGTCGCGAGGCGTCCCGCGTCCACCTCCGCCTCGATCGGCGGCGCGTGCACCGCGAACTGCACGCGGCCCGGCCCGATGAGTTCCACGGCCCCGTCGACCCCGGCGCTCACGGCCGAGTCGAGCGGCACGACGCTCTTGTCCAGCGCCTCCGTCCCGGCGTCGAGCCGCTGGTAGCCGAGGACGTTGTCGACGAGCGTGGTCATCCGCGCGTACCCGGCGGCCAGGTGGTGCAGCAGCTGGTTGGCCTCGGGCCACAGCTGGCCGGCGTCGTCGGCGGCGAGGGTGGAGAGTTCGGTGCGCAGCTCCTCCAGGGGCCCGCGCAGCGACTCGCCGAGGACGGCCGTCAGCTGCTCGTGCCGGGCGGCCAGCGCCTCGTGGCGCTCCTCCCGCTCGGCCAGCTCGGCCTCGTACCGCTCCTTCCGCTGCTCCAGTTCGGCGGCGTGGCGCTCGGTGAGGGCGGCGAGTTCGGCGGTGTTCTTCTCGACGAGCTGTTCGTACGGCCGGCGGTCGGTGAAGGTCATGACGGCGCCGACGAGCTGGTCGCCGTCGCGCACCGGCGCGGTGGTCAGGTCGACCGGCACCCGCGAACCGTTCTTCGCCCACAGCACCTGCCCGCGGACCCGGTGCTTGCGCCCGGACTTGAGCGTGTCGGCGAGCGGCGACTCCTCGTACGGGAACGGCTCGCCGTCCGGCCGGGAGTGCAGGATCAGCGGGTGCAGCTCCTTGCCGCCGAGGTCGCTGGCGCGGAAGCCGAGGATCTGCGCGGCGGCGGGGTTGACGAGGACGACCCGTCCGTCGGTGTCCGTGCCGACCACGCCCTCGGCTGCGGCGCGCAGGATCATCTCGGTCTGGCGCTGCGAGCGGGCCAGTTCGGCCTCGGTGTCGAGGGTGCCGGTGAGGTCGCGGACGACGAGCATGAGCAGCTCGTCGCCGGTGTACCCGCTGTACGAGTCGTAGGCCTCGCGCCCGTCCTCGAGGCTGGCGCTGGTCACCTCGACGGCGAACTCGCTGCCGTCGGTCCGGCGGGCGATCATCCGGGTCGGCTTGGTGCGGCCCCGCTCGTCGGTGCCCTCGGGCAGCCGCATGGAGCCGGGGATCAGCCGGGAGTCGAAGCCGGGCAGCAGATCGAGCAGCCCGCGCCCGACGAGCGCGGTGCCGGGGGTCTCGAACATGCCGAGGGCGATGGTGTTGGCGTTGACGACCGTGCCGTTGCAGTTGACGAGCACGAGGCCGTCGGGGAGGGCGTCAAGTATGGCTGCGAGGCGAGCAGCGCCTCGGGATGGCCTGCTGCTCACGACGACGCTTCCTCCCTGACCCACTGCACCTTGCCCGGCGGCTGGCCGGCCCCATCTTGCCTCTCGGGCCGCGGCCTGTCACTGAAGGAGTCTAAGGGCAGGCCCGGTGGGCGGGGGGCGAGGTCGCATGCCACCGGCAGGATCCGAACGTCATTCTCACGCGATCGCCGCACGTCATCACGGCGTCCGGCCCCCGCGAGCGCCGGTCGTACGCGACCGGTCGTGCGCCCCCCCCGCCGTGCGGGAACAGGTGAACGGCGGGCCGTGGAGGCGGTGGTGCCGGGCCGGTCAGCGCACCCGGGGCAGGACGGGCTCCAGGTTCTCCCAGCGGGCGATCTCGCATCCGTCGGCCCGGGAGAAGTCCGCGTCGACGCGCCGGCCCTGCCAGGTCCCCTCGACGTGGGCGACGGCGGGGCCGCCGTACTGCTGGGTGCAGAAGCGGTCCTTCCCGACGGGCGCGAACGGGTCCCGGCCCTCGTCGGCGAGCTGCCCGAGCCGCCGGCAGGCGTTGTGCGCGGCGGGGTGGTCCCCGCCGGCCTCGCCGCCGCACTCCAGCTTGAAGGTGCCGTCGGCCTCGCGGTGACCGCTCTTGGCGATGGTGACGGTGAGCGCGTCGGGCGCCGAGAGCAGCGGCAGCGGCGGCAGGGGCCCGGAGAGGAGGGCGGGGACGGCGGTGGCGGGGGTGGTGCCGGCGAGGGTCGCGACAGCGGTGGCGACGGTCGCGAAGACGAGGCGGCGCAGCATACGAACTCCAGGATGGCGGGCGAGGGGCTTACGGGATGGGCCCCGTCTCCTCTAACGCTCCGTACGCCCGTTCGTTGCGCAGCCGGGGGCGGGTGGGCGGCGCGGCGAAGGGGGGAAGGGCTTTGCTCTCCGGCCCGGAGGGCTAGTACGGTGAGAAGCGATTGGTGACACCCGGCCCGCCTGTGTCATCATCTGCACGCACCATCCGCGCCCGCGCGGAGGTGCATGGAGGCGTCGCCTAGTCCGGTCTATGGCGCCGCACTGCTAATGCGGTTTGGGTCTTAAAGCCCATCGAGGGTTCAAATCCCTCCGCCTCCGCCCCACCCGAAGCCCCGGCCCCCACGGCCGGGGCTTCGCCCGTTCCGGGCCCGCCTCCCGCCGCGCCCCGCTGCCCTCTGCCGAAGCTTTTCGGTCCCGCGGCGCCGCCCCACCGCCTCACCCACCTGGCGTACGCCCATCCCTCCAGAATGGCGTTTCCGCAGGTCAGAGGGGGTGTGACTAATGGATTTCGCGCTACGGCGCAGGTCATGTAATGTTGTTCCCGCAACGCCGACCGGCAAGAAAAAAGCCGGGAAGCACAAGCACTCGTAGCTTAACGGATAGAGCATCTGACTACGGATCAGAAGGTTGCAGGTTCGAATCCTGCCGAGTGCACAGCAGGCCAGAGGCCCGGACGAGAGTCCGGGCCTCTGGCGTTTCCGGGGGGCGCCCCGGCGGGGTCAGGTCAGGGTCAGGGTCGCGAGGGCCGGGGCGGCGTAGAGGAGGGGGAAGGGGATGTGGGTGTACGAGCGGGCGCGGAGCACCGTCAGGGCCGCGCCCGTGAAGTAGAGGACCAGGCCGATCGCGGCGATCGCGCCGATGTAGGGGAGGAACAGGCCCGCCACGAGGCCGGCGGCTCCCGCCGCCTTGGCCGTGCCGAGCCAGGGCCACCAGGAGCGCGGGACGCCGTAGTCGGCGAGCGGCTCCACGACCCACTGGGCCTTCAGGAAGACCGAGGCGGCGGAGAAGCCCGCCATCACGGCGGCGATGATCGTGACGACGACGTACGTGGTGGACATCCGGTGCTCCTCGGGTGGCGGGCGCCGGTGCGTTCGCTCCGGCGTCTCGGTGGGTCCGTCACCGCACTGACACCCGGCGCCGCGCGAGTGTGACAGCCTCCGCGGAGTTTTTTCCGCACGCCTGACCCCGCTGCCGCCGCCCCCACAGGGGCGATAAGGTCGGAAGATCCTTTTGTCGTTCTTCTTGGGGGGTCCCACATGGCGCTGTTCGGAAACGCGCACGCGATCGATCCGGCGCAGGCGCAGCAGGACTACGCACGGCTGCTCGGCCAGGGCGAGCAGATCCACGCCGCGTACCTGCTGATCCGCGACACCATCTTCTTCACCGACCGGCGGCTCGTCCTCGTCGACAAGCAGGGCATCACCGGCAAGAAGGTGGAGTACCACTCGATCCCGTACCGGAGCATCACGCACTTCGCCGTCGAGACCGCCGGCACCTTCGACCTCGACGCCGAGCTGAAGATCTGGATCTCCGGCAACTCCGTGCCCGTCCAGAAGACCTTCACCAAGGGCGTCGACATCTACGAGGTGCAGGCCATCCTCACCCAGTTCGTGGCGCGGTAGTCCACCCGCCCCGAGCGAAAGAGGAAGGCCCCCTGGTTCCCAGGGGGCCTTCCTCTTTCGGGTGAACATCCCCGCATTTGCATGTCAGTTGAATATGCCATCGGCCTAGCTTCGGTAACGGAGGTGAGGCTCGATGGACGAGCAGCTCGAACAGCGGGACGCGATCGACGTCGACGACTTCGTATACGCGGCCACCGGAGCGCGTATCCGCAGGATGACGATGCCGGACGGGACGCACTGGTTCCCCGCGGTCGACGTGGCGGGGAGCCTCGGATACGCCGACACCCGCGACGCCCTCCGCTCCCACGTCCCCCCGCAACACGCCACCCCGCTCGCCGATCTCGTACGCATCGCCGCCGGTTCCACGCGGCCCGCCGACGACGGCGCGCAGGCCGGCCCGGACGCGCCGGCCCCTGCCGAGGAGCCGCCCGGGCACGCGGGACCGGGAGAACAGGCAGGGGCCGCGCGGGCGATCGCGACCCAAGGGCTCAAGCGCTCCATGCGGATGGTGAACCTCCAAGGGCTCGTCCAACTCGTCAACGGCTCCTCCGAACCCACCGCCGGCCCCTTCCAGGCCTGGGTCGGCGACCTCGTCGCCACCATCCAGCGCGACGGTTCGTACGCGCTCGAACCCGCCCCCGCCCATCCCGGCTGCGTCATGCCCCAGGAGATCGTCGACATCATCGTCCGGCTCGAAGAGCGGACCCTGCGGCTCGGCGAGGAGTTCGCCGCATGGGAAGAGGGCGGCGGCGCGGACGCCGCCGAGGGGCCGGCCCCGGGGCACGACGGCGTGGAACGCGGTGGGGAGCGGGACGCGCTGCTGCGCGAGGCCCGCCGCGTCCAGCGGGACACGGCCCGCGCCCTCTCCCGCATCGCCGACTCCCTCGAACGCCGGCCCTTCCCCGCCCAGCGCACCCGCCCCCCGATGACCCCCCAGGAACTCCTCGACACCTGGCACGCCGACCGCCTCCCCGTCACCGGGGACGTACGCGCCGTCGCCGCCTACCTCGCCCCCGCGCTCGTCCGCGGCGGCGCGCGGTACCGGTTGGAGGAGATCGCGCGGCGCACCGGCCTCACCGTCGACCGGGTCCGGGACAGCGTCGACCAGCTCGTCGGTCGCGGGTGCGTGCGGCAGACCCGCTCCTCTGCCGACGGCGCGCGGATCTTCCTGCTGCCCGAGTGACGTGACGCGTCCGTCCACCGGCGCGCGTGGCGCAGACTGGAGACCGGAAACCGAGAAGGCCCCCGGGGACCGAGACCGCGTTCGAGAAGGACCAAGGGCCGGGGACGAGGGCAGGGCGGAGGGCAGGGGCGTGGTGTGGCGGAGCGCCGGTATGACGTGGGGCGGAGGCGCGCCCGGCCTCCGGTGGGCCGGCGGGCGGGTCTCCTCCCTCGCCTACGGGCAGCCGATCGCCTTCCGGGCCGTCGACGGCCGGCGTTGCCCCGGGGCCCGGGGCAACCCGTGCCCCCTCGCCGCGACCGTTCCCGCGCGGAGCACCGGCGGCCTCTGCGCCGAGTGCGCGCGGCTCGACCGGCTGCGTTCGGTCGCCGCCGACACCGTCGCCGACGATCCCCGGCCCTACCGCGTGTACCTCGCCTGGTTCGGCCCCGGCATGACCAAGGTCGGCATCACCGCCGAAGCCCGCGGCGACGCCAGGCTCCTGGAGCAGGGCGCCGTCACCTTCGGCTGGCTCGGGCGCGGCCCGCTCATGGCCTGCCGACGGACCGAGGAAGTCCTCCGGCACGCCCTGAAGGTGCCCGACCGGATCCCGTACGCGCGCAAGCGGGGCGTACGGCACGACCTGCCGCCCGCCGCCGAGCGCGCCGGGCAGGTCGAGGAGCTGTACGGGCACGTCGTGGCCCTGCCCCGCTGGGCCGAGACCCTGGAACCGGCCGCCTTGGAAATACGCGACCACGCGGAGGCCTTCCGTCTCGACGGACTCCCCGCGCCCTCCGGGACCGTCACCGAACTCGTCGAAGGCGGTGTCGTCGCCGGCCGCCTCCTCGCCGCCGCCGGGCCCGACCTGCACCTCCTCGACTCCGCGGGGCGCTGCCTCGTCCTCGACACCCGTCTCCTGCGCGGCTGGGGGCTCGCCTCGGCCGACCCCGAAGCACCCGTCTCCGTACCGGTCGCCGAAAACAGGGCCGAACCCCCGGACCAGGCCGAGCTCTTCTGACACCCAGGGCAGGGGCGGCTGCCCCTGAGGCCGTCGACGGCCCCTCCCTCTCCTGGACACACCCGCCCCTCCCGGCTCAGGCTGATCCACATGACCCGGACCCCGAGCACCCGGCCGCCGAGCGGCGACGGCACCGCCCCCGACACCGAGCCCGCTGCCGGCACCGAGCCCGCTCCCGGCACCGAGCCCGCTCCCGACCCCGAGCCCGCTCCCGGCCCCGCGGACGATCCGCGGCGGTTCGTCGACGCGCTCGGGCTGCCCGGGCTGGTCGACGTCCACACCCACTTCATGCCGCAGAACGTCCTCGACAAGGTCTGGGCCTACTTCGACGCCGTCGGCCCGCTGACCGGCCTGGAGTGGCCCATCACCTACCGCGAGGAGGAGGACCGCCGCGTCGAACTGCTCCGCGGCTTCGGCGTCCTCGCCTTCACCTCGATGCTCTACCCCCACAAGCCGGGCATGGCCGGCTGGCTCAACGGCTGGGCCGCCGACTTCGCCGCCCGTACCCCCGACTGTCTGCACACCGCCACCCTCTACCCCGAGCCGGAGGCCGCCGGATACGTCGACCGGGCCGTCGCGTCCGGCGCCCGGGTCTTCAAGGTGCACCTCCAGGTCGGCGGATTCGACCCCAACGACCCGTTCCTCGACGCCGGTTGGGGGGCTCTCGCCGACGCGGGCGTACCGGTCGTCGTCCACTGCGGCTCCGGCCCCGCCCCCGGCGCGCACACCGGCCCCGGCCCCATCGGGACGGTGCTCGCTCGCCATCCCCGCCTGCGACTGATCGTCGCGCACATGGGCATGCCCGAGTACACCGAATTCCTCGACCTCGCCGAGCGGTACGAAGGCGTCCACCTCGACACGACCATGGCCTTCACCGACTTCAGCGAACGCCTCGCGCCCTTTCCCGCCGCCGAGCTGCCGCGCCTGCGCGCCCTCGGCCACCGGATCCTCCTCGGCTCCGACTTCCCGAACATTCCCTACCCGTACGTCCACCAGCTCCACGCCCTCGAACGGCTCGGCCTCGGCGACGACTGGATGCGGGCCGTCCTCCACGACAACGCGGCGAAGCTGTTCGACCTCCCCTAGACGAGGCCGGCCCCTGCCGTTCTCAGCCAATTCACAGGGAAGCGCAAGGGTGCTCTCAGCCCCTCCGGCCAGCGTGGCAGCATGACCGCGACCACGCCTCGACGGCGCACCGAACTGATCCGGCCCGACGGCTCGGCCGTCCGCGTCCTCGTCGTGGACGACGAGGCGCCGCTCACCGAGCTCCTCTCCATGGCCCTGCGGTACGAGGGCTGGCGGGTGCACAGCGCGGGCGACGGGGCCGGCGCCCTGCGGGCCGCCCGGGAGTTCCGGCCCGACGCGGTGATCCTGGACGTGATGCTCCCCGACATGGACGGCCTCGCCGTCCTCGGCGGACTGCGGCGCGAGCAGCCCGACGTGCCCGTGCTCTTCCTCACCGCCAAGGACGCCGTCGAGGACCGGATCGCCGGGCTGACGGCGGGCGGCGACGACTACGTCACCAAGCCGTTCAGCCTGGAGGAGGTCGTGGCCCGGCTGCGCGGCCTCATCCGGCGCTCCGGCGCCGCGCCCGCCCGCAGCGACTCCCTCCTCGCGGTCGGCGACCTCACCCTAGACGAGGACAGCCACGAGGTCACCCGCGGCGGCACGTCGATCCACCTCACCGCCACCGAGTTCGAGCTGCTGCGCTACCTCATGCGCAATCCGCGCCGGGTGCTCAGCAAGGCGCAGATCCTCGACCGGGTGTGGTCGTACGACTTCGGCGGCCAGGCCAACGTCGTGGAGCTGTACATCTCCTACCTCCGGCGGAAGATCGACGCGGGGCGGTCCCCGATGATCCACACCCGGCGCGGGGCCGGCTACCTCATCAAGCCGGGGGAGTAGCCCCGGTGGGCGGTACGCGCCGACGCGGTATCGGACGCGGTGTCGGACTCGGTATCGGACACCCCCGCCGCCTCCGCAGGATCCGCCGCCTCCGCGGGCTTCGCGCCGTGCGCGGGCCCTGGTCCCTTCGCACCCGGCTGGTCGTCTCCGCCGTCGCCCTGATCGCCGTCGTCGCCGCCGTGATCGGCACGGTGACGACGTTCGCCTTCCGCTCCTACCTCTACGACCAGGCGGACACCCAGCTGCGGAACGTCGCGAACCGGGCCGCCGGCCGGCCGGTCAGCCTCGGCGACCTGCCCGGCCTGCCCGGTCTGCCCGCCAAGGGGCCCCACGACCCCCTCGGCTTCGTCGTCGGGCCCGGCGCCCCGCTCGGCACGCTCGGGGCGGTCGTCGTCGACGGCGAGCTGGGCGCCGCCGGGCTGTCCGAACCGCCCGAGCAGGGCGCGTACGGGCCGGCGTACAAGGTGCGCGCCCTCGGCGCCGCCCAGCGCGCCGCCCTCGCGGCCGCCCCTCGTGACGGCGCGCCCCACACCGTCGAATTCCCCGGCCACGGCGGCGCCTACCGCGTCCAGTACGCCACCGGGGAACGCGGCGACTACCTCGTCGGGCTGCCCCTGAACGAGGTCGAGGAGGCCCTCTCCACCCTGATCCTCGTCGAGTTGAGCGTCACGGGCGCCGGACTGGTCGCCGCCTCCCTCGCCGGCGGTGCGATGGTCGGGATCGCGCTGCGCCCGCTGCGCCGGGTCGCCGCGACCGCCACCCAGGTCTCCGAACTGCCCCTCCACAGCGGCGAGGTGGCCCTGCACCAGCGGGTACCGGACGCGGAGGCCGATCCCCGGACCGAGGTCGGCCAGGTCGGCGCGGCCATCAACCGGATGCTCGAACACGTCCACTCCGCGCTCCACGCCCGGCAGCGGAGCGAGACACGGGTACGGCAGTTCGTCGCCGACGCCGGTCACGAGCTGCGGACACCGCTTGCCTCGATCCGGGGCTACGCCGAGCTGACCCGGCGCGGCGGCGAGGAGTGCGGCCCCGACACCCGGCACGCGCTCGGCCGGATCGAGTCCGAGGCGGTACGGATGACCGGCCTGGTGGAGGATCTGCTGCTGCTCGCCCGGCTGGACGCGGGGCGCCCGCTGTCGTACGAGACCACGGAGCTGGTCCCGCTGGTGGTGGACGCCCTGAGCGACGCCCGTGCGGCCGGCCCCGAGCACCACTGGCGGCTCGTCCTGGGCGAGTGCGCGGCGGGGCCCGGGCGGGAAGAGGAGCCTCGCCCCGGCTCCGCTCGGGCCCCTTCCGCCCTCGTCGTACGGGCCGACGGCGCCCGGCTGCACCAGGTCCTGGTCAACCTCCTCGCCAACGCCCGTACGCACACCCCGCCCGGCACCACCGTCACCGCCCGCGTGCGCGGGCTCGGCGGACGGGTCCTGGTCGAGGTCGAGGACGACGGGCCCGGGGTCCCCGCCGCGCTTCTTCCGCACGTCTTCGAGCGGTTCGCCCGCGGGGACGCGTCCCGCTCCCGCCAGGCGGGCAGTACGGGGCTCGGCCTGGCGATCGTCCGGGCGGTCGTGCGCGCGCACGACGGCGAGGTGAGCGTCACCAGCGTCCCCGGCCGCACCGTCTTCACCGTCGCGCTCCCCCGCCCCGCCCCGAGCACGCCCGCCGCCTCGCCGGCCCCGGACCACGGCTCACCGGCCCCGGACCACGGCTCACAGGCAGGGCACAGGCTCATCACACGGCCGTGACAGCCGCCCCGGCGAGGGTCGGTCCATGCCAACCCAACCGACCACGGGGCCGACGCCCGGGGCCCTGCCCGCCAGGGAGCACCTTCCCGCCGATGCGGCCGGGCGGCCCGTCCTGGACGTGGTGATCCCCGTCCACAACGAGGAGAAGGACCTGGAGCCGTGCGTGCGGAGGCTCCACGACCACCTCTCCCGCACCTTCCCGTACGGCTTCCGCGTCACCGTCGCCGACAACGCCTCCACCGACCGCACGCCGGCCGTCGCGGCCGCCCTCGCCGCCGCGCTGCCGGAGGTGCGCTCCGTACGCCTGGAGCAGAAGGGCCGCGGCCGGGCCCTGCGTACCGTCTGGTCGCGGTCGGACGCGCCCGTCCTCGCCTACTTGGACGTGGACCTGTCGACCGACCTGAACGCGCTGCTGCCGCTCGTCGCCCCGCTGATCTCCGGCCACTCCGACCTGGCGATCGGCTCCCGGCTCACCCGCTCCTCGCGGGTCGTCCGGGGGCCGAAGCGGGAGCTGGTCTCGCGGGCGTACAACCTGATCCTGCGCGGTTCGCTCGCCGCCCGGTTCTCCGACGCGCAGTGCGGGTTCAAGGCGATACGGCGGGAGGTGGCGCAGCGGCTGCTGCCGATGGTCGAGGACACCGGCTGGTTCTTCGACACCGAGATGCTGGTCCTCGCGGAACGGGCCGGGCTGCGGATCCACGAGGTCCCCGTCGACTGGGTCGACGACCCGGACTCCAGCGTCCACATCGTGCGGACGGCGGCCGACGACCTGAAGGGGGTCTGGCGGGTGGGCCGGGCGCTGGCGACCGGTTCGCTGCCGCTCGACCGGCTGGCCCGGCCCTTCGGCGACGACCCGCGCGACCGGGGGCTGGCGGGCGTGCCGGGCGGTCTGGCCCGCCAACTCGTCGGGTTCTGTGCGGTCGGCGCGCTGTCCACCCTCTTCTATCTGGCGCTGTACTCGGCCTTTCGGCTGGGCACCGGCCCGCAGGTCGCCAACGCCGCCGCCCTCTTGGTGTCGGCGGTCGCCAACACCGCCGCCAACCGGCGGCTCACGTTCCGGGTACGGGGGAGGGGCGGCGCCGTCCGCCACCAGGCCCAGGGGCTCGTCGTCTTCGGCATCGGCCTGGCGCTGACCAGCGGTTCGCTCGCCGCGCTGGGTGCGGCGACCGGCGACCCGGCCCACTCCACGGAACTGGCCGTGCTGATCACCGCCAACCTGGCGGCGACCGTCCTGCGGTTCCTGCTCTTCCGGCTCTGGGTCTTCCCGGACCGCCGCACGGACCCGCGCCCACACGCGCACCCACCCGCGCACCCGCCCGTCCCGGCCCCCGTCCCGGCCCCCGTCCCTGACCCCCTTCCTGACGCCGGAAGCACCTCTCCCACCCCTTCCGACACCTTCGCGAGGAACTCCCGATGACCACCGCCCAGGTGACCGACCCTCATGCCCCGCCCCCTGCCCCCGTCGGTGTCCGCCCCCTGCCCCAAGGCCGGCTCGGCCACCTCTGGCGTGGGCGGGCCGACGACGCCGCCTGGGTGCGGCCGGCTTTCCTCGCGCTGCTGGTCCTCACGGCCGGGCTCTACCTCTGGAACCTCGGCTCCTCCGGATACGCCAACTCCTTCTACTCCGCCGCCGTCCAGGCCGGCAGCCAGAGCTGGAAGGCCTTCTTCTTCGGCTCCCTCGACGCGGCGAACGCCATCACCGTCGACAAGCCGCCGGCCGCGTTGTGGCCGATGGCCCTGTCCGTCCGTCTCTTCGGGCTCGGCTCCTGGCAGATCCTGGTGCCCGAGGTGCTGATGGGGGTGGCGACCGTCGCCGTCCTCTACGCGGCGGTACGGCGCCGGTTCGGCGCGGGCGCCGGGCTGATCGCGGCCGGCGCCTTGGCCCTCACGCCCGTCGCCGCGCTGATGTTCCGCTTCAACAACCCGGACGCGCTGCTCGCGCTGCTGATGACGGTCGCCGTCTACTGCGTCCTGCGGTCGTTGGAGAACGGCGCCGCCACGTGGCTGATGTGGGCCGGGGTGGCCTTCGGCCTCGCCTTCCTGGCCAAGACCCTCCAGGCGTTCCTGATCCTTCCGCCGCTGGCGGTCGTGTACGCGGTGTGCGCGCCGGGCGGCCTCGGCCGCCGGTTCGGCCGGCTGGCCCTCGGCGTGCTCGCGATGATCGTCTCCGCCGGGTGGTGGGTGGCCCTGGTCGAGCTGTGGCCGGCGTCCTCCCGCCCGTACATCGGCGGCTCGCAGACGAACAGCTTCCTGGAGCTCACCTTCGGCTACAACGGGCTCGGCCGGATCAACGGCAACGAGACCGGCAGCGTCGGCGGCGGTGGCCGTGGGGGCGGGCCGGGTGGCGGCTGGGGCGAGGCCGGGATCGGGCGGATGTTCGGCGACTCCGTCGGCGGCCAGGTCTCCTGGCTGCTGCCGGCCGCGCTGCTCCTGCTCCTGGCCGGTCTGGTGGTCACCTGGCGGGCGCCGCGCACGGACACGGCCCGCTCCGCGTTCCTGGTGTGGGGCGGTGCGTTGCTGCTGACCGTGGCCGTGTTCAGTTTCATGGCCGGGATCTTCCACGAGTACTACACGGTGGCCCTGGCTCCGTACATCGCGGCGCTCGTCGGCATGGGCGTGAGCGTGCTGTGGGAGGAGCGGGCCTCGTTCCTCGCCTCGGCGGCGCTGGCGGTGACGGCCGGTGCGACGGCGGTGTGGGGCTGGACGCTGCTGGGCCGTACGCCCGACTGGCTGCCGTGGCTGCGCTGGACGGTGCTGGTCGCGGGCGCCGTGGCGGCGCTCGGGCTGCTGGCCGCGGGCCGGGTCGGGCGGCCGATGGGGCTGGCGTGCGCGGGGCTCGGGGTGGTGGCGGGTCTGGCCGGGCCGGGCGCGTACACGCTGGAGACGCTGGGCAGCGGGCACCGGGGCTCGATCGTGACGGCGGGCCCGGCGGGCGGCGCCATGGGCGGCCTGCGCGTTGTCGAGGGCGGCGGCGCCCCGGGGGCCACCCCGCCGGGCGGTCCGGATGGCGGCCAGGACGGCGGCCCCGGCGCCCAGCCGGGCCAGGGCGGTCAGGGTAGCCAGGGCGGCCGGACGGGCCGGCCCGGTCAGGCGCCCGGCGGCGCCCCGCCCCAGGGCATGCCCGACGGCGGCGCGGGCCGCCCGGGCATGGAGCGCTTCGCCCGGGGCGGCGGGGGCGGTGGCCTGGGCGGTCTGCTCAACGGCGCGAGCGTCGGCGCGAAGGCCGAGGCGGCGCTGCTGGCGGACGCCGACGACTACACCTGGGTGGCGGCGACCGTCGGTGCGCAGAACGCCGCCAGTTATCAACTCGCCACCGGAAAGCCGGTGATGGCGATCGGCGGCTTCAACGGCAGCGACCCGTCCCCGACCCTCGCGCAGTTCAAGCAGTACGTCGCCCAGGGGAGGATCCACTACTTCATCGGCAGTGGTGACGCGGCCGCCGGCGGACGGACGGGCGGCGGCCCGGGCGGCGGCAACTCCGAGATCGCGGCCTGGGTCGCGGCCACCTTCGGGAAGGTCACCCTCGACAACGCCACCTTCTACGACCTGACCGGCGCGAAGCAGCCCGGGGCGTAGCCGGCGACGGAGGTCGGCGTCGCAGAGCCGGAGAGTCGCCGCCCAGGGCCGCCAAGGGCCTTGGACGGCCCCGCCGCCAAAAGCGGTGTACAGCGTAGAAGACCCCTTGTACGGTGTACGAGTCCCAGTCCCGTACACCGTACAAGGGGGTACCATGACGGCGACGACCGCCGAGAACCAACCCGCCGGAAAGACCACCGGCGGTCACCCGCAGCGCTGGCTGATCCTGGGCGTCGTCTGCCTCGCCCAGCTCACCGTGCTGCTCGACAACACCGTCCTCAGCGTCGCCATCCCGTCGCTGACCTCCGAACTCCACGCCTCGACCAGCGACATCCAGTGGATGATCAACGCGTACTCGCTGGTCCAGTCCGGGCTCCTCCTCACCGCCGGCAACGCGGCCGACCGCTACGGCCGCAAGAAGCTCCTCGCCGCGGGACTCGCGCTCTTCGGACTCGGCTCGCTCGCCGCCGGACTGGCCGACTCCACCACCCAGCTCATCGCCGCCCGCGCCGGCATGGGCGTCGGCGGCGCGCTGCTCATGACCACCACGCTCGCCGTCGTCATGCAGATCTTCGACGACTCCGAGCGGGTCAAGGCCATCGCGCTGTGGGCCACCGTCGGTTCGCTCGGCTTCGCCGCCGGACCGCTGATCGGCGGCGTCATCCTCGACCACTTCTGGTGGGGAATGATCTTCCTCGTCAACATCCCGGTCGCGGTCGTCGGCCTGATCGCCGTGGTCAGGCTGGTGCCCGAGTCGAAGAACCCGCAGGGCGAGCGCCCCGACCTCGTGGGCGCGCTCCTCTCCACCATCGGCATGACCGCCGCCGTGTACGCGATCATCACCGGCCCCGAGCACGGCTGGACCTCCGCCGAGGTGCTGACCCCGGCCGCGATCGGCGTCCTCGTCCTCGGCGCCTTCGCCCTGTGGGAGCTGCGCGTCCCGTACCCGATGCTGGACATGCACTTCTTCCGCAACCAGAAGTTCGTCGGCGCCGTCGCCGGCGCGATCCTGGTCATGTTCGGCATGGGCGGCTCGCTCTTCCTCCTCACCCAGCACCTGCAGTTCGTCCTCGGCTACGAACCGCTCGAAGCCGGACTGCGGATGGCCCCCCTCGCGCTGACCGTCGTCGCGCTCAACCTCACCGGCGTCGGCCCGCGGATCGTCATGAAGCTGGGCACCCCGCCCACCGTCGCCGTCGGCATGACCCTGGTCGCGGCCGGTCTCGCCTCGATCGCCCTGATCGGCGGCGGCACCGACGGAAGCTACTGGGGCATGCTCACCGGGCTGATCCTGATGGGCACCGGCCTCGCCGTCTCCAACCCCGCCATGGCCAACGCCATCATGAGCGCGATCCCGCCGGAGAAGGCGGGCGTCGGAGCCGGGGTCAACGGCACCCTCGCCGAATTCGGCAACGGCCTGGGCGTCGCCGTCCTCGGAGCCGTGCTCAACGCCCGGTTCGCCGCGCTCGTCGCCGTCACCGCCACCTCCCTGCCCGCGGCCCTCGCGGCGGCCGGCACCGAGGCCGAACGGCGGCAGATCTCCGACGCGTTCGCCTCCGGCCTCCAGACCAGCCAACTGGTCGGCGCGGTCGCGGTCTTCGCGGGCGGTCTGCTGGCCGCGGCCCTGCTCGCCCGCGCCGAGCGGTCGGAGAAGAAGACGACCGCTGCATAGCATGGGCGTCGACGCCGACCGAGGAGGAACGCGATGGTGAAAGCGGCCGACCGGGCCCGGAACCCGGCGCGTTCCAGCGTCTGGATGGAGAACAGGGCCGCCCGCCCGGGGGGCGGCCCCGCCGGGCTCGACCGCGACCGGATCGTGGCCGCCTCGATCCGCATGCTGGACGAGGAGGGGCTCGCCGGACTCTCCATGCGCAAGCTCGCCTCCGAGCTGGGCGTCACGGCCATGTCGCTGTACTGGTACGTGGACACCAAGGACGACATCATCGAGTTCGCGCTCGACGCCGCCTACGCGGACATCGACCTGGCGCCCGTCACCGCCACCGACGACTGGCGCGACCGGCTCCGCGCCCTGGCGCTCGGCTACCGCCGGATGCTGGTCCGCCACCCCTGGGTCTCGACCTGCACCGCCCTGTACCTGAACGTCGGGCCGAAGGCGCTCGCCGTCGGCACCGCGATCCAGGACGCCGTCCGCGCGACCGGCCTCCCGGTCCGCGGCCAGCCGGGCGCCCTCGCGGCCGTCTTCCAGTTCGTCTACGGATACGGCACGGTCGAGGCCCTCTTCGCCCGGCGGTCGGCCGAGGCGGGTATGACACCGGACGAGTTCTACCGGGAGTCGGTGGCCGCCTTCCGGGACGAACCGCAGTTCTCCGAGCCGATGGCGAAGATGAAGGAGCTCTTCGCCGAACGCGCCTCGCACCCCAGCGTCGACGACATCTGGGACGGGGACTTCGCCTACGCCCTCGACATCATGGTCGCCGGCATCGAGACGATGGTCGCCCGCGAGGCCGCCGCGGACCCCGGCGACGGCGCACCGGCCTGACGCGAGCCCCCCGCCGCCGTACGTACGTCGTACGGGGGGCTGCCCAGCAGGCCCCCGGCCCGAGCGGCCCGAGCGGCCGGAGCGGCCCGAGCGGCCCGAGCGGCTCGTGAGGCTCGTGAGGCCCGAGCGGCCCGTGAGGCCGGAGCTTCGGCCTGACGTGTCAGGCTCCGCCCCTCACGCCTCCCGTACCGCCTGGATGTCCAGCGTCACCCGCAGCGTCGTGCCGATCGCCGCGATGCCCGCCGACACCACCTGGTTGTAGTTCATCGCGAAGTCCTCCCGGCGCAGCTCCGCCTCCGCGCGGAACGCCGCCCGCACCCCGCCCCAGGGATCCGCGCCCGTCCCCAGATACGTGAGGTCCAGCGGCATGCCCCGGGTGATGCCCCGCAGGGTCAGCTCGCCGTCCACGGTCCACCGGTCCGGGCCGGCCGCCCGGAGCGCCGTGCCGCGGTACGTGATCTCGGGGAAGCGGTCCACGTCCAGGAAGTCGGCGGACCGCAGGTGCTTGTCCCGCAGCCCGTTGCCCGTGTCGACGGAGCCGGCCGCGATGACCGCCTCCACCCGGGACGCCAGGACGTCGGGCGCGATCTCGATCCGGCCGGTGAACTCGGTGAACCGCCCGTGCACGCTGGAGATCCCCAGGTGCTGGGCGACGGCCCCCACCGACGAGTGCGCCGCGTCCAGTGCCCAGGCTCCCGGCGGCGGCAGCTCCGTCCCGCCCGCGCGGGCCAGGACCACCGTGCCGACCTCCGCGCGACCGGCTCCGCCCACCAGCGCCGTCCGCGCGTCGGGGGCGTAGCCGAGCGCCGTCACCACCACGGTGTACGCCCCGGCGGCCAGCGCGGTCTCCGCCCGGACGACGCCGTCCCCGTCGGCCACCGCGCGGAGGACCTGGCGGCCCGAACCGTCCGTCACGGTCACCACCGCGTGCTCGACCGGCCACCCGTCCCGGCTCCGTACCTGTGCGTGCAGTCCCATCCGTACCCTCAACTCTTCCGGAAAACAGCGGGGCGGCAGGCCGTCCCTGCCTGCCGCCCCGGACCCGGCCGCGCCTCCGCTCAGGGGCCCGGCCGGGGGTCGGTCACTCGCCCGGGTGGGCGAGTTCGATGTCGTGGCCGTCGACGCCGGCACCGCTCACGGTCAGCCGCCCCGCCACCGGCGGGTAGCCGGTCGCGATGAGGGTGTACTCGCCGGTGTCCAGGTCCGCGAAGGCGTACCCGCCGTCCGCGTCCGTCGTCGCCGAACCGGCCACGTTCCCGGCCGCGTCGACCAGGGTCACCCGGGCGTCCGCCAGCGGCCGGTGGTCGCGCCCGGCGCGGACGGTGCCGTGAAGGACCGCTCCCGCCGCCAGGGCGACGTCGAGCCGGGTCACGCCCTGGCCGCCGATCTCGGCCGGCATGGCCTGCGGCCGGAACCCGGTCGCGGTGACCGCGACCGTGACCGCGCCCGGGACCAGCTCGGCGAAGCCGAAGCCGCCGTCCGCGCCGGTCTTTCCGGTGGCCAGGACCTCGCCCCGCACGTCCGTGACGACGACCATCGCGCCGTCCACCGGGGCCCCGTCCGCGGCGGCCCGCACCGAGCCCGCGAGCCCGCTGGTGCCGGTCAGGAGGACGTCGTGGGTGAGCGGTCCTTCGTGTACGACCACGGTGGAGGCCTGCGGCTGGAAGCCGTCGGCCGACGCGATCAGGACGTACGAGCCGGCGCCCGGCGCGTCGAAGGCGTAGCCGCCGCCCGCGCGGACGACCGAGCGGCCGAGCTGCTTCCCGCCGAGCGAGATCAGGGTGACCGTGGCACCGGTGACGTCCGTGCCCTCGGCGGTACGGACGGTCCCGCTGACGGTCAGGCCGGTGACCGGCGCGACCTCGTCGACCTCGGCGGACTCCATGGGCTCTCCGTTCTCCACGATCTGGACGAACGCGGCGTCCGCCACGGTCGCCACGGTGTCCACGGACCCACCGCCGGCCGGCGCGGGGGCCTCGGCGGGCGTCTTCCGCGCGGCGTGGGCGCCGCTCTTCAGCGCCACCTCCTTGATGAACAGCGTCACCAGGAAGGCGAGCAGTGCGAAGGGGGCCGAGTAGAGGAAGACGTCGGCGACACCGTGCCCGTACGCGCTCTCCATGACGGTACGGATCGGGGCCGGCAGCTTGTCCATGTCGGGGATGCCGCCGCCACCGCCCTGCCCGGCCAGGCCCGCGGCCTTGGGGCCGAGGTCGGCGAGGCCGTCCTGCACGTAGGTGGAGACCCGGTTGGCCATGATCGCGCCGAGCGCCGAGACGCCGACCGCACCGCCGAGGGAGCGGAAGAAGGTGACGACGGAGGAGGCCGAACCGAGGTCGGCCGGGTCCACCTGGTTCTGCGTGCAGAGCACCAGGTTCTGCATCATCATGCCGATGCCGAGACCCATGACGGCCATGAAGACCGCGATGTGCCAGTACTCCGTGTCGTAGCGGATCGTGCCGAGCATCCCGAGGCCGCCGGTCACCAGCACACCGCCGCTGACCAGCCACGCCTTCCACCGGCCGGTCTTGGTGATGACCATGCCGGAGACGGTCGAGGAGACGAACAGGCCGGCGATCATCGGGATGGTCAGGACGCCGGACATCGTCGGCGACTCGTTGCGGGCCAGCTGGAAGTACTGGCTGAAGAAGACCGTGCCCGCGAACATCGCGACACCCACGAAGAGCGAGGCGAGCGAGGCGAGGGTGATGGTCCGGTTGCGGAACAGCCGCAGCGGGATGATCGGCTCGCTCGCCTTGGTCTCGACGAGCACGAAGAGCCCGCCGAGGACGATCGCACCGCCGACCATGGCGGCCGTCTGCCACGACATCCAGTCGTACTTGTCACCCGCGAAGGTCACCCAGAGCAGCAGCAGCGACACGGCCGCGCTGATCACCAGGGCACCCGCCCAGTCGACCTTGACCTGGCGCTTGACGACGGGGAGCTTCAGGGTCTTCTGGAGGACGAGCAGCGCGATGAGCGCGAACGGCACGCCGACGTAGAAGCACCAGCGCCAGCCGAGCCAGTCGGTGTCGGTGATGACGCCGCCGAGCAGCGGGCCGCCGACGGTCGCGACGGCGAAGGTCGCGCCGAGGTAGCCGCTGTACCGGCCGCGCTCACGCGGGGCGATCATCGCGGCGAGGATGATCTGCGACAGGGCGGTCAGACCGCCGACGCCGATGCCCTGGACGACCCGGCAGGCGATGAGCATGCCGGTGTTCTGCGAGAGACCGGCGACGACCGATCCCGCGACGTAGATGACCAGGGCTATCTGGACGAGCAGCTTCTTGGAGAAGAGGTCCGCGAGCTTGCCCCAGAGCGGGGTGGTCGCGGTCATCGAGAGCAGGGCCGCGGTGACGACCCAGGTGTAGGCGGACTGGCCGCCGCCGAGGTCGGTGATGATCTCGGGGAGCGCGTTGGAGACGATCGTCGAGGACAGGATGGCGACGAACATGCCGAGCAGCAGCCCGGAGAGCGCCTCCATGATCTGGCGGTGCGTCATCGGGGCACCGTCCTGGGTGGCCTCCCCCTGCTTGGCGAGACCGGCCCGCACACCGGCGTCTGGTGTGGTCGTAGCCATGTAAATCCTTTGTTCTCAAGCGTGGTGGGCCCGGCAGTCCCCGAAGGAGTCGCGGAGGCGGGCGAGCAGTGTGGTGAGCAGTTCGACGTCGGTGTCGGACCACCCCGCGAGGTTGCGGGCGAGCAAGTCGGTCAGCCGCCGGTCGAGATCGGCGAGCGTGGCCTCGCCCGCGGGGGTGAGGTGCAGGAGGCGGGAGCGCTTGTCCGCGGGGTCGGGCAGGCGCTCGACCCAGCCGCGGTCCACGGTGTGGGCCACATGGCGGCTGCTGACCGACATGTCGACGGCCATCAGCTCCGAGACGCGGCCCATCCGCATGTCCCCGTGGTGCTGGAGGAGGGCGAGCACGATCGCCGAACCGCTCGGGCACTCGGCCGGCAGCGTCCGCGCGAGACTCCGCTTGACGACACCGATGGCGCCGACCTGGCGGGCCAGGTCCTCGTAGCGATTGCGCGCCTCGGTGGCGTCACCGGCCGTGTCCGTGTCCGTGGTCGTGTCCGTGGTCATGGGCACCCCTACATCTTGTTGCTTAGGGCAACCATAGAGATGGATGGTTGCTCCAGGCAAACTAAATCGGTCAAACGGCGCTAAAGAATCGGCAAAGGTGGCAGCCGTGCGGGGGATCGGTGCCGGAAAGGGCATGCGGGGGTACGGGGCTTGGGCCGGGAACCCCGGGTTCGCTAGGGTCCTGCCCCATGGCACACAACCCCCAAGCCCCGCACGGTCAGGGCCCCGCTCCCGAGGGCAACTACGACCCCTCGGGCAGCACGCAGATGTTCCGCGCCTTCGTCGACGAGGGCACCCCGCAGCGCCGCCCCCAGCCGGCCCCGGCCTCCGGCCCGCGCGTCGGCCTCATCGTGGGCGTGGTCGCGGTGATCGCGATCCTGGCGGGAGTGGCCTGGCTGGCCCTCGGCTGAAAGGCGACGGAGGGCCGTCCTCGCTCCGAGGGCGGCCGCCCCGGACCCTCAGAGGGACGTCAGGAACGACTCCCAGACGGACCGCTCGAAGACGAGGACGGGGCCTTCGGGGGCCTTGCTGTCACGTACGGGGACGAGGCCGGGGAATCCGGGGGCGACTTCGAGGCAGTTGCCGCCGTCGTTGCCGCTGTGGCTGCTCTTGACCCACGTCGCCGCGCTGAGATCGTCCCTCTGCATGGTGATCGAACCCTTTCATCACGTCGCTGATGAGAGCGGCAGACTCGAGGGCTGACAGGACGTCGGCCCGCAGCACATCATAGTTCTGGCTGTGCCGCTCGAAAGCGGCCGGATCATCGGTCAGATGGCCGCGACTCAGTGATTCCGAATAGACCCACCGGTCACCTCCCGGGAGCGTGATCAGCGACATCGAGGTCGTGGGGCGGACCAGCGGACGCGCGGCGGGCGCGACCTGGATCCAGATGTTGGGGCGCTGCCCCACGGCCAGCAGGTGCGCGTGCTGGTCGCGCATGACGGCCGCGTCGCCGACGACGTTCCGCAGGCAGCTCTCGTCCAAAACCGCGATGTACACCGGGCCGTCCTCGGCCAGGAACCGCTGCTGGCGGCTGAGTCGAGCCCGCACCCGCTCCTCGGCCTCGTCGCCCGTGGCGATCTGGGCGAGCAGCGCACGGGCGTACCCGGGCGCTTGGAGGAGGCCCGGTACGACGTCCGTCTGGTACTCGCGAAGCGTCACCGCCTTCGCGTCCATCTCCGCCCGCCGCCGGAACCAGTCCGGGTGCTCCACCTCCGGGTACCAGTCGATCCGCCCCCAGAGCCGCAGTAACACCCCTCCCGTGTCCAGCAGTTCGTCGCACGCCTTCGCGAAGGTGTCCTGCGGCACCCGGGTCCCCGCCTCGACGCGGGCCACTTGGGAGCGGTCGCACGGGATCCGGCGGGCGAGGGCGTCCTGGGTCAGCGCGGCCGACTCCCGGTAGTGCCTGAGCAGTTCGCCGAAGACGCCCGCCGTCGTGGCCGCCGCGCCTCCCGTACTCCCCGTGCCCGCCGTGGCGTTGCGTCGAGTCACTCCGTCCGTCCCCCCTCGTGACAGTGGCCCCTTGGCACGCGCCGAGCGTTGTGGGCGCCCTTCCCATTGAGCAACGCTGAAGGCACGGAGAGTAGTCGCCCGATCGGGTGAGGAGCTGAGGAGCCGTGGAATGGCGGGGCACATGGAGGGCGGTGGGCTGGTGTACGACCCGGTCGCCCGCAGGGTGGGCGAGTACCGGGGTACGGCCGGGCCGTACGCGATGCTGCGGCCCGTCGGCGGTGGGCGGGAGTGGCAGGCCGATCCGGAGCGGGTGCGGCCCGCGACGCCGGCCGAGCGGTTGAGCGCGGGCGTGCGCGCGGCGAACGAGCGGGCGGGCGCGGCGTACGACCTGAGCCGGCCGCCCGTTCCCGTACCGGACTGTGCGGAGTGCGCCGAGCTGGCCGAGGGGCGGACGGCGGCGCGGCTGCGGTTCGACTGGAGTGCGGAGACGGACGCGAACGTCCTGCTGCGGCGGCATCGGGGCGATGTCCACCCCCCACCATGCCCCTGAGGGGGTGCGATGGGGCGGGCCGGGGCGGTCAGGTCCAGGTGGCGGTGACCTTGCGGGTGTCGACGTGCATGCCGAGCGGTACGCGCCAGCTGTCCACGCAGACGGTGTACGTCTGTGTCCGGGAGGCTCCGGCGGCGAGGGGGCCGGGGAGGGGCTGTGTC
Source organism: Streptomyces sp. NPDC008121 (assembly GCF_042957155.1). Classification (NCBI taxonomy): domain Bacteria; kingdom Bacillati; phylum Actinomycetota; class Actinomycetes; order Kitasatosporales; family Streptomycetaceae; genus Streptomyces; species Streptomyces sp. NPDC008121. The sequence goes on along the minus strand of NZ_JBIBHT010000004.1, from coordinate 101,549 downwards.
GTGTGGATGGTGGCCCAGTCGACGCCGAGGGAGCCGATGATGTGGGTGGCGAAGGTGACCGTGCCGGTGCGGGCGGGGGTGCCTCCGGTGTTGCGGAAGGTCACGGTCACGCGTTCGCACCAGCGTGTGTCGGCGTCCGCGCGGACCGGCGCGGAGAGGGTGAGCGCGGCCGGGGCCGGCGGCGGTGCCGGGGGTGTGGGCCGGGGTGCCGGTGGCGGTGTCGTGGTGCCCGGCTTCGGTGGGCCGGGCCGGGGGGCTTCCGGCCCGGGTGTGCCGGGCGGGGTGGTTCCGGGGGTGTCGGGCCGGTCCGGTGTCGCGGGGGCTCCCGGGGCGGGGGCCGTACCGGCTCCCGGCTGCGTGCTCGCGCCCGTACCCGGGTTCGTACGCACGTCCCGGTCGTCGTCCGACGGCTCGCCGCCGGCCTCTGGGGGTGGGGACGGTGAGGAGGTGCCGGAGGTCGTGCCACGGGCGGAGGGGCTGTCGAGGGGGACGAGGGTGACCTTTCCCGGCGGGCCTTGCGGCCCCTGGGGGGTGGCGCCCGCGCCCACGGCCGCGTAGCCCTCGCCGTCGCCGTCGCCTCCGCCGCACGCGGTCAGCGCTCCGCCGAGGCAGAGCGCGAGCGCGACTCCTGTCAGACGTGACCTCTGTCGCCGCATGGCGCCAGTGTGGCTGACGGATCGTCAGTCGACCAGGGGTCGGGGGCTTCCGGTCCGTACCGTCCGGATCCCTGGTCGTTCGGTCTCCCGGCGATCCGCGCTGGGCGAGCCGCCGGGTGTCCCGCGTCGGGTCAGTCCGCGATCAGGCCCTGGCGCAGCTGGGCCAGGGTCCGGGTCAGCAGTCGGGAGACGTGCATCTGGGAGATGCCGACCTCCTCGCCGATCTGCGACTGGGTCATGTTCGCGAAGAACCGCAGCATGATGATCTGCCGCTCCCTGGGCGGCAGTTTGGCGAGCAGCGGCTTCAGCGATTCCCGGTACTCGACGCCCTCCAGGGCCGTGTCCTCGTACCCGAGGCGGTCGGCGAGGGAGCCCTCGCCGCCGTCGTCCTCGGGGGAGGGGGAGTCGAGCGAGGAGGCGGTGTAGGCGTTGCCGACGGCGAGGCCGTCGACGACGTCCTCCTCCGACACGCCGAGCACGGCGGCGAGTTCGGGGACGGTCGGGGAGCGGTCGAGCTTCTGGGCGAGCTCGTCGCTCGCCTTGGTCAGTGCGAGCCGCAGCTCCTGGAGCCGGCGCGGCACGCGGACGGACCAGGAGGTGTCGCGGAAGAAGCGCTTGATCTCGCCGACCACGGTCGGCATGGCGAACGTCGGGAACTCCACGCCGCGTTCGCAGTCGAACCGGTCGATCGCCTTGATCAGGCCGATGGTGCCGACCTGGACGATGTCCTCCATCGGTTCGTTGCGCGAGCGGAAGCGGGCCGCGGCGTACCGCACGAGCGGGAGGTTCAGCTCGATGAGGGTGTCGCGGACGTAGGTGCGCTCCGGGCTGTCCGCCGCGGTGCCTTCGTCGTCGAGGGCGCGGAGCCGCAGGAAGAGGGAGCGGGAGAGCGTGCGGGTGTCGAGGGCTTCCGACGAGACGACAAGCGGCGTGGTGGGCGCTTCGCTCGGCACGGACGTCTGCTCCGGTACGTGAATCTGTACCGGCGTCTGCGCGGGCGTGAGCGTGAGCACCTTCGAGCTGCCCTGTTCTGCGGACATGCCACCCCCTTGAGGTCGCGGACGGTCGCGGCGGCCACGACCATCGGAGGAACGCAGCCTCCACCTGAATACCGGAGGCGGGGCTGCGGCAAACGCGGTTCCAGCAGAATGTCACATGTCGGCAACACGCTGTAGTGACTTGTCGACACAGCGGCGGTGGATTTCCGCAGGAAACAAGGGGTGTGCGGCTTTTGGTGTGCCGAACTTCCGCGCAGAACTGCTCCGAACCGGTCTACCCGTTCCGGTTACGCCTCGATCCTGTTTGCGGACCTCAATCGGGCGAAGCTGCGGGCGAGGAGCCTTGACACGTGCATCTGCGAGACCCCGAGCTCCTGGCTGATCTGGGACTGCGTCAGATTGCTGTAGTAGCGGAGCATCAGGATCCGCTGCTCGCGTTCGGGCAGTTGTACGAGCAGGTGGCGTACCAGGTCCCGGTGCTCGACGCCGGCGAGGGCCGGGTCCTCGTAGCCGAGCCGGTCGAGGAGGCCCGGCAGGCCGTCGCCTTCCTGGGCCGCCTCCAGGGAGGTGGCGTGGTAGGAGCGGCCCGCCTCGATGCAGGCCAGGACCTCGTCCTCGCCGATCTTCAGCCGCTCGGCGATCTCGGCGGTGGTGGGGGAGCGGCCGTGGGCCGTCGTCAGGTCCTCGGTGGCGCCGTTGACCTGCACCCACAGCTCGTGGAGCCGGCGCGGCACGTGGACGGTCCGGACGTTGTCGCGGAAGTAGCGCTTGATCTCGCCGACGACGGTGGGCATCGCGAAGGTGGGGAACTGGACCCCGCGGTCGGGGTCGAAGCGGTCGATGGCGTTGATCAGGCCGATCGTGCCGACCTGGACCACGTCCTCCATCGGTTCGTTGCGGGAGCGGAAGCGGGCGGCCGCGTACCGCACGAGGGGCAGGTTGGCCTCGATGAGGGCCCCGCGCACCCGGTGGTGCTCCGGAGTACCCGGCTGCAGCTCCTTGAGCTGGCCGAAGAGCACCTGGGTGAGGGCCCGGGTGTCGGCGCCCCGGGTGCTCTGGGGCCGCGGGCGCGGGGTGTCCGGGCCGCCTGCGTCGGGCCGTGGGCGCGGGGCGTCCGAGCCGCCTGCCTCTGGCTGGGGCGGGACTTGAGGCGCTGTACTGGCCGGCACGTTCACGCCACCCCTTTGTCTGGTCTTGCTGGTCAACTACGGTCAACTCATCCGTCAAAAGCGGTCATAGCATCACAAGACATGTCCACTGTGTGCAAGCACCGTATAACCACGTGTTGACGGCAAGTTGGGCTAAAAGGGAAGGCCAAGAAGCCGAAAGGCCCCCCGCCGTGACGGCGGGGGGCCTCGGAAGTGGGAGGAGGAGCGCCTCAGAACTCGTAGTCCGCGATCACCCACGTGGCGAACTCACGCCACTGGGCGACGCCCGCCTGGTGGGCCGGGTGCTCCAGGTAGCGCCGGAGCGCATCGGTGTCCTCGACCGCCGAGTTGATGGCGAAGTCGTACGCGATGGGCCGGTCGGTGATGTTCCAGTCGCACTCCCAGAACGTCAGCTCCGGGATGGCCCCGCCCAGCGCCCGGAAGGCCTCGACACCGGCGACCACGCGCGGCTCGTCGCGCTTGACGCCGTCGTTGAGCTTGAAGAGGACCAGATGGCGGATCACGGGGGGACTCCTAGTTGATGAGCGCGGTCATGAACTCGCCGACGCCCTGCGCGGCGCTCGATATGCCCTCGAACCCTACCTGGACGAGATCGGCGGCCCGGCTGGGGGAATTGATGATCGTGTACAGCACAAAGACCACGATCGCGTAGAGCGCGATCTTCTTCGCTTGCGCCATCTGCCGCGCCTTCCCCTGTGTGCCCCGTCGGTCTGCCCTTGCCCGGCCTGCCCGTGCCCCCCGCGGGGTCGGGTGAGTCTAACCGAGCCTTTTCACGGGGTCTTTATGGACCAAGGGCCCGGTGATCGGGGCCTTTCGCCGCCCCCCGGAAGGGTGACGGCGGAGCAGGATGGATGTCGAGCCCCGGCGGATCCGGCAGGAGTCCGCGGGGGCCTGGAACCGGTCTCCACTGCGGGGTCCGTGCCGCGGGCTTCCCCCTGATCGCGGCCGGACTTGCGGGCCCGGTTCTCGTCGGGGGGAGCGGCTTGTCCCCCCGATGCCGCTCCCCCCGCCCCTGCGAAGCGAAGGCCCCGGCCGCGTGAGACCCACGCGGCGGGGGCCTTCTCGCTGCCATCCGACCTTTTGCCGGCCGATGCCGGACCCTGCGGCCCGACGTTCGCCCACGTCACCGCCCGGTGGGGTGAGCGTCACCGCCGTTGCCCGGCGCGAGCCGGCCGGCGAGACCGTCGAGGATCCGGTCGAGTCCGTACGCGAAGCGGTCCTCGCGCACCTGCCGCGGGTCTGCCTCCTCGCCGAGGTCCGGGCTGTGGCCCGACAGCCATTCGCGCTCGGGGACACCGCTGCGGGTCACCAGGGAGAGGTACGCGGCCTCGCTGGTGGCGATCCCCACGACGTAGGCCATGAGGGCCCCTGCGGCCTGGTCCTCCTCGTCCGCGGGAAAGCCGGCCGCCTGGAACTGCGCGAGGAGGCCCGAGGTCATGCGGAGGGCATTCGGGCCGACGTGGAGCAGTCCGACCTGGCCGAGTTCGGGGCCGACCCAGGGGTGGCGCAGGACCATCGCCCGCAGGTCGGTGGCGGCGCGGGCGGCCGCCGTGCGCCAGGTGCCGTGGGTGGCGGCGACCGGCGGGTCCAGCTCACCGAACACGTCGTCCACGGCCAGCTGGATCAGCTCGTCCCGATTGGCCACATGCCGGTAGAGGGACGTGGCCCCGGCCTTCAGCCGGGTGCCGAGTTTGCGCATGCTGAGCGCTTCGACACCCTCCGCGTCCAGCAGCTCGATCGTCGCGGTCACGATCTGCTCCCGTGTCAGCTGCTCTCGCTGCGGGCGGTGCGGACGTGTCCACACCGAGGTGATCGGGCTCGCGTCGGCAGGCATGTGTGCTCATTTCCCTCGGTCGATCCGCCGCTTGTCGTCCCTCACCGTAGTCGACACCGTACGCCTGTTGCGAACGCTGACTTTTAATGCGTACAGTGTGCGCATCAGGGAACGCTGTACGCATCAAGGGGGAGTCGACCATGCCGAATCACGTGACATCTGACGAACGAGGCAACTGGAGCGCCGCGGGGGCGTGGGGGACCCGGAACTCGGCCGGGCGGAAGCTGGACCTCGCCCGCTGGCAGGCCCGCCTCGACCGGCTCTGCACCGAGCACCACGTGCCGGGAGCGTCCTTGGCCGTCCTCGTCGACGGGACCGTCCACGCATGGGCGAGCGGCGTCCTGCATCGCGGCACGGGCGTGGAGACGACGACCGACTCGGTCTTCCAGATGGGCTCGATAGCCAAGATCTACACGGCCACCCTGGTGATGCAGCTCGTCGAGTCCGGCCGGCTCGAGCTGGACGCACCGGTCACGGACGTGCTGCCGGAATTCTCGCTCGGCGACCCCGAGGTGACCAGGATGATCACCATCCGCCGGCTGCTCAGCCACACGAGCGGACTCACCTGCGACTTCAACCACGACAGCGGGCGCGGCGGCGACTGCCTGGAGAAGTACGTCGAGGCCGCGAAGGCCGTCGCGCTCGACTGCCCGCCCGGCAGCGCGATCTCGTACAGCAGCGTCGGCTACAACGTGCTCGGCCGGATCGTCGAGGTGGTGACCGGCAAGACGTGGGACGAAGCGCTCAAGGACCTGCTGCTGGCCCCGCTCGGCCTCACCCACACCATGACCCTGCCCGAAGAGGCGCTGCGCTTCCGCGCGGCCATGGGGCACCTGGGGGAGCCGGGCGAGGATCCGGCACCGGCACCGCAGTGGGACATGATGCCGCGATCGGCGGGCCCGTACGGCAGGGTCATCGCCTCCGCGGGCGATCTCGCCCGGCTCGCACGGATGCACCTTGCCGGCGGCGTGGCCGAGGACGGCACCCGGGTGCTCTCCGAGGAGTCGGTTGCTCTCATGCGACGCCGGGTGGTGGACTGCCCCGACAAGTGGACGGTCAGCTCGGACGGTTGGGGTCTGGGCTGGACTCTGTACGACTGGAACGGCGTCGAGGGCTACGGCCACGACGGCGCCTCCATCGGCCAGTACGGCTACCTGCGCGTGGTGCCGTCGGCCGGCGTCGCCGTCGCCCTGCTCACCAACGGCGGTGGCGCGCGTGAGGTGTACGCGGCGCTCTACCGCGAGCTCCTCGCCGATCTGGCGGGAGTGACCATGCCGGAGCCCTTCGCCCCGTCGGCCACGCCGCCCGCGGTGGACTGGGAACCCCTCGTCGGCACGTACCGGCGCGAGGGTGTGGTCATCACGGTGACCGAGAAGGACGGCGCCGGGCACGCGCTCTACGAGTTCGTGGACGGCATGAAGGACCTCTCCAAGCCCCTGGGGATCGACCTGCTGCCGGTCACGGAGACGGCCTTCGCCGGCACGGGTGTGGGTTCGGCCTTCAGCACGGACTACACACCGGTGGTCTTCTCCGTCCTGCCCGACGGCACCCGCTGCGTCTACATCGGCATGCGCTGCGCCCCCAAGGCCGCCTGAACGGCCCGACGGCGTCTCCGCGGCCCGGACCTGTCGTGACCTGCGCGGCGGTGGTGGGCGGGACCCCCGGGCCGCGGGTGCAACTCCCGTGCTCGTCCCGGGGGATGAGGGAAGCGTCGCGGCCACGTCGGCACGGCCGCACTACGCTGATACGAAGAACACCCCTCCGACCGCATTTCTGCGGGTCGAAGGGGTGTTTCTGGCGGTAGCGGAGGGATTTGAACCCTCGGTGACTTGCGCCACACTCGCTTTCGAGGCGAGCTCCTTCGGCCGCTCGGACACGCTACCGAGAGAGAGCTTAGCCCAAAGGTGCCCCTGCGATGAAATCCGTATCCCCCCGCAGGTCACGGAGGTGTCGGGATGTCCTGGGGCGGGGAGCGGACGGCGTTTCAGAAGGCGTCTCGGGAGGCGTCCCGGAACGCGGCTCAGAGGGTGCGGAAGAAGGCCGTGAGCTGCTGGGCGCACTCCTCGCCGAGGACGCCGGCGATCACCTCGGGGCGGTGGTTCAGGCGGCGGTCGCGCACCAGGTCCCAGAGCGAGCCGGCCGCGCCCGCCTTCTCGTCGTACGCGCCGAACACGACGCGCTCCACCCGGGACTGCACGAGCGCCCCCGCGCACATCACGCAGGGCTCCAGGGTGACGACGAGCGTGCAGCCGCTCAGTCGCCAGGCGCCGGTCCTCGCCGCGGCCCGGCGCAGCGCCAGGACCTCGGCGTGGGCGGTCGGGTCGCCGGTCGCCTCGCGTTCGTTGTGGCCGGTGGAGAGGAGCTCGCCGTCGGCGGACAGCACGAGCGCGCCGACCGGTACGTCACCGGCCGGCGCGGCCCGATCGGCCTCCGCGAGAGCCATGCGCATGGCATCCCGCCAGGGGTCCCCTACGGGGTCGTGCTCCGGGGCGGGCCCGGGTCCTGCGGGGGTCACAAGCGAACGGTCTCCAGTACCTCCGCGGCGCCGAGCGCGTCCGCGATCTCGGCCAGCGCCTCGGTGTCGAGCGCCAGCAGTTCCTTCTCCGACAGACCGAGGTCGGCCAGGATCTGCCGGTCGCCGACCGGGGCGGCCGGCACGGCGTCGGCGGCGACGTCCGGCGCCGCGTCCGGGTCCTCCTCGTCCTCCCGGTCGAGGGGCTCGCCGTCCTCCGTGCCGTCGAGGTCCAGCGCGTCCAGGTCGTCGGCGTCGTCCAGGTCGTCGCCGAGGAGTTCCCTGGTGAGGATCTCCCCGTACGAGGAGCGGGCGGCAGCCGCTCCGTCCGACACGTAGATGCGAGGGTCGTCCTCGCCCTCGACCCGGAGGAGGCCGAACCAGGCGTCCTCCTGTTCGATGAAGACGATGACCGTGTCGTCGTCGACCGCCGCCTCACGGGCCAGTTCGGTCAGATCCGACAGGGTCTCCACATCGTCGATCTCTGTGTCGCTCGCTTCCCACCCGTCTTCGGTGCGCGCGAGCAGTGCGGCGAAGTACACCGTGACTCTCCCACTGATCAGAGGTGTGACGATCCGGCGGTGCGCTCCTGGTGCCCCGCCCAATCGGCATCGTGGCAGAAACGGCGGCTTCAGGAGAGGTCTTCGGCTCTTGCGTCGTGCATCAGTCTGATCGAGACGGCGAACGGACGGGCGTACGGCCCCGGCGCGCGGACGGCGCACGACCGCGCCCCGCGAGCCTCCGACCGCCGCCCGGGTCACCAGCGGAAGGTCCGCATGCGCATCGCCTGGCGCATCCTGGCCGCCCGCGCGCGCCGGGGCTGGACGCGGTCGCGCAGCGCCTTCGCCTCGTGCAGTTCGCGCAGGAACTGGGCGCGGCGCCGACGGCGCTCGGCGTCGGTCTCCGGCGGCTCGTCGTGCGTGTCCTTCGCCTTCTTCGGGTCCTTCGTGTCCTTCGTGTTCGGCATGGGCCACACCACCCCGCGACTGGGTTTCCGTGCACCCCCACCTTCCCTCCACGGCATGGGTTGATGCCAGTCCCGGTTACTGTGGTGACCATGCGTCTCCACGTCGTCGATCACCCGCTGGTCGCCCACAAGCTCACCACTCTGCGCGACAAGCGCACGGACTCCCCGACCTTCCGCCGTCTGGCGGACGAGCTGGTCACCCTGCTCGCCTACGAGGCCACGCGGGACGTGCGCACCGAGCAGGTCGACATCGAGACCCCCGTCACGCCGACGACCGGTGTGAAGCTGTCGTACCCGCGTCCGCTGGTGGTGCCGATCCTGCGCGCCGGTCTGGGCATGCTGGACGGCATGGTGCGGCTGCTGCCGACCGCCGAGGTGGGTTTCCTGGGCATGATCCGCAATGAGGAGACGCTGGAGGCGTCGACCTACGCGACGCGGATGCCGGAGGACCTCTCGGGCCGCCAGGTGTACGTCCTGGACCCGATGCTGGCGACCGGCGGCACGCTCGTGGCGGCGATCCGGGAGCTGATCAAGCGCGGTGCGGACGATGTGACCGCGGTGGTGCTGCTCGCCGCCCCCGAGGGCGTCGCGATCATGGAGCGCGAGCTCGCGGGCACCCCGGTGACGGTGGTGACGGCCTCGGTCGACGAGCGTCTCAACGAGAACGGCTACATCGTCCCGGGTCTGGGCGACGCGGGCGACCGCATGTACGGCACGGCCGACTAGGACCGGCCGAGGCTGGTACCGGCCGCTGCCGGTACCGTCCCCGGCCGGACCGGCCGGGGGTGTGAGCCCCGGGGGGCTGCCGTCGGCGGTGCCTCGTGCCGGCTCAGCACTTACCGGCGGGCGCGGGCTTGGGCTTGTTCAAAGCGACCAGGGCCGCGTCCGCCGCCGTTTTCGGGTCCAGGGCCTTGAAGGCGGTCCCCAGGATCAGGTCCACGTCCGCCGTGGCGCGGGCGTCCGTCTTGGTGGTGGCGGTCTTCAGCTGGGTGCCCAGCACGGGGAAGGCGCCCTTGGTGGCCCCGGGGGCGGCCAGCAGGATCGCGGCGCCGGGGACCTTCTTGTCGTACGCGACGGGCGCGTTGCCGACCTTGCCGATGGTGAAGCCGCGCTTCTTCAGCTCGTCGGCCGTCGACTTCGCGAGGCCGCCGCGCGGGGTCGCGTTGTAGACGTTGACGGTGATCTGGGCGGGCTTGGGGAAGGCCGCGACGGCGGCGGCGCTGGGCTTCGGGGCCGGCTTGCAGTCGAGGCCCGCGCCACGGGCGGCCGTCGTCTTCGTGCCGTCGCCCGAGAAGACCTGGACGAGCTGCAGGGTGCCCCATCCGGCGGCGCCGAGCACGACCACTGCGGTGGCGGACGCGATGACGATCCTGCGCCGGCGGCTGGGGCGGCGCATGCGCGGGTAGGTGTCCCCCGTGATGCGGTACTTTCCGCCCATACCGGGGGGAGTGAGCATGCTCATGAGCGCAGCGTAATGCCGCTCGTCGGGGATGCCTACTGGATGATCATGTGATCGCGTCCGGATGGGTGGAAGTGGCCCCGAAAGGGTCAGTGACGAGGCCGAGCGCCAGGGCTCGATCCGGACGAACGGCCCTAGTCCATTTCCAGCACACGGGCGTGCAGCACCTGCCGCTGCTGGAGCGCGGCGCGGACCGCGCGGTGCAGGCCGTCCTCCAGGTAGAGATCGCCCCGCCACTTCACGACGTGCGCGAAGAGGTCGCCGTAGAAGGTGGAGTCCTCGGCGAGCAGCGTCTCCAGGTCCAGCTGGCCCTTGGTGGTCACCAGCTGATCGAGGCGGACCGGGCGCGGCGCCACGTCCGCCCACTGCCGGGTGCTTTCCCGGCCGTGGTCGGGATACGGCCGCCCGTTACCGATGCGCTTGAAGATCACACGGAAAGCCTACCGGGCGAGCGGCTCCCGGCGCAGCCACGAGGACGCGGTGGGATGCTGGGGCGAACCGCCGCAAACCGTCGTAAAGCCCGGAACGGGGTCCTCCATGAGCGTGCGTGAACAGCCTCTGAACGGGGAGAGTCCGCAGGTCGCGGAGATCGCGGCGGGATACGCCTTCGGCGGGGCGGCACTCGAATTGGGGGCGCTGCTGTGGGACGGCGCGTGTCACCCGGACGTGCCGGTCCGGGTCCCGCTGGCCATGCTCAACCGCCACGGCCTGGTCGCCGGAGCGACCGGCACGGGCAAGACGAAGACCCTCCAGCTCATCGCCGAGCAGCTCTCGGCGCACGGTGTGCCGGTCTTCCTCGCCGACATCAAGGGCGACGTCTCCGGCGTCTCGGCGCCCGGGGAGGACGGCGCGCGGGTCCGGGAGCGGGCGGCACAGGTGGGGCAGGCGTGGGAGGCGAAGGGGTTCCCCTGCGAGTTCTACGGGCTCGGCGGGAGCGGCCCCGGCATTCCGGTGCGGGCGACGGTGACCAGCTTCGGGCCGGTGCTGCTGGCGAAGGTGCTGCAGCTGAACCGGACGCAGGAGCAGTCGCTCGGCCTGATCTTCCACTACGCGGACGCGAAGGGGCTCGAGCTGGTCGACCTGAAGGACCTGCGGGCGGTGGTGGCCTTCCTGGTGTCGGACACGGGGAAGGCGGAGCTGAAGGGGATCGGCGGTCTCTCGACGGCGACGGCCGGGGTGATCCTGCGGGCGCTCACGGCGTTCGAGCAGGAAGGGGCGGGCGGGTTCTTCGGCGAGCCGGAGTTCGACACGGGCGAGTTCCTGCGGACGGCGGAGGACGGGCGCGGGGTGGTGTCGGTCCTGGAGCTGCCGGCGGTGCGGGACAAGCCGCGGCTGTTCTCGACGTTCCTGATGTGGATGCTGGCGGACCTCTTCCACGACCTGCCGGAGGTCGGGGACCTGGAGAAGCCGAAGCTGGTCTTCTTCTTCGACGAGGCCCATCTGCTCTTCGACGGGGCGTCGCAGGCGTTCCTGGAGTCGATCACGCAGACGGTGCGGCTGATCCGGTCGAAGGGGGTCGGGGTCTTCTTCGTGACGCAGACGCCGAAGGACGTGCCGGGGGACGTGCTGGGGCAGCTGGGCAACCGGGTGCAGCACGCACTGCGGGCGTTCACGCCGGACGACGCGAAGGCGCTGAAGGCGACGGTGCGGACGTTCCCGAAGTCGGGGTACGACCTGGAGGAGGTCCTGACGGGTCTGGGGACGGGCGAGGCGGTGATCACGGTCCTGAGCGAGACGGGCGCCCCGACGCCGGTGGCGGCGACGCGGCTGCGGGCGCCGGAGTCGCTGATGGGTCCGGTGGAGGCGGCCGCCCTGGAGGCGGCGGTGCGGGGGTCGGCGCTGTACGGGCGGTACGCGGAGGCGGTGGACCGGGAGTCGGCGTACGAGCGGCTGACGGCGGCGGAGACGGCGCCTACCGCGGAGACGCCGGCGCAGGGAGAGGCGGCGAAGGAGAAGGAGCCGGGGCGTCCGGCGGCGCCGCGCGAGGACCCGTCGGTCGTGGAGCAGGTGGTCGGCAGCGGCGTCTTCACCTCCCTCGCCCGCTCGGTCGGCACCCAGCTGGGCCGCGAGATCACCCGCTCCCTCTTCGGCACCACCCGCCGCCGTCGGCGCTAGCGCCGGGGGGCGGACGGGACGACTGCGGCCCGGCGCGCGGGGATCGCGTGCCGGGCCGCCGGGGTCGTGCGGGGCCTGGCCCCGGACCGAGTGCGCCCGAGGGCTACTCGGTGACCTCGTGGTCGTGGCCGTCGTGCAGGCCGCCGCCGCTGCCCGCGTCGCCGTCCGTCGGGGTGGAGACGACCGGCTTGCGCAGGGAGCTGATGTCGTGGGCGTAGGTGCCCACGGCGTTGGCGATGACGTCGATGTTGACGTCGAAGGCCGTCATGTTGATGTTCGACAGGTCGTCGCCGGCGGCGTGGTAGTTCACGTCGTACGCGACACCCGCCGTCCCGCCGAACTTCGCCGCCTGCGCCGTCGTCTTGATGCCCTCGGCGCCGGTGAAGGTGCCGCCGGACGGGATGCCGACCTCGATGAACGGGCCGTAGTCCGAGCGGCCCGTGAAGTCCGTACCCTCGTGCGGCTTGCCCTGCTTGTCCAGGAAGTCGTTGATGTCGCGCTCGAGCTGCGCGGAGCCCGCCGGGCCGGCGCCCGAGCCCACGCCGTCGGAGTTGTCGCCGTCGTAGACGAAGAGGCCGTAGTTCGGCGAGGCGATCATGTCGAAGTTGAGGTAGAGCTTGACTTCCTTCTTGTCCAGCTCGCTCATCTTCGCGACGTAGTGCTCGGAGCCGAGCAGCCCGTTCTCCTCCGCCGACCACCAGGCGAAGCGGACCTTGTTGCGGACCTTGTCCTTCGACTCGGCGAGTTCCAGGGCCGCCTGGAGCAGACCGGCGGAGCCGGAGCCGTTGTCGTTGATGCCCGGGCCCGCGGTCACCGAGTCGAGGTGCGCGCCCAGCATCACGGTGTTGGCCGCGTTGCCGCGCTTGGTCTCCGCGATGACGTTGTTCGTCGTGCGGTTCTCCTGGAGCTGGCGGATCTCGAAGGAGACGGTGACCGGGCCCTTGGCCAGGTCGGCAGCGAGCTTCGCGCCTTCCGCCTGGGTGATGCCGCCGGTCGGGATCTTGCCGGCCGCCGGCTCGCCGAGGGTGCCGGAGAGCACGCCGTCCGCGTTGTTGTAGATGATCGCGCCGGCCGCGCCCGCGGCCGCCGCGTTCTCCTGCTTGACGGCGAAGGCGCAGCCGCCGCGCTGGATCAGCGCCACCTTGCCGGTGAACGCGCCGGCGGCGAAGTCGCCCGGCTCGCACCCGGTGGTGCCGTCGGCGTCGACCGGGACGGCGGCCAGGGCGGCCTTGATCCCGCCGACCGGCGTCGACTTGGTGTACGTCATCGCCTTGATGTCGAGCTCGCGCGGGGCGGGCGAGACGACGGACGCCTTCTCGGCCAGCGTCTCGGTGTAGACGAAGTCGAACTTCTGGTACGAGACGTTGTAGCCGGCCTTCTTGAGCTGCTGGTACACGTACGCCGCGGAGGCGTCGTGTCCGAGCGAGCCGGCGGCGCGGTGGCCGCCGGTCGAGTCGGCTATCGCCTGGAACTTCTGCAGGTGCTTGTAGGCGCCCGCGGCGGACGTCTCACGGACGAGCTTCTTCGCCAGCTTCGCGGCGTCCCGTGCGGGTGCGGCCCCCGGGTCGGCGGTGGCGGTGGCGGGGGAAGCGGCGGCCAGCAGGAGCGGGGTCGCGAGTGCGGCTGCGGCCAGAGTGGCCGCGGCTCTGCGATGGGATGCGTTCACAGAGGTCCTTCCCGGGTGCGAACGAGGATGAGGGGAAGTTAGCGATCTCTGGCGGTCCCTGTGAACAGCTTGGTCGCAATTCCTGTCACTTTTAGCAGGATTGACATCCGGAATCATCAATTCCCCGTGGGTTTCGCGGCTTTCGCCGCTTTCTCGGCCTTCGCGGCGGCCTTCGCCTCCTGCTTGAAGGCACGCACCTTCGCGAGCGACTCCGGCCCGGTGATGTCGGCGGCCGACCGGTACGCACCCTCGTCGCCGTAGGAGCCCGCGGCCTCCCGCCAGCCCCGCGGACGCACCCCGTACTGCTTGCCGAGCAGGGCGAGGAAGATCTGTGCCTTCTGGACCCCGAAACCGGGCAGCGCCTTCAGCCGCTCCAGCAGCTCCTTGCCGGTGGCCGCGTCCGACCAGACCGCCTCGGCCTCACCGCCGTACTCGTCCACCAGGAACCGGCACAACTGCTGGATCCGCTGCGCCATCGACCCGGGGTAGCGGTGCACGGCCGGTTTGTCGGAGAGGAGCGCGGCGAACGCCTCCGGGTCGTACGCGGCGATCTCCCCGGCGTCGAGGTCCTCCCGGCCGAGGCGCCGCGCGATGGTGTACGGACCGGAGAACGCCCACTCCATGGGCACCTGCTGGTCCAGCAGCATGCCCACGAGCGCGGCGAGCGGGGAGCGGCCGAGGAGCTCGTCGGCCTCGGCCTGCTGGGCGAGACGGATCTGGGTACTCATACTCCGATGATCGCGCGACGGGCTGCCCGGCGCGCGGGCTGTGGACAAACGCTTCACCCGTCCGCGAAACGCTCCAGCGCCGCCAGGATCCGGGCCCGGGTGGCGTCGCCGCCGAGGTGGCCCTTGCCGGCCTTCGGGGCATCCCAGGGCGCCCTAGGGCGGGCCAGGCGTCGCGGGCCGGGCGGGGCTCCGGACGCGACCTACGGGCGCAGGCCGAGCACGTCCGCGATGCCCGCCTTGAGTTCGGCGGCGGTGAGGTGCCGCTCGACCGAGAGGTGGTGCATCAGGCTCGGCGAGAACGGTGCCAGCAGGAGATGGGCGAGGAGCGCGCCGTTCGCGTCCGGCCGGACCTGGGAGACCAGGACGGCGACGTGCGTGTGCATCGCCAGGTACGCGCCGCTGGTGTAGCGGGCGCTGGGGGCGGCGGCCTGGGCGGCGAGGAGGAGTTCGCGCTGCTCGATGACCCGGTCGACGAGCGCGTCCAGGAACGCGGCCAGCCGCTCGGCGGCCGGGGCCCCGGGACCGAGCGGCGCCGGGCCGCTCATGTACGCCTCCTGGAACTGCCGTTCCCGGTCGTCCAGGAGCGCCCAGAGGAGCTGGGCCACGTCGCCGAAGCGGCGGTAGACCGTGCCGACGCCGATCCCGCTGGCGTGGGCGACCTGGTTCATGGTGACGGCCTCGGGCCCGACCTCGGCGACGATCCGGGCGGCCGCGTCCAGGATCTTGCGCCGGTTGCGTGCGGCGTCGGCGCGCTCGGGGGCCGGCCGGTCGGCGGTGGGCAGGAGGGTGAGCGCGGACGGGGCGGGCCGGGTGAGGGCGAGGGCGGCCGGGCCGCTCCCCTCGGCCGGAGCCGCGCCCCGCGCCGGGGCGTCCACGGGCGCGTCCACCGTCGTGCCCCGCGGGGTGTCCCGCGGTGTCCCCTGGGGTTCCGGCCGGGTGCCTCGCGGCGCCCGCCGGGGTGTCTTCGCGCTCATCGTGGTCCGCCTGCCCTTCGTCCCGTGCCCCCTCGTTCCGCCTGTGTCACGAGCATAACGGGAGCCCTATCCGGTTCCCTCAGGCTTCCGCTTGCGAAGTGGATGGCTATCCGCTTAACCTCGTGGTGTGAAGCGGAAAAGAATCCGCTTAAGGGATCGCGTCGAGGGATCGAGGGCTCGCCATGTCCGTCAAGGTTGCTGTCATCTACTACTCGGCCACGGGCAACGTCCACGCGCTCGCCCAGGCCGTCGCCGAAGGCGCCGAGAAGGCCGGCGCGGAGGTCCGTCTGCGGCGCGTGCCCGAACTCGCCCCGGACGCCGCCATCGACGCCAACCCGGCCTGGCGCTCCCATGTCGACGCGACCGGTGACGTGGAGGTCGCCACGCTCGACGACCTGGAGTGGGCGGACGCGTACGCGCTCGGGTCGCCGACGCGGTTCGGGAACGTCGCCGCGCAGCTGAAGCAGTTCATCGACACCAGCGGCGGGCTGTGGCAGCGGGGCGTGATGGCCGACAAGGCGGCCACCGGCTTCACCAGCGCCCACAACGTGCACGGGGGCAACGAGTCGACGCTGCTCGCGCTCTACAACTCCTTCCACCACTGGGGCTCGGTCATCGTCTCGCCCGGCTACACCGACCCGGCGGTCTACGCCGCCGGCGGCAACCCCTACGGCACCGCGCACCCCGGCGGCAGCGGCGCCCCGGAGGAGAACGTCCTCCAGGCCGCCCGCTACCAGGGCACTCGCCTCGCGAGGATCGCCAAGCGCCTGAAGGGGCTCGCGACCGACTGACGGTCGTGATCGGTCGGGCTTCGTGATCGGTCGGGCTTCGGATGGATCGGGCTTCGCGGCCGGTCGAGGGAGGTGGCCGGCCGTTAGAAGGTGGCGTTCGGTCGGGCATCACGACCGACGGAGGTCCTGGCCGAAGGCGGCCCGCCCCGCTCACTCTCCCTGGGCGAGGCGGGCCGCCTTCGTCCGCAGGTAGTGGCGTTCCGGGACGCTGAGGGTCAGGCGGGCCGCCGCCGTGTAGGCGGCGCGGGCGGCCTCGGGGTCTCCCGCGCGTTCCAGGAGGTGCGCGCGGACCGCCTCGAGGCGGTGGTGGCCCCGCAGCCGGGGCTCCAGGACGGCCAGGTCGCGCAGCCCGGCCTCGGGGCCGTGGACCATGGCGACCGCGACCGTACGGCCGAGTTCCGCCATCGGGTCCGGGGAGTCGGCGACGAGCACGTCGTAGAGGGCGAGGATCTGCGGCCAGTCCGTGTCCTGGGGGCGGGCCGCCTCGTCGTGGAGGGCCGCGACGGCCGCCTGGAGCTGGTAGGGGCCGGGCGGGCCCTCCGTGAGGGCCTCCTCGACCAGGGCCGTCCCCTCGGCGATCGCCGCCGCGTCCCAGCGCGTCCGGTCCTGCTCGTCGAGGGGGATCAGCTCCCCGTCCGGTCCCGTACGGGCCGGGCTGCGCGCCTCCGTCAGCAGCATCAGCGCCAGCAGACCGGTCACCGCGCCCTCCCGGGGCAGCAGCCGGCGGACCTCCCGGGTCAGCCGGATCGCCTCCGCCGCCAGATCGGCGCGGTGGAGGGCCGGGCCCGACGTGGCGGTGTACCCCTCGTTGAAGATCAGGTACAGAACGTGCAGGACGGCCGGGAGCCGGTCGTCGTCTCGCCACGCGCCCGGTGTGGAGGGCCGGTCCTTCAGCTTCCGCTTCGCCCGGCTGATCCGCTGCGCGATCGTCGCCGCCGGTACGAGATGGGCCCGGGCGATCTCCGCGGTGGTGAGACCCCCCACCGCGCGCAGCGTCAGCGCGACCCGGGCGGCAGGTGTGAGCACCGGGTCGCAGCAGAGGAACAGGAGCGTCAGCGTGTCGTCGTCGGACGGCGCCGCCCGGGCCTCGCGCGGCTCCAGACGTACCGCCGTCTCCTCGCGCCTGGCCCGTGCCTCGTCCGCCCGCAGCTGGTCGGTCAGCCGCCGCGCGGCCACCCGGATCAGCCAGCCGCGCGGATTGTCGGGCGTCCCCGTCTCCGGCCACTGGCGTGCCGCGGCCAGCAGGGCCTCCTGCGCGGCGTCCTCGGCGGCGTCGAAGTGTCCGTACCGCCGCACGAGCGCGCCGAGGACCTGCGGCGCGTTGCGGCGCAGCAGGTCCTCGATCCGGGTCTCCTCCACGATCAGACGTCGCCTCCGCCGCTCTCGTCGATCTGCCGGATCACCACCGGGTAGTCCTTCGACCCGGCCGGCACCGGGCACTGCGCCACGCGGGCCGCGATCTCGGTGACCCTCTCCAGGCTCTCGCAGTCGAGCACCCAATACCCGGCGAGCAGCTCCTTCGTCTCCGGGTACGGGCCGTCCGTGACCACCGGCCGGCCGTCCTGGTCGGCGGTGACGAACCGGGTCTTCGCGGGCTCGACCAGGCCCTGCGCGTCGACCATCTCGCCGGATTCGGAGAGGTCGTCGTTGATCGAGTTCATGTAGGCGAACATCGCCCTCAGGTCCTGCTCGTTCCACGCCGGGCTGTCGGGGGAGGGCTTGCCGTTCATGGCGTCGTAGTCCGCCTGCGAGCCCTGCACCATGACGAGGTACTTCATGACGTGCTCCTTACGTCGTCTTCCTCGGCTGTATGCCTTTCACAGGGGACGTCGGAGCGGGGTCCCGATTCTCGACACCGCGCGGAAGCCGATCCGGATTTTCCCGGGATTCCACTCGCAGGAACCCATGATTCCGGGGGTGAACGCTCTCAGCTTCTCCGCCGCCTTCATCACCTTCTTCTCGGTCGTCGGCCCTCCGAAGGTGCTGCTGGCCTTCGCCGGTCTGGCCCAGCTCCACCCGACCCGCCAGGTCCGGACGATCGCCCTGATCGCGTCCGGCGCCGCCGTTCTCGTCGGGCTGCTGACCGGGATCACCGCGCCGTGGCTGCTCGACCTCTTCCACATCAGCACCCCCGCCCTCCAGCTCGCGGGCGGGGCCATCTTCTTCTTGTACGCGGTCGGCCTCGTCCTCGGCCTGCACCTCGGCTCCGACGGCCCCGACCAGGACGCACCCGACCTGATCAGCGGGGTGCGGGCGCTGCTCATGCCGTACGTCGTGAGTCCGCTGGCGATGACGGCGGTACTGATCGAGGCGGCGGCCCGCGACTCCTGGAGCTGGCGCTCGACGGTCGTCGGCGCGTACGTCTGCGTCATCGCGCTCGACCTCGTCTGCGTGCTGGTGCTGGCCCGCGTCCTGCGCCGCACCCACCACGCCACGATCGAACTCCTCGGCCGCCTCCTCGGCCTGCTGCTCGCGGCGGTCGGCGTGGACCTGGTCCTGGACGGCCTGGCGGAGCTGGGGGTGAAGGGCCTGGACCGCGACGGTCACTGAGACGCGCGTGCCCTGGTCGACGGTCAGGGGCCCGGGGCCGCCAACTCCCGCTCCAGGGGCGTACGGAAGCGGGGCGTCACGCGTACGGGACCGACCCACGCGGCGAGGCGGGCCGCTTCGGCCGCGACGGCCGTACGGGCCTCCTCGCCGACGTCGTCGAGCAGCCGCCAGGCGACCTCGCCGTCGGGTTGCTGGGCCCAGCCGCCGACGATCCGGCCGTCCCACCAGACCGTCGGGCCGATGTTCCCGCTGCGGTCGAAGAGGGCCGGGCGGTGCGCGGGGTCCAGGAACCAGTCGCGGTGCTGCCAGCCCATCGCCGTCGGGTCGAGCGCGGGCAGCAGCGCGGCCCAGGGCTCCGGTGCCGCTACCGGACCGGTGTCGTCCGGCAGTACGTACCCGGTGCCCTCGGCCAGCTCCACGGTCTGCGCGCCGACCGCCGCGAGGGCCTTGCGGACATCGGTGACCCTCCAGCCGGTCCACCACTTCAGGTCGGCCTCGGTCGCCGGGCCGTAGGCCGCCAGCCACTCCCGTACGAGCGCCGCGTGGGCGTCGGCGTCGGAAGGGTCGGGCAGGTCAGGGGCGAGGGACCAGCGGAAGCGGCTGGAGGTCCAGGCGCCCTGGGGGCGGCCCCGGGCGATCCTGCCCTCCATGCCGAGGACGCGGAGCAACCGGCTGGAGAGCGGCTGCGGGCCCTCCCCCCGGGTGCCGACTCCGTAGACGTACTGCACCCGCAAGCGCGGGACGGCGGTCCCCAGTTCGGCGCCGGTGGCCTCGCCGCGCTCCGCCAGCTCGGCGAGGACCAGCCGCTCGGTCTCGGCGAGCCAGTCCGCGTCGTAGGAGCTGCCCGCCGCGAGGTGCGCGAGGAGCGAGGCGCGCTCGCGGACGGCGACATCGCGGGTGGTGGAGGCGTGCACGGCCGGGACGAGGGAGGTGGGGAAGACGAAGATCGTGTGCCGCATCCCGTGCATGCGGGTCAGCGACCGGTCCTCGTACAGGGCCCGCTCCAATCGTGCGACGGGCCCGGTTTCGCCGGGATCGCGGGCCTCTTGGGCACCTCGGGTCTCTTCGGGACCTCGGGTCTCTTCGGTCCCTCGGGCCTCTTCGGGACCTCGGGTCTCTTCGGGGCGTTCGGCCCTGTCGGGACTTCCGGGCGCTGGGTCGGACGGTGCGCCCCGGCCGCCCACCTCGCCGCCCGCCCCTTCCGTTCCGTCCCTCTCATTCGATTCGTCCCTCAGACGGGCGCCGACGGCCAGGAAGACGGTGGCCGGGTCCGTCGCGTGCAGGGCGACCAGCGAGGCGGCCACCTCCTCGACGGTCCGCGCCTTCGCCGTGCCCGCCAGCCGGTGTCGTACGGCCAGCCGGGCACGGCGCTCCGCCGCGTCGATCCGTCGCCGGCCCTGCTCGGTGCTCCCCATACGGGCAAGCATGGAGGAAGGGTCTGACAACGCACGTCAGACACCGGGGAGTCGGCGGGGGCCGCCGGCCGGCGTGGGGCCGCGTGGGAACCGTCCGGCTGGGGCCGGCCGGGGCGACCTCACTCCCCGGCGGCGCGGTCCCGCACGGGCAGGCGCCGCAGCGAGGCGTCCGTCAGGGCGGGCGGGCGCCAGACCCCGTCCGGCTGGTAGAGGTTCGTCCCCGGCGGCACGATCGCGTCGACACGGTCCAGGACCTCGTCGTCCAGGACGAGGGGGGCGCCCTTGAGCAGGCCCTCCAGCTGGTCCATCGTCCGGGGGCCGATGATCACGGAGGTGACGGCCGGGTGCGCGGCCGGGAAGGCGACTGCCAGTTCGGGCAGCGAGCAGCCGATCTCGTCCGCGAGGGCGACCAGCCGCTCCACCGCGTCCAGCTTGGCGTCGTTCCCGGGGGCCGCCGGGTCGAAGCGGTGCGGGGTGAGCGCGGCCCGCCCGCTGGTCATGTCGACCGGCCGGCCCTTGCGGTACCGGCCGGAGAGGAAGCCGGAGGCCAGCGGAGCCCAGGTCAGCACGCCCATCCCGTACCGCTGCGCCACCGGCAGCACCGACGCCTCCACACCGCGCGCGAGCAGGGAGTACGGCGGCTGCTCGGTGCGGAAGCGGCGCAGCCCGCGCCGCTCGGCGACGTGGTGCGCCTCGGCGATCTCCTCGGCGGGGAAGGTGGAGCAGCCGAACGCCCGGATCTTGCCCTGGGTGACGAGGTCGCCGAGGACGCCGAGGGTCTCCTCGATGTCCGTGCGGTAGTCGGGCCGGTGGACCTGGTAGAGGTCGATCCACTCCGTGCCGAGCCGCCGCAGGCTCTCCTCGACGGCCCGGGTGATCCAGCGGCGGGAGTTCCCGCTCCGACCGCGCCCCTCGCCCATCGGGAAGTGCACCTTCGTCGCGAGGACGACGCCGTCCCGCCGCCGGGGTTCGCGGAGCGCCTTGCCGACGATCTCCTCGGACTCGCCGGCGGAGTACATGTCGGCGGTGTCCACGAAGGTGATGCCCTGGTCGAGGGCGGCGTGGACGATCCGTACGCAGTCGTCGTGGTCGGGGTTGCCGACGGCGCCGAACATCATGGTGCCGAGGCAGTACGTGCTGACGTCGATCCCGGTCCCGCCGAGTATTCGATAACGCATGGGCGCACCTTACGAATTGGAGTGCGCTCCAAGGCAAGGGTCGAGGAAGTCCGCGATCAGGGCGTGGAGGGCGTCCGGCCTTTCGAGGTGGAGGTCGTGGCCGGTGCCGGGGACGCTCGCGGCGCGCGTGTCGGGCCGCAGGCGCACCATGGTGTCGAGGTCGTCGGCCCGGATGATGCCCTTCTCGGCGACGACGGCGAGGGTGGGGCAGTCGACGGCCCGCCATTCGTCCCAGAAGGAGCGGGCGGCGTTCTCGGCGAGCGAGCGCACCATCACCCCGGGGTCGAACCTCGGCCACAGGCCGGGCCCTTCGCCCTCCCGCTCCTCGAGTCCGTCGGCCCATCCCTCGCCGACGGGGCCGCCGCCGAGGAAGCGCACGGCCGCCTCCCGGGAGGGGAAGGGCAGCGGCCAGGAAGCGAGCCAGCGGCCCACCCCGTCGGCGACCTGCGGGTCCGGCCCGCCGGGCCCGGCTTCGACCAGGACGAGACCGCCCAGCCGGCCGGGGCGGGCGGCGGCGGTGAGCAGGGCGGTGTGGCCGCCGAGCGACTGGCCGACGAGGACGGGACGGTGGAGGGCGAGGTGGTCGAGTACGGCGAGGGTGTCGGCGACGTACGCGGCTCGGGAGACGTCCTGCGGATACCGCTCGCCGGCGCCGTGCCCCCGCTGGTCGAAGGCGACGATCCGGTGCCCGTCGGCGTGCAGGAGCCGGGCGAGGACGTCCCACTCGCCGGCATGCCCGGCGAGCCCGTGCAACAGGACGACGTCCCGCCCCCGGGCCCCCTCGCGCGGGCCCGACTCACGGCAGGCGAGCCGTACCCCGCCCTCCCGTACGACCGTGTGCGCGGTCCAGTCGGGACGGGTGTGCGGTGCGGGCGGTGTCATTCGGCGAGGGTGTGGGCGACCAGGGCGTTGGCATGGCCGTGGCCCAGGCCGTGCTCGGTCTTGAGCCAGGTGACGAGCTCCATGTGCTTGGTCAGCGGGGAGGTGCGGATCAGGTCCTTCCACTCCTCGATCGGACGGCCGTACTTCTTCTCGATGGAGGGGAAGTAGCTGGCGGGGCCCTTGACGGGCTGGGGCTGGGACATGCGTACGGCACCTCTCGGGGGGCGAACTCGCTCTTGCGAGGATTCTGACCGAACCCGTGAGCGAAACTCATCGGTTCAGTCGCGCCGGATGTGCTCCGGATCGACATGCCGCCGCACCAACGGCACCGACGCGACCCCACCGGCGACCAACACCCCGAGCGTGCACCCCAGCAACAACGGCAACCCACTCCAGTCCCAGTGCACGGCCCCACCCCCGGTGATCAGATAACTCGACTCGGCCAGCCACCCGGTGACGACGGCGGCCCCCAACCCGACCCCCAACGGCACGACCACCTGCACACACTGCACCACCCGCAACGTCCCGGCCCGCGCCCCGAGCAGCACGAGGGCGGCGACCTGACTGCGCCGCTCCATGGCCCGATCGGCGACGGAGACGACGAAGGCGGCGACGCTGATGACGAGACCGAGGACCATGCCGGAGGCGAGGAGGCTGCGGATGACGGTGAGTTGCTGGAGGGCGGAGATGACGATGCCTACTGGTTCGACCCTGGCGGTGGGGGCAAGGGTCCCGATCTGGTCGAGGACAGCCCGGACAGTGTCCGGATCGGATCCGCTCAGGAGGGTCAGCTCACCCTCCGCAGGGAGGGCTCCCCCGGGGAGAAGTGAGGGAGGCACGAGTACGTCCGGTGCGACACCGGGCAGTGCGAAGTTCTCCACCGTGGCCGGTTGCTGCGGAAGGTTGATGGAGAGCGTCCCGCCATTGTCCAAGGGGAACGGGTAGGGAATCTGCGCTTTGGTGTTCTGCTCGTCCGTGAGGTTGGCGTGGTTCAGCTCGGTGATCCGGCCGTCGACGCATCCCCTCACCGATTTGGTGAAGGTGGCGTACTGCTCACAGGTCGCGATCGCCGCGGTGATGGAAGGGCGGAACGAGTCGTCGTCCGAGGTTTCCGAGCTCATGATGATTGCGTGCGCCCGCACATCGCGCACTCGGGTCATCTTCTCCCGTTGTGGGGCGGTCAGCTCCTCCAATGTGAGCCGGTAGGCCTGTACGGGATCGTTGTTGCGGTTCACCTGGCTGAGCTCGACGAGTACGCCTTGGGTCAGCGACGTCGCGTAGACGAGCAGAACGAGTCCGGTGACGACCCGCAAGGAACTCCCCGGTTCGACTTCCATCCGGCGCATCGCGAGTGTCAAGGGAAGCGAACGCGCGGTACGCGCGAGACGGCGGGCCAGCCACGAGGTCACCGGCGCCAGCCCGAAGACCAGGCCCGCTCCGGTCAGAAGAACGGCGCCGGGTACGAGAAGCGAGCTTGCGGATCCCCCGGACGGGTCCCTGCCGAGAATGCTGAGGACGCAGTACCCGCCGATGACCCCAAGGCCTGGAACGAGAAGCAGAGTCCCGTACTTATTGGGTGACTTGCGCACCGCACTGCGGCGGACGTTGAGCGGGGTGAGCGCGGCCTCGCGCGCGTGGTGCCGTCCGACGAACCAGGCGAGGGCGGGGCAGGCGATCAGGCAGACGGCGAGCGTGGAAAGGGTCGGATATCCGTCGGCCGGATACCAGTGGAGGCCCGGCAGCCCGATGCGAGCCATGACCTCGTTGACGACGAAGTAGCCGCCGACTCCCATGAGTGCCCCGAGGAAGGCCGCTGCGACGGTCTCCGCGGCATTGACCCGGAGAGTGCCCTTGATGCTCAGCCCCACGAGACGCAGGGAGGCCAGTCTCCGCGTACGGGACTCGGCGGAAAGCCGTGCACAGACGGAGAGGAATACGGCGAGAGGCAGCAGGACCACACAGGCGAGCGTGAAGCGCAGGATGTCGAGGGTGGAGGGCTCGACCGTAGTGAATGCCGGGTATCGGCTGCCGAAGTGATGGAGCGGGTCGGCGCCCTTCAGCTGATCAGGGGTGATGCCGATATAGGCGTACAGCTCGTCAGGGCCGGTCAGTCCTTCCGGCCCGATGGTTCCAGTCACCTTCCCCGGCAGAAGTCCAGCCAGACTCGGGTGTTCGGTCAGGGCGTCCCGAAGCCGGGGTGAGGTGATCACCTCGCCGGCAGCCGGCAGCCGGCTGATTCCCGGAGGGACCGGTCCGGAGTTCGTGACCGGCCCCGCCAGAAACACCCGGCGAATGCGTTGGGCGCCGTAAGAGTCCTCCTGGGTGAGGAAGACGAAGTCTCCGTCAGGGCTTCGCTTGTCAGATTTCGCCGAGCCTGGCTCTCTGGTGGCCGCTCGAGCGTCTTTGGCGTCGAGGATGGCCGGAATCGTGAGGACGGCGGCCAGGCATGCCACCCCCAGTGCACAGCCGACGGTCATGAGGACGAAGCGCGCGCGCCCTTTGCGCCCGCCACCTCCGAGCAGACGCAGTCCCAGGAGGAACGGGTTCATGCCGCTCCCTCGCGCGTCAGCACCCCGTCGGCCATCGTGTACTGGGAGTCGGCGTGCGAAGCCACGGACGCGTCGTGCGTGACGATGACGACGGCCGTCCCCTGATCGCGGGCCAGCCGCAGGAACTCGTCCAGTACGGCGGCGGCGTTGGCGCTGTCCAGCGCGCCCGTCGGCTCGTCGGCGAAGACCACCGCCGGCCGGTGGACCAGCGCTCGTGCCACCGCCACGCGCTGGCTCTGGCCGCCGGAGAGCTGCGAGGTACGGCGCTGCAACAGCTCGGTCATGCCGAGCCGCCCCAGCACCTCGCCGGCCGCCGCGTGTGCCGGAGCCTTGCGCTGGCCTGCGAGCCGCAGGGGAAGGGCGGCGTTCTCCTCGGCCGTCAGTTCGGGAAGCAGCTCTCCGTACTGGAAGACGAAGCCGAAGCGCTCTCGCCGCAGCGTGCTCAGCGCGTCGTCGTCGAGTGTCGAGAAGGCGACTCCGTCGAAGGAAACGCTGCCGTGGGTCGGGGCGAGCACTCCTGCCAGGCAGTAGAGGAGCGAAGACTTCCCCGAACCGCTGCTGCCCATCACAGCGGCCACCTCACCGGCTTGCAGGACGAAGTCAGCACCCGTGACGGCTTGGTGCGCCCCGTAGAAGAGGTCCACGCCCTCGGCGCAGAGAATGGCGTCCATCTGATGCGATCTCCTTAGCGCGGAGGCCGCGCGTCGGCGGCCTCCGCGACCGTCGAACTAGCGGCTGTTACGCAGGTAATGGACCTCGGACGAGCAGTTGTCGGGGCGGAGCGACCCTCGATCACGACAGGCACGAAGCCGCGCCTCGCCGGTCCTCTGGACGGCACCGTCGTAGATCACCTTGTTCAGGAAGACGGTGCGCCCTTGGACGCCCTTGAAACGCTTCCAGCCGTAGCCTTCGACCCTCGTGTCCAGGTAGACGTTGTGTCCGTCGCGGTGCTCGGCGTCGTGAAGTTTGCCCTCGAAGCGGAGCCCACCGTGATCACGGCCCTTGGGCTGCCACTTGTACTTGCCCGCGCTGAAGAGAACACCGGAGGCCTGCAGGTCGGGGATCTTGTGCCACCCGTCCGCCACCGCCGTCCCCATCCCCCCGACGAACAGCCCCACCGCCACCGCCACCGTCGCCAACTTCCGCACGCTTCCTCCAAGTGATGAGAGCGCCCATCCGGGCGTGACGGAAAGTATTCCGACGATCACAGTTCGCATGATCGGGCGGAACGTCTCTTCCCGCGCACGTCCCTCGAAGCGGTGAAAACCCCGGATTCCCCGTCACCGCCGCCCCCTCCGTGCCCCGCCCGACAGCGACGATCAGGATTTGAGAAGCGCAGCCCGCCCTCCCCCGCTTAGCGTGGCTCCCACGGGCCCCACCCCACCCCGCCCATCCCACCCCCGCCCCACCCGTACCGCCGCCCACCCCCGCCCCACCCCGCCCAGGCGACGACGCCGACCGGAGACCGTTCGCGCGGCCCCCACCCCACGGAGGAGACACGATGAGCAAGGCCACGAGGACGGATCCGCAGTCGCCTGCGCCGCACTTCGCCGACAGTCACGATCTGATCCGCGTGCACGGAGCGCGCGAGAACAACCTGAAGGACGTCAGCATCGAGCTCCCCAAGCGCCGGCTGACGGTGTTCACCGGGGTCTCCGGCTCGGGCAAGAGTTCGCTGGTCTTCAACACGATCGCCGCCGAGTCGCAGCGGCTGATCAACGAGACGTACAGCAGCTTCGTGCAGGGCTTCATGCCGACGCTGGCGCGGCCGGAGGTGGACGTCCTCGAAGGGCTGACGACGGCGATCATCGTCGACCAGCAGCGGATGGGCGCCGACCCGCGCTCGACCGTGGGTACGGCCACCGACGCCAACGCGATGCTCCGCATCCTCTTCAGCCGGCTCGGGAAGCCGCACATCGGCCCCCCGAGCGCGTACTCCTTCAACACCGCCTCGGTGCGCGCGAGTGGTGCGATCACCGTGCAGCGCGGGGCGAAGACGAAGGCCGAGAAGGCGACGTTCGAGCGGACCGGCGGCATGTGCACGCGCTGCGAGGGCCGGGGCTCGGTGTCGGACATCGACCTCACGCAGTTGTACGACGACTCCAAGTCGATCGCCGAGGGCGCGTTCACGATCCCCGGCTGGAAGTCGGACAACGTCTGGACGGTGGGGATCTACGCCGAGTCGGGGTTCCTGGACCCGAACAAGCCGATCCGCCGGTTCACGAAGAAGGAGATGCAGGACTTCCTCTACCGCGAGCCGACGAAGGTGAAGGTGAACGGGGTCAACCTCACCTACGAGGGGCTGATCCCCAAGATCCAGAAATCGTTCCTGTCGAAGGACAAGGAGGCGATGCAGCCGCACATCAGGGCGTTCGTGGAGCGGGCGGTCACCTTCACCACGTGTCCGGAGTGCGACGGCACGCGGCTCAGCGAGGGGGCCCGGTCGTCGAAGATCAAGCGGGTCTCCATCGCCGACGCCTGTGCGATGGAGATCCGGGACCTGGCGGAGTGGGTGCGGGGGCTGAAGGAGCCGTCGGTGGCGCCGCTGCTGGAGGCGCTGCAGCAGACCCTCGACTCGTTCGTGGAGATCGGCCTCGGCTATCTCGCGCTGGACCGGCCGGCGGGCACCCTGTCGGGCGGCGAGGCGCAGCGCGTGAAGATGATCCGGCACCTCGGCTCCTCGCTCACCGATGTGACGTACGTCTTCGACGAGCCGACGATCGGTCTGCACCCGCACGACATCCAGCGGATGAACGACCTGCTGCTGCGCCTGCGCGACAAGGGCAACACCGTGCTGGTCGTCGAGCACAAGCCGGAGGCGATCGCGATCGCCGACCACGTGGTCGACCTGGGGCCGGGCGCGGGTACGGCGGGTGGCACGGTCTGCTTCGAGGGGTCCCTGGAGGGGCTGCGGGAGAGCGGCACCATCACGGGGCGGCACCTGGACGACCGGGCGGCGGTCAAGGAGTCGGTCCGGAAGCCCACGGGGGCGCTGGAGATCCGCGGGGCGTCGGCGAACAACCTGCGGAACGTGGACGTGGACATTCCGCTCGGGGTGCTGACGGTGGTGACGGGTGTGGCGGGCTCGGGGAAGAGTTCGCTGCTGCACGGGTCGCTGCCGCGGCAGGCGGACGCGGCCGGCGAGGGTGTGGTGTCGATCGACCAGAGCCCGATCCGCGGGTCGCGGCGGAGTAACCCGGCGACGTACACGGGTCTGCTGGAGCCGATCCGGAAGGCGTTCGCCAAGGTCAACGGTGTGAAGCCGGCGCTGTTCAGCGCGAACTCGGAGGGCGCCTGCCCGACCTGCAACGGCGCCGGGGTCATCTACACGGACCTGGCGATGATGGCGGGCGTGGCGACGACGTGCGAGGACTGCGAGGGGAAGCGTTTCCAGGCCTCGGTACTGGAGTACCGGCTCGGCGGCCGTGACATCAGCGAGGTGCTCGCGATGTCGGTGACCGAGGCGGAGGAGTTCTTCGGCTCGGGCGAGGCGCACACGCCGGCGGCGCACCGCGTCCTGGACCGGCTCGCGGACGTCGGCCTGGGCTATCTCAGCCTCGGGCAGCCGCTCACGACGCTGTCGGGCGGCGAGCGCCAGCGGTTGAAGCTGGCGACGCACATGGGGGACAAGGGCGGGATCTACATCCTCGACGAGCCGACCACCGGCCTGCACCTCGCGGACGTGGAGCAGCTGCTGGGCCTGCTCGACCGGTTGGTCGACGCGGGCAAGTCGGTGATCGTCATCGAGCACCACCAGGCGGTCATGGCGCATGCGGACTGGATCATCGACCTGGGCCCGGGCGCGGGCCACGACGGCGGCCTCGTCATCTTCGAGGGCACCCCGGCGGACCTCGTCGAGTCCCGTTCCACCCTCACGGGCGAGCACCTGGCGACGTACGTCGGCGCCTGACCGACCCCGCATACGAAGAAGGGCCCCACCGCGAACGGTGGGGCCCTTCGACATCGTGCCCGGTGAGGCACTGGCGGAGGATACGAGATTCGAACTCGTGAGGGGTTGCCCCCAACACGCTTTCCAACTGTTCGTATAGGGGTCCGGCGGGGACCGTAGACCTCCTGACCTGCGGCGGAGTATTCGGTGTGACTCGTTTGGACGAGGTTGGGCGGAGGTGAATGAGACCAGCATTGGCTGGCCGGTCGGCTTGCCTGATCCCGCTCGCAGTGCTGCTGACCTTGGCTGAGCGGGCGGCGGTTCTTCGTGAATGCCTTGACCGGTCCAGTCGCTCGTCTCACACTAGGGTGTATGACATTTGTACGACATGCTGGAGGAGGCATGGATACCGCAGCAGCAGCTCCCAAGAAGAGGGCAGCCAAGAAGGCTGCCTCGACAGCAGCGAGGCGAAATGCGGCGGCTGTGCTCGGGCCCAGCCGGTTGGCGCAGGTCCGGCTCCGTGGCGATGAGATGCGGGCCCTTCAGGAGGTCATGCGGACACTGCACCTCACTTCGACCTCGGATGCTCTTCGCGAAGGGCTTAGGCTCCTCGCGCGGGAAGCGGCCGAGGTAGGGGCGGTCGAGGAAATCCGTGCCTTCTACCAGAAGCAGGGTGCGCCTCTGCCTGACGGCGTAGTCGAGCCGAGTGACGCCGAGCTTGCAGCAGCAGACGAGATGCAGTGGTAAGTCCGGGCACGGCGCTTCGCGGCGAGGTGTGGGTCTGCGCACTGCCACAACCGGTGGGGCCGCACCCCGTCGTCGTCCTCACCGTCAACCGGATCGCCGAGCCGCTTGCTTCGGTGACGGTCGCGCTGATCACGGGTACATCCGGTCCCCAAGTCACCCATGTCCCGATCGGGGCTGACGCCGGACTGACGAAGCATGACGAGTCGTACGTGAACTGCGCGGACCTTCACACGGTGGCGAAGCCGCGGCTGCGACGGAAGCTGGGGCTGCTCGCTCCGGGGGAACTGCACCGTGTGGAGGACTCCGTCCGTCTGATCCTCGGGCTGCAACGCTGACCCTGTGCGCGCGACCTCGCCTACGCCGGCATGACACCGTGGATGCGGGAGAGCGTTAAGACGTGTTCGGCTTCACGCAGGTGGTACCAAGCTTGGAGGTAGGGCGGGTCGAGTTCGAGGCGGCTGGGGGTGGCCGGCTCATCGGGTCGGGCACGACCGGGCGGGACGGCGGATGCTCCGGAATCTGCCTCCGCGGCAGCCACAGATCATGGAACTGCACCATCTTGGTCGCGCCCGCTGCCTGCGTCATCCACGGTGACGAATTGGCGCTCCTGGCCGAACTCGCCCCCCGCCGCGGACTCGTCACGCTTGGTGCATCGAAAAGCTGCCATCTCGGCGGGCCACCACCGTTGTCCCGGCCGCGCTGGAGACGACTGCCGAAGCCCCCACTGGACACGCGGCGAGCCATGCGGCAGAGGATTGCAAAATCTGCCATGTCGAAGAGCTGCGCCCGTCCCTCGATCCTGGCGAAGCAGCAGCAAAAGACTGGTCTACCTGGGCAACGATAGAATTCTTCGGCTTCTAGTCTCCGCCGATATGGGCAGCTCCGTTCTCCACATCGTCGGGATGCACGACGGAATCCTGGATGCCCAAGATGTTCATAAGCGATTTGACCGACACGACCCGGCTGTTGCCAATCCAGCGTACCCTAAACGGAAGGGAGCCTTTCCTGGCCATCCTTGATGCTTGCGATTCTGAAAGGCCAACGACGTTGGCCGCCTCGCTGAAGCTAATATATTGGGGCAGGAGATCTGAAACTCGATAGTAAAGATTCTTCCCGTCCACCCAGGATCGCCCGACCTGTGCGGGAGTAATGCAAGGAGCGTCTGTCTCATCACGGTAACCACTGCGGAGTTTGTCGTGAAGGGTCTTGGCTTGGTCCATGGCGCCCATTCGTTGCAGTAGGGATCCTGTGCGCTCGCCGCGAATTCTTTCATCGGCATCCGGATCCTGCACCGTGCCGATGTCAATGACTGACGATGCGGGCAGCGTAGACTCTTTCTCATGCGCAGCATCGGCAATCAGGTACTCTGCACTTGCCGCACACGTTTCCGAGCTTCCGGCTTCTACCAGACCGCGAGCGCCGGTGAATGCGCGAGTCATCATTGTGTCCAGGAGTTTCTTGGGAGGCGTGCCCCCTGCCATGGAAAACCATGCCTCCAGAGCTCCCTCTACCATCGCGGACCTGATGTCAGAGACGTCGTAGTGCCATTTTCGTGCCAACTCTTTCGACCATCCTCCAAAGTACGGAGTCAGTAGATCCAGTAGGATAATCAACCACTTCTCCCGCTCCTGGTGGTCGCTTTCTCTCGCCAAAGTGCACGCCGACTCCCAGAGGCGCAAGCTAGCTACGGATTTCGATCGGCCAAGCCGCACTGTCTCACGCAACGCCTGATATGTGGGATGGCTCTTGATGGCGCACACTTGAACATCGCCGACATGCGCACAGATGGGTTCCCCGCCGCTGTCCCGCAGAACTCGTTCCGTGATGAGAGTGAAGACATCGCGCATGGTTTTCCTTTCGTGCCGCCAGACCGGTCTTATGAAAGATCATGAGGCGCGGTAGTTGCCCGCCGAGGATTTCTGCTGCGATCCAGCACTAACGAGTGAACTATGTTTAGCGGCACGACTCTGCGAGTGGGGCATGAGTAGCGGCGTTCGACAGGTGGCGCTCGGCCTGCGGCGGCGAAGTGAGGTCAGTCCACCGGACCCGGCTGCGGCGCCGCTAGGCGCACGCCTGGGCCAACTGCTCTGGGCGAAAGGTTGGCACTGCCTGCGCTGCGGTGGATACGGCGACAAGTCCACGGCCCGTACTGCCGTGGTGCGGCCGGGGGCTCCCGGGGGTCAGTGTGCGCCTTGTCGGGTTTGGGCTACCGCTCCGCCAGTCGGCATCGGTACTCGGTGTCGAGGCTGGTGCGTAGTCGCCCTTTGACGCTGACGTCGCGCTTGTCAAGGCACTGCTCGGGCAGATGCTGTGGCTGCTGTGGTTGCCGAGCGAGAGCGGGTGAAGCAGAGCTTGGTTGATGTCGTCGAGTACCGCGTCGTGGTCCTGGCACCTGTGCTGACCTGAGGCCAGGCGGCGGTACTCGAAGATGTGGCAAGCGTGGCGTTGTCGCGCACGGCTGCTTCGGCGCGACTCCGCGATTGGTGGCCTTGACCGTCGTAGGGATGAGGTGACGTGGAGGCTGTTGAGGCAGGTGTCCGCCACGTGCCGGTTGGTTGAGGACAGCTCCAGGCCTCGCCAAGAAGCCCGATGCCGGCTCAGTGGTGATGATGCGGTTGCCGACGGTGCGAAGGAGGGCAGGGCGACGAAGGATGGATTCTGGCGGTGCAGGCTGGCGTCGATGACTCGTGCAGATCACGGCCCACCCGCCGCGGTTTCGAAGGTGCTGGAGGGGTGCGGCGCTGCTGATGACGGTCGGGTCATGGTGGCGGCCAACGGAATCGAAGAAGGGCCCCGCTGCAAGCAGCGGGGCCCTTCGACATCGTGCCCGGTGAGGCACTGGCGGAGGATACGAGATTCGAACTCGTGAGGGGTTGCCCCCAACACGCTTTCCAAGCGTGCGCCCTAGGCCTCTAGGCGAATCCTCCGCCGCAAACAATACAAGACGTTGAGGAGTGCTCGCGAACCTGATCCGCGGGAGGCTCTCCCGGGGGTGGTCGCCGGGGGATCGGGGAGGGAGTGGGGGCAACGGGGGGCTGGGGATCGGGTAGTCTGGGCGGAGCCCCTCACGTGGCGCTATCTGACTGAACTCCCCCAGGGCCGGAAGGCAGCAAGGGTAGGTCGGCTCTGGCGGGTGCGTGGGGGGCGCTTGCGTTTCCGGGCGGGGCCGGTTGTCGGTGGGCGCCTATAACCTCGTATACGTGTCGTCTCTCGCGCTGTACCGCCGTTATCGCCCCGAGTCGTTCGCCGAGGTCATCGGGCAGGAGCATGTCACCGACCCGTTGCAGCAGGCCCTGCGGAACAACCGGGTCAATCACGCGTACCTGTTCAGCGGGCCCCGCGGCTGTGGAAAGACGACCAGCGCGCGGATCCTCGCGCGCTGTCTGAACTGCGAGCAGGGCCCCACGCCGACCCCCTGCGGGGAGTGCCAGTCCTGCCGGGACCTGGCGCGCAACGGCCCCGGTTCGATCGATGTCATCGAGATCGACGCCGCCTCCCACGGTGGTGTGGACGACGCCCGTGACCTGCGGGAAAAGGCGTTCTTCGGCCCCGCGGCGAGCCGGTACAAGATCTACATCATCGACGAGGCGCACATGGTCACCTCGGCGGGCTTCAACGCCCTGCTGAAGGTGGTCGAGGAGCCGCCGGAGCACCTCAAGTTCATCTTCGCGACGACCGAGCCCGAGAAGGTCATCGGGACCATCCGGTCGCGGACGCACCACTACCCCTTCCGCCTCGTGCCGCCCGGGACCCTGCGGGAGTATCTGGGCGAGGTCTGCGGCCGCGAGGGCATTCCCATCGAGGACGGCGTCCTGCCGCTCGTGGTGCGGGCCGGCGCCGGATCCGTGCGTGACTCGATGTCCGTGATGGACCAGCTGCTGGCCGGCGCCGCGGACGACGGTGTGACATACGCCATGGCGACCTCTCTGCTCGGTTATACGGACGGGTCGCTGCTCGACTCCGTGGTCGATGCCTTCGCGTCCGGGGACGGCGCCGCCGCGTTCGAGGTCGTGGACCGGGTCGTGGAGGGCGGGAACGACCCCCGCCGGTTCGTGGCCGACCTGCTGGAGCGGCTGCGTGACCTGGTGATCCTGGCCGCCGTGCCCGACGCCGCCGAGAAGGGCCTCATCGACGCGCCCGTCGACGTCGTGGAGCGCATGCAGGCACAGGCCTCCGTCTTCGGCGCCGCCGAGCTGAGCCGCGCCGCCGACCTCGTCAACACCGGGCTCACCG
Organism: Streptomyces sp. NPDC008121; assembly: GCF_042957155.1. Classification (NCBI taxonomy): domain Bacteria; kingdom Bacillati; phylum Actinomycetota; class Actinomycetes; order Kitasatosporales; family Streptomycetaceae; genus Streptomyces; species Streptomyces sp. NPDC008121. The sequence continues at coordinate 68,237 of NZ_JBIBHT010000004.1, read as the reverse complement.
AGATGCGTGGTGCCACCTCGCCGCGGCTCCAGCTGGAGCTGATCTGCGCGCGCGTGCTGCTGCCCGCCGCCTTCGACGACGAGCGGTCGCTGCAAGCGCGCCTCGACCGGCTGGAGCGGGGCGCCGCCGCCGCGCCCGCGCCCGTCTTCACCACCGGCTCGCCCGCCCCTCCGATGGGGTACGTCCCCGCTCCCGACGTCCACGGGCCGGTGCCGGTACCGGAAGTGGCCGCCCCGGCCGCGCCCGCTCCCGTACAGCCCCCGCCCACCCCGCAGCCCGCCCCTCAGGCCCCACAAGCCCCCCAGACTCCGCAGGCCCCGGCTCCCCCGGCCCCGGCTCCCGAGCCCGCCGCCGAGGCTCCCCGGCCCGGCGCCTGGCCCGGTGCCGCCCGGCTCGGGGGCAGGGGGAGCGCCCCCGGCGCCTGGCCCGGCGCCTCCGCTCCGGCGGCCCCCGCCGCACCCCAGACGCCCGCCCCCGCACCCCAGGCCGCCGCGCCCGCTCCCACCGCCCCCGGCGGGGACATGGCGCAGGGCGCGGCACAGGTGCGGAACATGTGGCCGTCCATCCTGGAGGCCGTCAAGAACCGGCGCCGGTTCACCTGGATCCTGCTCAGCCAGAACGCCCAGGTCGCGGGCTTCGACGGCACCACCCTCCAGCTCGGCTTCCTCAACGCCGGCGCCCGCGACAACTTCGCGAGCAGCGGAAGCGAGGACGTGCTGCGGCAGGCGCTGGCCGAGCAGTTCAACGTCCAGTGGAAGATCGAGGCGATCATCGACCCCTCGGGCGGGGTCACGCCCCCGCCCGCCGCGGCCAACTTCGGCGGCGGACGCCCCGCCTCCCCGCCCCCCTCGCCGGCCCCGCAGCACCAGCAGTCGTACCAGCAGCAGCCTCCGCAGCCCCCGCAGCAGCAGTACGCCCCCGCTCCGGCGCCGCACAGCCCGGCGTCCGCCCCGCAGGGCCCGTCCGCCCCCCAGGGCGCCGGTTCCGCGCCGGCCCGGCAGGCGCCGCCCGCGCCGCGGCCCGTCGCGCCCGAGGACGACGTACCGGAGGAAGACGATCCGGACCTCGTCGACTCCGCACTCTCCGGCCACGACCTGATCGTGCGCGAGCTCGGAGCCACGGTCCTGGAGGAATACACGAACGAGTAGCGCCGTCTCGCTCGGTGGCCCGCACAAGGGGCATCCCGCCCCGCGGGCTACCCTGGCTGGCGTGAAGGTCCTCGTCATCGGCGGCGGCGCCCGCGAACACGCCCTGTGCCGCTCTCTCTCCCTCGATCCCGACGTCACCGCTCTGCACTGCGCGCCCGGCAACGCCGGAATCGCGGAGGTCGCCGAGCTGCACCCCGTCGACCAGCTGGACGGCGACGCCGTCGCCCGGCTGGCCACCGACCTCCGGGCGGAGCTGGTCGTCGTCGGCCCGGAGGCCCCGCTCGTCGCCGGTGTCGCCGACGCCGTCCGCGCCGCCGGCATCCCCTGCTTCGGCCCGTCCGAGGAGGCGGCGCAGCTGGAGGGCTCCAAGGCGTTCGCCAAGGACGTGATGGCCGGGGCGAACGTCCCGACCGCCCGCAGCTACGTCTGCACCACTCCCGCGGAGATCGACGAGGCGCTGGACGCCTTCGGCGCTCCGTACGTCGTCAAGGACGACGGTCTCGCCGCCGGCAAGGGCGTGGTCGTCACCGACGACCTCGCCGAGGCCCGCGCCCACGCGCTCGCCTGTGTGTCACAGCGTCGCGAAGCGACTCGTTCCGGGGCGGTGGCGGGCGACGGGCGGGCCGTCATCGAGGAGTTCCTTGACGGCCCCGAGGTCTCCCTCTTCGCGATCACCGACGGCGTCACCGTCCTCCCGCTCACCCCCGCGCAGGACTTCAAGCGCGCGCTCGACGGCGACGAGGGCCCCAACACCGGCGGCATGGGGGCGTACTCCCCGCTGCCCTGGGCGGACCCCAAGCTGGTCGACGAGGTCATGGACAGCGTCCTGCAGCCCACGGTCGACGAGCTGCGCCGCCGCGGTACGCCCTTCCAGGGGCTGCTGTACGCGGGTCTGGCGATCACCGGCCGGGGCGTACGGGTCATCGAGTTCAACGCCCGCTTCGGCGACCCGGAGACCCAGGTCGTCCTCGCCCGGCTCAAGACCCCGCTGGCGGGCGTCCTGCTGAACGCCGCCAACGGCACCCTCGAGAATCAGCCGCCGCTCGCCTGGCGCGACGACGCCGCGGTGACCGTGGTCGTCGCCTCGCACAACTACCCCGGCACCCCGCGTACGGGCGACCCGATCGAGGGCCTCGACGAGGTCGCGGCCCAGGACGCCCCGCACGCCTTCGTCCTGCACGCCGGCACCAAGCGGGACGGCGACGCGATCGTGAGCGCCGGCGGTCGCGTCCTGTCGGTCACCGCCACCGGCAAGGACCTCGCGCAGGCCCGCGAACGGGCGTACGCGGCGGTCGGCCGCATCCGGCTGGACGGTTCCCAGCACCGTACGGACATCGCGCTCAAGGCCGCCGGGGAGTAGCCGCCGCCGCAGGACCCCTCGTCCGCCGCACCACGCCGGGGGCCGGATCCGTCCGCCCCCGGCGCGCCTCACGAGCCCCGGGCTACGAAGCCCCGCGCCACGAGCCCCGGGCTACGAAGCCCCGGGCTACGGGCCCCGCGCCACGAGGCCTCCGTTCCTGAGGCTCCCGTCCCCTGAGGCCCCCGTTCCTGAGGCCCTCGCCCCTGAGCACGCCCTTGCCGAGGCCCCCGCGGGCCCGCCCGCGCCCGCCTCCCCCGCCAGGCCGCGGAAGTGAACCCCTCAGCACGCCGGACCGTCATCACCTTTGCCCAAAGCCATTCCATCGAGTGACGACTCGCCCATCCGGATGACGCCCGCCACAGGCCCAACTAGGGTGCGGCGAAGGCGTTCCGGCACTTGGCCCACCGGCATTGCGATGTCAGTGCCGGGTGCCACAGTGGGGGAGTGAGCAACACCGCCACAGGCAGACCCGACGCGAGCTGAAGGGGGTGATGTACGGCGTGTCCGGTACCGGTTCCGTTGTCGGCGAGGAAATGGGTGCGCGCGCCGCGCGCTCCCGGGCCCTCGCCGTGCTCCGCGTCCGCGGCAGGGCACTCGGCCTCGCGCTGCTCCCGGCCGCCGCGGCCGTGATCCTGTACGCGGGGGGCGTCACCGGCCATCTGGCCGGCCCCGGCTGGGACACCGCCCGCTGGGTGGTGACCGTCGTCGCCGTGGTCGTCCTCCTCGCCGCCGCGGCCGTCGCGCTGGTCGTCGCCCGCGCCCGGCCCGCCGTCACGCCGACCGTCGAGCTCGCCGAGACCGCCGCCCCCGACCTGTACCGCATGGTCAGAGACCTCGCCGACCGGCTCGGCGTCCCCGCGCCCTCCTCGATAGCCCTGACCCCGGACTGCGACAGCTGGCTCGAGGACCGTACGCACCCCGCGCACGACCGTACGGCCGGGCTGCGGCGCTCCACCGACGCGCCCGTCCTCGTCATCGGCTCGCCCTTCCTGTGGTGGATGCGCGTCGGCGAGCTGCGGGCGGTCCTCGCCCCGGTCGTCGCCGGTACGGCCCCGGCCGCGCACCCGGACATAGCCGCCGCCCGCCGCTTTGTGCAGGGCCTGGACGCCGCCGTCGCCTCGCCCCGCAGCCCCGGCCTCGACCCGCTCCGCCGGCTCGGCGCCCACGGCGTCGGGCACGTCGCGCGGGTGCTGCTCCGCAGCTGTCGCGGGCACGCGGCCGAGATGGAGCGGGGCGTCGCGGCGGCGGGCTCCGAGCGCGCCCAGGAGGTGGACTACGGCATCCGGATCGTCGCCCAGGAGCAGGTGGGCCTCGCCTACGCCGGCTGGGACCGGCTCCTGACCCGGGTCGCGCTGCCCGCCTGGCGGATGGGCCGCTGGCCGTCGAGCCTCGATGTCGGGGTGGTCGCGGCGCTGACCGAGCTCTCCCGCCGGGACCGCCTCGCGGAGGGCTTCACCACCCGGCTCGGCGAGCGGCCGGCCTGTGACCTGCTCGAAGAGCCCGGGGCGGTCGACGAGGCGGCCTCGCTGCTCGCCGCCCGGCTCTTCCACGGCGGCCCGGCGGAGGCCGGACCCGACTGGTCGCCGGTGGACTGGAGCCAGTACCCGGAAGAAGTGGTGGACCGTAAGTGGCGCGCGGACGCCGCCCGCCTCCACCAGGTTCTCGACGAGCTGGGCGTGCTCCCCTCGGGCCCCGCCGGCCGCCCGGCCACCGGCGGACCGACCCTGACCCGCGTGATGTCCCACCTCTCGGTGCCCCTCCGCACGGCGGCCCCGGACCAGCCGGACGGGACGCGCGACCCGGACCGGTCGCCCGCGCCCGAGACACCCGACGCGCCGGGCCGCCCCGACCCCGCGCCCGCCGCCCCCGAAGCCCTTCCGACCGCGGCTGCCCCCGAAGGCCTCCCGGCCGATATCACCCCCGAGGTCCTCCCGGCCGAGACCGTCCCCGACGTCCTCCCCCCGGCCAACGCCGCCGCCGACTCCCTCGCCGCGGCCCTCACCGCCCATGTGGCCCGCGAGGAGGCCGCCAAGCCCCCGGCGCCCGCGCCCGGCGCGCACGCCGCCGTGCCGGACGGGGGCGACGACGACCAGCTGCCGCTCTTCCCGCTGCAGCCGCCCCGGACCGGCCGCGACCTGCTGGCCGACCATGTGACGGCGATGGTCTGCTGCGCCGCCGTCGACACCGCTGGCGCCGTCCCCGGCCTCGACTGGCTCGACGGTCCCGCGCTCCTCGTCGGCGGGGCCCGCAGCACGGACCTGGCCGCCCGTGTCCTCGCCCTCGTCGAGGACGGCGACCCCGAGCCCCTGCGCGCCTGGCTCACCGAGACCGGCGTCCGCCCCGAGAAGCCGGTACGCCTCGTGTGAGGCCGAGCCCACCGGAAGCCTGCCTTCCGTTCACGTCAATTCACGACGAACGGTGACGGAGTGCGTGCGTTATGTGATGTGCTGGAGACCGGCACTGACAGCAGCACATGACAGTGCGCCAGGCGCCCAAGCCATCGCGTCACGAGCACAACTGACGCCACGACAGCAGACAAAGCCACAACACGGCACAGACACCGGCACCAGCAGCACCAGCACCAGCACCAGCACCAGCAAGGACGACAGACGACACGGGGGAGTCGAGGGAGGGGCGCGTCATGGGGGCGGAACAGATCAGGCGGTGGGAATCGGGCGCACTCGCCCATGCCGTCACGGACCCGTTCGGGCAGGGACCGCTGCCCTGGCTGCGCGGGTCGGAGAACTACTTCGACGACACCGGCCACGTCGTCCCCTGGTACGCCGACACCACCCTCGCCCGGGGCGGCAGCGGCGGACCCCGCACGGCCGACGACGTACACCGCCAGATCAAGGGCTTCACGTCCAGCGGGGCCGTCGCGCCCGGCGAGGCGATCGATTTCCACATCACGGTGGACCCGCCGCAGCAGTTCTCGGTCGACATCTACCGCATCGGTCATTACGCCGGCGAGGGCGCCACCAAGATCACCACCAGCCCGCGGCTCTCCGGCATCGTCCAGCCGGCGCCGCTCACCGCCGACCGGACCGTCTCCTGCCACCACTGGTGGCAGTCCTGGCGCCTCCAGATCCCGTCTCTCTGGGCGATCGGCGCGTACGTCGCCGTGCTCACCACCGCCGACGGCTACCGCTCCCACATCCCCTTCACGGTCCGCGACGACCACCCCGCCGACCTCCTCCTCGTCCTCCCGGACGTGACCTGGCAGGCGTACAACCTCTACCCCGAGGACGGCCGGACGGGCGCCAGCCTCTACCACGCGTGGGACGAGCAGGGCCGGCTCCTCGGCGAGGAGGACGCGGCGATCACCGTCTCCTTCGACCGGCCCTACGCGGGCGCCGGGCTGCCCCTGCACGTCGGCCACGCCTACGACTTCATCCGCTGGGCCGAGCGGTACGGCTACGACCTCGCGTACGCCGAGACCCGCGACCTGCATGCCGGCCGCGTCGACCCCACCCGCTACCGCGGCCTGGTCTTCCCCGGCCACGACGAGTACTGGTCCGTCCCCATGCGCAAGACGGTCGAACTCGCCCGCGACCAGGGCACGTCGCTCGTCTTCCTCTCCGCCAACACCATGTACTGGCAGGTGGAGCTGGGCCCCTCCCCGTCGGGCGTCCCCGACCGACTGCTGACCTGCCGCAAGCGCCGCGGCCCCGGGCGGTCCGCGCTGTGGCGCGAGGTCGACCGGTCCGAGCAGCAGCTGCTCGGCCTCCAGTACGCCGGCCGGGTGCCCGAACCGCACCCCCTGGTCGTACGGAACGCGGACCACTGGCTCTGGGAGTCCACCGGCGCGGGCGACGGCGACGAGATCGACGGCCTGGTCGCCGGGGAGGCGGACCGCTACTTCCCGCGCACCGCCCTGCCCGAGCACGACGGCCGCATCCTCCTCGCCCACTCGCCCTACCGGGACAGCGAAGGCGCCCTGCGCCACCAGGAGACCTCCCTCTACCGCTCCCCGTCCGGCGCGTGGGTCTTCGCCTCCGGCACGTTCGCCTGGTCCCCGGCCCTGGACCGGCCGGGCCATGTCGACCCCCGGATCCAGCGCGCCACCGCCAACCTCCTGGACCGCATCTGCAAGCGTGACTGAGACCGGGGCGGGCCCGGGCGCCGCCCCCGCGTCCGGGTGCGAGAGAATCGAAGCGCTCCTGGATCAACCTACGCGGAGGAACCGTGTCCGGATTCGTAGAAAAACCCGAGCCTGTCCAGGTCCCGGGCCTGACCCACCTCCACACGGGCAAGGTGCGTGACCTCTACCGGAACGAGGCCGGCGACCTCGTCATGGTGGCCAGTGACCGCATCTCCGCGTACGACTGGGTCCTGCCCACCGAGATCCCCGACAAGGGCCGGGTCCTCACCCGGCTCTCGCTCTGGTGGTTCGACCAGCTGGCCGACCTGGCCCCGCACCACGTCCTCTCCACCGACCTGCCGGCCGGCGCCCCCGCCGACTGGGCGGGCCGCACCCTCGTCTGCAGGTCGTTGCGGATGGTCCCGGTCGAGTGCGTGGCGCGCGGCTATCTGACGGGCTCCGGGCTGGTCGAGTACAAGGCGTCCCGTACGGTCTGCGGCCTCGCGCTCCCCGAGGGGCTGACCGACGGCTCCGAGCTGCCCACCCCCATCTTCACGCCGGCGACCAAGGCCGCGGTCGGCGACCACGACGAGAACGTCAGCTACGAGGAGGTCGCCCGGCAGGTCGGCGCGGAGACCGCCGCCCGGCTGCGGCAGCTGACCCTCGCCGTCTACGGCCGGGCCCGTGACATCGCCCGCGAGCGTGGCATCATCCTCGCCGACACCAAGTTCGAGTTCGGCTTCGAGTCCACCGAGGACGGCGAGAGGCTGGTCATCGCCGACGAGGTGCTGACCCCCGACTCCTCCCGCTTCTGGCCGGCCGCGAGCTGGGAGCCGGGCCGCGCCCAGCCCTCGTACGACAAGCAGTACGTCCGCGACTGGCTGACCTCCCCGGCCTCCAGCTGGGACCGCACGAGCGAGCGCCCGCCGCCCCCGCTCCCGCAGGAGATCGTCGACGCGACCCGGGCGAAGTACCTGGAGGCGTACGAACTGCTCACCGGCAGCCCCTGGCGCTGACCCGCGCCGCTCCGTTCCGGGCCCGGCGGCAACAGCCCGCAGCGGCCCGGAACGGCCCGCGCCGTAGCGGCCGGAGCGAACAGCGTCCGGAGCGGGACAGCGGGTGGAGCGGAGCTGCGAACAGCGGAAAGCCCCCCGGTCGGATCGACCGGGGGGCTTTCTCGATGGAGCGGACGACGAGATTCGAACTCGCGACCCTCACCTTGGCAAGGTGATGCTCTACCAACTGAGCCACGTCCGCATGCGCCGTAGCGCGGAGCCAACTATACCCAACCTTTCTCCCGGGCGAGACGTACCGCCGTATGACGGTTCTCGGCGCCCAGTTTCGTGGCGGCTGAGGAGAGGTAGTTCCGGACGGTTCCCTGGGAGAGCGAGGCCCGTTCGGCGATCTCCGCGACCGGGGCGCCGTCCGCCGCGAGCTCCAGGACCTCGGCTTCGCGGGCGGTCAGCGGGGAGTCGCCCGCGGAGATGGCGTCGGCCGCCAACTCCGGGTCCACGTAACGGTTTCCGGCGTGGACGGTACGGATGATCTCGGCCAGCCGCTGGGCGCTGACGGTCTTCGGCACGAAGCCGCGCACCCCGGCCGCGAGGGCCCGCTTGAGGTGCCCGGGGCGGCCGTGCCCGGTCACGATCATGGTCCGGCACTCCGGGACCTCGCCGCGCAGGGATGTGGCGACCTTCACACCGTCCGCGCCCGGCATCTCCAGGTCCAGGACCGCGACATCGGGCCGGTGGGCGCGGGCCATGGCGAGCGCCTCGGGGCCGGTGGCGGCCTGGGCGACGACCACGAGGTCGTCCTCCAGGGCGAGCAGCGCGGCGAGCGCACCCCTGATCAGATGCTCGTCGTCGGCGAGCAGGACCCGTACGGTCACGACGCCTCCCTCCCGGCCCGCGGACGTACGTCCCCGACGCCGGCCCCCTCGGCGACCGACGCGTCCCGCGCGTCCGACTCCTCCGACGCCTCCGACGCCTCCGACGCGGCACCGGCCGTGGCCCCCGATCCCCGGCCCCCCGACGGGACCCGGGCCGTCACCCGGAACGTGCCCCCGGCGGCGGGACCCGCCTCCAGCGTTCCGGCCACCGCGGCAAGCCGTTCGCGCAGCCCCGCGAGGCCCGTGCCGCCGCCGACCCGCGGCCCCGGCACCTCCCGTACGCCGTCCACGCCCGTACCGTTCACGCTCACGCCGTCGTTCTCCACGGTGAGCAGCACCGAACCCTCCTCTCCCCGCAGGGTGATCGTGCAGCGCGACGCGTCGCCGTGCCGCAGGACGTTCGTCGTGGTCTCCCGGACCACCCAGCCGAGCGCCGACCGGACGTCGGCGGGCAGTTCGAGCTCCAGGGAGTCCACGGAGCAGGCGATCCCGGCGGCGCTCAGCACTCCGCGGGCGCCCTCCAGCTCGACCCGCAGGTCGGCCTCCCGGTAGCCGCGTACGACATCGCGCACCTCGCGCTGCGACTCCCGGGCGATCCGCTGCACCTCGATCATCTGGTCGACGGCCTCGGGGCGTTCGCGCCGGGCGAGCTGGACGGCCAGCTCGCTCTTCAGCGCGATCACCGAGAGGTTGCGGCCCATGACGTCGTGGAGGTCGCGCCCGAAGCGGAGCCGTTCCTCCGCGACGGCGAGGCGCGCCTTGAGCTCCCTGGAGCGTTCCAGCTCCCACACGGTCTTCATCAGCCAGCCGGAGAACCCGCAGGCGCCCACGAGTCCCGTGCCGGCGAGCAGGATGCCGACCGCGTAGCCGGCGGCCTCCGCCAGTCCGACCCCCATCAGGGCGACCACCGCGCCGGTCGCGAGGCCGGCGAGCGGTGCCACGGCCAGCATGTGCCGGACCCTCTTCATGCACAGGACGAGGGCGCCGAGGCTGAAGGTGATCGTGCCGTTGACGATGCTCGCGGCGACCGATCCGTCCGAGAGGACGCCGGTGGCGCGCAGGGTGATCGCCGTCAACGCGCCGGCGGCGGTGAGGGCCACGAGCGCCGTCGCCAGCCGGACCGGCCGTTCGCGCCGGTCCAGGGCCCAGTCGAGGGCGCGGGAGCAGAGGGCGGCGGTCAGGAAGGCGTGCGCGCAGACCAGCAGTCCGAGCGCGAGACCGAGGGGGAGGCCGATCGGGCCGCGTTCCTTCTGGGCGAGGGGTACGCCGCCGATGGCGAGGATCTCCAGGAACGCGAAGAAGTGGAAGGTCCACCGCGTGTAGAGCTCGACCTTGGCCGCGTTGCTGCGGCCGACCCACCATCCCGTCAGCCTGGACACCCGCCCGGCCCCCGTTCCTCGCGTCATGCGCCGTGGGCGCGTCGTGCTTCCTGCCTCGTGCGCGGGCCGCCCGCCACCTCGCACCCGTAGCCCCGCCCCCTCGCGCCCGTCACCCCACCGTTCCCGGCGTCGGGCCTCCCGGCCCCGCGACTCCTAACGTCGCGGTTCCCAGCGGAACCACCGCTGGACAGCAAACACGGTGACGGCGCCCCAGGCCAGGGTGGTGAGGGCGGCGGTCAGCAGGTCGCCGGAGTCGTCGACCCCGAACCAGCCGGCCCGGACGAACTCCATGATCCCGCTCAGCGGCAGCAGGGCGCAGACGTCGGCGACCGCGTCCGGCAGGACCTCGGCGGGGACCATCATCCCCGAGCCCATCGCCGAGACGAGGAAGAAGGGGAGCGTGGTGAGGCCGGCGCTCTCGACGTTGCGGGTGAGGGCGGTGGTGGCGGCGGCGAGCCCGGCGAGCAGCGGCACGCCCGCGAGGAGGCCGACGAGCAGCAGGTCGGGCCGCTCGGGCGCCGCCACGTCAAGGACGGCGATCCCGCCGACCGCGAGCACCGCGCACTGGGCGAGCGCGATGGCGGCGGAGGGGAGGGCGGCGCCGGCGAGGATCTCGCGGTCGGTCGCCTCGCCGGTGCGCAGCCGCTTGAGGACGAGCTCCTCGCGCCGGGCCACGTAGGCGGAGACGAGGCCCATGTAGACGACGAGGATCAGGACGAGTCCGGTGCCGCCGACGAGGGTGGCTCCGGCGGCACCCATGGGCAGTTCGTCGCTGCCCATCTGCGTGATCGAGGACCGCAGTACGAAGATCATCAGCAGCGGCATGAGGAGGGCGATGAACAGGTTGTTCTTGTTCCGCCCGAGGAGGGTGAGTTCGGCGCGCCCGAGAGCGGTGAGCCGGGTGACGGAGGCGTTCATCGGGCACCTTCCAGATCGGTCGCGTGCGGGCCGGGAGTGTCCGGCCCGGGGGCGGCGGGGGCCTCGTGCCCGGCGGCGATCTCCAGGAACGCCTCCTCGAGCGAGGCGGAGCGGGCGTCGAGCGCCTCCAGCCGTACGCCGGTCTCGCGGGCCCAGGTCAGCAGCTCGGTGAGCGCGTCCTGGAGCGTGTGCGTACGGATCTCCACCCGGCGGCCGTCGGCGGCGGCCCGCAGTCCGAGGGGCAGGCGTCCGGCCGGGACCTCGTCGGGGAGGAGGAAGCGGATGCGGGAGGGCCGGGCGGCGGTGACCTCGGCGGGGGTGCCCGAGAGGACGACCCGGCCCTGGTGCATGATCGCGAGCCGGTCGGCCAGGGTCTCGGCCTCCTCCAGGTAGTGCGTGGTGAGGAGGACGGTGGTGCCTCCGTCCCGCAGCTCCCGCACCAGGCGCCAGGTGTCGCGGCGGCCTTCGGCGTCCAGGCCGGTCGTGGGTTCGTCGAGGAAGAGGACCTCGGGACGGCCGAGGAGCGCGAGCGCCAGGTCGAGGCGTCGCCGCTCGCCGCCGGAGAGCTGCTTGATCCGTACGTCGCGGCGGGCGCCGAGGCCGACCATGTCGAGGGCTTCGGCGGTGGGCCGTGCGCCGCTGGTGCAGCCGGCCCACATGCGTACCGTTTCGGCCACCGTCAGGTCGGAGGGGAAGCCGCCCTCCTGGAGCATCACGCCGATGCGGGGGCGGACGGGCGGTCCGTTCGCGGTACGGGTCGTGGCCGAGTACCCGGACGGTGCCGGCGCTGGGTTCGGCGAGGCCTTCCAGCAGTTCGACGGTGGAGGTCTTGCCGGCTCCGTTGGTCCCGAGCAGAGCGAAGATCTCGCCTCGGGGGACGGCGAAGGTGATGCCGTTGACGGCGTCGTAGCCGCCGGAGTAGGTCCGGCGGAGGTCCTCGGCCTCGATCACGTGGGTCATGGCTCCAGCCTTCCGCCGGGCGGGGTCGGTCGGCAGTGCGCGCTGTCATCAGCGAGCATGACAAATGTCAGAAGGGAGGCCGGGGCGTGGGCGGGTGCCGGCGCCGGGTACGACGGGGCCGCGGTCCGGGTACGACAAAGGCCCCGGTTCCTGAGAACCGGGGCCTTCGCTTCCTGAGCGGACGACGAGATTCGAACTCGCGACCCTCACCTTGGCAAGGTGATGCTCTACCAACTGAGCCACGTCCGCATGCCTCCGACCAGCTTTCACTGGGCGGCGCGAGCACCACTCTACCTGATCCACAAGAGTGGTCGGTAATGCGATGCAGAGCGGGTGACAGGAATTGCACACTGCGCCTTCCCCCTGGAAGGGGGATGTTCTACTACTGAACTACACCCGCACGCTGCGTGAGGTTCGGCCCTGCGGCCTCGCCCCTCGGCGTGCTCCAGACTCTAGCCGATCACCGGGGGTGCCGTGCAACTCGGTTCCTGGCGGCGCGTCAGGGGTGTCGCGGTCCGGGGCGCGAGCGGAGTCGACCGAGGGGTCGCGGGCGGGGTGCCGCGCGTGGTCGCTCAACTGGCCTCGCGGAAGGCTTCGTAGACCCGCTTCGGGATCCGGCCGCGGGCCGGCACGTCCATCTTGTGGGACTGGGCCCAGGCGCGGACCGCCGCCGCGTCGGGCTCCAGTGCCGTGTGCTTGTAGGAAGCGACGGCCGTGGTGCCCGAGCCGGCGGCCCGTCCGCCGGCGCGGCCCGTCCGCTTCCGGCCGGCCGCGAGGTACGGAGCCAGCGCCTTGCGCAGTTTCTTTGCATTGGCGGGATTCAGGTCGATCTCGTACGTCTTCCCGTCCAGGCCGAACGCAACCGTTTCCGCCGCTTCTCCGCCGTCGATGTCATCGGAGAGAGTGACCACTACTCGCTGAGCCACGGATATCGGTCCTTTCCTGCGGTCCGCCGTGTCATGGGGGTGTCGAGGACACCTTCTGACGTGCGGCGATACCGGCTTAACGGCTACCCCGGGGCAATGCTGCTTTCTTCTGTATTCCTTTGTACAGCGCGGGGGCTCGCATTGTGAAGCCCAGCCAATTGCATCAGCGTGTCCCGCCGCAATGGGCGGGGTGGTATTTCCCTTGAATTTTTGGTGTGGGTCTCCGGTGGCGTTTGTAGGGTCCTCCAGTCTTCTACCCGCGTAGAATTTGGAGGCAGGTACGCTGAGGGAACCGCCCACGCAACACACCACCGGGAGTGCCAGTGGCACGCGTCGTAGTCGACGTCATGCTCAAGCCGGAGATCCTCGACCCCCAGGGACAGGCGGTGCAGCGTGCGCTGCCCCGCCTCGGGTTCACCGGGATCGCCGACATCCGCCAGGGGAAGCGCTTCGAGCTGGAGGTGGAGGGGCCGGTCGATGACGCCGCCCTCGCCCGCATCCATGAGATGGCCGAAACCTTCCTTGCCAACACCGTGATCGAGGACTTCGTCGTCACGGTCGAGTCCGAGGCGTCCGCCGAGGTCCCGTCGTGACCACACGCATCGGCGTCGTCACGTTCCCCGGAACGCTCGACGACCAGGACGCGCTGCGGGCCGCCCGCCTGGCGGGCGCCGAGCCCGTCTCGCTCTGGCACCGCGACAAGGACCTCAAGCAGGTCGACGCCGTGGTCCTGGCCGGCGGCTTCTCCTACGGTGACTATCTGCGGGCCGGAGCCATCTCCCGCTTCTCGCCGGTCATGGAGACGATCATCGAGCAGGCGAAGGCGGGCATGCCCGTCCTCGGCATCTGCAACGGCTTCCAGATCCTCACCGAGGCCCATCTGCTGCCGGGCGCGATGCTGCGCAACAACCACCTGCACTTCATCTGCCGCGACCAGAAGCTGCGGGTGGAGAACGCGGACACCGCCTGGACCGCGGACTACGAACAGGGCCAGGAGATCCGGGTCCCGCTCAAGAACATGGACGGCCGGTACGTCGCCGACGAGCGGGTGCTCGACGAGCTGGAGGCCGAGGGACGGGTCGCCTTCCGCTACCTCGACGTCAACCCCAACGGCTCGCTCCGCGACATCGCCGGCATCACCAACGCCGCGGGCAATGTGGTCGGCCTCATGCCGCACCCCGAGCACGCCGTCGAGCCGCTGATCGGTACGGGCCGTACCGACGGCCTCGGTTTCTTCACCTCGATCCTCAAGAAGCTGGTCAACGCCTGATGAGCCTCGACACCGTCAAGCACGCGGGCGAGACGCCCGACAGCGAGCAGCCGTGGAAGGAGCTCGGCCTCAAGGAGGACGAGTACGCGCGCATCCGCGAGATCCTCGGCCGCCGTCCCACCGGTGCCGAGCTGGCCATGTACTCCGTCATGTGGTCCGAGCACTGCTCGTACAAGAGCAGCAAGGTCCACCTGAAGCAGTTCGGCGAGAAGATCCCCGAGAACGACGCCATGCTCGTCGGCATCGGCGAGAACGCGGGCGTCGTCGACGTCGGCCAGGGGTACGCGGTCACCTTCAAGGTCGAGTCGCACAACCACCCCTCGTACATCGAGCCCTACCAGGGCGCGGCCACCGGCGTGGGCGGCATCGTCCGCGACATCCTCGCCATGGGCGCCCGCCCGGTGGCGGTCGTGGACCCGCTACGCTTCGGCGCGGCCGACCACCCCGACACCAAGCGCGTGCTGCCCGGTGTCGTCGCCGGCATCGGCGGCTACGGCAACTGCCTGGGCCTGCCGAACATCGGCGGCGAGGTCGTCTTCGACGCCTGCTACCAGGGCAACCCGCTGGTCAACGCCGGGTGCATCGGCGTCATGAAGCACGAGGACATCCACCTCGCCCAGGCGTCGGGCCCCGGCAACAAGGTGATCCTCTACGGCGCCCGTACCGGCGGCGACGGCATCGGCGGCGTCTCGGTCCTCGCGTCGGAGACCTTCGACGACACGAAGCCCACCAAGCGCCCCGCGGTCCAGGTCGGCGACCCGTTCCAGGAGAAGCTCCTCATCGAGTGCACCCTGGAGATCTTCAAGGAGAAGCTGGTCGCCGGCATCCAGGACCTGGGGGGCGCCGGCCTCTCCTGCGCGACCTCCGAGCTGGCCTCCGCCGGCTCCGGCGGCATGCGCGTCGAGCTCGACCGGGTCCACCTGCGCGATGCGACGCTCTCGCCCGAGGAGATCCTCATGAGCGAGTCGCAGGAGCGCATGTGCGCGATCGTCGAGCCCGAGCACGTCGACCGCTTCCTGGAGATCTGCGAGAAGTGGGACGTCATCGCCACCGTCATCGGTGAGGTGACCGAGGGCGAGCGCCTGGAGATCTTCTGGCACGGCGAGCAGATCGTCGACGTACCGCCGCGCACGGTCGCGCACGAGGGCCCGGTCTACCACCGGCCGTTCGCCCGCCCCGCGTGGCAGGACGCGCTGCAGGCCGACGGCGCGGGCACGCTGCCCCGGCCGCAGACCGGCGAGGAGCTGAAGGACCAGGTCCTGAAGCTGGTCTCGTCCCCGAACCAGGCGTCGAAGTCCTGGATCACCGACCAGTACGACCGGTTCGTGCAGGGCAACACCGTCCTCGCGCAGCCCGAGGACGCGGGCATGGTCCGCATCGACGCCGAGACCAACCTCGGTGTGGCCATGGCGACCGACGGCAACGGCCGGTACGCCAAGCTCGACCCGTACGCGGGAGCGCAGCTCGCGCTGGCGGAGTCGTACCGCAACGTCGCCGCCTCCGGTGCCAAGCCGCTGGCGATCTCGAACTGCCTGAACTTCGGTTCCCCCGAGGACCCGGACGTCATGTGGCAGTTCGCCGAGGCCACCCGCGGTCTCGCGGACGGCTGTCTGCGGCTCGGCACGCCGGTCACCGGCGGCAACGTCTCGCTGTACAACCAGACCGGCGAGACGGCGATCCACCCGACGCCGGTCGTGGCCGTGCTCGGCGTGATCGACGACGTCAACCGCCGCACGCCGATCGCCTTCGCGGAAGAGGGCCAGCTCCTCTACCTGCTGGGCGACACGCGTGAGGAGTTCGACGGCTCGGCCTGGTCCGAGGTCATCCACCGGCACCTCGGCGGCGTGCCGCCGGTCGTGGACCTCGACCGGGAGAAGCTGCTCGGCGAGATCCTGATCTCCGCCTCCCGCGACGGCATGATCGACGCGGCGCACGACCTGTCCGACGGCGGTCTGGTCCAGGCGGTCGTCGAGTCCTGCCTGCGCGGCGGCACCGGCGCGCGCCTGGTCGTCCCGGACGGCCTGGACGCCTTCACCTTCCTCTTCAGCGAGTCGGCCGGCCGCGCGGTCGTCGCCGTCCCGCGCAGCGAGGAGCTCCGCTTCACCGACATGTGCGGCGCGCGGGGTCTCCCCGCGACCCGGATCGGTGTCGTGGACGGCGAAGAGGTCGACGTGCAGGGCGCGTTCAGCATCTCCCTGGAGGAGCTGCGCACGGCCCACGAGGCGACCATCCCGGGCCTGCTGGCCTGATCCGGCACCACGGGAGCCCCCGTCCGGACCTTCGGGTCCGGGCGGGGGCTCTCTCGTTCCCCGGACCCGCCGCAACCCCCCTTGCGCGAGATTACGTAATTACGTAATCTCGAAGGCATGGAGCTGGAAGAGCGGGTCGCCGCGCTGGAACGGCGGATGGCGGCCCTGGAAGGCGGGGAACGCTCCGCACCCGAGGTCGTCGACAGCACGTTCTGGGCGCTGGAAGGACTGAAGGCCCAGCTCGCCGAGGCCGGCGCGCCCGGCGAGGACGGCGCGGTGCTCTTCACGGGCACGGTCCGGCTGCCGACCCGGGAGCGGTACGAGTGGCAGTTCGGCGCCTTCGCCGAGCGGCTGCTCGACCAGGACTGGGCCGAGACCGCCGAGTCGTTCGCCGCGCTCGGCCATCCCGTACGGCTCCGGCTGCTGCGGGAGATCCTCGGCGGCCGGCGCACGGCGGCCGAGCTGGCGGAGTCGGAGGAGGTCGGCACGACCGGCCAGATCTACCACCACCTGCGCCAGCTGACCGGCGCCGGCTGGCTCCACACCACGGGCCGCGGCCGCTACGAGGTGCCGGGAGCCCGGGTGGTCCCGCTCCTGGTGGCCCTCACCGCCGCCCGTCCCTGACCGCGATCGTTCCAGGGGGAACCCCATGTCCGCACGCAAGACCGCGGTGGTCGTCCACCGCACGCTCTGGCTGGTGTTCATCGTCCAGGCCGTCGCCTCGCCCTTCGTCGACCTGCCGTATCCGTACTGGGCGGGCTGGCTTCCGGCGATCGCCGCCGTGGCGCTCGGGCTCGCCCTCGCCAGGACCGCCCGCCGGGAGCACGCGGAGGCGCACCGGGACCCGGTGGAAGTGGATCCGCCGGTGGCCGGCCGCTGGTCGGCGCTGAACAGCCCGGCGGACCGGACGCCCAGCCACGGCACGCACCAGTACGGCCAGACGTACGCCATCGACATCGTGGCGGAGGACGAGGCCCGCCCCCGGCCGCGCTTCGCCTGGCTGTGGCCGCTCGCCCGCCGCACCACGGACTTCCCCGCCTTCGGCGCCCCGCTGCTCGCGGTCGCCGACGCGACGGTCGTGCACGCCGAGGACGGCCAGCGCGACCACCTCAGCCGCAACTCGCTGCCGGCCGTGGTCTATCTGATGCTCGTCGAGTCGGTCGTCCGCGTGCTCGCCGGCGCCCGCCGCGTCACCGGCAACCACATCGTCCTGGACCTGGGCGACGGGACGTACGCGATGTACGCGCACCTGCGACGCGGCTCGCTCACCGTCGCGGCGGGCGACCGGGTGACCGCGGGCCAGGAGCTGGCCCGGTGCGGCAACTCCGGCAACTCCACCGAGCCGCACGTCCACTTCCAGCTGATGGACGGCCCCGACCTGGACACGGCGCGGGGCGTGCCGTTCACCTGGCGCGGGGTGGGCGTACCGAGGAACAAGGAGACGTTCGAGGCGGCGGCGGGGCGGGGCGCCTACCCGGCCTGATCCCAGAAGGCGTCGGACTCGTCGATGTCCTCGACGCACTCGTCGATGTCGCTGATCTTCCCGCCGACGATGGTGAAGATCAGCGCGCCCTTGAGCTCGATGCCCCGGTTGCCCCGCTCGGCGTAGAAGGTGTTCGCCGCGACGGCGTGACCGCGGCCGTCGACGGAGATGGCGTGCATCTCCACCCGCATCTTCCCGCCGGTGAGTTCGAACATCTTCCGGTACATGTCGAGGACGTTGTCCCGGCCCTTGTGGTGCCCGGAGATCTGGCTCCCGCCGGGCGTGTGGTGCGTGCAGTCCGAGGTCATCAGGGAGCCGACGGTCTCCATGTCTCCTCGGGACCACGCCTCGAATCCCCGGCGGACCAGGGCGCTGTCAGGGTGCTCGGCCATGGTTGTTCGACCCCTCTCCCTACGCGAAGGTGTGCGGAAACCCTCCCTTCCAAGTCTCCGACTACGCTCCCTCCCATGCCACCGGCCAAGAAGCGCCCCCGTCGTTACGACTCCGCCAAGACCCGGGCCGCCGTGCTCGCGCAGTTCGGGCACGTGCGGGAGGCGGTGACGGCCCTCCCGCCCGAGCGGCTGGACGGGCCGACCCGGCTGGGGGAGTGGACCGTACGGGACCTGGCCGGACACCTGACGATGGTGCTCGGCTCGGTCTCCCGCTACCTCGGCGAGCCCGAGCCGGCCGCGCAGGAGCTCGCCCTGGTCGACTGGCCGGCGGCCACGGCGTCGGCCGCCGCGCGGATCGACGAGGACACCCGGGCGATCGACACCGCCGACCTCCCGGGTCTGTACGCGCGGACGCAGGAGCTGTACGAGGAGCGGATCGCCGGGGCCGACGACGAGCGGCTCGTGCCGACGCGGTTCGGGGGGATGCGGCTGGCCGACTTCCTGGTCACCCGGACCGTCGAACTCGTCGTCCACACCGACGACCTGAACGAGGCGACCGGGCTCTCCGTGCCGTACGACCGGCAGGCGCTCGCCGCGTGTGCGCGTCTGCTCGCCGACGCCCTCGCCGTGAAGGCGCCGGGCGGCGCGGTCGAGGTGCGCGTCCCGCCCCACGCCGTCGTCCAGTGCGGGGCGGGTCCCCGGCACACCCGGGGCACCCCGCCCAACGTGGTGGAGACGGACGCCCTGACCTGGATCCGGCTCGCCACCGGCCGCACCACCTGGGCGCGGGCCCGGGACGAGGGGAAGGTCGCCGCGAGCGGCGAACGGGCGGACCTCTCCGGCCTGCTGCCGGTCCTGGGCTGAGCCGGAGCCTCCCGGGTGGCCCCGCCCGGGCCCGGCCGGCCGGCGGACCGGCCCCGTGCACCCGAACGGCCGACGGGCGGGAGGCCGAGCGGAACCGTTCGTACCGCCCGTCCGTCACATCCCCATGCTGAAGACACGTACCACCGCAGCCACCGCCGTTCTGGCCTCGCTCGTCGTGCTCTCGGCGTGCGGCACCGAGAAGTCCGGATCGGACCCGGGCGCCGGCACGGTCGCCCCCGACGTCCCGGTCGCCGGCGTCCACTGGGCCTTCGACTCCATGACCGTGGAGGGCAAGGAGACCCGTGCCCCGGACGGCGCCCACGTCGAGATCGGCAAGGACGGCCAGGCCAAGGGGAACAGCGGGTGCAACGGGTTCGGCGCCACCGTGAAGGTCGAGGGCGACACGGTCACCGTGAAGCAGGGCGTCGGCACCGAGATGGCCTGTCCCGGTGAGCAGGGCGCCTTCGAGGCCGGACTCCAGAAGGCGTTCGCCGGCCCGCTGAAGGCGAAGCTCGACGGCGACCGGCTCACCCTCCGCTCCTCCGACGGCCGGACCGTCCTCGCGCTGACCTCCGAACCGCCCGCCCCGCTCAACGGCACCACCTGGACCGTCGACTCCCTCCTCACCGGCCAGACCGCCTCGTCGGTGCCGAAGGGCACCGAGGGCAAGGCGCACTTCGTGATCGACAAGGACGGCAAGGTCCGGGGCAGCCTGGGCTGCAACCGGTTCTCCACGACCGCGAAGGTCTCCGGGAAGACGGTCACCTTCGGGGACGTCACGACCACCCGCATGATGTGCGCCGGTCCGCAGATGAAGCTGGAGACCGAGCTGTACGAGGTGTTCGGCGGGACGGCGACGTACGAGCTGCGCCACCGGGGTCTGACCTTCGCCACCGCCGACGGCAAGGGCTTCGCGGCGACCGCGAAGCCGGCGGCGGGCGCGACGTCCTGACCGCCGCACCCGCCGCAGGTGCGCCGACCGGACCTCGGCGTCCCCGGGGCCCGCGCGAATCCCTTCCCCGCGCGGTCCCCGGGGCGCCGGCTCCGGGGGTCGGCATTGCGAACTGCGTCACATCCGGGGCGCCCCGGCAACCGTATTACCGGTGAGTAGCACCCTCCCGGCCCGTCTCTGCGCAAGGGCGTCCCGCCCGTCTCCCCCTTGGCCCCCGACCCTGCCGGGGTGCGTACCGCACGGGCCTGTGGATCAGCTCGTACGATCACACCAAAAACGGACCCTGCGGTTTTCGCCAATTCGGACCAGTGGTCGACCTCCCCTACACTCGGAGACGTGCCACGTGGTGACGGTCGACTCAATCACGATCTGCTTCCCGGCGAGAAGGGCCCCCAGGACGCTTGCGGCGTCTTCGGTGTCTGGGCTCCGGGTGAAGAGGTCGCAAAGCTCACGTACTTCGGGCTGTACGCCCTCCAGCATCGGGGCCAGGAATCCGCGGGAATCGCGGTCAGCAACGGCTCCCAGATCCTCGTCTTCAAGGACATGGGCCTCGTGTCCCAGGTCTTCGACGAGACCTCTCTCGGTTCCCTCCAAGGTCATATCGCGGTCGGTCACGCCCGCTACTCGACCACCGGTGCCTCCGTGTGGGAGAACGCGCAGCCGACCTTCCGGGCAACCGCCCACGGCTCGATCGCGCTCGGCCACAACGGCAACCTGGTCAACACGGCGCAGCTCGCCGAGATGGTCGCCGAGCTGCCCAAGCAGGAGGGCCGCACCACCCGGGTGGCGGCCACCAACGACACCGACCTGCTCACGGCGCTCCTCGCCGCCCAGGTCGACGAGGACGGCAAGCCGCTCACCATCGAGCAGGCCGCCGCGAAGGTCCTGCCCGACGTCCAGGGCGCCTTCTCCCTCGTCTTCATGGACGAGCACACCCTCTACGCCGCCCGTGACCCGCAGGGCATCCGCCCGCTGGTCCTCGGCCGCCTCGAGCGCGGCTGGGTCGTCGCCTCCGAATCCGCCGCCCTCGACATCTGCGGCGCCAGCTACGTCCGCGAGGTCGAACCGGGCGAGATGATCGCGATCGACGAGAACGGCATCCGCACCTCACGATTCGCGGAAGCGAAGCCCAAGGGCTGTGTCTTCGAGTACGTGTACCTCGCCCGCCCGGACACCGACATCGCCGGACGGAACGTCTACCTCTCCCGCGTGGAGATGGGCCGGCGCCTCGCCAAGGAGGCCCCGGTCGAGGCGGATCTCGTCATAGCGACGCCGGAGTCCGGCACCCCTGCCGCGATCGGCTACGCCGAGGCGAGCGGCATCCCCTTCGGCGCGGGCCTGGTGAAGAACGCCTATGTCGGCCGCACCTTCATCCAGCCCTCCCAGACCATCCGCCAGCTGGGCATCCGGCTGAAGCTGAACCCCCTCAAGGAAGTCATCAAGGGGAAGAAGCTCGTGGTCGTCGACGACTCGATCGTCCGCGGCAACACCCAGCGCGCCCTCGTCCGGATGCTCCGCGAGGCGGGCGCCGCCGAGGTCCACATCCGGATCTCCTCCCCGCCCGTGAAGTGGCCGTGCTTCTTCGGCATCGACTTCGCGACCCGCGCGGAGCTGATCGCCAACGGCATGACGGTCGAGGAGATCGGCACGTCGCTCGGCGCGGACTCCCTCTCGTACATCTCCCTCGACGGGATGATCGAGGCGACCACCATCCAGAAGCCGAATCTCTGCCGTGCCTGCTTCGACGGCGAGTACCCGATGGAGCTTCCGGACCCGGAGCTGCTCGGAAAGCAGCTGCTGGAGACCGAACTGGCCGCGGGACCCGCCGCCACCGCGGCCGCCGACGCGCTGCGTCGCCCGTAGGACCCCGCCGCACACCCCGCAGTACGACACGAAAGCTCTGAACCCATGTCTCAGAACCCCAGTGCCGAAGGCGGCGCCAGCTACGCGAGCGCGGGCGTCGACATCGAAGCGGGCGACCGCGCCGTCGAGCTCATGAAGGAGTGGGTGAAGAAGACCCGGCGCCCCGAGGTCCTCGGTGGCCTGGGCGGCTTCGCCGGCCTCTTCGACGCCTCCGCCCTCAAGCGCTACGAGCGTCCGCTGCTCGCCTCCGCCACCGACGGCGTCGGCACGAAGGTCGACATCGCCCGCCAGATGGGCGTGTTCGACACGATCGGACACGACCTGGTCGCGATGGTCATGGACGACATCGTCGTCTGCGGCGCCGAACCGCTCTTCATGACCGACTACATCTGCGTCGGCAAGGTCCACCCCGAGCGGGTCGCCGCCATCGTCAAGGGCATCGCCGAGGGCTGTGTCCTGGCCGGCTGCGCCCTGGTCGGCGGGGAGACCGCCGAGCACCCCGGCCTGCTCGGCCCGGACGACTTCGACGTCGCCGGCGCCGGTACCGGCGTGGTCGAGGCGGACCGGCTGCTCGGTCCCGATCGCATCCGTACGGGTGACGCCGTGATCGCCATGGAGTCCTCCGGCCTTCACTCCAACGGGTACTCGCTCGTCCGCCACGTGGTCTTCGACCGCGCCGGCATGACCCTGGACCAGCGGGTCGACGAGCTCGGCCGGACCCTGGGCGAGGAACTGCTGGAGCCCACGAAGATCTACTCCCTGGACTGTCTGGCGCTCACCCGGACCGCCGAGGTGCACGCCTTCAGCCACATCACCGGCGGCGGCCTGGCCGCCAACCTGGCACGGGTGATCCCGGACGGCCTGCACGCCACGGTCGACCGCTCGACCTGGGCCCCGGGCGCGATCTTCGACCTGGTCGGCACGGCCGGCCGGGTGGAGCGCCTGGAGCTGGAGAAGACGCTGAACATGGGCGTCGGCATGATGGCCGTCGTCCCGGCCGAGTCCGTGGACGTGGCCCTGGCCACGCTCGAGGACCGCGGGGTCGAGGCCTGGGTCGCGGGCGAGATCACCGAGCGCGGCGACCGCTCCACCGGCGCCGAGCTGGTCGGGGACTACGCGAAGTAGAACGGCCGCGGGCGGTCCGGAGTCGTCTCCGGGCCGCCCGCTGCGCTGTCCGGCCCCGGACCGTTGCCCGTCCCGCGGCGACGGGTCCGAGCAGCACAGAAACCCGGTCCGTGTTCCCCGGACCGGGTTTCTGTCGAGAGCAGCGCTCTTTGTTAAGAGGTCAAGCGCGACGCCGGGACGACGCGCCGGGACCGGACTCGTCGTCCTCGTCCTCGTCGTCCGTGTTGTAGAGATCCGCGTACTGCGCGTACGGGTCGTCTTCCTCGTCGTCGTCCTCGAACGGCTCGCCATTAGGCGGCTGGCTCGAAGTCGAAGCGCCCAGCTCGCTGGCCAGACGCGACAGGTCAGTCCCGCCGCTGCTGTACTTCAGCTGGCGGGCGACCTTCGTCTGCTTGGCCTTTGCCCGGCCGCGCCCCATGGCTCGACCCCCTCGGTGACGGGGCTCGACGGCCCCAGAGTCTTGACACGCGTTCATGGTTCGGATCGGACTCTCCAGGGAGAGACCGGTCCGTAGGGGTTCAACGGTACCTGCTTCCGTGGCCATACGGTACGCCGCACGCATCACATGCCCCGGTACAGAACCATCAAGGTGCCCTGTCCTCGCTGGTCAGTCGCGATTTTAACCTCTTCTGCACGGCCGACCCGCCGACCGGGGTGAGTCATGTCTCGCTCTGGACGAACGTCCAAAGAGCGGTCGGCGGGCCGGCCCTGTCAAGATTCAGCCGCGGCGAGCCTCGGCCATGCGCTGCTCGGCGATGCGGTCGGCGGCCGCGGCCGGCGGAATGCCGTCCGCCTTCGCACGTGCGAATATGGCCAGCGTGGTGTCGAAGATCTTCGTCGCCTTGGCCTTGCACCGGTCGAAGTCGAAGCCGTGCAGCTCGTCGGCGACCTGGATGACGCCGCCGGCGTTGACGACGTAGTCGGGCGCGTAGAGGATCCCGCGGTCCGAGACGTCCTTCTCCACGCCGGGGTGCGCGAGCTGGTTGTTGGCCGCGCCACAGACGATCTTCGCGGTCAGGACCGGCACGGTCTCGTCGTTCAGGGCGCCGCCCAGCGCGCAGGGGGCGTAGACGTCCAGGCCCTCGACGCGGATCAGCGCGTCCGTGTCGGCGACGACGGTGACCTGCGGGAACTTGTCGGTGATCCGGCGCACGGACTCCTCGCGGACATCCGTGACGACGACCTCGGCGCCGTCCTTCAGGAGGTGCTCGACGAGGTAGTGCCCGACCTTGCCGACGCCCGCGACGCCGACCTTGCGGCCGTGCAGGGTCGGGTCGCCCCACAGGGTCTGCGCGGAGGCGCGCATGCCCTGGAAGACGCCGTAGGCCGTGAGGACCGAGGAGTCCCCGGCGCCGCCGTTCTCGGGCGAACGGCCGGTGGTCCACTCGTTGGCGCGCGCCACGACGTCCATGTCCGCGACGTAGGTGCCGACGTCGCAGGCGGTGACGTACCGGCCGCCGAGGGAGGCCACGAAACGCCCGTAGGCGAGCAGCAGCTCCTCCGTCTTGATCTTCTCCGGGTCACCGATGATCACGGCCTTGCCGCCGCCGTGGTCGAGGCCGGCCATGGCGTTCTTGTACGACATGCCCCGGGAGAGGTTGAGCGCGTCGGCGATCGCCTCCGCCTCGGTGGCGTACGGGTAGAACCGGGTGCCGCCGAGGGCCGGGCCCAGGGCGGTGGAGTGGAGGGCGATGACGGCCTTGAGGCCGGAGGCGCGGTCCTGGCAGAGCACGACTTGCTCGTGGCCTCCCTGCTCCGACTGGAACAGGGTGTGCAGCACGTCAGCAGGAACGTCAGGAACGCCGGTCACATCGGTCACGGTGGTGACTCCCAAGTAAGAAGCGGCGAGGGGGTGGTCCTCCTGCGGGTGGGGAGGACCGGTTGGGCAAGAGAGTAAGTCCTCCGCGCGGGTGGATCGGCCGTCGTGCGCAGGATCACCCCCTCCCGGAGTACCTCCGTGGAAGGATTTGCGACATGTCGGTCGCTTCCTCGGTCCTCGTCCCCTACGCCTCCTATCTGCGGGTGTACGAGCCGCTGGCGGCCTTTCCCGAACCGGAGCGGGGGGAGTGGGCGCGGTACGCGCGCCGGGCGGACCTCCCCACGGCCCAGGACGAGCTGCGCCGGTCGCTGGCGGATCTGGTGCCGGTTCCGCCGGTGCCCGTGCCGGTCCACGAGAGCGGGGACGCGTTCGTGGCGCTGCTGGACGGGGTGGTCGTCGTCTGCCCCTGGCTGACCCGGCTGCGGGGCTGGCTGGCGCTGACGGAGCTGGCGGAGGGCTGGGAGGTCCCGGGGCCGGTGCTGGACGCGATGGTGCCGCCGGTGGTGCGCGAGCAGGTGGCGGCGGACCACGAGCGGTGGCGGGAGCTGAACCCCGACGCGCGGCCGTGGATCCGTACGGCGGTCTGGCAGGTGCCGGTGCGCTGGTTCACCCTCTTCGGTGACGAGGAGCGGGAGTACGTGCCGGGGAGGGCGGGGGTGGCCGGCGTGGGGGCCGCGCCGCCGGTCCTGCGCTACCGGACGCCGATGGTGCAGGCGCGGCGGCGTCTCGCGCGGGCGCTGCGGGCCCTGCGGGAGTCGGCCGAGGAGGGGCCGCTGGCCGAGGGCCTGGTCGAGGTGGGCCGGTGGCTGGAGGAGTTCCATCCGCGCTCGCTGGTGGAGCTGGACTACGGCGGCCTGGTGCACGCGGTGCCGGCGGAGCGGCTCGCGGGCGACCGGTCGGCGGCGGACGTGGCCGAGGGGATCGCGGCGCTGCGGAACGGCGACGGGGAGGCGGCGGGAGAGGCGTACGCGCGGCTTGCGGAGCGGTGGCGGGAGATCCGGAACCTGCGGTTCGCGAACTGATCATCGACAAGACGCCTCCGTCTGATGTAAATGATCTTCAGACGGTACGGAGGGCCGTCCGGCGCGCGACGGGACGTAGGTCCCGATCCGGGCCTTTGGCTCAAGCGTGACGGACAGCACTTACCGCGCCCTTGCGCCCATCGCCCACCCTCGTGCCAAAATAGGACAAGGAGTCCGGGGAGGGTTCCTTCCGTCCATCTTTGGGCGGAACGCTCAGCATTGCACTCTATGGGGGGTCTGAGGACTCCTGATCGCTCTGTGACTGATCGTCACAGTGGCGTGACTGTCCGTTATGGCATGGTCCATCGACTTCCGCCGCTGATGAACACCTGCGAGGGCAATTCCATCGGTTTGGCCGACGTGGCTGGACGGATGGTGTAGTTGTAGTGCCGAGGACAAGCCGTTCGTCCTATAACCGACTCGGCTCGCGTCCGCCATTTCGGGCAACGCGGGTCAAGGTGCAGAATTTAGAGGAAAGAACCGAGAAGGTTCGGTTCTCCCGAGGAGGCCGCTCATGACCGCTCGCACCCCTGATGCCGAGCCGCTGCTGACCCCCGCCGAGGTTGCCACGATGTTCCGTGTGGACCCGAAGACGGTTACCCGTTGGGCGAAGGCCGGCAAGCTCACGTCCATCCGCACGCTGGGTGGACACCGCCGGTACCGCGAGGCTGAGGTCCGCGCACTGCTGGCGGGTATTCCGCAGCAGCGCAGCGAGGCCTGAGGTACCTGCAACACCCCGCTTCACCGGGCATTTCCGGGTCCCCCAACCCGGTCCGCCCACCCCTAGCTCTGCCGACCGGCGCCTGCCCCAACAGGCTTTTGGTCATCGATCGCGCTGGACTCCGCCGGGTCCAGCGCGATCTTTTTTGTGCCCGCGCCGGACATGGGAGGGGTGGTGCAATTGCACATATTAAATCGGGTGCGTGTAGGGAGGGTGTAAGTGAAGGGGTTTCGAAAACTCATGCAGTGACACCCGTCACACAGGCGAAGTCTTGCCAAGGAACAGCCTGCCACTCCCTGAGGGAGGCTCAACCCGCCGTAGGTCACGGGGCGGTGGGACTTTCGTCCTCGACGGCCGGCTCGGGCTCCCGGGCCTCCAGGCCCTCCAGGGCCACCTCCACGGGCTCCTGGGCGTCCATGGCGAGCCTCAGGAGGCGATGGCAGACGGGGCAGTGGCGCGTGATGTGGCCGTAGCGCGACGCGGCCGCCAGATGGGCGCGCAGCAGCGCGCGTGTCTCGTGTCTCGACTGACGTGCTGCGGACGCCGCGGCCATGAGCGACCACCTCCGGTGTGGGCCCCCGATTCCCTGATGTCCGGGGTACCCGCGCGGACCCGGCGCCGTCAATACGCCGGACGCACGACTGAGGCCCGAGTCTGACGACTCGGGCCTCGAATACGGCGGTCCTGACGGGATTTGAACCCGCGGCCTCCACCTTGACAGGGTGGCGAGCACTCCAAACTGCTCCACAGGACCTTGCTCGCAGCTCCGTACTGCCTGGGCTGCGAGAGAGACTGTACAGCAGGTCAGAGGGTCAGGTCGAACTGGCGCCGGGCGAGGGTCCCGTCACGGCGCCGCCGCGTCGATCGCCTTCACGATCCGCTTGTCGGAGACGGGGTACGCCGTCCCCAGGGCGTGCGCGAAGTAGCTGACCCGGAGCTCCTCGATCATCCAGCGGATGTCGGTGACCTCCTTCGGCACCGGCCGTCCCCGCGGGAGCTGTTCGAGCAGCCAGGCGTACTCGTCCTGCATCTCGTGGACCTTCTCCATGCGGGTGGTGTCCCGCTGGACGCCCGTGGGCATCTGCTGGAGCCGCCGGTCCACCGCCACCAGATAGCGCATCAGGTCCGGCAGCCGCCGCAGACCCGTCTTGGTGACGAAGCCCGCCGGCACCAGCCACGCCAGCTGCTCGCGCACGTCGGCCAGGTTCTTCATCAGAGCGAGGCTGTTCGTCGCCTTCAGGCGCCGCTCGCAGGCCTGCCAGGCCGCCAGGATCTGCTGGACCTGGTCCACCGTCCGTACGGTCGTGTCGACGAGGTCCGCGCGGACCTTGTCGTACAGCTTCCGGAAGGACTCCTCGTCCCAGGCCGGACCGCCGTGGTCCGCGATCAGCTTGTCGGCCGCCGCGGTCGCGCAGTCCTCGAAGAGGGCCTGGATCGAGCCGTGCGGGTTCCGGGAGAGGGCCAGCTTCTGCTGGTTGGTCAGCTTGTCCGAGGCGAACTTCGCCGGGTTCACCGGGATGTTCAGCAGGATCAGCCGGCGCGTGCCCCGCCACATCGCGGGCGCCCGCTCGGCCTCGGTGTCGAAGAGGCGTACGGCGACGGTCGCGCCCTCGTCCACCAGCGCCGGGTACGCCTTGACGGGCTGGCCGGCCCGCCGGGTCTCGAAGACCTGGGTGAGCGTCCCGATCGTCCAGTCCGTGAGCCCCGTACGCTCCAGGGACGGCCCGGAGCCGTCCGGGCCGCCGGTCGCCGCCGCGGCGGCCTTGGAGAGCGCCTGGCGGGCCTTCGGACGCAGCTGGAGCTTGAGCGACTCCAGGTCCTTGCTCTCGGCCAGCTTGCGGCGCCGCTCGTCGACGATCCGGAAAGTGATCTTCAGATGGTCGGGGATCCGGGAGAGGTCGAAGTCGTCCGCCGTGACGGGGACGCCGACCATCCGCTGCAGCTCCCGCGCGAGGGTGACCTCCAGCGGCTCCTGGCGGGGGACGGCGGTGTCCAGGAAGCGGGTCGCGAAGTTCGGCGCCGGGACGTAGTTGCGGCGGATCGGCTTCGGGAGGGACCGGATCAGCTCCGTGACGACCTCGGCCCGCAGGCCCGGGATCTGCCAGTCGAAGCCCTCGTCCGTCACCTGGTTGAGGACCTGGAGCGGGATGTGGACGGTGACGCCGTCGGCGTCCGCGCCCGGCTCGAACTGGTACGTCACCCGGAACTTCAGCGGCCCCTGCCGCCAGGAGTCCGGATAGTCGTCCTTGGTGACCCCGGCGGCCTTCTCGTTGATGAGCATCTCGCGCTCGAAGTCGAGGAACTCCGGCTCCTCGTGGCGCTTGTGCTTCCACCAGGAGTCGAAGTACGCGCCGGACACCACGTGGGCGGGGACCCGCTGGTCGTAGAAGTCGAACAGCGTCTCGTCGTCGACGAGGATGTCCCGGCGCCGGGCCCGGTGTTCCAGCTCCTCGACCTCGGTGAGGAGCCGGCGGTTGTCGGAGAAGAACTTGTGGTGCGTGCGCCAGTCGCCCTCGACGAGGGCGTTGCGGATGAACAGGTCGCGGCTCGCCTCGGGGTCGATCCGGCCGTAGTTCACCTTGCGGTCGGTGACGATCGGCACGCCGTAGAGCGTCACCTTCTCGATCGCCATGACGGCCGCCTGGTCCTTCTCCCAGTGCGGTTCGCTGTACGTCTTCTTGATCAGGTGCTGGGCGAGCGGCTCGATCCACTCCGGTTCGATTCTCGCGTTGACCCGGGCCCACAGGCGGGAGGTCTCCACCAGCTCCGCGGACATGATGAAGCGCGGGGGCTTCTTGAAGAGCGCCGAACCGGGGAAGACCGCGAACTTGGCGCTGCGGGCGCCCAGGTACTCGTTCTTCGCGCCCTCCTTCACGTCCTTCATCCCGATGTGGGACAGCAGGCCCGCGAGGAGCGAGGTGTGCACGGACTGCTCGGGCGCGTCCTCCTCGTTGAGGTGGATCCCCATCTGCTTGGCGACCGTGCGGAGCTGGGCGTAGATGTCCTGCCACTCGCGGATGCGCAGGAAGTTGAGGTACTCCTGCTTGCACATCCGGCGGAAGGAGCTGGAGCCGCGCTCCTTCTGCTGCTCGCGGACGTACCGCCAGAGGTTGAGGTAGGCCAGGAAGTCGCTGGTCTCGTCCTTGAAGCGGGCGTGCTGCTGATCGGCCTGGGCCTGCTTCTCGGCCGGGCGCTCGCGCGGGTCCTGGATGGAGAGCGCGGCCGCGATCACCATGACCTCGCGGGCGCAGCCGTTCCTCTCGGCCTCCAGGACCATCCGGGCCAGGCGGGGGTCGACGGGGAGCTGGGAGAGCTTGCGGCCCGATGGCGTCAGCCGCTTCTTCGGATCCTTCTCCGCCGGGTCGATCGCGCCCAGCTCCTGGAGGAGCTGCACGCCGTCGCGGATGTTGCGGTGGTCCGGCGGGTCGATGAAGGGGAACTTCTCGATCTCGCCGAGGCCGGCCGCGGTCATCTGCAGGATGACGGACGCCAGGTTCGTACGCAGGATCTCGGCGTCCGTGAACTCCGGGCGGGACAGGAAGTCGTCCTCGCTGTAGAGCCGGATGCAGATGCCGTCGGACGTACGGCCGCAGCGGCCCTTGCGCTGGTTGGCGCTGGCCTGGCTGACCGGCTCGATCGGCAGCCGCTGGACCTTGGTGCGGTGGGAGTAGCGCGAGATGCGGGCGGTGCCCGGGTCGATCACGTACTTGATGCCGGGGACGGTCAGGGAGGTCTCGGCGACGTTGGTGGCGAGGACGATCCGGCGGCCGGAGTGGGCCTGGAAGACGCGGTGCTGCTCGGCGTGGCTCAGGCGGGCGTAGAGCGGGAGGACCTCGGTGCCGCGGAGCTGCTTCTTCAGCAGCGCGTCGGCGGTGTCGCGGATCTCGCGCTCGCCGGAGAGGAAGACGAGGACGTCCCCCGGCCCCTCGGCCTGGAGTTCGTCGACGGCGTCGCAGATCGCCGTGATCTGGTCCCGGTCCGACTCCTCGGAGTCCTCCTCCAGGAGGGGGCGGTAGCGGACCTCGACGGGATACGTCCGCCCGCTGACCTCCACGATCGGCGCGTCGCCGAAGTGACGGGAGAAGCGCTCGGGGTCGATGGTCGCGGAGGTGATCACGACCTTCAGGTCGGGGCGTTTGGGCAGCAGCTGGGCCAGATAGCCGAGCAGGAAGTCGATGTTGAGGGACCGCTCGTGGGCCTCGTCGATGATGATCGTGTCGTAGGCGCGCAGCTCGCGGTCCGTCTGGATCTCGGCGAGCAGGATGCCGTCCGTCATCAGCTTCACGAAGGTCGCCTCGGGGTTCACCTGGTCGGTGAACCGGACCTTCCAGCCGACCGCCTCGCCCAGCGGCGTCCTCAGCTCCTCCGCGACCCGCTCGGCGACCGTGCGGGCGGCGATCCGGCGCGGCTGCGTGTGGCCGATCATCCCGCGCACGCCCCGGCCCAGTTCCAGACAGATCTTCGGGATCTGCGTGGTCTTGCCGGAGCCCGTCTCACCGGCGACGATCACGACCTGGTGGTCGCGTATCGCCTCCAGGATCGCGTCCTTCTTCTGCGAGACCGGGAGCTGTTCGGGGTAGGTGACGGCGGGCACGCGGGCGGCCCGTCCGTCGACGCGCTCCTTGGCCTTGCCGGCCTCGGCGGCGATCTCGTCCAGGACGGCCTCGCGGGCCTCGGGCTTGCGGATGCGGCGGGCGCCCTCGAGGCGGCGGCCGAGCCGGTGGGCGTCCCGCAGCGAGACCTCGGCCAGGAGGGACTGGAGGGCGGCGAAGGAAGTAGACATACGGCCTCCAGGATCGCACCTGTGGCCGAGAACCGGCGAACCGATTTCCCGGGCGGGGCGGGCGGCCCGGGGACCGCACGTTCCCCGGGCGGGCGGGCCCGTCACCGGCCGGGCCGTAATATTTCGGGCACGTCGCCCCGAGCCGAGATCCGAGAGGCCCCCCATGGTCCGCACCGTCCGCGCGTCGGCCGCGTGCGCCGTGCTGCCGGCACTCGTGCTGGGGCTGCTGCTGTGCGCGGCCGGGGTGGTGACGGGCGGGGGTACGGCCCCGGGCCCGGAGGTGGCTTCGGCCGCGGCTTCCGTTCCGGGCGGCGGGAGCGGGGCCGGTCCCGTGGTGGCCGTGAGCGCCGGGGCCACCGTGCCCGGCTGCGACCAGGGGCACACGGCCGACGGCGCCGCCCGCCCGGCCACTCCGCCGCGCCCGTCCGGGTTCGGCGAGCTGCTGCCCGCCCTGACCCGGGCCCGGGAGACCGACGGGCCCTGGGACGGGGACCAGGACATACGGGACCTCCCGTCGGGGCCGGCACCGCCGGAGCGCGTACCGCCGTCGCCCATGGAGCTGTCGATCCTGCGGGTCTAGACGGGCCGGTCACCTCCGCCGCCCGTCCTACTTCCGTCCAGGAGCGTTTCCGCATGCCCAAGTCCACGCCCGAGCCCGGCTCCACGTCCCCTTCCTTGTCGAAGTCGGCTTCCTCGTCGAAGTCGAAGTCGAACTCAGCGTCGAAGTCGACGCCGAAGTCCACCTCCGGGTCCAAGCCCGGGCCCACGTCCAAGTCCCGGGCCCGGTCCGGGTCGTCGGGGCGTTCGTCCCGGACCACGCCGGTCCTGATCGTCTCCGGGGTCGCGGTCGCCGCGGCCCTGCTCGGGGTCGTCTCGTACACCGCGACCAAGCCCTCGTCGCCCGGATCCGGCGGCGCCTCGTCGGTCGCGGAGGTCTCCGCCGACCCGACCGCGGGCGTCTACCCGGAGCTGGAGGCGTACGCCCGGCGCGACGCCGCCGACAAGCTGGCCCTCGGCCGGCCCGACGCGCCCGTGGTGCTGATCGAGTACGCCGACTTCAAGTGCGGGTACTGCGGCAAGTTCGCCCGGGACACCGAGCCCGAGCTGATCCGGAAGTACGTCGAGAAGGGCGTTCTGCGCATCGAGTGGCGGAACTTCCCGATCTTCGGCGAGGAGTCGGAGGCGGCGGCCCGCGCCTCGTGGGCGGCGGGGCAGCAGGGCAGGTTCTGGGAGTTCCACCGGGCCGCCTACGCCGAGGGCGCGAAGGAGAAGGGCTTCGGCGCGGACCGGCTCGCCGCCCTGGCGAAGGAGGCCGGCGTCGCGGACCTGACGCGGTTCACCCGGGACACGGACAGCGCGGCGGCCCGGGCGGCGGTGACCAAGGACCAGGAGCAGGGGTACACGCTCGGCGCGACCTCGACCCCGTCCTTCCTGATCAACGGGCGGCCGATCGCCGGCGCCCAGCCGATGGAGGCCTTCACGGACGCCGTCGACGCGGCCGCGAAGGCGGCGAAGGCCAAGCGCGGGGCGGCGGGGGAGTGACCTCCGGCATCGGCTATCTGGCGGCGCTCCTCGGGGGCCTCCTCGCCCTGCTGAGCCCGTGCAGCGCCCTGCTGCTGCCGGCCTTCTTCGCGTACTCGATCGATTCGCCGCGGCGGCTGCTGGCCCGGACGGGTGTCTTCTACGCCGGGCTGGCCACCACCCTCGTCCCGCTGGGCGCGGCCGGCTCCTTCGCCGGGCGGCTCTTCTACGGCCACCGGGACCTGCTGGTGGCCGTCGGCGGCTGGCTGATCATCGCCCTCGGGGTGCTGCAGCTCCTCGGCATGGGCTTCGCCTCCCGCCGTCTCGCCGAGGTGAGCGGCCGGATCCGCCCGATGACGGCGGTCTCCGTCTACGCCCTCGGCCTGGTCTACGGCCTCGCCGGGTTCTGCGCGGGCCCGATCCTCGGCAGCGTCCTGACGGTGGCGGCGCTGAGCGGCAGTCCGGTCTACGGCGGGCTGCTGCTCGCGGTGTACGCGCTGGGCATGGCGGTGCCGCTGTTCCTGCTCGCGCTGTGCTGGGAGCGGTACGAGCTGGGCCGCAGGCGCTGGCTGCGCGGCCGGCCGGTCCGGCTGGGGCGGTTCGAGACGCACTCGACGTCGCTGCTGTCGGGGCTGTTCTTCGTGCTCCTCGGCACGCTCTTCCTGGTGTTCGACGGCACGACGGCCCTGCCGGGGCTGCTGTCGGTGGACGACTCGTTCGCGGTGGAGGAGCGGGTGGCGGCGGTGGGCCGGGCGGTGCCGGACTGGGCGCTGCTGGCGGCGGTCGTCGCGGCGGCGGCGGTCGCGCTCGCGGTCCGGGGCCGGCGCGGGGCGGCGCGCGAGAGGGAGCGCGAGGAGGCCTGACGCACGCGGGGCGCGCCCGGTCCGCACGGGGCCGGGCGCGCTCTCTTGTCCGTACGTACGGGAGGGGTGTCCGGACACGCGAAAGGCCCCGTTCTCTCGAACGGGGCCTTCTCTGGTGGCTGGGGCCGGGGTCGAACCGGCGACCTATCGCTTTTCAGGCGATCGCTCGTACCAACTGAGCTACCCAGCCACGAGGCCGTTTCCAGCCTCAGCGATCCTGACGGGACTTGAACCCGCGACCTCCACCTTGACAGGGTGGCGAGCTAACCAACTGCTCCACAGGACCTTGCAATGTGCGAGAACAAGTCTCGCACACGTTGTTGCGTGCCCCCAACGGGATTCGAACCCGTGCTACCGCCTTGAAAGGGCGGCGTCCTGGGCCACTAGACGATGAGGGCTAAGGGCCCACCTGGGCGCTTCGCAGCGCGTCGGGGACGTGAGAAGCATATGGGATGGCGGCGGCTATCGCCAAAACGGTTTCCCGGCGGGGCTCCGGCCGGTCGGGCGGCCGGTTCCGGGTCAGCCCCAGCCGAGGGCGTGGAGGCGTTCGTCGTCGATGCCGAAGTGGTGGGCGATCTCGTGGACGACGGTCACCGCGACCTCGTGGACCACGTCCTCCTGGGTCGCGCAGTAGCGCAGGGTGGGGCCCATGTAGATGGAGATGCGGTCCGGCAGGACGCCGGCGTACCACTCCCCGCGTTCGGTGAGGGGCGTTCCTTCGTAGAGCCCGAGGAGCTCGGGGTCGGACGGGTCGGGTTCGTCCTCGACGAACACGGCCACGTTGTCCATGACCCGCGTGAGCTCCGGCGGGATCGTGTCCAGGGCCTGGGCCACCAGTTCTTCGAACGTGTCGCGCGTCATCTCCAGCACACCGTCCATTGTCGGTGAAGGGGGGCCGGTCGCGGGCTGTCCGACGGAAGTGGTTTCGGCGGATGCGCCGATCCTCGCCGATCCTCGCCGATCTTCAGCGGTCTCGGCCGGTCTCCGGGGGCGGTGCCGTGCCCGGACGGGCCGGGGCGGTCGGGGGCGTGTCCCTTGTGGCGCGGAGGGAGTTGGGCAGCGAAACGCTTTCCCCGTCCTGCCTGTCCTGCCCGTTGTGTCCTGGAGGTGCCCTCCGTGCGCCATTTGCCCACCCGTGTGAGATGGGCCGCCACCGCGTTGGCGGTCGCCGCCTGCGCCGGTCTGAGCGGCTGTATGAGTGTCGGTGACGAGGGCACGAAGCCGGCGCCCGGCAAGTCCGCGGGGAAGCAGGGCGTGGCGGCCGAGGCGGACGCCGGTGCCGGCGGGTCGGGCGGGCGCGGCGGGGAGGCGCACGCGGAGTCGGGCGGGGGCGGGCCGGACGCGGACGGCGCGGGCGAGGAGTCGCCGGTGCCGAGCGGTTCGCCGTCGGCGTCGGGCAGGCCTCCGGCGGGGGCGCCCGCGGGGCCGGGCGGGAAGCCGCAGCCGACCCAGGAGCCCGGTGGTGCGGGTGGTGCGGGCGGGGCCGGTGGTGCCGGTGGGCCGAGTGCGCCCGGCGAGGAGACCCCGCCCCCGGTCGACCCCTCGGCGTCCGAGACGCAGGAGCCGCAGCCGACCACGGAGCCCACTCCCGAGCCGACGGCGGAACCGACGGATCCGCCGACCTCGACGCCCGGGGCGGACACCCACATGGGTGCCATGCGGGCCGCGGACGCGCCCGGCGGACCGAGGGAGCCGGAGGCATCGCCGCAGGTCGGGCCGGTGTGACGGACCCCGGTTTGCATTGAGGCGGGGAGGGTGCGTATGGTTATAGATCGTTTGATCCCATTGCCCGGCGCCGAAACAGAAGAGCGCCGTGTGGCGCGTACTCTCCCTAGCCGTGGCTGACCGCATTGAGGCGGTCGATTTGCGAATTCACGGAGTTGACGGGCGCGTGCCGAGACTCCGGAAGGTTTCGCATTTCGCATGTCCATTTTCAGTTCTGACCACGCCGTCATGCCCGAGAACGACGAGATCATCGAGGTCCTCGAGGCCGCCGACACCGTCGTGACCGAGGCCGAGCTCGAGTCCCTCGAGACCGAGTCCACCGAGGCCGAGTCCTCCGAGCCCACCGTCACGTTCGCCGACCTCGGCCTGCCCGAGGGCGTCGTGCGCAAGCTCGCCCAGAACGGCGTGACCAGCCCCTTCCCGATCCAGGCGGCGACCATCCCGGACGCCCTGGCCGGCAAGGACATCCTCGGCCGCGGCCGCACCGGCTCCGGCAAGACCCTCTCCTTCGGTCTGCCGACCCTGGCGCAGCTGGCCGGCGGCCACACCGAGAAGAAGAAGCCCCGCGCGATCATCCTCACGCCGACGCGTGAGCTCGCGATGCAGGTCGCGGACGCGCTCCAGCCGTACGGCGACGTGCTCGGCCTGAAGATGAAGGTCGTCTGCGGCGGTACGTCGATGAGCAACCAGATCTACGCCCTGGAGCGCGGCGTCGACGTCCTCGTCGCCACCCCGGGCCGCCTGCGTGACCTCATCAACCGCGGCGCCTGCTCGCTCGCCAACGTCCAGGTCGCCGTCCTCGACGAGGCCGACCAGATGTCCGACCTGGGCTTCCTGCCCGAGGTCACCGAGCTGCTCGACCAGATCCCCGGCGGCGGCCAGCGCATGCTCTTCTCCGCCACCATGGAGAACGAGATCAGCACCCTGGTCAAGCGCTACCTGACGAACCCCGTCACGCACGAGGTCGACAGCGCGCAGGGCAACGTCTCGACGATGACCCACCACGTCCTGGTCGTGAAGCCGAAGGACAAGGCGCCGGTCACGGCCGCCATCGCCGCCCGCGACGGCCGCACGATCATCTTCGTCCGCACCCAGCTGGGCGCGGACCGCATCGCCGAGCAGCTGTGCGAGTCGGGCGTGAAGGCCGACGCGCTGCACGGCGGCATGACCCAGGGCGCGCGTACCCGAGTCCTCGAGGACTTCAAGAAGGGCTACGTCAACGCGCTCGTCGCCACCGACGTGGCCGCCCGCGGCATCCACGTCGACGGCATCGACCTGGTCCTGAACGTGGACCCGGCCGGCGACCACAAGGACTACCTGCACCGCTCGGGCCGTACCGCCCGTGCCGGCAAGTCCGGCGTCGTCGTGTCGCTGTCCCTGCCGCACCAGCGTCGCCAGATCTTCCGTCTGATGGAGGACGCGGGCGTCGACGCCTCGCGCCACATCATCCAGAGCGCCGGCGCCTTCGACCCGGAGGTCGCCGAGATCACCGGCGCCCGTTCGCTGACCGAGGTCCAGGCCGACTCGGCGAACAACGCCGCCAAGCAGGCCGAGCGCGAGGTCGCCGAGCTCACCGCGCAGCTGGAGCGTCTGACGCGCCGGGCCGCCGAGCTTCGCGAGGAGGCCGACCGCCTGGTCGCCCGTTCCGCGCGCGAGCGGGGCGAGGACCCGGAGGCCGCCGTGGCCGAGGTGACGGAGGCCGCCGAGGCCGAGGTCGCCGCGGTGGCGGCCGCTCAGGTCGCCGAGGAGCGCCGCGAGGAGCGTCGCGAGGAGCGCCCGGCGTTCCGCGACGAGCGGGGCAACTACGAGCGCCGTGACCGCGGTGGCGACCGTGGCGGTTTCCGTCGCGACGACCGTCGTGACGACCGCGGTGGTGACCGTGGCGGCTTCCGCCGTGACAACGACCGTCCCTCGGGCGGCTTCCGCCGTGACAATGACCGTCCGTCCGGTGGCTTCCGCCGTGACAACGACCGTCCGTCCGGTGGCTTCCGCCGTGACGACCGTCCGTCGGGCGGCTTCAACCGCGACGACCGCGGCGGCCGTTCCTTCGAGCGCCGCGACGACCGTCGTGACGACCGCGGTGGTGACCGTGGCGGCTTCCGCCGTGACAACGACCGTCCCTCGGGCGGCTTCCGTCGCGACAACGACCGTCCGTCCGGTGGCTTCCGTCGCGACAACGACCGTCCGTCCGGTGGCTTCCGCCGTGACGACCGTCCGTCGGGCGGCTTCAACCGCGACGACCGCGGCGGCCGTTCCTTCGAGCGCCG
>NZ_JBIBHT010000004.1:0-30559 GCF_042957155.1 Streptomyces sp. NPDC008121 | reverse complement strand
GCGACGACCGCCCCTCGGGCGGCCACCGTGGCAGCGACCGCCCGTTCAACCGCGACCGCCGCGACGACCGCCCCGCCGGCGGCTTCCGCTCGGGCGGCGACCGCCCGCACGGCCGTCGTGACGACCACCGCGGCGGCGACCACCGCGGCACCGGCCCGAGCACCGGCTCCTTCGGCCGCCGCGACGACAAGCCGCGCTGGAAGCGCAACGGCTGATCCAGTCACCGGGTGAAGGCCCCCTTCCCTCCGCACTGCGGAGGGAAGGGGGCCTTCCTCTTTTTTGAACTCGTTTAAAAGAATGCCGGTTGATCGTTTCATCTTGTTAAGGTCGAGCCATTCGCGCAGGGGCGTGCCGCGTTCCGCCGCCTTTCCGCTGCGTCGACCAGCTGTTTTCGGGGAGAAGCTGATCTTGAGACGTCTCGTACTGGCACGCGCCGCTGTCGCGGCCGTCACCGTCGCCGGCATCACGGCGGGGCTCGCACCCGTCACCACGGCCGTCGCGGCCGAAGCACCGGAACCCGGGCTGACCATCCCGGCCGCCGTGGAGGGCGATCCCACCGCGGCCGTACTCCAACAGGCGGGCGAGACCGGCTATCTGACCGGCACGGTCAAGACCGGGTTCCGCTGGACCTCGTACGCGGACAAGGCCACCGAGCCCGTCCCCGTGCCGGCCGGCTACACCACCGTCTACGGCACCGACTCCGACGTCCTCGCCTTCGTCGGCGACGGCCGTAGCGTCCTGCTGCGCGACATGCGGGACGGCGGCGAACGGACCTTCCCGGTGCCCGCCGGAGAATCCCTCCGGCTGGTGATCGGCGACGCCGTCGTCACCGAGGCCGACGGTCCGAAGCCGACGCGCTGGACCGTCCACACCTGGCAGGACGGCCGGATCAGCAGCCGCACCGTCCCGGTGGCCGGGGCGGACTCCACGGACCTCCTCGCCTGGGACCGGGACGGCTTCTACCTCACCACGACCTACGGCACCTTGCTGGACGACTGGCGGTACACCGACATCCACCGCGTCGACGTCTCGGGCACGACCACCCGGACCCGGCTCGCGGACCTGCCGTACGACACCGCGTCGAACGGCGACACCGTGAGCCAGTGGCACGAGGACGGCCGGCTGACGGTCTGGAACCGCAAGACGACCGACCTGCAGAAACCGGTACGGGAACTCACCGTCCCCTACGACAAGCGCGCCAGTCTGCTCGGCACCGTCGGCGACCATGTCCTCATCGCACGGCCCCTCTCCGCGAAAGAGGTCACCCCCTACGCCGACCTCATGTGGCGCGTCGTCGCGGTGCCCTTCGACGGCGGCCCGGAGCGGACCCTCTTCGAGCGGGCCACCGCCATGCCGCGGTACAAGGCCGACGGCACCCTGCTCGTCGGGGCCGCGACGGCCCGTGGGACGGGCGGGGAGACCGGGCCGGGCGTCTACACGGTCCGGCCCGGCGCCGACGGCGGACTCGTCACCGGGAAGCTCCTCGACGCACCGCCCGCCCGCGGCTCCGTCGCCGGGCTCTCCCTGGCGCAGGGCCGGCTGACCACGGTCGACCGGGTGCCCCTTCTCGACGGCCCCGAGGCCCTGCTGCGCTCCACCGACCTCACGGTCGCCGGGACCCCGCGGGCCGGCGTACGCACCGAAAGGGGCGCCGACGCCGCCCAGTTCCCCGGCGGCTGCCTCACGGCGGCCGACTGCCCGGAGACCTTCGCCACCGGTGACGGCCGGGTCGTCTTCCGCACGAAGGACGGCAAGGGGCTCGGCGTGATCGACGCGGGCGGCTCGCTGCCCGCCCGTACCGTCACCACCGAGCAGCCGATCGCCGCGTCGCCGGACTCCCTGCGGGTCTCCGGCCGGTACGCCGCCGCCCGCAGCACGGACGACCGACTGCGGGTCTACGACGTGGAGACGGGGAAGAACGTCCGGACCGAGACCGGAGGCACGCCGTTCGCCCTCTCGGGCAGCACCCTGTGGAAGCAGCAGGGCGGCACCGCCGAGGTGCGCGCCGTGGACGTGTCGACGGGCCGGTCCGCCGGCACCGCCGCCCTGCCCGCCGACTGCCGTACGCCGGGGCTCCAGGCCGCCGGAACGTTCCTGTACTGGCGGTGCGCCACCGGCGAGTCCGCGGTGTACGACACCGCCTCCCGGACGTCCGTACCGCTGCCCGCCCACACGGCCGCCCTCCTCTCCGACGGCTACGTCGCCTGGCTGAAGGACGGGCAGCTGCACACCACCGACGTGCGCGGCACCGCGGGCACCCGCCTGATCGGCACCCCCAAGGGCGGTGCCCCCGGCCGGGACTGGACCGTGGACCGCTTCGGCGGGCCCGTCGCGTACGTCGACGCCGACGAGGCGGTCCGGGTCGTCCCGGCCGGGGCGGAGGCCCCCGGGCTCGCCGCACTCGACGCCGACGTCCCGCCCACCGCCCCCGGCTCCTGGAAGCCCCGCTGGTGGGTGTCCAAGCCCGCCGCCTCCTGGGCCCTGACGCTGACGCACAAGGCCACCGGCACCGTCGTGCGGACGCTGACCGGCGGGGAGGCGCGCGGGGTGGTCGCCGCCGACTGGGACGGCAAGGACGCCGACGGGAAGCCCGTCACGAACGGCGCGTACACCTGGACGATGACGGCGGAGCCCGCCGACGGCGCCGGGCCGCGGCTGGAGCGGCGCGGTGCGCTGCTGGTGAGCGGGGGCCTGGCCTCCGCGTACGGCACGTACAAGCCGGTCACGCCCACCCGGCTGATGGACACCCGCAGCGGACTGGGCGTCCCGAAGGCCAAGGTCGGCCCGGCCGGGACGGTGACGCTGCGGGTGGCGGGCGTAGGCGGGGTGCCGGCGACCGGGGTCACGGCCGTCGTCCTGAACGTGACGGCGACCGGCCCGACCTCCGCCGGGTTCGTGTCGGTGTATCCGTCGGGTACGCAGCGCACGAGTGCCTCGAACCTCAACTTCACGGCCGGTCAGACGGTGCCGAACCTGGTGGTCGTGCCGGTGGTGGACGGCAAGGTGTCGTTCTACAACCACGCCGGTTCGGTGGACCTGCTGGCCGACGTCGCGGGCTACTCCACGGGCGACGGCACCGGCAGCACGTACGAACCGGTGACGCCGACCCGGCTGATGGACACCCGGTCCGGCCTCGGCGTGCCCAAGGCGAAGGTCGGCCCGGGCGGGACGGTGACGCTCCCGATCGCCCGGCCGGGCGTCAGCGCCGTCGTCCTGAACGTGACGGCGACCGGTCCGACCTCCGCCGGGTTCGTGTCGGTGTATCCGTCGGGTACGCAGCGCACGAGCGCGTCGAACCTCAACTTCACGGCGGGGCAGACGGTGCCGAACCTGGTGGTCGTGCCGGTGGTGGACGGCAAGGTGTCGTTCTACAACCACGCCGGTTCGGTGGACCTGCTGGCCGACGTCGCCGGCTACTACCTCCCGGGCGGCGCCGGATCCGAGTACCGCCCGGTGACCCCGACGCGCCTGATGGACACCCGCAGCGGCCTGGGCGTCCCCCAGGAGCCGGTGGGCCCCGGCCGGACGGTGACGCTGG
This sequence comes from Streptomyces sp. NPDC008121, assembly GCF_042957155.1. Classification (NCBI taxonomy): domain Bacteria; kingdom Bacillati; phylum Actinomycetota; class Actinomycetes; order Kitasatosporales; family Streptomycetaceae; genus Streptomyces; species Streptomyces sp. NPDC008121. The sequence continues at coordinate 27,021 of NZ_JBIBHT010000004.1, read as the reverse complement.
CCATCACCGAACCCGGCGTCTCCGCGGTCGTGCTCAACGTGACGGCCACCGGCGCGACGGCGACGAGCTACGTCTCCGTCCACCCCTCGGGCACCCCGCGCACCAGCGCGACGAACCTCAACTTCACGGCGGGCCAGACGGTTCCCAACCTGGTCGTCGTGCCGGTGGTGGACGGCAAGGTGTCCTTCTACAACCACGCCGGCTCGGTGAACCTGATCGCCGACGTCGCCGGCTACTACGCGGGCTGACACCCCGGGTCCCGACCCACTCCGGTGGGCCGGGACCCGCCCGTACCGATACCCGATCGGCTGCGGGGCGTGATCCGGCTATGCTGCGGGGGTGCCCTTGTGGTGAGGGCCGTTAGCTCAATTGGCAGAGCAGCGGACTTTTAATCCGTTGGTTGTGGGTTCGAGTCCCACACGGCCTACCGATCGGCCCCGGGTCAGGGACATCTGACCCGGGGCCGCTGTCGTGTGCGGGCGGTCGGCGGGGACGCCGGCCGCCCGCACACGACAGCCCCGCCTGCCCCCGTACCGAGGACGGACGCCAAGTCCCCCGGCCGTACTGCCGATTCGGCGGCCCACGGTACGGACGATTCGCGGCCGAGGGGGAGAGAATCGGGGTGCCCGGGCCGTGGGGCCCGGGGCGGGAGGAGTGTGGCGAGTGGCCGAGGTGTTGTTGTTCCACCATGCGCAGGGTCTGACCGAGGGCGTCCGCGCCTTCGCCGAGGAGCTGCGGCGGGCCGGGCACCGGGTGCGGGTGCCGGATGTGTACGACGGGCGGACGTTCGACAGCCTGGAGGCCGGGATCGGGTACGCCCAGGAGATCGGCTTCGGGGAGATCCTGGAGCGCGGGGTGCGCGCCGCCGAGGGGATGCCCGACGCGGTGGTGTACGCCGGGTTCTCGCTCGGGGTGCTGCCCGCCCAGAAGCTGGCCCAGACCCTGCCCGGCGCGGCCGGAGCCCTGCTGTTCGACGCCTGCGTGCCCGTCACCGAGTTCGGGGCGGGCTGGCCCGACGGCGTACCCGTCCAGGTGCACGGCATGGACGCGGACGAGGTGTTCGTCGCCGAGGGGGACCTCGACGCCGCCCGCGCCCTGGTGGCGGGCGCCGAGGACGCGGAGCTGTTCCTCTATCCCGGCGACCGTCATCTGTTCGCGGACAGCAGCCTTCCGTCGTACGACGAGAAGGCGACGGCACTGCTCCTCGAAAGGGTGCTCGGCTTCCTCGCGAGGGTGGGGTAGGGGCGGAACCCCTAAGGGGATGGGGGGGGGCGGCTGAGCCTCCGTACTCCGTGCGCCGGGCCGTCAGGCCTCCCCGAGGTCCAGACGTTCCAGACGCGCCGGGTCCGCCAGGATGTGGATCTCCACGATCCGGTCGTCGGCGACCGTGAACGCCATGAGCGCCTGCGGGCGGCCGTCCGCCAGCGAGACGACGCCGGCGGCGCCGTTGACGAGGACCGGCCGGGCCGCGTGGCGGAAGCGGGAGAAGGCGAGGGCCTGGTCGACGACCGCCGCCGCGCCCCGGACGAGCTTCGAGGCCGCCGCGCGGAGCGTGCCGCCGTCCGCGCGCAGGACCACGTCCGGGTCGAGGACCGCGAGCAGGCCCTCGAAGTCGCCGTCGGCGGAGGCCGCGAGGAACGCGTCGACGACCTCGCGCTGCCGCGCCGGGTCCGGGCCCGGCGCCGGAGTCGCAGACCGGACCCGGCGGCGGGCGCGGCTGGCGAGCTGCCGGGTGGCGGCCGGGGTGCGGTCCACGATCGGGGCGATCTCGTCGAAGGACACCGCGAACATGTCGTGCAGGACGAACGCCAGCCGCTCGGCCGGGGCCAGCGTGTCCAGGACCACCAGCAGGGCCAGCCCCACCGAGTCGGCGAGCAGCGCCGCCTGCTCCGGGTCGGTGGGCCCGCCCTCGGCCCGTCCGACGACCGGGTCGGGGACGTGGTACTCCAGCGGGTCCTCGCGGCGCGAGGCGCGTGCGCGCAGCATGTCGAGGCAGACCCGGCCGACGACGGTGGTCAGCCAGCCGCTGAGGTTCTCCACCCCGGTGGTGTCGGAGCGGTGGAGCTTGAACCACGTCTCCTGGACCGCGTCCTCCGCCTCGCTCAGCGACCCGAGCATGCGGTACGCGACCGCCCGCAGATGGGCGCGGTCGGCCTCGAATCGCCCGGCCGCTGCGAGGAGTGCGTCGTCGTCCACCGGTGTCCCTCCCTCGTCGGGCCCTTGAGGTGCGGCACGGTGCCCCGGGCCCCTTCGCGCCCTCCTGGGGCCTTCACGCCGCCCAGGCCCCTGCGCGCCCGTCCTGGGCCTTCGCCCGCCCCGGGGGGAGGCGCCCCGGCCGCCTCTTCGCGTCCCGCTGCGTCCCGCTGCGTGAGATCCCCGCCGTCCTCCGGTGAACGCCCCGATTTCCCCGGCGGATCGCCGCCGCTCCCGGGAATCGCCACTTCAGCCCGTTGATCTTCGGCCGTAGTTTTTCACGTATGACGACAACGACGCAGGTCAATTCGGTTCTTCGCACGCCGCCGGCCTCTCCCGCCGCCGCGGCCGCCTACTTCGGCGCCTCCCTCGCCTTCCACGCCGACGTCTCCGATGTCGCCGCCGCGCTCGCCGCCGGCGGTGACCCCGGCTTCGTGGTCGTCGACTCGCGCTCCACCGCCTCCTGGGACCAGGGCCACATCCCCGGCGCGGTCCACCTGCCGACGGCCCTCGTCCCCGAGCAGGCCGGCCGCCTGCTCGACGTGTCCGTCCCCGTCGTCACGTACTGCTGGGGCCCCGGCTGCAACGGCGCCACCCGCGCGGCGCTCGCCCTCGCCGAGCTGGGCTACCAGGTCAAGGAGATGCTCGGCGGGTTCGAGTACTGGGTGCGCGAGGGCTTCGCGTACGAGACCTGGGAGGGCGCCGGGAAGAAGGACGCGGACCCGCTGACCGCCCCCGTCGACGCCGAGGACTGCGGCTGCTGAGGAAACGGATTTCCGGATCCGCCACCCATGCCGTAAGGTCATATTCACCGACGCGGGGTGGAGCAGCTCGGTAGCTCGCTGGGCTCATAACCCAGAGGTCGCAGGTTCAAATCCTGTCCCCGCTACTCAGTAGAAACGAGGGCCCGGATCCAGTCACTGGATCCGGGCCCTCGTCGTGTTTCCTCCCCCTCTGTCCCTTCGCCGGCCGACGCGACTTTCCCGCTTGACCTTTACGCAGCGTCAAGATTTAGCGTTCTCGGCATGGAATGGTCGATCCAAGAGATCGCCAGGAAGGCCGGCACCACCAGCCGCACGCTCAGGCACTACGGCGAGCGCGGACTGCTGGAGCCCAGCCGGATCGGCGCCAACGGTTACCGGTACTACGACCAGGCGGCGCTCGTGCGGCTGCAGCGCATTCTGCTGCTGCGCGAGCTGGGGCTCTCGCTCCCCGCCATCGCCGAGGTCCTCGAAGGGCAGCGGGACACGTCCGCGGCCCTGCGGACCCATCTCGCCCTGCTGGAGCAGGAGCGAGAACGCATCGGGCGGCAGATCGCCTCGGTGCGGACCACTCTCCACAAGACCGAGAACGGAGAAGAACTCATGGCCGAGGAAGTGTTCGACGGGTTCGATCACACCCAGTACGAGGCGGAGGTCGGCGAACGCTGGGGCCGCGAGGCGTACGAGAAGGGCGACCGCTGGTGGCGCTCGCTGAGCGCCGAGGGGAGGCAGGCGTTCCTGGACGAACAGGCCGGCATCGCCCGCGACTTCGGGCAGGCGGCCCGGGACGGCCTCGCCGCCGACAGCGACGCGGTGCAGGAGCTGGCGCGGCGGCAGGTCGAGTGGCTGTCGCACACCACGACGCCGGCGAAGGAGTACGTGATCGGCCTGGGCCGGATGTACGTCGACGACCCGCGCTTCACCGTCCACTACGACAAGCACGGCGAGGGCACGGCGGTCCTCGTCCGCGACGCGATGGAGATCTACGCCGAGCGGAACCTGTAGCGGCACCCCTAAGGGTCGCGGGGCGCAGGGGGCGCAGGGGGGCGACGGGGCGGGGTCCGCCCGACGGGGACGGCAGGTGGCCGAATTCCCGCCCGTCCCTTTGCCCGCCGACGAGTGCGGGCCGTAGTGTCACGCGCACCATGAGTGACCGAAGCGTGGTCGACGCGCGACAGGCAGGACGGCGGGCGCCCGCCGTCCTCCTCCTGCTCGCCCTCGTCGCGTTGCTCGTCAGCGTCTGCCACGGCGCGCACGGGCACACGCTGCCGCCCGCCGGCAGCGGGGCCGCCGCGGCCGTCGCCTCCGCCCCCGCGCTGCCGCACGGCTGCGAGCGGACCGGGGAGGCCTGGTCCTTCGACGTGCACCTGCCCGCGCAGGGCGCGGCCCCGCAGCTCGCCGCGCCGGACGCCGGGGAAGCCGTACGCCTCGCCGACGACGAGGTCTTCCCCGCCGATCCGCGCGCCCGGTGCGTCCGCGACCGGGCGGGGCCGGGGCCCGAGCCCGGCCGCCTGCTGATCGCCCTCGGAGTGGACCGGAACTGAGCCGGGTCGCCGCACACGACCAGGCTCCCTTTCGGCACACCACCTCGAGGACGTACCCCTGATGAACGACCTGCTCTCCGGCACAGCCCTGCCCGGCACCGTCTTGCCCTGCGTCTCCCTGTCCGGTACATCTCTGCCCGGTACATCCCTGCCGGATCCCGCCCTCGCCGCGCAGACCGTCGGCAACACCCCCGTCCTCCGGATGGACGACGGCTACTGGGCCAAGCTCGAAGGCTTCAACTTCGGCGGCATCAAGGACCGCGCCGCCCTCCACATGGTCGGTGAGGCCCGACGTCTTGGTGTGCTGCGGCCCGGTGCACCGATCGTCGAATCCACCTCCGGCACCCTCGGCCTGGGCCTCGCGCTCGCGGGCGTGCTGCACGGCCACCCCGTGCACGTCGTCACCGACCCCGGCCTCGAACCGATCGTCGAGCGGATGCTCGTCGCCCACGGCGCCCGGGTCCACGTCGTCCCCGAGCCCCGGCCGGACGGCGGCTGGCAGCAGGCCCGCATGGACCGGGTCGGCGAGCTGCTGGGGCGCCTGCGCGGCGCCGACGGCGCCCCGGCCTGGTGGCCCGACCAGTACGGCAACCCCGACAACCCGGAGTCGTACGCCGGGCTCGCCGCCGAACTCTCCGCCCAGCTCGACCGGATCGACGTCCTCGTCTGCGCCGTCGGCACCGGCGGGCACTCGGCCGGCATCTCCCGCGCGCTGCGCGCCACCAGCAGCCCGGCCCTCGAACTGGTCGGCGTGGACTCCGTCCGCTCCACCGTCTTCGGACTCCCGGCGGGCGAACGGCTGATGCGCGGTCTCGGCTCGTCCATCCATCCGGGCAACGTCGACCACGGCGCCTTCGACGAGGTCCACTGGGTGGGCCCCGAGGACGCGGTCCGCGCGGCCCGGCGGCTGGCGGCCCGGCAGTTCGCCACGGGCGGCTGGAGCGTGGGCGCCGTCGCCCTCGTCGCGGGCTGGCTGGCCCGCACCCGGCCGCGCGGCACGCGGATCGCGGCCGTCTTCCCCGACGGGCCGCAGCGGTACTTCGACTCGGTGTTCAGCGACGAGTTCTGCGCGGCGCACGGGCTGCTGGACGCGCCGGTACGGGAGGAACCGGCGGCGTACGAGAGCGGTGTGCCGGTCACCGGCTGGACCCGGCGCGTGCTGGAGCGGGTCCGATGAGCGCCCCGACCGCGGCCCCCGCCGAGGGCGGGATCTGGAAGCGGAGCCGTACGTTCGACCCGGCCGTGCGGCTGCTCCTGGTCAACCAGCTGACCATCAACCTCGGCTTCTACATGCTGATGCCGTACCTCGCCGCGCATCTCGCCGACGGGCTCGGCATGGCGGCCTGGTCGGTCGGGCTCGTCCTCGGTGCCCGCAACCTCTCCCAGCAGGGCATGTTCCTGATCGGCGGCGCCCTCGCCGACCGGCTCGGCTTCAAGCCGCTGATCGTCGCCGGCTGCGCGCTGCGGACGGCCGGCTTCGGGGCGCTCGCCTTCGCCCAGTCGCTGCCGGTGCTGATCGCCGCCTCGGTGGCGACCGGACTGGCGGGGGCGCTGTTCAACCCCGCCGTCCGCGCGTACCTGGCGGCGGAGGCGGGGGAGCGGCGCGTGGAGGCGTTCGCCCTCTTCAACATCCACTACCAGGCGGGGATCCTGCTCGGGCCGCTGGTGGGGGTGGCGTTGACCGGGGTCTCCTTCCGGCTGACGTGCGTGGTGGCGGCGGCGCTCTTCGCCGTCCTGACGGTGGTGCAGCTCCGGCACCTGCCGGTACGGGCCGGGGCCCGGGGGGACGCGGCTCCGGACGCCGGGGGCGGGCGGGGCCAGTTCCGTACCGTGCTCGCGAACCGGACCTTCTGGCTCTTCTCGCTCGCGATGACCGGCTCGTACGTCCTGTCCTTCCAGGTCTATCTCGCGCTGCCGCTCGCGGCGGACGGCACGGCGCCGACCACCGCCCTGTTCGTCATCTCGGCGCTCGTCGCCCTGGCGGGCCAGCTCCGGATCACGGCCTGGTGCGGCCGCCGGCTGACCCGGGAGCGCTGCCTGGTCCTCGGCCTCGCACTGATGGGCACCGCCTTCCTGCTCCCGGCCGGGGTGCCGGGGGTGGCGGGGCTGCTGCTGTGCGCGGCGGTCCTGGCGCTCGGGAACGCGGTCCTCTACCCGTACGAGATGGACACGGTCGTCGCCCTCTCGGGCGGCCGGTGGGTCGCCACCCACTACGGCCTGTACAACACCGTCTGCGGGATCGGCATCACCCTCGGGAACCTGGGGACGGGGGCGCTGCTCGACGTGGCCGGCGGCTCCGCCACCCCGTGGCTGGTCCTGGCCGCGGTCGGTCTCGGCTGCGCGGTGGCGATCGGGGCCCTGGCCCGGAGCGGCCGGCTGGCGGCGACGGGTTGAGCCGTACGCCCCGACGGGGGGCCGGCGCTCTCCGGACGCTGTCCGGGGCTACCGGGGCTACCGGGGCGGCCGGGGCGGCCGGGGCGGCCGCGTGCCGTACTCCACTCGGCGGCGCGGGGTCGCCGCCCGCGGCGGCGACCGGCACGCTGGGAAGGGCACGGTACCGTCCGGCGCCGTGCACGGATCCGGCAGGAGAGCACAGGTGGGGCAGCGAGCGGCGGGGAACGGGGCTTCCGGGCATCCGCGCCCGGGCCCGCACGAACGCCCGCGTCCGGCCTCGAACGCCCCCTCGCACGGCCGCTCCCGTCCGCAATCGGGCCCGCACGGCCTTCCCCACCTCCGCCCGGACCCCCGCCCGCGTCCGCCCTCGCGGGCCGAGCGGGCCCGCCGGTTCGTCCGGGCCCTGCCCCCGCTGATCATCGCCGGAGGGGTCGTCTTCGACCTGGCGACCCCGCCCGCCTACACCGCCGCCCCGCTGTTCTCCGCGGCCCCGCTCATCGCGGCGCCGCTCTTCTCGATGCTGACGACCCTGCTCACCGGCATCGCCGCCGTCCTCGCCTCCGTCGGACTGCACCTCTACAACAGGACCGTCACCGACGTCCCCGCCCTCACCGAGACCCTCACCGTCATCACGGTCGCCGCGCTCGCCCTGCTGATCAACCGGGTCGTCCGCCGCAGCGGCGAACGGCTGGCGTCGGCGCGGGTGATCGCCGAAGCGGCGCAGAAGGCCGTGCTCCCGACGCCCGCGGAGCGGATCGGCGGGCTGCAGGTCGCCGCCCGCTACGAGGCGGCGCAGGCCGACGCGTTCATCGGCGGTGACCTGTTCGCCGTCCAGGACACCCCCTACGGCGTACGGGTCGTGGTCGGCGACGTACGGGGCAAGGGGATGGACGCGGTCGAGGCCGTCGCCGTCGTCATCGGCGCCTTCCGGGAGGCCGCCGAGCAGGAGTCGACGCTGGAGGGCGTGGCCCAGCGCCTGGAACGGGCCCTGGCCCGCGAGGGCACCCGGCGGACCGGCCTGGACGCCGCCGAGGGGTTCACCACCGCCGTCCTCGCGGAGATCCCGCGCGGCGCCGGTCTCGTACGGGTGGTGAACCGCGGGCACCCGGAGCCGCTGATGCTCTACACCGACGGCGGCCTGACCATGCTGGCGCCGAGCCAGGCCGCGCTGCCGCTCGGCATGGGCGACCTGGCCGCCTGGCCGGACCGGGCCGACGAGACGCCGTACCCGCCGGGCGCCACGCTGCTCCTCTACACCGACGGCCTCTCCGAGGCGCGCGACGCCCACGGCACCTTTTACGATCCCGCCGAGCGGCTGGCCGGCCGGATCTTCCCCGGACCGGAGGAGCTCCTGGACGCGCTCGTCGACGACGTGCGGCGGTACACGGGCGGCGGGACGACGGACGACATGGCGCTGCTGGCGGTGAGCCGCCCGGCACGCGGGCAGCCGGAGCGGCGCCGGACCATGCCGGTGGTGCCGTGACGGCCTGCGGTGACGCCGACTGTGGTGACCATCTGTGATCGAAAGGTCCCGCTCCGATAACAATTGACGAAACATCAGATTCGGTTTCGTCGGCGCCTTTTCACTGAAACAGGGTCATGTGGGGGGCAAGTCGGGCCATTACCCCGCAATCCCATGAACGATCAGTAGGAACAGCTTGGAATACAGACCCCCTGTCTATTAACGTTCGATAACGCAGCGCGGTCGTCCCAGCCGTCGTTAGAGACGGCACCGTGCGCACGCGCCGAATCCTGAAAAGGAACCGGGGAACCACTACTTGGGGTGAATCGGGCGCTTTCGCACCTGTGCGGCAGTGCTCGTAGGAGACCTTCCTGCTCCGAACCCGTCAGCTAACCCGGTAGGCGAGAAGGAAGGAAAGGAGCACGCCTCCGTGGCGTCCAACACCCCTGCCCCCGAAGCCCCCTTCGACGCGTTCGGTGCCTCGGGTGCCGCCGGGACGGACAACGACACCGGCGCGTGGGAGGAGTGGAATCCCACCGAGGACTCCCTCCGCCAGCAGGCCCGCTCCGGTGGCCGCCACCGCGTGGTCAAGCAGCGCTCCGGCTTCGCCCGCTCCTCCACCGTCCTCGGCGTCGGTGTCATCGCCGCCGTCGGCGCCGGCGGCCTGGCCACCGCCCAGGAGAAGCCGGCCGTCTCCATCTCCCTTCCCGACCTCGACCTCCCCGACGCCTCCGAACTGCCCGGCGTCGGCGAACTGATCGCGGACGGCACCGGCGGAACCGAGGGCGTCGACGGCGCCGGTACGGACAACCTCCAGCCGCTCACCGCCACCCTCGCCCTGCCCGCCGAGGCGACCGGGACGGCCGGCTCCGCGAACGGATCCGCCTCCGCCGCTTCCGCCTCCGCGTCCACCGCCGACGCCGGCGAGGCGTTGCGCGCCCGCATCCTCCAGCAGGCCGAGCAGCAGCAGGCCTCCGCCGACGCCGCCGAGAAGGCCGCGGCGGAGAAGGCGGCCGCCGAGAAGGCCGCCGCCGAAGCGGCAGCCAAGGCGAGCGCCGCGGAGAAGGCCGCCGCAGAGGCGAAGAAGAAGGCCGAGGCGGAGGCGGCGGCCAAGGCCGAGGCGGAGCGCCTGGCCAAGCTCGCCGCGAGCTACGCCTTGCCCACCTCCTCGTACGTCATCACCTCCACGTTCGGCGAGTCCGGCTCGATGTGGTCCTCCGGCTACCACACGGGCCTCGACCTCGCCGCCCCCACCGGCACCCCGGTCAAGGCCGTCCACGGCGGCACCATCAAGTCGGCAGGCTGGTCCGGCTCGTACGGCTACCGCATCGTCCTGGAGCTCGCGGACGGTACCGAGGTCTGGTACTGCCACCTGTCCTCCATGACCGCCTCCGCGGGCCAGTCGGTGGGCACCGGCGAGACGATCGGCCGCGTCGGCGCCACCGGCAACGTCACCGGCCCGCACCTCCACCTGGAGGTCAAGACCCCGGGCGGCTCCGGCGTGGACCCGGCCGCCTGGCTGCGCGACAAGGGCCTGAACCTCTGACCATCGCCCGCGGGCCTGAACGACCGCGGCCAGGTCCTGAAGTCCGCGGGGCCTGAACGACCGCGGCCAGGGCCTGAACTCCGCGGCGAGGGCCTGACCGTCCGACCGCTCGGCTGCGCGCGAGGGGCCTGAGCGTCCCGCCGTCGACCGCGTCAGCTCCGATAGGGGTTGTAGCCGCTGTAGTCGAGGTACTGCGGCGGCGCCCACACCTGCCCGGTCGCCCGCGCCGCGTACGTGAGCGCGGGCGAGGCGACCGCCTTGCGGTGCCAGAGGTGGTGCAGCAGCTCCTGCTCGCGGGCGGCGAAGTCCGGTTCCGCCGCGCCCCGCTCGGCCCGGTGGCGCAGGAAGGCGAGGGTCGTCGCGAACGCCTCGTACTCCCCGACCGCCCGCGCCGCCGTCTTGCCGTACGTCCGTGCGGCGAAGGCGCGGGCCACCGAGCGGGCCCTCATGGAGGAGAGCGCGAGGGGTTCGGCGGGCGAGAGCCAGCCGGCCACCGCGTACGCCGGGAGCTGCCCGGATATGGTCCGCAGCTCCCGCTGCCGGCTCCATATCGCCAGCCAGGTCAGCAGCGCGAACGCCGGCACCATGAAGGCGCCGTACACCACGAGGAACCACCAGCCGCCGAAGACGGCCGAGCCGTTCCACAGGGCGTGCATGCCCATGGCGAGGATCAGGCCGGCGAGGGGGAGCAGGACGCGGCGGACGCGCCGGCGGCGGGCGGCGAGGGCGGCGAATCCGAAGCCGATGCCGGTGAGCACCGTGAAGAGCGGATGCGCGAACGGCGACATCACGATCCGTACGAAGAAGGTCCCGGCCGTCACCGAGCCGAGCCCCGAGTCGCCGAACTCCTGGTCCTCCCCGAAGGCCCTGCCGAGATAGAGGATGTTCTCGGTGAAGGCGAAGCCGGTGGCGGTGAACCCGGCGACGACCACACCGTCCACCACTCCGGTGAAGTCCCGTCGGCGGAAGAGGAAGAGCAGCAGGACCGCGGCGGCCTTGGCGCTCTCCTCGACGACCGGGGCGACGACGGTGGCGCCGAGGGTGTCCGCCGAGGCGGGGTCGGCGGTCGCGGTCGCGATCCAGCGGACGGCGAACGTGTTGGCCGTCAGCGCCACCAGCGCGGCCGCGAATGCGCCCCAGGCGAAGGCGAAGAGCTGGTTCTTCCAGGGGCTCGGCTCCACCCGGTCGAGCCAGCGGAACGCGGCCATCAGGAGCGGCACGGGCAGCACGGCCAGAGTGAGCCCGACGAGGAACCCCTCCGTGCCCGTCTCGTGCCGCACCAGCCCGAGGATCACCAGGGCGCAGAGCGCGAGCACCGTGACCATGGCGACGGCCCGGACCACCTTGCTGCGCCAGAAGGCGCGGCGGGGCCGGTAGCGCCACTGGGCACGGCCGGGGACGCCGGGGAAGGCCGGCTCCTCGGTGTCCCGGGCGGGCACGGGGGAGAGAAACGGATTCGACACGTGAACGACCCTAACGAGCCGCACCGACAGAGTGCGCGCGAGTTCCGCGACCTGTGGACAAGCCGTCCCCGGGCGTAAGCAGGAGCACCGGAACGGGCCCCACCTGTGGAAAAGCCGGGGCTACGTACGCCGGAAGAGCAGGTCGTGCACCGCGTGGCCCTTGTCGAGGCCCTGCCCCTCGAAACGGGTGCGGGGGCGGAACTCCGGGCGGGGCGCGTAGCCGCCGTCGGACTGTGTGTTCGCGAAGTCGGGATGCGCGGAGAGGACGTCCAGCATCTGCTCGGCGTACTCCTCCCAGTCCGTGGCGCAGTGCAGGATCGCGCCGGGCTTCATCCGGGTCGCGAGGAGGGTGAGGAACTCGGGCTGGATGAGGCGCCGCTTGTGGTGGCGCTTCTTGGGCCAGGGGTCCGGGAAGTAGACGCGGCAGCCGTCGAGGGCGTCGGCGGTGAGCATCTCGCGCAGCAGGATGATCGCGTCGCCGTTGGCGACCCGTACGTTCTCGAGCCCGCCCCGGTCGGCGAGACCGAGGAGGTTGCCCTGGCCGGGGGTGTGGACGTCCACGGCGAGGATGCCGGTGCCGGGGTCGGCGGCGGCCATCTTCGCGGTGGCCTCGCCCATGCCGAAGCCGATCTCCAGGACGACAGGGAGGCCGCCGAACATCTCGTTCAGGTCGAGGACCCGCTTGCCGTCGATGTCCAGGCCCCAGTCCGGCCAGCGCTTGAGCATGGCCTCGGCCTGACCTGCGGTGACGCGGCTGCGCCGGGGCTGGAAGCTGCGGATCCGCCGCTCGTGGTGCGATCCGGCGGGGTCGGGCAGCGGCCCTTCCCCGGCGGCGAACATCCGGCTGCCCCGCCGGGCGGCGACGGGCTCGGCGGCGGGCTCGACGGCGGCAACGGGCTCGGCGAGGACGGGCCCGGAGGCCGGGCGCGGAAGGGTTTCACGGGACTCAGACACAATGCGGCAATTCTACGGGGCGCCCCGCGAAGCCCACGTCTACAGCAGCGCCAGCGCCCGCCGGGCGACCTCCCGGCCGATCGGAAGCGAGGCCGTGGCCGCCGGGGACGGGGCGTTCAGCACGTGCACCGTCCTCGCCGACTCGCGGATCAGGAAGTCGTCGACCAGGGTCCCGTCCCGGAGGACGGCCTGGGCGCGGACGCCCGCGTCGGCCCGCCGCAGATCCCGCTCCTCCACGACCGGCAGCAGCCTGCGCACCGCCTCCGTGAAGGCCCGCTTCGACAGCGACCGCCGCAGCTCGCCCGCGCCGTACCGCCAGTGTTCCCGTGCGATGGCCCAGGATCCCGGCCATGCCAGCGTCCCGGCGAGGTCGCCCGGGCGCACGACCGACCAGCCGTACCCCTCCCGGGCCAGCGCCGGCACCGCGTTCGGGCCGACATGGACACCGCCGTCGATGCCCCGGGTCAGATGGACCCCGAGGAAGGGGAAGGCGGGGTCGGGCACCGGATACACCAGGCCGCGCACGAGCGAGGGGTCGGCCAGTTCGTAGTACTCACCGCGGAAGGGGACGATCCGCATCTCGGGGTCGTCGCCCGCGAGGCGTGCGACCCGGTCGCAGTGGAGCCCGGCGCAGTTGACCAGGACCCGGCCGCGCACGATGGTGCCGGACGCGGTGCGGACGGCCACACCCCACGGCCGCCGGTCGATCGCGGTGACCTCCGAGCCGTACAGGATCCGGGCCCCGGACGCCTCGGCGAGCTGCGCCGCCACCGCGCCGTAGTCGCAGATCCCCGTCGTGCCGACGTGGATCGCCGCGAGACCCCGCACCCTCGGCTCGTACGCGCTGATCTGCGCGGGTCCCAGCTCCCGCACCGGAATGCCGTTCTCCCGGCCGCGCTGCACGAGCGCGTGCAGCCGGGGCAGCTCCTCGCGCGCGGTGGCGACGATCAGCTTGCCCGTCACCTCGTACGGCAGGTCGTACTCGGCGCAGAACTTGACCATCTCGGCCGCGCCCGCGACCGCGAAGCGGGCCTTCAGCGATCCCGGGCGGTAATAGATCCCGCTGTGGATCACACCGCTGTTGCGTCCCGTCTGGTGGCGGGCCGGGGCGTGCTCCTTCTCCAGGACGGTGACGCGTGTGCCGGGCGCGGCACGGGTCAGGGCGTACGCCGTCGACAGGCCGACGATCCCGCCGCCGATCACGAGCACGTCGCTGTCCACGTCCCGTACGGACGTCTGCGCCCCGGACACCTGCACCACCTCCCACCCCGATAGTGCACTGGCCCACTGACAATCCCGTTAAACCCGGTGGGACACGCGTCACGCCGGAGTCATGAGCAGCGGCCGGGCCCGCTCGCGCAGCTCCATGACCCTCGGCTCGTCGCCGTACGGTTCGAGCCGGTGCAGCAGATCGCGGACGTACTCCGTGGTCCGGGCGGACGAGATCCGTCCGGCCACCTCCACCGCGCGCGTGCCGGCGGCGCAGGCCGCGTCCAGATTGCCCGACTCCAGTTCGGCGACGGCCGACACCACGAGCCGCAGCCCGTGCGAGCGGACGTACTCCTCCGTCGGCCGGGACAGCGCCTGCTCGGTGAAGCGGCGCACCTGGCGCGGGGCCTTGAGGTCGCGGTAGCACTCGGCGGCGTCGGCGCAGAACCGGTCGTACGAGTAGAAGCCCAGCCAGGACGGGTCGGCGTCGCCCTCCCGGGAGCGCTCCAGCCACCCCTCGGCGGCCTTGAGCGCCGCGGCGGCGGCCGCCCCGTCGTTGGCCTTGGCGTGCGCCCGGGCCTCGACGAGCCGGAAGAAGGAGAGCGTGCGGGCGGTGGCGAGCCCGCGGTTGCGCTCCAGGGCGGCCTGGGCGAGGTCCACGCCCTCGTCGGCGAAGCCGCGGTAGGTGGCCTGGAGCGACATCGAGGCGAGGACATAGCCGCCGAGGGGGACGTCGGCGGCGGCGCGCGCGAGGCGCAGCGCCTGGATGTAGTAGCGCTGGGCGGCTTCCTGCTGGCCGGTGTCGAAGGCCATCCAGCCGGCCAGCCGGGTCAGCTCCGCCGTCGCGCCGAACAGCGCCCGGCCGACCTCGTCGGAGTAGGAGCCGAGCAGCAGCGGGGCCGCGTCGACGCGTAAGCACTCCGGGACCATGGAGGAACGCCAGTCGCCGCCGCCGTACTTGGAGTCCCAGCGGCGCGCGTCCTCGGCGGCCTCCCGCAGCTTGGCGACATCGCTGTGCCCCACGCGCGCGTGGAGGCCGGTCTCCGGCGCTTCCGCCGTCTCCTCGATCCCGCCCGGCCCGCCGATCCCGCCGACCCCGTCCGTACCACCGGCTCCGGCCGCCCCGGAGCGTCGCAGCAGCCGCTCCACGGAGGAGTCGGCGGGGGTTATCAGCCATCGGGAGGCGGGGGTGGCGTAGGCGCTGACCGCGAAGGATCCGGCCAGCGACTGCCAGATCCCGCCCCCGCCGGCCCGCCGACCGGCCAGATCCAGCCGGTAGAGATCGGTGGCGGAACGGACCGCCTCGCCCACGTCACGGGGGAAGGCGAGCCCCACTTCGGGCGCCGGGTCGGCGTCCGCGAGGCCGATCTCGTGGAGCGGCACGGGACGGCCGAGCTTCTGGCCGATCGCGGCGGCGATCAGATGCGGGGCGGCGCCCTGCGGCACCATCCCCTTCGACACCCACCGGGCCACCGACGTCTTGTCGTAGCGGAGCGTCAGCCCCCGCTGCGCCCCGAGGTCGTTGACCCGCCGGGCGAGGCCGGCGTTGCTGATTCCCGCGAGGGCGAGAACCGTGCCGAGCTTTTCGTTCGGCCCGCGTTGCTCCCTGGACATGACGCCACCCCTCGACCACCCAGACGGCCGCCGCGACACCGGGCATAAGCGTGCGGCATTCGTAAACACAGCGTAGTTCGCCGCATCCCTACCGTTAAGGGGCGGTGTGCCGTATGGCGGGATTGTTGTGTGGACCGGCCCGGGACGGCCGGACGGCGCACGGGGTCGCCGCCGCGGATGCCGGGGGCGGCGCCGGGGAGCGCGCTCCGGGTGTGTGGCCGTGCGCCCGGCCGTGCGCTCTCGCCCGGCCGGAGGGGGAGCGCTTCCATGAGTGCTGCGTGGGTCGGCCCACCCGGCTGAGAACCGGTGGGCTGGGGGATACCGTCGCCCCCTCCCCGCGGGCGGCGGACGGCTCCGGGAGGCGATCAGCGCCTCCCGGACTGCCGACGGCCGATGAGGCCCCCGAGAATGGCCGAATGACGACGGTGGGCAACTGGCCAATGCCAGAGGCCCATTCGCCTTTCGCGCACCCGGCCACGCGGCCCGTCCCGCGCGCTGTTGTCGTGGCAGCATGTCCTCCACCGAACGGACGTGGAGGCGCCGATGCGATGGCTGGTGGGCTGGAGCAGTGTCGCCGCGAGCTTCGGAACGGCGGGGACGTCCGGCTTCCCGGGCACGGCGGGAGCCTCCGGAACGGCGGGTTCCCCGGGCCCGTACGGTTCCCCTGGCCCGTACGGCTCCGCGGGCGCGCACGTCCACGGCTCCGCCGTCCACGGCTCGAACGGCTTCGCGGGCGCCGCGGGTTCCCCGGGTACGGCGGGAGCCGTGGGAGGCGCCGGCGGCATGGGCGGCGAGACGGCGGCCGAGGGGCGCACGCTGCACCCGGTGGGCGCACAACTTCTGTGGGGTGACCCCGATCCCCTGTGGGCGGTGGGCGATTGGCGCCCCGACGAGGTACGGATCGTCGGTGTCGACCCGCACAGCCGCCTCGCCGTCTTCGGCTGCTGCGCCGCGAGCGACGAAGAGCTGAGGAGCGGCCTGTTCGCCGCCCGCGGCGGCGCGTTGCGGCATCTCACCGCCTGGGCGGGCAGCTACACCGTCGTCGTCCAGGTCGGCCGCCGGATCACCGTCACCGGCGATCTGGCCGGCGCCCGGCCGGTGTTCCACACCCCGTGGGCGAACGGCACCGCGTACGCCACCGCGGCCCTGCCGCTCGCCGACCTCATCGAGGCCCAGCTCGACATCGGCCATCTCGCCGCACTGCTCGCCTGCCCCGAGACCCCGGAGGCGCTGCGCGACTCCACACCGTACGAGGGCGTGAAGCGGGTGCCGCCCGGCCACGCGCTGATCCTGCGCGAGGGCTCGCGCGAGATCACCGGCTACGAACCGGTGGCCTCCCTCGCCGTCGCCGCGGCGGAGACCGAGCCGCGACGGGCGGTGGAAGGGGTACGGGACGCGCTGGTCGAGGCGGTACGGGCCCGGCTCACCGCGCCCCGGCACGCCCCCGAGACACCGCTTCCGGACCCGGGGCCCGTCCCCGGCATGGGACCCGCGGAACGGCGGGCCGCCCGGGGCGGCGGGCCGGCGCCCGGGATCGGCGCCGACCTGTCCGGAGGCAGCGCCTCCGGCACGCTCGCCCTGCTGGCCGCCGGGCTTCCCGGAGTGCCCGGCACGATCCTGGGCCACGGCACCGGCGCCGGCGAACGGCTGCTCGCGGTCACCTTCAACGACCTGGCCACCCGCGCCGGCACCCACCGCGAGGAGGAGCTGGAGCGGGCCCGGGCGATCGCCGCCAACCCCCGGCTGCACCACGTCGTCGTCGCGGCCGGCGAGGAGGCGCTGCCCTACGCGGAGCTGGACGGACCGCTGACGGACGAGCCGGGCCCGTCCCTGGTCGTGGCCGGCCGGCACCGGCGGCGCCTCGCGGGCGGCAGCGCGGACCACTTCACCGGCCTGGGCGCCCGGCAGGTCCTCGACGCCCATCCGGCGCGCCTCGCCGACCTGCTGATGGACCGGCGCCGCAGATCGCTCGTACGCCCGGTGACGGCGCTCGCCAAGGCGACGGGCACCTCGGCGGGTTCGCTCCTCGTCCCGCTGACCGTCTACCGCGCGGCCCGCCGCCTGGCCCGTACGCCGTACCGCACCGGTCTGGAGGCCGCCGCGGCCACCCTCCTGGAGGCGAACCGGGCCCCGTCGGGCGCTTTCGGGCCCCTGGAGGCGTCCCTCTCCGCGCTGACCTGGTCACGGCCGGGTCCGGCGGCACGGTGGCTGACGGGGGAGGCCCTCGCCGAAGTATCGGTTCGCCTGCAGCGGGCGGCGATCCTGCCGGCGTCGGTGCAGCGCCCGGGGGAGGCACGCGCGCGTGCGGCGCTCGCGCGGGCCGCGGCCGACCACCGGGTCCTGGAGCAGGCGGCCGAGATCCGCGGCCAGCGGCTGCACGCGCCGTTCCTGGACAACCAGGTGGTACGGGCCTGCCGCGCCCTGCCCGAATCGCTCCGGGTCCAGCCGGGCGCCCGGGCGAACGTCCTGCGCACGGTCCTGACCGGGGCGGGCGTCCAGGACCTGCCGCCCGGCTGGGGCGCCCCGAACCCGGCGGTCCCGGCCGCCGCCGCCCGCGCGGGACTGCGCGCCGCCCTCCCCGACCTCCTCGCCGTCTTCGACGCCCCGCTCCTCGCGGACGCGGGCCTGATCGAGGCCCGCGTGGTCCGTGAGGCGCTGCGCGCGGCCGCCGACGGCGCACCGGTCCCCCTGGACGGCCTCGCCGACCTGGTCTCCACCGAACTCTGGCTCCGCCGCCTCCTGGCCCGCCGCGGCTCCTGCTGGACGGGCTCCGCCGCCCCGGCCCCCCGCCAACGCGCGGTCCCGGGGCCCCTGGTGCCGTCGTCCAGGTCGCTCATGGCGTAGGCCGTGCGGAAGTCCCGCCCGGCCCGCGACGGAGGCGTCCGGCTCGGGGGGACGTGTCCGTCGGGCGCCGGGGGAGGGGCCTGCTCAGGCGCAGGTGATCTGCGACTGCGCCCAGTCCGCGACGGCGACCCGGCCGAACGGCGTCTGGGGCTCCACCACCAGGCGGAGCGTCCGGTGGCCGGCGATGCCGACGTGCACCGGAACCGCCGGATCGCCCGGCCGGACCACGGCGGAGCGCCACAGCCGTCGACCGTCGCCGTGGACGGAGAAGCGGATGCCGCCGACTCCGAGGGGGGCGCTCATGTCGTCGATGCCGACGACCGCGTCGTAGCCGGTGCACTGCCGGTTGAGGTCGATGGTGAGCGAGGAGGGCGCCTGCACGGTCACGCCGTGCGCGTACCTCGTGCCGCTCATCGAGAGGCCGCGGCGCTGCCACAGGGGGCTGCTGTCACCGAGCCGCACCTCGGGCTTGGTGCCGTCGCCGACGATGCCGTACTCCAACCTGCTGACCTGGTAGAACGTCGTCGGCGCGGGCGGTGGCGGGGGCTTCGGCAGGGTCGGTGCGGGTGTCGGAGCCGGCGTGGGCGTTGGTTTCGGCTGCGGCTTCGGCGCCGGGCGTGGCGCCACCGGCCGGGTGGCGGCGGGCGTCGGCTCCGGCGCGGGGGCGGCGGCGCTCCGGGCAGGCGCGGGCGGCCGGGTGGGCGAGGGCTTCGGCTTCGGCTTCGGCGGGGAGACGGGCGTCGAGGGGACGACGGGGGCGACGGTCGGCGGCGTGGGCGCGGGCCCGGCGACCGGCCGCGGGTCGCCGGAGAGCGCCCACACCAGTCCGGCGGTCGCGGCGACGGCCACCGCGGCCGCGATCCCCGCCTTCACCGGTGCGCCGAGCCCTTCGGCGACGGCGGCGGACGAGGCGCCGGCCGTGCCGGACGAACCGGCGCCCGTGGCGGCGGCCGCCGCACCGGCCCCGGCGGCACCGGCGGCGCCACCGGCCACGGCACCCGCGGCCTTGAGCGAGAACCCGGCGGCGAACCAGCCGATGACGGCGACCGGCAGCAGCGCGGGGATACCGGCGTTGACGTGTGCCAGCTCCCCGGCGGCGAGCCGGCACTTGGCGCACTCCTCCAGATGCTTGCGCAGCCCGCGCTCGGCCCGCATCCGCAGCCCGCCGCGCGCGTGGGCGCCGAGCCGGTCGGCGTAGCGGGCGCAGTCCCCGCCCGCGGTGAGGGACTGACTGACGTGTGCCTGGAGGTAGGCCTGCTTCAGACCCTCCCGGGCCCGGCTGGCCAGGACTGCGGTGGCGTTGGCGGTCAGCCCGAACAGCGGGGCGACCTCGCTGGGTGATTCCTCCTCGACGGTGGTGTGCCAGAGCACGGCCTGCCAGCGCTCGGGCAGCGACCTGAACGCCTGCATGGCGAGGGACTGTTCGGCCTCGTGCATGGCCCGGACGTCGGCGCCGAGGTCCAGGGTGTCCTGGTCGGACACCTCCGAGCCGTGGGCGGCGTGCGCCGCGAACACCGCGAAGTCCTCGACCAGGTGCTCCCGCTTCCGGGTCCTGGTCCAGTTCGCGGCGACCCGCCGGACGGTGGTCAGGAGGTAGGCGCGTACCGCCTGCTCGGGTCCGGCCCCGCCCCGTACGGCCTGGAGGGTGCGGGCGAACACCTCCGCCGTCAGGTCGTCGGCGGTGTGCGCGTCCCGGCAGCAGGTCCGGGCGTAGCGCCGCACGGCGTCGGAGTGGCGTCGGAACAGCTCTTCGTACGCGCTGTCGTCGCCGCCCCGCATGAGCTGGATCAACTCGCCGTCGGAGGGCGGCAGCTCGACCGGCGGCGGCAGCACCCCGCCGTCGTCCGCGCCGTCCCGGTAGAACGTCCCGCCGTCGCCCTGCCTCGGCCCGCCGCGTTCGCGCTGCTGGGGGACGCTCGGCTCGGAACCCACGGGCGCGGCGCCCGCCGTGCCCCTGGGGGCGCCGGAGGAGCCTCCCGGGCCGCCCTGGCTCGGCACCTGCCGCACGGCCGGCCGGTCGGTCCCCGTGGCACCGCCCTGGCACAGCGGCTCGTCCCGTCCGTCACCGCTCATCGCGGAAGCCCCCGTACGCACGCCCTAGACCAGAACACCGGCCAAGCGTGACACAGGGCGCGGGCATGCCGAGCCCTCAACTCCACTTACCACTCGTCCGGGGCGACTCCCCCGGACGGGGCGTAACCGAGCGCCCGTTCCCATGAGTTCACACCCACTCATCCGCACGAGAGGTCGCGCGCCGTCCCGCGCGTTCACGACCCAGCAGGCACGGGCACGGGGCCAGACGGTTTCCCACCCGGGTCCCCGCCGCCGGACGCCCGTCGGCACGGCCCGACGGGCGACCCCGCTACCGCGACCGCAGGCCCTCCAGCAGGATGTCCAGGAGCCGGGCCGAGGCCGCCGCCTGCTGGACCGCGTCCGGCAGGGCGGGCGCCGCCGTGGCGATGACGAGGAGGACGTCCGCCACGGTCACGTCGGCCCGCAGCTCACCCGCCTCGCGCGCCCGGTCGACCAGCCGCCCGACGACCTCCAGGAGTTCCGCCGCACCGGCGTCGTCCTGCTCGGCCACCGGCACCGCGCGCGGCGCGATGACCCGGGCCGAGGCCTGGTCGCCGACGTTCCGCTGGTGCGGCACCCGCACCGCGTCCTCCGAGGAGCGCCCCTCGCCGACGGGCGGCTCGCCCTCGCCGGCCGTACCCTCGTCCACGCCGACCCTCAGCACCTGCGGCGGCAGCAGCCGTCCCGCGCCCGAGGCCACCGACGTCCGCAGGAACCGGGAGAGGGCCGACCACGGCTCCTCCTCCTGCCCCAGCGCCGTCCGCGCCTGATCGGTCAGACGGGCGGTCTCCTCCTCGGCTATCCGGCGCACCAGCACGTCCTTGCTGGGGAAGCGGCGGTAGACCGTGCCCACGCCGACCCGGGCGCGACGCGCCACGTCCTCCATCGGCGCGCCGTATCCCAGCTCGCCGAAGACCTCGCGCGCCGCGCGCAGGACATGCTCGAGATTGCGCTGCGCGTCCACGCGCAGCGGGGCCGCCCGGCCGATGCCCGAAGGCGCCGCCGGTATCCCGGCCGAGACACCCGACATCCCCGTCGGCGTGCCCGTACGTCCGTTGACATGGCCGTCCGTCGCCGCGACGACGGTCTGGCCATACGCATCCTGCATGTGCATAAGCGTTCCCCCGCTCATGATGTCTCCCCCCGGAGACTTCCCCGCCCTGACACGGGATCCCGGACCCCTGCCCCACGCTCTGGTCCGCGCACGGCCGTCCGATACCCCGACGAGGTACGAACATAGTTGAGTCGGGGTCAATTCAGAAGGGGGAGTTCCGTACGGTGCGCCCCCCGATCGGAGCAAGGACCGGAACTCTCCCGATTCCCGCCCTCCACTTCGTCCCGCGCGCCCGGCCTGACCTGCGCACTTCCCCCGGTACCCACCCCATGCGCCACCCCACGCCCCCGCACATCCGCGGTCACACAATTTGCCGGGCCTGTGGACAAACCCCGAACGGCGGTGCGTCATGGGACAGTGACCGAACCTGCGCGCATTCTCGTTGTCGGCGGTGGCTACGTCGGGATGTACACCGCGCTGCGCCTGCAGCGGCAGCTCAAGGCCGAGCTGAGAAGCGGTGCCGTCGAGATCGTGGTGGTCACGCCCGACCCGTACATGACGTACCAGCCCTTCCTCCCCGAGGCGGCCGCCGGTTCGATCTCTCCGCGCCACGTCGTCGTCCCGCTCCGTCGCGTCCTCGACAAGTGCGGGATCGTCATCGGCGAGGTCCACTCCGTCGACCACGCCAAGCGGACCGCGACCCTCTCCACCCTCGCCACCGAGGAGGAGGGCACCGGCACCGTCCAGCTCACCTACGACGAGCTCGTCATCGCGCCCGGCTCGGTCTCCCGCACCCTGCCCGTCCCCGGCCTCGCCGAGTACGCCATCGGTTTCAAGACCGTCGAAGAGGCCATCGGGCTGCGCAACCACGTCATCGAGCAGATGGACATCGCCTCCTCCACCCGCGACCCGGGCCTGCGCGACGCCGCCCTCACCTTCGTCTTCGTCGGCGGCGGCTACGCCGGGGTCGAGGCGCTCGCCGAGCTGGAGGACATGGCCCGCTACACCGCGCGGTACTACCACAACATCAAGCCCGAGGACCTGCGCTGGGTGCTCGTGGAGGCCACCCACCGGATCCTCCCCGAAGTGGGCGCGGAGATGGGCACGTACGCGATCCGCGAACTGCGCGCCCGCAACATCGACGTACGCCTCGACACCCGGCTCGAATCCTGCGAGGACCGCGTGGCCGCCCTCAGCGACGGCACCCGGATCCCCACCCGTACCGTCGTGTGGACGGCCGGCGTCAAACCCGCGCCCGTCCTCGCCGCCACCGACCTGCCCCTGAACGAACGCGGGCGGCTGAAGTGCACGGCGAAACTGACCGTCGAGGGCGTCGAACACGCCTGGGCCGCCGGCGACGCGGCCTCCGTCCCCGACGTCACCGCCGACGAACCCGGCCGGGAGTGCGCCCCCAACGCCCAGCACGCGGTGCGCCAGACCAAGGTCCTCGCCGAGAACATCGCCGCCTCCCTGCGCGGGCAGCCCCTCAAGGAGTACGCCCACGCCTACGCCGGTTCGGTAGCCTCCCTCGGACTCCACAAGGGCGTCGCCCACGTCTACGGACGTAAGCTCAAGGGCTACCCCGCGTGGTTCATGCACCGCGCCTACCACCTCAGCCGCGTCCCGACCTTCAACCGCAAGGCCCGCGTCCTGGCCGAATGGACCCTCTCGGGCCTGTTCAAACGCGAGATCGTCTCCCTCGGCTCCCTCGAACACCCTCGCGCCGAATTCGAACTCGCCGCCGCACCCCCGCCCCCGAAGAACGGCCCGAGGCCCGGCTGACACCGATGTCAGTGCGGTCGGTCACACTGGACGTGTGACCATAGGTGGGCTCACACCTGCACAGAGTGACTCAAGCACGGCCAACGACACCACGAGGCATACAGATCCGTGAACTTCACCCGTTGGAGCGCCCGGCTCCCCGGCACGCAGCGCCGCACGGCGGCGCGGGGGACCGAAGGCTCCGTGCCCGCGGCCCGCGGTGAGTACGGGCCGCAGCTGGAGCACCTCGCCGACGAGGCTGCCGACGTCCCCGCCCTGGACGACTTCTCCGTACGGGAGGTCATCGGCCGGCTCCCCGGCCTGCTCGCACTCGCGCACGGCCCGGAGCACCGCATCGCGTACGTCAACGACGCCTATGCCGCCGCCTTCGGCCCCCGGCCCGCCGGCGCGACCGTCGCCGACGCCTGCCCCGAGGCCCACGAGCTCGGCCTGCTGCCGCTGATGGACCAGGTCCTGCGCAGCGGCAAGCCCCGCACGGTCAAGTCCCGCAAGACCCGCGACGGCGGCTCGTACACCGTCACCTGCCTGCCGGTGGAGTCCTCGCGCTTCGCCGGCGGCGGTGTCCTCGTGCACGCCGCCGACGTCACCGACCACGCCGAGGCCGCCGAGCGGCTGCGCACCAGCGAGCGCCGCCACCGCGAGACCGCCGTCACCCTCCAGCGCTCCCTGCTCCCCCAGGAGCTGGAGCAGCCCGACGACCTGCGCATCGCCGCCACGTACCAGCCCGGCGGCACCGACGCGGCCGTCGGCGGCGACTGGTACGACGTCATCACCCTCGGCGCGGGGCGGACCGCGCTCGTCATCGGGGACGTGATGGGCCGCGGCGTGCGCGCCGCCGCCGTCATGGGCCAGCTCCGCACCGCCGTGCGGGCCTACGCCCGGCTCGACCTGCCCCCGCACGAAGTGCTCCAGCTCCTCGACGGCCTCGCCGCCGAGATCGACGCCAGCCAGATCGCCACCTGCGTCTACGCCGTGCACGACCCGAACGAAGGCAAGCTCGTCTACGCCTCCGCCGGCCACCTGCCGATCCTCGTCAGGGACGCGGACGGCTCCGTCCGGCGCGCCGCGGACCCCACCGGGCCCCCGCTCGGCACCGGAGGCTGGCTGCACACCTCCGGCAGCATCGCCCTGCCCCCCGGCTCCAGCGCCGTCCTCTACACGGACGGCCTGGTCGAGCGCCGCCGCGAGGACATCGACGAAGGGGTCGCCGCCCTGGAGCGGGCGCTCTCCGGCGCCACCGGCACTCCGCAGGTCGTCTGCGACCGGCTGCTGCGCTCGCTCGGCGTCACCGCCGAGCACGACGACGACGTCGCCGTCCTCGTCGTCCAGCACCCTGCCCGCAAAGGGTCCGACGCCGAGCTGTTCCACAACGCCGCCCTGGAACTCCTCGGCGGTGTCGAGGCCGCTCCCCGCGCGCGTGCCTTCGCGTCGGGCGTCCTCTCCAGCTGGCGCTTCCCCGTCGAACTGCGCGATCTGGGCGTCCTCGCCACCAGCGAGCTGGTGGCGAACTCCCTCCAGCACGGCACCCCGCCGATGCGCCTGCGGCTGCGCCGCACCGACCGGCGGCTGATCATCGAGGTCACCGACGGCGACGACCATCTGCCGCGCCGCCGCAGGGCGGAGACGGAGGACGAGGCGGGCCGCGGAATCTCGATCATCGCGACCATCGCCTCGTCCTGGGG
Source organism: Streptomyces sp. NPDC008121 (assembly GCF_042957155.1). NCBI lineage: Bacteria > Bacillati > Actinomycetota > Actinomycetes > Kitasatosporales > Streptomycetaceae > Streptomyces > Streptomyces sp. NPDC008121. Next base: position 2,446 of record NZ_JBIBHT010000004.1, on the reverse strand, counting down.
GAGCCGCCGCACACCCGGCGGCGGCAAGGCGGTCTGGTGCGAGTTCGCCCTGCCGGACTGAGCCGGTCCGCTCGGGCCCGCGGGCCCATCGGCCCCGGGCCTCAGGCGGCCAGGGTCTCCTTCTCGGGCTGGTGGCGCGCCACCACCCGGGACGGCCGGGCGACGAGCGACGGCTGGTCCTGCTCGGGCGTGAGCTGCCTGCCGAGCCGCAGCGCCAGGAAGGTGATCCCGAGCGAGAAGAGCACGAAGGTCACGATGTACGGCCCGTGCAGCGCCGCCCCCATGGGCCCGCCCACGGCCGGTCCGACCGCCAGCGCGAGCTGCTTCACCAGGGCGAACGCCGAGTTGTACTGCCCGACCATCGCCTCCGGCGCCAGGTCGGCCACCAGCGGCGCCACCGTCGGCGACAGCATCGCCTCACCGAGCCCGAAGAGGGCGTACGTGGAGACGAACGCCGCCGTCGCCATGGCCTGGCTGCCGTGGCCGAGCCCCGCGTACCCGGCGAAGACCCACGCCACGGTCCAGATCAGACCGACGGCCGCGATCACCCGGCTCCGCCTGCGGCGCTCGACGAACCGCAGCACCACGAACTGGGCGACGACGATGACCGCCGTGTTGGCGGCGAGCGCGATCCCGAGCGTCGACGGCTGGATGCCGGCGGCCTCGGTCCCGTACGCCGCGAGACCCGACTCGAACTGCCCGTAACAGGCGAAGAACAGGACGAAGCCCAGGACGCACAGCTGCACCATGGCCTTGTGCCCCAGCAGCGCCCGTACACCGCCGCCCTTCGAACCGGCCGGCCGGCTGCCCTGGAGGGCCGGGGATCCCGGCATCCGCACGGTCAGCACGATCGCGGCGAGAACGAGGAACATCGCCGACTCGATCGAGAAGAGAAGAAGGAAGCTGCCGGGCCGGCTCTCGTCGACGAGCTGGCCGCCGATCAGGCCGCCGACGCCGAGCCCGAGGTTCTGCAGGAAGAACTGCATCGCGAAGGAGCGGGTCCGGCCGGCCGGGTCCGAGCACCAGACGATCATCGTCGCCAGCGCCGGCTGCATCACGGCCGTACCGGCACCGAGCAGCGCCGCGGACCCCACGACCGAGGCAACGCTGCCGGACAGCCCCATGCCCAGGGCGCCGAGCGAGGCCAGCACGGCGGCGACCAGAAGGACGGGGACGGGCCCGCGCCGGTCGATGGCGCGCCCGCTGAACGGAAGGACGACCAGCGCGGCCATGGCGAAGACGGCGAGCACGATGCCCGCCGTGGTCGCGCCCAGATCCCGCACCTGGGCGACGTACACATAGAGGTACGGAACGGTGAAGCCGAGTCCGAACGCGCTCAGCGCGCTCCCCGCCTGGATCCGGCGCATCGCTGCACCCATCGCCTTGGTCACACTCACCCACTTCGATCGCGGGTTCAGGCTTGTACCCCTGAACCCTGAAGACTTCAATCCTAAAGTTCGATCCTTAACTGTACACATCGAAGGACTTCAACGCCAACGTCGGCCGTGGAATACTCGGCGCATGTCCGACACACCCGAGCAGTCCGGCCCGCAGTCCCTGCAGGAGCCGAGCCTCGACGAGCAGATCGCCGCCTATCAGCGCGAGTACCGCGACCTCGACCCCCAGGTCGAGAAGGTGGTCTCGGCCCTCGGCCGCCTGAACCGCCGGATGAACGTCGCGTACGGCCGCCAGGTCGCCGATCTCGGCATCAGCAACGCCGAGTGGGAGGTCCTGAAGACCCTGGTCCTCTCGGGCGCCCCCTACCGCCTGGGCCCCGGCGAGCTGGCCAAGCGCCTCGGCCTCACCCCGGCCGCGATGACCCACCGCATCGACCGCATGGCGGGCGAGGGCCTGGTGACGCGCGACCGCGACGAGAACAACCGGGTCCGCGTGATCGTGGAGCTGACCGACGAGGGCCGCTCGAAGTGGCTCGAGGCGATGCGGATGGCGACGGACTTCGAGGAGGAGCTCCTCCAGGACCTGTCGAGCGACGAGCGCGGTGTCCTCGGCGAGATGCTGATCCGCCTGCTCCGCCGCGTGGAACACACCCAGCCGGACGCGGGCGGCCGGCTCACCGACCTGGACTGACGCCCCCTGAGGAGGGGGTGTCCGGCCCCCACCGGGCGGGGGTTGACACGCCCCGTCCGTATCCGTAGTGTTCTCCGAGTTGTCACGGGGCCGGAACGGTTCTGCGGCAGCCACTCCCGCCGCTGATGCGGCAACTCAACCCAGCACGATCTCCCGACCGGGACGAATTTCGGCATGCCGAAATTCATTTCGAAAACCTCGATTATGAGGGACCCGGGAAATCCGCTAGAGTTTGAGCGTCGGAACGGCCCAACAGCCGCGAAGACAACTCCCGCTGACTGGGAATCAGGCCCGAAAGGATCTGATAGAGTCGGAAACGCAGGAAGGCCGAAACGGGAAACCGAAGAAGCCGGAAAGC
>NZ_JBIBHT010000003.1:0-946734 GCF_042957155.1 Streptomyces sp. NPDC008121 | reverse complement strand
TTCGCGGGTGTGCCCGCGGTGCGGGAGCAGGCACTCGGTGTCCTCGCCCCCAAGGGCCGGCTGGTCCTGGTCGGGCTCACCGACCAGCCCCTCGCGGTCGCCGACGGCACCCGCTTCAGCTACCTCCAGCAGCGGATCCTGGGCCACTACGGCTCCGACATGCCTGTCGCGCTGCCGCAGTTGCTGCGTCTGGTCCAGTCGGGGCGGCTGGACTTCGCCGGTTCCATCAGCGAGGTCCTGCCACTCGCGCGAGCGGCCGAGGCCGTCGAGATGCTGAACACGAAGGCGGGCAACCCCATCCGGCTCGTCCTGCGCCCCTGACCCACGAGGGAACGGTTTCCGGTGCCGTCGCCGTGAAACCGGCCGATACCCGATGCCACCCGCACATCACAGCCGGGGGACGTCACCGGCCCGGTGCAGTCGACGGGGAACAGGCCTGGTGTCGCGGGGACGCCGACCCGCACCGGCGGACCGGCGTCGCGGGCGCCTCGCCGCACGGCAGGTGGTGGCGTGGGCACGGAACCGTGTACGGCGGCGCGGGCGGTCCGCACGTCTGATGCCCCCGCCCCGCCGCCCGCACGTGGGCGGCCCGGGCGGGGGCGCCGGCCGGGGCGGGGGGGGCCGGCCGGGCGCGGGGCCGCCCCCCGACCGGACATGGAAGAGGCGCTGCACCCCCCTCCGAGTGCAGCGCCTCTCCAGCTTTTGGGTGGTGCCGCATACATGACCTGTCACCGGCGGGTTTGGTTGTAGCGGGTCATGCATTCTTCCGTGTGACGCGCGTCACATGTGCTCGCCGGGTGTGGTGGGCGTACGGATGGGGGCGTACGGCGTCCGGCGGCGGCCTCACGGGCCCCGGCGCAGGGCAAGGGCCCCACCGCGCGATTCCGGTCGCGCCGTGGGGCCCTTGGGGTCGGCACCGGTGTCAGGGCAGCGGCGGTGCCGAGGGGAGCGGCGCCGGGGGGTGCGCCGCGGTGGGAGGGACTCGGAGGGGGACGTGGGGTGTGGGGTGTCGTCTCGCATCGTGCGGGGCGGATGCGGAGGGGGCATCCGCCGGGCCGGTTGCGGTCGGCCCCGGGCGTCCCCGGGGCCGACCGCCCTTTTGGGTGACCGGGCTGCTGTCCCCTGCGGTCCGGTCACGCGCGCTGGAGCGAGGTCCCACGGCGCACCAGCGGTACGCCACACGCTCCAGCGAAGCCACGCGTGGTTTTCTCGGGCCCGCCCCTGGCTGACACGGACACCGGGACCAACGAAGGCCGGCGGGAGCCGGTCACGCGCCGTACGGGTGAGAGCGGGCCCGAACTCAGGTCCGTCACCCCGTCCCCGCGGGTCAGACCCGGCCCCGGCACAGCTCCAGCACGGTCATCGCGAGCGCCGTGCCCGGCTTGCCCAGCGCGTCCCGGTAGTGGCCCAGCACCTCCATCTCGCGCGCCAGGTTCACCCGGCGGCCGCCCGAGCCGATGCGCGCCTCCTGGATCACGGCGGAGACGGCCATCCGTTCCTGGATCAGACCGATGATCCGGTCGTCGAGCGCGTCGATCCGCTCCCGGGCGTCGCCGATGAGCGCCGCCGCCTCGTCGGTGCGGGCGCCGGTCTTCTCGGTGGGGGTCGCGGGGGCGGTCGTGGTCGAGGGGGTCATCGTGGTCATGGTGGGGCTCCTCGGGGTGTCGGGTGCCCCCGGGCGGCAGGGCCCGGAAACGACAGAACGCCCCGGGCCTTGTCGGCCCGGGGCGCCTGGGAAGTCGCTTGTCAGTTGCTCAAGCAGCACGACCATGGCAGCCGGACGGGCCGGTGCCATAGGTAAAGACGAAGATCGTGAGCTTGCGCATGCGGACAGTATGGACCGAGCCGCGGGCGGCGGGCCAACCCGGGTTCGGATGGTGAGACGAAAGGCAAGTCCGGCACGCCGGTAGAATCGACAGAGAACCCCCGCCCTACCGCCGGAAGGCCGCCGTAGTGTCCTCAGCGACTCCCGCTGCCGCGCCCGACGTCTCCAACCCGGACGTAGTCCTCGTTGTCGACTTCGGCGCCCAGTACGCCCAGCTCATCGCCCGCCGCGTCCGAGAGGCCAGGGTCTACAGCGAGATCGTCCCGTCCACCATGCCGGTGGCCGAGATGCTGGCCAAGAACCCCAAGGCGATCATCCTCTCCGGCGGCCCCTCCTCCGTCTACGCGGAGAACGCCCCGCGCCTCGACCGCGCGCTCTTCGAGGCCGGCGTCCCCGTCTTCGGCATGTGCTACGGCTTCCAGCTCATGGCGACCACCCTCGGCGGCACCGTCGACAACACCGGCGCCCGCGAGTACGGCCGTACCCCCCTGCACGTCTCCAGGGCGGGCTCGACGCTCTTCGAGGGCACCCCCACCGAGCAGTCGGTGTGGATGTCGCACGGCGACGCATGCTCCGCCGCCCCCGAGGGCTTCGCCGTCACCGCGTCCACGGACGTCGTGCCGGTCGCCGCCTTCGAGAACGACGAGAAGAAGCTGTACGGCGTCCAGTACCACCCCGAGGTGCTGCACACCACGCACGGCCAGCAGATCCTGGAGCACTTCCTCTACCGGGGCGCCGGCATCGAGCCGACCTGGACCACCGGCAACGTCATCGACGAGCAGGTCGCGGCCATCCGCGAGCAGGTCGGCACCAAGCGCGCCATCTGCGGCCTGTCCGGCGGTGTCGACTCCGCCGTCGCCGCCGCGCTCGTCCAGAAGGCCATCGGCTCGCAGCTGACCTGCGTGTACGTCGACCATGGCCTGATGCGCAAGGACGAGACCGAGCAGGTCGAGAAGGACTTCGTCGCCGCCACCGGTGTGCAGCTGAAGGTCGTCGACGCGCAGGAGCGCTTCCTCGCCGCGCTCGCCGGGGTCTCCGACCCCGAGGAGAAGCGGAAGATCATCGGCCGGGAGTTCATCCGCGTCTTCGAGCAGGCGCAGGCGGAGATCGTCGCCGAGTCGGCCGGCGCCGGCGAGGACGTCGCCTTCCTCGTCCAGGGCACGCTCTACCCCGACATCGTCGAGTCCGGCGGTGGCACCGGCACCGCGAACATCAAGTCGCACCACAACGTGGGCGGCCTCCCCGAGGACCTGGAGTTCGAGCTCGTCGAGCCGCTGCGCCAGCTCTTCAAGGACGAGGTCCGCATGGTCGGCCAGGAGCTCGGCCTGCCCGAGGAGATCGTCCAGCGCCAGCCCTTCCCCGGCCCCGGCCTGGGCATCCGGATCGTCGGCGAGGTCACCAAGGAGCGGCTCGACCTGCTCCGCGAGGCCGACGCCATCGCCCGCGAGGAGCTGACGGCCGCCGGTCTCGACCGCGACATCTGGCAGTGCCCGGTGGTCCTGCTCGCCGATGTGCGCTCCGTGGGCGTGCAGGGCGACGGCCGCACCTACGGCCACCCGATCGTCCTGCGCCCCGTCTCGTCCGAGGACGCGATGACGGCCGACTGGACGCGCATGCCGTACGACGTCCTGGCCAAGATCTCCACCCGCATCACCAACGAGGTCGCCGACGTGAACCGCGTCGTGCTCGACGTCACCAGCAAGCCGCCGGGCACCATCGAGTGGGAGTAGTCCCCGCCGGGACCACTCCCGTCCGCCGGTGACGTCCGTCCGCCGGTGACGTCCGTACAGCCGTGAGGCCTGTACGCCGGTGCAGTTCTTACGACGGTGAAGCCGCCGCCCCCGTTCCCGAGGGGTGGCGGCTTCGTCGTGTACGGACTCTGGTGAGTTGACGGGGCCGGCGTTACCTTCCGGCGCATGAGCGAGATACCCGCCCCCGTGCCTGTCGAGCAGCTCCACTTCGCCATGCCGCCCGTCCACGCCACGCCGGCCGAGGAGCGCGCCCACCGCAGGCAGCGACTCGCGGGCGCGCTCCGGCTCTTCGGCCGGCTGGGGTACGAGGAGGGCGTCTCCGGCCATGTCACCGCGCGGGACCCGGAGTACCCCGACTGCTACTGGGTCAATCCGTTCGGGATGCCCTTCGCCGAGATCACCGCGAGCGAACTGATCCTCGTCAACGGCGACGGGCAGGTCGTCCGGGGCCACCACCACGTCAACCAGGCCGCCTTCGCCGTCCACGCCGAGGTCCACCGCGCCCGGCCCGAGGCCGTCGCCGTCGCCCACACCCACTCCCTCCACGGACGGGCCCTCGCCGCCCTGGGCGAGCTGATCGAACCGATTACCCAAGAGGCCTGCGGCTTCTACCAGGACCACGCCCTCTACGACGCCTATACGGGAGTCGCCGTGGACCCGGAGGAGGGGCGCCGCATCGCCTCCGCCCTCGGCCCGTTCAAGGCGATCGTGCTCCGTAACCACGGCCTGCTGACCGTCGGCGCCACGGTCGACGCCGCCGCCTGGTGGTTCATCGCGATGGAGCGCTGCGCCCAGGTCCAGCTGGCCGCGCGAGCCGCCGGCAAACCCGTCCCCATCGCCCACCGCGAGGCGCTGGCCACCCGCGAGCAGCTCGGAACCGATCTCGCCGCGTGGATCAACTACCAGCCGCTGTGGCGCGGGATCAGCCGATCGGAACCCGAACTCCTGTCATAGCACCTCCTCGGAGCGCTTGGCGGAACGTCGGGAAACGTGCCCGTACGTCAATGTGATGACGGTTCAATCACTCCCGTGCGGGGCGCTCGAAGCACGCGGAGCGCCGCCAAGTGCGACACAATTCCGAGGAATGGACGGCGAGTTGACCGATCGGGAAGTGAGCTCCGTGGCGGTGCAAGAGGCGAGACGGTGCCAGGAGCCATCGCTGTGCGGTGATCCCGACGGGTGCGCGGGCGGCGCGCGAACGGGGCACCGGCGCGCCGTCGCCGCCTTCCTCGCCCTGCGCGACGAACTCGCCGCCGGCCACGGCGTGCCGGCCGCCGTCGCCCACTCGCCGGTGGCCTCACGGCAGTGGGTCTCCGACGAGCTCGGCCAGTCCGCCCGCGCCGTCGCCGCGCGTGCCCGCGCCGCGAGCGAGGCCTGGCTGCGGCGCGTACGGCGGGCCACCCTCGGCGTGGTGTGGGGCGCCGTCCTCGCCCTGCTCCTCGGGCAGGCGCTCACCGCGCTCGGCACCGGATGGACCGGTCCGCGCACGGCGGCCCTGGGCGCCGCGCTCGTCCTCGCCGCCCTGCTTACCGTCGCCGCGCACGCCCACCGCGCCCACGGCGGGGTCCTCGCGCCGCTCATCGGCGAGGACAACCGCCTCTCCACCTCCCGAACCGTCGCGGCCGGCTGGCTCCTCTTCACCCTCTACGCCCTGCTCTTCCTCGCGTTCCGCCTGGTCACCGGCGCCGACCGGGTCGGACTCGGGACCGCCGGCGCCGCCGGCCTGCTGACCGTCCTCGCCCTGACCTCCACAGTCGCCCTCGCCGCCCGCCGGATCGTGTGGGGGCGCGTCCTGGGCCTGCGGCTGCAGAAGGTCCGCGCCGACCGGCCCCGCGCCGTCGACATCGTCGCCGACGACGACGGCCGCGCCTGCCTCACCGACCTCCAGTACGTACTCGTCTCCGGTGCCGTCCTCCTCCTGTGCGCGGTGCGCTTGGCGGACGAGCCCGACCGGCTGCCCGGCCCGCCCTGGTCGCTGACCCTCCTCGTCGCCGTCTCCGCGGCCGTCCACCTCGGCGCGAAGTGCCTCGACGGCGGGCGGCCCGCGATCCTCTCCGTCGTCCGGTCCCGCGAGGCGGGCGACCTGGACGCCCCGATCCGCACCGGCGACGACATCGAGATCCGCGGCGTCGGCTTCGTCCCGCCCGGCGCCCACGGCCCCGACCCCCTCACCCGGCTGGTCGTGCGGATCGGAGCCGTCCACGCCCACGTCCCGCTGGTCCCGGTCCCCGGCGGTTTCGCCAACCCGACCGACGCCGCCCTCACCGTGCCCCTCCCGGTGGACGTCGAGCCCGGACGGGTCGAGGTGTGGGTGGTGACCGCCTCCGGCGCCGAGTCCAACCGGGTCACGATCGACGTCGTCGACTGAGCCGACCGGACCCCTCTGAACCACCGCCGTGTCTCCCGCGTATCCAGATGCGGGACGTCCGAGGACAATCGGTTCCGCGGACACGGCGCGGAGAGGCAGGCCGACGATGACAGGAACGCGGCGGACGAACAGGGCGTACGGCCCCGGTGGCCACGGGGACGCCGACGACGGCCGGGCCGGCCGCCGGGGAACCGGCGGGACGACCGGCTGGAAGGAGACCGCCTCCCGGTACGCGCTGCTGCCCCTGCGCCTCTTCCTCGGCGTCACCTTCATCTACGCCGGCCTCGACAAGCTCACCGACTCCACCTTCATGGCCGACACCGGCACCGGCTCGATCGGCGAGATGATGCGCGGCGTACGGGACAGCTCCGCCATCCCCGCCCTCGTCGACCTGTCGCTCAAGAACCCCGTCGGCTTCGGCTACGCCATCGCCCTGGGCGAGCTGGCGGTCGGCATCGGAACCCTCGTGGGGCTCTTCGCCCGGCTCGCCGCCCTCGGCGGGGCGCTGATCTCGCTGAGCCTGTGGCTGACCGTCAGCTGGCAGACCCAGCCGTACTACTACGGCAACGACCTCGCCTATCTGATGTCTTGGCTGCCGCTCGTGCTCGCCGGAGCCTCCCTGTTCTCGCTCGACGCGCTCCTCGCCGAGCGACGGCGTATGCGGTAGGCGACCCAGGTCACCAGGGCGGCCACGACCAGGCCGCCCCACAACACCGGGATCACGCCGTACCAGGGCGTCACCCAGGCGTCGGCGGCGTCGCCGGCGTAGAGGACCGCGAGGGCGAGCGCCGTCGCCCCGGCGACGAGCCGGCCCGGTCGGAACTCATGAAGCAGCACGGGTGACCTCCACCTGTCCGAGACCGACCTCCAGCGAGAGGTCGAGCGTTCCGCCGGGGGCCGTGCCCGCCGGCGGGGCGAGCGTACGGCTCTCGTCGCGGTCCGGCGCGATGTCGATGTCCCCGGGGTGCTGCTGGGGCAGCCGCACATCACCGAGACCGACCTGGGCCCGCAGCTTCACCGTCACGTTCCTGGGCACGAGCACCTCCGCCTTTCCCGCCCCGACCTCCACCGTGGTCCCGACCGTCGTGCCGGCGGGGACCGCCAGCCGCGACAGGTCGAGCGTGCCGACCCCCGAACCCAGCTCGTAGCGCGGCTCCACCGCCGCGACCGACGCCGGTCTCCACGTGGTCCGCACCCAGTCCGTGGAGATCTCCTTCGGCAGCGCCGCCGCCACCGCGAGCAGGCCCGCCGTCACCACCGTCAGGAAGATCGTGCCGAAGCCGGTCCTGCCGAGGAAGCTGCTGAGCACCAGGCCGAGACCGAGCACTCCCAGGGCGGCCACCAGCCCGATCTGCACGCTCGTGCCCACCGGATGGGTCTCCCACGACAGCCCCGTCCCCAGCCCGCCCGCCAGCAGGGCGAGGAGGAAGACCAGACCGCCGATGGAGCGGGGCCCGCGCCGGACCGCGGACGGCGCGGCGGCCTTCGGCCGGTCGGGCTCCGGCACCCACGCGCCCCACTGACTGCCGATCACCGGGCGCTCGCCGTTCACCAGACCGTCCGCGTCCGCGCCGTGCGGGCCCCAGAGGTACCCGATCGCTATGAGGCCGGTCGAGCCGTCCTTGACGATGGGGTCCTTCCACCACGACGGGAACTCCACCAGCGGCGGCGCCTTCGTCTCCGGCGGCGCCTCGGCGACCGCGGCGGCCGTCGCGGCGACCAGCCGGCTCTCGGCGTCGCCGCGGGCGAACACCTCCCTCCGCCGCCGCGACCAGACCGCCGCACCGCTCACCGCTATGGACAGCAGCATCGCGAACGCGATCGTCCCGCCGTTGCGCAGCATCGACAGAAAGATCCCGCAGCCGACCATGGCCATCAGGACCGCGGAGAGGGAGGCGCCCTCGACCCGGCCGGAGAGCAGCTTGCGGCCCTCGCTCTCCTCCTCGCCCGCGACCGGGATCAGCAGCCACGCGAAGCCGTAGAAGATCAACCCGATGCCGCCGGTCACCGACAGCACACCGACCGTGATCCGGAAGATCACCGGATCCATGTCGAAGTGCCGCCCGAGGCCGGCGCACACACCGCCCACGACCTTGTGCCCCGCCGAGCGGCGCAGCGGCGCGGCGGTGGAGGCCACCGCCGGCGGCGGGGCCTCGTGCGAGGAAGGCGTCGAACTCGTCATGCCTCCATGGTGACGGCCGGTGACCCTCGGCGGCACCGGGCACGACCCTGGCCCGACCCTGATATTCGCCCGCCCCCGCACCCCGAGAAAGGCCGAGGGGAGCCACCCCACCCGACCTAGGGGGATTCTCAGGGCCGCCCCTGATGTACCGGCCCGTGCCCGCGTGTGACGATCGACGCATGCCAGCAGCCGCCCGCGTCGCAGACACCGACGAACCGCCCGTGCGCAAGCTCTATCGGAGCGCCGACGGGCGGTGGCTCGGCGGTGTCGCCCGCGGCCTCGCGGGACACCTCGGACTGCCCGTCGTCTGGGTCCGTGCCGTGTTCGTGGCGCTGCTCCTCGCCGACGGGCTCGGGGCTCTGCTGTACGCCGTCTTCTGGATCATCGTGCCGCTGGGCGTCGGCGGCCGCGCCACGCCCCGGCCGCTGTTCGAGACGACCGAGGACGGCCGGCGGCGGCTGCGCAAGCCGGACCGCGGGCAGGTCTTCGCACTGATCGCGCTGGCGATCGGCGCCGCCGTCTTCGTCGGCAACATCGACTTCGGCAACCGGGCCGACCGGTACGTCTGGCCGACGCTGCTGATCGGCGTCGGAGTCGTCCTCGTCTGGCGGCAGGGGGACAACGCCCGCCGGGCCAGCTGGACCGAGCCCGGCCGCCGCCGGCGGACCCTTCAGCTCGCCCGCGGCTTCGCGGGGGTCGCGCTCGTAGGGCTCGGCCTGACCGCGTTCATGGTGGTGCGGGGCTCGGCGGCCCAGCTCGGCACGGCGTTCACGGCCGCGATAGCGGTGCTCACCGGCATCGCCCTCCTCGCCGGTCCGTGGCTGGTGCGGATGTCCCAGGACCTCAACGAGGAGCGCACCATGCGCATCCGCGCGCAGGAGCGCGCCGAGGTCGCGGCCCATGTCCACGACTCGGTGCTGCACACCCTCACCCTGATCCAGCGCAACGCCGAGGACCCGGGCGAGGTGCGCCGCCTCGCCCGCGCGCAGGAGCGGGAGCTGCGGAACTGGCTGTACAAGCCGGAGGGCACGGGCAAGGACGAGGACGAGGAACCCGACACCCTCGCCGAGGCGGTGAAGAAGGCGGCCGCCGAGGTCGAGGACAAGCACGGCGTCCCGCTGGAGGTGGTGGTCGTCGGCGACTGTCCCCTCGACGAGAAACTGTCCGCACAGATGCAGGCCGCACGCGAGGCGATGGTCAACGCCGCCAAGTACGGTGGCGGGGGAGGGGCGGTGCAGGTCTACGCCGAGGTCGAGGGGCGCACGGTCTTCGTCTCCGTCCGCGACCGGGGGCCGGGCTTCGACCTGGACTCCGTCCCCGGCGACCGGATGGGTGTCAGAGAATCGATCATCGGCCGGATGCAGCGCAACGGCGGGTCGGCCCGGCTGCGGTCCGTTCCGGGCGGGGGCACCGAAGTGGAGCTTGAGATGGAGAGGGCGGACGCATGAGCGACGAGACCGGGACCGGGACGACGGAGCCGGAGACCACGGAGCGCCGGGTGCGGGTCGTCCTCGTGGACGACCACCGGATGTTCCGCACGGGGGTGCAGGCCGAGATCGGCCGGACGGACGTCACCGGCGTTGAGGTGGTCGGCGAGGCCGCCGATGTCGACCAGGCCGTCACGGTGATCACGACCACCCGCCCCGAGGTGGTGCTGCTCGACGTGCATCTGCCCGGCGGCGGCGGGGTCGAGGTGCTGCGCCGCTGCGCCAGCCTGATGGGGGCGACGGAGAACCCGGTCCGCTTCCTGGCGCTGTCGGTGTCCGACGCGGCGGAGGACGTGATCGGCGTGATCCGGGGCGGCGCCCGGGGCTATGTCACCAAGACCATCACCGGCACCGACCTGATCGATTCGATCTTCCGGGTCCAGGAAGGCGACGCGGTGTTCTCGCCTCGCCTGGCCGGCTTCGTCCTGGATGCCTTCGCCTCCACGGACGCCCCGCCGGTGGACGAGGACCTGGACCGCCTCACCCAGCGGGAGCGTGAGGTGCTGCGGCTGATCGCCCGGGGTTACGCGTACAAGGAGATCGCCAAGCAGCTGTACATCTCGGTGAAGACGGTGGAGTCCCATGTCTCGGCGGTGCTGCGCAAGCTGCAGCTCTCCAACCGGCACGAGCTGACCCGCTGGGCGACGGCCCGCCGCCTCGTCTGACCGGCCCTGGAGGCCCGGCTCGTCGCCTGGCCGGACCGGCCCCGGACGGCTCGGCTCGTCGCCGGGCCGTCCGGTGGGGCCTCCGGGTCGGGGTCACCCCACCCGGGTCGCGCCGGCGAACGGCATCTCGTCGATCGGTGCGACGCGGACGGGGGCGCCGGGGCGGGGAGCGTGGATCATCTGGCCGCCGCCGATGTAGAGGCCGACGTGGCTGATGCCGGAGTAGAAGAAGACCAGGTCGCCGGGGGCCAGCTCGCCGCGTGAGACACGCTGCCCGGCGTTGATCTGCGTGTAGGTGGTGCGGGGAAGTGCGACGCCCGCGGCCCGCCAGGAGGCCTGGGTGAGGCCGGAGCAGTCGAAGGCGTTCGGGCCGGTCGCGCCCCAGACGTACGGCTTGCCGAGCTGGTTCCGGGCGAAGGCGACGGCCTGGGCGGCGCGGGTGGTGGGGGCGGTCACCGGGCCGCGCGGCAGGGAGTCCCGGTCGGCGCGGGTCCCGGCGGTGGTGGTGGGGCCGGTGCCGTCCCGGCCGGTCGAGGCGGCTTCGTACCGCGCCCGTTCCTCGGCGGTCAGCCGGGCGAGCAGCGCGCGGGCCTCGTCGAGCTTGCCCCGTACCGCCGCCTTCTGCCGCCGCAGGTCGGCCTCGTGTCCCTGCAGTTCGGTCAGCCGCCGCCCGGACTCGGCGTGCAGCTGTCCGATGCCGGCCTGTTCGCGGCGTACGGAGGAGAGGGCGGCGGCCCGCCGCTCGCCCTCCTTCTCGGCGAGCGCCGCGCGCGCCAGGTACTCGTCGGGGTCGGAGGTGAGGGCCAGCTGCACGGCGGGGTCGAGCCCGCCGGAACGGTACTGGGCGGTGGCGAAGGAACCGAGGCCGCCCCGGAGGGTGTTGAGCCGGTCGGTCCGGCGGGCCGCCTCGTCGCGCAGCCGGTTCAGCGCGTGCCGGGCCTCGGTCGCCTTCTCCTTCGCGCCGTTGTACCTCTCGGTGGCCACCTCGGCCTCTTGGTACAGCCGGTCCACCTTCGCCTTCACCTGGGCGGGCGTGGGCCGAGGTTCGGCGTGCCCGGCCCCCTCGAACACGGTCGCGGTCGCCGCCGAGGCGAGGGCGAGCGTGGCGGCGGTCCGTACCGCCTGACCGCCGAAGGGGAACTGCCTGGGCTTCCGGTGGGCTGCCACGAGGGCGGGTCACATCCTCTCCCTGCGGGGGTCGCTGCCCGCCGGGACCGGCGACGGTCCGCACAGGGGGGACGGGCCGCCGCCGGGTTTCTCGGCGGGGGCGGCCGGCTGCCGCCGGATGTCCAGCGGTGGTGGGAAGCCGGCCACCTGGGGGAGGACGCTAAACCTGGGCGTCACGGGGCGGCGGGGAGTTGACCGCTATTGACGGCAGTTGGCGCTCCAGGACCGTTCGCGCCCGGCTCCGACGGCGGGAGGGAGCCGCTTTCCGGCGCGGGCCCGACCGATGTGCGGAAGAAGGCGGCCCCGGCCGGAGGGGGGTGGTATGGCCCGGTTAGGCTCCGCCCCATGGACGTACTCATCAATGTCTTCGTCGCCCTGCACATCATCGGAATCGCCTCGCTGCTCGGCGGGTTCCTCACCCAGATGAAGGCGATGGGCGCGGGTACGGCCCGCTTCAGCCCCGCGATGCTGCACGGCGCGCTGACCATGCTGGTCACGGGCATCGCGCTGGTCGGCCTCAACCAGGCGGACGACCAGACCGTCAACAACGTGAAGATCGGCATCAAGCTGGCCGTCCTCGTGGTGATCCTCGCCCTGGTCTACGTGAAGCGCGACGACGAGAAGGTCGACAAGGGCCTCTTCGCCGCCGTCGGCGGCCTGACCATCGCGAACATCTTCATCGCCACGCTCTGGACCTGAGCCGGCCGCGGGGGCCGGGGCGACCGGCCGCCACGCCGACCGCCCCGGACCCCAGGCACCGCCCCCGAGGCCGGGCGGACGCCCCCGTCAGGCCGGGCGGACGCTCCCGTAGATCGGCATGTAGTAGATCGACTCCTCGCGGACGTTGGCGCCCGGCTTCGGGGCGTGGATCATCTTGCCGCCGCCGATGTAGAGACCCACGTGGCTGATGTCGTCGTAGAAGAAGACGAGGTCACCGGGGAGCAGATCGTCCGTCGCGATCCGGGAGCCCACCTTCACCTGGTCCCAGGTGGTGCGCGGCAGGTCGACGCCCGCCGCCTTCCACGCGCCCTGGGTGAGCCCGGAGCAGTCGTACGAGCTCGGACCCGTCGCCCCCCAGACGTACGGCTTGCCGATCTGGTCGCGGGCGAACGACAGCGCCTTCGCCGCCTTGGAGGCGTACCCCGAGCCCGAGCCGGAGCCCGTGTCGCCGCCGGGCGGCGGGGTGGCCGGGGACTCGGGCCGCTGCTCGCGGGCCGCCTCCTCCTGCCGGCGCCGCTCGGCCTCGGCCTTCGCCTTCGCCTTCTCCGCCTCGGCCCGTTCCTGCGCCTTGCGCCGGGCCTCGGCCTCCCGCTTGCGCTCCAGCTCCGCGAGCCGGGCCTTCTCCTCGGCGGTCAGCCGCGCCAGGAGCGTCCGCGCCTCGGCCAGCTTCCGCTGCACCGTCTGCTTGCTGATGCGCAGCGCGTCCTGCGAGTCGGTGAGGCTCTCCAGGCTCTTCGTCGCCTCCGTGCGCTGTTTCGCCGCCGCGGCCCGCTTGCCCTCGTAGTCCGCCACCGCGCCGCGCTGCCGCTCGGAGAGCCGGTCCATCAGGTGGGTCTGGTCGAAGTACGACTGGGGGCTGTCCGCGAAGATCAGCGCCGCCGTCGGCCCGACCGCCCCGGCGCGGTACTGCGCCGCCGCGTACGAGCCGAGGGCGCGCCGCGACTCGTTGATCGACTCGGTCCGGCGGGCCATGTCGTCGAGGATCCCGTCGACCTTGTTCCGCTGCCGGTCGGTGGACTCCTTGGCGCGGTTGTACTCCTGCGTCGCCGTGCCGGCCTGGCGGTAGAGGTCGTCGACCTTCTTCTGGATCTCCTCCACCGTGGGCTTCGACGGGGTGGGCGCCGCCCCGGCGCTCTGCGTGGACAGCAGCGTGACCGACGCGATCGCGGCCGTCGTGACCCCGACGGCGGGGGAGTGCGGGCGTGTGCTGCGCGGCTTGCGATGGGACGCCAAGACCGGCATCTCCTTCCGTGGACGCCGACGCGTCAGGGCACGACTGCCTGGTGGCAGGGCCGGGTACGGCGTGGGCCGCCCGCTCGGCGTGATTCGCCGTTCGGAGGGGACGGGCTGCTTGGGCGAGCACGCTAGCCAACGGCCGGGGCGGCTGGGAAGCCCGATGTTCGATATGCCCGATACATTTTCGTGACCTGAAGCGGACTGTCACCCTCCGTAAGAATATGGTCACTTCGGGAGGAGGGCCCGGGTTGTCGGTGGGGCGGCCTAGACTCGTTAGGCGATGAGCAGCCTCTTTGACGACAGCTTCCTGACGGGCCTCCGGAACCACTCCTCCGAGGAGCCCCCGCCCCCGCCCGAGGACCACGAGCACGGCGCCCCGGCCGCGGAGGAGGTCCCGCACGACCTCTTCGAGGGCAGGTTCGACGCGCCCGCGCCCCGGGACGCGTACTACCGCGACGGAGCCCCGCGCCCCGTCGTGGACGCCGCCGCGCTCCTGGACGGGCTGAACGAACAGCAGCGCGCCGCCGTCGTCCACACCGACACCCCGCTGCTCATCGTCGCCGGGGCCGGCTCCGGCAAGACCCGCGTGCTCACGCACCGCATCGCCCACCTCCTGGGCACGCGCCACGTCCACCCCGGCCAGATACTGGCGATCACCTTCACCAACAAGGCCGCCGGCGAGATGAAGGAGCGCGTCGAGCAGCTCGTCGGCCCGCGCGCCAACGCCATGTGGGTGATGACCTTCCACAGCGCGTGCGTCCGCATCCTGCGCCGCGAGTCGAAGAAGCTCGGCTTCACGTCCTCGTTCTCGATCTACGACGCCGCCGACTCCAAGCGCCTGATGGCGCTGGTCTGCCGCGATCTGGACCTCGACCCGAAGAAGTTCCCGCCGAAGTCCTTCAGCGCCAAGGTCTCGAACCTCAAGAACGAGCTGATCGACGAGGAGAGCTTCGCCGACCAGGCAGCCGACGGTTTTGAGAAGACGCTCGCCGAGGCGTACCGGATGTACCAGGCGCGGCTGCGCGAGGCCAACGCCCTGGACTTCGACGACATCATCATGACGACGGTCCATCTGCTCCAGGCGTTCCCGGACGTCGCCGAGCACTACCGCCGCCGCTTCCGCCACGTCCTCGTCGACGAGTACCAGGACACCAACCACGCGCAGTACACCCTCGTACGCGAGCTGGTCGGCACCGGTTACGAAGACCTGGAGCCCGCCGAGCTGTGCGTCGTCGGCGACGCGGACCAGTCGATCTACGCCTTCCGCGGCGCGACCATCCGCAACATCCTCCAGTTCGAGGAGGACTATCCGAACGCGACGACGATCCTGCTCGAGCAGAACTACCGCTCGACGCAGACGATCCTCTCCGCCGCCAACGCGGTCATCGAGCGCAACGAGTCCCGCCGCCCCAAGAACCTCTGGACGAACGCGGGCGCGGGCGCGCAGATCACCGGCTATGTCGCCGACACCGAGCACGACGAGGCCCAGTTCGTCGCCGACGAGATCGACCGGCTCACGGACGCGGGCGACGCGAAGGCCGGCGACGTCGCGGTCTTCTACCGCACGAACGCCCAGTCCCGTGTCTTCGAAGAGATCTTCATCCGCGTCGGCCTGCCGTACAAGGTCGTCGGCGGCGTGCGGTTCTACGAGCGCAAGGAGGTCCGCGACGTCCTCGCCTACCTCCGCGTTCTCGCCAACCCCGAGGACAACGTCCCGCTGCGCCGCATTCTCAACGTCCCCAAGCGGGGCATCGGCGAGCGCGCCGAGGCGATGATCGACGCCCTCTCCCTACGCGAGAAGATCACCTTCCCGCAGGCGCTGAAGCGGGTCGACGAGGCGTACGGCATGGCGGCCCGCTCGGCCAACGCCGTCAAGCGCTTCAACGCCCTCATGGAGGAGCTCCGCACCGTCGTCGACTCGGGGGCGGGCCCCGCCGTCGTGCTCGAGGCCGTCCTGGAGCGGACCGGCTATCTCGCCGAGCTGCAGGCCTCCACGGACCCGCAGGACGAGACCCGGATCGAGAACCTCCAGGAACTCGCCGCCGTGGCCCTGGAGTTCGAGCAGGAGCGCGGCGAAGAGCCCGCCACCCTCGCCGAGTTCCTGGAGAAGGTCGCCCTCGTCGCCGACTCCGACCAGATCCCCGACGAGGACGAGGAGGGGTCCGGAGTCATCACGCTGATGACGCTGCACACCGCCAAGGGCCTCGAATTCCCGGTGGTCTTCCTGACCGGCATGGAGGACGGTGTCTTCCCGCACATGCGCGCCCTCGGCCAGGCCAAGGAGCTGGAGGAGGAGCGGCGCCTGGCGTACGTGGGCATCACGCGCGCCCGCGAGCGGCTCTATCTGACCCGCTCCTCGATGCGCAGCGCCTGGGGCCAGCCCTCGTACAACCCGGCCTCGCGTTTCCTGGAGGAGATCCCGCCGACGTATCTGGAGTGGAAGCGGACGGGCCCGATGGTCAAGCCCGCCGGGCCGACCTCCGGGATCACCTCCCAGCTGTCCTCCTCGCGTTCGCGTTCGGGCCCGTCGGGCTTCGCCACGCGCCGGGCGGGCGAGAAGCCGGTGATCACGCTCCAGGTCGGCGACCGGGTCACGCACGACCAGTTCGGCCTGGGCACGGTCATGCAGGTGACGGGCGCGGGCGGCGACGCACAGGCGACGATCGACTTCGGTGACGAGAAGCCGAAGCGGCTGCTGCTGCGGTACGCCCCGGTCGAGAAGCTCTGACCGCGGACGGTACGGACGAGGAAGGGCCCCGGCTTCGGCCGGGGCCCTTCGTCTGTGGCGTGCGTGACGTGTGTGGCGTCTGTGGGTGGGTGGTGGCGCGCGTGCGGGCCCGGGGCGTCAGCCGGTGGGGTTGAGCCCGTGACTGCGCAGCCACGCCTCGGGGTCGATGGCCGCCCCGCCGTTCGGCCGCACCTCGAAGTGGAGGTGGGGGCCGGTGGAGTTGCCGGAGTTTCCGGAGTACGCGATGACGTCGCCGGCCTTGACCTTGCCGGAACGGATCTTGGTGCTGCTGAGGTGGCAGTACCAGGTCTCGGTGCCGTCGGCGGCGGTCACGATCGCCATGTTGCCGTAGGCGCTGTTCCACTGGGTGCGGACGGTGCCGTCGGTCGCGGCCATCACCTTCGTGCCGTACTGCACGGGGAAGTCGATGCCGGTGTGCACGGACATCCAGTTGACGCCGGCCTGGCCGTACTGCGCGCTGAGCTGGTGCAGTTTGACCGGGAGCATGAACTTCGGACGCAGCGCCTCCTTGCGGGCCGCCTCCTCCTCACGCTTCTTCTTCTCCGCTTCCTGGCGCAGCTTGAGGTCGATGCGCTCCTGGGTGCGGCTGGCGCGGTCGCCGAAGTCGCGGGCGTCGGCGCTGAGCGCCGCGAGCTGCGTGTCCAGCTTGTTGTTGGCGGCGACCGGCTTCACCGACGACGGGTCGGCGGCGGCGACGGCAACGTCGTCCTTGGTCTCGGCGCCCGCCTCGGTGAGGCTGCCGACCGAGGCGGCGGCGATCCCGGCGACACCCATGACGCAGGCGGAGGGAACGGCGACGGTCAGCAGCGCGGAGCGCTTGGCGGGCGTACGGCGGCGGCCGCGGCCGCCGGAGGAGGAGGAACGGCGCACGGGGCGCGCGGAGACGGGGGCCACCGACTCCGTGAGGAGTTCGACGGGCGCCTCGTCCCGCGCCGGCTCGTGCTCGTGCTGCTCCGCCGGGCCGTCGTAGCCGTAGTCGTACGGGTTCCCGTCGGGCAGGACGGCCTCGAACTGCGCGGTGTGCGCGCCTTCGTGGGGGGCGTCGTGCCCCAGGCCGTGGTCCGCGGCCTGCTCGAAGTGCTCGGCGCTCCCGAAGTGCTCCGCGTGCTCGCCGTGTTCGACATGCTGCGCGTGCGGTGCGTGCTGTACGTGCTCGGTGTGGGCGACGCCGTGGTCGGCGACGAAGTCGTAGTCCGGGGTGTACTGCTGCGGGACCACGGGCTCGGTGTGGAGCTGCTCGTGCTCCGGCGCGGCGGCGTAGTTCCAGGCGGTGGCGTCGTACGTACCCGTCTCGAAGGCGGGGGCCGTCCACTGTCCGGTCGTGTCGTACGAGGTGAGGTGCGCCGTGTGGAACTGACCGGTCTGCTGCGCCTCGCTCCAGGCGGTGGCGTCCCACTGGCCGGTGGTGTCGTACTGCTGCTGCGTCATCGGCTGCTGCGTGACGTAGGCGTCGTACGTACCGGCGTCCCACTGGTGGCTGCCGTTCCACTGAGTGGTGTCGTACTGACCGCTGTGGTCCGCGTCGTACTCGCCCGGGAGGGCGCCGAACAGTGGGTCGGTGGCGAAGCTGCCGGTGCTGTGCGCGTCGTCTCCGACGTATCCGGCGTGGGGGTGCTGGTCGTTCACCAACTTCTCTCTCGCCTCGGCGGCAGGACCAGTCCGGGGCGGGCCCGATGAGGGGTGTCCCGGGGGTAAGCAGTGGCGCGACTGTACCCGGCGGTATGCGCAAGCGACAATCTTCGGAGGGTTTTGGCTTCACAGGAAACGGGCAATCGGCCGTGTTTCGGCGGTCTCGGGGGAGAGCTTTGGCTCTGTGTTCGAGAAACGTTCGAAGAAAGCGCGCCTTCTGGCGGGCTGTCATGTGCCGAGGTGCGTCGGGTGTGACCGGTTGTGAATATGTCGCGGGGATACGAATCGTGGTGGGCCCGGGTCCGGCGCGTCCCGGTCCGTCCGGCTCGGTCCGCCCTGCTCCGGGTGTGTCCGGTGAGGTCGGCTCTGCTCCGCGGTGCGTCGGGTGTGGTCTGGCCTGCGTGGTCGGTCCGGTGTGGCCTGACCGGTGTCGTCCGTCCGGTGTGGCTGTCCGGTGTCGTCCGTCCCGTGTGGTCTTCCGTCCCGTGTCGTCCGTCCCGGCTGTCAGGCGACGGACGCGGCTCCGGGGTCGTCGGCGTCCGGCGCGCCGCTCCCCAGCTCTTCGGGGTCCAGCTCCTCGGCGTCGAGCACCTGGAGGATGCCGGAGGCGACCGTCGGGTGGACCGGCAGGGCCAGATGGCCGATCCCGCTGACGCGCACGTTGTGCACCAGGAGGTCGGGGTGGTCGAGACGGGCCGTCTCGACCGGGATCATCACCTGGTCCAGGTCGCTCCAGAAGCTGACGAAACGGGTCCGGCAGGCGGGCGCGGGCCCGGCCAGCTCCCGCAGCACGTCGGAACCGGGCCGCATCTGGCGGACCAGCGGGTGGGCGCCGGCCCAGGGGATGGCGGTCGTCCCGGAGTGCGGTGTACCGAGCGTGACCAGCGTGCGCACCCGCGCGTCGCCGCCCAGGCGCTGCACGTAATAGCGGGCGATGAGCCCGCCGAGGCTGTGCCCGACGAGGTCGACGTGCTCGTGTCCTGTCCGGGCGCACAGCTCCTCGACACGCCGGCCGAGCAGGGCGGCGGCGGTACGGAGGTCGCAGGTGAGCGGGGAGTAGTTGAGCGAGTCCAGGCAGGCACGGCCGTGGCGGGTGAGCGAGCGCCGCAGCATGACGAAGACCGAGCGGTTGTCGACGAAGCCGTGCAGCAGGACGACCGGGCGGCCGCCGGAGCCGGGCCCGGCGGCGGGGGTGGTCACCGCGCGCTCGCGGACGATTCCGGAGGGGTAGAGGAAGAGGTGACCGGTGAGGATCGCCAGCTCCAGGGCGTTGGCCTTCAGTGTGGTCGTGACCTTGGTGAGCTTGGTGAACACCATCGGCGACCTCCACCCGGTATACGGCTGGTGGGCTCCCGGAGCGGGCCCCGGGAGGGTCCGGCGCGGAGCGAACACGTCCCACGTGTGATTTCCCCCTCGGTGCCCTCCGCGAAACGGTCGCGTACGGGATGCTGGCGATAACGTTCGTTCACCTCCCCGGGTAACAGGCGCGGGGGTCGCATGTGGAGGCAGTGATGGGTGTGACCGGTCCGATCCGCGTGGTGGTGGCCAAGCCGGGTCTCGACGGCCACGATCGCGGGGCCAAGGTGATCGCGAGGGCACTGCGGGACGCCGGTATGGAGGTCATCTACACCGGCCTGCACCAGACGCCCGAGCAGATCGTGGACACGGCGATCCAGGAGGACGCCGACGCGATCGGCCTGTCGATCCTCTCGGGCGCGCACAACACGCTCTTCGCGAAGGTCCTGGACCTCCTGCGGGAGCGGGACGCGGAGGACATCAAGGTCTTCGGCGGCGGGATCATCCCCGAGGCGGACATCGCGCCACTGAAGGAGAAGGGCGTGGCGGAGATCTTCACGCCGGGCGCGACGACCGCGTCGATCGTCGACTGGGTGAACACGAACGTGCGCGTGGCGGCGTAAACGCCGCGGGGGTGGGGTGACGGGCGTGCCGGCTGCCTGATGGGGGTGGCGTGCTGTCTGTGGCCCTATGCCTGGGCGTGGGGGCCGCCGCCTCGGGCGCTCCGCCGGCCGGGCCGTGGCTCGGCTGTCGTCGTACGGTCGTCTCAGGCGGGCGTTCCGTCGCCGGGGGCCCGGCTGCCTGCCGGGGGCGGGGTCTGCGCTTTCCGGCCCTGAGGTGCCGGGGGCTGTTCCGCATGGGAGCTGCTCCGGCGAGGCTCCCGGCCGCAGGCCTCCCTGGCTGTCCGCCGAGGGCCCTGCCTTTCCGGCGCTGAGGTGCCGGGGCTCCGTTCCACATAGGCGCTGCGGTCAGCCGGGCTGCGGCCCGCCTCTTGGCCTGGCTGCCCGCCGGAGGCCTGGGGCCCGGCCCTGTCCGGCCGTGAGGTGCCGCCGGCCCGTTCCACACGGGCGCCCCGCTGGTCCGCCGGCCCGGCCCTCTCGTACGGCGCCGGATTCACCCGAATGCCGCTCCGACCGGCACGGCGCTCGGCTCCGCAGGCCTCTCGGTGCTGCTCTGAGTTCACTCGATCCCTGCGGAAGGGCGGCGGGCCCCGGGGGTCCCGGCCCACGCGCCGTGGGTAGCCGGACATCCCGTGTGTGGCCGCCAGGCACCACGGTGGGCTGGGTCCGCTGCGGAGCTCTCGCCGGGCCTTCGTGTGCGGGCGGCCGACCGCCACCGCACCCGACGCGCGACTTAGGCAGGCCGGGCAGGGGCTCCTGGCCCCGCCAGCCACCCTGCCGGCGTACCTCGCCGAGCGGGGTTCCCGCCGGGCTTTCGTGTTCGGGCGGCCGACCGACACCGCACCCCGCCGAGCGGGGGTTCCCGCCAGACCTGGGCCATGAGCCGTGCGCTGCGGCCAGGTGCCGCGGTGGGCCCGAGCCGTCGCGCTGCTCTCGCCCGCTCGCGCACGCGTGGGCGGCCGCCGTACCCCCTGGCCCCCCTGCCTGGCCGGACACGCCATGTCACCCCGTCGGCCGCCCCGGACCGGGCTCCTCCGTGTCCAGTTCTCTGAGCATGTCCGCGCGGAGGCGCAGGGTCGAGACCAGGCGTTGGAAGGCCTCCGACCAGTAGCTGCCCGCGCCGGGGGAGGCGTCCTCCGGTTCGGGAGGGAGGGCTGTCAGAGAGTCCAGGTGGGGGGCTGCCGTGGGGGAGAGGCAGCGTTCGGCCAGGCCCATCACTCCGCTGAAGCTCCAGGGGTAGCTGCCGGCCTCCCGGGCGATGTCCAGAGCGTCGATCACCGCACCGCCCAGGGGCTCCGCCCAGGGGACCGCGCAGACGCCGAGGAGTTGGAAGGCCTCCGACAGGCCGTGGGCCGCGATGAAGGAGGCGACCCAGCGGGCCCGCTCGTCCTCCGGGAGCGTGGAGAGCAGTTGGGCGCGTTCGGCGAGGGAGGAGGTGCCCGGCCCCGTCGCGGGCGGGGCCGACGGGGGGCCGAGCAGGGCCCGGGACCAGGCCGCGTCACGCTGGCGGACGGCGGCCCGGCACCACGCCGCGTGCAGTTCGCCCCGCCAGTCGTCGGTGACGGGCAGGGCGACGATCTCCTCGGGAGAGCGCCCGCCGAACCGGCCCGGCCAGCAACCCAGTGGAGCGGCCTCCACCAGTTGTCCCAGCCACCACGACCGCTCGCCCCGGCCCGTGGGCGGCGTGGGCAGCAGCCCGTCCCGCCGCATGCCGGCGTCGCACTCGTGCGGTGCCTCGACGACGATCGTCTCGGCCCCCTCCGTACGGTCCAGGCTGACGCAGGACGCGGCCCTGCCCGCCATGCGGCCCGCGAGCGCCGATCGGGGCAGGGCCGAGAGCAGTTCGGCGGCGGTGGAGCGGACGTTGCGGCTCCGGTCGGTGAGCGCGGCCTCCAGGAACTCCTCGTCGGCGTCGGAGAGGCCGGCCCGCAGCGAGTCCAGGAACATCAGCCGGTCCTCGGCCCGTTCGGCTGCCCAGGTGGACGCGAGCAGGGACCGCGCGGCCGCGGGGTCCTCGGCCCGGAGCGCGCCGAGGAGGGCGACCCGCTCCGCGAACAGACCCTCCGCCCACAGGGACCGCACGCCCTCGGGGTCCCGGACGTCGGGGAGCGAGGCGCTGCCGGACGTGCCGCGCAGGGCGAACTTCCACTCGGGGTTCAGCCTGGCCAGCCACAGCCCGCGCGGGCCCGCCAGCGTGAGCGCCTGGGGGCGCAGGTCGGTCCTGGCGCGGGCGGCGTCGAGGAGAGCGGGGAGGGTGGAGGCGGGCGCCTGGAAGCCGCGCTCGTTGGCGGCGGCCAGCCACTGGGGGAGCAGTTCGGCGAGGTCCGGCGCCGCCCCGCGCCGCCCGCCGGACGGGGCGGGGGCCGCCCGGTCCGCGAGCAGCAGGGCGAGGCGACGGCGGGCCGCCGCGGGCAGCGGCCGTCGGCCGTCCTCGGGGGCGGGCTCGGGGGCCGGTGCGACGGGCCCGGGGCGCAGCCCCGCCCTGCGCCGTACGGTGTGCACGGCCGCGGCGTCGAGCAGGGCGACCGGGGCCTCGCCCACGGGTGCCGTCGTCCTCGACGCCCCCGGCACGGGCGCCACGAGCGCGGGCGGCCGCCGGTCGGTGCCGAGCAGCGCCGAGGTGACGAGCTGTTCCCAGGCGTCCATCGAAGTCCTCCAGCCTTGTCGTCTCTGTCGTCTCTGTCGTGTCGCTTCGGTCGGTCGGTCCGTCGGAGTGGGCGGGTCGGGCGCGGGGCGGTGCCGCCCCGGGTGTTGCGCGCGGGCGTGCGCGGAGCGAGCGGGACCGTTGCGCGAGGCGCCACGACCCGCCCGGCGGCGCCGCCCGCGCCCCGGTCGCTGCGGCCTGCGTGGGCAGGGCGGCCAGGGCCCTGTCGTCGCGCGCGAAGGCGCGTGGAGCGGGACCTTCCCGCCCGGGTGCCTCGGCCGGCCGGCGGCGACCGGATCGGGCGTGCCGAGCGTTCGCCCCGCCGCCCGCCGCCCGCCGCCCGCCGCCCGCCGCCCGCCGCCCGCGATCACCGTCGCCCCCCGCAGACCCGTCGCCCCCCGGCCCCCGCGTCGCTCGGCCGTCAGTGGAGCGGGACCGTCTCGCCCGGGGCCTCAGACGACCAGGCGGCGAGGGGGGTGAAACCCCGGTGCCCGCACTCGCCGAAGACGCGGACCGGGCGGCCGCCGGACAGTGCCGCCAGTCGCCAGAGCCCGGGCCGGGCCAGGGCGGAGGCGTTCACCGGCACGGCCTCGCCCTCACCGCCCGAGGCGCCCGGGTCCGCGAGCTGCCAGCCGTACTCCGTCGGTATCGGGACGACCTCGGCCAGGGTCGCCGGCCAGGAGTCCAGCCAGGGGTCC
Source organism: Streptomyces sp. NPDC008121 (assembly GCF_042957155.1). Lineage (NCBI taxonomy): Bacteria > Bacillati > Actinomycetota > Actinomycetes > Kitasatosporales > Streptomycetaceae > Streptomyces > Streptomyces sp. NPDC008121. The sequence continues at coordinate 923,697 of NZ_JBIBHT010000003.1, read as the reverse complement.
TCGCGCAGGGCGAGGCCGTAGGAAGTGAGGGCGTCGGTGACGGTGCCGCCTCGCGGCGGGGCGTCGAGCGGGGCGGGGGCGGCGAACTGCTCGGTCCATTCGGCCCGCAGCGTGCCCGCGCCCGCGTGGAGGGTGAGCGCGGCGTCGAGGACGGAGCCGACCGGGAGGGAGAGCTGCGGGGCCCGCCCCGCCGCTCCGAAGGAGAGCAGAAGCGCGGTCCGCCCGGTCTCCCGGCCGTGCAGCCAGATCCGGCGGGTCGTCAGTCTGCCGTCCGAGGTGTCGCCCTGGGCGAGGACCAGCCAGTGATCGCGCACCACCGGTCCCCGCGCCGGCGTCGTGAGCCCCACGCGGGTGCGTACGGTCGCCGCGAGCGGATCGGGGAGCCGGTCCACGCCGAGCCAGGCCCGGTCGAGGAGGTGGGTGAGCGCGCACTCCTCCAGGAGCCGCACCGGCCAGCCGGGCCCCGAACCCGGGATGGCCCCCAACTCCCGCACGCGCCCCGCGAGTCCCGGTGCCTGCGCGTCGACCATGCGGGCCGCCGTCTCCTCCCACAGGGCGTACCCCGACCGCTCCGCCGTTGCCAGGCCGCCGCGCAGCAGGTCGGTGAGGCGCTGCTCCAACTCCTCGGCGCCGGCGGTGATCCGGGCCGCGCGCCGCTCGGCACGGCGCCGCACCGCCTCGGGGTCGGCGGGCTCGGCGGCCGGGCTCCCGGCCCGCCCGCCCGAGTCCTCGCGCGCGCGTCGGGCGCTGAGCCATGGACCGGCCCAGTCGGGCGCCTCGGCGGCGCCGACGGCCGTACTGCCCGATGCCCAGAGCAGCAGCAGTCCCAGCGCGTGCTTGCACGGGAACTTCCGGCTCGGACAACTGCACGTGTATGCGGGGCCCGTCGTGTCGACCACCGTCCGGTACGGCGTGCTGCCGCTGCCCCGGCACAGGCCCCAGACGGCGCCGTCGCCGTCGCAGCCCGTCCCGGACCACGTCCCGGCCGCGCCCAGTCTGCTCCCCGCTCTGCGCGACGCGTCGTCAGGAGCCAGAGCCAGCACCTGATCCGCCGTCCAGCGCACCCCCTGTGTGTCCATGCCCCTGACGTTAGGGGGCGGCACTGACAACGGCCCCGGCCTGCTGGTTCGCGCCCCCGGACCGGCCGGGAAGCCGCTTGACTTTACCTTTCCTTTACGATTTCCTGCGAGAGATCGGGCCGGAAGACCGGCCTCGACAGCCCGCGTCACCGCGGCAGTTCAGGGGGACCCCGTCATGAAGCGCACCATCCGTACCGCCGCCTCGGCCCTCGCCGTCACCGGCCTCGCCCTCGGCCTCGGCGCCTGCTCCACGGCGGCCGACCAGGTCGACAAGGCCGTGAACGAGTCCTACGAAGTGACGTACGAGGTCACGGGCAAGGGCATCGAGTCGATCGAGTACCACGCCGGCGGCGGCACGGCCATGGACCCGAAGACCGAGTCGGAGAAGAAGCCCGCCACGCCGTGGAAGAAGACGGTGACGCTCAAGGGCATCATGCCGCCGGCCGTCATCCCGCTCGCGCTCGACCCGTCCGGTCTCACCTGCAAGGTCATCCACGACGGCAAGGTCATCAAGGAGGCCAAGGGCCAGGCGGCGATGACCGGCGGCTGCGTCGCGGTCTCCCCGATCGCCGGCTGACTCGCCTTCGCGGCACCGGACTTACGGCCCTGAGCTGCGGCGACGGGTCATTGTCAGTGGCATGGTGCACCGTGGATCCCACATCAGGTCGAACGATCTGGAGGGGGATCCATGACCGTGCCCGAAACCATCACGAGCACCGTGCCGGACACCGGCGCCGAGGCCCTGCGGCCGCACGCCGAGCACGCCTTCGCCGACGAACTCAAGGCGCTCGCCGCCGTCGACGACCGGCCGAGGCCCGTCCGCTGGCAGCTCTCGCCGTGGGCCGTCGCCACCTATCTCCTCGGCGGCACGCTCCCCGACGGGACGGTGATCACACCCAAGTACGTGGGGCCGCGCAGGATCGTCGAGGTCGCCGTCAGCACACTCGCCACCGACCGGGCCCTGCTCCTGCTCGGCGTCCCCGGCACCGCCAAGACGTGGGTCTCCGAACACCTGGCCGCCGCCGTCAGCGGAGACTCCACCCTCCTCGTCCAGGGCACCGCCGGCACGCCCGAGGAGGCGATCCGGTACGGATGGAACTACGCGCGGCTGCTCGCCCACGGACCGAGCCGGGACGCGCTCGTGCCCAGCCCCGTCATGCGCGCGATGTCCGAGGGGCTGACCGCCCGCGTCGAGGAACTCACCCGCATCCCCGCCGACGTGCAGGACACGCTCATCACGATCCTGTCCGAGAAGACCCTTCCCATACCGGAGTTGGGACAGGAGGCGCAGGCCGTCCGCGGCTTCAACCTCATCGCCACCGCCAATGACCGCGACCGGGGCGTCAACGACCTCTCCAGCGCGCTGCGCCGCCGCTTCAACACGGTGGTGCTGCCGCTGCCCGCCACCGCGGAGGCCGAGGTCGACATCGTCTCCCGCCGAGTCGACCAGATCGGACGCTCCCTCGACCTGCCCGCCGTCCCCGAGGGCGTCGAGGAGATCCGCCGGGTCGTCACCGTCTTCCGCGAGCTGCGGGACGGCATCACCACCGACGGCCGCACCAAGCTCAAGTCCCCTTCCGGGACGCTGTCGACGGCCGAGGCGATCTCCGTCGTCACCGGCGGCCTCGCCCTCGCCGCCCACTTCGGCGACGGCCTCCTGCGCCCCGGCGACGTCGCCGCCGGCATCCTCGGCGCCGTCGTCCGCGACCCCGCGGCGGACCGCGTCATCTGGCAGGAGTATCTGGAGACGGTCGTGCGGGAGCGGGACGGCTGGAAGGACTTCTACCGCGCCTGCCGCGAGGTGAGCGCGTGACGGCCCCCACGACGACCGCGGTACGCGTGCGATCCGCGGCGGACGTGAGGAGCGCGACGGAGACGATCGGCGCGGACCGGGCGGGAGACGCCGGTCGCGGGGCGGGCGCGGGCGGCCGCGGGCCGCTCGTGCTCGGGGTGCGGCACCACGGCCCCGGGTCCGCGCGAGCGGTGCGGGCCGTGCTCGACGCGGAGCGGCCCGCCGCCGTCCTCGTCGAAGGACCGCCCGAGGCCGACGGGCTGCTCGCGCTCGCCGCCGACGAGGCCATGCGGCCGCCCGTCGCCCTCCTCGCCCACGCCGTGGACAACCCCGGCCGGGCCGCCTTCTGGCCGCTGGCGGAGTTCTCGCCCGAGTGGGTGGCGATCCGCTGGGCGCTGTCCCACGGCGCCGCCGTCCGGTTCATCGACCTGCCCGCCACCCACACCCTGGCCGCCGACCCCACCTGGGGCGACGGCGAAGGGGACGACGAGGCCGACCGGCAGGTGCGCATCGACCCGGTCGCCGAACTGGCCGACGCCGCCGGGTACGACGACCCCGAGCGCTGGTGGGAGGACGTCGTCGAGCACCGCACCGCGGCCGCCCCCGCCGACCCGACGGCCCCGTTCACCGCCCTCGCCGAGGCCATGGGCGCGCTGCGGGAGGCGTACGGCGACGGGGGCGACGCCCGCGACCTCGTACGCGAGGCGCATATGCGGCTCCAGCTCAGGTCCGCCCGCAGGGAGTTCGGCGACGGCGTCGCGGTCGTCTGCGGTGCCTGGCACGTCCCCGCCCTCACCCGGAAGGCCACCGCCACCGCGGACCGCGCCCTCCTCAGGGGCCTGCCCAAGGTCAAGACCGAGATGACGTGGGTGCCCTGGACCCACCGCCGCCTCGCCCGCCGCTCCGGGTACGGCGCGGGCGTCGACTCGCCCGGCTGGTACGCCCATCTCTTCGCCGCCCCCGACCGGCCGGTCGAACGCTGGATGACCCGGGTCGCCCGCCTCCTGCGGGAGGAGGACCTGCCGGTCTCCTCCGCCCACGTCATCGAGGCCGTGCGGCTCGCGCAGACCCTCGCGGCGATGCGCGGCCGGCCCCTCGCGGGGCTCGGCGAGACCACCGACGCCGTACGGGCCGTGATGTGCGACGGCTCCGACGTCCCCCTCGGCCTCGTGCGCGACCGCCTCGTCGTCGGGGACGTCCTCGGCCAGGTCCCGGCCGACGCCCCCGCCGTACCCCTCCAGCGGGACCTCGCCCGCCTCCAGCGCGGCCTGCGGCTCAGACCCGAGGCGTCGGAGCGCGAGCTGGACCTGGACCTGCGGAAGGAGAACGACGCGGCCCGCAGCCGGCTGCTGCACCGGCTGACACTGCTCGGCGTCCGCTGGGGCGAGCCGGTCGCCGGACGGGGCGGCACCGGCACGTTCCGGGAGAGCTGGCGGCTGCGCTGGCAGCCCGAGCTGTACGTCCAGGTCGCCGAGGCGGGCGTCTGGGGCACCACCGTCGCCGCCGCCGCCACCTCCAAGGCGGAGAGCCGCGCCCTGGAGACCACCGCCCTCGCCGACATCACCGCCCTCGCCGAGCGCTGCCTGCTCGCCGGGCTCGGCGACGCCCTGCCCACGGTCATGACGGCGCTCGCCGACCGGGCCGCACTGGACACCGACGTCGGCCACCTCGCCCAGGCCCTGCCCGCCCTCGCCCGGTCCCTCCGCTACGGAGACGTCCGCGCCACCGACACCACCGCGCTCGGCGAGGTCGCGGCCGGGCTCGCCGAACGGATCTGCGTCGGACTGCCCCCCGCCTGCACCGGCCTCGACGCCGACGCGGCCGCCGAGATGCGCGGCCACCTCGACGGCGTCCACGGCGCCCTGCGGCTCCTGCCGGACCGCGCCGGACTGCTCGACCGCTGGGCCGGGGTGCTGCGCGGGCTCGCCGACCGCGGCAGCGTGCCCGGCGCCCTCCGCGGCCGGTCGGCCCGGCTCCTCCTCGACGACGACCGCCTCGACGAGGACGAGGCCGCCCGGCTCATGGGCCTCGCCCTCTCGCCCGGCACCCCGCCCGCCGACGCGGCCGCCTGGATCGAGGGCTTCGTCGGCGGAGCCTCCGGAGGCGGCATGCTCCTCGTCCACGACCAGCGGCTCCTCGCCCTCGTCGACGACTGGCTGACCGCGGTCCCCGGGGACGCCTTCACCGACGTCCTGCCGCTCCTGCGCCGCACCTTCTCCGCCTACGAACCGGGGGTCCGGCGCACGCTCGGCGAGCTGGTCGCGCGCGGCGCGTCCACCACCACGCCCCGCCCGGACGCCGGCACCCCCGGCTTCGCCACCGGGCTCGACGAGGAGCGCGCCGACGGCGTGCTCCCTGTCCTGCGGCTGCTCCTCGGCGACGCCGCACCACTGCTGGGCGACGCCCGCGGACCGCTGCTCGGCGGGGCCGCACCGTCGTCCGGTGACGCCGGACGGCCCCTGCGCGGCCCAGGCACATCCGAACGCCCGAAAGCCGCCGAGGAGGTCGGCCGATGACCATGAGCGGACACGACGAAAGACTGCGGCGCTGGCGCATGGTCCTCGGTGGGGGAGAGGCGGACGGCACCGGATGTTCCCTCGGCGGGACGGACGCGGCGATGGACGGCGCGCTGAACGCCCTCTACGGACAAGGACCGAAACCGTCCGGCGCACCGGGGCCGTCCGGCGGACGCGAGCGCTCCGCCGGTCTCGGCGGCTCGGCCCCTTCGGTCGCCCGCTGGCTCGGGGACATCCGTACGTACTTCCCCAGCCCCGTCGTCCAGGTCATGCAGCGCGACGCCATCGACCGGCTCGGCCTGTCCACCCTCCTCCTGGAACCCGAGATGCTGGAGGCCGTCGAGGCCGACGTCCATCTCGTCGGCACCCTGCTCTCCCTCCACAAGGCCATGCCGGAGACCACCAAGGAGACGGCTCGAGCGGTCGTCCGCAAGGTCGTCGACGACCTGGAGAAGCGCCTCGCCACCCGCGCCCGCGCCACCCTCACCGGCGCGCTCGACCGGTCGGCCCGCATCAGCAGGCCCCGGCACCGGGACATCGACTGGGACCGCACGATCCGCGCCAACCTCAAGAACTACCTGCCCGACCACCGCACGGTCGTCCCCGAGCGGCTCATCGGCCACGGCCGCTCCGCGCGGTCGGTGCAGAAGGACGTCGTCCTCTGCATCGACCAGTCGGGCTCGATGGCGGCGTCGGTCGTCTACGCCTCGGTGTTCGGCGCGGTCCTCGCCTCGATGCGGTCGATCGCGACCCGGCTCGTCGTCTTCGACACGGCGGTCGTCGACCTGACCGACCGGCTCGACGACCCGGTCGACGTCCTCTTCGGCACCCGGCTCGGCGGCGGCACCGACATCAACCGCGCCCTCGCCTACTGCCAGGCGAGGATCACGCGGCCCGCCGACACCGTCGTCGTCCTCATCAGCGATCTGTACGAAGGAGGGATCCGCGACGAGATGCTCAAGCGGGTCGCGGCGATGAAGACCGCCGGGGTGCAGTTCGTGACGCTGCTCGCGCTCTCCGACGAGGGCGCCCCGGCCTACGACCGCGAGCACGCGGCCGCCCTCGCGGCGCTCGGCGCCCCCGCCTTCGCCTGCACCCCCGACCTCTTCCCGGAGGTGATGGCGGCGGCGATCGAGAAACGCCCCCTCCCGCAGCCCGACCCGGCCGCCCCGCGATGACCGCCCCGGCCCCGCCCCGCGATGACCACCCCCGCCGCGCCCGCCCCGGTGCGGAATCCGTCGCCGCGCCCCCGTCCCACCGGCCCGGCGCACCCCACTGAGGCCCATGTCACAGGGCTCGTCTCAGGCCCCTCACCCCGCGGGCGGGCGCGTCGTGAGGCCGGGGAAGCCCGGGCCCTGCCTGCCACTTGGGCCCCGCGGCCCCCATCCCGTACCCCTACGGACCGCCCCGCGCCCCCTACGTTCTGTGACCCGTATCACCGCTCCGGTGTGATCTGCGATTTAGGGACCCACGTCCCTCGGGGATAACCTGCGAGACGGACATGCCGCGTCCACGGACACCGTGTACGCCTCCCTTGTGACAGCGCAGTCACGTTGCCCTTCGCGGCACGCCCACGCAGACAACGAACCGCGATCATCAGAAAAGGGACGGACGCGCGTGGACCTGTTCGAGTACCAGGCGAGGGACCTCTTCGCCAAGCACGGTGTACCGGTGCTGGCCGGTGAAGTCATCGACACGCCTGAGGCGGCGCGCGAGGCCACCGAGCGTCTTGGCGGCAAGTCGGTCGTCAAGGCGCAGGTGAAGGTCGGCGGCCGCGGCAAGGCCGGCGGCGTGAAGCTGGCCTCCACCCCGGACGAGGCCGTCGCCCGCGCGACGGACATCCTCGGGATGGACATCAAGGGCCACACGGTCCACAAGGTGATGATCGCGGAGACCGCTCCGGAAATCCTCGAGGAGTACTACGTCTCGTACCTCCTCGACCGCACCAACCGCACCTTCCTGGCCATGGCCTCGGTGCAGGGCGGCATGGACATCGAGGAGGTCGCGGAGAAGACCCCCGAGGCCCTCGCGAAGGTCCCGGTCGACTCCAACACCGGTGTGACCATCGAGAAGGCCCGCGAGATCGTCGCCCAGGCGAAGTTCCCGGCCGAGGTCGCCGAGAAGGTCGCCGAGGTCCTCGTGACCCTCTGGGAGACCTTCGTCGCCGAGGACGCGCTCCTCGTCGAGGTCAACCCGCTGGCCAAGGTCGCCTCCGGCGACATCCTGGCCCTGGACGGCAAGGTGTCTCTCGACGAGAACGCCGACTTCCGTCAGCCCGAGCACGAGGCGCTCGAGGACAAGGCCGCAGCCAACCCGCTCGAGGCTGCTGCCAAGGCCAAGAACCTCAACTACGTCAAGCTCGACGGCGAGGTCGGCATCATCGGCAACGGCGCCGGCCTGGTCATGTCGACCCTGGACGTCGTCGCGTACGCCGGTGAGAACCACGGCGGCGTGAAGCCGGCCAACTTCCTCGACATCGGCGGCGGCGCCTCCGCCGAGGTCATGGCGAACGGCCTGGAGATCATCCTGGGCGACCCGGACGTCAAGTCCGTGTTCGTCAACGTCTTCGGTGGCATCACCGCCTGTGACGAGGTCGCCAACGGCATCGTCCAGGCGCTGGAGCTCCTGAAGAGCAAGGGCGAAGAGGTCACCAAGCCGCTGGTCGTGCGCCTCGACGGCAACAACGCGGAGCTGGGTCGCAAGATCCTGTCGGACGCGAACCACCCGCTCGTGCAGCGCGTGGACACCATGGACGGCGCGGCCGACAAGGCCGCCGAGCTCGCGGCTGCGAAGTAAGGGACGAGGTCAAGCACACCATGGCTATCTTCCTCACCAAGGACAGCAAGGTCATCGTCCAGGGCATGACCGGTGCCACGGGCCTGAAGCACACCAAGCTCATGCTGGGTGACGGCACCAACATCGTCGGTGGCGTCAACCCGCGCAAGGCCGGCACCTCCGTCGACTTCGACGGCACCGAGGTCCCGGTCTTCGGCTCCGTCGCCGAGGCGATGGAGAAGACGGGCGCGAACGTCTCCGTCCTCTTCGTCCCGCCGGCCTTCGCCAAGGCCGCCGTGGTCGAGGCGATCGACGCCGAGATCCCGCTCGCGGTCGTCATCACCGAGGGCATCGCCGTCCACGACTCCGCCGCCTTCTGGGCGTACGCGCAGTCGAAGGGCAACAAGACCCGCATCATCGGCCCGAACTGCCCCGGTCTCATCACCCCGGGCCAGTCCAACGCCGGCATCATCCCGGGCGACATCACGAAGCCGGGCCGCATCGGCCTGGTCTCGAAGTCCGGCACGCTGACGTACCAGATGATGTACGAGCTCCGTGACATCGGCTTCTCCTCCGCCGTCGGCATCGGTGGCGACCCGGTCATCGGCACCACGCACATCGACGCCCTCGCGGCGTTCGAGGCGGACCCCGACACCGACCTGATCGTCATGATCGGCGAGATCGGCGGCGACGCCGAGGAGCGGGCGGCCGACTTCATCGCGAAGAACGTGACCAAGCCGGTCGTCGGCTACGTCGCGGGCTTCACCGCGCCCGAGGGCAAGACCATGGGCCACGCCGGCGCCATCGTCTCCGGCTCCTCCGGCACGGCGCAGGCGAAGAAGGAGGCCCTCGAGGCCGCCGGCGTCAAGGTCGGCAAGACGCCGACCGAGACGGCCAAGCTGGCGCGCGCCATCCTCGCGGGCTGAAGCGGAATCGTTTGAACCGCACAGGTGGGCCCCGCCCCCTCCCGGGAAACCGGGCGGGGGCGGGGCCCACTCGCGTACGGACCCACCGGACCCGCATGGCGCTGCCCTGCCGTGCCGCCGCCCCGAGTCGGCGGCAGCGCGAGGGCCGTCAGTGCGTGTCCGGGACCAGGCGTTCCGGACCGGGGTGGGGCAGGTCGCGGAGCTGCTCGCGCAGTTGCCGGTCCTGCGGGGTGAGCCTCGGTGAACCGGCGCTCGCCGGGACGCCGTTGACGGCCTCCCCCGGGGCCGGGACCGGAAGGTACTGCGTCGGCGCGGTGGCGGCCGTGAAGGCCGTCGCCCCGACGAGCACCGTCGTCACGCTCAACGCCGTCCTCGTCCACAGCCGCGTCCACCGCTCGCTCCTGGCCCGTAGGGCCTTCGCGGTCGGGAGCGTCGCCGTCGGCGCCTCCGCGACCAGCGCGCGCAGGCGGCGGTGCAGGACGTCGGGGTCGGCGAGCGCGGGGATCCGCTGCCCGATGACGGTACGGGCGTGCAGCAACCGGTTGGCTGCCGCGGGGGTGCTCGCCTCGGTCTCGGCGGCCGTGTCGGGCAGGTCGAGGCCGAGCCCGTCGTAGAGCAGGACGGTACGGCGGTACGACGGCGGCAGGTCGAGCAGCACCGCCAGCAGCGCCCGCCGGCCGGCCTCGATGGGCGGGCTGTCGGGGTGCTTGTGCCGGCGGCGGAACCGGTGCCAGGGGGAGAGCGCGTACTCGTACGCGACCACCCGCACCCAGCCGACCGGGTCTCGGTCGACGGCGACCTCGGGCCAGCGCTGCCAGGCGTGCTGGAAGGCGCGCTCGACCGACTCCCGCGCGAGCCGGCGGCGGCCGGTCAGCAGATAGGTCTGGTGGGCGAGGCCGGGGGCGGAGTAGGCGTAGAGCGCGTCGAAGGCCTCCGCGGGGGTGCGGAAGGGGTGGTGCTCCGCCCTCGCCACGCCGGCGTACGCGCCCGCGCCCGTTTCCCCGTGCGCACCCGTACCTCCCTCCACACCCGTGCCCGATTCCACGTACGGCTCCGTGCCCGTCTCCACGTACGGCTCCACGTACGGCTCCACGTGTGGCTCCTCGCACGGCTCCGCGGCGGTCACCGGCGTCGCCGCCGGTTCCGGCTCCGGCTCGGGGGCCGGCGGGTCCTCCCGCCGTACGGACGGGGAGGGCTCGGGGGCCGCCTCCGAGGCCGCCTCCGACGCCGACTCCGGGTCCCGGGCCGGCTCGTCGTACGCGCCGAGGAGCTTCATGTACGCCTCCCGCTTCCGGCCACGGGGGGCGGTCCGGCCCGTCTCCCAGGACCGGACGGTGGCCCGAGTGACGCCCATGGCCTCCGCGAGCTGGTCCTCGCTCAGGGCCAGGGCCTCACGAAGTCTGCGCCGCTCCTTCGGGGAGGGCAGCGCGAGGGGCGCGGAAGAGGCGGTCCCCCGACTCGTCGGACTCATCGGTGTCGACCTCCCGCAGAGCTCCTGTGGGCGGAAAAGTACATAAACGTATATTGAGCGACACAACGGTCGTTTGCCCGTTACATCGCAAAAGCGCGTGTCGTTGGCAGCATGGGCGCGTGACCCACGTGACCGAGCACCCTCCGTTGCCGCCGGCCCCCCTGCCGCCGGCCGAGCCGCTGGTCCTCCGGGGCGGCCGTTCCACCGCCCTGGTCACCGCCGTCGTGCGCGGCGGTGTCGCGGCGGTGCTCGGCCTCGGCGGGCTGGCGGTGCTGGTCACGGCGGCATGGATCGGCTCCCCGTACCCGGACAGCGGTCCCGGCGGGGCGCTGCACACGGCCGCGGGGCTCTGGCTGCTGGCCCACGGCGCCGATCTGGTGCGCACCGAGACGCTCTCGGGGGTGCCCGCGCCGCTCGGCCTCTCGCCCCTGCTGCTCATGGTCCTCCCCGGCTGGCTGGCGCACCGCGCGGCCCGGGACACGCTGGAGGCGGACGACGGGCGTCCGATGCCGTCGACGGGCGCCGCCGTGACGGCGGTCTGCTCGGGGTATCTGCTGGTCGCGGCCTGCGTCGCCGCCTACGCCGCGCGGGGCCCGCTGCCCGCCGACCCGATCTCGACCGCGGTGTGGCTGCCCGCGGTCGTGGCGGCGGCGGCCGGCCTCGGCGTCTGGACGGCGAACGGGCGGCCGCTGCCCCGGCGCGAGCAGGCGGCCGTCGGCCTGCGGGCGGGCGGGCTGGCGGCGGTGACCCTGCTCGGCGGGGGCGCGATCCTGGCCGGCGTCGCGCTGAGCCGGAACGCGGCCGAGGTGCAGACGTCCTTCACCGGACTCGCGGGGGAGTGGTCGGGCCGGTCCGGGCTGCTGCTCCTGACCCTCGCGCTACTGCCCAACACCGCCGTGTGGGGTGCGGCGTACGGGCTGGGGCCGGGATTCGCCCTCGGTACGGGGGCCGTGGCGACCCCTCTCGGTCTCACCGGCGACGCGGCCGTCCCGGCCTTCCCGCTCCTCGCCGCGCTGCCCGCCGAAGGCCCGGGCGCGTGGCCCCACCGGGCCGCCGCGGCCGTCCCGCTGGTGGCGGCTCTCGTGCTGGGGTGGTGGGCGGGACGGTCCGCGCGGCTGTGGACGGGCCGGGAGGCGGCGCTGACCGCGCTGGTCGCCGCCGGGGTGTGCGGGGTGGCGCTGGCGGTGCTCGCGGCCGCCGCCGGAGGGCCGCTGGGGTCCGGACGGCTGTCGGCGTTCGGTCCGGTGTGGTGGCGGACGGGGGCCGCGGCGGCGCTGTGGAGCGCGGTGGTGGGGGTGCCGACGGCGTTGACCGTACGGGCCTGGGCGCGGCGCGGCCTGCATCGGCCCGCCCCCGCCTCCCAGGCGGCGGGCTCGGTCGGGGCGGTGACCGGCGCCGAGGGCCTTCCGGCAGCGGACCGCCAGGAGGCGGATCTCCTCGTCGGGGCGCCGGAGGACGAGGACGACTGCGGCTTCGACGCGTACGACTTCCTGACGACGGGATGGGAACCGGCCCCGGCGCTTCCGCCGACCGCGCCCCTGCCGCCGCCGTTGCCGCCGTTCCCCCCGACGGCGCCGCCGCGCCCTGTCACCCCACCCGACGCACCCGCCCCGGCAACCCGCCCGAAGCCCGAGCAGCCCGAAGGCCCCGAGCGCGAGCGCCCCGGCCGCGAGGGCCCCGACGGCGAGGGTCCCGAGCCGAAGCCGGAGCCCTAGCCCGGGCCCCAAGCCGGAGCCCTAGGCCGGAGCCCTAGCCCGGGGCCCCAAGCCGGGTTTCGAACGTCCCGTCCGGCCGCTACTCCCGTACGCCGAAGACGTCCCGCAGGGGCTCCGGCAGCAGGTCGTTGCAGGCGAGCTGGCCCGACTTGGTCAGGGCGTCGTCGGCGCAGGTGTAGAAGTCGCGGTAGACGAGCTGGAGCGCGAAGCCGCCCGCGACGATCAGCAGGGAGAGCACCCCGGCGACCAGGCCGCTGATCGCGGCCGTCCGCTGGGCGCGGGCCGGCCCCGGCCGGGACGCCGTGCCGCTCGCCCCGCCGGCAGCGGAAGCACCCGAGCCCCAGCCCGGACCCTCCGAGGCCGAACCCGCCGCACCCGAAGCGGTCGCCCCGGTCGCCCCGGTCACGTCCGAGCCGGAGGCCCCCCGCACCATGGACGCGGCCGACGGCGCGGACGGGTCGCCGGCCGTCGGCGTCCTCGGCTTGGTGCGCAGGGCGCTGCCGCCCCAGTACAGGGCCAGGGCGCCCAGCAGCAGGGCGAGCTCGCGGATCTCGAAAATCGCGAAGAAGAACGCCCACATGCCCGCGAGGAGCGCGTACCGCGCCCGCCGCTGCGCCGGGTCCTTCGGGTCCCACTTCATGCCGGGGCCCTTGCTCTGGTCGGGGCCGCCCTCGCCGGACGGGCGCTCCGGCCGGCGGCCCCAGCCGTCGGTGGAGCGGCCGGGCTGGCGGCTGCTCCAGCGGCCGGGGGAGGAACCGGACGGCTCGGACGACGAGTCGTCGTCCGAGCCCTCCGGCCGCCGCGGCTGCCACGGCTGGTCCGGCTGCCCCTCGGGCGGCGGCGCGAACGGATTGTTGTCGTCCGTGGACTTGCGGTCCGGCATCTGCTGAACGTCTTCCCTCTGTCGTCGCAACTGCGGTCTCACGTGCTGTCTCAACGGGTGCCTATCTGGCGTCGAACCCAGACGCTACCCCGCGGCCACGCCCCCGTCCCGTGGGGGCCGTCCGGTGTGCCGGTATCGTTGCTGACGGTCGGGCCATTCGTAGGGTTCCCCGTATCGAGGGCCGCGATTCGTTCGTACGACCGTACAAACACCACGGAAAGAGTGCTCAGTGGCCGCCGCCCGTCTCGTCGTCCTGGTCTCCGGGTCCGGCACCAACCTCCAGGCCCTCCTCGACGCCATCGCCGCCGACCCCGAGGGCTACGGCGCCGAGATCGTCGCGGTCGGCGCGGACCGCGACGGCATCGCCGGTCTGGAGCGCGCCGAGCGGGCCGGACTGCCCACCTTCGTGTGCCGGGTCAAGGACCACGCCTCCCGCGACGAGTGGGACCGCGCGCTCACCGAGGCCACCGCCGCCCACGAGCCCGACCTCGTCGTCTCGGCCGGATTCATGAAGATCGTCGGCAAGGTGTTCCTCGCCCGCTTCGGCGGCCGGGTCGTCAACACCCACCCGGCGCTCCTCCCCAGTTTTCCCGGTGCCCACGGGGTGCGGGACGCCCTCGCGTACGGCGCGAAGGTCACCGGATGCACCGTTCACTTCGTCGACGACGGCGTCGACACCGGCCCGATCATCGCCCAGGGCGTGGTCGAGGTCCGGGACGAGGACGATGAAGCCGCTCTCCATGAGCGCATCAAGGAAGTCGAGCGTTCGCTGCTCGTCGAGGTCGTGGGGCGTCTGGCCCGGCACGGCTACCGCATTGAGGGACGAAAGGTAACAATCCCGTGACCGCCGAAGGTACGAAGCGGCCCATCAGCCGAGCACTCGTCAGCGTCTACGACAAGACCGGCCTCGAGGAGCTGGCCCGCGGCCTGCACGAGGCGGGTGTCTCCCTCGTCTCCACCGGCTCGACCGCCTCGAAGATCGCCGCGGCCGGCGTCCCGGTCACCAAGGTCGAGGAGCTCACCGGCTTCCCCGAGTGCCTGGACGGGCGCGTCAAGACCCTCCACCCGCGCGTGCACGCCGGCATCCTCGCCGACCTGCGCCTGGAGGACCACCGTGCCCAGCTCGCCGACCTGGGCGTCGAGCCCTTCGACCTGGTGGTCGTGAACCTGTACCCGTTCAAGGAGACCGTCGCCTCCGGCGCCACCCCGGACGAGTGCGTCGAGCAGATCGACATCGGCGGCCCCTCGATGGTCCGCGCCGCCGCCAAGAACCACCCCTCCGTCGCGGTCGTCACCAGCCCGGCGCGGTACCCCGACGTCCTCGCGGCGGCCAAGAGCGGCGGCTTCGACCTGGCCACGCGCAAGCGTCTGGCGGGCGAGGCCTTCCGGCACACGGCCGCCTACGACGTGGCCGTCGCCTCCTGGTTCGCCGACGACTACGCCGCCGCCGACGACAGCGGCTTCCCGGACTTCCTGGGCGCCACGTACGAGCGGAACAACGTGCTGCGCTACGGCGAGAACCCGCACCAGGGCGCCGCGCTCTACGTCGACGGCACCGGCGGCCTCGCGCAGGCCGAGCAGCTGCACGGCAAGGAGATGTCGTACAACAACTACACGGACACCGACGCCGCGCGCCGGGCCGCGTACGACCACGCCGAGCCGTGCGTCGCGATCATCAAGCACGCCAACCCGTGCGGCATCGCGATCGGCGCCGACGTCGCCGAGGCGCACCGCAGGGCCCACGCCTGCGACCCGCTGTCGGCGTTCGGCGGCGTGATCGCCGTGAACCGTCCGGTGTCCGTGGCGATGGCCGAGCAGGTCGCCGAGATCTTCACCGAGGTCATCGTCGCGCCCGGCTACGAGGACGGCGCCGTCGAGGTCCTGGCCAGGAAGAAGAACATCCGCGTGCTGCGCGCCGAGGGCGCCCCGGCCGCTCCGGTCGAGGTCAAGCCGATCGACGGCGGTGCGCTGCTGCAGGTCACCGACCGGCTCCAGGCCGACGGCGACCGGCCCGAGAACTGGACGCTGGCGACCGGCGAGGCGCTCTCCGCCGAGGAGCTGGCGGAGCTCGCCTTCGCCTGGAGGGCCTGCCGCGCGGTCAAGTCCAACGCGATCCTCCTCGCCAAGGACGGCGCCTCCGTCGGCGTCGGCATGGGCCAGGTCAACCGCGTCGACTCCGCGAAGCTCGCGGTCGAGCGCGCGGGCGAGGAGCGGGCGCGCGGCGCGTACGCCGCCTCGGACGCGTTCTTCCCCTTCCCCGACGGCCTGGAGATCCTCACGGCGGCCGGCGTGAAGGCGGTCGTGCAGCCGGGCGGCTCGGTCCGCGACGAGCAGGTCGTCGAGGCGGCGAAGAAGGCCGGCGTGACGATGTACTTCACGGGCACGCGCCACTTCTTCCACTGAGCGATGAGCGGTTCGGACGGCCCGCCGGTACGTGACGTACCGGCGGGCCGTCCGCGTTTCCGGTCCGGGGGGCGGCCCGCGGCCCTCTGGTCTAATGGATTGCTCTTTTGTCGGCGGCTCTAGGTGGGGGCGCGGTGTTGGATGTACAGAACGGGGTGGCCGAGACGGCCGCCCCGGAGACGGGCCGTGCCGGACCGCCGGAGAGCGCGCCCGCCGTGGTGCCCCTGCGCCCCTACGCGCTCCTCGCGGCAGCGCTGTGCGCCCTCTACTTCCTCTACTCCTGGGTGCAGTACGAGCGGTTCCGCACCCCCTCCTGGGACCTCGGGATCTTCGAGCAGTCCGTCCGGGCCTACGCCGAGTTCCGCGCGCCGATAGTCGACATCAAGGGCCCCGGCTTCCTCATACTCGGGGACCACTTCAGTCCCGTCACCGCCCTGCTGGCGCCCCTGTACTGGATCTGGTCCTCCCCCCTCGCGCTCCTCTTCGCCCAGGCCGCGCTCTTCGCCGCCTCCGCCGTCGTCGTCGGGCGCACCGCCCAGCAGGTGCTCGGCAGCCGTGCCGCCGGCATCGGGCTCACCGTCGCCTACGGCCTGTCCTGGGGCCTCCAGGAAGCGGTCAAGTCCGACTTCCACGAGATCGCCTTCGCCGTCCCGCTGCTCGCCCTGACCTGCCGGGCCCTGCTGCTGGGCCGGTGGACCGCCGCCGCGGCCTGGTCCGCCCCCCTCGTCCTGGTCAAGGAGGACATGGGGCTCACCGTCGCCATGGTCGGCGCGGTCCTCTTCCTCCGCGGCAGCCGCCGCTTGGGCGCCGCCCTCGCCGGCTTCGGCGTCGCCGCCTTCGCCCTGACGGTCCTGGTCCTGATCCCGGCCGCGAGCCGCGTCGGCCAGTACGACTACTGGGCCAAGATCGAGAAGTCGAGCGGGGGAGCGGACGTCTCCTTCGCCCAGGCGCTCCTCACCTCCCTCGGCGCCGGCGAGAAGTGGGAGATGCTCTTCTTCCTCGTCGGCATCACCGGCTTCCTCGCCCTGCGCTCCCCGCTGATGCTGATCGTGCTGCCCACGCTCGGCTGGCGCTTCCTCTCCCAGGACCCGAACCACTGGGGGATGCTCTGGCACTACAGCGCCATCCTGATGCCGGTCGTCTTCCTCGCCCTGGTCGACGCGGTCCGGGCCGTCCGCGGCTCGACGCGCGGCTGGCTCGTCTCGTACGGGAAGGTCGTCGTCCCGGTCGTCACGGCCGTCTCCGTCGTGGTCGCCCTCGACCTGCCGCTGCGGGAGCTGCTGCGCCCGGAGACGTACCGCACGGACACCCGGACGCTGGAGGCCCGCAAGGCGGTGGACGCGGTGCCCGAGGGGGCGAGCGTGGAGACGAACGTGCCGCTCATGGCACACCTCACCGCCGACCGCACGGTCTACTGGGTGGGCGGAGCACAGGGGGTCAGCCCGGACTACCTGGCGTTCGACCTCGACTCCGGTTGGTCGCAGCCGGTGACGGACCCGGTCGGTCTCGCTTCCTCGCTCCACCCGGCGGCGCGGTACGAGGTGTCGTTCCAGGCGGGGCAGTTCGTGGTGCTGCGCCGCACGTGAGCCCCCCGGCCGCCGGACCGGCCGCCGCACCGCCCGGCCGTACGCGTGTCGTTTGCGAGCAGGAACGGCGAACGGCGGGCGAAGGGCCCGGTGGACGCGGAAGGGCCCCCGGTCCGTGAACCGGGGGCCCTCCCACGTGCGGGGCAGCGGCGGCGGTCAGCCGTTCTGCTTGATGACGACCGTGCTGCACACCTTGTCGGAGAAGGTCTGCTTCTTCGCGTCCCAGATCGGCCACAGGTAGCCGATGTAGCAGGCGATGCCGTCGAGGAAGTGCGCCAGCTGCCGGACGAACGCCATGCCGAAGCCCAGCGGAGCACCGTCGGCCTCGCGCAGCGTCCGGGTGCCGACCGCGCGCTTGCCGATGGTCTGGCCCGTGGAGCCTTCCTTGTAGATCTGGAAGAAGAACATGAAGATCAGGTAGACGAACCCGATCAGGCCGAGGACCGTGGCCAGACCGCTGGACTCGCTGCCGCCGACCGCCGCGCCGATGCCGGACAGCAGATAGAACGGGCCGACCACGATGACGGTGTCGATCAGCCGGGACAGGACGCGCCAGCCCCAGTGCGCCAGCGGCGGCATGCCGCCGTAACCCATCGGCGCCTGCCCCATCTGCGGGGCCTGCGGGTACGCGCCGTACGGCGAGGGCTGGGCGGGCTGCTGGGGGTAGCCGTACTGCGGCGGCACACCCTGCGGCGGAACGCCCTGGGGGGCCTGCTGGGGGTAGCCGTAGCCCGGCTGGCCCTGGGGCGGCTGCTGGGGCTGCTGGCCGTACGGGTTGTTCGGGTCGCCGAAGCTCATGACGGGGTTTCCTCCGTGGGGGTGATGCGGGGACGGTGCGGTCCGAGCGGAGGAACATCACAAAGCTGAGCGGTCCGCCCCCCTGCGCTGCCGCGGCACTGCGCGGATCATCGTCGTCGCAACGTCGACTTTTTGTCCAGTCGGAATACACGGGAGTTGTGCGAATGCAACCTCATGATCGGTACCGGAGGTTCGGCGGCCGGGTCCGTCACCGGCGAATTGGAACAAGGGAGGGGTCATCCGGGAGGATGGCCGCATGAGCGCCCAGATTCTCGATGGCAAGGCCACCGCAGCCGCGATCAAGTCCGATCTGACCGCCCGGGTGGCGGTGCTGAAGGAGCGGGGGGTCACCCCCGGCCTCGGCACGATCCTGGTCGGCGACGACCCGGGCAGCCAGAAGTACGTCGCGGGCAAGCACCGCGACTGCGCGCAGGTCGGCATCGCCTCCATCCAGCGCGAACTGCCCGCCACCGCCACCCAGGACGAGATCGAGGCCGTCGTACGGGAGCTCAACGACGACCCGGCGTGCACGGGCTACATCGTCCAGCTCCCGCTGCCCAAGGGCATCGACGAGAACCGCATCCTGGAGCTGATGGACCCGGCGAAGGACGCGGACGGGCTGCACCCGATGAACCTCGGGCGCCTCGTGCTGAACGAGCCCGCGCCGCTGCCCTGCACGCCGAACGGCATCATCACGCTGCTGCGCCGGCACGGCGTGGAGATCAAGGGCGCCGAGGTCGTGGTCGTCGGGCGCGGTGTCACGATCGGCCGTCCGATGCCGCTGATCCTGACCCGCCGCTCGGAGAACGCGACCGTGACGCAGTGCCACACGGGGACGAAGGACCTGGCCGCGCACCTGCGGCGGGCCGACGTCATCGTCGCGGCGGCCGGCGTGGGGCACCTCATCAAGCCGGAGGACGTGAAGCCGGGCGCGGCCGTGCTCGACGTCGGCGTCTCGCGCGACGGCGAGGGCAAGATCGTCGGCGACGTGGACCCGGGCGTGGCCGAGGTCGCCGGCTGGATCTCCCCGAACCCGGGCGGCGTGGGCCCGATGACCCGGGCGCAGCTCCTGGTCAACGTCGTCGAGGCCGCCGAGCGCGCGGCCGCGGCCCTCTGACGATGACCGCCGCCCGCACACCCGCCCCGGACGGGCCCCCGGCCTCGGCCCGGGACGAGGCCCCGGACAGGCCCGAGGCCCCGCCCGCGGGCCGGGCCCCCGCAGCCGACGGCCCGGCCCCGGCTGCCGCCGGCGGCGAGAAGCCGGCCGCCCCCGAGGCGGCGGAGCCGGCCGGACCCGCCGGGGGTACGGAGACGCCCGGACCCGAGGCGCAGGAGACGGCCGGACCCGCCAAGGGCACGAAGCCGTCCACCCCCGAGGCGCAGAAGCCGGCCGGACCCGCCGGGGGTACGGAGAAAGCCGCCCCCGAGGCGACGGAGCCGGCCGGGCCCGCAGGCCCCGAAGCGGCCGAGACCGAGGGCACCGCCGGCGCCACGGCCGGGGGCGGCGACCAGACCACCGCCGGCGCCGAGGGGACCGCCGCCGGAGGCAGGACGCGGCGGCCGCCCGCCATGACCACCGACACCGCCCGGCCCGAGGGCGGCGGGCGGGCCGCGCCCGGGGACGCCCCCGCGCCGGCCCGTCAGTGGCCGCTGCTCACGGTCCTCGGTCTCGCCGCGCTCGGCCTGCTCGTCGTCGGGACCGAGCTGTTCCCGCAGTCGTCCCGCATCGGCACCATCCTCGTCGGCGCCGCCCTGCTCACGGGCGCCGCCCTCCGCCGCGCGCTGCCCTCCGTCGGCATGCTGGCCGTCCGCTCCCGGTTCACCGACATGGTCACGTACGGCCTGATGGGCACCCTCATCGTGCTGCTGGCGCTCATGGTGCAGCCGGGCCCCTGGCTGAAGATCCCGTTCCTGGAGGACATCCTCCATCTGACGATCACCTAGGCCCCAGGCCCCACGGCCCGGACCACCGGTACGACAGACGACGGCGCCCGTCCTCTCCCCCGAGGGAGGACGGGCGCCGTCTGTGATCAAGGGTCATGTACGTGCCAAGGGTGCTTCAAGAGCAGCCCGGGCCCTGTGGCACGGAGGTGACCATTCCGGTACGTCCGGCACGCGAACCGGATCGGCTCGTGAACCGGAGCGCCCGTGGGCCGGGTGTCCGCGCGGCCCGGGCGGGCGGACACGACCGGGTGGCAGTGAGCCGGACCACAAGGGGTCGGGGATTGACCGGGGTCCGGGTCGGATAGCCTGACCGCTGGATATCTCTTCACGTCGAGACACCGATCGATCAAGAGAGGTATCCGACACCAGGGGCAGGGACCCCCACCGCCAGCTGTCTTACGGAGATCGCCATGACCCGCACTCCCGTGAATGTCACCGTGACCGGCGCGGCCGGCCAGATCGGCTACGCGCTGCTCTTCCGCATCGCCTCCGGCCACCTGCTCGGCGCGGACGTGCCGGTCAAGCTGCGCCTCCTCGAGATCCCGCAGGGCGTCAAGGCCGCCGAGGGCACCGCCATGGAGCTCGACGACTGCGCCTTCCCGCTGCTCAAGGGCATCGACATCTTCGACGAGCCCAACCAGGGCTTCGAGGGCGCCAACGTGGCCCTCCTCGTCGGCGCCCGCCCCCGCACCAAGGGCATGGAGCGCGGCGACCTGCTCGCGGCCAACGGCGGCATCTTCAAGCCGCAGGGCAAGGCCATCAACGACCACGCCGCGGACGACATCAAGGTCCTCGTCGTCGGCAACCCGGCCAACACCAACGCCCTGATCGCCCAGGCGGCGGCCCCGGACGTCCCGGCCGAGCGCTTCACCGCGATGACCCGCCTGGACCACAACCGCGCGCTCTCGCAGCTGGCCGCGAAGACCGGCGCCTCCGTCGAGGACATCAAGCGCCTCACCATCTGGGGCAACCACTCGGCGACCCAGTACCCGGACATCTTCCACGCGGAGATCGCCGGCAAGAACGCCGCCGAGGTCGTCGCCGACGAGCAGTGGCTGGCCGACACCTTCATCCCGACCGTCGCCAAGCGCGGCGCCGCGATCATCGAGGCCCGTGGCGCCTCCTCGGCCGCCTCGGCCGCCAACGCCGCCATCGACCACGTCCACACCTGGGTCAACGGCACCGCCGCGGGCGACTGGACCTCCATGGGCATCCCGTCGGACGGCTCGTACGGCGTCCCGGAGGGCCTCATCTCCTCCTTCCCCGTCACCTGCAAGGACGGGAAGTACGAGATCGTCCAGGGCCTGGACATCAACGAGTTCTCCCGCACCCGCATCGACGCCTCGGTCCAGGAGCTGGCCGAGGAGCGCGACGCGGTGCGCGAGCTCGGCCTCATCTGAGTCCACGCACCTCGCACCACCACGGCGCCCCCGGCCCTCACGGCCGGGGGCGCCGTGCCGTTCCCGCTCACGCCCCGGCCCGCGGGCGCCCGTCCCTCAGGGCCGCGGGGGCACGTCCCGTACGGCGCGCGGCTCACTTCCCGTACTGGCCGGGCGTGTAGTGGCCCGGCGTCATCCGGGTGGCGACGCCGATGCGGTTCCAGGCGTTGATGACGGCGATCGCGGCGATGACCCGGGCGAGTTCGGTCTCGTCGAACCGCTCCGCCGCCCGCGCGTACACCTCGTCGGAGACGAAGCCGTCGGTGAGGACCGTGACGGCCTCGGTCAGCGCCAGCGCGGCGAGTTCGCGCTCGGTGTAGAAGTGGCGCGACTCCTCCCAGGCGGACAGCTGGACGATCCGCTCGACCGACTCGCCCGCCGCGAGCGCGTCCTTGGCGTGCATGTCGACGCAGAACGCGCAGTGGTTGATCTGCGAGGCGCGGATCTTGATCAGATGGAAGAGGGTGGGGTCCAGCCCCTGCGCGGCGGCCGCGTCGAGCCGGACCATCGCCCGGTGGAACTCCGGGACCCGCTCGGCGAGCGAGAGCCGGGGCGCGTGCTCGTGGGCGTACTCGGTCTGCGCGGAGTCGTGTGTCATCGAGGTCGTCATACCGTCACCGTACGAGCGGGGTGGCCGGGGAGTATGGTCCATTTCCATGGCGGAAGACCGGGCCACTTTCGGTGCCGACCTGCATCTGGAACTCCGTGGCGGCACGCTGCGCACGGGGCTGATGGACGCCCTGCGGGAGGCGATCCGCAGCGGCAGACTGGAGGCGGGCGTACGGCTCCCCTCGTCGCGTGCGCTCGCCGTCGACCTCGGGGTGGCCCGCAACACCGTCGCCGACGCCTACGCCGAACTGGTCGCCGAGGGCTGGCTCACGGCCCGGCAGGGCTCCGGGACGAGGGTGGCCCGGCGGTCCGTCCCCCGCCGCCCGCCCGCCCCCGGCGCTCGCCCCGGCGCCGCCCGGACGCCCGCCGTCCGGCCGCCCACCGCCCGGCCGACGTACAGCCTGAAGCCCGGCGTGCCCGACCTCGCCTCCTTCCCCCGCGCCGAGTGGCTCAAGGCCTCCCGGCGGGCCCTGACGGCCGCGCCGAACGAGGCGTTCGGCTACGGCGACCCGCGCGGGCGGATCGAGCTGCGGACGGTGCTCGCCGAGTACCTCGCCCGGGCCCGCGGGGTGTACGCCCGGCCCGAGCGGATCGTCGTCTGCTCCGGGTTCGTGCACGGCCTGATGCTCATGGGGCAGGTGCTGCGCGCCCGGCAGGTGCGGGCCGTCGCGGTCGAGTCGTACGGACTCGACGTGCACGGGGACCTGCTGACCGGCGCGGGACTGCGGCTCCCGGCGCTCCCGTTCGACGAACGGGGCACCAGGACCGAGGAGCTGGCGGCGATGAAGGACGTCGGCGCGGTCCTGCTGACCGCCGCCCACCAGTTCCCGCTCGGCGGGGCGCTCACGCCCGACCGGCGGGCCGCCGTCGTCGACTGGGCGCGGGCCTCGGGCGGGCTCGTCCTGGAGGACGACTACGACGGCGAGTTCCGCTACGACCGCCAGCCCGTCGGCGCGCTCCAGGGCCTCGACCCCGAGCGGGTGGTCTACCTGGGCACGTCGAGCAAGTCCCTCGCCCCCGGCCTGCGCCTGGCGTGGATGGTGCTGCCGGAGGGCCTGGTCGACGAGGTGGTGGCCGCCAAGGGGGCCGTCGACTGGGTGTCCAGCTCGCTGGAGCAGCTGACCTTCGCGGAGTTCCTGGCCTCCGGGGCGTACGACCGGCACGTCAGGGCCATGCGGCTGCGCTACCGCCGGCGCCGCGACCAGCTGGTGGAGGCGGTGGCCGCGCACTCCCCGGCCACGCGGGTGAGCGGCATCGCGGCCGGCCTCCACGCGGTCCTCGAACTCCCCCCGGGCTCCGAGCCCGACGTCCTGCGCTCGGCCGCCTGGCAGGGCCTCGCCCTGCTGGGCGTCGACCGCTTCCGCCACCCCGAGGTCACCCCGACCCTGGACGGCCTGGTCGTCGGCTACGCGACCCCGCCGGACAGCGCCTGGGCGGGCGCGCTGGCCGCGCTCTGCCGGGTGCTTCCCTAGGGGCCTAGGGGGATGCCGTAAGGGGTGGGCGGAGCCGGTGTGGAGGGTTTCGGACGCGGGCCTAGACTGTGCGGTCGCGACAGGCGACGGGGAGGACGGACATGCGCAGGCTGAGGTCGAGCACGGTGGTGCTCGGCGGTATGGGGGTGCTCGCGGCGACGATCACCTCCTGTGGATCGGAACCGGACAAGCGGTGCGTGGACCCGCTGACCCGGGAGAAGCTGCCCAGCTACGAGTGCGACGGAGGCAGCGGCGGCACCACCCGCGGCTCGTACTACTACGGCGGCAGCGTCAGCAGCGGCAAGGTCAGCGGCGGCAGCTTCGACAAGACCGCCGTCGACTCCGGCGGCTTCGGCTGCTCCGGCTCGGGCGGCGGCTGACCCGGCCCCATGGAACGGCACACCATCGAACCCCGGCCGGACTGGCAGCGGACCGTGGAGGAGCAGGGGCTCGTCTACCCCCTGACCCGCTACCCCGACGGCTCCCTGCGCCCCTACTGGGACGAGAGCGCGTACTACTCCTTCACCCTGCCCGAGGTCGAGGCCCTGGAGGAGGTCGTCGAGGAGCTGCACGCCATGTGCCTGGCGGCGGCGGCCCACATCGTCGAGAAGAACCGTTTCGCCGATCTGGGGATGACCGACCCGCGCCTGATCGCCCTCGTCGCGGAGTCCTGGCGCCGCCGCGCCGAACTCCCCTCCCTCTACGGCCGCTTCGACCTGCGCTACGACGGCACCGGCCCGGCCAAGATGCTGGAGTACAACGCCGACACCCCCACCTCCCTCGTGGAGGCGGCGAGCCCGCAGTGGTTCTGGATGGAGGAGCGCTTCCCCGGCGCCGACCAGTGGAACTCCCTCCACGAGCGGCTCGTCGACGCCTGGAAGCGGCAGGCGTCCCTGCTCCCGCCCGGCAGCCCGGTGCACTTCGTCCACTCCGACGGGGACGAACTGGGCGAGGACCTGATGACGGTCGCGTACCTGCGCGAGACCGCCCAGCAGGCGGGGCTCGACACCGAGGCCCTGTCCGTCGAACGCATCGGCTGGGACCGGCTGTCGGGCCGCTTCGTCGACGACCGGCTCCGCTTCATCCGCAGCTGCTTCAAGCTCTACCCGTGGGAGTGGCTGACCACCGACCGCTTCGGCCCCTACGTCCTCGACACCCTCGACAACGGCGGCGGCACGGGCAGCACCTGCTGGATCGAGCCCGCCTGGAAGATGCTGCTGTCCAACAAGGCGCTGCTCGCGGTCCTGTGGGAGCTGTACCCGGGGCACCCGAACCTGCTGCCGGCGTATCTCGACGGACCCCGCGAACTGGCCGCGGACGGCGGCTACGTCGCCAAGCCGCTCCTCGGCCGGGAGGGCGCGGGCGTCACGATCCACGAGCCCGGCGCCCCGCCCGCCGTCCGCGAGGACCCCTGCTGCTACCAGGGGCTCGCCGCGCTGCCCGACTTCGACGGCAACCGGGTCGTGCTCGGCGCGTGGGTCGTCGAGGACGAGGCGGCGGGGCTCGGCATCCGCGAGTCGGCGGGCCTGGTGACGGACGAGTACGCCCGCTTCCTGCCGCACGTCATTTTCTGACCCGTCCGACGCACCCGCCACCGGAGCCGTCCGAGGCACGCACCCGCTCACCAGAGCCGTACGACCGGAGCCGTCCGGCCCTGCCGCTCACCGGAGCCGTACGGCACCCGCTCCCGGCGGATGCCGTACGACGCCCCGGCTCCGGGCCGCTCGGCTGTGCTCAGCCCGACAGGACCGCCCGCAGCTGCTCCAGACCCCAGTCCAGGTCCTCCTTGCCGATCACCAGCGGCGGAGCGATCCGGATCGTCGATCCGTGCGTGTCCTTCACCAGCACCCCCCGCTCCAGCAGCTTCTCCGAGATCTCCCGGCCCGTGCCCAGGGACGGATGGACGTCCACCCCCGCCCACAGCCCGCGCCCGCGCACCGCGTCCACCGCGCCGCCGCCCACCAGCAGCCCCAGCTCGGCGTGGAGGTGCTCGCCCAGCTCGGCCGCGCGCTGCTGGTACTCGCCCGTCCGCAGCATCGCCACCACCTCCAGGGCCACCGCGCACGCCAGCGGATTGCCGCCGAACGTCGAGCCGTGCTCACCCGGCCGGAACACCCCGAGCACCGAACGGTCCGCCACCACCGCCGAGACCGGGACGACACCGCCGCCGAGCGCCTTGCCCAGGAGGTACACGTCCGGCACCACGTCCTCGTGCTCGCAGGCGAACGTCCGCCCCGTCCTGCCGAGCCCCGACTGGATCTCGTCCGCGATGAACAGCACGTTCCGCGAGCGGGTCAACTCCCGCACCCCGCGCAGATATCCGGCCGGCGGGACCAGCACCCCCGCCTCGCCCTGGATCGGCTCCAGGAGCACCGCGACGGTGTGGGCGGTGACCGCCGCCTCCATCGCCGTCAGATCGCCGTACGGCACGATCTCGAACCCGGGGGTGTACGGGCCGTAGTGGTCCCGCGCCTCGTGGTCCGTGGAGAAGCTGACGATCGTCGTCGTACGGCCGTGGAAGTTGTTCGCCGCGACCACGATCTTCGCGTGCCCGTCCGGCACGCCCTTCACCTCGTACCCCCACTTCCGCGCGGTCTTGACGGCCGTCTCGACCGCCTCCGCGCCCGTGTTCATCGGCAGGACCATCTCCTTGCCGCACAGCTCCGCGAGGCCCGCGCAGAACTCCGCGAACCGGTCGTGGTGGAACGCCCGTGACGTGAGCGTCACCCGCTCCAGCTGGGCCCGCGCGGCGTCGATCAGCCGGCGGTTGCCGTGCCCGAAGTTGAGCGCCGAGTATCCGGCGAGCATGTCGAGATAGCGGCGTCCCTCCACATCGGTCATCCACGCGCCGTCCGCCGAGGCGACGACGACGGGCAGGGGGTGGTAGTTGTGTGCGCTGTGCGCCTCCGCGGAAGCGATCGCGTCTTGCGTCCTCGACACGGGGTCTCCGTTCGTCCTGCGGCCCGGGGGTGGGTGTGCCCCTTTCTTATCGTCGCTCGGATGCCGGACGAGGAAACCTGCCCGACGGCGCGCCCGCTACGCTCGGGGCACGCGCGGCGACTGGCGTACGGGGAAGCGACCCCGGTGGATCCGCGCGCGGCAGACACACGAGGTGCCGCCCGCCTGGGCACCACGGGAACCGACCCTTCCCGTGTGGCGCCGCGCGTCGCCGCGGCGCCCCGGGACCGCCGAACGCCCCGGAGGAACGCCGTGAACGCACACTCCCCGCACCCCGCCCTCGCCGCCGCCGACCCCGAACTCGCCGCGCTCGTCGGCGCCGAGGAGCGCCTGCAGGCCGAGACCCTGCGGCTCATCCCCAGCGAGAACTACGTCTCCCCGGCCGTGCTCGAGGCCTCGGGCACCGTCCTGCAGAACAAGTACAGCGAGGGCTACCCCGGCCGCCGCTACTACGAGGGCCAGCAGAACATCGACCCCGTCGAGACCCTGGCCGTCGAGCGCGCCAAGGCCCTCTTCGGCGCCGACCACGCCAACGTCCAGCCCTACTCCGGCTCCCCGGCCAACCTCGCCGTCCACCTCGCCTTCGCCGCGCCCGGCGACACCGTCATGGGCATGGCCCTGCCGATGGGCGGCCACCTCACCCACGGGTGGGGCGTCTCCGCGACCGGGAAGTGGTTCCGGGGCGTGCAGTACGGCGTACGCCGGGACACCGGGCTCGTCGACTTCGACGAGGTCCGGGAGCTCGCCCTCAAGGAGCGCCCCAAGCTGATCTTCTGCGGCGGCACGGCGCTGCCCCGCACCATCGACTTCGCCGCCTTCGGCGAGATCGCCCGCGAGGCCGGCGCGGTGCTCGTCGCCGACGTCGCCCACATCGCGGGGCTCATCGCGGGCGGCGCGCACCCCTCTCCGGTACCGCACGTCGACGTGGTCTCCACGACCACCCACAAGACGCTGCGCGGCCCGCGCGGCGCCATGCTGCTGTCCCGCGAGGAGCACGCCAAGGCCCTCGACAAGGCGGTCTTCCCCGGCCTCCAGGGCGGCCCGCACAACCAGACCACCGCCGCCATCGCCGTCGCCCTGCGCGAGGCCGCCCGGCCGTCCTTCCGCGACTACGCGCACGCGGTCGTCGCGAACGCCGGGGCCCTCGCCGACGCGCTGCTCGCCCGCGGCTTCGACCTGGTCTCCGGGGGCACCGACAACCACCTGATCCTGATGGACCTGACCTCCCGGGACGTCCCCGGCAAGATCGCCGCCAAGGCCCTCGACCGGGCCGGGATCGTCGTCAACCACAACACCGTTCCCTACGACCCCAGGAAGCCCTTCGACCCCTCCGGCATCCGGATCGGCACCCCCTCGCTCACCTCCCGGGGCCTCGGCACGGAGCACATGGCGCGGGTCGCCGCCTGGATCGACCGCGGGGTCGCGGCGGCCGGCTCCGGTGACGAGGACGCCCTGCGCGCGATCCGCGCCGAGGTCGCCGAGCTGATGGCCGCCCACCCGGCCCCCGGCCTCCCGGTCTGACCCACGGACGCCGGGACCGGCGGGGGACTCGGCGCGAGCCCCTCCTCGGCCCCGGCGCCCGCCCGTGCCGCCCCTCCGACGGCCCGGGACCGGCGCCTGTGGCCAACGTCTCATCGGCCGCGGTCGGCCTCCTCCCGCCTTCCGCGCTCCGGTAGTCCGGGATCGCCTCCGACACCTGAGAGAATGTGGGACATGGCCTCTGTTCCTCCCCGTGTGCTCTCCGGAATCCAGCCCACCGCAGGCTCGTTCCACCTCGGCAACTACCTCGGTGCGGTTCGTCAGTGGGTCGCGCTGCAGGAGACCCACGACGCCTTCTACATGGTGGTGGACCTGCACGCGATCACGGTCCCGCAGGACCCCGCCGAGCTCCGCGCGAACACCCGGCTCGCCGCCGCCCAGCTGCTGGCCGCCGGGCTCGACCCCGAGCGCTGCACGCTCTTCGTCCAGAGCCACGTCCCCGAGCACGCCCAGCTCGGCTGGGTCATGAACTGCCTCACCGGCTTCGGCGAGGCCTCCCGCATGACCCAGTTCAAGGACAAGTCCGCCAAGCAGGGCGCCGACCGGGCCACCGTCGGCCTCTTCACGTACCCGATCCTCCAGGTCGCCGACATCCTGCTCTACCAGGCCCACCAGGTCCCGGTCGGCGAGGACCAGCGCCAGCACATCGAGCTGACCCGCGACCTCGCGGAGCGCTTCAACGGCCGGTTCGGCGAGACGTTCACGATCCCGGCGCCGTACATCCTCAAGGAGACGGCGAAGATCTACGACCTGCAGGACCCGGCGATCAAGATGAGCAAGTCGGCGTCGACGCCGAAGGGGCTGATCAACCTCCTCGACGACCCGAAGACCACGGCGAAGAAGGTCAAGAGCGCGGTCACCGACACCGACACGGTGATCCGCTTCGACCCTGAGAACAAGCCCGGCGTCTCCAACCTCCTCACCATCCTCTCCACCCTGACCGGTACGCCGGTGCCGGAGCTGGAACAGGGGTACGAGGGCAAGATGTACGGCGCGCTGAAGACCGACCTCGCCGAGGTCATGGTGGACTTCGTCACGCCGTTCAGGACCCGGACGCAGGAATACCTGGACGACCCGGAGACGCTGGACTCCATCCTGGCCAAGGGCGCGGAGAAGGCCCGCGCGGTCGCCGCCGAGACCCTGGCCCGCACCTATGAGCGGATGGGCTTCCTGCCCGCGAAGCACTGACCGAGGACCCGGTCCGAGGACCCTGGCCACAGAGGTGGTGCAGGCCGCACACTGGCGGCTGCACCATCGTCACGGACGATTGAGGAGAGACGACGTGGGGACCGTAACGCTCGGCGTTTCGATCGCGGTCCCGGAGCCCTTCGGCAGCCTGCTCCAGGAGCTGCGCGCGGGCTTCGGGGATTCCGCCGCGCACGGCATCCCGACGCACGTCACCCTCCTCCCGCCGACCGAGGTGGACCCCGCCCGGCTCCCCGCCATCGAGGCCCACCTCACCGAGGTCGCCGCCGGGGTCCGCCCCTTCCCGATGCGGCTCGGCGGGACGGGCACGTTCCGCCCGCTGTCGCCGGTGGTCTACGTCCAGCTCGCCGAGGGCGTCTCGGCCTGCACCTGGCTCCAGCAGCGCGTCCGGGACGCCTCCGGACCGCTCGTACGCGAGCTGCAGTTCCCGTACCACCCTCATGTCACCGTCGCGCACGGCATCTCCGAAGAGGCGATGGACCGGGCCTACGCCGAGCTGGCCGACTTCGAGGCGGCGTGGACCTGCTCCTCCTTCGCGCTGTACGAACAGGGCGCGGACGGCGTGTGGCGCAAGCTGTACGAGTACGGCTTCGGCGGCGGACGCCCCGCCTCCGCCGTCCCGGCCCAGGGCTCCCCGGTCGACACCCCGACCCCGGCCGCCGGCTGACGCCACCCGCCCCGGGCCCACGGGCCCGGCCCGTCCGGTCCTCCTTCAGACCGGCAGCCGCCGGAAGAGCGCCCTCGGCGCGTGCCGCAGGGCCGACATCACCACCCGCAGCGCCCCCGGCACCCAGACCGTCTCCGAGCGGCGCCGCAGCCCCAGCTCGATCGCCGTGGCGACCGCCTCCGGGGTCGTCGCCAGCGGCGCCTCCTCGCGTCCCGCCGTCATCTTCGAGCGGACGAACCCGGGACGTACGACCATCACGTGCACCCCGGTCCCGTACAGCGCGTCCCCGAGTCCCTGCGCGAACGCGTCGAGACCGGCCTTGGACGAGCCGTAGATGAAGTTGGCGCGCCGGGCGCGCTCGCCCGCCACCGAGGAGAGCACCACCAGCGAGCCGTGCCCCTGCGACTGCAGGGCCCGGGCGCAGACCAGACCCGCCGAGACCGCCCCCGTGTAGTTGGTCTGGGCGACCCGGACGGCCGCGAGCGGGTCGGACTCGTCGCGGGCCTGGTCCCCGAGGACCCCGAAGGCGAGCAGCACCATGTCGATGTCGCCCTCCGTGAAGACCTTCCCGAGCCGCTCCTCGTGCGACTCGGGGTCCAGCGCGTCGAAGGGCACGACGTGGACGTCCGCGCCCAGCGCCCGCAGCGCGTCGGCGGCGGCCGCCAGGTCGGGGGAGGGCCGCCCGGCCAGCCAGACCGTCCGGGTGCGGCGGGCGATCAGCCGCCGGGCGGTGGCGAGGCCGATCTCGGACGTACCGCCGAGTACGAGCAGGGACTGCGGGGTGCCGAAGGCGTCCTTCATGGCGATCAGGCTCCTCAGAGGGCGAGACGACGGGACAGGTCCGAGGTGAAGACCGAACGGGGGTCGAGTTCGGCGCGCAGCGCCTGGAAGTCGGCGAGCCGGGGGTACATCGTGTGCAGCACGTCGGGCCGCAGCCGGGAGTCCTTGGCGAGGTAGACCCGGCCGCCGGCGGCCGCGACCTCCTCGTCCAGCTCGTCGAGGAAGGCGCCGAGCCCGGTGAGCCCGGCGGGGATGTCCAGGGCGAGGGTCCAGCCGGGCATCGGGAAGGACAGCCAGCCCGGGTCGCCCTCGCCGAAGCGCTTCAGGACGGCGAGGAACGACGGGCAGCCGCGGCGGGCGATCCGCCGCACCACCCGGCGCAGCGTCTCCTCCCGCCCGTACCCGACCACGAACTGGTACTGGACGAAGCCGCCGCGGCCGTAGACCCGGTTCCAGTGCGGGACGCCGTCCAGCGGGTGGAAGAAGGTGGCGAGCCGCTGGAGCTCGCCGGTCCGCCGGAGCGGGGCCCTGCGGTACCAGAGTTCGTTGAAGACGCCGACGGTGGTGCGGCCGAGGAGCCCCTCGGGGAGGAGCGCGGGCGGGGCCGGGAGCCGCCCGGGCCGGAAGGCCAGGGGCGCGCGGCGGGCGCGGCGGGGGAGCGCGGCGTACGGCGCGTGGTCGCCGCGGGTGAGGACGGAGCGGCCGGTCGCCGCGCCGCGCGCCAGCAGGTCGATCCAGGCGACGGAGTAGCGGTAGCGGTGGTCGTCGGCGGTGAGCCGGGCCATCAGGTCGTCGAGGTCGGTGGCCCGTTCGGTGTCGACCGTCATGAGCGAGGTCTCGACCGGGAGGAGCCGGAGGGTCGCGGAGAGGATCACCCCGGTCAGGCCCATGCCGCCGGCCGTGGCGTCGAAGAGGTCGGTGCCGGGGACGACGGTACGGACGCGGCCGTCGGCGGTGAGGAGCTCCAGCGAGGCGACATGGCGGCTGAAGGAGCCGGAGACGTGGTGGTTCTTGCCGTGGATGTCGGCGCCGATCGCGCCGCCGACGGTGACGTACCGGGTCCCGGGGGTGACGGGGACGAACCAGCCCAGCGGCAGCAGCACCTCCATCAGGCGGTGCAGGCTGACCCCGGCGTCGCAGACGACCAGGCCGGCGACGGCGTCGACGGTACGCACGCGGTCGAGCCCGGTCATGTCCAGGACGGAGCCGCCGGCGTTCTGGGCGGCGTCGCCGTAGGCCCGGCCGAGCCCCCGGGCGATGGAGCCGCGGGCGCCGCCCGCGCGGACGGCGGCGGCCGCCTCCCGCGGAGTGCGGGGCCGGTACACCCGGGCGAGCGTCGGCGCGGTGCGCCCCCATCCGGTGAGGGGCTCGGCATCGTCCAGCACCTCGACGCCGTCCAGGACCCCGGCATCGTCCAGCACCTCGGCGCCGGGCGGGGGTTCGGCGCCGGGGGGCGGCTCCGCGGCGGCGGCGGGTGGGGGCTCGGTGACGGTCTCGGCAGCCATGAAGGCGACCGTATCGCCCCGAGTATCGCTTATGCCTGGTTTGCCCTTCGGTTCGCCGAATGGGTGATTAAAGGAGTGTCAGGAAAGATTGCCGTGCGGTCGGCCACCCCTCGGGCCAGAGTCGCCCCTGGCGGACCGAGCGACCGGGGAGGCGGCGTTTCGATGCGATACGCGGACTGGGCCGGGGCCGAGAGGCGACTCCTGGCCCTCCTGCGCGGCTGCGGCCACCGCCCACCGGTGGCGACGGCCGCCCGCGCCCTCTCGTACGCCGGCGAGCACGGCGCCCTCTGGCTCGCCGCCGGGCTCACGGGCGCCGCCGCGGACCGGGAGCGCCGGACCGCCTGGCTGCGCGGCACCGCCCTGATCGGCGCCGCCCACCTCACGAGCATGGCCGTCAAACGGCTGGTACGCCGGCCCCGGCCGGGCCCGGAGCCGTACGCGCCGCTGGTCCGCACGGCCGGCCGGCACTCCTTCCCCAGCTCCCACGCCACCTCCGCCGCGGCCGCCGCCGTCGCCCTCGGCACCCTGCGCCCACCGGGCCGCCGCCTGCTCGTCCCGGCCGCCGCCGCGATGTGCCTCTCCCGCCTCGTCGTCGGCGTCCACTACCCCACGGACGTGGCCGCGGGCGCCCTCCTCGGCGCCGCGACGGCCACCGCGGGCCGCCGCTGGCTGGCCCCGGACCCGCGGTGGACACCGTGACCGAGCACCCCGGCGGCGCCGGGACCGCACTGCTCGACAAGCCCGCCGTCGTACGGGAACGGCGGTACGCCGAGGGCCCGCGGGCGCTCGCCCTCCCCGTCGGGCTCCTGCGCACCGCACGCCCCCGGCAGTGGGTCAAGAACCTCCTCGTCGTCGCCGCCCCCGCCGCCGCCGGCCAGCTCGGCTCCTGGCACACCGCCGCCCGACTCGCCCTCGTCTTCGCCCTCTTCACGGCCGCCGCCTCCGCCGTCTACCTCGTCAACGACGCCCGCGACGCCGACGCCGACCGCGCCCACCCCGTCAAATGCCGCCGCCCCGTGGCCGTCGGGCTCGTCCCCGTCCCGCTCGCCTACACCGCCGGCGCCGCCCTCGGCCTCGGCGCCGCCGTCGCGAGCGCGGTCCTGTGCACCCCCATGACCGCCGCGCTGCTCGTCGCGTACCTCGTCATGCAGGGCGCGTACTGCCTCCGCCTGAAACACGTCCTCGTCGTCGACCTGGCCGTCGTCACCACCGGCTTCCTGATGCGCGCCATGATCGGCGGGGTCGCGCTCTCCATCCCGCTCTCCCGCTGGTTCCTCATCACCACCGGCTTCGGCGCCCTCTTCATGGTCGCCGCCAAGCGGTACTCCGAGGCCGTCCAGATGGAGAGCGCGCAGGGGGCGACCCGGGCGCTGCTCACCCAGTACACGACCGGCTACCTCCGCTTCGTCTGGCAACTGGCCGCCGGGGTCGCCGTCCTCGGCTACTGCCTGTGGGCGCTGGAGAGCGGCGGGGTCGCCAACGGCTCCCTGCTCCCCTGGCGCCAGCTCTCCATGATCGCCTTCATCCTGGCGGTGCTGCGCTACGCCGTCTTCGCCGACCGCGGCACGGCGGGCGCCCCCGAGGACGTGGTGCTGCACGACCGCCCGCTCGCGGTCATCGGTCTGGCGTGGGCGGCGATGTACGGCATGGCGGTCACGGACCTGTGACCGCTCACGGACCGGCGACCGGCCCCGGCGCCGCCGACGGACCTTCGACCGCGCACGGACCCGTGACCGGATTCCGGCCCCCGGGGTAGGCGTACGACATGGACTGGCTGACCAAACTCCCCGTCATCGGCCCCTGGGCCGCCCGGCTCATGCGGACGCACGCCTGGCGCTCCTACGAGACCCTCGACGCGGCCCACTGGACGCGGCTCGCCGCCGCGATCACCTTCATCAGCTTCCTCGCCCTCTTCCCGCTGATCACCGTCGGCGCGGCGATCGGCGCCGCGCTCCTCACCGACAAGCAGCTCGACACGATCGAGGGGAAGATCTCCGAGCAGGTCCCGGGCATCTCCGAGCAGATCGACATCAACGCGCTGGTCGACAACGCCGGCACGATCGGGCTCGTCGCCGGCGCGCTGCTGCTCTTCACCGGCATCGGCTGGGTCGGCTCGATGCGGGACTGCCTGCGCGCGGTGTGGGACAAGGACGACGAGGACGAGGGCAACCCGGTCGCCCGCAAGGCCAAGGACGCCGTCGTGCTCCTCGGCCTCGGCGGGGTGGGGCTCAGCTCGCTCGCCGCCTCCTCGCTCGGCTCCACCGCCGTCGGCTGGAGCGCCGAACAGCTCGGGATCTCCGGCGGCGGCGTGGGCGGGGTGCTGCTCCAGACCGCCGCGGTCGCCGTCGCCGCCGTCGCCGACTTCCTCATCCTGCTGTACGTCCTGACGCTGCTGCCCGGCGTCGAGCCGCCGCGCCGCCGCCTGATCGTGGCGGCGGTGATCGGCGCGATCGGCTTCGAGCTGCTGAAGCTGCTGCTCGGCGGCTATATGAGCGGGGTCGCGGCGAAGTCGATGTACGGCGCGTTCGGCGTGCCGGTCGCCCTGCTGCTGTGGATCAACTTCACCGCGAAGCTCCTGCTGTTCTGCGCGGCCTGGACGGCTACGGGGTCTCTTTCCCGTCCTCGTCCTGAGGAGCCGAACGACGAACGATCAGCTCCGGCACCGGCCAGCGACGGTTGACGAGGAACACCGCGCCCACGAGCAGCGCCAGGGCGCAGCCGGCGACCGCGAGGGCCGTGCCCACCCCACCGGCCCGCTCGGCGACGGCGGCCTTGTCGACGCCGCCCGGAGGGGTCTTCCCCGGGGCCGCGTCCGTACCGGCGTCGATGTCCTCCACCGTTCCGTCGTCCGTGAGGGCGGACGTCGGCGGGACCAGCTCGCCGACCGGCTTCACCTTGCCCGAGGCCGCGAAGCCCCAGTCCAGCAGGCGGGCGGTCTCCTTGTAGACCGCGTGCTGCTCCTTCGAGGACGGGTTCATCACCGTCACCAGCAGCACCTTGCCGTTGCGTTCCGCGACCCCGGTGAAGGTGGCTCCGGCGTGCGTGGTGTTGCCGTTCTTCACCCCGGCGATGCCCTGGTACGGCGGGATGCCGAAGTCGCCGGTGAGCAGCCGGTTGGTGTTCTGGATCTCGAAGGTCTCGCGCTTCTTGCCCGGCTTCAGCTCGCCCGGGAACTTCGCGCGGGCCGTCGCCGCGTACTCCCGGAAGTCCGGTTTCTGCATACCGCTGCGAGCGATCAGGGTGAGGTCGTACGCGGAGGAGAGCTGGCTCGGCGCGTCGTAGCCGTCCGGGGAGACGACGAAGGTGTCGAGCGCCTGGAGCTCGGTGGCCCGGGCGTTCATATCCCGCACGGTCTGCGGGATGCCGCCGTTCATGGCGCTCAGGACCCGGACGGCGTCGTTGCCGGAGCGCAGGAAGACCCCCAGCCAGAGGTCGTGGACCGAGTAGGTCTGCTTCTCCTTGACGCCCACCAGGCTGGAGCCGGCGCCGATGCCCGCGAGGTCGGCGGGCAGGACGGTGTGGCTCGTCGTCCTCGGGAACTTCGGCAGGAGCGTGTCCGCGAAGAGCATCTTGAGCGTGGAGGCGGGGGCGAGGCGCCAGTGGGAGTTGTGCGCGGCGAGGACGTCCCCGGTCTCCGCGTCCGCGACGATCCACGACCGCCCGCTCAGCTCCTTGGGCAGTACCGGAGCGCCGGGCCCGAGCTGGACCTGGGTCCCGGGCCTGCCGAGCAGCGCACCGCCGACGTGCGACATCAGGGCGGGCGGCTGGGGCTGGACCTCCTCCTTCTTCTTGTCCGGCGTGGGCTCCGCGACGGCGGGCGCGGCGGTGAGGAGGGGCAGCAGCGCGGCGGCGGCGACGGCGGCGGTGACCGTCCATACGGACTTTTTCGAAGCAGGCACGATCGAGAACGTACATGCCGCCCGGAGTCTTCCGAACCCCGCCGGGCGGTCCACCCCCTCCCGTCCACCCGGACGCGGGGCCCGCGGGGCGGGTGAGGATACTGGGGACATGAAGCTCAGCCGGCCCGTCTCCTGGTTCCTGCTCGCTTTCGGGGTGTGGAGCTGGTTCATCTGGATCACTTTCATCAGGAACCTATGGAACGACGGGAGCGGGCTCGCGTTCGACGACGCGGGCGATCCGACGGCCTACTTCTGGGTTCATCTGCTGCTCGCTGTGACGTCCTTTGTCTTGGGGACGGTGATCGGCGTGATCGGGTTGCGTGGCGTGCGCGCATGGCGTCGCGCACGCGGATAGGGGTTACGAAGCGTGGTCGTCCTGCTGCTGGTTCTCGTCGCGGTACTCGCCCTGCTGGGCGGCGTCCACTGGTACGTGTGGCGGCGCCTGGTCCGTGATGTGACCGCCCGTGGCGGGGTGGCCCGGCGCCTGGGGACGGCGGCCGCGTTCGTGCTTCCCGTCCTGTCGGTCTCCGCCCTCGCCTCCTCCCGGGCCGGCGCCCCCTTCTGGCTGCAGCAGGTCGTGGCCTGGCCGGGCTTCCTCTGGCTGGCCGTCCTGCTTTACGTGACGCTGGCCCTGGTGGTCGGCGAGGCGGTCCGCCCCCTCCTGCGCCGGTGGCTGGAGCGGCGTGCGGTCGCGGCCGGGGAGAGCGGGCCGAGCGCGGCTGAGCAGGCCGCCGCGGAGGCCGGGTCGCGGGTGCCGGTCGCGAGCGGTGCCGGCGCTCCCGCGACGACCACCGTCGCCCCCGAGGCCCCGGCCGCCCCGGCCGCCTCGACCCCGGCAGCCCCTGAGGCCCCGGCAGCCCCGGCCGCCTCGACCCCGGCCGCCCCCGAGGCCCCGGCCGCCCCCGAGGCCCCGGCCGCCCCCGAGGCGCCGGACGAGACCCCCGCCGCCGTCTCCCGACGGCTGTTCGTCTCGCGGGCCGTCGGCGGAGCCGCCGCCGCGGCCGCCCTCGGGACCGTCGGCTACGGCACCTACGGCGTGCTGTGCGGGCCGCGCGTCAAGCGGGTCACCGTGCCGCTCGCCAAGCTGCCCCGCTCCGCCCACGGCTACCGCATCGCCGTCGTCTCCGACATCCACATCGGGCCCATCCTCGGCCGCGCCCACACCCAGCGCATCGTCGACACCATCAACGCCGCCCAGCCCGACCTCGTCGCCGTCGTCGGCGACCTCGTCGACGGCACCGTGGAGAACCTCGGTTCCGCCGCCGAGCCGCTCGCGCGGCTCCGGGCCCGGCACGGCTCCTTCTTCGTCACCGGCAACCACGAGTACTTCTCGGGCGCCGACGCCTGGGTCGACCACGTCCGCGACCTCGGCCTGCGCCCGCTGCGCAACGCCCGGACCGAGATCGCCGCGGGCTTCGACCTGGCGGGCGTCGACGACATCGCCGGCGAGAGCGAGGGGCAGGGCCCCGACTTCGCCACCGCGCTGGGCGACCGCGACCGCGCCCGGGCCGCCGTGCTCCTCGCCCACCAGCCGGTCGTCATCCACGACGCCGTCCGCCACGGCGTCGACCTCCAGCTCTCCGGCCACACCCACGGCGGCCAGCTCTGGCCGGGCAACTTCCTCGCCGAACTCGCCAATCCGACCGTCGCGGGCCTGGAGCGGTACGGCGACACCCAGCTCTACGTCTCCCGGGGAGCGGGCGCGTGGGGACCGCCGGTCCGGGTCGGCGCGCCCTCCGACATCACCCTCGTCCAGCTGGCGTCCCCGCAGGCCTGACCCCGCCGCCGTACGGGGGGACGTAGACCGAAACGTACTGGTCAGTCACCTGAAGTCTGATTTCCCGGACATATGCATGCATTGTGAAGGTTTACTCTTCCACCAGTGAAGACCTTGTGATTGGGTGTCGCCATCGCGGCAGGCCGGGTGCCGTCGCGGCAGGGGTGGGCTCGACAAAAGGAAACACGGCAATGCGGTCGACGGTCCGTCTGCGGATCCTCATCACATGTGGAGTTCTGGTGGCGGCCGGGGTGGGCGGCTGGCAGCTGCTGCCGTCCGACGACACCCGGACCGATCCCGTCAGCGTGGGCACCACCGACGAGGTGACCTCCCTGGACCCGGCCGGTGCCTACGACGCCGGCTCCTGGGCCATGTACAGCAACGTCTACCAGTCGCTGCTCACCTTCAAGACCGGGTTCACCACGCCGGTCCCCGACGCCGCCGAGCGCTGCGCGTTCGTCGGCGCGAAGCTCACGACGTACCGCTGCGACCTCCGCGACGACCTCACCTTCTCCAACGGCCGCAAGGTGACCGGCGAGGACGTGAAGTACTCGTTCGAGCGGATGATGCAGATCAAGGCGGACGTCGGTCCGAAGCCGCTCTTCCCGACCCTGAAGAGCGTCGTGGCCGACGGCCGGACGGTGACCTTCCAGCTCAGCGCCCGGGACGCCACCTTCCCGCTCAAGCTCGCCACGGGCGCCGGCTCGATCGTCGACCGCAGCCAGTACCCGGCGGGCAAGCTGCGCGGGGACCTCGCGGTCGACGGGTCGGGGCCGTACGTCCTCAAGGAGTACAAGCCCGGCGAGAGCGCGCGTCTGGAGCCCAACCCGCGCTACCGGGGCGCGGTCACCAGGACCGGTGGCCCGGTCGTCGTCAAGTACTTCGCCACCTCCGACGAGCTGGCTACGGCCTGGCAGGCCGGCCGGGTCGACGTGACGCACCGGCAGATGCCGCCGAAGTTCCTCTCGGACCTCGGCGAAACCAGGAAGAACAGCGGCCGGATCACGGAGGCGGACAGCCCCGAGATCCGCAACCTGAACTTCAACGTGCGCTCCGGCTCGCCGATGGCGGAGAAGGCGGTGCGGCAGGCCGTCGCGGCCGTGATCGACCGTCCGGAGATCGTCACCGGCGCCTACCAGGGCACGGTCGAGCCGCTGTACTCGCTGATCCCGCAGGGCTTCATCGGCCACAGCACCGCGTTCTACGACGCCTATCCCGAGCCGTCCGCGAAGAAGGCCAAGAGCCTGCTCGGGAAGGCGGACGTCGAGACGCCGGTGTCCTTCACGCTCGCGCACCGCAAGGACGCCGCCTACGCCGCCGAGGCCGCCGAGCTGAAGCGCCAGCTGGAGGAGACCGGCCTGTTCGAGGTCGAGGTCGTCGAGGCGGAGTGGCAGGACTTCCAGAAGGCGTACGCGAAGGGCGACTACGACGCCTACACCGTCGGCTGGCTCCCGGACTTCCCCGACTCCGACAACTTCACCGCCCCGCTGGTCGGCACCGGCAACAGCCTCCACAGCGGATTCGCCAACGGTCGGATCGACTCCCTGATCGCCGCGACCCAGCAGTACAGCGACCGCGCCGCCGCCGCCAACGACTTCGAGGCCATCCAGCTGGAGGTCGCGAAGGAGGTCCCGCTGGTGCCGCTGTGGCAGAAGAAGGACTACGTCCTGGCGACGGAGGACGTCGCCGGCTCGCAGTACCTGACCGACGGCACGGGCATCTGGCGGCTCTGGGAACTGACCTGGATCTAGGGTCCGGCCATGAACGAATCAAGAGCTTCCTGGACCAACACCACCCATGACTGGGCCGGCGCCGTGGACCCGGACCATCTCGGCCGGATACGCGTGGAGCCGGGGGAGTACGCGCCCGGCGGCCCGGGGCACCTCGTCCTGGAGGCCGTCGCCTACGCCGCCGACGAGGCGGCCTGCCGAGGGGGCGGGCGGTGCGTGATCACCCTGCACGGCGACGGCTCCGTCTCCGTGGCGGACGACGGGCGTGGTACCGACACGCGGGTCGACGAGCACGGCCGGATCGTGAAGAAGCCGGTGATGGCGACGAAGGACCTGAGGTTCTTCGACTCCCCGGACGCGGAACGGCTCCCGGACGGACACCCGCGGCGCGGCATGTCCGTCGTGGCGGCGCTCAGCACCTGGCTGATCCACACCAACCGCCGTCACCACGGCGCCTGGACCCAGCGCTACGAACACGGCGTCCCCGTGACCGACCTGGAACCGCTTCCCGCCGACGGGACCACCGGAACGCTCGTCCGGTTCCTGCCGGTCGCGACGCTCGGAGCGGACCGGCCGTGGAGCGCGGAGGACCTGACGCGATGGGCCGCGCACTGGCCCGGCCTGGAGGTCCGGCTCGACGACCGGCGCGACGGGGGCGCCGGCTGACAGGGCCGGGACGGACGCCCGAGGAGCGCGCCCGTGGCGCCCCCAGGTACCCGCGCCCGTCCTACTTCTCGGGCTTGGTGACGTCCTTGCCCGACGCCTTCTTGGACGGGACGCGCTTCGCGGTCTTCGTCAGGACCGCCTGCGGCTTGCCCGAGGCGGCCATGCCCGCGGCCGTCGGCATGAAGTCGGCCAGCAGGTCGTGGGTCTCCCGGACGAGCGGGCGCAGCAGACGGAAGCGGGAGAGGCTGATCGCCCGGGCGGTGACGGGGGAGAGCCGTTCGACCAGGCGCCGGCTGTTGGCGGCCCCCTCGGACCGGTCGTACACCCAGAACAGCACCAGGCCCATCTGCTGGAGCCACAGCAACTGCGGCAGGGGCTCGGCCAGTTCGGGGTCGATCTTCACCGACGCCCCGGAGATGACCCGGCGGTGGACGTCGATCGCGGCTTCGCGCGGGCCCTCCGACTCGGGGGAGAAGGGGCTGAGCGGGCTGTCCGGGTCGGCGGCGTTCTTGAAGAACTGGGCCGCGAACTCGTGGTACGGCTCGGCGATGTCGAGCCAGCCGAGGAGGACCCCGCGGATGCGGGCCGTGAGGTCCTTCTCGTCGCCGTCGAGGATTCCCTGGACCGCCGCCTGGTGTTCCTCGGCGATCCGGTCGTAGAAGCCCTGGACGAGGTGTTCCTTGGAGGAGAAGTAGTAGTACGCGTTGCCGACGGAGACCCCGGCCTCCTGGGCGATGGCCCGCATCGTCGTCTTGTCGTAGCCGCGCTCCCTGAAGAGCCGGAGGGCGGTCTCGAGGATGAGGGTGCGGGTCTGCTCGCTCTTGGGGGCCTTCGCCGGGGCCGTGGCCGGGGCTCCGGCCGGGGCCGTGGCGTCGGCCGTGGTCGGGTCCGGGGTCCCGTCGGGCTTCTCTTCCTTCGCGTCCTTCACAGTGCCCGAGCCTAACCGGGGACGCCGGGCGCCTCGCACCGCCCGTCCTCGCAGGGCGGTCCCTCGCCGTCCTTGAGCGCCTCGCGCCATTTCGCGGCGGCGAGGACGGTCGCCCGGGCGAAGGGCCGGCCGGCCGGTGTGGCCAGCCAGTGGGCCTTGGGCCGGTGTTCGGCCAGGGCCCACAGGCAGACGATCCAGGCGGAGACGGAGCGGTAGACCTGCCCCCGGTCCCCGATCACGGTGATCTCCCGCAGGGTGGACGCGTGGTCGAGGCCGGGGAAGCGCCGCCGGGCCTCGCGCGAGGCGGCCGGGACGAGGTCCAGCGGGACGAGGTGGCGCTGCCGCAGGAGCCAGTGCCGCAGGTGGACGCAGAGAGGGCAGTCGGCGTCGTACAGCACGGTCAGGCGGTGGACGGGCGTGGTCGGCCGTACGGCCCCCGCGCGGGCGGGGTGGCCGATGGGCCCGTGCGGCGGCGGTGCCGGTGCCCATCCCCATGCCTGTGCCGGTGCCTGGGCCGGTGTCGATGCCCGGGTCTGTCCCTGGTCCGGTGCCGGGGTCGTCATGGGTGCCTCACGCTCCGGGGGCGGGCGGCGCCCAGGCACCCGCGGCGGTCCCGGTCCAGCCCTGCGGCGGCACCGGCGGCACCTGCTCGCGCTCCATCACCCCGCGGCGGCGGATCTTGTTGAGGACGTAGACGTTGCCGAGGTGCATCACGCCGAGGACGAGCAGGACCACCCCGAGCTTGACGGAGAGGGCCTCGAAGAGCGCCCGGGCGTCGAGGACGGCGTCCTCCTGGCTCAGATAGAGCGCCACGAAGCCGAAGTTGACGAGGTAGAAGCCGACCACCAGGAGGTGGTTCACGGCGTCGGCGAGCTTTTCGTTGCCGTGCAGGACGTCGGCGAGGAAGACCTTGCCGTTGCGGCTGAGCGTACGGGCGACCCAGATGGTGAGGGCCACGCTGATCAGCAGGTAGACGATGTACGCGATGACAGTGAGGTCCATGCCCCACGCTCCCTTGAACGCGTTCAAATGCTGGCGTCTCCGACTGTAGGGCCTTCCTTGAACATGTTCAAGTGCGTTGAGGGGTTCGGTACGGGCCCGGGACCGAGGCCCGAAAAGCGGAGGCGGCGGGCGCGGTGGGCGCCTAGGGTCGCGCGGATGACGCTCTTTCACGACGTGGCCGGTGAAGGCCCCTCCGCCGTCGTCCTCCTGCATTCCGGTGTCTGCGACCGGCGCATGTGGGACGCGCAGTTCACGGCCCTGGCCGACGCCGGGCACCGGGTGGTGCGCTGCGACCTGCGCGGCTTCGGCGAGACCCCCGTCGACCGGCCGCACACGCACAGCGAGGACCTGCGCGACCTGCTGGACGCCCTCGGTGTCGAGCGGGCCGCCCTGGTCGCCTCCTCCTTCGGCGCCGTCGTCGCCCTGGAGTTCGCGGCCCGCCACTCCGGACGGGTCTCCGCGCTGGCGCTGCTCTGCCCCAACGCGCCCGACCACGAGCCGAGCGCGGAGCTGCGGGCCTGGGGTGCGCGGGAGGACGCGCTGATCGACGCCGGGGACCTGGACGCCGCCGTGGCGCTCAACGTCGACACTTGGCTCGGGCCGGAGGCGGGGGACGGGGCCCGCGCGCTGGTGGGCGCGATGCAGCGGCGCGCCTTCGAGGTCCAGCTGGCCGCGCCCGAGGAGTTCGATCCCGTCGATCCCGGGGTCGGCACGGCGGAACTGGCCGCGATCGACGTGCCCTGCCTCGTCGTCTCCGGCGCCCACGACATCCCCGACTTCCGCGCCGTGGCGGCCCGCCTCGCCGGCCTCCTCCCGGCGGCCCGCCTCCTCGAACTGGACTGGGCGGGCCATCTCCCCTCCCTGGAACGCCCGGAGGAGACGACGGGGCTGCTCGTGGAGTTCCTGGCCCCCGCCCGGGCGTCCTGACCGGCCGGTCGCATCGGAGCCCACCCGAAGCCGCCGACGGGCCTCCCACGGCCGCCGACGGGCCTCCCACGGCCGCCGAGGGGGCTTCCCCCGCCGCCGAGGACGCTCCCGCCGGCCGCACCGCGCGGTAGCGCCCCCCTCGGCCGGCGCGCCCGCCCCACACCCCCGGCTGGGCGCCCGGTCAGCGGGTGGTGCCGAAGCGCCGTACCCCCGGAACCAGTGCCGTGCCCAGGCAGCAGCCGCCCACCACCACCGCGGCCGTGATCAGCGGCACGCGCGGCCCCCAGGCGGAGGCGGCGAGCGGGGCGAGGGCGTAGCCCAGGGG
This sequence comes from Streptomyces sp. NPDC008121, assembly GCF_042957155.1. Taxonomy (NCBI): domain Bacteria; kingdom Bacillati; phylum Actinomycetota; class Actinomycetes; order Kitasatosporales; family Streptomycetaceae; genus Streptomyces; species Streptomyces sp. NPDC008121. The sequence goes on along the minus strand of NZ_JBIBHT010000003.1, from coordinate 880,380 downwards.
CATCGCGGCCAGGGAGAGCAGCCAGTCGTAGGAGGTGACCCGGGCCAGCGCGTGTGCCGGGACCGCCTCCTGGACGGCGGTCTCCCAGACCGGCGAGAGGAAGCCGAGTCCGGCCTGCGCGATCCCGTACGCGGCGATGGTCACCGGCGCCGGGGCGGGGAGGGCGAGGAGCGCCAGCGGCAGGGCGTACGTCGCGAGGCCGAGGTTGGCCGCCAGGATCGGGCGCCGGGGCCGCATCCGGTCGGCCGTGAGGGCCCCGAGGAGGTAGCCCACGGCGCCGACCTGGAGGAAGACCACCCAGGCCGTGCGGCCGCCGAGTTGGGTGAGGGCGATGGCCGGGCCGAGGGTCATCAGGACGGCGGCGGCGCCGTTCCAGGCGCTGTGGCCGATGAGGCTGGTCCAGTACCAGTCGCGGGAGCGGACCTCCCGCCAGCCCTCGGCGAGGTCCGCGCGGAGGGAGCGGCGGGGGATCCGCACCCGTGTGACCCGTACGGCGCCGAGCAGGGCCGCGCTGAGCGCGAAGGTCGCCGCGTCCAGGACGAAGGCCCAGCCGGGCCCTACGGTCACGATCAGCGCGCCGGCGAGCGCGGGGCCGCCGATCCGGGTCGCGCTGTGGGCCACGCCGAGTGCGGCGTTGGCGCGTTGGAGCGCCTCGGGGGCGACCGTTCCCTTGACCAGCGGGGAGCCGGTGGGCATGGCGAAGGCCCCGGCGGCGCCGCCGGCCACCTCGGCGGCGGCGATGACCCAGAGGGTCGGCTCACCGCTCAGCAGCTGGACGCCGACGAGGAGTTGGGTGGCGCAGCGCACGAGGTCGCCGGCCAGGGCCACCGTACGGGCGTCGAAGCGGTCCGCGACGACACCGCCCACGGGCAGCAGGAGCAGCTTGGGGACCATCGCGCAGGCCAGGACGAGCGCGAGCGCCGAGGTCGAACCGGTCGCCTCCCAGACGGCGATGGCGAGTGCGGCGGGGATGGCCGCGTCCCCGAGGAGGGAGAGGGAGCGGGCGGTCAGGAGCAGCCGGAAGGGCCGGTCCCGCAGGGGGTGGGGTACGGCCTTCGGGGGTGCCGGGGCGGCTGCCGGGGGCGACGCGGACGCGGAGGGGTCGGGCATGGACACCAAGGTATTTCGATTCCGAATAATTCGGCAACGAAATATCACCGACGACGTAGTGCCGGGGGCCGACAGGCGCGGCGACGGCGCCTTCGAGAGCGGAGCGCCGGGGAGCCCCGACGTACCATCGGTCCATGGAGCCCACCCGGCCGTCCGGCCGCGACGAGCCCGCCGACTCCGCGCCGCGCCCTCAGTCGGCGGGACCGGCGCGGCGAGACTGGACCGACGAGCACGTGGAGCGCTGGCAGCCGGTGCTGCCGGGCCTCGATCCGGTCGTCGAGGGCGCGGTCACCCGGATGAAGAAGCTCTCCGTCCATCTGCGCCGGGTGCGCGAGCAGTCCCTGGTCGACTTCGACCTGGAGCGGCACGAGTTCGACACCCTGCACAAGCTGGCGGGCCGTGGCGGCAGCGCCGCGCCCTCCGAGCTGGCCAAGGACCTGGACCTCGCCCCGGCGTCGGTCAGCGGCCGTCTGGACGCCCTGGAGCGGCGCGGCTTCGTCCGCCGTACGCAGTCCACGACCGACCGCCGTCGCGTGGTCGTCGAACTCACCGCCTCCGGCCGCGAGACCTGGCTCGGCGCGATGGACGTCCTCGGCCACGAGGAGGAGCGTCTCCTTGGCGTCCTGGACGCCGAGGAGCGCGACCGGCTCAACGACATGCTCCGCCGGATCATGGTCGTCGCGGAGGAGCGCGGCGGCACGGAGGCCTGGCACGGCTGACCGCCGCTCGGCCCCACCGCTCACCCCACCCGGCCCGCGCCCCAGCCGACGCCCGCGCCCGGCCCGCGCCCGCTGCACGGCGGGCCCGACCCGCGGGACGTCGGCGCGTCAGACGCTTAGCGAGCGCGCGTAGTTGAGCTGTCCCATCACCCAGGCGAAGGTGTTCGGACCGGTCGCCGGGATCATCGTGGAGTGGTGGCGGCCGGCGCTGGTCACGGTGACCTGGATGAAGCCCGTCGTCTGCTTCTCCTTCATCAGCAGGAACAGCAGTCCCAGCAGGCAGAAGATGAAGAAGACGATGGCCAGCACGATGGCGGCGGCCGGGATCTTCTCCTCGGTCCGCGACATGTCCATCGCGTTCCACACCGCGCCCTTGAGCGGCAACGCCCCCGCGGGCGTGATGATCTGGTCCCCGACGACGGTGATGTCACCCAGGCTGAGCAGCGGCGCCCCGCCCTGGACGGCCGGCGGGTGCTGCGGCGGCACCGGCACGCCCGGCAGCGTCGGCTGGTACCCGGCGCCCGGCGCCGCGTGCGGGTAGCCGTAGGCCGGCGTGCCCTGGGGGTAGCCGTAACCGGGCGCCCCCGCCTGCCGATCGGGTCCCCACGTGTAATCCCCGTCCGCGTAAGGGTTCGGCTCGGTCATGACTCCCCGCTTTCCACAACGACAAAGGCCCGCTCCTGCACGCCGCAGCGTACAGAAGCGGGCCCCGGTCCCGAACCAGGTCTCAGAAGCGGCGCGTGATCAGCGCACGCTTGACTTCCTGGATCGCCTTCGTGACCTCGATGCCTCGCGGGCACGCGTCCGTGCAGTTGAACGTCGTACGGCAACGCCACACGCCGTCCTTGTCGTTCAGGATCTCCAGGCGCTGCTCGCCCGCCTCGTCACGCGAGTCGAAGATGAAGCGGTGCGCGTTGACGATCGCGGCCGGACCGAAGTACTGGCCGTCGTTCCAGAAGACCGGGCAGGACGACGTGCACGCGGCGCACAGGATGCACTTGGTGGTGTCGTCGAAGCGCTCGCGGTCCTCGGCGGACTGCAGACGCTCGCGCGTCGGCTCGTTGCCCTTGGTGACCAGGAACGGCATGACGTCGCGGTACGCCTGGAAGAACGGCTCCATGTCGACCACGAGGTCCTTGAGGACCGTCAGGCCCTTTATGGCCTCGACCGTGATCGGCTTCTCCGGGTTGACGTCCTTGATCAGCGTCTTGCAGGCGAGCCTGTTCTTGCCGTTGATCCGCATCGCGTCGGAGCCGCAGATGCCGTGCGCGCAGGAGCGCCGGAAGGTCAGCGTGCCGTCGACGTCCCACTTGATCTTGTGGAGGGCGTCGAGCACGCGCTCCTTGGGGTCGATCTCGATCGGGAAGTCCTCCCAGACCGCCGCGTCCGAGATCTCGGGGTTGAAGCGGCGGATCCGGAGGGTGACCGTGATGTACGGCGAGGCGGCGGAGTCCTTCTCCACCTTGTCCAGTACGGGGGTAGCCATCAGTACTTACGCTCCATCGGCTGGTAGCGGGTCTGGACGACGGGCTTGTAGTCGAGACGCACGGTCTCGGAGCCGTCGGCGCCGACCTCGCGGTACGCCATGGTGTGGCGCATGAAGTTGACGTCGTCGCGGTTGGGGTAGTCCTCGCGGTAGTGACCGCCGCGGGACTCCTTGCGCGCCAGGGCCGAGACGGCCATGACCTCGGCCAGGTCGAGCAGGTTGCCCAGCTCGATCGCCTCGAGCAGATCCGTGTTGAAGCGCTTGCCCTTGTCCTGGATGGACACGTTCAGGTAGCGCTCGCGCAGCTCGGCGATCTTGTCGACCGCCGTCTTGATGGTCTGCTCGGTACGGAACACCATCACGTTGGCGTCCATCGTCTCCTGCAGCTCCTTGCGGAGGACGGCGACCCGCTCCGAACCCGTGGAGGCGCGCAGCCGCTCGACCTGCTCGGCGACGAAGGAGGCCGGGTTCTCGGGCAGCTCGACGAAGTCGGCCTTGGCCGAGTACGCGGCGGCGGCGAGGCCGGCGCGCTTGCCGAACACGTTGATGTCGAGGAGCGAGTTGGTGCCCAGGCGGTTGGCGCCGTGCACCGAGACGCAGGCGACCTCGCCCGCCGCGTACAGGCCCGGGACGACGGTGGTGTTGTCGCGCAGGACCTCACCCTCGACGTTGGTCGGGATGCCGCCCATGGCGTAGTGCGCGGTCGGCTGGATCGGGATCGGGTCCGTGTACGGCTCGATGCCGAGGTACGTCCGCGCGAACTCGGTGATGTCCGGGAGCTTGGCGTCGAGCTGCTCCGGCGGGAGGTGCGTCAGGTCGAGGTAGACGTGGTCGCCCTCGGGGCCGCAGCCGCGGCCTTCGCGGATCTCCGTGTAGATGGAGCGCGAGACGACGTCACGGGACGCGAGGTCCTTCATGACCGGCGCGTACTTCTCCATGAAGCGCTCGCCGTCCTTGTTGCGGAGGATGCCGCCCTCACCGCGGGCGCCCTCCGTCAGCAGGATGCCCATGCGCCAGATGCCCGTCGGGTGGAACTGGAAGAACTCCATGTCCTCCAGCGGCAGGCCGCGGCGGTAGCAGGCCGCCTGGCCGTCACCGGTCAGGGTGTGCGCGTTCGACGTCACCTTGAAGAACTTGCCGGTGCCGCCCGAGGCGTAGATGACGGCCTTGGCCTGGAAGATGTGGATCTCGCCGGTGGCCAGCTCGTAGGCGACCACACCGGCCGACTTCTTGACGCCGTCGACCTCGGTGATCAGCTGGTCCAGGACGTAGAACTCGTTGAAGAACTCCACGCCCTCCTTGACGCAGTTCTGGTACAGCGTCTGGAGGATCATGTGGCCGGTGCGGTCCGCGGCGTAGCAGGACCGGCGGACCGGGGCCTCGCCGTGGTTGCGGGAGTGACCGCCGAAGCGGCGCTGGTCGATGGTGCCGTTCGGGGTCCGGTTGAACGGCAGGCCCATCTTCTCCAGGTCGAGGACGGCGTCGATGGCCTCCTTCGCCAGGATCTCGGCGGCGTCCTGGTCGACCAGGTAGTCACCGCCCTTGACCGTGTCGAAGGTGTGCCACTCCCAGTTGTCCTCCTCCACGTTGGCGAGCGCGGCGGCCATGCCGCCCTGCGCCGCACCGGTGTGGGAGCGGGTGGGGTAGAGCTTCGTGAGCACGGCGGTGCGGCTGCGCTTCGTCGCCTCGATGGCGGCGCGCATGCCGGCGCCGCCGGCGCCGACGATGACGGTGTCGTACTTGTGGATCTTCATGACGTGGATTACCTCAGCCCCGTGCCTAGCGGATGTTCGGGTCGAAGGTGAAGATCACCAGCGTGCCCAGAAGGATGGTGAACACCGTGGCGGTGTACAGCAGGCCCTTGAGCCACAGGCGCGTGTTGGCGCGCTCCGCGTAGTCGTTGATGACCGTGCGGAGGCCGTTGGCGCCGTGGAGCATGGCCAGCCACAGCATCAGCAGGTCCCAGACCTGCCAGAACGGGGACGCCCAGCGGCCCGCCACGAAGGCGAAGCCGATCTTGGAGACGCCGCCGTCCAGGAAGAGCTGGATCAGCAGGTGGCCGAGGACGAGGACGACGAGGACGACGCCGGACAGCCGCATGAAGAGCCAGGCGGCCATCTCGAAGTTGCCGCGGGTCGCCCGCGGGGTGCGGCCCGTGCGCTTGCGCGGGGCCTCGATGTACGGCGCGGGGTTGTCCACGTCGTAGTGGGCGCCGCCCTCGACGGGGCCGATCGCGGTAGAGGTGTCAGCAGACATGTCTGGCGTCAGCTCCCGAACAGTTCACGTGCGGCGTGGCCGAGGACGGGATACACAGAGCCCGCCATCAGCACGACCCAGATGCCCACGACGGTCCAGAGCATCTGCTTCTGGTAGCGCGGGCCCTTGGACCAGAAGTCCACGGCGATGACCCTGAGGCCGTTCAGCGCGTGGAAGAGAATGGCGGCGACGAGGCCGTACTCAAGGATGGCGACGATCGGCGTCTTGTACGTGGCCACGACCTCGTCGTAGGCCTCGGGGGAGACGCGGACGAGAGCGGTGTCCAGCACGTGTACGAACAGGAAGAAGAAGATGAGGACGCCGGTGACTCGATGAGCCACCCAGGACCACATTCCTTCCCGGCCGCGGTACAGCGTTCCAGCCGGCACGGAAAAACCCTCCGGGAGCGGGGATCAGGGTCGGCCGGCTTCAGTGTCGGTCTGACCCGGCCGGGTACGGTCCACCGGCCCTGGTCATCGTAGCGACGACTTGTCGGTTCGCTCGCGCGGGGTCCATAGGTGTGATCAAACAGGCACGGACGGGCTATCGCACAAGCCCGGATCACCGCATAACGGACAGATTTCGGTGGGAGACGAGCTGGACGAGGCGGGCCCGGGCGAGTCGGCGCAGTTCGTCCGCGGTGATCGCGCGCTCCTCGTCCCGTTCGTTGCCGAGCCGTGACCGGAGGGCGGCGAGGACCTGGTCGAGGCGTTCCCCGGGCCGCACTCCGTCGAGGCTGATCACGAAGGCGTGCCCGAAGCGGCTCTCGTAGGCGCCGCGGGCGGCCAGCAGGGCGGTGTGGGCCGCGGGCGGCGCGTCGGGGTGCAGCGCGGCGCTGGCGGCCGAGGACTCGCCGGCCAGCGCTTCGTCGAGATCGGCGAAGGACAGGTCGTATCCGGCCTCGTCGGAGGCGGCGAGCAGGGCGTCCAGCGTCGGGTACGGGCGGTGCGCGGCCACCCGTTCGGCCCAACGGCGGCTGCCGCAGCAGCCGAGGAGCAGCTCCTCGACGACGCTGGGCGGGGCGACGTTGAAACGCAGGAGGCCGGTGGGGTGCCGGTGGCCGCCCTGGCGGGCAGGTATGGCGGGGGAGCCCAGGGTCCGGGAGAGGGCGTGGGTGTCGCTGGTCAGCGTGGGCTCCGGGAAGGGTGGGGTGGGTGTGGCGCAACGTTATCGACGGGGAGAGGGAAGCGTCCGACGGATGCGCGAATTTCACCCGGAAGGGAGAGTTTCGGATACGGCGGTGGACGTTTCGGACCGAGTCGGGTGGTGAGTCCGGTTCCGCCGAATGGCCCCGTTCCGTTTCCTGAGGGAGGATTCCGAGTGATGCGGTACTCCATATGGGGGTCCCACACGGGCCCCGCTCTCCTGGCGGCCGTGGTGGCATCGGTCACCGTGGCGGCCTGCTCCGGCGGGTCGTCGCAGGGCGCGTCCGGGACGGTCTCCGCGCCGTCCTCCACCGTCGGCGCGCCGCCGACGCCGACGCCACCGCCGGAGACCGGCCCCAGCCCCACGCCGACGCCCACCCGGACGTATCCCCTCTCGTCCGCCCCCCTCACCGTCCCCGCCGTCGCCTCGCACGAGCCGGCCCGGGGCCCCGGCTGGCGGCCGGCCCCGAGCGCGGGTGTCGTCGTCGCCAAGGGCAGCGAGCGCCTCGCCGACGAGGGCAGGCTCCTCGCGGGCGAGCTGAGGATCCCGTACCGAGGGGTGGCGGCCGTCCGTTCCGGCGATGTCGAGCTGGCGCTGGGCGGGAAGGGCGCGGCCGAGTCGTACACCCTCACCACCCGCGACAACCGCGTCCGGATCACCGGCCCCGACGAAGCGGGCGTCTTCTACGGCACCCGCACGCTCAAGCAGTCCGTCAAGGGCTCGGGGGCCATGCCCGAGGGGGTCGTGAACGACCGGCCCGCCAAGCCGCAGCGCGGACTCAGCCTCGACACCGCCCGCAAGAACTTCGACGCGGGCTGGATCGAGGACCGCATACGCGAGATGGGGGACCTCAAGCTCAACCAGCTCGGCCTCCACTTCTCCGACGACCAGGGGTTCCGGATCGCCTCCGACACCCACCCCGAGATCGTCTCCGCCGAGCACCTCACCAAGGCCGAGGTGCGCCGCATCATCGCCCTCGCGGCGAGCCGGCACATCACCGTCGTGCCCGAGATCGACTCGCCCGGACACCTCGGGGCCGTGCTCCGCGCCCACCCGGACCTCCAGCTGCGCAACGTCCAGGGCACCCCGCGCGAGGGGGCCATCGACATCTCCAAGCCGGGAGCGGCGGCGATCGTCGACGACCTGCTGCGCGAGTACTCCGCGCTCTTCCCAGGCCGCTGGTTCCACGTCGGCGCGGACGAGTACCAGGCGCTGACCGTGAGCGACCCGGCCGCCTCCTACCCGCAGCTCGCCACGGCGGCCCGCGAGAAGTACGGAGCGCGGGCCGGGGTGCAGGACCTCGCCGAGGGCTGGCTCAACGACCGGGCGGCGGTCGTCCGCGCCGCGGGCAAGACGGCCAAGGCCTGGAACGACGGCTTCTTCCGGGGCGGGATCGTGCACGCCGACAAGAACATCGAGGTCGAGTACTGGACCGGCAAGGAGATCGGGGCCCGGCCGCCGGCCGAGTACCTGAGCGAGGGCCGCCCGGTGGTCAACCTCAACGACGAGTTCCTCTACTACGTCCTCGGCGAGCCGAACGACTTCACGTACCCCACCGGCGAGCGGATCTACGAGCAGTGGACTCCGCGCGTCCTGCGGGGCACGACCGCGGTCCCGGAGCGGTACGACTCCCAGATCCTGGGCGGCCTGTTCGCGGTCTGGTGCGACCTGGCGGGCGCCCAGACCCAGGCGCAGGTGGCGGACGGGATCCGGATGCCGCTGACGGCGACCGCGCAGAAGCTGTGGGACGAGCGCGCGCCCACGATGAGCTGGGAGCGGTTCCGGGCGCTGGCGGCGGAGGTGCGCTGAGCCTCCTCGGAAGCGCGGCCGTGGCGGACGGCGGCGTCGTCGTCCGCCACTTCGCTGCGTCGGCCGACGTCGGACCCCTATGCAGCACGCCCGGGCCACTGGCATGATTCCGGCCTCGCAGTGACGTCATCGCGCCAAGCGGCGCAGTAAGAGGAGAACTGCGTCCGCAATCGGGAGGCCTCCATGAGCCTGCTGGAACTGATCGACCGGGCCGACGAACGGGCCCTGGCCGCGGCCGGGCTCGCCTGCCTGGACCGGTGCCTGCCGCTGCTCGCGCCCGACGGCGGCGAGTCGCTCCGCCCCGTCTGGGCGGCGGTGGCCCGGGGCGACGGCGGGGCGTGGGGCGAGGCGCTCGCCAAGGCCGGCGTCGAGCTGGACGAGGCGCCCGCGGACGACGAGGGGGCCCGGCTCGTCCGGGAGATGCTGGGCGCCGCCCCCGCCGCCTGGACCGCACCGGACCTGCGCGCCTGGGCCTCGGGCTGCTCCGCCACCTCCCTCACCCTGCACGGGCGGTACGACGGGGCCGGCGGCGCGCCCGAACTGGTCGAGGCCTGCCGCTCCGGCGACCCGTCGGGCGCCGGGCCGCTGCTCGCCGGTGAGCTGCGCCGCCAGCACGCCGTCCTCGAATCCGTCGCCCACGGCCCGACCGGCCTGCGCCGGGCCCGCGAACTCTCCAAGGAAGGCGGCCGGGTCCTGCGCGCGGTGGTCTCCCGCCGGGCCCGCACGGCCTGACCGACGGGTGACCCGTACGGGCGGGGCGGCGGGGTGACCCGTACGGGCGGGGCGGCGGGGTGACCCGTACGGGCCGAGCCCGGGCCCTGCGGTCTGATCCTTACGCCTGGCCCTAGGGGTCCGGCCCCTACGGCCTGGTCCGTACGGGTGGAGCCGGGGAGCCTGGTCACGCCTCCTGGACCGGCATGGCCGAGGCGATCGTCTCGGCGATCTCGCTTTCCGCGCGGGCCTTCTCCAGGCCGAGGCCCGTCAGGACGCCCTTGCCGTCCTCGAACTCCAGCAGCGCCAGCAGGATGTGCTCGGTGCCGATGAAGTTGTGGCCGAGGCGCAGGGCCTCGCGGAACGTCAGCTCCAGGACCTTCTTCGCGCCCGCGTCGTACGGGATGAGCCCGGGCACCTCCTCCACGGCCGGCGGCAGCGTCGCCGTGACGGCCTCGCGCACCTGCTCCGGGGTCACGCCCCGCGAGGTGATCCAGTGGACGGCGAGGCCCTGCGGCTCGGAGAGGAGGCCGAGGGCCAGGTGGGCGGGGAGCGTCTCGGCGTTGCGCGCGGCCGAGGCCTCGTTGTGCGCGGCCATCACGACGTTCCTGGCCCGGGGGGTGAAGCGGTTGAAGCCCTCGCTCGGGTCGAGGGCCGCGGACTCGGCGCCCTTGGGATCCTTGGGTACGAAGCGCTTCTGGGCCGCCTGCCTGGTGACGCCCATGCTCTTGCCGATGTCGGTCCAGGAGGCGCCCGAGCGCCGGGCCTGGTCCACGAAGTGGCCGATGAGGTGGTCCGCGACGTCGCCGAGGTGGTCCGCCGCGATGACCGCGTCCGAGAGCTGGTCGAGCGCGTCGGTGTGGACCTTCTTGATCGCTTCGATGAGGTCGTCGAGCCGGACGGGATGGGTCGTGCCGACTGGTTTCGTCATGGGTGCAACCCTAGGTTGACACTGCGCGGGTGTCAACCATCAGTTGACACTGCACGGGTCTCGTCATGGCCTCTTTGGCGACGCGCGAGCACGCCCTCGTCGGGGCGGGGGGCAAGGGAGTTCCGGGGCGCGGACATCCGACGTCATGGCGCCGGTGCGCGGGGGTATCCGGGGACATTCGCGGGGATACCCGGGGACAAGGGAAGACGACCGGGGCCGCCACCCCCCACAGGAGAGGCCCCGGTCGTCGTCCGACGGGGCCGCAGCACGGCCCCGTATACCTCTCAGCGCCAGGCGTGCGTTTTCTGTCACACCGCCGCCGGACGGAGAAGGTTGCAGTTTGTACAAAGAGCGGACGAACATGGACGCGACGACGGAGAAGGACGTAGCGTGCTGCTGCGCGCCGGGCGGCGCGGCGGTGGTGACCAGCCGCGATGACGAACAGGTTGTGGGGAGTGCTGGGGGACGACGCGGAGCTGACGGCCGCCGTGCTCGCCGCGCGGAACGGGGACGAGGACGCCTTCCGTACGGTGTACCGCGCCGTGCATCCCCGGCTGCTCGGCTACATACGTACGCTCGTCGGTGACGCCGACGCCGAGGACGTCGCCTCCGAGTCGTGGCTCCAGATAGCCCGCGATCTCGACCGCTTCGACGGCGACGCCGACCGGTTCCGGGGCTGGGCGGCCCGGATCGCCCGCAACCGGGCGCTCGACCACATCCGGATGCGGGGCAGGCGCCCCGCCGTGGGCGGCGACGAGACCGAACTCACCGACAAGCCGGCCGACTCCGACACCGCGGACCAGGCCATGGAAGCACTCGCCACCGGCCGTACCATGCATCTGATCGCGCAGCTCCCGCAGGACCAGGCCGAGGCCGTGGTCCTCCGGGTCGTCGTCGGCCTGGACGCCAAGAGCGCCGCCGACACCCTCGGCAAACGCCCCGGCGCCGTGCGGACGGCGGCGCACCGCGGCCTCAAGCGGCTCGCCGAACTCCTCGGAGTCGACGACGCCGAGGGCGCCGACGCGGGCGCCGCCCCGCTCGGGGGCGTACCGCCGCAGCGCGGCCGCGAACCGGCGGCCCCCGCCCCGGGTGGTGTGACGCAATCGCGCGCGTGTACGCAGAAGGACATGTGATGGCGGACGAGCGGTACCCATGGCTCGACCAGGAGGCCGCGGAGCGGTTGTTGCGCGGCGAACCGGTCGACGCCGTCGACGATCACGCCCGTGAACAGGCCGGACGTCTCGCCCACGCCCTCGAATCGGCCCGCCCCGTCCCCTTCGCCCGCGCGGCGGAGGCCGAGCTTCCGGGCGAGGCGGCCGCCCTGGCCGCCTTCCGGGAGGCGATGGCCGAACGGGCCGGCTCCCCGTCCGTGCTCTCCGCGTCCGCCGCCGACGCGCCCGGCTCCGCCGGGGCCGTCCCCGCCGCCGAGCTGGACGGCGTGCGGATCGCACCCGTGCCCTCCGCCCGCCGGTGGGGCCGCTCCCTGCGGTACGGACTGGCGGCCGCGGTCGCCGCGGTGGCCGTCGGCGGGGTCGCCGTCGCCGCCGGTACGGGTCTGCTGCCGCGGCCGTTCGACGAGACCCCGGCGCCGCCCGCCTCGTCCGTCACGGTGGCCGACACCCCCGAGCCGCTCCGTTCCCACACCCCCGAGGACGGCTCGGTCACACAGACGCCGCCTCCGGTGCCCCCCGGCACCGAGAGCCCGTCCGCCGGCTCCTCCCCGTCCCCGTCCTCGCCGGGCGAGCCCCCGGCGACCGCCGGACCGGGCGGTGGCGGCACCGAGGGCGGCCGCGGCGGCGACGCCACACCGCCCCCGAAGACCGGCGAGGGCTCCGGCAGGGACCTCACCACCCTGCGGGCCAGGACGCTCAAGGCCTGCCAGGACTTCAAGGCCGGGCGTCTGGACGACAGCGACCAGCGGCGGCTCGCCGGCTCGGCGCGGAGCGGCGAGACCGTCCGGCGCTTCTGCGACCGGGTCCTGGCCGGCGACTGGGCCGGAACGGGCGGCGCCCCCGGCGGTTCCACCGGACCCGCCGGCGGGGGTTCCGCCGGCGGCAAGGACGACGGCAGGGGCGACGGCTCCGGCGACGAGGACGACCGAGGCGACAGCGCCGCCGGTCCCGTCGGAGCACCCGGCTCCGGGGGCTGGACCGGCGGCGGCAAGGGCGCCCCGGGGAGCGGCGACCAGGGCCGGGGCGGCCACGGGAACGCGGGCCGGGACGGGTCCGGGACGACGGGCCACGGCACGGGCGGCATCCGCTCCGGCCACGCCCTCACGGTCCCCGCGGGACTCGCCCACCCGACCGCTGGACCGGCCTTCGCCGGGACCCCCGCCTACCAGGTGTGACACTTTTCGACCCGCCGACGCAGTACTGAGTGAGCCGACTGGTCATCGGCGGCGCATAGAGCCAAGGTTCCCCCCGTACCTTCGGCTCTGCGCACCCGGCGCGGGTGGGACACGTTCCCCCGGTCCCACCCGCGCCCCTTACTTCTCCCGTCCCGACCGTGGACGGCCTCCCCGTCCTACCAGTGGACGACGACCTTGTCGCCGACCTTCACCTGGTCGAAGAGCGCCGCGAGCTTCCCCCGGTCCCGTACGTTCACGCAGCCGTGCGAACCGCCGTTGTACCCCCGGGCCGCGAAGTCCGCCGAGTAGTGCACGGCCTGGCCGCGGCTGAAGTACATCGAGTACGGCATCGGCGTGTGGTACAGCTTCGACCAGTCGTCACGGACCTTGCGGTCGACGTTGAAGATGCCCTCGCGGGTCGGGGTGTTCTCCGAACCGAAGCGGACGTCCATCGAGGAGACGACCTTGCCGTCGATCATCCAGGCCAGCGTCCGGCTCTCCTTGCTGATGCACAGCACCCGGCCGGTCATGCAGCGGTCGTCCGGCTTGTCCAGCTTGTTGGTGGTGGCCGGCTTCAGCTCGTCCGCCGTGGGCTCGCGGGTCATCGCCAGCAGACGCTGCCAGGTGGTCTCGTCCACCGCCCCGGTCTGCGGCAGCTCCCGCTTCTTCTGGAAGGCCGAGACGGCCTTGCCGGTGAGGGTGCCGTAGAAACCGGTGGGCGCCCGGTCGAAGTAGCCGATCTGGCGCAGTCGCGCCTGGACTTCCCGGACGCGCGCGTTCTCGTCGCCGTCCTTCGCGAGGACCTTGCCCGTGGGCGTGGCCGAGGCCGACGGGGACGCCGAGTCGCCCTCCGTGGGGGTCGCCGTCGGCTCCGAGGGCGACGCGTACGCCGTGTCGCTCGGCTCGGGCGCCGAGGGGGACGGCGAGACGGACGACGAAGCGGACGGCGACGGCGCCGCGGTCCCGTCCGTCCCCGCCGCCTGGGCCGTACAGCCGGTGGCCAGGGCCACCGCCGCGGCGGCCAGGAGTGCTCTGCGTATGACGGACGAACGGCGCATCTTTTCCCCCCGAATGAGTCTGTGCTCTAAGGGATGCTTTCCGGCCGTTCCTGGTTGCGCACCGGCCGGAAGTCCGGAGCATGCTGTGAGGGAGAGAGCGGTCGATCGGGAGGCACAGCGGATGGCGCGCGAGTCGGAGTCGGGGCTGCCCGTCGAGCCGGTCTACGGACCGGCCGCCCTGGACGGGTGGGACCCCGCCGAGAAGCTGGGCGAGCCCGGCTCGTACCCCTTCACGCGCGGCGTGTACCCGTCGATGTACACCGGCCGGCCGTGGACCATGCGGCAGTACGCCGGCTTCGGCACGGCGGCGGAGTCCAACGCCCGCTACCGGCAGCTGATCCACAACGGCACCACGGGCCTGTCCGTCGCCTTCGACCTGCCCACCCAGATGGGCCACGACTCCGACGCCCCGATCGCGCACGGCGAGGTCGGCAAGGTGGGCGTGGCCGTCGACTCGATCGACGACATGCGCGTGCTCTTCGACGGGATCCCGCTGGACGAGGTCTCCACCTCGATGACCATCAACGCCCCCGCCGCCCTGCTGCTCCTGCTCTACCAGCTGGTGGGCGAGGAGCAGGGCGTCCCTGCGGAGAAGCTGACCGGCACGATCCAGAACGACGTGCTCAAGGAGTACATCGCCCGCGGCACGTACATCTTCCCGCCCAAGCCGTCGCTGCGGCTGATCGCGGACATCTTCCGGTACTGCAAGGCCGAGATCCCGAAGTGGAACACGATCTCGATCTCCGGCTACCACATGGCCGAGGCCGGTGCCACGCCCGCGCAGGAGATCGCGTTCACCCTCGCGGACGGCATCGAGTACGTCCGTACCGCCGTCGCCGCCGGCATGGAGGTGGACGACTTCGCGCCCCGGCTCTCCTTCTTCTTCGTGGCCCGCACGACCCTCCTGGAGGAGGTCGCCAAGTTCCGGGCCGCCCGCCGGATCTGGGCGCGGGTGATGAGGGAGGAGTTCGGCGCGCGGGACCCCAAGTCGCTGATGCTCCGCTTCCACACCCAGACCGCCGGGGTGCAACTCACCGCCCAGCAGCCCGAGGTCAACCTGGTGCGCGTGGCCGTCCAGGGCCTCGCCGCCGTCCTCGGCGGCACCCAGTCGCTGCACACCAACTCCTTCGACGAGGCCATCGCCCTGCCGACGGACAAGTCCGCCCGCCTCGCCCTGCGCACCCAGCAGGTCCTCGCCTACGAGACGGACGTCACCGCCACCGTCGACCCGTTCGCCGGCTCGTACGTCGTCGAGAAGCTGACCGACGACGTCGAGGCGGCCGCCGTCGCCCTGATGGAGAGGGTGGAGGAGCTCGGCGGCGCGGTCGGCGCGATCGAGCGCGGCTTCCAGAAGGGCGAGATCGAGCGCTCCGCCTACCGCGTCGCGCAGGAGACCGACAGCGGCGAGCGGGTCGTCGTCGGCGTCAACCGCTTCACCCTGGACGTCGAGGAACCCTACGAGCCGTTGCGCGTCGACCCGGCGATCGAGGCTCAACAGGCCGAGCGGCTGGCCGCCCTGCGCGCCGGTCGGGACCAGGGAGCCGTGGACACGGCGCTCGCCGCGCTGAGGGAGGCCGCCGCCGGGACGGACAACGTGCTCTACCCCATGAAGGAAGCGCTCCGGGCACGGGCCACGGTCGGCGAGGTCTGCACCGCACTGCGCGAGGTCTGGGGCACCTACATCCCCACCGACGCGTTCTGATCTTCCGCGATACGAAACGGACGCGCGCGGTGTCGTACCCCCGTGCGAGACTCCCCGTCATGCTGGGTGTCACCGATCTTCCGACGTATCTCGTGGGCCTCGTCCTCATCATCCTGCTGCCGGGGCCGAACTCGCTGTACGTCCTGTCCGTCGCCGCCCGCAAGGGCACGCGGACCGGGTACAAGGCCGCCGCCGGAGTCTTCACCGGCGACGCGGTCCTGATGACGCTGGCCGCGCTCGGCGCGGCCTCGCTGCTCCAGACCACCCCCCTGCTCTTCATGATCGTGAAGTACGCGGGCGCGGGCTATCTGGCCTGGATGGCGTACGGAATGCTCCGGTCGGCCTGGTCGATGTGGCGCGGGCGGGGCGAGGCCTCCGGCGAGGAGACCGGGCACGAGCCGACGACGCCGGGGGAGCACCCGTACCGCCGGGCGCTGATCATCAGCCTCTTCAACCCGAAGGCGATCCTCTTCCTGATCTCGTTCTTCGTGCAGTTCGTGGACCCCGGCTACGCCTATCCGGCGCTGTCCTTCCTGGTCCTCGGCACGCTGCTGCAGATCAGCAGCTTCCTCTACCTCACGACGCTGATCTTCGGCGGTACCCGGCTCGCCGCCGCGTTCCGGAGCCGCAGGCGGCTCTCGGCGGGAGCGACCTCCGCCGCGGGCGCGCTCTTCCTCGGCTTCGCCGCGAAGCTCTCCCTCAGCAGCGCCGCTTGACCCTCACACCGTGTGAGGCCGTCTCGTAGGGGTCGTCATGTTCACCATCGGAGACTTCGCCCGGCACGGGCGGGTGTCGGTCCGCATGCTGCGCCACTACGACGCCATCGGACTGCTGCGCCCGGCCCAGGTCGACCCGCACAGCGGCTACCGCTTCTACGAGGCGGACCAGCTCGCCCGCCTCAACCGCGTCATCGCGCTCAAGGAGCTCGGCTTCACCCTCGAACAGGTGGGGTCGATCCTCGACGAGCAGGTCGGCGCGGAGGAGCTGCGCGGCATGCTGCGCCTGCGCCAGGCCGAGCTGGAGACGGCCCTGGCGGAGGCGGCGGGACGCCTGGCCCAGGTCGGCGCGCGGCTCCGAGCCATCGAGAGCGAGGGGCACATGCCCACCCAGGACGTCGTGATCAAGAGGATTCCGCCCGTACGGCTCGCCGAGCTGAGCGGGGTGGCGGCGGGCTTCGGCCCCGGCGAGATCGGCCCGGTGATCCAGCCGCTGTACGACCGGCTGTGCGCGCGCCTGACGGCGGCGGGCGTCACCGGGTTCGGCCCGGGGATCGCGTACTACGAGGACGCGGGGCGGGGCGACGGCTCGGTCGTCGTGCACGCCGGGATGACCCTCCCGGACGGTACGCGGGAGGTCGCCGGCGTCGACGTCGTCGTGCTGCCCGGCCTGGACGAGGCGGCGACCGTCGTGCACCGGGGACCCATGGAGGACCTCCTGCCGACCGTGCAGACCCTGGCCACCTGGATCGACGCCCACGGCTACCGCTCCACGGGATACTCCCGCGAGCTGTACCTGGAATGCCCGGACGACCGTACGAAGTGGGTGACGGAACTCCAGGAGCCCGTCACCCGGGCGTAGCGCGGGGAGCGGGCCCGCCCGGAGAGGAGTCCGGGCGGGCCCGGCTACTTCGCGAGCGCCCGCTTCAGCTTCAGGGCGCGGCGGGCGAGGCGGCGGACCCGGGGGTGGCGGGGGACCGGGAGCCCGCCGGGGAGGCCGAGGACGGTGAGACGGCGGCGGGTGAAGTGGTGCCGGGTGCGTTCGGCGAGCGGCCCGGAGAGATGGCGGACGGCGGCTTCCCGCAGGTCCGCCCGGATCTTCGGCTGCATCGCGAAGCCGACCGCCGCGACCAGCCCGGCCAGCTCCTCCGCCGCCGGGGGCCGGCCCGGCCCGTCGTCCTCCAGGTCCGGGACGAGCGCGTCGACGAGGGTGACCGGGACCCGGTTGCTGTTCTGGTACGGGGCGAGCCGGCCGAGGAGCGCGCGGGTGCCGACCCGGGCGACCGGGATGCCGTAGAACGCGCGGGCGGTGAAGAGACCGGTGGAGAAGCAGCCGACCACCAGCGCCGGCCGCAGCTCCCGGTACAGCACCTCGGCGAGCACCGGCCGGTCCAGGACCGCCAGCTCCGCGCCGAGCCGCTCCGCCTCCCGCGCCAGACTCCGCGTCCAGGCGTCCGGCGCCGTGGGGTGCGGCTTGAAGACCAGTCGGCGGTGGCCGCGCGCGATCGCGCCGCGGACCATCCGGAGGTGCAGCTCCTCCTCCTCGGCGGGGGTGAGGAGGGACAGCGCCGCCAGGTACTGACCGAGCAACAGAGCCGGACCGGCCCCTTCCACGGGGCCGGAGCCTTCCTCGGCAAGGCCCGGCGCGTCGGCGGCCGGGTCCGACAGTTCGGCGACCACCTTGGTGAACGCCTCCGTCGGCACCACCGTCGCCGTCACCCCGAACTCCGCGAGCAGCAGCGGCGCGAGCCCCGGCACCAGATCGAGGTGGAGCAGCCGCCTGACCCGCTCGCTGACCAGCGGCTCGATCTTGTTACGGGTCGGGCCGTAGCTCATCAGCCCGTCGGCGTACACATCGAGCGCCGCGTCCGGGAACAGCCGGGCGATCGTCAGCGCGGGCGTCACCTGCACGGATTCCAGGACCAGTTCGATCCGGTCGTCGCCGAGCCCCCACAGCAGCCGCAGATGGCGCTCCAGGAGGGGCAGGTCATCCGCCCGGGGGGTCCAGCCGGCGGGGTGGAGCGGCGAGATCGCCTCGTTCCAGGACAGGACGCCGTCGAAACGGCCCCGCAGTGTCCCGAAGCCGGGCATCTCGTCCAGCGCGGGGGTCGTCTCCGGCACCGCCGCGTTGTTGGCGACCACCAGCAACCGCCGGTCGGCGGGGCCGAAGCAGCCGCTGTCCAGGGCGGCGGCCAGCGTCGTCGCCCCGTACAGCGTGGAGGCGTAGAAGAGCTGGGTGGTCCTCACGCGGCCACCTCCGCGCCCCGGGCCCGGGGGAGGGAGACGGCGCCCGCGCGACGGCGGCGGAGCAGCTTGCGCAGGACCGCCGCCCGCTGCGCGTCCATCGACCCGAGCGCCTCCCGCAGGACCTCCTGCGGCATGCGCCGCAGCGCCGCCGCGCTCATCGCCCGCAATTGCCCGGTCACCGCCGGCTCGTATCTTCCGGTGTTGCCGAGATGATGCGAAATGAGGGCGCAATAGGTGCGGACCGCTTTCGGAAGGAGAAGATCGGCTTCGCGATCGGCCATGGTTTCGTCGATCACCTGGTCGAATGCGCGAATGAAATCCAGCTGTCGAATATCGCCGACTTGTGTGAGGGATGTGGAGACGCCGCGACGGTAGAAGATTCCCAGCGTGCTCACCGCGGCGAAGGAATCCGCCTCGCGGTGGAGCCGCCAGATCCACGGCCGGTCCTCGGCGGTCCGCAGGCCGGGGGTGAAGCGCAGCAGGCCGTTGTCGAGGAGCCGCCGGTCGTAGAGCCCCGCCCAGGCGTAGGGGTAGTCCACCGACGTGGTCCGGTCGGCGGGCAGGATCGCGGCCCTGGGGCGCAGCACCTCACCGCGCCGCCCGACCGGCGACCGGCGCACCGAGCGGGCCCGCCCGGTCACCCGGACATGGTCGGTGCGCAGGAAGTCGCAGCCCAACTCCTCGATGTGCGCGATGAGTTCGGCGTAGAAGCCGGGCGCGAGCCAGTCGTCCCCGTCGAGGAAGGCGAGGTAGCGGCCACGGGCCGCGTCCAGGCCCGTGTTGCGCGCGGTGGCGAGACCCTCGTTGCGTGCGTGTCGGAGCAGGACGGCGCCGGGGAGTTCGCGCGCGGCCCGTTCGAGCAGCTCCGTGGTCCCGTCCGTCGAACAGTCGTCGACGAGCAGGAACTCGAAGTCCTCGCGGGCGTTGGCGCGCAGGCTCCTGAGGGTGTCGGGGGCATATGCGTGCACGTTGTAGAACGGCACGACGACGGAGAGCTTGACCACGCCACCGACGCTATGCGCCGCCCCGGCATTCGTCCTGACCGGCAGAGAGATGCTCGGTGAACACAAAGCGGCGGGGCCCTTAACCGCCCTGGGTGAAAGGCCGCCCACCAGTCGGCGACAGCTTTTCCCGGCCGTTTTCAGAAGGCGTAACGGTGCTGTTCACCGTTTGTTGTGTCCCAGTTGGGCCGACAAGCGGAATGCCTCTCTAACGTCCTCGGCGTGCCAGCAAGTACCAGAGAAGCGGTGCGCGTCGCCGTACTCGCCGACTCCGACACCCGGTGGAAATGGGGCGCCCTCACCGCGCGCCGCATCACGGCCGACGCCGTGGAACCCACCGGCTTCCTCCTGCGCGGCCGGGCCACCCCCACCGCGCGCCAGCTCGCCGAGACCGGGGCGTCCCGCACGCCGCCGCGCGAGGTGACGGGAGCGGAGTTCCTGCGCGCGGTACGGGACGCGGCGGCCCGCGGCGAGGGGTACGACGTCGTCGTCCTCGCCCTCGTCGGCGGCACCGTGCGCGCCGTCCTGCAGGGCCTGGCGGACCTCGCCCTCGACCGGCGGCCGGTCATCGTCACCGGCTACGTCGGCGTCGTGTACGAGAAGCTCGCCGACGGGCTGCTGCTGCGCCACGGCGCCGATGTCGTCCTCGCCAACTCCCGCCACGACGCGGAGCGTTTCCGCGCGGTGTACGAAGGGGTGGGCGCCGACTCCTCCTCGGTCGTCGAGGCCGCCCTGCCGTTCCTCGGCGGCGCCCCCTACGCCCCCGAACCCGGCCGCGACACACTGGTCTTCGCCGCCCAGCCGTCCGTGCCCGCCGGCCGCGCCGAGCGCACGTACCTGCTGCGCAGGCTCGTCGGTTACGCCCGCGAGCACCCGGAGCGCGAGGTCCTCCTCAAGCTGCGCTCCAAGCCCGGCGAGCACACGACGCACCTGGAGGAGCTCCCGTACCAGCGGCTGGTGCGCGCACTCGCGGTGCCGCCCAACTTCCGGCTCGTGTACGGGCACATGGGCGAGGTGCTCGACCGCACCGATCTGCTGGTCACCGTCTCCTCGACGGCCGCGCTCGAAGCGCTGCACCGGCGCATCCCCACGGCGATCCTGAGCGACCTGGGCGTCCGCGAGGTGCTCGGCAACCACCACTTCATCGGCTCGGGGCTGCTGACCTCGTTCGACCGCCTCGACGCGGACGTCCGGCCGGTGCCCGACGAGGAGTGGCTGGCCCGGCAGGGCGTCGCCGCCGGGGGCTCCGCCACGGCGCCGGGCGCGGCGGGAGGCGCGTACGCGAACGCCTTCGACGCGGCGCGGGACCGCGTCGGCGAACTGCTGGCCCGCCCGTCCGGACTGCCCCCGATCGCCCCCTACTACACGGCGGAGACGGCCCCCGGCTACCTCCCCGGCATCCTCGCCCGCCACCGCCTCGACGTGACCGTCCCCGAGCAGCGCGACAGCGGACTGCGCCGGGTGGTCCGGGAGGCGGCGCGGGGCGCGTACCGCCACGGCGTCCAGCGCGTGGCGCCCGTCATCCGCAGGCTGGGAGAACTCTGATGACCGCGACGAGCACGAACGGCCCGGTGGGCACGGGGACCGGCGACCAGGCGCGTACGGACGTGAGTAGCCCGGTGGGCGCGGGGACCGGCGACCAGGCGCGTACGGACGTGAGCGGCCCGGCGCGTACGGGTACGGGCGCGGCCGCCCCGGCGATCGTGGGCCCGCGCACGGGATCCACGGCAGCCACCAAGGCGGCCACCGCGGCGGCCAGCACGGCGGGAGGCGCGTCCCTGAGCGACAGGACCGTCCTCGCCGTGATCCCCGCCCGCGGCGGCTCGAAGGGTGTTCCGGCCAAGAACCTCGCGCCGGTGGCCGGCGTCCCGCTGGTCGCCCGCGCGGTCCGCGCCTGCCTCGGCGCTCGCCTGGTCACCCATGTCGTCGTCTCCACCGACGACCCGGCGATCGCGGCCGAGGCCCGCGCGGCCGGCGCGGAGGCGGTCCACCGCCCGCCGTCGCTCTCCGGCGACACCGCCACCAGCGAGTCGGCGGTCCTGCACGCGATGGACGCCTTCGAGGCCACCACCGGCCGGCGCGTCGACACGGTCCTGCTCGTCCAGTGCACCAGCCCCTTCCTCACCCCGGCGGACGTCAACGGCACCGTCGAGGAGATCGCCACCGGCGGCGCCGACACGGCCCTCACCGTCGCCCCCAGCCACGGCTTCCTCTGGCGCCGGGCAGCGGCGACCGCGAGCCCCGTCGGCGCCTCCGCCACGGGCACCGCCTCCACCGCGAGCACCAACGGCACCCCGGGCGCCGCCTCCACCGGCACCACCGGCACGGTGGAATCCGTAGGCGGCGGGACCGGCGTCAACCACGACAAGGCCCACCGCCCCCGGCGCCAGGACCGCGAGCCCGAGTACCTGGAGACCGGCGCCGTCTACGCCATGGACGCCGAGGGCTTCCGTACCCACCGGCACCGCTTCTTCGGCCACACCGCTCTCGTCGTCACCGACCCCTCCCGGGTCCTGGAGATCGACGATCCGCACGACCTGGCCCGCGCCCGCGCCCTCGCGCCGCTCCTCGACATCCCCACCGCGCCCCGGATCGACGATGTCGACGCGATCGTCCTCGACTTCGACGGCACCCAGACCGACGACCGCGTCCACATCGACGCCGACGGACGGGAGTTCGTCTCCGTGCACCGCGGCGACGGCCTCGGCATCGCCGCCCTGCGCCGCACCGGCGTCCCGATCCTGATCCTCTCCTCCGAGGTGAACCCCGTCGTCGCCGCCCGCGCCCGCAAGCTCCGGATCCCCGTCCTGCACGGCATCGAGCGCAAGGACCTCGCCCTCAAGCAATGGTGCGAGGAACAGGGCATCGACCCCCGACGCGTCCTCTACGCGGGCAACGACGTCAACGACCTGCCCTGCTTCCACCTCGTCGGCTGGCCCGTCGCGGTGAGCAGCGCCCACGACTCCGTACGGGCCGCCGCCCGTGCGGTCACCGTCACCCCCGGTGGCTCCGGAGCCGTCCGCGAGATCGCGGGCTGGCTCCTCGGACCCGAGCTCCACACCCCCGACCTGTAAGGAACACACGAACCATGAGCACCGACACCCGCATCCGCACCTTCGGCAGCAAGACCGCCGGCCCCGGCCACCCCGTCTACGTCACGGGCGAGATCGGCATCAACCACAACGGCGACCTGAACAACGCCTTCGCGCTCATCGACGCCGCCGCCGACGCGGGCTGCGACGCCGTGAAGTTCCAGAAGCGCACCCCGGAGATCTGCACCCCGCGCGACCAGTGGGACATCGAGCGCGACACCCCCTGGGGCCGCATGACGTACATCGACTACCGCCACCGCGTGGAGTTCGGCGAGGACGAGTACCGCGCCATCGACGAGCACTGCAGGAAGCGCGGCATCGACTGGTTCGCCTCCCCGTGGGACACCGAGGCCGTCGCCTTCCTGGAGAAGTTCGACGTCCCGGCCCACAAGGTCGCCTCCGCCTCCCTCACGGACGACGAGCTGCTCCGCGCCCTGCGTGCCACCGGCCGTACGGTCATCCTCTCGACCGGCATGTCCACCCCGAAGCAGATCCGGCACGCGGTCGAGGTCCTCGGCAGCGACAACATCCTGCTCTGCCACGCCACGTCGACGTACCCGGCCAAGGCCGAGGAGCTGAACCTGCGGGTGATCAACACCCTCAAGGAGGAGTACCCGAACGTCCCGATCGGCTACTCCGGCCACGAGACCGGCCTGCAGACCACGCTGGCCGCCGTCGCGCTCGGCGCCGCGTTCGTCGAGCGGCACATCACCCTCGACCGCGCGATGTGGGGCTCCGACCAGGCCGCCTCCGTGGAGCCGCAGGGCCTCCAGCGGCTGGTCCGCGACATCCGCACCATCGAGACCGCGCTCGGCGACGGCGTCAAGAAGGTCTACGAGTCGGAGCTGGGCCCGATGAAGAAGCTCCGCCGGGTCCAGGGGCTCGTCGCCGCATGACCGGGCAGCTGGCGTTCGTCGAGAGCCCGGTCCAGCTCCTGAACGTCCTGGAATGGGCCCACGCGGCGGCGTCCGCCCCGGAGCCGGGCGCCGCCGCCCCCGGGGGCCGGTCCGCGGCCCTCCCCGCCCTCCCCTCCCAGCGAACCCGCCCCCGCGCGCAGGCTCCCGCCCCGCGGCCGGAGGCGGCCGCCCCGGGGCTCACCATCGTGGTGCTGTCCCCGACCGACCCCATGTCACGCGGCCAGCTGCGGCGGATGGCGCAGCTCGCCCGTGACGAGGGGTTCCACGTCCGCTGGCAGGAGGCCAGGGGCGGCCGCGGGGCCCTCGTCCGTACGCTGCGGGACCTGGCCCCGCTGCTGCGGACGGCGGACCGGGTGATCGTCGGGGACCCCTTCTCCCGCTACGTCCAGCTCCTGCTCACCCTGTTCGGCCCCCGCCGGCTCACCGTCGTCGACGACGGCACCGCCACGATGGAGTTCGCCGCCCAGCTCGCCCGCGGCGAACGCCTGGTCCGCTGGCACCGCAAGGGCAGCCGCGGCCCCCGCGAGCTGGTCCTCGCACCCGTCACCGCCCTCGCCCGGCGCCGGCTCGCCCCCACCCGCCGCCGCACGGTGGAGATCTTCACCTCGCTCCCGGTCGACCCGCCGCCGGGCACCACGGTCACCCCGCACACCTTCGCCTGGACCCGCGCCCGCTTCGGCCCGCCCCGCCTCACCCGGGGCGCCGACCTCGTCGGGACCTCGCTCGTCGAGACGGGCGTCGTCGACGCCGGCCGGTACACGCAGGCCGTCGCCGACCTCGCCCGCGCCCACGGCGCGACCCGCTACTTCGCCCACCGCCGCGAGAGCACCGAGAAACTGCACCGGATCGCCGTGGAGACCGGTCTGGAGATCGTCCGCCCCGACCTGCCCCTGGAGGTGATCGCCCGGCGCGGACCCATCGGCCGCACGGTGGTGAGCTTCCCGTCCACCGTCGTCCACACCCTGCCGCTGGCCCTGCACGGCACCGGGGTCAAGGTCGCCGTCTGCGAGATCGCGCCCGAGTGGCTGAGCGAGCACGTCTCCCCCCGCGCGCAGGGCTTCCTGGCGGGCGTCGCGGGCACCGCGGCCCACGAGGTCGACCGGCTCACCGCCGCCCGCGCCACCCCGGCCGTCGAACGGCTCGAATTCGGGTGAGCTTACCCACAAGGGGTGGCCGTCACGCCTCGTCAGCCGGTTTTCTTTCCCCTATCGGGTTGAAGTTTTCGTGATCATCGGGCAGTTGACCACTCGGGGGGCCTACCCTTCAAAAGGTGAACCAGTTGATGTCCCGTGAGCCCGGCTCCGTCGCCCTGCCCGGAACGCTGTCCGCGTCGCTGCGCGAAGAACTGATCGCCTTCCGCCGCGACCTGCACATGCACCCCGAGCTCGGCAACCAGGAGTTCCGTACGACCGCGGCCCTGAAGGGCCGCCTGGAGGCGGCCGGCCTCGCGCCGAGAGTCCTCCCGGCGGGCACCGGGCTCGTCTGCGACATCGGCACCTGGGACGGGGTACGCCCCATGCTGGCCATCCGCGCCGACCTCGACGCGCTGCCGATCCCGGACGTCAAGACCGTCGCGTACCGCTCCACCGTGCCCAACCGCGCGCACGCCTGCGGCCACGACGTCCACACCACCACCGTCCTCGGCGCCGGACTCGTCCTCGCCGAACTCGACCGCGAGGGGCTCCTGCCCAACGCGGTCCGGCTGATCTTCCAGCCCGCCGAGGAGGTGCTGCCCGGCGGCGCCGCCGACGCCATCGAGGCCGGAGTCCTGCGCGGAGTCGGCCGCATCATCGCCGTGCACTGCGACCCGAAGGTCGACGCCGGCCGGATCGGTCTGCGCCACGGCCCCATCACCTCCGCCTGCGACCGGCTGGAAATCACCCTCGACGGCCCCGGCGGTCACACCGCCCGCCCCCACATGACCACCGACCTGATCACCGCCGTCGCCCGCGTCGCCACCGACGTCCCGGCCGTCCTCGCCCGCCGCGTGGACGCCCGCTCCGGACTCTCGGTCACCTGGGGCCGCATCGAATCCGGCCACGCCTGCAACGTCATCCCGCAGAACGCCGCGCTCTCCGGCACCGTCCGCTGCCTCGACCTGCACACCTGGCGCGACGCCCCCGACCTCGTGCACGCCGCCGTCGACGAGGTCGCCACCCTCCACCGCGCCAAGTCGACCATCAGCTACGTCCGCGGCGTCCCGCCCGTCGTCAACGACCCGGACGTCGCCGACCTCATCGCCGACGCCATGACCGCCCGCCGCGGACCGCACGCCATCGAGGACACCGAGCAGAGCCTCGGCGGCGAGGACTTCTCCTGGTACCTCGAACAGGTCCCCGGCGCCATGGCCCGCCTCGGCGTCCGCGTCCCCGGCGACACCACCCGCCGCGACCTGCACGCCGGCGACTTCGACGTGGACGAGACCGCCATCGAGGTCGGCGTCGAACTCTTCACCGCCGCCGCCCTCCTGAACGACACCCCGCAGCCCTGACCCCGCCCGACCCCCCGCAGCCCTGACCCCGCCGCCGGCCCCTGGCGCGCCAGGGCCCCCGGGCCGAACCCGCCCTCGCGGCCCCCGGCCCCCCCGGCGGCGCGCCGCACGCCCTAGCGGTGGAGAGACCGCGGCTCCGGTGGGAGACTGCCCGGGTGAGGGTCTGTCGGTGGGGCGTACGGGCCCGCCGGGCGTCGTCCGACGGGCCCCGAGCGCTGCCGACGGGCCCCGACTGCCGCCGACAGGCCTGCGCTTCGATCTGGTAACGACTGATGAACAGGGGTTTACCAGACATCTACGCGCGTTACGATCGCCGCGAAACCAGCGCCGCAAGAGGCGCTTTCGGTCAGTCTTGAAGGGACCTCCTCGTGCGCCGGGTATCCAAGATCACCGCCGCGTGTGCTGTCACCGCGGCTCTCGCACTCACTGCCACCGCCTGCGGAGAGTCCTCCACCGAGGACACGGGCTCCGACTCGGGCACCATCAAGGTCGGTATGGCCTACGACGTCGGCGGCCGTGGCGACAACTCCTTCAACGACTCCGCCGCGCGCGGTCTCGACAAGGCCAAGGCCGACCTGGGCGTCGAGACCAAGGAGCTCACCGCCAAGAACGGTGAGACCCCGGCCGACCGTGAGCAGCGCCTCGCCTCGCTGGCCGAGGGCGGCTACAACCCGGTCATCGGTGTCGGCTTCGCCTACAAGGACGCGATCGACGCGGTCGCGGCCAAGTTCCCGAAGACCACCTTCGGCCTCATCGACTCCGTCTCGGACAAGAAGAACGTCGACTCGATCGTCTTCACCGAGGAGCAGGGCTCGTACCTCGCCGGTGTCGCCGCCGCGCTGAAGTCCAAGGACGGCAAGATCGGCTTCATCGGTGGCGTCGACCTCCCGCTGATCAAGAAGTTCGCCGCCGGCTTCCAGCAGGGCGTCAAGGACACCAAGCCGGGCGCCAGCGTCCAGATCCAGTACCTGTCCACCGGTACGGACCTCTCCGGCTTCGGCGCCCCGGACAAGGGCAAGGCCGCCGCCAAGGGCATGCTCGACAAGGGCATCGACGTCATCTTCGCCGCCGCGGGCGGCTCGGGCGCCGGCGCCATCGAGGCCGTCTCCGCCAAGCCGGGCACCTGGGCGATCGGCGTCGACTCGGACCAGGCCAAGGACCCGGCCCTGGCCAAGTACGCCGGCTCGATCATGACCTCGGTCGTCAAGAACGTCGACACCGGCGTCTTCGACCTGATCAAGTCCGTCAAGGACGGCAAGCCGCTGACCGGTGAGCACATGTACTCCCTGGCCGAGAACGGCGTCTCCCTGACCACCACGGGCGACCACCTCAAGGACGTCCAGGCCCAGCTCGACGCGGCCAAGAAGAAGATCGTCGACGGCCAGATCAAGGTCGCCACGACCCTCTGACGTTCGTCGGAGGGGGGCCCGGACTGCGGCGTCGGCCGACACTCCGGGCCCCCTTCACACGTATGCCCACCGGCAGTTGAACATTTTCGCGAACGCTACGCGCGTAGCTTCCGCCCCACGCGGTATTTTTCGCCACCGACAGCGCCTGCGTCCCTGCCTCGTCCTCCTCACGCTCCCTGCCTAGGAGAGTGCGCCATCAAAGCCTCCAGCTCCAGCAGTCCCCACGCCGTAGAACTCCGCGGCATCACCAAGCGTTTCCCCGGCGTCGTGGCCAACCACGACATCGACATCACCGTGCGCCGCGGCACCGTGCACGCCCTCGTGGGCGAGAACGGAGCGGGCAAGTCGACCCTGATGAAGATCCTCTACGGCATGCAGAAGCCGGACGAGGGGACCATCGCGATCGACGGCGAGCAGGTGACGTTCGGCAACCCCGGTGATGCCATCGCCCGCGGCGTCGGCATGGTCCACCAGCACTTCATGCTCGCGGACAACCTCACCGTCCTCGAGAACGTCGTCCTCGGCTCCGAGAAGCTGCACGGCATCGGCGACAAGGCGCGCGCGAAGATCAAGGAGATCTCCGACGCGTACGGCCTCGGCATCCGCCCCGACGTCCTCGTCGAGGACCTGGGCGTGGCCGACCGCCAGCGCGTGGAGATCCTCAAGGTGCTGTACCGCGGCGCCCGCACGCTGATCCTCGACGAGCCGACCGCCGTCCTGGTCCCGCAGGAGGTCGACGCGCTCTTCGACAACCTGCGCGAACTCAAGGCCGAGGGCCTCACCGTCATCTTCATCTCCCACAAGCTGGGCGAGGTCCTCTCCGTCGCGGACGACATCACCGTCATCCGCCGCGGCACCACGGTCGGCACCGCCGACCCGGCCTCCACCACGCCCAAGCAGCTCGCGGAGCTGATGGTCGGCACGGAGCTGCCCTCCCCGGAGACCCGTGAGTCGACGGTGACGGACATCCCGATGCTGACGGTCGAGGGCCTGTCGCTGAGCGCCGTCGACCCCGACGGCGTCGTCCGCGCGGTCCTGGACGGCATCACCTTCACCATCCACAAGGGCGAGGTGCTCGGCATCGCCGGTGTCGAGGGCAACGGCCAGTCCGAACTCGTCGACGCGATCATGGGCATGCGCCAGCTCGACCGCGGTGTGCTGACCCTGGACGGCGCCGACATCTCCACCGCGCCGACCCGCAAGCGGCGCGAGGACGGCATCGGCTGCATCCCCGAGGACCGCCACCGGCACGGTCTGCTCCTGGAGGCCCCCCTCTGGGAGAACCGCATCCTCGGTCACGTCACCGAGAAGCCCAACTCCAAGGGCGTCATCCTCGACCTGAAGGCCGCCCGCCGGGACACCGAGCGGATCGTCCGCGACTACGACGTCCGTACCCCCGGTATCGACGTCACCGCGGCCTCCCTCTCCGGCGGCAACCAGCAGAAGCTGATCGTCGGCCGCGAGATGAGCCACGACCCCAAGCTGCTGATCGCCGCGCACCCCACCCGGGGCGTGGACGTCGGCGCGCAGGCGCAGATCTGGGACCAGATCCGCGAGGCGCGGCGCGAGGGCCTTGCGGTGCTGCTGATCTCCGCCGACCTGGACGAGCTGATCGGCCTCTCCGACACCCTGCGCGTCATGTACCGCGGCCGTCTGGTCGCCGACGCGGACCCGGCCACCATCACGCCGGAGGAGCTGGGCTCGGCCATGACCGGTGCCGCCTCCGGTCACCTTGAGCACGAAGGCCCCGAGGGCGGCAGCCCCGAGGCCACCGACGGCCCGGAGGACGAGGCCCGATGAAGAAGATCGACAAGGAGCGGCTGCTCCTGGGCCTCGCGGCACCGCTCCTCGCGGTGGTCGCGGCCTTCCTGATCACCGCCCTGGTCCTGGCCGCGACCGGCAAGGAGCCGTTCAGCGCCTTCGGCATCATGTTCGAGTACGGCGTGAAGTCGGACAGCCAGGTCTACATCATCAACAAGGCGACGACGTACTACCTGGCGGGTCTCGCGGTGGCCATCGGCTTCCGCATGAACCTGTTCAACATCGGTGTCGACGGCCAGTACCGCCTCGCCGCGTTCTTCGCCGCCGCCGTCGGCGGCGCGCTGACGCTGCCCGGCATCGTGCAGATCCCGCTGATCATCATCACCGCGATGATCGTCGGCGCCATGTGGGCGGGCATCGCGGGTGTCCTGAAGACCACCCGGGGCGTCAGCGAGGTCGTCGCGACGATCATGCTGAACTTCATCGCGACCGCGATCATCGGCTACCTCCTCCAGCCCGGCCGCCTCGGCCACCTGGACGCGGCGGGCACCGAGGTCGCGACCTCGCCGCTCCCGGAGTCCTCGCGCTTCTTCGAGTTCCCGACCACGCCGGAGCCGATCTGGGGCTTCCTGGTGATCGCGGTCATCGCCGGCGTCGGGTACTGGTTCACGCTCTCCCGCACCCGCTTCGGCTTCGACCTGCGCACGGTCGGCCAGTCCGACACCGCGGCCGCGGCCAGCGGCGTGAACGTGAAGAAGATGGTCGTCACCTCCATGCTGATCTCCGGCGCCATGGCCGGCCTGATCGGCATGCCGACCCTGCTCAACGACTCGTACGAGTACGGCGGAGGCTTCCCGGTCGGCATCGGCTTCACCGGTATCGCCATCGCCCTCCTCGGCCGCAACCACCCCATCGGCATCGCGCTCGGCGCGATCCTCTGGGGCTTCCTGGAGCGCGGCAGCGGAAAGCTCGAGTTCGAGGGCTACGACAAGGAGATCGTCGGCGTCATGCAGGGCGTCATCGTCCTCTGCGTCGTCATCGCCTACGAGGTCGTGCGCCGCTACGGCCTCAAGCGCCAGCAGCGCCAGGTCGGCGAGAAGCTCGCGGCCCAGGCCCGATCCAACGACAAGACGGAGGTGTCGGCGTGAGCGCCACGGCGACTTCCACCCCGCCGCCCGCGGCCCCCAAGGTGGCCGGCGGCAAGGGCGGCCGCACCCGCCTCTCCCTCCCCGTGATCCTGCTGATCGTCGCGGGCGGGCTCCTCGCCCTCTCCGCCGTCCGCGCCATCACCGGGGCGCAGGACCTCACCTCGGCCGGCCAGATCAGCGCGGCCCTCTCCCTCGCCGTGCCGATCGGCCTCGCCGGCCTCGGCGGCCTGTGGTCCGAGCGCGCGGGCGTGGTCAACATCGGCCTCGAGGGCATGCTGATCCTCGGCACCTTCTTCGGTGCCTGGGCCGGCTGGCAGACCGACCCCTGGATCGGTGTCCTCGCCGGCATCGTCGGCGGCATGTTCGGCGGTCTGCTGCACGCGGTCGCCACCGTCACCTTCGGCGTCGACCACATCATCTCCGGCATCGCGATCAACATCCTGGCGCTCGGCATCACCACCTACTTCGCCAAGCTCTGGTTCAACACCGGCGAGGCCGCGGCCCGCGGCGGCAGCCCCAAGCAGTCCCCGCCCGCCGAGGACATCACCTCGGTCACCGTGCCGGGGCTCTCCGACTGGCTCGCCGACATCGAGAAGCACCACTGGTTCTTCGTCTCCGACCTCGCCGGCATCCTCGGCGGCCTGGTCACCAACCTCTCGCTGGTCACGATCCTCGCCGTGCTGCTGGTGATCGGCTCGTTCTTCGTCCTGTGGAAGACCCCGTTCGGTCTCCGGCTGCGCTCCTGCGGTGAGAACCCGATCGCCGCCGAGTCCCTCGGCGTCAACGTCTACAAGTACAAGTACATCGCCGTGGTCGTCTCCGGCGGACTCGCCGGTCTCGGCGGCGCGTTCCTGTCGCTGGTCACCTCGCACATCTACAACGAGGGCCAGACCGGCGGCCGTGGCTACATCGGCCTCGCCGCGATGATCTTCGGCAACTGGCGGCCGGGCGGTCTCGCCATGGGCGCCGGCCTGTTCGGCTTCGCCGACGCGCTCCAGCTGCGCAGCGGCGGCCAGACCGTCCACGCGCTGCTCCTGCTGCTCGTCGCGATCCTCGTGGGCATCGCGGTCTGGAAGGCGTACAAGCAGCGTTGGATCACCGCGGCCATCAGCGCCGTCATCGGCGCCGGCGTGCTGGTCTGGTACCTCGGCACGGACACCGTTCCCGTCGAGTTCGTCAGCGCCACGCCGTACGTCGTGACCCTGCTGGTGCTCTCGCTCTCCGCGCAGCGGCTGCGGATGCCGAAGGCGGACGGCATGCGGTACCGCAAGGGGCAGGGCAAGTGACCCCCACGGCCGTGTCGGAGGCCGACTGGGAGACCCTGCGGAAGGCGGCGCGCGAGGCCATGGCCCACGCGTACGCGCCGTACTCGGGCTACCCGGTCGGAGCCGCCGCGCTCGTCGACGACGGCCGGGTGGTCTTCGGCTGCAACGTCGAGAACGCCTCGTTCGGCCTCGGCCTGTGCGCCGAGTGCGGCCTCGTCTCGCAGCTCCAGGCGACCGGCGGCGGCCGGCTGACGCACTTCGTGTGCGTCGACGGCCGCGGCGAGGCCCTGGTGCCGTGCGGCCGGTGCCGTCAGCTGCTGTACGAGTTCGGCGGCGCCGAGCTGGTACTGGAGACTCCGGCCGGACGGCTGACGCTCGCGGAGATGCTTCCGCAGGCCTTCGGGCCCGGCCACCTGGCCCCGTAGGACATCCGAGCGGCCCTTCCGGCACGATGGGAGGGCCGCTCTCCCTTTCCCACTCCTCTATGCGCGTAGAAAGAGGCACTTCATGGACGTCATCTCGGTCATCCGCACCAAGCGGGACAAGGGCGAGCTGAGCCCGGAGCAGATCGACTGGGTCATCGACGCCTACACCCGCGGCGAGGTCGCCGACGAGCAGATGTCGGCCCTCGCCATGGCCATCCTGCTCAACGGCATGAACCGCGGCGAGATCGCCCGCTGGACGGCCGCGATGATCGCCAGCGGCGAGCGCATGAACTTCTCGTCCCTCTCGCGCCCCACCTCCGACAAGCACTCCACCGGCGGGGTCGGCGACAAGATCACCCTCCCGCTGGCGCCGCTCGTCGCCGCCTGCGGCGCCGCCGTGCCGCAGCTCTCGGGCCGCGGACTCGGCCACACCGGCGGCACCCTGGACAAGCTGGAGTCGATCCCGGGCTGGCGCGCGCTGCTCTCCAACGAGGAGATGCTGCACGTCCTGGACACCACCGGCGCGGTGATCTGCGCGGCGGGCGAGGGCCTCGCCCCGGCGGACAAGAAGCTCTACGCGCTCCGTGACGTCACCGGAACGGTCGAGGCGATCCCGCTGATCGCGAGCTCCATCATGTCCAAGAAGATCGCCGAGGGCACCGGCTCGCTCGTCCTGGACGTCAAGGTCGGCTCGGGCGCCTTCATGAAGAACCTCGCGGACGCGCAGGAGCTGGCGCACACCATGGTCGGCCTCGGCACCGACAGCGGGGTGAAGACGGTCGCCCTCCTCACCGACATGTCCACCCCGCTCGGCCTCACCGCCGGCAACGCCCTGGAGGTCCGCGAGTCGGTCGAGGTCCTGGCCGGCGGCGGCCCGGCGGACGTCGTCGAGCTGACGGTCGCGCTGGCCCGCGAGATGCTCGACGCGGCCGGGATCAAGGACGCGGACCCGGCGCGGGCGCTGGCCGACGGCTCGGCGATGGACGTCTGGCGCCGCATGATCGCGGCCCAGGGCGGCGACCCGGACGCGACCCTCCCGGTCGCCCGCGAGCAGCACGTCGTCACCGCCCCGTCCTCGGGCGTCCTGACCCGCCTCGACGCCTACGACATCGGCATCGCCGCCTGGCGCCTGGGCGCCGGCCGCGCCCGCAAGGAGGACCCGGTCCAGGCGGGGGCGGGCGTCGAACTCCACGCGAAGCCCGGCGACCCGGTGACGGCCGGCCAGCCGCTGCTGACCCTGCACACGGACACCCCGGAGAAGTTCGACTACGCCCTGAAGTCCCTCGACACGGCCTGGGACATCGCGACGGCGGGCACGACCTTCACCCCGAACCCGATCGTCCTGGACCGCATCGCCTGACCGCTCCGTCCTCTCTGGCATGTGCCAGGGGCTCTTTCGAGTGAACGGGACCGGTGGACCTCCGCCGGTCCCGTTCGGCATGCTGGGATCGGTGACGACCGACTGAGGAGCACACCGTGAGCGCACTCGCCGTCGAGCCCGAGCCCGACGACGGGCACGGCTGGAACGACCTGGTCCGTCTCTGGGAGGAGACGGGGGCGCCGGAGGGCTGCAAGGTGGAGATCA
This sequence comes from Streptomyces sp. NPDC008121, assembly GCF_042957155.1. NCBI lineage: Bacteria > Bacillati > Actinomycetota > Actinomycetes > Kitasatosporales > Streptomycetaceae > Streptomyces > Streptomyces sp. NPDC008121. The sequence continues at coordinate 847,048 of NZ_JBIBHT010000003.1, read as the reverse complement.
TCGAAGGGATCGTCACCGTGGCACCCGGCCCCGCCAACCAGCACAACAGCATCGCCAACCGGCTCCAGCGCCGGCTGTACGCGGGGATTGCCGAGGACTGGGGCATCTACCAGACGCTCGCCGTCGCCGTCCCTTCCCGCTCCGGCATGTTCATCCCGGATCTCGTCGTCGCCCCCGAGGCGGCCCTGCACGAGCCAGGGAACTACATCCCCGCCACCGCCGCCGAGCTGGTCGTCGAGATCACCTCGAAGTCCAACGCGAACCACGACCGTGTCGAGAAACTGCACGGCTATGCCACCGCCGCCGTGCCCCTCTACCTGTTGTTGGACAGCCGGCACTCCGGGCGCCCCACCGCCACGCTCTACGGTGAGCCGAGGAACGGTACCTACCGCGTCCTGTCGGCGGTGAAGTTCGGCGAGGAGATCTACCTGCCCGCCCCCTTCGACCTCGCGCTCGACACCAGCGCCTTCCCCGTCGGCTGAGACTCCGCCCGGCCCGGAACGGCGAAGACCTCGCCCCTCGGCGCGACGCCCCCCGGCCCTCCGATGAGTTCCGGCCGCGGCGGGGGTCTCTCTGATGTGGACACCAGTCGACCGCTCGTTCTGACCCTCGCCGCCCGGCCCACCCCGGACGAGGTGGCGCGGCTGTGCGCCGTGCTCGAAGCGGCGCCGCCCACGGACGTCCGCTGTGAGGTCGGCGCGCTCGCGCACGCCGACCTCGCCGCCGTCGACGCGCTGGCCCGGCTGCGGCTCACCGCGGGACGTCACGGCCACCGGCTCGTCTTCCGGGGCACCGGGCCCGAGCTGCGGCTCCTCCTCGGCCTGGTCGGCCTCGCCGACCTCGTCTGAACCGGTCGCCGTGCTCCCTACGCCTCCAGCCGCTCCGGCATGTCGAAGAGCGGGAACCACCGCTTGGTGTCCAGGAAGAAGTCCATCCCGCCGACCTTGCCGTCGCGGATGTCGAGGACGATCAGCGCCCACGGGCTGTATCCGCCCTCCGGGTCCGGGTGGTACTGCGCGAAGGCCGGCGAGCCGTTCGCCACGGTCGGCACCAGCTTCGAGCCCGCGCAGACCTCGCCGACGCCCAGCATCCAGCCCACGATGTCGTCGTGACCCCGCAGCCACAGGTCGTACGGCGGCATGGACATCGTCGCGTCCTCGTGCAGGAGCGCGGTGAGCGCCTTCATGTCGTACCCCTCGAAGGCGGCGACATAGCGTTCCAGCAGCTCCTTCTGCTCCTCGTCGAGCGGGTTCGCCGGGTCCGAGGCGCCCGGCTCGTGCTCCGCGAGCGTGGCCCGCGCCCGCTGGAGCGCGCTGTTGACCGACGCGACCGTGGTGGACAGCAGCTCGGCGACCTCGCTCGCCTTCCAGGCCAACACCTCGCGCAGGATGAGGACCGCCCGCTGCTTCGGCGGCAGGTGCTGCAGGGCGGCGACGAACGCGAGCCGCACGGTCTCGCGGGAGACCGCCGTGTCCGCCGGGTCGGCGACCGACGGCAGCACCCGCCCGTCCGGCACCGGCTCCAGCCAGGTGATCTCGGGCCGCGCGGTCAGCTGCGCCTGGGCGACCGGCGTGGCCGCCGTCAGGTCCATCGGCCGGGCCCGCTTGTTGCCCGCGTTGAGCGAGTCCAGGCAGACGTTGGTCGCGATGCGGTAGAGCCAGGAGCGCAGCGACGAGCGCCCCTCGAAGGAGTCGATGGACCGCCAGGCGCGGACCATCGTGTCCTGCACGGCGTCCTCGGCCTCGAAGGCCGAGCCGAGCATCCGGTAGCAGTAGCCGGTCAGCTCGGTGCGGTACTTCTCCAGTCGGGAGTCCAGGTCGTCGGTCGTCGCGGTATCGCTCATCGGGTCCACCCCACTCGCCCCTCACCGGTACCAACGCGATACCGGTGAGGGGAAGTTACCGCAGCGCACCGACAGCGGGGGTCAGGTTCCCGGCTTGCGTCCGTAGACGAACACGTCGTCGCCGTTCCTGAGCAGGTTCCAGTACGCCTTCGCGTCGGCCGGACGCATGTTGACGCAGCCCGCCGAGCCCGGCGGGTTCCACATCGACTTGGTGACGGAGTGGAAGGCCTGGCCGCCGTCGAAGAACTGCGCGTACGGCATGGAGACGTCGTAGAGCGTCGACCAGTGGTTGATGTTGCGCCAGTAGACCTTCTTGGAGCCGGTCCGGGTCTCGGCGCCGTTCCTGCCGGTCCGCACCGGCACCGGGCCGTACTTCAGCCGCGCGCCGTCCTGGATCCAGCTCAGCTGGCGGGTCAGGTCCACACAGGCGATCCGGCCGCGGTTGGTGGGGCACTTCCCGGCCTTGTTCGGAGTGGTGCCGGCCCACTTCTGCGTGTACATCGTGTACATCGTCTGCCAGGTCAGCGGGCCCGCGTAGCCCTGCGTCGGCGTGATGCCGTGCTTGCGCTGGAACCCCTGGATGGCCAGACAGTCCGCGCGCGACTGGCGGCCGTCCACCGGGCGGCCGAGGAACTGCTCGACCTGCTTCTGGTACGGCCCCGTCGTCGCGCCGCACGACGCCGCCTGAGCCGGTGCGGCTCCGAGGGCGACCGTCAACGGCACCACCATCGAGGTGATGCCGAGGACGATCCCGGCCCGCTTGCGTATGGCTCCCATGATCACCACTCCCCCTTCGTTTCCTATGCCGTAGGACGAACGGAAGGCCGTGGCGGTTGTACGGGAACGGCGTCGATTCAGGCGGCCGTGCGGACCTGGAAGCGGCGCGCCTCCGCCCGGGCCGAGACCCGCGCGCTGTGGCTGCCGTAGAGGGTGATCGACACGACGCCGAGGACCGCGGCCAGACCGAGCAGGACCGTGCCGGGCCAGCCGCCGGCGTGGAAGGCGACGGCGCCGAGCGTGCCGCCCACGCTGCTGCCGATGTAGTACGCCGACTGGTAGAGCGCCGAGGCCTGCGCGCGGCCCGTGGTGGCCGTCCGGCTCACCGAGGAGGAGGCGACCGCGTGCCCGGCGAAGAAGCCGGCGGTGATCAGGACCAGGCCGAGCAGGACGGCGCCGAGCGAGGAGGACAGCGACAGCAGCAGCCCGGCCGCCGTCGTGCCGACCGCGAGGTAGAGCGCGCCGCGCCGCCCCGTGCGGGCCACCAGCTTGCCGGCCGCGGCCGAGGAGACCGTCCCGACGAGGTAGACCAGGAAGATCGAGCCGATCACGCCCTGCGGGAGCGAGAAGGGGGCTTCGACCAGGCGGTAGCCGATGACGGTGTAGACCGCGCCGAACACCGTCATGAACAGGGCGCCGATCGCGTACAGCCGCATCAGCAGCGGGTCGGAGAGGTGGGTGCGGACCGTCCGGGCCAGAGTGCGGGGGTTCAGCGATCCGGGGGTGAAGTGCCGGGCCCGGGGGAGCAGCAGGCGGAACGCGACCGCGCACACCGCCGCCGTCAGACCGACCGCGAGCAGTCCCGCGCGCCAGCCCCACATCTGGGCCACCCAGCCGGTGACGATCCGGCCGCTCATCCCGCCGATGGAGTTGCCCGCGACGAACAGGCCGATCGCCGCGATCAGCGCCTTCGGCCGGACCTCCTCGGCCAGGAACGCCATCGCCGAGGCCGGCAGGCCCGCGAGGGCCGCGCCCTGGACGGCGCGCAGCGCGATCAGCCACTCCAGGTTCGGGGCGAAGGGGACGAGCAGTCCGACGGCCACCGCGACGGCGAGCGAGGCGGTCATCAGCGTGCGCCGCCCGAACCGCTCGGAGAGGGCGCTCATCGGCAGGACGAGCAGGGCGAGCGCGCCGGTGGCGGCGGAGACGGTCCAGGAGGCCGCGGAGGCGGTGGCCCCGAACTCGGCGGAGATCGCGGGGAGGAGGGCCTGGGTGGAGTAGAGGAGGGCGAAGGCGGCGAGTCCGGCGGCGAAGAGGGCGAAGCTCATGCGGCGGTAGCCGGGGGCACCGGGGGCGAGGCGGGTGTCGGCGGCCGTGCTGGTGGCGGCCGCCTTGGTACTGGCGGAAGGCATACCTCGAACGTAGGGCGCTCCGCTTGATGCGTCCAATGCATGGAACTGCTGTAATCGTTCCCATGGCGCATGAGTACAGGTCACAGGGTCGGCTGTCACCGAGTAGTTACGAAGAAGACATGGGGCTGCTGCTCGCGCCCCGGCTCGCGTACTTCGCGGCGGTGGCCCGGCACGAGCATGTGACCAGGGCGGCGGCCGAGATGGGGGTGCCCCAGTCGACGCTCTCCCGGGCGATGGTCCGGCTCGAAGGGGACCTCGGGGTCGCGTTGTTCGCCCGCAAGGGCCGCACGGTCTCGCTGACCCCGGCGGGCCGGACCTTCCTCGCCTCGGCGGAACGGGCGCTCGCGGAGGTGGAGCGGGCGGCGGACTCCGTACGGGCGGACGCCGACCCCACCGCGGGGCGCGTCGCCTTCGGCTTCCTGCACACGATGGGCTCGGAGACGGTGCCGGGGCTGATCCGGGCCTTCCGGGTCGGCCACCCCAAGGTCCGCTTCACGCTGGTGCAGAACTACGGCGAGGCGATGATCGAACGCCTGCGGGCGGGCGAGCTCGACCTGTGCCTGACCTCCCCGGTCCCGGACGCGCCCGACCTGGTCGCCCGGCGGATCGACGAGCAGCGCCTGCGCCTGGTGGTCCCCGACGACCACCGGCTGGCCTCCCGCAAGCGCGTCCGCCTCGCGGAGGCCGCCGACGAGACCTTCGTGACCCTGGAGCCCGGCTACGGCCTGCGCCGCATCACCGACGACCTGTGCGCCGAGGCCGGGTTCACGCCCCGGGTCGCCTTCGAGGGGGAGGAGGCCGAGACCCTGCGCGGTCTGGTCGCGGCCGGTCTCGGCGTCGCCCTGCTGCCCCCGCCGGCGGTCGCCCGACCGGGCGTCGTCGAGCTCACCGTCACCGCCCCGCGCGCCGTCCGCGAGATCGGCGTCGCCTGGCTCGACGGCCACCCGGACACCGCGCCGGTGGCCGCCTTCAAGAAGTTCCTGCTGAGCAAGCGGGGTCACCTGCTGCCGGAAGGCCGGGCGCTCCCGGAGTGACGGGCCGGTGTGACCGCCCGGCGGAATCCGGAGCCCCGGGCCGGCGCCGTCGGCCGTGTGACCGCCGGGCGGAGCCCGGAACGTGCTCCGCGGCTCACGAGCCTCCGAAGCCGGCCGCCAGCGGCATGCGCAGCCCCAGCGGCGGTGGTGCGGCCATCGCGTCGGCCAGCGGCCGGGCGTACGGGCGGGAGAAGAGCGAACCGAGGACGAAGTCGCAGGCCAGCGCGCGGACTTCGGCACCGTACTGGCGCAGCGCGTGACCGTCCGAGTGGACCTCGAAGCGGCAGGTGTCGCGGTTGGACTTCTTCGCCCGCTCGGCGAGCCGGTACGACAGCTCCGGATCCGTCCGCGCGTCGTTGGTCCCGTGCACCACGAGCACCCGGCGCCCCACCAGTTGCCGCACCGGCTCCGGCTCCGCCGCCACGTCGTCCTCCGGCAGCCAGGGCGCGAGGGCCAGGACGCAGTCGACCGCCGTGTGCCCGGCCGCCCGCAGCGCCGCCCGGGCGCCCATGCCGTGGCCGGCCAGGCAGACCGGGACGTCGCCGTAGCGCCGTACCGCCTCCGACACCGCCCAGGTCGCGTCGGCGGCCAGCTGTCCGTCCGAGCCGTTCCAGCCCCGCCCCCGGTAACGCACCACGTGCGCCACCAGGCCCTCCTCGCGCCCCGCGGCGGCCAGCCGCCGCCCCAGCGGCAGCGCCGCCAGATGCGTGCGGAGCGAGGCGCGCCGCCCGGACGCCACCTCCCCGTCGGGCAGCAGCAGGACCACACCGCCCACCGCCGGGAGGGGGTGCGATGCGCCGACCGGCCGCCCGAGCCGGGGTGTCCGGCCGTCGGCAGTCCCTACGAGTGCGGAGTGCGCCATGGCAGAACAGTCTCAGAAGTCGACGTGTACGCCAGCCGTACGCGCGGTCACTGTTACGTATCGACGGGAACGCGTCGACAGGCGATCGGACAGGGCGCGCTCTACGCGCGTAGGCGCTAGAGTGCCGCAATGACGAGCCAGACCCCCAACCTGCCCACCAAGGAACAGATCCGCCGGGCCCCGAAGGTGCTCCTGCACGACCACCTCGACGGTGGACTGCGCCCCGGCACGATCATCGAACTCGCCGCCGCCCAGGGCTATGACGGCCTGCCCGAGAACGAGCCCGACAAGCTCGGCATCTGGTTCCGCGAGGCCGCCGACTCCGGTTCGCTGGAGCGCTATCTGGAGACCTTCGCGCACACCTGCGCCGTCATGCAGACCCGCGAGGCGCTGGTGCGCGTCGCCGCGGAGTGCGCGGTGGACCTCGCCGAGGACGGAGTCGTCTACGCCGAGGTGCGGTACGCCCCCGAGCAGCACCTGGAAGCCGGACTCACCCTCGAAGAGGTCGTCGAGGCCGTCAACGAAGGCTTCCGCGAGGGCGAGCGCCAGGCGCGGGCCGACGGCCACCGCATCCGCGTCGGCGCCCTGCTGACCGCCATGCGGCACGCGGCCCGCGCCCTGGAGATCGCCGAACTGGCCAATCGCTACCGCGACGCCGGCGTCGTCGGCTTCGACATCGCGGGCGCCGAGGCCGGCTTCCCGCCCACCCGCCACCTCGACGCCTTCGAGTACCTGAAGCGGGAGAACAACCACTTCACCATCCACGCCGGCGAGGCCTTCGGCCTGCCGTCCATCTGGCAGGCGCTGCAGTGGTGCGGCGCCGACCGGCTGGGCCACGGCGTCCGCATCATCGACGACATCGAGGTGTCCGACGACGGCTCGGTGACCCTCGGCCGCCTCGCCGCGTACGTCCGCGACAAGCGGATCCCGCTGGAGATGTGCCCGACCTCCAATCTGCAGACCGGCGCGGCCGCCTCCATCGCCGAGCACCCGATCGGCCTGCTCCGCAAGCTCCACTTCCGGACCACGGTCAACACCGACAACCGGCTGATGAGCGGCACGAGCATGAGCCGGGAATTCGAGCTGCTGATCGATGCGTTCGCTTATACGCTCGACGACATGGCGTGGTTCACGGTCAATGCGATGAAATCAGCGTTCATTCCTTTCGATGAACGGCTCGCGATGATCAACGACGTGATCAAGCCGGGTTATGCCGAGCTGAAGTCCGAATGGCTGTTCCAGCAGACCGTCACCACCAGCGACTCTTCCCGCCAGAGCGACTGACGGGCGGCGGGAAAAAAGGCTTGATGCGGCCGGGAGACACGCACCCGGCCGCTTTTCGGTGTTTGCGGGAGCGTCCATTGCTGGCTAGTTTGCAAAGCCGCCCTGCATTCCCCGAATTCCTGCTTTCCCGCAGCTCAAAGATCCTCAGAGGATGATTTTCTGATGAAGCAGTCTGCCGCCAAGAAGCTCGGTGTCGCCGCTCTCGGTGCCGCTTTCGCCGCTGCCGCCGCCGGCACGGCCACCGCGGCCCCGGCCGCGCCCGCCGTCCCCGACGCGCTCGGCCTGGTCACCCAGACCGTGCCGCTGGGCGACGGCCTCACCGAGCTCCCCGACGGCGCGACCGAGTCCCTCACCGGCGCCCAGGGCGCCCTGGGCACCGGCGTCGACCAGGGCGTCAAGACCCTCCCCGCCACCGCCGACCAGGCCACCAAGAGCGTCCCGGTCGACGGTGTGACCAGCGCGCTCGGCGGCAGCGCGGTCACCGGCCTCCTCGGCGGCCTGCCGCTCAACGGCCTCCCCCTCGGCTGATCCACGCCGTACGCGCCGATGGGGCGCCCACCCGCACCGGGAGGGCGCCCCATCGGCGTTCGCGCGTCGCCGGCCGGCCTTACCAGGCGGTGCCCGCCGGCTTCTCCGCCGGCAGGAACAGCCACAGCGCCAGATAGATCAGGATCTGGGGGCCGGGGAGCAGGCAGGAGACGAGGAAGATGACCCGCATGGTGTTCGCCGAGGTGCCGAAGCGCCGTGCCAGCGCTGCGCACACTCCGCCGATCATGCGTCCGTCACGGGGGCGGGCAAGTGCGGCCATGGTGTGCTCCTTCGAGAGGCGTGTCCCGGGAGCCGCTTCGTCGGGCTCCCGGTGACTCCATACTCGCCCCCGAACGGGGGATAAAACGTCGGTCTACGGGGCGATCCCGACCCTGGGAATCGTCGGGGTCGCTCCCTGAGAGCCCTCGTCCCTCGACCGGGCCGGACCCCTGCGGGCCGTCCTCCCCGAGGAGGACCTGCCCCGCCCCGCGTCCTCCCCGCGGCGCAGCCGCGCCCGCCCTGCGGGCACCACGAGCAGATGGGCCAGGGCGACCCCGGCGCCGTTGAGCAGCAGCGCGTCGATGTCCACGACCTGGCCCGGCACGGCGGTCTGCAGCAGTTCGACGGCGAGGGAGATCAGCGTCCCGGCCGCGACCGTACGGGCCAGCGACGCCCAGGGGGATACGTGCAGGCGTCCCTCGGCCATCGGCAGCAGCACCCCGAGCGGGGCCAGGAGCAGCAACCCCTCGCCGATGCGGCGGGCCGCCTGGGCCGGGCCGAGCGCCAGATCCCCCTTGATACCGGCGAGCGGGGTCAGGTTCGGCGCGGTCACCCAGGGCACGTCGAGTGGTCGGAGCGAGACCCAGGCGACGAGCAGCAGATGCGTGAGGAGGAGAACGAACCCCGCCACACGGACGACCACGGCGGCACTGCCGCCTGAACCTTGACGCTGCACGCCCCCCAAGACGCGCCCCGAGCCGGAATCGGTTCCGCCGCGACGCGGAACACCCCGCCCCGCCCGCCCGCCGGCCCCGTGGGCCTCAGGCCGCCGGGGGTGTCACCAGGCCCGCCGTCGGGGCCGCCGATTCCGGGCGTTCCCGCAGCTCGGTCGTACAGCGGTAGCGGCGCGGCGGATAACCGCCCGGGCCGCCCAGGACGACCGAGTCCGCGCTCGGCTCCGCACCCGCCGCGCCCAGCGCGAAGGTGCAGACGATCTGCGACAGCGCGGTCGGCGCCAGGTCCTCCGGCTGCCTGCTCAGCCGCAGCGTGCCCGCCGGATCGCCCCGGTGCCCGCCGGAGACCGCCAGCGGCCCCTTCACGGCCGTGGTGAACCCGGCCTGCCGCTCGCTCTGCGACGGCTCGGTGCCCAACTGCGCCAGCAGCGCCGACGCCCTGCGCACCGCGTCGGCGCTCGCCTTCTCCTCCGGCAGCGGGGACTGGCGCTCCACCGCCTCCAACTGCGAACCGCACACCAGGAAGACCCGGACCGGGACGCCCGCCGCCCCCGGGGCCGCGTCCTCCTCCGGCACGCTGCACGGCACCCGCGACGGGGCGTGGCCCGCGTCCACGGGCACCGACGTCGTCCTGATCCCGCACCCCGAGAGCAGCACCGCCAGCGCGGCGACGACGCCCGCGCCCACCGCGCCGCGGCGGCCCCTTCCCGTACGCCGAAGCCGGCTCACCGCTCCCCACCCTCTTCTCCGGGCTCGCTCTGGCTCGGCAGCCGCAGCACGAACACCGCCCCGTCGCCGTCGGGCGAGTTCGCGGCCGTGATCGAACCGCCGTGGATCAGCGCGTTCTCCCGTGCGATCGACAGGCCGAGACCGCTGCCCTCCGACCGGGGCCGGGAGGCGCTCGCCTTGTAGAACCGGTCGAAGACGTGCGGCAGGACCTCCTCGGGGATGCCCGGGCCGTGGTCGCGCACCTCGATCACCAACGTGTCGTCCTCCATGCGGATCGCCACCCGCACCGGCGACCCGCCGTGCTTGAGCGCGTTGCCGATGAGGTTGGCCAGGATCACGTCGAGCCGGCGCGGGTCGAGCCGCGCCATGATGCCCCGCTCGGCGTCCAGCTCCACCGCGTCCAGCCAGGCCCGCGCGTCGATGCACGCGGTGACCTGGTCGGCGACGTCGACGTCGTCCAGGACGAGCCGGGCCGTGCCCGCGTCGAAGCGGGTCACCTCCATCAGGTTCTCGACCAGGTCGTTCAGCCGGCGCGTCTCGCTGACCACCAGCGCCACGGCCGGCGCGATCATCGGGTCCAGGGAGTCCTGCTCGTCCTCCAGGACCTCCGTCACGGCGGTCAGCGCCGTCAGCGGCGTGCGCAGCTCGTGCGACATGTCGGCGACGAAGCGCCGGCTGGACTCCTCCCGGGCGCTCATGTCCGCCACCCGTTTCTGCAGGGACTCCGCCGCGCCGTTGAACGTCCGTGACAGATCGGCCAGTTCGTCCGTCCCGGAGACCCGCAGCCGGGTGTCGAGCTTCCCCTCGCCCAGCTGCCGGGCGGCCTCGCCGAGCCGGTGCACCGGCCGCAGCACGGTCGTGGCGGCGGCCTGCGCGAGCAGCGCCGAGCCGATCAGGGCGAGCGTGGTGGCGATCCCCAGCGACCAGGCGAGCGAGTTCAGGTCGGCCCGCTCGGCCTCCAGGGACTTGAACATGTACCCCGTCGGACCACCGCCGTCGACCTTCGCCCCGCCCACCAGGTACGGCGTCCCGCCGCGCTGGGTGCGCTGCCAGAACAGGTGGTACGGATACGGGTTGGCGTCCGTGACGGGCCGCCGCTTCTCCACCTGCGCGCGCAGCGCGGACGGCACGTCCGCGAGGGTGAAGGTGTCCGGGTTCGAGGCCCCGATGATCGGCTTGCCCTCGTCCCGCTCCCCGAGCAGCAGCACGCTGTACCCGGCGCTGCCGCTCGCCATCTGCTCGGCCGCGCCGCGCAGTTCCTCCTCGGTGGGGTGCAGGGGCAGCGTCGCGGCCCGGTTCTGCATCTCCTGCCGGAAGTCGTTCAGCGCCCCGTCCTGGGTGCGGGTGAGGACCGCCTCGCGGTTCAGCCAGTACGCGATGCCGGACGCGGACGCGGCGGCGGTGAGCGCCACCAGCGCGAAGACGACGACCAGCCGCAGCCGCAGGCTGGTGAAGCGCAGGCCCGCGAACATCCCCTTTCTCACGCAGGGACGTCCAGTCGGTAACCGACGCCCCGCACCGTACGGATCAGGGTCGGGGAGGACGGCACGTCCTCCACCTTGGCGCGCAGCCGCTGGACACAGGCGTCCACCAGACGCGAGTCGCCCAGATAGTCGTGCTCCCACACCAGGCGCAGCAACTGCTGGCGGGAGAGGGCCTGGCCGGGCCGCCGGCTCAGTTCGAGGAGCAGCCGCAGTTCGGTCGGCGTGAGCTGCAGGTCCTCCCCGTTCTTGGTCACGGTCATGGCCGAACGGTCGATGACGAGCGAACCGAACGTGGCCGAGTCCGTGGACTCCCGCTCGCCCCGCCGCAGTACGGCACGGATCCGGGCGTCGAGCACCCGGCCCTGGACCGGCTTGACGACATAGTCGTCGGCCCCGGACTCCAGACCCACGACGACGTCGATGTCGTCGCTGCGCGCGGTCAGCAGGATGATCGGCAGCTGGTCGGTGCGCCGGATGCGCCGGCACACCTCGAAGCCGTCGATCCCGGGCAGCATCACGTCCAGCACGACCAGGTCGGGCCGCTGCTCGCGCAGCAGTTTCAGGCCGTCCTCGCCCGTCGCCGCGGTGGCCACTCGGTGGCCCTGGCGAGACAGGGAGAGCTCGAGGGCCGTGCGGATGGCGTCGTCGTCCTCGATCAGCAACAGGAAAGGCACGGCGCCATTCTGTCCCATGCGGCCCTCGGAGTTCGACTGCGCGGCGTCACCGCCCCCTGTGACACGGCTGTGACAGTCGACGGACACCGCGATGAAGTGCGGGCGGCAAGCTTCTTGGCACACGGACCGAAGCCGACTCCAACCGACGGGGGGCGTGAGATGAACGCACTGCACAGCACCACCTCGAACGCAGTTGTCACGCGTCTCCACGACGTCGTGCGGAGCACCGAGAAGTCCGGCGGGGTGAACGGACGGGGGTGCGTTCGCAGCGCCGGACGTCAGCACAAGGCGCCGTATATGGTCGCCGTGGCTGACGGGGGAGCGGCGTACAGGGAGGGCACGGGGGAGCGGACGTCCCTGTCGGAGGCGGAGTTCACCGCCTACGTACAGGAACGCCGAGCCTCCCTGTACGCCACCGCCTACCACCTCACCGGTGACCGCTTCGAGGCCGAGGACCTGCTCCAGAGCGCGCTCTTCTCGACGTACCGGGCGTGGGAGCGGATCAGCGACAAGGCGGCGGTCGGCGGCTATCTGCGCCGCACCATGACGAACCTGCACATCAGCGCCTGGCGCCGCCGCAAGCTCAACGAGTACCCGACCGAGGAGCTGCCGGAGACGGCGGGCGACACGGACGCGATGCGCGGCACCGAGCTGCGGGCGGTCCTGTGGCAGGCCCTGGCCCGGCTGCCCGAGCTCCAGCGCACGATGCTGGTGCTGCGCTACTACGAGGGCCGTACGGATCCGGAGATCGCGGAGATCCTGGACATCAGTGTCGGCACGGTGAAGTCGAGCATCTGGCGCTCCCTGCGCCGGCTGCGCGAGGACGAGGTCCTCAGCTTCGGCCGTGACGAGGAGGAGTCCTTCGGCGAGCTGGTGGCCTGAAGGAACGGGGGGAACCACGGGGGAGACACGGGGGCCCGTACGGGGGGTACGGGGCACGGGGGAAAAGGCGCGGGTCGGACAAGCCGGGGGGGCTTGTACGGCCCGCGTCGTGTCGTCCCCGTCAGTGCGAGGCGGCCGGGGCGCGGTGGCGGCCCGCCGCCGCGGCGGCGAGACGCCCCAAGGCCTCCTGCTTGGCACAGGGGTGGGCGCCCAGCGCGGTCTGGCGGGCCACGATGGAGCGTTCCGCCCGCATCAGGCGCCAGCCGCGGCGCAGCAGGAACGGGACCGACTTGCGGCCTTCCCTGAGGTCGCGGACGAGCCGGCGGCGGAACGTCGTCGAGGGCCGGCCGCGCAGGCACAGCGCGTCGGCGAGCACGCCGAGGTCCGCGCAGCGCGCCACGATCTCGGCGGCGAAGATGCCCTCCGCGACGAAGAGCGGGGTCCGCCCGATGTCCAGCAGCTCGTGGTCCACGCGTGCGCTGGTGGCGAGGTCGTACACCGGAACGTCCGTACGGCCCGACCGGCACAGGTCCAGGATCGCCGCGACGGCGGTGTCCGCGTCCCAGGACAGCGGCGAGTCCCAGTCGATGTCGGCGCTGCCCGCCACCAGCGGGAGCGTCGGGTCGTCGGCTTCTTTGTAGAAGTCGTCGAGGCGCAGGACGGGGAGGCCGGCGGCGGCGGCGAGGGACGACTTGCCGGAGCCGGAAGGGCCCGCGAGCAGGACGACACGGGTCACAAGCGAAGGGGAACTCACGGGACACCAGTGTGAGGCATCACCCGGGGGAGCGGACCCACCCGGGAGGACGTTGGTGCGCGCATCACGGCGCCACTACTCTCGGTGCCTTCGTGGTTACTCGAAGTCGGAGGACTTTTCATGGCGCGTCACGCAGCATCCGGGACCTCTCGCCGCGGTGCCTGGTCGAAGGCCGGGCTGACCGTCACGGCCGCGGGGGCGGCGGTCCTCGGGCTGGGCGCCGCCGCCCAGGCGGCCCCGTCCGCCCCGGCGCCGCTGCCGGTCGACTCGGTCGTCGGCTCGGACGCGGCGGCCGCCGGGGCGGGCGTCCTCGGTGCCGTCGGCCACGGCGTCGGCCCCCTGACGGAGCTGCAGCTCGACCCGCTGGCCAACACCGGCGTCGACCCCCTCGCCAACGGCGTGGGCACCCAGGTCGCGGACTTCCGCCCGGTGGGCACGAACCTGGTGACCGACCCCGTCACGAAGGGCGGGGCGCTGGCCGATCTGCCCGTGGCCGGCGAGGCGGTGAAGACTCTGCTGCCCCGGTAGCGACGCCCGGTTCCGTACGGAACGCGCGCGACGGCCCCCGGGGTCGGTTCCCCGGGGGCCGTCGTGCGGTGGTGCTCGGTGTGTCAGTACGAGGAGCCCGAGGCGCCCAGTGAACCCGTCGGGTGCCACACCGTCTTCGTCTCCAGGAAGGCGGTCAGCCGCTCCGTGCCCTGGGGCCGCGTGAAGTCCGTCGCCCGCGGGCGCAGGACGCGCTTGAGGTTGTCCGCCGCCGCGATCTCCAGCTCGCGCGCGAGGTCCGCGTCCGCGCCGGTCAGGTCGATGGCGTTGACGTCCTGGTGCGCCGCGAGGTGCGGGCCCATCTCCGACGCCTTGCCGGAGAGGATGTTGACGACGCCGCCCGGAAGGTCGGAGGTGGCGAGCACCTCGCCCAGGGACAGGGCCGGCAGCGGGGCCTTCTCGCTCGCGATCACGACCGCGGTGTTGCCGGTCGCGATCACCGGGGCGATCACCGACACCAGGCCGAGGAACGAGGAGTCCTGGGGCGCCACGACGGTGACGACACCGGTCGGCTCCGGGGTGGAGAGGTTGAAGAACGGACCCGCGACCGGGTTCGCCCCGCCCACGACCTGGCCGATCTTGTCCGTCCAGCCGGCGTACCAGACCCAGCGGTCCACGGCCGCCTCGACGATCTCAGCCGCCTTGGACTTGGACAGGCCCTCGGCCTGCGCGACCTCGCGCACGAACTGGCTCTTGCGGCCCTCCAGCATCTCGGCGACGCGGTAGAGGATCTGGCCGCGGTTGTACGCCGTCGCGCCGGACCAGCCGCCGAACGCCTTGCGCGCCGCCACGACGGCGTCACGGGCGTCCTTGCGGGAGGAGAGCGGCGCGTTCGCCAGCCACTTGCCCTTGTGGTCCTGCACTTCGTACACCCGGCCGCTCTCGCTGCGGGGGAACTTGCCCCCGACGTACAGCTTGTAGGTCTTGAAGACGCTCAGACGGTTCTCATCAGACATCGAGGTACGCCTCCAGGCCGTGGCGACCGCCCTCGCGGCCGAAGCCCGACTCCTTGTAGCCGCCGAAGGGCGAGGTCGGGTCGAACTTGTTGAACGTGTTGGCCCAGACGACACCGGCGCGGAGCTTGCCGGCCACGGCCAGGATCCGCGAGCCCTTCTCCGTCCAGATGCCCGCCGACAGGCCGTACTGGCTGTTGTTGGCCTTGGCGACCGCCTCGTCCGGCGTACGGAACGTCAGCACGGAGAGCACCGGGCCGAAGATCTCGTCGCGGGCGATGGTGTGCGCCTGCGTGACGTTGGTGAAGAGCGTCGGGGCGAACCAGTACCCGGACGCGGGCAGTTCGCAGGACGGCGACCAGCGCTCGGCGCCCTCCGACTCGCCCTTCTCCACCAGCGTGGTGATCCGGGACAGCTGCTCGGCGGAGTTGATCGCGCCGATGTCGGTGTTCTTGTCCAGCGGGTCGCCGAGACGCAGCGTCGACAGGCGCCGCTTGAGCGAGTCGAGCAGCTCGTCCTGGATCGACTCCTGGACCAGCAGGCGCGAACCCGCGCAGCAGACCTGGCCCTGGTTGAAGAAGATGCCGGTGACGATGCCCTCGACGGCCTGGTCGATGGGCGCGTCGTCGAAGACGATGTTCGCGCCCTTGCCGCCCAGCTCCAGCGTCAGCTTCTTGCGGGTGCCGGCGACCGAACGGGCGATGGCCTTGCCGACCGCGGTGGAGCCGGTGAAGGCGACCTTGTTCACGTCCGGGTGCTCGACGAGCGCGGCGCCGGTGTCGCCGTAGCCGGTGAGGATGTTGACGACACCCTTGGGCAGCCCCGCCTGGCGGCAGATGTCCGCGAAGAACAGGGCGGAGAGCGGGGTGGTCTCGGCGGGCTTCAGGACGACGGTGTTGCCGGTGGCCAGGGCCGGGGCGATCTTCCACGCCAGCATCAGCAGCGGGAAGTTCCACGGGATGACCTGGCCGGCCACGCCCAGCGGGCGGGGGTTCGCGCCGTAGCCGGCGTGGTCGAGCTTGTCGGCCCAGCCGGCGTAGTAGAAGAAGTGCGCGGCGACGAGCGGGAGGTCCGCGTCGCGGGTCTCCCGGATCGGCTTGCCGTTGTCCAGGGTCTCCAGGACGGCCAGCTCACGGCTGCGCTCCTGGATGATCCGGGCGATGCGGAAGAGGTACTTGGCGCGCTCGGAGCCGGGCAGCGCCGACCACTTCTCGAACGCCTTCCTGGCCGCCTTCACCGCGCGGTCGACGTCCTCGGCGCCCGCCTGGGCGACCTCGGCGAGGACCTCCTCGGAGGAGGGCGAGACGGTCTTGAAGACCTTGCCCTCGGCCGCCTCGACGAACTCGCCGTCGATGAACAGGCCGTACGACGGGGCGATGTCGACGACCGAGCGCGACTCGGGCGCCGGGGCGTACTCGAATACAGATGCCATGATCGATCAGTCCACCGTGACGTAGTCGGGGCCGGAGTAGCGGCCGGTCGCCAGCTTCTGACGCTGCATGAGCAGATCGTTGAGCAGGCTGGAGGCGCCGAAGCGGAACCAGTGGCTGTCCAGCCAGTCCGCTCCCACGGTCTCGTTGACCAGGACCAGGAACTTGAGGGCTTCCTTGGTGTTGCGGATGCCGCCGGCCGGCTTCACGCCGATCTGGACGCCGGTCTGCGCGCGGAAGTCGCGCACCGCCTCCAGCATCAGCAGCGTGTTGGCGGGGGTGGCGTTGACCGCGACCTTGCCGGTCGAGGTCTTGATGAAGTCGGCGCCGGCCATCATCCCGAGCCAGGAGGCGCGGCGGATGTTGTCGTACGTGGACAGCTCGCCGGTCTCGAAGATCACCTTGAGGCGGGCGCGGTCGCCGCACTCGGCCTTGATCGCGGCGATCTGCTCGAAGACCTGCAGATACCGGCCCGCGAGGAAGGCGCCACGGTCGATGACCATGTCGATCTCGTCGGCGCCTGCGGCGATCGCGTCGGCGGTGTCGGCGAGCTTCACGGGGAGCGCGGCGCGCCCGGCAGGGAAGGCCGTGGCGACGGAGGCGACCTTGACGTCGGAGCCCGCGACGGCGGCCTTGGCGGTGGCCACCATGTCGGGGTACACGCAGACGGCGGCGGTCGTCGGGGTCGTACGGTCGGACGGGTCGGGATGGACGGCCTTGGCGGCGAGCGCCCGGACCTTGCCCGGGGTGTCCGCGCCTTCGAGCGTCGTCAGGTCGATCATCGAGATGGCCAGGTCGATGGCGTAGGCCTTGGCCGTCGTCTTGATCGAGCGGGTGCCGAGGGACGCGGCGCGCGCCTCCAGGCCGACGGCGTCGACGCCGGGCAGCCCGTGGAGGAAGCGGCGCAGCGCACTGTCGGACGCGGTCACGTCGGCGAAAGTGTGTGCTGCAGGTGCAGTGGTGGGCATGGTCACCAGTCGAGCATATCTACGCGCGTAGCGACCTGTACAGGCCCCGCCTTCCTTCGCGTGCCCGAGCCGCCTGAGCCGTGGCGGGGGCGCTGAGGCAGAATCGGCGGTATGACGAGCCCCCAGCCGCCCGCCGAGCCGGCCTACGCCGACCGCGTCTTCCGTTCGCCCTTCGGGATCGCCGGCGGAGTCCTGACGCTCGCACTCGTCGGCTGGTTCTGCGGTGACGCGATCGTCCGCGGCCACGGGCGGACCCCGTGGGTGGCGCTGGCGGCGCTCCTGTTCCTCGTGCCGCTCATCGTGGCGTTCACCTTCCGGCCCGCGGTCTACGCGAGCGAGGACCGGCTCCGGATCCGTAACCCGTTCCGCGACATCACGCTGCCGTGGGCCGCCGTCGCCGACGTCCGGGCCGGGTACTCCAGCGAGGCGCTCACCCGGTCCGGGACGAAGTACCAGCTCTGGGCCGTCCCCGTCTCGCTGCGCCAGCGCAAGCGGGCCGCGCGGCGCCAGACCCGCGCCGCGCAGGACGACCCGCACGGCCGCACGTCCGTCCACGCCGATGTGAGCGACGCCTCCCGGCTCGCCCCCGCCGACCGGACGGTCGCCGACCTCCGCGACCTCGCGGAGCGGTGCGGCACCCGGCCCGGAGCCCAGGGCGAGCCGCGGCTGCGGTGGGCGTACGAGATCATCGCGCCCGCGGCGGCCGGTCTGGTGCTGCTCGTGGTGCTGCTCGCGACGGGCTGAGCGTCCGCCGTACGACGAAGGGCCGGGGACGCACGCGGTGCGCACCCGGCCCTTCGCTCTGCCTACCGTCGGCTCAGGGGGCGTGGAAGCCCTGGACGTCGGCGATGAGGTCGACGCTGCCGTTGCGGTTGTAGAAGCTGACCTTGCCGTCCTTGACGGGGACGACGACGAGGTTGGGGACGGTCTGTCCCGCGGCGACGTTGAGGTTCGACGCGCTGGTGCGGGTCGTGCCGTAGGGGTGCACGGAGACGAACGTTCCCGCCGTGGGGTTGGTGGCGGTGACGTTGAGGACGACGGCGGTGACTCCGGTGGCCGGGACGCCGCCCTTGCCCGCGACCGTCAGGGTGACCGTCTCGCCGGCGCCGACCTTGGCCTTGGCCACGCCCGTGCCGTCCCGGGTGTCCATCACCCGTGACGGTGTCACCGGCTCGTAGAGCGAACCCGCTTGTGTGTCGGTGTAGTACCCGGCGACGTCGGCGATGAGGTCGACGCTGCCGTTGCGGTTGTAGAAGCTGACCTTGCCGTCCTTGACGGGGACGACGACGAGGTTGGGGACGGTCTGTCCCGCGGTGACGTTGAGGTTCGACGCGCTGGTGCGGGTCGTGCCGTAGGGGTGCACGGAGACGAAGGTCCCCGCCGTGGGGTTGGTGGCGGTGACGTTGAGGACGACGGCGGTGACTCCGGTGGCCGGGACGCCGCCCTTGCCCGCGACCGTCAGGGAGACGGTCTTGTCGGCGCCGACCTTGGCCCTGGCCACGCCCGTGCCGTCCCGGGTGTCCATCACCCGCGACGGCGTCACCGGCTCGAACCGGGAACCGGAGCCCGTGAGGGTGTAGTACCCGGCGACGTCGGCGATGAGGTCGACGCTGCCGTTGCGGTTGTAGAAGCTGACCTTGCCGTCCTTGACGGGGACCACGACGAGGTTGGGGACGGTCTGTCCCGCGGTGACGTTGAGGTTCGACGCGCTGGTGCGGGCCGTGCCGTAGGGGTGGACCGAGACGAACGTTCCCGCCGTCGGATTGGTGGCGGTGACGTTCATGACCACCGCGGAGACGCCCCTGGCCGGGACGCCGCCCTTGCCCGCGACCGTCAGGGAGACGGTCTTGCCGGCGCCGACCTTGGCCTTGGCCACGCCCGTGCCGTCCCGGGTGTCCATCACCCGTGACGGTGTCACCGGCTGGTACGCCCCGGAGGCCAGGGACTGGGCGCGGGTCAGCGCGACGTCACCGGTCAGCGTGAGCGCCGCTCCCTCGCCGTCCGCCGGGACGGCCGTCAGCGACCAGTCGTACAGCCCGTCCGGCAGCGTCGTCCCCGACGCGTCCTTGCCGTCCCAGGTCGCCTCGATCCGGCCGCGGGTCTCGCCGCCCTGGAGGGTTCGGACGACGGTGCCGGCCGCGTCGCGGACGGCGATCCGCCAGGACGAGGCGGGCTTGGACAGCCACCAGCTGCCCGACCACGTCGGGTCGGCGGCCTTGCGGTCCAGGACCCCGGCGGGGGCAAGGGTGTCGAGCACCCGCAGGGGCGGCGCCGCCACCCCGACGGGTACGACATGGATGTTCTCCGCGGCGTCCACGTAGGAGACGTGGCCGCCGAACCGGTCCACGGTCCAGCCGCGATGCGGTACGGGATCCGCCACGGTCCCGATGACGCGGGTCGCCCCGCCCCCGCGCAGGGGGGTGGCGGAGACCGTGTGGCCCTGGACGTGGGCGATGTAGCCGTCGCCGAGCAGTGCGGAGGTGTGGGCGGGCAGGGAGACGTTCGCGGACGTGTCGAGGTTCTTCACCCCGGTGGCCGTCGCGCACTTCCAGTACACGGCGGCGCCGACCGCCTGCAGCCCCGTCAGGTCGCAGTTCGCCACCTTCACCGAGCGCGTGGTCGCGCCGGTCCTGACGTCGACCGCGTCGACGACCCCGGCGGTCCCGCTCTCCACCCACAGCGTGCCGCCGTCGAGCGAGGTCAGCCGGTCCCCGATCGCACGGGAGAAGACGTTCTTGTCGGTGTCGATGTCGTGGACCTTGTACGTCTTCGGCGTGCTGTGGTCTTCGACGTACGCGACGTACCGGCCGGACGACTGGAATCCGGACGGGTCGAGACGGGTGTCCGTCCACTGGTTGCGCTCGAGAACGCTCCCCTCCTCGGCGACCCGGACGTTGCCCGGGTATCCGGTCCAGAGGAGCCGGCCGTCGCCGGAGGGAACGATCGTCTCGCACGAATCGCGGCAGTATCCCGGGACGTTGTTGTAGCCGTCCTGGCCGCGGTCGATCCTCGGACCCGCCGCGAGGTCACCGCTGAGGGTGAGGTTCCGGGAGACGACCGCCGCCGCGTTGTACCGGTCGTACTCGTAGTTCTCGGTGCCGTGCAGGACGCCCTGCGCGACGACCAGCTGTTCCGTGCGGGTGATGCCCAGCGCGGTCTCGTACAGCGGCGTGAGGACGGGCTCGGACCCGTCCTCGGGGATCTGGACCCGATGAACCTTGTACGTCCCGTCCGCGCCCTTGACCGTCGCCAGCGCGCCGTCGTCCGGGGCGCCGAGGACCGCGTCGGCGTCGAACGCCGGGCGTGGCTCGCCCCCGTCCAGCGGATACAGCGCGTGCGGGTCGTCACCGTCCTGGTACTTCTCTCGGACCACCGCGTAGTCGCCCAGGAGCGCCGAGGGCGGCTCGGGTACGGAGATCTCCGCGACCGGCCGGGTGAGGTCGCCCTCGGTGTCCCACACCTTGAGGCGGCCGGTTCGGTAGTCGAAGTCCATGACGCGCGAGCCGACGAGCGGCGCGGTGCGGCCGGTGATGTCGTACGCGATTCCCGTCGGACGGACGACCAGGTCGTCGAGGCCGACCCAGCCGACCCGTTGGGCGCCGTCCGCCGTGTACGAGACGAAGAACCCCTTGCCGTTGCCCTGATCCCTGTGGGCCGTGACCCGCTCGGCACCGGCCGGCGCGATCACCGTGCGGTCCTTCAGCACACCGTTCTCGTGGGAGAGGACATGGACGGTCTTCGCGCCCGCGTGTTCGGTGGTGACGACCGAGCCGGCCTCGACATGGGCGAACGACTGGTTCACGGGGACCGTCACGGTCCGCTCGGCAGCCGTGGGGCCGTCCTGGAAGACCACCCGCTTGGGTCCCCCCAGCGGCTCGTACAGGCGGGCGATCCCGGTACCCGTGCCGTACACGTTGTGGGCGTCCTTGGCGTCGTACCGGACGGCGGCGCCGTCGGCGTACGTCACCCAGACGTACCCCTGCCAGTCTTTCTGCAGGAAGCCGGTCGCCCCCGCGTAGACGATCTGCCCCGGGACCCGGGACTTCTGGGCCGGGATGGTGAGCGGTGCCGTCGGGGTCGCGCCCTCCGCCGCGACCGCCGGCCCGCCGGTGAGCGGCAGGAGCGTGGCGGCCGCCGCCGCGGCGACGGCGACGGCGATCGCCGCCGGTCGCCGACGTGCCTGATCCGTGTGTCTTCTCGCGCGATAGCGCAAAGTGGCCCCCCACTGTGGTTAAACGGTCAAAGGTTCGAGGCTAACAACGGACTCTGACGACCCCTCTGCTTCCCTCGTCACGACTCCGTCCCGACTGTCACAGCTCTGTGACGGTCACGGGGGCCCGTGCCAGACGAGGAGCATGTAACCGCCCAGCCAGGCCGAGGACAGGGCCGCCGCCGCCAGGACCAGGGCGGCCGCGTGGAGGCGGGCGCGGGCCAGGGCGTGGGCCAGGGGGAGGAGGAGCGGGAAGCCCGGCAGGAGGAAGCGGGCGCGCGGGAAGTAGACGCCGCCGCTGCCGAGGACCACCAGCAGCAGGACCCCCGTGAAGACCAGCAGCGGCAGCGGCTGCCGGTCGCCCAGGCAGAGCAGGAACAGCGCCGCCGCGCCGATCAGCACCACCGAGACCACGACCAGGAAGAGCTGGGGCCTGCGGTCGTACACCAGGAGCTCCCGCAGGGTCCGCGCGGTCTCGGCGCCCCCGTCCCACTCGTTCGTCCACAGTCGCTGGACGGCGAAGTAGCCGTCCCAGCGGCCCAGGCGCAGCCCCACCCAGCCCACATAGCCGAGCCAGCCCAGCGGGGCCGCGAGCGCCGCCGCCAGGGCGGGGCGGCAGCCGCGCCGGGCCGCGAGCAGGCCGGCGGCCGTCACCGCCGCGGCGAGGGCGATCCCGGTCGGCCGGGTCAGCCCCGCGGCCACCGCGAGCCCCGCCGCCCAGGCCCAGCGGCCGGTGAGCACGGCGTACAGCGCCCAGGCGGTCAGCGCGGTGAACAGCGACTCGGTGTAGCCCATCCACTGGACGACGGCGACCGGCAGCGCGCCCCACAGCACGGCGAGGACGGTGCCGGTCCGGCGGCCGTGCAGCCGGTCGCCGACGGCGAAGACGCCCCAGGCGGCGATCAGCGAGCAGACCCCGGCGACCACCAGCGCCACGGAGGCCGGTGAGCCCGGCGTGAGGGCGGAGAAGACCCTGATCAGCGCGGGGTAGAGCGGGAAGAACGCGAGGTTGTTGCCGTAGGTCCGCTCGCCGAGCTCCTGGGCGTAGCCGTGTTCGGCGATGCCCAGGTACCAGGACGAGTCCCAGGAGGTCGCCAGCGTCGGCCAGACGCCGTGGCCGCGCAGATGCGCCCAGCGGGTGAGGACCAGCAGGCCCAGGAGCCGTACCACCAGATAGCCCAGCAGCGCGGGGGCGGCGTGCCGCAGGTTTCCGCGCACCCGCTCCGGGAGGGCGTCGCGCGGCGGGTCCTGAGGCCGTCGCGAGGCGGGCACGGTGGGGCGGACGGTCAGCACCGGGGGCACCGCGGCGGCTCCAGGGGTGGACGTTCGGGATACCGGGTCACCCTGGCCCGGGGCACCTGATCGCGGGACGCGCGTTGCATCCGTTGCCGTACCGGATTCACTCGTACGGGAAGGACGGAGGACGTGACCGGGGGCGCGGGGGGAAAACGGCGAGGGGCCCGTACGGAAGCGATTCCGTACGGGCCCCTCGGGCGTGTCGTCGCAGCACCGCCGACCGGGCGGGCGCCTGGGACCGGCGGGTGCTCAGAGGCGGGCGCCTGGGCCGGGCGGGTGCTCGGAGGCCGGTGCCTGGGACCGGCGGGTGCTCAGAGGCCGGCGGCGATCGCCAGGTCCCGCTTGATCGCGGCGAGCACCTCGGCGCCCTTCGCGCGGGCCGCGGCCAGCTCGTTCGCGCCGCCGACCGGGACCACGACCTCCAGGTAGCACTTGAGCTTGGGCTCGGTGCCGCTGGGGCGGACGATCACCCGGGCCTTGTGCTCGCCGTCCAGGTAGTAGCGCAGACCGTCCGTCGGGGGCAGCGACTCCGTGCCCTTCGTCAGGTCCTCCGCCCGCGTCACGGTCAGGCCGGCCAGCGAGACCGGCGGCCGCTCGCGCAGCGCGCTCATGGCGTCGGCGATGACGCTCAGGTCCTCGACCCGTACCGACAGCTGGTCCGTGGCGTGCAGGCCGTGCGCCACCGCCAGGTCGTCCAGGAGGTCGGTCAGCGTCCGGTCCTTCTCCTTCAGCTCCGAGGCCAGCTCGGCGACCATCAGCGCGGCGGTGATGCCGTCCTTGTCGCGGACGCCCTCGGGGTCGACGCAGTACCCCAGCGCCTCCTCGTAGCCGTACCGCAGGCCGTCGACGCGGGCGATCCACTTGAACCCGGTCAGGGTCTCCTCGTAACCGACCCCGGCGGCCTCGGCGATGCGGCCGAGCAGCGAGGACGACACGATCGACTCGGCGAAGACGCCCCGCGCGCCCTTGCGGACGAGGTGCGCGGCGAGCAGCGAGCCCACCTCGTCGCCGCGCAGCATCCGCCAGCCGCCCTCGGCACCGGCGTCCGGCACCGCCACCGCGCAGCGGTCGGCGTCGGGGTCGTTGGCGATCACGATGTCGGGGTGCACGGCGCGGGCCGCCTCGAACGCGAGGTCCATCGCGCCCGGCTCCTCCGGGTTGGGGAAGGCGACCGTCGGGAACGCCGGGTCCGGCTCGGCCTGCTCGGCGACGAGCGCCGGCGGCGGGAACCCGGCGCGCGCGAAGGCGGCGGTCAGGACGTCCTTGCCGACGCCGTGCATGGCGGTGTAGACGGTCCGCACGGTCCTGGGCGACCCAGGGGTCAGGACGGCCTCCGTACGCGCCAGGTAGGCCTCCAGGACCTCGTCGCCGAGGGTCTCCCAGCCGGTCTCCGGGCGGGGCACGTCGGCGAGCGAGCGCACGGCGGCGATCTCGGCGGCGATCTCCGCGTCGGCGGGCGGCACGATCTGCGAGCCGTCGCCGAGGTAGACCTTGTAGCCGTTGTCGCGCGGCGGGTTGTGGCTCGCGGTCACCTCGACGCCGGCGACGGCGCCCAGGTGCCTTATGGCGAACGCGAGGACGGGCGTCGGCAGCGGGCGCGGGAGCAGGGCGGCGCGCAGGCCGGCGCCGGTCATCACGGCGGCGGTGTCGCGGGCGAAGTCGGCGGACTTGTAGCGGGCGTCGTAGCCGATGACGACGAGGCCGCCCTCCTGGCCCTTGGCCTTGAGGTACGCGGCGAGTCCGGCGGCCGCGCGGATCACGACCGAGCGGTTCATCCGCATGGGTCCGGCGCCCAGCTCCCCGCGGAGGCCGGCGGTGCCGAACTGCAGCGTGCCGGCGAACCGGACCGCGAGCTCGTCGGTCTCGCCGTCGGCGAGGAGCCGGGCCAGCTCGTCGCGGGTCTCGTTGTCGGGGTCCTCGGCGAGCCAGGCCTGGGCCCGGGCGAGGAGGTCGTCCTGCGTCACGGTGTGTGCCTTTCGGAGGGTACGGACGGGAGGGCGCGGGCGGGTTCTCTTCCCCGCCCCGCCCCTTCCCGAACGGGGGAGGAGGCCGGGGAGGCGGCGCGGCTCCTGCGGATGCCGCCCTGAGGGTGCCGGTACCGGTGCCGGGCCGCGGTCGTCGAACCCGACCGGGGCCACGAGCCGCCCCCGTGCCGCGCCGGGCGTACGGGCCGGGAGGCGGCCTCCCGGACGCCGGGCCGTGGCGCGACGAGCGCTCCGAGCCACGAAGCCTTACGGACCCGGGCCGACGGGCACCGAGGCCGGGCCTCGGTGCCCGTCGGGCGCCGGAGCCGCGCGCGCTGGGAATGCCGCAGGCCTCCACGCCT
Source organism: Streptomyces sp. NPDC008121 (assembly GCF_042957155.1). NCBI lineage: Bacteria > Bacillati > Actinomycetota > Actinomycetes > Kitasatosporales > Streptomycetaceae > Streptomyces > Streptomyces sp. NPDC008121. The sequence goes on along the minus strand of NZ_JBIBHT010000003.1, from coordinate 822,163 downwards.
GGCAGCCCGACCGGCGACGAAGCCCCACCGGCCGCAGGCGCCCTGGGCGCACGCCCCGCGCCCCGCAGGGGCCCTGGCGTCCGGGGCACGTCGGGCGCGGGGAGGGCTGGGTGCGGGCCTCGGGACCGGCAGACGTCGAGCCGGCCGGGTCGCGACCCGGTCTCGGCGTCGGACAGCTGCCGATCCGGTAGCGGCCCCGGAGTACGAGCGGTCCGCCGGGCGGCCGGGCCGGTCGAACGTCAGATGCGGTCGAGTACGCGGGTGAGCAGTTCGCCCATGCGCGCGGCCGAGTCGCGGCCCGCCTGGAGGACCTCCTCGTGGTTCAGCGGCTCGCCCGAGAGCCCCGCCGCCAGGTTGGTCACCAGGGAGATGCCCAGGACCTCGGCGCCGGCCTCGCGGGCCGCGATCGCCTCCAGGACGGTGGACATGCCGACGAGGTCGCCGCCCATGACGCGGACCATGTTGATCTCAGCCGGGGTCTCGTAGTGCGGCCCGGGGAACTGGACGTACACGCCCTCTTCCAGGGTCGCGTCGATCTCCTGGCACAGTGCGCGCAGCCGCGGCGAGTACAGGTCCGTGAGGTCCACGAAGTTCGCGCCGACGATCGGGGAGGCGGCCGTCAGGTTGATGTGGTCGCTGATCAGGACCGGCTGGCCGGGGCGCATGCCCTCGCGCAGACCACCGCAGCCGTTGGTCAGCACGACGGTCTGGCAGCCGGCGGCGACGGCGGTGCGCACGCCGTGGGCGACGGAGGCGACGCCCCGGCCCTCGTAGAAGTGCGTGCGGCCCAGGAAGACCAGCACCCGCTTCTCGCCGATCTTGTACGAGCGGACCGTGCCGCCGTGGCCCTCGACGGCCGGCGGCGGGAAGCCGGGCAGCTCGGTGACCGGGAACTCGGCCTGCGGGGCGCCGAGCGCGTCGACGGCCGGCGCCCAGCCGGAACCCATCACCAGGGCGACGTCGTGGTTCTCGGTGCCGGTGAGCTCGCGAAGGCGCGTGGCAGCGGCCTCGGCGGCCTCGTACGGGGTGGCAGTTGCGTTCACTGACTCTCTCGCCTCGGGGAGGGGATGTCCGAGGGGAGCGCCCCGGACGGATTTCCTACGCGCAGAAGCGTAGCCCGAGATTGCCTACGCGCGTAGATGACGATGCTGACGGACATGCGATCGTTGTCTTGTCGTTTCCGACGAACGGCGCCGCCGCACGGCGCCCCGCTTCCGCCGAACCGGATCCCGGCCGACAGGCAGGGCCTCCTCCGCCGAAGCGAGGGCGCGGGCCAGGCGTCGCGGGCCAGGCGGAACTTTCCGGACACGACCTAGCAGGGCCGCTTCCGCAGCTCCATCACGTAGTCGTGCGGCGCGCCCGCCGACTCCGCCGCGTCGGCGATCTCGCCGAGGTAGCGCGCGGACGGCAGGCCGCCCTCGTAACCGTTGAGGACGTACACCCAGGCGGGTTCCTCGCCGTCCAGGGTGTGCACCCGCAGCCGCATCCGGCGGTAGATGTCGAGCCCCACGCCTTCCCAGCGGTCCATCGAGTCCTCGTCCATCGGCGCGATGTCGTACAGCGCCACGAAGACCTGCGAGCGCGGCGCCTCCACGATGGTGGCCAGCGCCCCCTCCCACCCCATCTGCTCGCCGCCGAAGGTGAGCCGCCAGCCGTTGAGCCAGCCGGTGCCGCGCAGCGGGGAGTGCGGGGCGCGGCGGGTCATGAGCCGCGCGTCGAGGTTGCCGGCGTACGCGGCGTAGAGCGACATGGGTCCGAGGGTACGGGAGGGGGAGGCGTGATCGCGGAAGCCCGTGGTGGGGGCCGTATGGAGGCCCCGACGAGAGCACCCTTGAAGCGTGCGGGACAATGGGGTACGCACTGCACGCAGCCCCACGGGGTCACCCCCCCGGCAGAACGAGAGCGCGAGGCGTAACCCACGTGACCCGGATCGTGATCATCGGTGGCGGACCCGGCGGATACGAGGCGGCCCTGGTGGGCGCCCAACTCGGCGCGGAGGTGACCGTCGTCGACTGCGACGGCCTCGGCGGCGCGTCCGTCCTGACCGACTGTGTCCCCTCGAAGACCCTCATCGCGACGGCCGAGGTGATGACGACCTTCGACTCCTCGTACGAGGAGCTGGGCATCATCGTGGCCGACGACACCCCGCACGTGGAGCAGGCCGCCCGCGTCGTCGGTGTCGATCTCGGGAAGGTCAACCGCCGGGTGAAGCGCCTCGCGCTCGCCCAGTCCCACGACATCACCGCCTCCGTCACCCGGGCCGGCGCGCGGGTGCTGCGCGGCCGTGGCCGGCTGTCGGGGCAGCAGGCCGTGGACGGCTCCCGCCAGGTGATCGTCACCGTCGCCGACGGCAAGGAGGAGGCGCTCACCGCCGACGCCGTGCTGATCGCGACCGGCGGGCACCCGCGCGAGCTGCCCGACGCCCAGCCGGACGGCGAGCGGATCCTGAACTGGACCCAGGTCTACGACCTCAAGGAGCTCCCCGAGGAGCTCATCGTGGTCGGCTCCGGTGTCACCGGCGCCGAGTTCGCCGGCGCCTACCAGGCCCTCGGCTCCCGGGTCACCCTCGTCTCCTCCCGTGACCGCGTGCTGCCCGGCGAGGACCCGGACGCCGCCGCCGTCCTGGAGGACGTCTTCCGCCGCCGGGGCATGAACGTCATGGCCCGCTCGCGCGCCGAGTCCGTCAAGCGGGTCGGCGACCGGGTCGAGGTCACCCTGGCCGACGGCCGGGTCATCTCCGGCACCCACTGCCTGATGGCGGTCGGCGCCATCCCGAACTCGGCCGGAATGGGTCTGGAGGAGGCCGGGGTCCGGCTGAAGGACTCCGGCCACATCTGGACCGACAAGGTCTCCCGTACCTCCGCCCCGGGCGTGTACGCCGCCGGTGACGTGACGGGCGTCTTCGCGCTCGCCTCGGTGGCGGCCATGCAGGGCCGGATCGCGATGTACCACTTCCTCGGGGACGCGGTGGCGCCGCTGAACCTGAAGACGGTCTCCTCGAACGTCTTCACCGACCCGGAGATCGCCACCGTCGGCTACACCCAGGCGGACGTGGACGCGGGCAAGATCGACGCCCGGGTCGTCAAGCTGCCGCTGCTCCGTAACCCCCGCGCGAAGATGCAGGGCATCCGGGACGGTTTCGTCAAGATCTTCTGCCGTCCCGGTACGGGGATCGTGGTCGGCGGCTGTGTCGTCGCCCCGAAGGCGAGCGAGCTGATCCATCCGATCTCGATCGCGGTCGACAACAATCTGACCGTCGAGCAGATCGCGAACGCCTTCACCGTGTACCCGTCCCTGTCGGGCTCGATCGCGGAAGTGGCACGGCAGTTGCACACCCGAAAGGCGACGGGCGAGGCGTAGTCCGCCCGGCGGGCCGGGGGAGCGCGCGGCGCCCCCCGGCGAGCCCCGGCGAAATCGGGGCCACCGCGCGCATGAGGGGATCGACGACGGGGCTTCCCATATCAGTTGGGAGCCCCGTCTGTGCGCATCTTCTGCAATTCGGCGCATACTGCTGAAAAGTATCGGCCGCTCAGGTTACTGTCAGTTTCGTGTTCGCTGCAGAACGTCGTCAGTTGATCCTCGAAATGGTGCGCGCCAACGGTGCCGTGTCGCTCCGTGAGCTCGCCCGCGTCGTCCAGACCTCAGAAGTGACCGTACGGCGAGACGTGCGGGCACTGGAGGCAGAAGGACTCCTCGACCGCCGGCACGGCGGTGCGGTACTGCCGGGCGGGTTCACGCGAGAGTCCGGCTTCCCGCAAAAGTCCCATCTCGCGACCGCGGAGAAGACGGCCATCGCCGACGTCGCCGCGAGCCTCGTCGAAGAGGGCGAGGCCATCGTCGTCGGCGCCGGGACGACCACGCAGGAGCTGGCCCGCCGGCTCGCCCGCGTGCCCGGTCTGACCGTGGTCACCAACTCCCTGCTCGTCGCCCAGGCCCTCGCCCACGCCAACCGGGTCGAGGTCGTCATGACCGGCGGCACGCTGCGCGGGTCGAACTATGCCCTGGTGGGCAGCGGGGCCGAGCAGTCCCTGCAGGGGCTCCGGGTCTCCCGCGCCTTCCTGTCCGGGAGCGGACTGACCGCCGAGCGCGGCCTGTCCACCTCCAACATGCTCTCGGCGAGCGTGGACCGGGCCCTCGTGCAGGCGGCCGCGGAGGTCGTGGTCCTCGCCGACCACACCAAGCTCGGCACCGACACGATGTTCCAGACGGTGCCCACGGACGTGATCACCCGCCTGGTCACCGACGAGCCCCCGCCGCACGACGACCGGGCGGCGACGGAGCTCCAGGCGCTGGCCGACCAGGGCGTCCAGATCGCGGTGGCGGGCACGGGCGCGGCTCCGGGCGCGGGAGGTGACCAGGTCCCCCCGGGCGGCGGCCGCCCCCGACGTGACGTACCGCTGCCCGGTCAGCGGGGGCGGTATCCGGCCGGGCAGTTCCGCGGCGCCGCCGCGATGGCCGCCGAGCCGCTCGCGCAGGAGAGAACCGCCCGCGTCGCGGACATGCGCCGCCGCTGACCCTCCCTGCCGCCGCGAACCGCCCCGCCCGCCGAGGGCGCGGCGGCGCCCCGTCACCTCGCGAGGCCCCGCAGCGTCAGGGCGAGCAGCCGGTCCGCCAGGCCCCGGTCGTCCGGCGACTGTTCGGCGGCCAGGGCGATCGCCTTGGTGAGCTGCATCAGATCGCCGATCGACACGTCCTCGCGGACCGCACCCGCCCGCACGGCCCGGTCGAGCAGCCGCTCGCCCGCCGCCCGCAGCGGGACACTGCACGGCGCGAGCGCCGAACTCTCGTCGCACGAAGCCGACATGAGCGCCCGCGCGAGCCCGCGGTACTCACCCGCATGGGTGATCAGGGCGCGCAGCCACTCGGTGAGCGCCCCGCACGGATCCGCCGCCTCCGCCAGGTCACGGGAGCGCTGGAGCAGCGCCCCCAGCGCCTCCTGGAAGACCGCGTTCACCAGCGCGTCCCGGGTCGGGAAATGCCGGTACAGCGTGCCGATGCCGACCCCCGCCCGGCGGGCGACGTCCTCCAGCGAGGCATCCGTGCCGTGCACCGCGAACGCGGCACGGGCCTCGGCGAGCAGCCGCTCGTGATTGCGGCGCGCGTCGGCACGCATCCTTCCTCCCACCCCCGTTGCGGTCGACCCGGCCCCGTCGACGAAGGGCCCGCAGGCGGAGTGCGCCTGCGGGCCCTTCGTACGGTACCGGTGTGCCCGGGTCAGTCCTTGATCTCGCAGATCGGGGCGCCCGACGTGACCGAGGCGCCGACCTCCGCCGCCAGGCCCTTCACCGTGCCCGAACGGTGGGCGTTGAGGGGCTGCTCCATCTTCATGGCCTCCAGGACGACGATCAGATCGCCCTCCTTGACCTCCTGGCCCTCCTCCACCGCCACCTTCACGATGGTGCCCTGCATCGGCGAGGCCAGGGTGTCACCGGAAGCGGACGGGCCCGACTTCTTCGCGGCGCGGCGCTTCGGCTTGGCACCCGCGGCCAGACCGGTGCGGGCCAGGCTCATGCCCAGCGAGACCGGCAGCGAGACCTCCAGGCGCTTGCCGCCGACCTCGACGACGATCGTCTCGCGACCGGACTCGTCCTCCTCCGCCTCGGCACCGGCCGGGGCGAACGGCTTGATCTCGTTGACGAACTCCGTCTCGATCCACCGGGTGTGGATGCGGAACGGATCGCTGGTGAACGCCGGGTCGACCACGACGGCCTGGTGGAACGGGATGGCCGTGGCCATGCCCTCCACCGTGAATTCCGACAGCGCGCGGGCGGCGCGCTGCAGAGCCTGCTCACGGGTGGCGCCGGTCACGACCAGCTTCGCCAGCAGCGAGTCCCAGGCCGGGCCGATCACCGAACCGGACTCCACACCGGCGTCCAGCCGGACACCGGGACCGGTGGGCGGGTTGAAGACGGTGACGGTGCCGGGCGCCGGCAGGAAGTTGCGGCCCGGGTCCTCGCCGTTGATACGGAACTCGAAGGAGTGACCGCGCACCGGCGGGTCGTCGTAGCCGAGGACCTCGCCGTCGGCGATGCGGAACATCTCCCGCACCAGGTCGATGCCGGTGACCTCCTCGGTCACCGGGTGCTCGACCTGGAGACGGGTGTTGACCTCCAGGAAGGAGATCGTGCCGTCGGTGCCGACGAGGAACTCGACCGTGCCGGCGCCGACGTAGCCGGCCTCCTTCAGGATCGCCTTCGACGCCGCGTACAGCTCCGCGTTCTGCTGCTCCGTCAGGAACGGCGCGGGCGCCTCCTCGACGAGCTTCTGGTGGCGGCGCTGGAGGGAGCAGTCACGGGTGGAGACCACGACGACGTTGCCGTGCGTGTCCGCCAGGCACTGCGTCTCGACGTGACGCGGCTTGTCGAGGTAGCGCTCGACGAAGCACTCGCCGCGACCGAAGGCGGCCACGGCCTCGCGGACGGCGGAGTCGTACAGCTCCGGGACTTCCTCCAGGGTGCGGGCGACCTTCAGGCCGCGCCCGCCACCGCCGAAGGCGGCCTTGATCGCGATCGGCAGCCCGTGCTCCTCGGCGAAGGCGACGACCTCGTCCGCGCCGGACACCGGGTCCGGCGTGCCCGCGACCAGCGGCGCACCGGCGCGCTGGGCGATGTGACGGGCGGCCACCTTGTCACCGAGGTCGCGGATGGCCTGCGGCGGCGGGCCGATCCAGGTCAGACCCGCGTCGAGCACGGCCTGGGCGAACTCGGCGTTCTCGGAGAGGAAGCCGTACCCGGGGTGGATCGCGTCCGCCTCCGCGTCCTTGGCCGCCTGCAGCACCTTGGCCATGTCCAGATAGCTGGCGGCCGGGGTGTCACCGCCCAGAGCGAACGCCTCGTCGGCCGCGCGGACGTGCAGAGCGTCCCGGTCCGGGTCGGCGTAGACGGCTACGCTCGCGATCCCGGCGTCCCGGCACGCCCTGGCGACGCGGACAGCGATTTCGCCACGGTTGGCGATGAGCACCTTGCGCACGATGGCTCCCTCCTTGAAACAAGCTGAGTTTAGGGACTGCCGACACGGCCTTTCGACCCGTCCCCAGTGGTGAGCTTGCCCACACGGAGCGTGATACGAGGCCCGCTCGGGTCGTGAAATCCCTTGTCGCACCACGGTACGCAGGGTTCCTTTACGGCACAGTAGCTCCGAGGTGTGGCGCAGGTCTCTGTTCCAGCGGCCAGTCGCCGAGCGGGTTTCTTTGTGGAGTCCCTACGAATGGCCCAATGATTCTTTGCCGTCGGCTCCGGCTGCGCGGACCCTTGTCCGAAGGTTTACCAGTCAGTAGCCTTCGCGCTGTCGTCCGTACTGCAGGTAACAGCCGTACTCAGGGGGTGGCCCGCGTGGCCCGAAGACCGATAGCACTCGTGACGGCGGCGGTGCTCCTCCTGGAGGCGCCGGGCATCGTTGTCCTCAACGCCGTGATGGCGCGGTTCGTGGAGATCCAGTCGATGTCCCTCGACGGGCTCGACCCGGACGCGATGGTGACGGGCACCTGGGCGCTCGGCATCGTCTCGGGCGTCCTGCTGGCCCTGTGCGCCCTGGTGGCCGCCCTGGCGGGCATCCGCGACCGGCGTCCGGGCCGGGCGGGCCGCGCCCTCCTCATCGGCTGCGCGGTGATCCACGGCATCCTCGCCGCGGTGACGGTCGGTCTGATCGGCTGGGGCGCCTTCGCGTTCCTGTCCGTGGTGCTCGGTCTCGTCGTCCTGACGCTGGTGGCGTACGGGAAGACCGAGGGAGGCCCCGAAGGGGCTCCGGCGACCGCCTAGGGGGCGCTCAGGTCCACAGGTCGGTGATCGGGACCCCGAGCTTGCCGAGCAGCGTGCGCAGCAGCGGCAGGGACAGTCCGATCACGTTGCCCGGGTCGCCGTCGATGCCCTCGATGAACGGCGCCGAGCGGCCGTCCAGGGTGAACGCGCCCGCCACGTGGAGGGGTTCGCCGCTCGCCACGTAGGCGGCGATCTCGTCGTCCGTGGGCTCGCCGAAGCGGACCACGGTGGAGGCGGTCGCCGATTCGTACCGCTTGGCGGCCGTGTCGTAGACGCAGTGGCCCGTCTGGAGGATGCCGACCCGGCCCCGCATGGCCTTCCAGCGGGCCGTGGCCTCCTCGGCGTCGGCCGGCTTGCCCAGGGCCCGGCCGTCGAGCTCCAGGACGGAGTCGCAGCCGATGACGAGCGCGCCGAACGCCTCGGGGCGGGCGGCCACGTGGGCGGCCTTCGCCTCGGCGAGGGCGAGGGCGAGTTCGGCCGGGGTCGGGGCGTGCGTCTTGTCCTCGTCGACGCCGCTCACGATGACCTCGGGGGCGAGTCCGGCCTGCCGCAGCAGTCCGAGCCGGGCGGGGGAGGCGGAGGCGAGCACGACACGGCGGCGATCAGCAGTCATGGGGGAAGCGTAGCCAGTCCGCGGCACCGGCCGCGGGCGCGCCGGCCCGCGCGCCCGGCGCGGGCGGGGTCCTTCGGCTCCCCGGGCGCGGGTGACGGCGTCAGTGCAGGCCCGCCGCGAGCATCGCCACCAGCATCGCCAGAGCCAGCAGGATGGACGCGCGCCGCAGCATCGCCTGCATGTCGCGCATCTCCTTGGGGGGCTCGTTCTTCGGGTCGGACCAGAGCATGTCCCGATCCTGCGGCCGACGGCGGCCGGTGCGCCTGAGTACCCGTACTCAAGACCCCCGGTCCCGATGGACTACTCACCCCCGGGTGAAGACCCCGGCACCGGCCGCCGTGAGGGCCGCCGTGACCGCTCGCTCGGCGTCGTCGGCCCCCAGCGGCTCGCGGGTGATCATGAAGCGGTAGTAGAGCGGGGCCGAGACGGCCCGGAGCAGTTCGAGGCCGTCGGTCCCCGCCGGGACCTCGCCGCGGGCGGCGGCCCGCTCGACGACCGGGGCCCATTCCTCCAGGCGGGCGCGGTAGAAGCCGTTCAGGGCGGCGGCGCACTCCTCGTCGCAGGCCGCGGCGGCGATGACCGCGCGGAAGACCGCGCCCATCCTCGGATCGGTGAGGGTGTGGCGTACGAGCGTGGCGTTGGCCCGCAGGTCGTCGGCGAGGCTCCCGGTGTCGGAGGCGGGCAGGGAGCGGTCCGCCATGTCCCGCAGGAGGTCGGTCACGAGGCCGACGGGGGAGCCCCAGCGGCGGTAGACGGTCGTCTTGCCGACCCCCGCGGCGGCGGCGACGTGGTCCATGTTCAGCGCGTGGAAGCCGGCGCCGGCGAGGGCGTCCTCGGTCGCGGCCAGGACCGCCGCGCGGACCTTGGCGGTACGGCCGCCGGGCCGGACCGTGCCGGGCGTGCCCTCCGCGGCCGGCGTCCCGGCCCCCGTCCCGGCCCTCTCTCCGCCCCCGGGCCCGTTCCCGGCTCCGTTTCCGGCCTCCGGGCCGCCCTGGCGACCGCCGCCCTCCGGGCCACCGGCTCCACCCAAATGGGTCTGCTGTTCCATTAACGCCTCCGACTCTGCTACCGTCCTTCCATCTTAACGGAACTTGGTTCCCGTTAGCCCTCGGAAGGGTCGTGTCATGAAGAAGTTCCTCCCGCCGCTGCTCGCCGCCGCCCTCGGCCTCACCCTCCTCTCCGGCCCCCCGGCCGGCGCCCGCCCCGCCCACGGGCCCGGCTGGCAGGCCGCCTGGGGCGCCGCCCCGCAGGCGCCCGCCACCGGCTTCACCCCGAACTGGTCGCAAGAGGGGTTCTCGCGCCAGACCGTCCGTCAGGTCGTCCGCGTCACCGAGGACGGCGACCACCTCCGGATCCGGCTCTCCCACGCGTACGGCACCTCGCCGCTCGTCGTCACCGGCGCCACCCTCGCCCGTACGGACACCGGCCCCGGCCGGGCCGCCGCGGTCGTACCCGGCTCGGTCCGCCACCTCACCTTCGGCGGCAGACGGTCCGTGACCGTCCCCGCCCGCGGCGAACTGCGCAGCGACCCCGCCACCCTCCCGGTGCGCCGGCTGGAATCCGTCACCGTCACGCTCCACTTCGCCGGGACGACCGGCCCCGCGACCTTCCACTCCCAGGCCTGGGCCGACAGCTACCGGGCCGAGGGCGACCACCGCGCCGATGTGAGCGGCCGGGCGTTCACCGCCCGCACCTCGTCCTGGTACTACCTCAGCGGGGTGGAGGTGAGCGGCGGGACCCCGCCCCGCTCCGGCGCGGTGGTCCTCTTCGGCGACTCCCTCACGGACGGCTTCGGCTCCACCCCCCACGCCGACCGCCGCTACTCCGACGCGCTCGCCGAGCGCCTCGACCGGCCCGTGGTGAACTCCGGCATCGGCGGCAACCTCGTCCTCAACGACTCCGCCTGGTACGGCGAACGGGCCACCGCCCGCTTCCGCCGCGACGCCCTCGACCAGCCCGGCGTCTCCACCGTCGTCCTGCTCCAGGGGGTCAACGACATCGGCTTCAGCGAGGCCGCGCTCAAGGCCGACCCCGCGCCCACCTACAAGCCCTCGCCGGTCGTCACCTCCGCCGAACTCATCGCCGGGTACCGGACGCTGATCGACGCGGCCCACGACCGGGGCGTGCGGATCGTCGGCGCGACGCTGCCGCCCTTCAAGGGCAGCAGCCACTGGGGCCCGACGGCCGAGCGGACCGCCGCCGAGGTCGACCACTGGATCCGTACGTCCGGGGAGTTCGACGCGGTCGTCGACTTCGCCCGGCTCCTCGCCGACCCGGCCGACCCCCGGGCGCTGCACCCCGCCTACGCGTACGAGGACCGGCTGCACCCGAACGACGCCGGCTACCGCCTCATGGCCGAGGCGGTCGCCCCCCTCGTCTGACCGCGCCCGGCCGGACCGGGGGACGCGCGAAGCTCTTCCGTACGGCGCTGCCGGCCGGCCCCGGGACGCGCGAAGGCCGGACCTCCCGCACAAGAGGTCCGGCCTTCCGTGCGCGCAGGCGTCAGACGGGCCAGTAGGAGCGCGCCCACGAGCGCGGCCCCGGCCGGTGCCGTACCCCGCGGGCGATCCGCGACGGGTCGGACCAGCCCTCGGGAACCCCCGGGCCGCCCTCGGCGGCGGACGCCGCCGCCGTCGCCGCGGCCCGGGCCTGGACCACCGCCAGTGCGGCGGCCAGCTCCTCCGGGGTCGGATTGCCTCGAACGACCTTGATCACAACGGCTCCTTACAGGGGGATGTTGCCGTGCTTCTTCGGAGGCAGGGATTCCCGCTTCGTCCGCAGCTGACGCAGACCCTTGACGATCTGCAGACGGGTGTCCGACGGCATGACCACACCGTCGATGTACCCGCGCTCGGCCGCCGTGTACGGGTTGAGCAGCGTGTCCTCGTACTCCTGGATCAGCCGCGCCCGCTCGGCCTCCTGGTCCTCGGCCGCCGCGATCGTCCGGCGGTGCAGGATGTTGACCGCGCCCTGCGCGCCCATCACCGCGATCTGCGCGGTCGGCCAGGCCAGGTTGAGGTCGGCGCCCAGGTGCTTGGAGCCCATGACGTCGTACGCGCCGCCGAACGCCTTGCGGGTGATGACCGTGATCAGCGGGACCGTCGCCTCGGCGTACGCGTAGATCAGCTTGGCGCCCCGGCGGATGATGCCGCCGTACTCCTGGTCCACGCCCGGCAGGAAGCCCGGCACGTCCACGAAGGTGATCACCGGGACGTTGAAGGCGTCACAGGTCCGGACGAACCGCGCGGCCTTCTCGGACGCGTCGATGTCCAGACAGCCGGCGAACTGCATCGGCTGGTTGGCGACGATGCCGACCGGGAAGCCCTCCACCCGGCCGAAACCGGTGAGGATGTTCGGCGCGAACAGCGCCTGCGTCTCCAGGAACTCGCCGTCGTCCACGACGTGCTCGATGACCCGGTGCATGTCGTAGGGCTGGTTCGCGGAGTCCGGGATCAGGACGTCCAGCTCGCGGTCCTCGTCCGTCACGTCCGGCTCGGCGACCTCCGGGAAGGCCGGCGGCTCGGAGAGGTTGTTCGACGGCAGGTACGACAGCAGGGACTTGACGTACTCGATCGCGTCCTTCTCGTCGCCCGCCATGTGGTGCGCGACGCCGGAGGTGGCGTTGTGCGTCCGGGCTCCGCCCAGCTCCTCGAAGCCGACGTCCTCGCCGGTCACCGTCTTGATGACGTCCGGGCCGGTGATGAACATGTGCGAGGTCTGGTCCACCATCACCGTGAAGTCGGTGATCGCGGGGGAGTAGACCGCACCGCCCGCGCACGGGCCGACGACCAGCGAGATCTGCGGGATCACCCCCGAGGCGTGCGTGTTGCGGCGGAAGATCTCGCCGTACATCCCGAGCGCGCTGACGCCCTCCTGGATGCGGGCGCCGCCGGAGTCGTTGATGCCGATGACCGGGCAGCCGGTCTTCAGGGCGAAGTCCATCACCTTGATGATCTTCTGCCCGAAGGTCTCTCCCAGGGCGCCGCCGAAGACCGTGAAGTCCTGGGAGAAGACGGCGACCGGACGGCCGTCGACCGTGCCGTAACCGGTGACGACACCGTCTCCGTACGGCCGGTTCTTCTCCAGACCGAAATTGGTCGACCGGTGCCGGGCCAGCTCGTCCAGCTCCACGAACGAGCCCTCGTCGAGCAGCAGCTCGATCCGCTCGCGCGCGGTCAGCTTCCCCTTCGCGTGCTGCTTCTCCACGGCACGTTCGGAGCCGGCATGGGTCGCCTCGTCAATGCGGCGCCTCAGATCCGCGATCTTGCCCGCGGTCGTGTGAATGTCGATTTCTTGCGGCTCTACCGACTCGGACATCGGGATGCGGCTCCCTGCCTGGTCACGGGGGTACGTTGACTACCAATGGGCTACTGCTGGGCTACTGATCCGTAGGGTATCGACGCCGATACCGTTCGGCACTGCGGTCTTTGCCACACCTAGGCTGCCTTGCATGACGTCCTCTCATGGCTCAGGAGGGCCCTGGTCCGACCTGGACCGGCCCCCGCTCAACGCCGCCGCGCTGCGCCGCGCGCTCCTGCTCCCCGACGGCCTGTGGACCTCCCTGGACGTGGTCCCCACGACCGGCTCCACCAATTCCGACCTGGCCGCCCGCGCCGGCGACCTGCCCGAGGGGGCGGTCCTGGTCGCCGAGGAGCAGACCGCGGGACGCGGCCGCCTCGACCGCGACTGGGTCGCGCCGGCCCGGTCGGGCATCTTCGTCTCCGTCCTGCTCAGGCCCGACGTGCCGGTCCACCGGTGGGGCTGGCTCCCGCTGCTGACCGGCGTCGCCGCCGCGACCGGCCTCGCCAAGGCCGCCGGCGCCGACCTGTCCCTCAAGTGGCCCAACGACCTGCTGGTTTCGGTCGGCGGCGAGGAACGCAAGACCGGCGGCATCCTCGCCGAGCGCGCCGGGGAGGACGGGGTCGTCCTCGGGCTCGGCATCAACGTCACCCTCCGCGAGGACGAACTCCCCGTCCCGGCGGCCGGCTCCCTGCTCCTCGCGAACGCCGTCTCCACCGACCGCGACACGCTGCTGCGGGCCGTGCTGCGCTCCCTGGAGCAGTGGTACGGGGAGTGGGTGCGGGCGGGCGGCGACCCCGAGCGCTCGGGCCTGCAGGCGGCGTACGCGGCGGGCTGCGCCACGTTCGGCCGGCGCGTCCGGGCCGAGCTGCCGGGCGAGCGGATGCTGGAGGGCGAGGCGGTGGCCGTGGACGGCGACGGCCGGCTGGTGGTGGCGACGGAGGGCGGCGGCACCGAGGCGGTCTCGGCGGGCGACATCGTCCACCTGCGCGCCGAGGAGTAGCACCCGGCGGAGGAGGAGCCGGCCGCCGCGCGGAGGAGCCGGCCGCCGCGCCGAGGGGCCGGCCGCTGCCCGGCGCGGACGCTCACGCGGAGGAGCCGACCGCCGGGGGGCCGGGAGGCGGCGCGTCGCGGAGCCGGGAGTGCGGCGCGCCGCGGACCGGGCCAGACTGACCGGACACGGCCCGGGGCTCCTCCCCGGTGAGGGACCCGGAGCGCCCGCCCCCTGGGGCGGGCGCCCGGCACCCGCCGTGGCGTGACGACGGGGGCCCGGCACACGGTTACGGCGTGAGCTGGCACACACCTGTCGTATCGTGGAGCGCGATCCAGGCGACAGATCGGCAGGGCAGTGGGCAGGGAACGGGCAGGAGGCGGCCGGTGACCGTCGACGACGAGAACGCGGGCGGGGACGAGCCGGCCACGTATCCCACCCCCCACCATGTCGTCGACCACACGGCCGAGCCGACCGACGATCCCCTGGCCATCCGCCTCGAACAGCTCATCCTCGGGGCCGAGCGCCGCTACACCCCCTTCCAGGCGGCCCGCACCGCCGGCGTCTCCATGGAGCTCGCCTCCCGCTTCTGGCGCGCGATGGGCTTCGCCGACATCGGACAGGCCAAGGCGCTCACCGAGGCCGACGTCCTCGCGCTGCGGCGCCTGGCCGGTCTCGTCGAGGCGGGGCTGCTGAGCGAGCCGATGGCCGTCCAGGTCGCCCGCTCCACCGGCCAGACCACCGCCCGGCTGGCGGAGTGGCAGATCGACTCCTTCCTGGAGGGCCTGACCGAGCCGCCCGAGCCCGGCATGACCCGGACCGAGGTCACGTACCCCCTGGTCGAGCTGCTCCTGCCCGAGCTGGAGGAGTTCCTGATCTACGTCTGGCGCCGCCAGCTCGCCGCCGCCACCGGCCGGGTCGTCCAGGCCGGTGACGACGAGGAGATGGTCGACCGGCGGCTGGCCGTCGGCTTCGCGGACCTCGTCGGCTTCACCCGCCTCACCCGGCGCCTGGAGGAGGAGGAGCTCGGCGAGCTGGTCGAGGCCTTCGAGACGACCTGCGCGGATCTGGTCGCCGCGCACGGCGGCCGGCTGATCAAGACGCTCGGCGACGAGGTGCTGTACGCGGCGGACGACGCGGGGACCGCCGCCGAGATCGCGCTGCGGCTGATCGAGACGCTCGGCCACGACGAGACGATGCCCGCCCTGCGCGTGGGCATCGCCTTCGGCACGGTGACGACCCGGATGGGCGACGTCTTCGGCACGACCGTGAACCTCGCCAGCCGCCTCACCTCGATAGCCCCGAAGGACACCGTCCTGGTGGACGGGGCGCTCGCCGAGGAGCTGACCAGGACCGGCGAGGCTCCCGTCTCCGAGACCCAGGCGGCGGAGGAGGCGGCCCGCGCCGAGAAGGAGGGCGAGGAGGCGCCGGCGTACCGCTTCGCGCTCCAGCCCATGTGGCAGCGGCCGGTGCGCGGTCTCGGCGTCGTGGAGCCCTGGCACCTCAGCCGCCGCCCGGTCCCCGGCAGCTGAGCCGCACCCGGGGGCCCGGCGGGACTCTCCGGGCCCGACCTAGGCCCCGGCCCCGGCAGCCGGGCACCCGCCTCCGCGGTCCGGCGGCCGCGCCATCCACAGGCCTGGCAGCCGGGCCGTCGCCCCGCCTAGGATCCCGGTGAACAGTCGTTAACCGGGAGGGTGCGGTCATGTCGGTCCAGTCCGAGCAGCGCTTTGGTGAGTTCGTCGTGGTCCGGAAGGACGGGCACGTCGCCGAGCTGGTCCTCGACCGGCCCAAGGCGATGAACGCCGTCTCCTCCGAGATGGCCCGCTCCCTCGGCGCCGCCTGCGACGCGCTCGCCGCCGACGCCGAGGTGCGGGTGACGGTGCTGACCTCGTCGAACGACCGGGCGTTCTGCGTCGGCGCCGACCTCAAGGAGCGCAACTCCTTCACCGACGCCGAGCTGGTCCGCCAGCGGCCCACCGCCCGCGGCGCCTACACGGGCGTCCTCGAACTGCCGATGCCGACCGTCGCGGCCGTGCACGGCTTCGCGCTCGGCGGCGGCTTCGAGCTGGCGCTCGCCTGCGACGTGATCGTGGCGGACGCGACGGCCGTGGTCGGCCTGCCCGAGGTCTCCGTCGGCGTGATCCCCGGCGGCGGCGGTACGCAGCTGCTGCCGCGCCGGGTCGGCGCGGCCCGCGCCGCCGAGCTGGTCTTCACCGCCCGCCGGGTGGAGGCGGCCGAAGCCCGCGAGCTGGGCCTGGTCGACCTGCTGGAGGAGGACGCCAGGACGGCCGCGCTGGAGCTGGCGGGACGGATCGCGGCCAACTCCCCGGTCGGGCTGCGCGCCGCCAAGCGCGCCATGCGGCTCGGCCAGGGCCTGGACCTGCGGGCCGGCCTGGAGGTCGAGGACGCGGCGTGGCGGTCGGTGGCGTTCTCCGGGGACCGGGCCGAGGGCGTGGCGGCGTTCAACGAGAAGCGGAAGCCGCAGTGGCCCGGCGAGTGAGAAAGCCCTGAGAAACGCCCCCTTTTGTCCGTCATGTAACTTTCCGTGACGCTCCACAGGTGAAAAAGGGCCAACCCTCCCTAAGCTGTAGAAATGGGAGAGGACGTGCGGTTGCGAGCCGTGGTGGCGCTGGCGCAGGCGATGGCGGCGACGCACACTCCGCGCGAGTTCTGGCGGGCGGCGGCGCTCGGCGCCCGCGACGCGCTCGGCGGCAGTTTCGCCGCACTGTCCGTCTGGCAACGCGACCACGGCCGGCTGAAGGTGCTGGTGAACGCGGGGGACCGGGCGCTGGGGGAGGAGGAGTTCCCCGACGCCGAGACCTACCCCGTCCACCAGTTCCCCGAGATCACCGAGTTCCTGCACGAGCAGTGGGCGGGCGGCGCCGAGCCGGACGCCTGGGTGGAGACCGCGGACGACCACGTCGTGACCGGCCGGGTCGCCGGGCTGCGCCGCCGCGGCCGCGGCTGCTGCGTGGTCGCGCCGGTCGTGCTCCACGGCCGAGCCTGGGGCGAGCTGTACGTGGCGCGCCGGGCCGGGGCGCCCGTCTTCGACCGGGGCGACGCCGACTTCGCGGCGGTCGTCGCCGCCGTGGTGGCGGCGGGGATCGCCCAGGCCGAGCGTCTGGAGGAGGTGCGCAAGCTCGCCTTCACCGACCCGCTGACCGGGCTCGCCAATCGCCGGGCCGTCGACACCCGGCTCGACGAGGCCGTCGAGCGGTACCGCGTGGACGGCTCCGTGGTCAGTCTCGTGGTGTGCGACCTGAACGGCCTGAAGCGGGTGAACGACACCCACGGCCACGCGGTCGGCGACCGCCTGCTGGAACGGTTCGGCTCCGTCCTCTCCCGCTGCGGCGCGATGCTGCCGGGCGCCCTCTCCGCCCGCCTCGGGGGCGACGAGTTCTGCCTCCTCTCGGTGGGGCCGACCGCCGACGAGGTGGTGGCCGTCGCGGACGAGCTGTGCGTACGGGCCGGGGAGCTGGAGCTCGGCGAGGGCGTGGCGTGCGGGGTCGCCTCCACCGGCGACCCGATCGGCCCGCTCAAGTCGGCGCGCCGCCTCTTCCGTCTGGCGGACGCGGCCCAATACCAGGCGAAGGCCGCGCGCTCGGCGAAGCCGGTGGTCGCCGGGCGCGACGGTTCGGTCATCCCGCTCGCCGACGCCCCGCCCGGAGCGCGCGACCGCCGCCGCTTCCGCGACGCCCCGCCGGTATGAGGGGCCGTACGCCCTCGGTTCCGGGCCCGCCCGGGCGCTCCGCACCTGCTCCGGACCCGTCGGCCCCGTAAGGGTCCGTCGGTCGACTGGATGGTGACTCGATGCCTAGTGACACGTTGAGATTCAGTCCGTAGGGTGCTGAATATGGATATGCACTCTGTCGTCCTTGGTCCGTCCGGCACCACCGCGCAGGACGTGATCGACGTCGCCCGCCACGGCGCCCGCGTCGAGCTGTCGGCCGAAGCCGTGCAGGCGCTCGCCGCCGCCCGGACCATCGTCGACGCGCTCGCCGCCAAGCCCGAGCCGGTCTACGGCGTCTCCACCGGCTTCGGCGCGCTGGCCACCCGGCACATCAGCCACGAACTCCGCGCCCAGCTCCAGCGCAACATCGTCCGCTCCCACGCGGCCGGCATGGGCCCGCGCGTCGAGCGCGAGGTGGTGCGCGCGCTGATGTTCCTGCGGCTGAAGACCGTCGCCTCCGGGCACACCGGCGTCCGCCCCGAGGTGGCGCAGGCGATGGCCGACGTCCTCAACGCCGGCATCACCCCGGTCGTGCACGAGTACGGCTCCCTCGGCTGCTCCGGCGACCTCGCCCCGCTCTCCCACTGCGCGCTCGCGCTGATGGGCGAGGGCGACGCGGAGGGCCCGGACGGGACGGTCAGGCCCGCGGGCGAGCTGCTCGCCGAGGCCGGCATCCAGCCCGTCGAGCTCCGCGAGAAGGAGGGCCTCGCCCTCCTCAACGGCACGGACGGCATGCTCGGCATGCTGATCATGGCCCTCGCCGACCTCGACACCCTCTACACCTCGGCCGACATCACCGCGGCCCTCTCCCTCGAAGCCCTCCTCGGCACCGAGAAGGTCCTCGCCCCCGAGCTGCACGCCATCCGCCCCCACCCCGGCCAGGGCGCCTCCGCCGCCAACATGCTCGCCGTGCTCCAGGGCTCCGGGCTCACCGGCCACTTCCAGGCCGACGAGGCGCCCCGCGTCCAGGACGCGTACTCGGTGCGCTGCGCCCCGCAGGTCGCCGGCGCCGGACGCGACACGATGGCCCACGCCCGCCTGGTCGCCGAGCGGGAGCTGGCCGCCGCCGTCGACAACCCGGTCGTGCTGCCCGACGGCCAGGTCCGCTCCAACGGCAACTTCCACGGCGCCCCCGTCGCGTACGTCCTGGACTTCCTCGCCATCGCCGCCGCCGACCTCGGTTCCATCGCCGAGCGCCGCACCGACCGGCTCCTCGACAAGAACCGGTCCCACGGCCTGCCGCCGTTCCTCGCCCACGACGCCGGCGTCGACTCCGGCCTCATGATCGCCCAGTACACCCAGGCCGCCCTGGTCAGCGAGATGAAGCGGCTGGCCGTCCCGGCCTCCGCCGACTCGATCCCGTCCTCCGCGATGCAGGAGGACCACGTCTCCATGGGATGGTCCGCCGCCCGCAAGCTGCGCACCGCGATCGGCAACCTCAACCGGATCATCGCCGTCGAGCTGTACGCCGCCACCCGCGGCATCGAACTCCGCCACGGCCTGACCCCGGCCCCCGCCTCCCGGGCCGCCATCGACGCCCTGCGCGCCGCCGGCGTCCAGGGCCCCGGCCCCGACCGCTTCCTCGCCCCCGACCTGGAGGCCGCCGACGCCTTCGTACGGGACGGAAAGCTCGTCGCGGCCGTCGAGCAGGTCACCGGCAAGCTGGCGTGACCGGCCGGGCGGAATCCCGCCCGTACGACGACGAAGGGCCGCCCCCCACGCCGGGGGGCGGCCCTTCGTCGTCGTACGGGCCGTCTAGGAAGCCCGGCCGCCGCGTCTCATCGCCAGCGCCACGAAGCCCGCGCCCACGGCGAGGAAACCCGTCCCGCCGATCAGATACGGCGTCGTGGCCGGCGTACCGGTCTCGGCCAGGCGCGCTCCACCGGTCTCCCCGGCCGCGCCCCCGTCCTCGGTCACCGCTGTCCGAGCGCCCCCGGGAAGCTCATCGTTCGTGGCGTTCGCCGAGGGAACGAACCACAGAGCGCAGAGCAGTGTCCCGGCGGCGGTGGCGGTCAGCAGCGGGCGTCGTGCGACGGACACAGATTTCGATCCCCCTTGCGGAAACCGCGAATTGGTGTGTGGCGCCGATGCTAATGAACACAGCGGGTCGCGGGAAAGCCGAGGGCTCGCGGAGCCTACGCTCGGTCGTATGAGCACTTCCGAGACATCACGTTACGTACGGCTTCGGGTGGAGGTCGTCCTGGAGATCGACGGCCCCGAGGAGCTGACCGAGGCGGCCGTCGGCCGGATCGACACCGACGAGTTCATGCCCGACGACGAGCGCGTCCACGCCCGCTCCTCCGTCCAGGACGACAGCGCCGAGGCGCTCGCCTATCTCGTCGAGCCGTTCGATCTGGTCAGCACCGTGCCCGGCGTCGAACTCGTCCAGGCGTCCTGGAGCAGCGAGGGGATCGACTACGACCCCGACGCACAGGAGTGGGACCTCGACGAGGAAGATGGGGAGGACGAGGAAGACGAAGCGGACGACGCCGACGAGGCGGACGACGAGGAACGGGTTTAGGGCCCGTCGTCACGGGCCAGGCGGGTCTGTGAGGACAGAGCCTGGCGGGGACACGACGGCAGGGCCTGGCGGGGACCGCGGCGCTTGCCGCCCCCCGCCACGAGCCCCGGTGCGACGTCGCTCGGCGCGACGTCCGCCGGGGCTTTCACGTGTACGGGAACCGGGCGGCCCGCGTCAGCGTGTCGATCAGTGGTGTTTCCCACAATCCTTCCGGTTCCGGAACCGGAAGGGGTGTCATGGATGTTCAGAGCAGTGTGGGCAGGGACTCGGCGACGATGGAGAAGCGTGTGATGACGGACGGCAAGCGCCGCCGCAAGAGCCTGGCGGCCGCGGCCGCGGTGCTCGGTGGCGTATTGGTGCTCTCGGCGTGCAGCGACGGGGACAAGGGCAGTGCCGGCTCGCCGACGCCGAACTCACAGGCGCAGGTCGACGAGGCGGCGGCGCAGAAGACGTCGAAGGCCCAGATATCCATCTCGCCGAAGAACGGCGCCGACAACGCCTCGATCAACAAGGACGCCAAGGTCACCGTCGTCGACGGCACGCTGACCGAGGTCACGATGACCACGGCCGACGGCGCGAGCGTCAAGGGCGAGATCGCCGCCGACGGCAAGAGCTGGGCCCCGACCGAGCAGCTGAAGCGGTCCACGGTCTACAAGATCGCCGCCTCGGCGAAGGACGCGGACGGCCTGGAGGCGCACGAGAACTCCTCCTTCACCACCGTCTCCCAGGCCAACAGCTTCATCGGCAACTTCACCCCCGAGGACGGCTCCACCGTCGGCGTGGGCATGCCGGTCTCGATCAACTTCAACAAGGCGATCACCGACAAGAAGGCCGTCCAGAGCGGCGTCACGGTGACCTCCAGCAGCGGCCAGGAGATCGTCGGGCACTGGTTCAACTCCCAGCGCCTGGACTTCCGTCCGGAGGACTACTGGACCGAGGGCTCGACCGTCACCCTGAAGCTGCAGCTCGACGGCGTCGAGGGCGCCGACGGCGTCTTCGGCGTCCAGCAGAAGACCGTCACCTTCAAGATCGGCCGCAACCAGGTCTCCACCGTCGACGTCGCCACGAAGACCATGAA
The DNA here is from genome assembly GCF_042957155.1 of Streptomyces sp. NPDC008121. Classification (NCBI taxonomy): domain Bacteria; kingdom Bacillati; phylum Actinomycetota; class Actinomycetes; order Kitasatosporales; family Streptomycetaceae; genus Streptomyces; species Streptomyces sp. NPDC008121. Next base: position 801,174 of record NZ_JBIBHT010000003.1, on the reverse strand, counting down.
GGTCACGCAGGACGGCAAGACGGTCAAGACCATCCCGATCTCCGCCGGCTCCCCGGAGAACCCGACCTACAACGGTCAGATGGTGATCTCCGAGAAGTTCAAGGAGACCCGGATGAACGGCGCCACCGTCGGCTTCACGGACGACGACGGCAAGGGCGAGTACGACATCAAGGACGTCCCGCACGCCATGCGGCTCTCCACGTCCGGCACCTTCATCCACGGCAACTACTGGGGCCCGGACTCCATCTTCGGCAACTCCAACACCAGCCACGGCTGCGTGGGCCTGAACGACGTCAAGGGCGCCGGCGACCCGAACCAGACGGCCGCCTGGCTCTACGACCACTCGATCGTCGGCGACGTCATCATCGTCAAGAACTCCAAGGACAAGACGATCGCCCCGGACAACGGCCTCAACGGCTGGAACATGAGCTGGTCCGCGTGGAAGGCCGGCTCGGCGGTCTGACCCGCGAGCCACCCGTACGAGAAACGGCGGCCCCCTCCCGACCGGGAGGGGGCCGCCGTACGCGTACCGGCCGGCCTCAGCGCACGACCTCCTCGACCCCCCACTGCGCGAGCAGCGCGAGCGCGTCCGCCGACGCCGTCCCCGGCTCCGCCTGGTACGTCACGAGCACCAGGTCCGGGTCCCCGCCCGCCACCTTCAGGCTCTCGTACGCCAGCGTCATCTCGCCCACCAGCGGATGCCGCAGCCGCTTCGTGCCGTGCCCCTTGTCCGCGACGGTGTGCGCCGCCCAGAGCGAGCGGAACTCCTCACTGCGCACCGACAGCTCGCCCACCAGTGCGAGCAGTGCCGGGTCCTCCGGATAGCAGCCCGCGTACAGCCGCAGCACGCTCACCACCTCGGTCGCCTTGCACTCCCAGTCCACGTACAGATCACGCGAGTTGGGCCCGAGGAAGACCATCCTGGCCAGATTGCGCTCCTCCGGCTCCATCGCCGCAAAGTCGCCGAGCAGCGCCCGGGCCATCCGGTTCCACGCCAGGACGTCGAGCCGCCGGCCGACCAGGAAGGCCGGGACACCGTCCAGCGAGTCCAGCAGATGACGCAGCCCCGGCCGCACCTGCTGGGGCCGGACGATCGCCGCCCGCTGCTGCTTCTTCTTCGCCGTCGGCTTCGCCAGGTGCGTCAGATGCGCCCGCTCGGTGTCGCTCAGCCGCAACGCCCGGGCGATCGCGTCCAGGACCTCCATCGACACATTGCGGCCGTTGCCCTGTTCGAGACGGGTGTAGTACGCCACGGACACCCCGGCCAGCTGCGCCAGCTCCTCCCGGCGCAGCCCCGGCACCCGCCGATGACGCCCGAACTCCGGCAGACCCACGTCCTCCGGCTTCAGCCGGGCCCGGCGCGAGCGCAGGAATTCGCTGAGTTCGGCACTGAGATCCATGTGTCCTGATTATCCCAGGTCGGGTGCCCGGACGGACCGGCCAGCCTGTCCCTGCCAGTGGTAGGCACGCTGGACGTAGGCAGAACAGGGGGCTGGGTACGTTCCGCCCGGCCAGGCATGCTCGACAGCATGACCACGAACGTTTCCGCCTATGCCGCACCCGCCGCCAACGCCCCGCTGGAGCGCACCACCGTGCCGCGCCGTCCGGTGGGGGAACACGACGTCCTCATCGAGATCAAGTACGCCGGCATCTGCCACTCCGACATCCACCAGGCGCGCGACGGCTGGGGCGAGGGCATCTTCCCGATGGTGCCCGGCCACGAGATCGCCGGAATCGTCACCGAGGTCGGCTCCGCGGTCACCCGGCACCAGGTCGGCGACCGCGTCGGCGTCGGCTGCTTCGTCGACTCCTGCCGGGAGTGCGCGTACTGCCTCCAGGGCCTGGAGCAGTACTGCGCCGGCGGCGGCATGATCGGCACGTACAACGCCCTCGACAAGAGCGGCGAGCCGACCTACGGCGGCTACTCCACCCACATCGTCGTCGACGAGAACTACACCCTGCGCATCCCCGAGGGCATCGCCCTCGACGAGGCCGCCCCGCTGCTCTGCGCCGGCATCACCCTCTACTCCCCGCTCGCCCACTGGAACGCCGGCCCCGGCAAGAAGGTCGCGATCGTGGGCCTCGGCGGCCTCGGCCACATGGGCGTCAAGATCGCCCACGCGCTCGGCGCGGAGGTGACCGTGCTCAGCCAGTCCCTGAAGAAGCAGGAGGACGGCCTCAAGCTCGGCGCCGACCACTACTACGCCACCGCCGACCCGGAGACCTTCACCCGGCTCGCCGGCTCCTTCGACCTGATCGTCTCCACCGTCTCGGCCCCGATCGACTTCGGCGCCTATCTGAGCCTGCTCAAGACGGACGGCGCGCTCGTCAACGTCGGCGCCCCCGAGGAGCCGATCGCGCTCAACCTCTTCTCGCTGATCGGCGGCCGCAAGACGCTCGCCGGCTCCATGATCGGCGGCATCGCCGAGACGCAGGAGATGCTCGACTTCTGCGCACGGCACGGCCTGGGCGCCGAGATCGAGCTGATCAGCGCCGACCGGATCAACGAGGCGTACGAGCGGGTGCTGGCGAGCGACGTGCGCTACCGCTTCGTGATCGACGCGTCGACGATCTGACGGACGCCCGGGCGCGACGCGGCATCGGCCCCCACGCCAGGACGCCGGGGCACGCCGGCCGCCCGGGGCGCACCCGCCGTCCAGGCGGTCACCCCGGAGGCCGGGGCATGACCTCCGGGGTCATCGACCCCGTACGTCATGCCCCGGCATCCTGACGTCATGACCGCTTACGCGCTGGCCAACCTGTACCCCCGGACCGCCCCCGTCGAGGACGTCCTCGTCTACATGGAGCGGATCCAGGCCACCCTCGACCCCTACGACGGCCGCTTCCTCGTCCACGGCGCCCCCGAGCGCGAGGTCAAGGAGGGCGAGTGGCCCGGCAGCGTCGTCCTCATCGGCTTCCCTTCCATGGGCCACGCCCGCCGCTGGTACGACTCCGCCGCCTACCAGGAGCTGATCCCGCTGCGCACCCGGCACATCCCGGGCGACATCCAGCTCATCGACGGCGTCGGCCCCGGCTACGACCCGGCCGGCACCGCCGCGCTCCTGCGCGCGGAGTCACACGCGGGGTCGGGCGACGGCACGGCCTGAGCACAGATCGAGCCGCCTGCCGTCGAAGCACGCGCGGAAACGGTCGTCGTGCGAGACCACGACCACCGCGCCCGCGAACGCCGCGAGGGCCGCCTCCAGCTCCTCCACCAGCGACAGCGCCACATGGTTCGTCGGCTCGTCCAGGACGAGCAGATCCGCCGGCCGAGCCACCAGCCGGGCCAGCTCCAGCCGCCGCCGCTGCCCCACCGAGAGCGCGGCCACCGGCACGCCCAGGTCCTCCTCCCGGAAGAGCCCGAGGGCGAGCAGCTCCGGCCCGTACTCCTCCGGCGGTCCCGGACGGCCCGCGGCGTACGCCGTGAGCAGCGGCGCGCGGACCGGCACTGCGGGCAGCTCCTGCGCCAGATAGCCGACGTGGTCCGGGCGGCTGACCGTGCCGCTGTCGGGCCGCAGGTCCCCGGCGAGCACCCGCAGCAGCGTGGTCTTGCCGGCGCCGTTGGGCCCGGAGACGAGCAGCCGCTCCCCGGCCCGGACCCGCAGTTCGTCGATCCTCAGCCGATCGCCGACCACGACGTCGGCGAGCGTGGCGAGGACGTCACCGGGCCCCGCCGGATCCGGGCCCCCGGCCCGGGCCGTGGCGAGCCGCGCCGTGAACCGCAGCGGCTCCGGCGGCGCCGGCACCGGCTCCCTGAGGAGCTGCTCGAGCCGCTGACGGGCCGCCCTGACCTGCCCGGACAGCTTGTTCTCGTGCGAGCGCCGGTGCTTGCCGAAGCCCTGCCCCGGATCCTTGCCGGAGACGGCGAGCCGCTGCCCGGCCGCGGCCACCAGCCCCTGCGTACGGGCCACTTCCTCCCGCCACTCCTCGTGCTCCCGCGCCCGGCGGCGGCGGGCGGCGGCCTTCGCGGCGCGGTAGCCGGACCAGCCGTCGCCGTACCGCGTCACCGCCCGGGTGTCCCGGTCGACCTCCAGGATCGTGGTCGCCATCCCCTCCAGGAACGCTCGGTCGTGGGTGACCGCCACCACCGTGCCGCGGTGGGTCCGCAGCCGCTCCTCCAGCCAGCGGGCGGCGGCCCGGTCGAGATGGTTCGTCGGCTCGTCGAGGAGCAGCAGCTCGGCGCCCGAGGCGAGCACGCAGGCGAGCGCCAGCCGCGACTGCTCCCCGCCGGAGAGCGTCCCGATCCGGCGCTCGTACGGGACGTGGCCGAGGCCGAGCCCGTGGAGTGCGGCGTCGACGCGGGCGTCGGCCTCGTAGCCGCCGCGCTCCTCGAAGGAGGTCAGCAGCTCGCCGTAGGCGGCGAGCCGCTCGGGCGTCGCGGTGCCGAGCGTCTCCTCGGCGGCGCGCAGTTCCCGTTCCATCGCCCGGAGGCCGGCGAGCGCGGCGTCGACGGTGTCCCGCACGGTCCGGTCGGGGCCGACGCCGTACGTCTCGGCGAGCGTCTGGGCGAGCCGGGCGACGCCACCGGGGAACCGGACGGTGACCTCCCCGGTGTCCGGGGCCTCCGCCCCGCCGATCAACCGCAGGAGGGTGGACTTCCCGGCGCCGTTCTCGCCGATGACGGCGGCCTTCTCGCCGGGACGGACGGTGAGGGAGACCTGGTCGAGGACGGAGCGGTCCCCATAGGCCTTGGAGACATGACCGAGCGTGAGCTGGGCGCGATCGCGCATGGTTCTTTCCCTGGATGCTGGGTTCTTCCTGGCCGGACGGGAAGGGGACACCGGCGATCGCCACCGCCGCGTCGCGAGACGCCGTCAGCGGGTCGAGCCGTGTCCGCGGCCGGGATCAGAGAAAGAAGTAGTACGAACCCATCATGCGAGCGAGTCTAACGCCGGGCTCCCAGGGGGTCCCAGCGATTTAGGGGAGCGGCCGAGAGGGGCGGGCCGGTCGCGCCGGCCCGCCCCTCTTCACCGCTGTCCCGTTGCTCCTACTCGGCCTTCGCCACGCCGATCGGGCAGGAGACGCCCGTCCCGCCGATGCCGCAGTAGCCCGCCGGGTTCTTGTCGAGGTACTGCTGGTGGTACCCCTCCGCGGGGAAGAAGGTCCGGCCCTCGGCGGGGAGGATCTCCGTGGTGATCGTGTCGAAGCCGGAGCCGGTCAGGACCCGCTGGTAGGCGGCGCGGGAGGACTCCGCCGTCCCGGCCTGCTCGGGGGAGCGGGTGTAGATCGCCGAGCGGTACTGGGTGCCGACGTCGTTGCCCTGGCGGAAGCCCTGGGTCGGGTCGTGCGATTCCCAGAAGAGCTTGAGCAGCCGCTCGTACGAGACGACCGACGGGTCGAAGACGACCCGCACGGCCTCGGTGTGGCCGGTGAGGCCCGAGCACACCTCTTCATAGGCCGGGTTAGGGGTGTGACCCCCCTGGTAGCCGACGAGCGTCGTCCAGACGCCCTCGGTCTGCCAGAACGTGCGCTCGGCGCCCCAGAAGCAGCCGAGGCCGAAGTCCGCGACCTCGAGCCCCTCGGGATACGGCCCGAGCAGCGGGTTGCCGAGGACCGTGTGGCGCTCCGGCACTGCGAACTCGGGCTCAGGACGGCCCTTGAGCGCCTGCTCGGGGGTGGGGAGGACGGGGGTGCGTGACAGGAACATGCGGCATCTCCTCGACGGTGGGCAGTACGCACAACGCCCGGGGGCCGGGAGGGATTCCCCCCGGCCCCCGGGCGCGGCTCACGCGAGACGCGGCTCAGTGCGACAGCGTCGCCGGGCTGCCGCCGTTCGCCTCGTACCCCGCCACCGCCAGGTTGCGGTAGACCGTGTACTCCGCCGCCGGGTCGCCGTTCAGCGTCCACGGCAGCGCGCCGACGTGCCCGTCCACGTGCACCAGCTGCCGCATCGCCTCGGCCCACCGTTCCCCGCGGACCAGGAACAGGACGAGCAGGTGGCGGACGTGGGCGAGCATCGGGTCGTCGGGGCGGGCCGAGTGGACCGCGTACAGCGCGCCCTCCATCGCCTTGCCGACCACCGCCGAGCGGTAGAAGTCCCGCACCATGATGACCTCGGGCAGGTGCTCGTACACCGCGAACAGCGGCAGCGCGGCGAGCAGCGAACCCCGCGGGGCGCGGGCCGCGGCCGCCGTCGCGAACCGGTCGGCGTCCTCGCGCGAGCCGTGCCACTTCTCGCACCAGAAGTGCAGCGCGGAGAGGTGGGCGCCCATGTGGTGCGGCGCCCGGTCGATGATCTTCGCCCAGACCTGGTCGAACTCCTCGTGGCTGTAGCCGAGGCCGCGGGCGATGGCGAGCTGCGTGATGTACGGGACGGGGTCGCCGGGTGCCAGCAGCGCCGCCTCCTCGGTCACCTTGCGGGCCTCTTCGAGGATGATCCGGAAGTCGTCGGTGCCGGCCGCCGAGGAGCGCCACGCCTGCTGCACGAGGAACTCGGCGTGCACGGCCGCGCCGCCCGCGTCCTTCGGCGCGTCCGCGCGCCAGGCGCGCAGCCACGCGCCGCCCACCCCGGGCCGTTGCTGGAGATCCAGGGCGGCCGCGCCCGCGAACGCCTGGACGCGCTGCCAGCGGACCTCGCCCTCCTTCTCCGTCCCGGCCAGCAGCTGCGCGGCCGCCCGCCAGTCCTGCGTCGCCTGCACCACGTCGAGGACGTCGAGCAGGTCGGGGTCGGGGCCGGGCATCCGCACGTCCTGCTCCTCCTGGCGGAGGAAGCCGTACGCCTCCGGATCGGCGGCGTCGGGGGAGCCGGGCGCCACCTGGTGGATGCCGACGACATCGCCCCGGCGGCGCCGTACCAAGGGAGCGACGACCGCGAAGAGCAGCCCCATCGCGAGCAGGAACCAGAGAATCTCCATGCGTCCATTGTCCCGTACGGCCGGCGGACACCGGCCGGGGTGCCCGCCGGCCGGGACCGGCCGCCCGGGGGGAGACGGGCCCGGCGCCCCCCCGGAGCCCGGACCCGGCGCCCGTCGGCCACGGATCCGGCCTCCGTGAGACACCGGTCGAGACGGTGGGCGGCGCGGAGCCGGTCTCGGGACTACGCTCCTGAACCATGAGCGACCAGCACTCTCATCAGAGCTTCGAGACCCGCGCCATCCACGCGGGCAACACGGCCGACCCGCTGACCGGCGCGGTCGTCCCGCCCATCTACCAGGTGTCCACCTACAAGCAGGACGGCGTGGGTGGGCTCCGCGGCGGTTACGAGTACAGCCGCAGCGCCAACCCCACGCGCACCGCCCTCGAGGAGAACCTCGCCGCGCTCGAGGGCGGCCGCCGCGGACTCGCGTTCGCCTCCGGCCTCGCCGCCGAGGACTGCCTGCTGCGCACGCTGCTGGCCCCCGGCGACCACGTGGTCATCCCGAACGACGCCTACGGCGGCACCTTCCGGCTCTTCGCCAAGGTCGTCCAGCGCTGGGGCGTCGACTTCTCCGTCGCCGACACCTCCGACCTCGCCTCGGTGCGGGAAGCGGTCAACGACCGTACGAAGGTGATCTGGGTCGAGACGCCCTCCAACCCGCTGCTCGGCATCACCGACATCGCGGCCGTCGCGGACGTGGCCCGCACGGCCGGCGCGAAGCTCGTCGTCGACAACACCTTCGCCTCGCCGTACCTCCAGCAGCCGCTGGCGCTCGGCGCGGACGTGGTCGTCCACTCCCTCACCAAGTACATGGGCGGCCACTCCGACGTCGTCGGCGGCGCGCTGGTGACGGCCGACGAGGCGCTCGGCGAGGAACTGGCGTACCACCAGAACGCGATGGGCGCGGTGGCGGGGCCGTTCGACTCGTGGATCGTGCTGCGCGGCATCAAGACGCTCGCCGTCCGGATGGACCGGCACAGCGAGAACGCCGAGAAGATCGCCGAAATGCTGACCCAGCACCCGAAGGTCACCAAGGTGCTGTACCCGGGCCTGCCGGACCACCCGGGCCACGAGATCGCCGCGAAGCAGATGAAGTCCTTCGGCGGGATGATCTCGTTCCAGGTGTCGGGCGGCGAGGAGGCGGCCGTCGCGGTCTGCGACCGCGCCGAGCTCTTCACGCTGGGCGAGTCCCTGGGCGGTGTCGAGTCGCTGATCGAGCACCCGGGCCGCATGACGCACGCGAGCGTGGCGGGCTCCGCCCTGGAGGTCCCGGCGGACCTGGTCCGGCTCTCCGTGGGCATCGAGAACGTCGACGACCTGCTGGCCGACCTGCGCCAGGCGCTGGGCTAGTCCTTCGCCGGACCCAGGCCCGGGCGTCCCTCGCGGGCGCCCGGGCCCATCGGGCCCGCCGCTCCGCGAAGCGCCTCAGGCGGGGACCTTCTCGTCCTCCAGCGAGTCACGGACCATCGCGCGCAGCTCCGGGCTGTCGGTGTGGCCGTGCACGGAGACGGCGTGCTCGGAGGCGGCCCGTACGACCTCCTCCTCGTCACCGATGATGGTGAGCGTGCAGTTCATGACGCTGGGAGTCTTGCGGCAGTCGGCGACTTTCCTGGCCATGACGACCTCCTCGGCTCGGACCGCGTACCACCGCTTCGTCCCGTGGCCGCGTACCGCTCCTTCCAGGCTATGCCCCTCCTCACCAGCCTTCGAGGGGTGGAGTCGTGCCGGGCGGGACCTCCCAGGGCCGGACCACCGACGCCCACACGGCGAAGGCGACCGCGGCGATGACGAGCAGCGTCCACAGGACCCGGCGCACCGCCCGGTCCCGGTGCAGCAGACGGATCCCGCGCTCGACGGCCCGGGCCGACAGGTCGCGGGGGACCCGCGGATGTGGCGCTTCGAGCATCCGCCGGACCTCGTCCTCCCGCCGTTCGTGCCTCATGAGGCGGCCCTCGTCTCCGTCGTGCCCGGCCCTTCCGCCGATCCCGGCCGCCCGGTCCTGCCCGGCCCCTCGGCCGATCCCGGCTCTCCCGCCGCTTCGGCCCCGGGGCGCGCGGCCGCCGCACGCAGGGCGACGACCGAGCGGGCGCAGATCGCGCGGACCCGTTCCTCGGGCAGTCCGAGGAGCGCCGCGGTCTGCTCCTCTGCGACGCTCTCGTAGAGCCGCAGCACGACGACGAGACGTTCCTGCGGGGTGAGCGGGGCGAGGACGCCGCCGCCCCGGGCGCGGTGGTGCCGCCAGGCGGCGCGGGCGAAGCGGGCCACGAGGTCGGCGCGGGTGACGTCGTACGGATCCTCTCCGCGCAGCCGCGCCCACTGGGCGTAGGTGTGCGCGAGGGAGGCGGTCAACAGCGCCTGGGCGCGCGGGTTGCGGACCGGTGTCTCGGCGGTGAGGAGGGTCGCGGCGTGCAGCAGCCGCCCCGCCGCCCCGGCCACGAACGCCTCGAACTGCCGGGTGCGGTGGCGCTCTTCGCCGCTGGGTCCGGGCGTCCGCCGGATGCCGTCCCGTCCTTCTCGCACGTCCTCATATGAGGACAGGGCGCGGCCCAGGTCAAGAGGTCGGGCCGGACTCCGCTTCCGGGTTCGCGGGGAGGCCCGACTGACGGGCGGAGAGCGCGGAGTTGAAGCGGGTGAGCAGGGTGCAGAACGACTCGCGCTCGGCGGGGGTCCAGCCGTCCGTCACCTCGGCCATCAGCTGCCGGCGCGAGGAGCGGACCTCCTCCAGGCGGGTCAGGCCGCGCGGGGAGAGCTGGAGGACGACCGCGCGGCCGTCCTCGGGGTGCGAGGTCCGCTTGACCAGACCGGTGTCGACGAGCGGGGCGACCTGCCGGGTGACGGTGGACGAGTCGATGCCCATGCCGGCCGCGAGGGCCTTCACGCCCATCGGGCCTTCCTGGTCCAGCCGGTTGAGGAGCAGGTAGGCGGCGCGGTCCATGGAGTTGCGGAGCTGACCGGTGCCGCCGAGGCGGGTCTGTTCGGCCCGGCGGGCGAAGACGGCCACCTGGTGCTGGAGGGCATCGAGGAGACCGGGGTCAAGCTCAGTCGTCATGTCCTGAGATGTGGGCATGGCTGCAAGGGCTCTCTCGTGCGGTGGTCGGTTGGTGGGGGACAGAGTACGCGGAGCTGTGGGAGTCCGTACCGGCGCTGCGCAAACCCGCTCGGCCACCCGCCGGCCGGGCGGCCACGAGGCCCGTGAGCTGCGAGACTTGCTGTCATGAGCTTCCGTACGCCAGGCCCCTTGCATCCGCTGATCCTCGACGATGTCCGCGGGGCGCAGAAGATGCTCTCCGGGGTGGCCCGCGTGACCGCGATGGAGGGGAGCAGGCACCTGTCCTCGCTGGTGGGGGCCCCGGTCCACCTCAAGTGCGAGAACCTCCAGCGGACGGGTTCGTTCAAGCTGCGCGGGGCGTACGTACGGATCTCCGGGCTGCGGCCCGAGCAGAAGGCGGCCGGGGTCGTCGCCGCCTCGGCGGGGAACCACGCGCAGGGCGTCGCACTGGCCTCCTCGCTGCTGGGGGTCCGCTCCACGGTCTTCATGCCGCTCGGCGCCCCGCTGCCGAAGGTCGCCGCGACCCGGGAGTACGGCGCCGAGGTGCGGCTGCACGGGCAGGTCGTGGACGAGACGCTGGCGGCGGCGGAGGAGTACGCGGCCCGCACGGGAGCGGTCTTCATCCACCCCTTCGACCACCCGGACATCATCGCCGGTCAGGGCACGGTCGGCCTGGAGATCCTGGAGCAGTGCCCGGAGGTCCGGACGATCGTGGTCGGCATGGGCGGCGGCGGTCTGGCGGCCGGCATCGGGCTCGCGGTGAAGTCGGTGCGCCCCGACGTGCGGGTCGTCGGCGTCCAGGCGGAGGGCGCGGCCGCCTATCCCCCCTCACTGGCCGCGGGGCATCCGGTCATGGTCGACGCGCCGGCGACGATGGCCGACGGGATCAAGGTGGGGCGCCCCGGCGACGTACCGTTCGCGCTGGTCAGGGAGTACGTCGACGAGGTCCGTACGGTCTCCGAGGACGCGCTGTCGACGGCGCTCCTGCTGTGCCTGGAGCGGGCGAAGCTGGTGGTGGAGCCGGCGGGGGCGAGCCCGGTGGCGGCGCTCCTGAGCGATCCGAAGGCGTTCGGGGGGCCGGTGGTGGCGGTGTTGTCGGGCGGGAACGTCGATCCGCTCCTGATGCAGCGGGTCCTGCGGCACGGCATGGCGGCCGGCGGCCGCTATCTGAGCCTGCGGCTGCGGGTCACGGACCGGCCGGGGGCGCTGGCGACGCTCCTCGCGGTGCTCACGGTGGTCGACGCGAACGTGCTCGACGTGAGCCATGTGCGGACCGATCCGCGTCTGGGCCTGACGGAGGCGGAGGTCGAACTCCACCTGGAGACGAAGGGCCCCGAGCACTGCGAGGAGGTCGCGGCGGCCCTGCGGGAGGCGGGCTACGCGGTGATCGGCTAGCCCCCCGCGCGGACACAGGGCGGCCAGCCCCCGCGCGCGCGGACACAGGGCGGCGGAAGGCGCGTCGTCCTGTGCGGCGACACCGTGTGGCACCCGTCACAAAATGGGTGGGCGGCGGGGGCCCCGCGTCCCTAAGCTGGGGTGGCAAACGCCCGAATCGCTGGGAGAACCACATGCCAGGCGCGATCTATGCCGAGGGTCTGGTCAAGACCTTCGGTGACGTACGAGCACTGGACGGCGTGGACCTCGACGTCCCCGAGGGCACGGTCCTGGGTCTGCTCGGCCCGAACGGCGCGGGGAAGACGACCGCCGTACGCGTCCTGACGACGCTGCTCCAGCCGGACAGCGGGAAGGCGGTCGTCGCCGGGATCGACGTGCTCAAGCACCCCAACGAGGTCCGCCGCTCGATCGGCCTCTCCGGCCAGTTCGCCGCCGTCGACGAATACCTGACGGGCCGTGAGAACCTCCAGATGGTCGGCCGGCTCTACCAGATGAACGGCAAGCGGGCCAAGGAGCGGGCGGGCGAGCTCCTCGAACGCTTCAGCCTCGCGGACGCGGCCGACCGCCCCGCCAAGACGTACTCCGGCGGCATGCGCCGCCGGCTCGACCTCGCCGCGGCCCTCGTCGTCTCCCCGCCGGTGATGTTCATGGACGAGCCGACCACCGGCCTCGACCCCCGCAACCGGCAGGCGCTCTGGGAGGTCATCCAGGAACTCGTCGCGGGCGGTACGACGCTGCTCCTGACGACCCAGTATCTGGAAGAGGCCGACCACCTGGCCCACGACATCTGCGTCGTCGACCACGGCAAGGTCATCGCCCGGGGCACGGCCGACCAGCTCAAGGCCCAGACGGGCGGCGAGCGCGTCGAGGTGGTCGTCCACGACCGCGGGATGATCGACCCGGCCCGCGACGTCCTCGCCCGCTACGGCCTGGCCGGCACCGGCCACGGCGAGGTCTCCGTCGAGGACCACACCCGCAAGCTGACCGTCCCCGTCACCGGCGGCGCCAAGCTGCTCGCCGAGGTCATCCGCGACCTCGACGCCCGGGGCGTACGGATCGACGACATCGGCCTGCGGCGGCCCACCCTCGACGACGTCTTCATCTCCCTCACCGGCCACGCGGCCGAGCTGGCGGACGAGGAAAGCGGCGAGACGCCCCAGGACGCCAAGGACCGCAGAAAGAGCCGGAAGGAGGCGGCCAAGTGACCGCAGTCACGGACAGCGCCCCGCACCGCAAGACCCCCGTCCCGCGGGGCGGGATCGTCCAGTCGATCAGCGATTCCCTGGTCGTCGCCCAGCGCAATCTGATCCGGATGACCCGGATCCCCGAGATGATCATCTTCGGCCTCATCCAGCCGATCATGTTCGTCGTGCTGTTCAGCTATGTCTTCGGCGGCTCGATCAGCGTCGACGGCAGCCTGTCGCCGGAGGCCTACCGCGAGTTCCTGATGGCGGGCATCTTCGCCCAGACGGTCACCTTCGCCACGGCCGGCGCGGGCGCGGGCATCGCCGACGACATGCACAAGGGCCTCATCGACCGCTTCCGGTCCCTGCCGATGGCCCGCGGGGCGGTCCTGACCGGCCGCACCCTCGCCGACCTGGTGCAGACGGCCCTCACCCTCGTGGTCCTCGCCGTCGTCGCCCTCCTGGTCGGCTGGCGCACCCACGAGAACATCGGCTCGGTGCTGGCGGGCTTCGCCCTGCTGCTCCTCCTCGGCTACGCCTTCTCGTGGATCGGAGCGCTGATCGGCCTGTCCGTGCGCACCCCGGAGGCGGCCACCTCGGGCGGCCTGATCTGGCTCTTCCCGCTGACGTTCATCTCCAACGCGTTCGTCCCGTCCGAGAACATGCCGACGTTCCTGCGGACCATCGCCGAATGGAACCCCTTCAGCGCCACGGTCCAGGCGGCCCGTGAACTCTTCGGCAACTTCCCGCCCGGCTACCAGGCGCCGGACGCGTGGCCGATGCAGCACCCGGTCTGGGCCTCGATCATCTGGTCGGTCCTGATCATCGTGGCCTTCCGCACCCTCGCGGTCCGCAAGTACCGCTCGGCCACGGCCTGACGGCCCCGGGCGCCCCGGACACCCGGGGCGCCCGGAACCGAGAGCACCCTCAGGGCGCGTAGCCCGAGACCACCACGCCGTCGGCGAGGCCGATGAAGAGGGCCCCGCCGGCGGCGACCGCGCCGGTGGCGATCGACTCGCCCTCCACCGCCGCCCCTTCGGGCCCGTTGTACACCCGGCGGTCCGCCCCGCCCGGAGAGGCCGCCGGGTCGTTTACGGTCACCGCGGAGACCGCCGTCCGCGTCCCGGAGAGCAGCCGGTCACCGACGAACGCCACCCACTGCCCGCCCGCCTCCCCGCTCCACCGCTCGGCACCGGTCTCCAGGTCGTACATCGCGAGCCTCGTGCCGTCGCTCAGCGCCACCACTCCCGCCGAGCTCACCGCGGGCCGGGCCGTCACCAGCATGCTCCGCCCGAGGATCCGCTCGCGCCGCAGGGTGCGGGCGTCGAGCACCTCGACCCCGGGCTCCCCCACCCGCGGACACAGCACCCGCCCGGCGCGGACGACGATGTCGTCGGAGCAGCTGTCGAGCCCGTCCGCCCGTGCCGTCCGCCCGCCGCCGCGGGCGTCCAGCGCGAGGACCGTGCCGTTCCCGGGGACGTACACCTGCCCGCCCGCTGCCACGGGGGTCTCCGGGAAGACGTCGACAGCCGTCCGCCACCGTTCCTCCGGCACGCCGCCGGCCAGCGAGACCGCCGTCACCAGACCGGCCGGCTTCTCGAAGTCGGTGCCGTCCATGTACGTCGTGTACAGGACGTCACCGCGCAGGTCCGTCCCCTTGACCGCGTACGCCCCGCCCGGCGCCGCCAGCCGCCCCACCTCCTCGCCGTCGCTCAGCCGGTACCCCACGAGCCCGTCGGGCCCGGTCATCCAGGCGACCTCCCCGACGACCGCCGGGTACTGCCCGCCGGTCAGCGGCGCGGAACCCCTCGACGGCTTCGACCACGCCTTCTTCCCGTCGGCGGAGCGCAGCGCCACCGCCGCGCCCCCGTCGCCCGAGCACACCAGGAGCTCCGGCCCCACCGCGCACGGGCCGACGCCCGCGTCCACCGCCGTGGCCCACGGCGACCAGCCCGCCGGGCGGGACTCGCGGTCGGAACCGCCCGCGCCGAAGTCCCCGGTCCGCCCCTCACCGCCGTAGGGCTGGATCACCCGGTCGAGCGCCACGGGCCCCGCGCCGGCCGACGGCGACGTACCGGTCGCGCCTCCGCCACCGCCCGGCGTGTCCCCGGCCGAACCGGCCTGCCCGTCCTGCCGGTCCGCGAACACCACGCCCACGGCCGCCAGGACGGCCACCGCCGCGACCCCCGCCGTGATCCGCCCCCACCGCGTGCGCCGGCCCTTCGGCCCCGCGCCGGCCGGCCGGTACCCCGCCGCCGTAGGGGAGTACGGGACCGCCGGGCCGAGGGTCGGCAGATCCGCCACGCCCGTGCCCGAGGCCGCCGCCTCACCGATCCGCCGCGCCGTGTCCCCGTACTCCGCGAGCAGGGACAGCACCCCGCCCGGCCACGGGAACACCCTCGGCACCTCGGCGCCCAGCAGCCCCACCAGCTCGGCCGCGGACGGCCGGTCGGCCGGGGCGAGCCGCAGACACGCGCCGATCACCCCGCGCAGCTCCTCCGGCACCCGCTCCAGGTCGGCCTCGGCCTGGGAGACGCGGTAGAGGACGGCGGCCACGGGCCCGTCCCCGAAGGGATCCTCGCCGGTCGCCGCGTAGCAGAGCAGCGAGCCCAGGCAGAAGACGTCCGAGGCGCCGGTGACGGAGCGCGCGCCGGCCACGTGCTCGGGGGACATGAAGGAGGGCGTGCCGACCATCATCCCGGTCGCGGTCATCGTCGTGGCACCGCCGTTACGAGCGATGCCGAAGTCGATCAACCGGGGCCCGTCGACGGACAGCATGACGTTGCCCGGCTTGAGGTCGCGGTGGAGGACACCGGCGCCGTGCAGGTCGGCCAGCGCCCGGGCGATCCCGGCGCCCAGCTCCCGAACGGTCGCCACCGGCAGCGGACCGGTGCGGCGGACGGCCTGGGAGAGGCTGGGACCGGGGACGTACGCCGTCGCGAGCCAGGGCACCTCGGCGTCCGCGTCTCCGCCGACCGGCGCCACGGCGTACGCGCTCCGCACCATCGCCGCGACCTTGATCTCCCGCCGGAAGCGCTGCCGGAAGGCGGCGTCGCCGGCGAAGTCCCGGCGGACGGTCTTCACGGCCACGAACGTGCCGTCCGCGCCCGTCGCGCGTGCCAGGAACACCTCCCCCATGCCGCCCGCCCCGAGCCGCGCCATGACCTCGTACGGACCGATCCGCCGTGGCGCTCCCGCGCGCAGTGGCCCCAGCACCCTGCCATCCCCCCAAGTCACGACCGACGCGACCGCCACCGTCGGTCATGACAGGGTCACGACTGACGCGACGTCAGCACGGCATCATCGCATGGGCACGCAGCGTGAAGGGCCGGACCCCTCGGGGGGTCCGGCCCTTCACGTGCGCGGAGACGGGTCAGCCGGTGTACGGCTTGGCGCTGAGGATCTTCACCGCGGCCTTCTTGCCGTTCGGCAGTTCGTACTCGGCGTCCTCGCCGGCCTTCTTGCCGTTTACGCCCACGCCGAGCGGGGACTGCGGGGAGTAGGTCTCGATGTCACCGCTCGCGTACTCGCGGGAGGCGAGCAGGAAGGTCATCGTGTCGTTCTCGTCACCGTCGAACGCGATCGTGACGACCATGCCGGGCGCGACGACGCCCTCGTCGGCCGGGGCCTCGCCCACCTTGGCGTGCTCGAGGAGCTGGGTGAGCTGGCGCACCCGGAGCTCCTGCTTGCCCTGCTCCTCCTTGGCCGCGTGGTACCCGCCGTTCTCGCGCAGGTCGCCCTCCTCGCGCGCCGCGGCGATCTTGGCGGCGATCTCGGTTCGCGCGGGACCAGACAGGTACTCCAGCTCGGCCTTGAGCTGGTTGTACGCCTCCTGGGTGAGCCAGGTGACGTTGTCGCTGGTCTGGGTCACGGGTGCTCCTCGTAGGTACCGGGAATACAAAGCATCGCCCTACCCGGAAGGATGTTCCCTCCTGAGTGGGCGAAACCACGAGCCTAACAATTAGTGGCGAAAAGGGGGAGGACAAAAACCACAGGGATGGGATCACCCCAGGTCAGGCCCCGCATCGAAGCCCGACACGCCGCACGCTCCCTACCCGCTGCTACCGGGCCGTACACCCGACCAGCTCGGCACTGGTCGCCCGCGCGGTGGTGCGCACGGACCACACGCGGTCGACGCGGTCGCCGGCCTCCTCGACGCGGACGTCCTTGCGGCCGACCTCGGCCCCGTCCTCGGAGCGCGAGCGCAGCGTGCAGACGCCCCGCGCGTCGGTGTCCTTGCGGATCTCCAGGTGCACCTGCACCTCGGTGTCGCTCACCACATCGAACTTGATCATCTCGGCGCTGATCTTGTTGTCGGCGACGTAGTACCAGGCGAACCAGCCCAGCAGGCCGAGGAAGAGCGCTCCGAGCACGGCGCCCGCGATCCTGAGCGTGCGGTCGGCGCGCTCGTCCGCCGAGCGGCCGTAGCGCCCTTCGGGCCGCTGCTCTCGAACCGCGCTCATGATCTTTACCTCTCGCCGCCGGGGCACCCGGAATTTTCCGCCCCCCGGTTCCGTCACTATAGAGACCTCCCTTCGCGACCGATCACCCGAGGACCGAGTCTTGACTGAGCAGCTGCGACTGATGGCCGTTCACGCCCACCCCGACGACGAGTCGAGCAAGGGCGCGGCCACGATGGCCAAGTACGTGTCCGAGGGGGTGGACGTCCTTGTGGTCACGTGCACGGGCGGCGAGCGCGGCTCCGTCCTCAACCCCAAGCTCCAGGGCGACCCCTACATCGAGGCGAACATCCACGAGGTGCGCCGCAAGGAGATGGACGAGGCGCGCGAGATCCTCGGCGTCCGGCAGGAGTGGCTGGGCTTCGTCGACTCCGGCCTTCCCGAGGGCGACCCGCTGCCGCCGCTGCCCGAGGGCTGCTTCGCCCTGGAGGACATCGACAAGGCGGCCGGCGAGCTGGTGCGCAAGATCCGTTCCTTCCGTCCGCAGGTCATCACGACCTACGACGAGAACGGCGGCTATCCCCACCCCGACCACATCATGACCCACAAGATCTCGATGGTGGCCTTCGAGGCCGCGGCCGACACCGAGAAGTACCCGGAGGCGGAGTTCGGCCCGGCGTACCAGCCGCAGAAGCTCTACTACAACCAGGGCTTCAACCGGCCCCGCACGCTCGCCCTGCACGAGGCCCTGCTCGCCCGGGGCCTGGAGTCGCCGTACGGCGAGTGGCTGGAGCGGTGGAAGGACTTCCAGCGCGCCGAGCGCACGCTGACCACCTACGTCCCGTGCGCGGAGTTCTTCGAGACCCGCGACAAGGCCCTGGTCGCGCACCGTACGCAGATCGACCCGGACGGTGGCTGGTTCCGCGTCCCGATGGAGATCCAGAAGGAGGTCTGGCCGACGGAGGAGTACGAGCTCAGCAAGTCGCTGGTCGATACCTCCCTCCCCGAGAGCGACCTCTTCGCGGGCATCCGCGACAATGCCTGATATGAGCGCACACCTGGCACTGACCCAGCTTGTCCCCTTCGCCGCCGAAGAGCTGGACAAGAACAAGGTGACCCCCGGCGTCCTCGGTTTCGTCGTCTTCGCCGTGATGGCCCTGGCCGTCTGGATGCTGATGAAGTCGATGAACCGCCACATGGGCAAGGTCTCCTTCGAGGAGGCCGCCGATCCGGCCGCCTCCGCCCCCACGGCGGAGAAGACGGCCACGCGGGAGTAGCGGCTCCCCCGACCTGACACGAGGGCCCCGGGCACCCGGGGCCCTCGTGGCATGCCCGCCCACTGATCACCGGGCCCTTCAGCCCCCCGGCCCCCCGGCGACCCGCCGGCGCCTCCCCTTCCTCGGGGACCCCTCTTCCGGGAACACGTGTCCTGCCGACCGCGCGCCCCGACGAGGAGCCGCGGCCCGCGACCGGCCCCCCGCCCGTGTCCCGCCCGCGTCCGGGACGGAAACGGGCCGGACCGAACGGCTGCCCCTCGACATCGCGTCCGATGGCGTTCATCTGCCGAATAGCGCGTCCGGGTGAGGCTCCGGAACCAATCCATTTTCCGGCAGTTGATCAGCATGCTTCGGTAACGGAGCATTCCAGGGCCCTCCAGCTCAAGAAGGAAATCTCGTGATCAAGAAGGTTCTTGCCACGGCGGCAGTTGCGGCCTCCGTTGTCGGCGTCTCGGCGACGACGGCGATGGCGGCGGGCGACGAAGGCAACAGCGCCAACATCATCGGCAACTCGTCGAAGCAGGCGATCGGCAGCAACTCCACCGGTGGCTACATGAGCCCGAACTTCGGCCTTGTCAACGGTGGCGTTCTCCACTGCTTCGACATCCAGAAGGTCCAGGCCCAGGTCCCGGTCGGCGTCATCGCCATCCCGGTCGCGGTTCAGGACGTCATCGGCAACGACATGTCGAACCAGACCTGCACCCAGAACTCCGTGCAGCAGACCGGTGACGACCCGCTGTCGAACCTCCTGCGCAACGTCCTGGCGGACAACGGAAACGTCGGCGGCTGACGCCAGCATCTCCGCTGAAGCGGCCCCGCTCCTCGCATATCCATTGCGAGGGAGCGGGGCCGCTCCCGTTTCCCACCCGGCCACGGCGCGGGCCCCGACCCGCCCGAACCCGCCCACCCCGTGGCGTAGAGGCACGGCTCCGCCGAGTGCGCAAGGATTGGGGTATGCCGAACAGACTGGCCCATGAGACGTCCCCCTATCTCCTGCAGCACGCGGACAACCCCGTCGACTGGTGGCCGTGGTCGACCGAGGCGTTCGACGAGGCGCGCCGCCGGAACGTCCCCGTCCTGCTCAGCGTCGGCTACAGCAGCTGCCACTGGTGCCATGTGATGGCCCACGAGTCCTTCGAGGACGACACCACCGCCGCCTATGTCAACGAGCACTTCGTCGCCGTGAAGGTCGACCGCGAGGAGCGCCCCGACGTCGACGCCGTCTATATGGAGGCGGTGCAGGCGGCGACCGGTCAGGGCGGCTGGCCGATGACGGTCTTCCTCACCCCGGACGCCGAACCGTTCTACTTCGGCACCTACTTCCCGCCCGAGTCCCGCCACGGCATGCCGTCCTTCGGTGACGTCCTCGACGGCGTCTCCCGCGCCTGGACCGAGCGCCGCGACGAGGTCGACGAGGTCGCCGGGAGGATCGTCAAGGACCTCGCGGGACGGTCGCTGGCCTACGGCGGCGACGGCGTCCCCGGCGAGGAGGAGCTGGCCCAGGCGCTCCTCGGCCTGACGCGGGAGTACGACGCGACCCGCGGCGGCTTCGGCGGCGCGCCCAAGTTCCCGCCGTCCATGGCGCTGGAGTTCCTGCTGCGCCACCACGCCCGCACCGGGGCCGAAGGCGCCCTGCAGATGGCCGCCGACACCTGCGAGGCGATGGCCCGCGGCGGCATCTACGACCAGCTCGGCGGCGGTTTCGCCCGCTACTCGGTGGACCGTGACTGGGTCGTCCCGCACTTCGAGAAGATGCTGTACGACAACGCCCTGCTCTGCCGGGTGTACGCGCATCTGTGGCGGGTCACCGGCAGTGAGCTGGCCCGGCGGGTCGCGCTGGAGACCGCGGACTTCATGGTGCGCGAACTGCGGACCAACGAGGGCGGGTTCGCCTCCGCGCTCGATGCCGATTCCGACGACGGGACCGGGCGGCACGTCGAGGGCGCCTACTACGTGTGGACGCCGGAGCAGCTGGCCGAGGTGCTGGGCGAGGAGGACGCGCGGTTCGCGGCCCGGTACTTCGGGGTCACCGAGGACGGGACGTTCGAGGAGGGGTCCTCCGTCCTTCAGCTTCCGCCGGGGGAAGGCGACGCGGCCGTGGCCGGTGCCGAGCGGGTCGCCTCGGTCAAGGAGCGGCTGCTCGCCGCCCGCGAGCGGCGCGAACGGCCCGGACGGGACGACAAGATCGTCGCTGCCTGGAACGGGCTGGCCATCGCCGCGCTCGCCGAGACCGGTGCCTTCTTCGACCGTCCCGACCTGGTCGAACGCGCCACCGAGGCCGCCGATCTGCTCGTACGCCTCCACATGGGCGAGGGCGCGCGGCTGACGCGTACCTCCAAGGACGGGCAGGCCGGGGCCAACGCGGGCGTCCTGGAGGACTACGCCGATGTGGCCGAGGGTTTCCTGGCGCTCGCCGGGGTCAGCGGGGAGGGGGCCTGGCTGGAGTTCGCCGGGTTCCTCCTCGACATCGTCCTGGACCAGTTCGTCGCCGAGGGCGGCGCGCTGTACGACACGGCCCACGACGCCGAGAGCCTGATCCGCCGGCCGCAGGACCCGACGGACAACGCGGCCCCGTCCGGCTGGACGGCGGCGGCGGGGGCGCTGCTGTCGTACGCCGCGCACACCGGCTCGGAGGCGCACCGCGCCGCGGCCGAGGGAGCGCTCGGGGTGGTGAAGGCGCTGGGGCCGCGCGCGCCCCGGTTCATCGGCTGGGGGCTGGCCACGGCGGAGGCGCTGCTCGACGGGCCCCGTGAGATCGCCGTCGTCGGCCCCGCCGGCGAGGGGGACGGCGCCGGAGCGGCCCGTGCGCTGCATCGGACCGCGCTGCTGGCCGACGCGCCGGGCGCGGTCGTCGCGTTCGGCACGCCGGACAGCGACGAGTTCCCGTTGTTGAAGGACCGCCCGCTGGTGGGCGGGGCGGCCGCCGCGTACGTCTGCCGGCACTTCGCCTGCGACGCGCCGACGACCGACCCGGCGGAACTGGCCCGCTCGCTGGCCCGCTGACGGGAGTACGGGGAGCCGCCCCGGCGACCTCTCTTCGGAGGACCGCCGGGGCGGCGTCGTGTCAGGGGGCGCAGAGCAGCGAGGAGCCGCCGGCCGGCCGGTACTCGCCGAGTCCCTGCGGGATGGTGCTCGTCGGGGTGGTGGCGGGCGCGGGCAGCGGCCGGTCGGTGCGCAGCCGCTCGAAGATCTCGGCGGCCTGCCGCTCGTTCCAGGCGACGGTGGAGCCCACGCCGTCGACGGTCTTGAAGCCGCTGACGGGGACGGTCGCGAACTCCGTACGGGACGGGGGGAGGTGTCGCAGCCGGGTGGCGAGCGTCAGCATGTCGGTGACGGAGAGTCCGCGTTCCACCGTCGCCGTACCGCGCAGGGTGGACGCGAACGCCCGCAGCGCGCCGGGGTCTCCGAGCAGGTCGGTGCGTACCTTCCGCAGGGTGTTGACGAAGAACTGCTGCTGCTTCTGCATGCGGCCGAAGTCCATCTTGCCGTCCGCGCGCCGGGACCGGACGTACTGCAGGGCTTCGCCGCCGCCGACCCTGGTGGTGCCGGGGGCGAGGTCGAGCCCGGTGACGGGGTCCTTGAGCGGCGCCTTGGTGCAGACGGGCACCCCGTCCTTCAGGCGGTCCACGCCGTCCATGAACCGCCGGAAGTCGATCTCGAGGTAGCGGTGGACCGGAGTGCCCGTCATCCGTTCGACGGTCTCGACGGTGAAGGCCGGGCCGCCCTCCGTGTGGGCGGCGTTGATCTTCGCCTGGTGGGCTCCGTGTTCGGCGCCGGTCCGCTGGTCGTGGTGGCCCGCGCGGAAGGAGGTGAGCGAGTCGCGGGGGAGACTGACCACGCTGACACGGTCGTTGGCGGCCGAGACGTGCACCAGCATCAGCACGTCGGTGCAGTCGCAGCCCTTGCCGCCGAGGCGGTGCTTCGCCTTCTCCTGTGGGGTGACGCCCTGCCGGCTGTCGACGCCCGCCACCAGGATGTTGAGCCCGCCGGCCGGGGCCGGCAGGGGGGCGGGGGCGGCGGCGAGGGCTCCGGAGCCGAGGGCGAGGAGCGCGGCCGAGGCGAGCGCCGCCCGCCGTGGACGGGTCGGTCTTTTCCTGAGGGACACGGGCGGACACCACCGGGGCTCGGGAATGGGGGGATGCGCGCACGGTAAATCGAAAGCCGTCGCACACAGGTACGCGACGCGACATGGGCGGGAGGAATCACTCTCCTGCGTGGCCTGTGGAATGATTGGGGGACCGCAGTGGATGGGAGGGCGACGATGGCACCCGATCCCGGAAAATGGGAGCGGATGGCCTTCATTCCGAAGAGCCGTTACGTGGCGGACCCGCCACCACCTGCCGACCGGGGTCCATTCCCCGTCTATTCCTCGATGGTGCAGCGCTGGGCCCGGGCGGGGCGTACGGTACCGGGAATCCCGGACCAGGAGTGGGAACGGCTCACGACCACCCCGATCTGGCCGCGCTGAGTTCCGCGGCCGCCACGGCCTTCGCGGGGGTGCGGCGGTGAGGGCGACCGTCGCGGGGAATGTGCGGCGTACGGCCGAATTCTGTGAGCGCGATGGAGTGAAATAGGAGTCCCGGCGAGTAGCCGGTTTCCTTTGTGCGGCATGGTCGTTGTCATGTGTGCAGCGGAGGCCGGGAGCGGCAATTGCGCCCGTGCATCACGAAATCCGTGAAGTGTCTTCCGCCGCGGAAAGGATCCAGACGAAATGATGGGCAAGAAGGCTGCGGTCGTCGTCGCCGGAATCGTCATGGCCATGGGTGCGGCGTCGCCCGCCTTCGCCGACTCGGAGGCGCACGGTGCGGCCATCGGTTCGCCGGGCGTGCTCTCGGGCAACGTCATCCAGGCGCCGATCCACATCCCGATCAACGCCTGCGGCAACAGCATCAACGTCATCGGCCTGGTGAACCCGGCCTTCGGCAACACCTGCATCAACGCCTGACACCGCGCGCCCCGCAACGGGTGCGCTCTGAGGGGCCGGCTCCCCGAGACGTCCACGACGTCGCCCGGGGCCGGCCCCTTCCCGTGCCCGGGATTGCAAGGGCGACACGGCTCGCGGTGCCCCAACCGGGCAATGAAATACACCAATGGACTACGGATCAGATCATCTTCGCGTTCACGGTCGGGTCATTAGGAATACTTTCTGAAGATCAGACTGACGGACCATCAAATGGTGCTGGACGTGAAGGAGTGGCCATGGGCGACCGGAAGCGGAAAATCTCGAGTGCGTGGCTGGGGGTGTTCACCGCCGGTCTCCTCGCATCGGGCTCAGTCGTGCTGTCCTCTCCCGCTTTCGCCGCCGAATCCGCGACGGGCAGGGCCAAGGCGCCCGAACCGGCTCTGTCCCACGCGATGGGGGCGTTCCTCGAATCCGGCCCCGTCGGCGTCAGCCGGATCGCCCAGTTGGAGCGGTGGCTCGGCGGACGCGAGCTGCGGGTCGGTCACACGTACCTCCCCGGCGACCTGTGGTCGAACATCGAGGGCCCCCCGGGCTTCCTGAACGCCTGGGCGGACTGGCGCAACCAGCGGGAGGACCGGCTCTTCGTCCTCAACGTCCCGATGCTGGAGCGCAACGAGGCCGGTGTCTCCGACCACGAGGTCCGCCGCCAGCTCCAGCTCGGCGCGGCCGGCCACTACGACCACCACTTCCGTACGCTGGCCGAACGCCTGGTCGAGATGAAGGCGACGGACACCGTCATCGTCCTCGGCTGGGAGATGAACGGCGTCACCTACACGCACCGGTGCGCGCCCGACCCGACCGCGTGGAAGAAGTACTGGAACCGGATCGTCACCGCCATGCGTTCCGTTCCCGGCCAGAAGTTCCGTTTCGACTTCAACCCGAGCCGGGGCACGGACGCCATTCCGTGGACGGAGTGCTATCCCGGCGACGATGTCGTCGACATCATCGGCATGGACTCCTACGACCAGCCGCCGGGTTCCCGTTTCGACCAGCACGTGAACGAGCCGTACGGCCTGAAGAAGCAGGTCGAATTCGCGGCCGAGCACGGCAAGGAGATCTCCTACCCGGAATGGGGGCTCTTCCGGAACGGCGACAACCCCGAGTACATGCGGCGGATGCTCGAGTGGATGGACGAGCACCAGCCGCTGTACCACACGATCACGGATTACTGCCCGCACGGCGTCTGGCAGTGCGACAGCAACCCGAAGGCCTCGGAGGTCTTCCGGCAGATGCTGTACGGGAACGCTCCGGAGGCCCCCGAGACCCCGTCCGGTCCCGACGCGCCCGTACCCCCGGAGATCCCTGAGATCCCTGAGATCCCGGAGGCGCCGGAGCCGCCGGAGGTGCCCGAGGTCCCGGAGTGGCCCGACTTCCCGGAGTGGCCCGAGTTCCCCGAGGACCCGGACTTCCCGGACTTCCCGGACCCCGACATTCCGGAGGACCCGGACTGGCCCTTCCCGGCGGAGCCCGTCGTCCCGGAGCCGGCGGACCCCGACGTACCGAAGACCCCCGAGCCCAAGCCGGAGCCTGCGCCAGAGGTCCCGCCGAAGACGGAGCCCGCACCTGAGGTCCCGCCGAAGGTCGAGCCGAAGCCTGAGGTTCCGCCCAAGGTCGAGCCCAAGCCCGAGCCCGCACCCGAGGTGCCGCCGAAGACGGAGCCCGCACCTGAGGTCCCGCCGAAGACGGAACCCGCGCCCGAGGTTCCGCCCAAGGTCGAGCCCGCCCCCGAGGTCCCGCCGAAGACGGAACCCGCGCCCGAGGTTCCGCCCAAGGTCGAGCCCAAGCCCGAGCCCGCGCCTGAGGTTCCGCCGAAGACGGAACCCGCGCCCGAGGTTCCGCCCAAGGTCGAGCCCGCCCCCCAGGCTCCTCCGAAGCCCCTGCCCGTCCCGCTGCCTCTGCCGGAGCCGGCTCCTGAGCCCGCTCCCGCTCCCGCGGCCGAGTGCTGGACGGTGAACCTCGGTTCGTGGGTGGAGAGCTGGATCGGCGGACCCGTCTGCGTCCCGAAGAGCGGCTACAAGGAGGCCGTGAAGATCGACGTGACCGGATTCATGAACAGCGTCTGGCCGTTCTGATCCGTCACCGGCCCACCACGGCGGCGGAGGAGATCATCCTCCGCCGCCGTTCGTCCGCCCGCGCAACCTGCGCACCGCCCGGCCCACCCACTCCCGCTCCCGCGCCTGCCGCGCCGCCCAGCGTCGGCCGTCCGCCGCGCCCGCCCGCAGCCACAACAGCGGTGCCGTCGCCGGACCGGCCAGCATCAACCGCTGGTTGGGGACCGTCTCCGGCCGCCAGTGCAGCTTGTAAGGCTCGGTGCCCCGGAGCATGCTCAGCGTCGCCCGCCCGCTCGCACTGGTCTGGCGGGACCCGTGGCGCAGCAGCATCGTCGCCACGTCGATCTTGCGGGCGCGCAGCTCGGGGTCGGCGCCGTACAGATAGCCTCCGGCGAGCCGGGGCGACATCAGGGTGAGGTCGGCGGCCACCACGTCCCCGGCCAGCCGGAACTCGGTCACCATCGCGTCCCCCCGCTCGACCATGGGACGTACCGCCCGCGTGAGGTGCTGGGCGAACCGGTCGCTGGTGTGCTCCGCGGTGACCCCGCGGCCGCTCCACTGCAGCTGATGCAGCCTCAGCAGGCGTTCCAGGGCCGCCGGGACCTCCTCGCCGCTCACGATCCGCTCGTCGATGCCGAGCGCGTCCAGCTTCCGCAGCTTGGCCCGCACCCGTTGGGCCTTGCCCGACGGGATCCGTGCGAGCAGGGCGTCCATCGGCACCGCGGGGAGCTCCAGGCAGAGCGAGTCGGGGAGACGCCGGCGCGGGCCGCGCCACTGGGCGTGGATCCGTTCGGCCGCCGCCCCCGGCCGTACCTCCCGCAGGTCGATCACGGCACCGCGCGCCGCTCCGGCCAGCGCCTCGGTCAGCGCGGACGCTGCCTCGGGGCAGTCGTCGTCGAGGAGGACGTCGGTGAAGTCGGTGATGGCGCCGCCGAGCTGGGTGAGGACCGGCAGGGGGCCGGGGGCGCGCATCAGGGGCGCGGCCGCGACGAGCGCGCCGTCGTCCCGCCGTACGAGGACCACGCGCAGCGCGCCCGGCCTGCCGTACGACAGCCACCAGGAGTGCAGCCACGAGTGGGACTGGAACGGTGTCGCCGTGGCGCAGCGCCCGTAGAGGGATGTCCACCGCTCGGCGAGCCGG
The DNA here is from genome assembly GCF_042957155.1 of Streptomyces sp. NPDC008121. Classification (NCBI taxonomy): domain Bacteria; kingdom Bacillati; phylum Actinomycetota; class Actinomycetes; order Kitasatosporales; family Streptomycetaceae; genus Streptomyces; species Streptomyces sp. NPDC008121. The sequence goes on along the minus strand of NZ_JBIBHT010000003.1, from coordinate 774,858 downwards.
CCGAACTCGGCGGCGTCGCGGCAGACCTCGCCGCGCAGACCGTGCGCGCCGCCCGCGGTCACACCGACTCCGGTTCCGGCTGGTGCGCGCTCGCCGCCCCGGACGGGGCCGAGGAGGAGGCCACCGCCGGGCCCGGGACGGACGCGGACGGCTGCGGGCGGCCGGGTCCCTGCTCGGCGCGGGCGCCGCGCCGGGGGCGTACCAGCAGCGCCAGTCCGCCGAGCAGCCCGCCCGCGCAGCCGCCGACCAGCGCGGAGAGCGGCGCGGAAGGCGAGACGGGCGCCAGGGGCTTGGTGGCGCGGGAGAACTGCACGACCTTCACGCCGGTGCTGCCGGAGACGTGCGTGCTGTTGAGGACCAGTGCCCGGGCGACGCCGTCGGCCATGGAGACCGCCTTGGCGGGCTTGGCCGCCCGCGCGGTGATGGAGATCATCGGCGCGTCCGGCGAGGTGGCGGTCTGGACGGCCGAGCGCAGGGTCGCGGCGGACACCCCCGCCCACACCTGGGCGTCGCCGGTCACCGCGATGTCGGTGGCGACCCTGCCGTACGCCTGGGCGAACCCGAGGGCGGCCGCCGGGTCCGACTTCTCGCCGGGGACCACGATGACGTAGCTGGTCGCCGCGTACTGCGGGGTCTTCAGCGCGCCGTAGCCACCGCCGAGCGTGGCGCCGACGAGGACGGAGGCGGGCAGCACCCACCATCGGCGCGGGGTGCGCAGGACGATTCTCAGGGCGGAGCGTGACGGGTTCATGGAGCAGCTCGCTTAGCGGGAGAAGGGGTGCCGTGGACGGCCTGTTCGTAGAGGGACATCAACTGCCGGGCGCTGTGGGCGATGTCGTAGCGGTGGGCGGCGGCAGGCTGCGGCAGCCGGGCGAGGCGGGCGTCCCGGATCCCGCTCAGCGCGCTGATCAGCTCGGGGACGGAGGGTCCGATCCGCCGGGCCCCGGGCGCCGCGTCGGGCGGCAGGTCGTCGATCGCCGGGCAGGCCACGTAGAGCGCGGGCAGCCCGGCGGCCAGCGCCTCGACGACCGCGAGTCCGAAGGTCTCGTCGGGGGAGGTGGAGACGAAGACGTCCATCGCGGCGAGCAGCGACGGCAGATCGGCCCCGTCGGCCCCGGCCGGCGGGGGGTCCTCGCACGCCCCCGCGAGGAGCACCCGGTCGGCGGCCCCGCACTCCCGGGCGGTGTCCAGGAGGGCCTGCCGCTCCGGGCCCTCGCCGACGAGGAGGAGCCGCGCCCCCGGCACCGACGCCACGGCCCGTACGAGACGGTCGAAGCGCTTGCCGGGCGCGAGCCGCCCCACCCCGCCGACGACGAAGGCGTCCTCGGGGAGCCCGAGCGCCGCGCGGGTACGGGGGCGGGCCCCGTCCGCGTACCGGAAGCGGGCCGTCTCGATGCCGTTGGGCACGACGTGGATACGGGACGGGGCGACGCCCCAGCCCTCCAGGCGGCGGGCGACGCTGGGCGAGACGGCGACCGTGGCGGTGCCGAGCCGTTCGGTGGCCCGGTAGAGCGCGCGGGTGCCGGGGGAGAGGGGCCGGCCTTCGATCTGGGTGTCGCCGAGGGAGTGTTCGGTGGCGAGGACCGCGCGGACCCCGGCGATCCGGGCGGCGATCCTGCCGTACACGCAGGCGCGGTAGAGGTGGGTGTGGACGAGGTCGTAGCGGCCCTGGCGGACGATCCGGGTGAGGCGGGGCAGCGCGCCGAGATCGCGGTTGCCCGCCATGCCCAGGTGGGTGACGGGGACGCCGTCCGCCTCGATGCCCTTGGCGACGGCGCCGGGGTGGGTGAGCGTGACGACCTCGCTGCGCACGGGCAGGTGACGCAGCATCAGCCGCAGCTGCTGCTCCGCACCCCCGATGTTCAGGCCGGTGATGACGTGCAGGACCTTCATGACACGTCCGCCGCGGCCCGCCGGCCGGCCTCGGGCGCCGGCCGGGTGCCGGGGGCGTCGGGGGCGGCCGTCGGGCCGGGGTGGCGGCGGCGCAGGGGGTGCAGGGCGCGTTTGGCGGTGAGCCGCCAGGAGGTGTCCCGTCCGTCGATGTGCACCCGCGGCAGCGCGTACGCGCCGGTCAGGCGCCCCGGGGCGATGGCGCAGGCGTGGCCGTAGCCCGCCTCCCGTACGGCCCGGACCACGCGGGCGTCGACGTGTCCGTACGGGTAGCAGAAGCCCGCCACCGGGGCGCCGGTGATCTCCTCCAGGAGGGCGCGGCTCTTCCGGGTCTCCTCGGCGAGGGCCTTGTCGTCGGCGGCGGGGAGCGAGACGTGCCGCAGCCCGTGCGAGCCGATCTCCATCCCGGCCTCGAAGACCCGCCGGATCCCGTCCTCGGTCAGCAGCGGTCTTCGGGGCCCGTCCGCGTCCCAGGCGTTCTCGCCGCCGAGCCGGCCGGGCAGGACGTAGACGGTGGCGGTGAAACCGTGGCCGCGCAGCAGGGGGAGGGCCGTGTCGAGGAAGTCGGCGTAACCGTCGTCGAAGGTGAGGCCGACCAGGCCCTTGGCGCGCCCGGCGGCGGTCGCCGTGAGCAGCTCGCCCACCGAGACACCGCGCAGGCCGTGGTCGCTCAGCCAGCGCAGCTGCCGGGCGAACCGCCCGGGGGGGACGGTCACCCGGTACGGATCATCCGGGGTGTCGGTGATCGAGTGGTACATCGCCACCCACGGGGGCGGCTTCGGCAGCAGACGACGAATCGCGGCGGCGCGGGGCGCCATGACTACGGGCATGGGCGAGCCTTCGTGATGCGGTGCGGGTGAGGGGTGGGATGTCCGGCGCGTGGGCGGCGCAGGCGAGGAAGAGGAGGAAGACGCCGGTGGCGGCGAGGGCCGCGACGGTGAGGGAGAGGACGGCCGGGACGATGAGGACCGAGCAGAGCCAGCCGGCGGCGGTGGCCCATGCGGCGGCGGTGGCCAGCCGCAGCAGATCCACGCCGAGGTGGCGGACGCGGACGGGGATGGACTGGCGGTGCGCCCCGGCCAGCAGCATCACGGCGGTCAGGGTGATCCCGAAGGCGTTGGCGGCGGCGATCCCCACGGCGCCCCACGCCCGTGCGGCCGGTACTCCGGTGACGGCCGTGGCGGCGAGCCCGGCGGCCATCACGGCGGCCGGGTACCACAGCGGGCGGGCCGCGGAGAAGTAGCAGCGGACCAGGGCGCCGACCATCGTCTGGCCGAGCAGCCCGAGGGCGTAGACGCGCATCACGGCGGCGGTCGCGGCGGTGTCGGTGGCGTCGAACGCGCCGCGCTGGAAGAGCAGGGAGACGATCTGCGGGGCGGCGGCGATCACGATCGAGGCGCCGACGAGGACGACGACCGCGGCGAGCAGCAGGTCCCGTTCGACGCGGCGGCGGGCGCCCTCGGCGTCACCGGCGGCGAGGGCGCGGGCGACGACCGGGAAGCTCACCGTGCACAGCATCAGGGAGAGGATCATCGGCATCTGCGCCACCTTCTGGGCGTAGTTCAGATGCGAGATGGCCCCGGACGGCAGGGAGGAGGCGAGGAACCGCTCGACGAGGATCTGGGACTGGCGGGAGAGCGCGAAGGCGATGACGGGGGCGATGAGCCCGAGCACGAGGAGCCGCCCGTCGCCCGCGCCGGGCACGGCCGGCCGCTCCTTGGCCTCCGTCGGGCGGCGCAACTCCCGCAGCAGGAACGGCGCCTGGACGAGCACCATCAGCGCGCCGCCGACGGCGACCCCGGCCGCGGCCGACCGTACGCCGAACGGCTCGCGGAGCAGCACGATCGTGCCGATGATCCCGATGTTGTACGCGACGTAGATGGCGGCGGGCGACAGGAAGCGGCCGTGGGCGCGCAGGGCGGCGGAGCAGTAGCCGGCGAGCGCGAAGGTCAGCACGCAAGTCGCGGTCAGCCGGGTGCAGTCGACGGCGAGCCCGGGGTCGGGGAGCCCGGGTGCGAGGCCCGCGACGAGGAGCGGCGCGCCGGCGATCAGCAGCGCGGAGACGGCGCTGACGGTGAGCGCGAGCCGGGGCAGTGTGGAGCGTACGAGGGTACGGACGGGGTCGCCGGCCGGGCCGCCGCCGCGCCGGGTGAGGGCGCGGGCGAACGCGGGCACGAGGATCAGCGCCATCGCGTCCTCGATGAGCAGCGTCGAGGCGAACTCCGGCACCGTCCAGGCCACCAGGAACGCGTCGGTCTCCGCCCCCGCGCCGAAGTAACGGGCGAGGATCTGGTCCCGGACCAGGCCGAGCACGGCCCCGGCGGCCGTCAGGCCCGCCGTGACGGCCGCGGCCCGCGCCAGGAACCGGCCGGACGGCGACCACGGCCGCCGTTTCGGGCCGCGCCGTCGCCCCACCACGCCCCGCCGTCCCTCCGCGCCCCGAGGCGCGCTTCCGCCGTCCCCGCCCCGCGCCTTCCCCCGGGGCCTGCCCCGAGCCTTGCCTCGCATCGTGCCCCGTGTCGTGTCCCGACCGGCCGCGCCGTCGCCCGCTCGTTCCGCGGCCCGTTCCGCCGCCCAGGACGGCACGCGGGCCGCCGTGGCCACCACCCGGGGCCGGTGCGCCGGCGGCTGTTCGGCGGCCCGGGGAGCGGGCGCGGGGATCGGGCGGGGAAGATCCGGGGCCTCCGGGGGGCGCGGCCCGTCCGTCGGCTCCGGTTCCCCGCGCCACGGGTCACGCACGCTTCACCTCCGCCAGCGACCACCAGGCCGCCAGGCCGAGGACGACCGACATCAGCACCGTCGAAGGGCCGCCGATGTCCGCGTAGAAGAAGTCGATGAGCTGCCACGACAGCAGACCGGTGGCCACCAGCGCGCAGTCCGCGCCGCGCGTACGCCGCCGCAGCGCCCCGACCAGCAGCGCCGCCCAGCTGCCGGCCAGGGCGAGCAGGCCCACCAGGCCCTGCTCGCTGAGCACCAGCAGGTACATGTTGTGCGGGGAGAGCAGCGGCTGGCGCTGGAACGCCGCTCCCGCGCCCGCCGTGTCGCTGCCCGAGGAGAGCGCCAGCGAGGCGTGCCCGTCGCGGTACTGCGGGAAGCCCTTCAGGCCCACGCCGGTCACCGGCTCCGACCGCCACATCCGCCCGGCCGCCGCCCACATCGTGTACCGGTCCGTCACCGACTGGTCCGGCGCCGCCGTCACCTGCGTGATGCTGGCGACGCGCTCCTTCACCATCGCCGAGCCGATCCCGAGGCCGCCCACCAGGACCACCCCGAGCGCGCCCGTCACGAGCGCCACCCGCCCGGCGCGCCGCAACCCGGAGAGCAGCAGCTGGATCGCGCACGCCAGGACCGTCGCGATCCACGCGCCCCGGCTGAACGACAGCACCAGCGGCACGGCGAGGAGACCCGCGCACACCAGGGCGGCCGTCCGCGCCCGCCCGCGTCCGCTGCCCAGCGCGATGCCGGTGACGACGACGAGCCCGTACGAGACGACCGTCGCCATCCCCATCACGTCGGTCGGCCCGAAGGTCCCGACCGCCCGGACGTCCTCGCCCATGTACGAGGCTCCGGTGCCGGTCAGATACTGCGTCACCCCGACCGCGCCCTGCACCAGCCCCAGTGCGACCAGCGCCCACGCGACCACGGCGAAGTCCCGCCGGTCGCGGATCGTCAGCAGGACGGCCGCCGGGACGAGCACGAAGATCTGGACGTAACGGGCGACGCCCGGCAGGCTCGCCGCCGGGTCCTGCGAGGTGATCGCCGCCAGACAGATCCCGAGGACGGGCAGCCCGAGCACGAACGCCGCCCACCGGGTCAGCGGCCGCGCCCCGCCGCGCACCACCCGCACCAGACAGATCAGCACGAGCAGCCCCGAGGCCGCGTCCGCGATCGTGCCCGTACCGCCGGTCCCGCCCTCCGCGCCACCGGCGGACGGGACGAGCAGCAGCGCGATCACCGCCAGGACCGGGGAGAGCGCCACCACCCGGCGCACCCCGTCCCTGACCTCGTCGCGGGCCCCGTCGAGCGGGGCGGCGACCGCCACGGCCGTCGCCATCATCAGCTCCCCGCCGGCCGTACGAGTCCGGCGGCGGTCCGCAGCAGAATGCGGACGTCCTGCCAGAGCGACCAGTGATCGATGTAGTGGTTGTCGAACCGGCAGCGGTCCTCGATCGAGGTGTCACCGCGCAGCCCGTGCACCTGCGCCAGCCCGGTCAGCCCCACCGGCATCCGGTGGCGGGCCGCGTAACCGGCGTGGATACGGCTGAACTGCGCCACGAAGTACGGGCGTTCCGGACGGGGCCCGACCAGGCTCATGTCACCGCGCAGCACGTTCCACAGCTGCGGCAGCTCGTCGAGCGAGGTCCGCCGCAGGAAGTTGCCCACCGCGCTCATCCGTCGGTCGTTGGCCACGCTCCACCGGGTCGCCGACTCGGCCTCGTCCGTCGGGCGCAGCGTACGGAACTTCAGCAGCGTGAAGAGCCGCCCGTTCTGGCCCACCCGCTCCTGTCGGAAGAGCACCCCGGGGCCGTCCGCGAGCCGCACCGCCAGACCGCACAGCAGCAGGACGGGCAGCGCGAGCGCCAGCGCCGGTCCGGCCACGGCCAGGTCGAGGGCCCGCTTCGCGGTCAGCCCGCGACGCTCGCCCGGCGGGACGAGACGGCGGCAGCCGTACCCCCACAGGTGGTCGCTCATCGGCCCGTCCTGGCCCTCGCCGCCGACCCGCCAGGTCGTGCAGCCGTAGTGCTGGAAGAGCTTCACCAGAGCGGCGTCCTCGGTCAGGAAGACCGCGTCGCGGACGGTGTTCTGGATGACCGCCCGGTGGATCTCCTCCATGCTCGTCAGGACCGGAAGCCCCGCCTCCCCGGGCGGCTGCGGCGTCCCGCCGTCCTGCCGGCTGCCGACGATCCCGACCGGCCGGATGCCGTACTCCGGGTGCTGTCCGATCGTCGCCGCGAACCGGCGCGCCGCGCCCGGCCCGCCGACCACCAGCGCCGAGCGCGGCTGCGCCCGGGCCGTCCGCCGCCGGTGCGCCCGCACCGCGCCCCGCGCCACGCACACGGTGGCCACGTGCGCGGCGTACGCGGTGCACAGGGCGCCGGGGCCGAGCGCGAGGGAGGGCGTGAACGCGGCGACGACGGCGGCCGCCACGCACCAGGCGACCCCGGCGCGGGCGGCGAGCGCCGGCACCTCGTCGAGCACGGCGGTGAGGGAGCCGGGCCGGTGCAGCCCCGCGTACGAGTTGAGCGCGAGGACGCACCCCGCGACCAGCAGGAGCAGCCGGACGGCGGGGTACGGCGCGGGCACCAGCCAGGCGGCGCACAGCACGGCCAGCGCGTCGGCCGCGATCAGCGGCGCCGCGGTGGACCGCACCGGCGCGGGACGGCGCGGCGGGAGCGCCAGCCGGTCCGACGTGCCGCGCGGCGGGGCGAGGGAGGCGAGACCGTGGACGGCCTGGCGCGTCGAGGGCCAGGGGCCCGGCGAAGAGGGAACGCTGGTGCTTTCCGTAGTCACTGCGCAATCGGCTCTCTGTGCTCGGTGCACCGCACTCCGGCCAGCTCGCGGTACACGTCCGCGACGGCCGCGCCGGTGCGCCGCACATCGAATCTGCTGAGTACGTGCTCGTGGGCCTGGCGGCCCAGGGAGTGCCGCAGCTCCGGCCGGCCGAGGAGGCGGACCACGGCGGCGGCGAGGGCGGCCGGGTCCTCCGGCGGGACCAGGCAGTGCGGTTCGTGGTCCGGCGGCAGGCTCTCGCGCGCGCCGGCCACATCGGTGAGCACCACCGGCCGGCCGCTCGCCATGGCCTCCAGCGGCGCCAGCGCCATGCCCTCCCAACGGGACGGCAGGACGACCAGGTCGGCCGCGCGGTACCAGGGCGCGATGTCGTCCACGGCGCCGGCGAAGCGCACCGCCTTCGGCGCCCCGGTGCGCAGCCGCGCCCGGTCCGGCCCGTCGCCGACGAGGACCAGCCGTGCCTTCGACACCTCGGCGACGATGGCGGGCCAGGCGGCGAGCAGCACGTCCTGGCCCTTCTGCCGGCACAGCCGTCCGACACAGACGACGAGGGGACCCTCGCCCGGCCCCGGATCGGGGGTCTGAGCCGCCGCGGCCGCGAACCGGGTCACGTCCACGCCGTTGCGTACGACCGACCAGGAGGCCCGCACCCCCGCCTCCTCACCCGTACGGCGCTCGGCGTCGCTGACGCAGACGATCCGCTGCGTCCAGCGCGCCGCCCACCGCTCCCAGCGGCGGGCCATGGCCCCGACCGCGCCGTCGGCCGCCTCGAAGGACCAGGCATGCGGCTGGTACACCGTCGGCACCCGCCCCCGCAGGGCCAGCCGCGCGCACAGCCCGGCCTTGGCGCTGTGCGCGTGGACCAGGGAGGGGCGCACGGCGTCGATCAGCCGGGCCAGGTCGCGGGTCTCCCGGACCAGCCCGGGCCCGGGCTCGCGCCCCGCCCGCCAGTCGTGGACCACGGCGCCCTCCGCCCGGACCGCGGCGGCGAGCGGCGTGCCGGGCGGGCAGGCGACCGCCACCCGCATCCCCTCGCCGAGCTGCGCCCGGACCAGGTCGGTGACGACGCGGGCGACCCCGGCGTCACCGGGCTGGACCGCGTGCAGAACGGTGAAGGGGGAGGAATCCGATTCTCGAGAGGCCCGCACGTCAGCGCCGGACGACGTTCGCGGAAAGGGCGCCCAAAGCACCGCGGCGCGCGTCACGAACCGTTGAATTCCGCATACAGGTTCTCCGCTTTGATGAGAGGAGGAAGGGAAGACCCGTGAAGATCGGGAGAGAGTGAGATGTCGTCCGCACGAAATGGGTGAACGCGCGGCGGGCCCGGAAGCAACGTTCGGGAACGTTATAACCCCGATGCCGGGCGATAGTAAGCATTAGATGCCCGGAAACGCTAACTCCCGTATCCCTTGGGCCGGTTCCTCGTTGTGCGTGTTGCGCCTTTCCAGGCTCGCTCGCCCAAATGGCCCTCTTGTGGCCCAAAGATCGGTTGAACGTCACCCGTTCGGGAGCGCAACCAATGAAATGGGCCCGCGTTGTTGAGGGAGTCGGGCGAATCCGTCTGCGAGCCGGCCGTCCGGTCCAAGAGGCTAGAAAACAATCGAGGAGTGCTTCCCCATGTCCCGTATCGCGAAGGCTGTAGTCCTGACCGTCGGTGTCGCCGCGTCCGTCGCGGGTGCCACCGGTATCGCCGCCGCCGACTCCGGCGCCGAGGGCGCGGCCCTGCACTCCCCGGGCGTCCTGTCCGGCAACCTGGTGCAGGTCCCGGTCCACGTGCCGGTCAACGTCTGCGGCAACACCGTCAACGTCATCGGTCTCCTGAACCCGGCGTTCGGCAACACCTGCGCCAACGTCTGATCGAGCGCCCCGCATCGCGGTCCCTCCGAGGCCGGCGCGCCGCCCCTTCCGGGTGCGGCGTGTCGGCCTTTCCTCATTCGGACGCACCCTTGTGCGCCGTCCGGTGCAACGGCGTACGCCCCTTGGAGGGGCAGGTCAGAGGGGTGGATTCACCCGAACGGAGGCATGGCGCTGTGTAGCTCAGCCGTTGCGGAGCGCTATCACCGCAGGCACGGTGACGGAGAAGTTGTCCGACGCATAAGGAAAAGGAACAAATATGCGTCCCCTGGCATCACGCCGTCTCACCGTCCTGGCGATATCCGCCGCACTCGCCCTCGGCGCGGCGGGACCCGCCGTCGCCGACGAACACCAACCCCTCAGGCCCACCGCCGTCGTCACGGATGCGGACGCGCTCCCGACGACGCCGACCACCGAGGCCGCTACCCGAACCGCCACCGAGGCCGCCACTGCGGCCGCTACGGAGGCCGCCACCGAGGCGGCCACCCGCGCGGCGGCACCCGCCGACCTCATCGGCGACACCGTCGCCGCCGTCGAGCAGGCGGTGGCCGATCTGCTCGCCTCCCTCCCCCTCGGGGGCGTCACCGGGATCGTCACGCAGATCACCGCGACGGTGAACGCACTCGTGCAGTCGCTCCTCGGCGGACTGTCGCTCCCGGCGCTCCCGGCGCTCCCGGCCCTGCCGGAACTCCCGGCCGCGCCGGCGACCGCCCCGCAGCTCCCCGTCGGAGCGTCGACGTCCTAGAGCGTGTCCGGCTTGCGCCGTGCCGGTCCAGCACCCCTGGACCGGCACGGCGCTCGCGCGTCCGATCGGCAAATAGGACCGCGCGCCCCTTCGTTCGGGTGCAGTGTCGAGAAATCCTTCCTCCCGGAGTTTCCGGGGAGCGAACCTCTCGTTACAGAAGACGGAACGACGTACAGGAATCGGCCAAGAGGCCTGTACGGCAAGCGACTTGCTTGTGAAGACGTCATCGAGGAAGGACTCACTCCATGAAGCCCACCAAGGTTGCCGCGGTCGTCGCCGGTTCCATGATGGCCCTGGCCGCCGCCGCGCCCGCCATGGCCGCCGAGCCGACGGCCGTCCCCACCAGCCTGGACGGTGGTCTGGAGGCGCTCAGCAGCGACGGTCTGAAGACGGACACGCTGAGCAGCACCACGGACGGCTCCATGGTCAAGACCGTGGGCGAGACCGCCGAGTCGCTGAACGATGCCAAGAAGGGCACGCAGCTCCTCGGCGGCCTTCCGCTCGGCGGCTGACGACTCCCCCACCCTCGCTCCACCCCCGGCGGGCGCTCGCTCCCTCCGCGCCCCACCACCGCCCCGCGTCGGCCGATCGTATGACTTTCCCCGATCGCCGACCGTGTGGTCCGGTCACGCGGTGCGCCGCTCCTTAGGCTCTCGCCACCCCCACGACCACCGGTCGCCGCAGACGACCGACGGATCGAGTGCGGGGACAGGCCGGTCGGAGCGAGGGGGGACTCCCTGCCGGTCTCCCTTTCCCCAGAGGAAGAGCGGTATGCGATCCATCATCAGCAGGAAACTGCTCACCGCCGCGGCCGCGACGGGTGTCCTGTCGCTGACCGGCGGCTTCGCCGCGACGGCGGAAGCCACACCCTCCACCGCCGCGGACCGGCACTCGCACGCCCACTCCGCCCCGGACGAGTCCGACGGCTACGGCGACGGCGACGACTCCGAGGGTTACGGCTCCGGCGACGCATCGGGCGGATACGGCGACGAGCCCGGCGGTTACGGCGACGAGCCGGACGAGGAGTACCCCCCGCCGCCCGGCACCCCCGACCAGCCGGGCAACCCCGGCACCCCGGAGAACCCGGACGGCCCCGGTGGTCACCCTGACGAGCCCGGTACGCCGGACGAGCCGGGGAACCCGGACCAGCCGGGGAACCCCGACGAGCCCGGTACGCCAGGCCAGCCAGGCAATCCGGACGAGCCGGGGAACCCGGGGAACCCGGACGAGCCGGGGAACCCAGGGCAGCCCGGGACGCCTGACGAGCCTGGTACGCCGGGGCAGCCGGGGAACCCCGACGAACCCGGTACGCCGGACCAGCCCGGAAACCCGGACCAGCCAGGAAACCCGGACGAGCCGGGTACGCCGGGTCAGCCAGGAAACCCGGACGAGCCGGGTACGCCGGGGCAGCCCGGTAACCCCGACGAGCCCGGTACGCCGGGTCAGCCCGGAAACCCCGACGAGCCCGGTACCCCGGACCAGCCCGGGACCCCCGGCGCCCCGGACCAGCCCGGCACGCCCCCCACGGTCCCGCCCTCCACTCCCGACGGGCCCGGGTCGCCGGGCGACGGGAACCCCGGGGGGCCGCAGGGACCCGACACCTCCACCGTTCCGGGCGCGCCCGGCGGGCCGGGCGGGGTCCTGCCCGAGACCGGGAGTGAGGCCGAGCTGAGGGGCGCCGCCGCCGCGAGTGCGGCGCTGATCGTCGGCGGGGCGCTCGTCCGTCTCCGCGGCAGCCGCCTCGTCCGCGTCCGGCGCTCCGGACACGACGGCTGACCCGAGCCACGGACGGGCCGTCAACCCAGCCCCCCGCCGTCACCGGTGGGGGGCTTTCACGTTGCTGCAATCAGGCGAATTTCGCGACGTTCCCCGCGGAGGGCTCGTTCACACGGCACAGCACCACCGCACCCTTGTCTCCTGCTCTGAAGGACGTACGCAGTCATGAATCTGCGAGCTCAAGCCGGCATGGGAATCCTCATGACCGCTCTCGCCTCCGCGGCCATGGCGGCCCCCGCTACCGCCGCCGAGGCGCCGGTGATCGTTCCGCTCCAGGGCCTCGAGCCGGTGATCCCGATGGACGCCCCCACCGTGGCGAGCGGAGTCCCCACGCCCGTCCCCGGCGCCCCCACCGGCTTCCAGCACGGCCGCTCCGCCGCGCTGCCGGACCTGGGCGTGCCCCAGGTGCCGCTCGGCACCACCGTCCCGGAGACCCTCGTGGCCGCCCCGCTGCCCGAGGTCCTGGAGGGCAGCGAGCCCGGCACCGCCCTGCTGACCAACCCGCGCGCCCCGATGGCCACCGCCACCCCCGGAGCCACGCTCGGCAACCCCGTCACCCAGCCGCGCGGTGAGCACGCCGGCCTCCCCGCCCTCGCGGAGCCCCAGCTCGGCGTCATCGGCCCCGCCGTGCGGGGAACGCTCGGCCCCCAGCTGGGCCTGGCGCAGCCGACGGCCTGACGGCGTTCTGGCGTACGACCGATGACCCGGCGGGTGAAGACACGATTCTTCCCCGCCACCCGAGGGGTCGTTGTTCGTTACAACAGAATGCCTGTCGCATGGCCGCGGCTCGCAGACCCGGGGGTTCGCTCCGTCGTATCCGACGGCGGGTGGACCACCGGTCTGCGGGCCACTTCTCCGCGAAGTCGTCCCGTCCGGCCTAAAGGCCGTGACTCGCGCGCCCTTTCGGCGTTGAAGGGGAACGACGGCCGTGATTCTCGCGGTCGCCTTTCCACGTCCAAGGAGTTCTTGATGTCTCGCATCGCGAAGGCTGCCGCTGTTCTCGCCGGCACGGGTGCCGTTGCCCTCAGCGGAGCCGGCATGGCCGTCGCCGACTCGGGTGCCCAGGGTGCCGCGCTCAACTCGCCCGGTGTCGCCTCCGGCAATGTGGTGCAGGTCCCGGTCCACATCCCGGTCAACCTGTGCGGCAACACCGTGACCGTCATCGGTCTGATCAACCCGGCGTTCGGCAACCAGTGCGCGAACGTCGACGGCGGTGGCGACCAGCACCGTGACGGCGGCGGCTACGGCGCCTGACCCAGGCGATCACCGAGCCGAACGGCGAGCGGCCCCCCGGCAGACTGCCGGGGGGCCGCTTCCGTACGCCCGTCCGCTACGCGTAGCGGTAGAGGTCGCTGTGGTCGAGCATCTGCGCCGGGGTGACGTTCCACGGCCCCATCCGCTCGTCGCGGGCCGCGATCCGGCCGCGCTGCGCGTCGCCCGGCGGCGGCTGCCGCTCCGGCAGATAGCCGGCCCGCGGGTGGCGCTGCTGCCAGCGGGACCAGAGCAGGTCGACGAAGGAGTGGTGGAGCCAGAACACCGGGTCGTTGACCGAGGCGCCGCCCAGCATCATGCCGCCGACCCAGCGGTGCACCCGGTTGTGCACGCGGAAGCGGTCGTTGGTCCGGCCCGGTCCCCAGCCCTCCAGGCCGTTGCGGAACCCGGAGGCGCTGGTGGAGTTCCAGGGCGCCACGTCGTACACCGTCTCCCGCATCAGCGCGTCGACCTGCGCCGAGGTGGGCAGCGTGATCGGGTTCGACGGGTTCCCGAAGTCCCGGGTCAGGAAGGTGGTCTCGGTCATGGCGTGCTTCACGGTCCACTGCCCGCCGCCGAAGGCGAACGGGCCGGTCGTCACCTGCAGGTCGCCGCGGCGGCCGTTGCCGCCCATGAAGTCCTCGGCCCAGAGGGCCGCCGCCGGGGTGTTGTCACGGGTCCAGTCCCAGTAGGGCACGCTCACCGTCGGGTCGACCCGGCGCAGCTCCCGCTCGAACTCCAGCAGGAACTTGCGGTGCCAGGGCAGGAAACTGGGCGTCATATGGGCCACCCGGAGGCGGCCCTCGCCGTCGGCGACGTAATAGTCGATGTGCGTACGGACGAACTCGTCGTACGTCCCGCGGCGCTTGAGCTCCAGGACGGCGGAGACGAACTTCTTCCGCTCGGCGCTGGTCAGGTCGCGCTGGTTCTTACGCGTGTACGCCACGCGGGCTCCCTCCCGGGCCGGCGCCGTGGTCGCCCCGGGCGCCGTGGGAGGCGGCGAGGGGGGAGAGGGGCGCGGACCCCAGCTGGTCCACGGCCGCGCGGGTGGCCGCCCGTGGCGTCGGACAGGATGCGTAGTGGTCGACGGGGGTGAGATAGCCGCCGTCCGCGCACCGCATCAGGTGCAGCGGCCGCCCGTCGACGAGGACCTCCGGCACGCCCGCGGGCGTGGCGCGGGCCTGGATGCGGCGCCCCCGGTACATCTCGTCGAAGGTCTCCTCCGCGTCCGCGGCGGACGGTCCCGGCGCGGCGGGAAGACCGGCGGCGGCCCGGGGGCGGTCGCCGCGGGGAGTGGTGGTGATACGGGCGAGCACGCCGCCCGTGAACGCGGCCACGGTCAGGGTGAACAGGGACCGCAGCGCCACGCGGCGCGAAACGATCATGAGGGATCTCCTGGTGGTCGGGAATCCTCCGGCAACGGCTGATCGGGACCCTCCGGCGCAGGCGGAGGCAGAATGCCCTCAGGGCTTAACGAGGGGAACGCGCCTTTGTTGCGGCAGGCGGAGCGCCGGGGTGAATGTCGGCCGATCGGGTGAATTCGTGCCCGGTAGAAGAGAGTTGGGCCACTAGCATCCCGACCCATGACCACTCCCAATGTTGTCTCCTCGGAGCGCAGCGCCTCCCCGCTGGGCACGCTGACCGTCGTCTCGTGGACGACCGGACCCGTCGGCGACACCCCCGTCACCCCCTTCCTGATGGTGTACTCGCTCGGCGACGGCCGTGACGGCCCCCAGGCCGGCGAGGAGGCGATGCGGGCCGCCCTGGAGGCCATGGGCCTGCCGCTCGGCGGTCAGGTGGTCGACGTGGCGCAGGAGCCCGGTGTGGGCGCCCATCTGCTCGTCGAGGCCCAGCAGGCCGTGCTCACCCTGCCGTTCATGAAGGTGCAGTGTCCGGTGCCGGCGGAGTGGGAGGCGGCCGCGAAGGAGATCGGGCACGCCTACCTCATCTGCTCGGTGCGCCCCTGGCCGGAGGCCGTGCCGGGCGAGCCGCTCTCCGAGGAGCGGCTGCGGGCCTTCGCCTCGGACGACGACGTCCTGGCGGCCGGGGCGCACCTGCTGCTGCCGGTACGGCGACTGCAGCGCTGAGCGGCGGGGGGCGGCGTCATGGCGACGGTGAACGTACGGGGCGGGGTGCCGGAGCAGCGGCAGGACGGGGCCCGGGAGAGCGGCGGGGTGATCGGCGCGAGCCGGGCCTTCGCCTGGATGCTGATGATCACCGGTGCGGCGGGCGTGCTGTCCGGCTGGGTCATCACGATCGACAAGATCCTGCTGCTGGAGGATCCGAACTTCCAGCCGGGGTGCAGCCTCAACCCGGTGGTCTCCTGCGGCAACATCATGAAGAGCGAGCAGGCGGCGGTGTTCGGTTTCCCGAACCCGATGCTGGGGCTCGTGACGTACGCGGTGGTCGTCGCGGTCGGCGCCGGGCTGCTCGCCGGGGCGCGCTACCGCGGCTGGTTCTGGCTGGGGCTCAACGCGGGGATGCTCTTCGGCGTCGGCTTCTGCACCTGGCTGATGTACCAGTCGCTGTACGAGATCAACTCGCTCTGCCTGTGGTGCTGTCTGGCCTGGGTCGCCACGATCGTCATGTTCTGGTACGTCACCTCGCTCAACGTCCGGGCGGGCCTGCTGCCGGCGCCGGCCGCCCTGAAGGGGTTCTTCGAGGAGTTCACCTTCGCCCTGCCCGTCCTGCACATCGGGATCATCGGGATGCTCGTCCTGACCCGGTGGTGGGACTTCTGGACCGGCTGACGTGACGTCGGCCTTCGGGCCGCGGGCAGCACTGACCGTGCTGCTCGCGGCCGTTCTCGCTCTCGTCCTGCCGGGCGACCGGCTCGCCCCGGGCTCCCGGCAGGAGGGGGAGCCCGCCGCGCCCGAGGCGGCCCCGGCGCCGCTGACGGTGCCGTCCGGCTTCTTCACCGGCTCCGACGAGACCGGGGTACGGCGGATCGGCGAGGTGCAGAGCTGGCTGGGCGGCGCGTCGCTGACCGTCGGGCACACATATCTGCCGGGCGACCGCTGGTCGAACATCGAGGGGCATCCGGCGCTCTTCGAGCCGTGGGCGCGGTGGAAGGAGGCCGGGCCGGGGCGGCTCTTCGTGCTGAACGTGCCGATGATGGACCGCAGCGAGGACGGCCTGCCGGACACCGAGGTCCGGGCGGGGCTGCGGGGCGGGTCGACGGGGGCGTACGACGCGCACTTCCGCGCGCTGGGCAGGCGGTTGGTGGAGCACCGGCTCTCCGACGCGATCCTGGTCCTCGGCTGGGAGATGAACGGCACCACCTACAGCCATCGTTGCGGCCCGGACCCGGAGAGCTGGAAGGCGTACTGGCGGCGGATCGTCGGGGTGCTGCGGGAGGTGCCCGGGCAGCGGTTCCGCTTCGACTTCACGGCGAGCCGGGGCCGGGACGCGGTGGAGTGGACGCGCTGCTATCCCGGCGACGCGTACGTCGACATCATCGGGATGGACGCCTACGACCAGCCGGAGGGCCTCGACTTCGCCGGGCAGGTGGCCGAGGAGTACGGGCTCGCGGACCACGTGCGGTTCGCGGCGGCGCACGGCAAGCCCGTCTCGTACCCGGAATGGGGTCTCTTCCGCAACGGGGACAACCCGGAGTACGTGCGGGGGATGCTCGACTGGTTCGCCCGGTACCGGCCGGTCTACCAGACCTTCACGGACTACTGCCCGCACGGGGTGTGGGCGTGCGCGGACAACCCGGAGTCGGGGCGGGTCGTCAGGGGCGCGTTCGGAGCGTCAGGCCGCCCTTGAGGGTGTCGACGGTCCGGTTCAGCAGCGGGATCAGGTCCTCGCTCCGGCCGTGCTCGGCCCAGTGGACGGTGGCCTCGCGCAGGGCGGCGAGGACGGCCGCCGTGAAGACCCGTACCTCCAGGTCGTCGGCGTCGCGGGCGGTGCGGTCGGCGAGGGCGCGGGCGAGGCGCTGGGCGGTGTCGGCGGTGGATTCGGTGAACCGGGCCCGTACGGCCGGGATCTCCACCATCAGCCGGGCCCGCAGCCGGGTCTCCTCGGGCTCGTCGGCGAGGGCCGCCGTCACGGCTTCGAGGATCACGGCGCGCAGCGACTCCAGCGGCTCCTCGTCGGCGGGGCGGGCCCGCAGCCGGGCCTCCAGGAGCGGGTCCCGTTCGTCGGTGAGGAGGATGTCCTCCCGGACCGGGAAGTAGCGCACGACCGTCGAGGGGGAGACCTCGGCGGCGGTGGCGATCCGCTCCACGGTGACTGCGTCCCAGCCGTGCGCGGCGGCGAGCCGGTAGGTGGCCTTCCGGATTGCCGCGCGGGTACGGGTCTTCTTGCGTTCGCGCAGGCCGGGACGGGTGGCGGGGTCGACGGGCATGGTCGTCATTGTGCGGGTCAGGCGTGCTGGTAGGCCACCAGGGAGATGCCGACGTAGTGGGCGACGAAGGCCGCCAGCGTCAGCGAGTGGAAGACCTCGTGGAAGCCGAACCAGCGCGGGGAGGGGTTGGGGCGCTTGATGCCGTAGACGACGCCGCCCGCGCTGTAGAGCAGCCCGCCGACGACGACGAGGACGAGGACGGCGACGCCGCCCGCCCGCATGAAGTCGGGCAGGAAGAAGACCGCCGCCCAGCCCATCGCGATGTAACAGGGCGTGTACAGCCAGCGAGGGGCGCCCACCCAGAAGACCCGGAACGCTATGCCGGCCACGGCCGCCACCCAGACCGCCCACAGCAGCGGACGCCCGGTGGAGTCGGGGAGCAGCAGCAGGGTCAGCGGGGTGTAGGTGCCCGCGATGATCAGGAAGATGTTGGCGTGGTCCAGGCGGCGCAGGACGGCTTCGCCGCGCGGGCCCCAGTTGCCCCGGTGGTACAGCGCGCTGATCCCGAAGAGCAGACAGGCGGTGAGGACGTAGATGCCGCAGGCGATCCTCGCCCGGGGCGAGTCCGACAGGGCGACCAGGGCCACACCGGCCACGATCACGGCGGGAAACATACCGGCGTGCAGCCAGCCCCTGAGTCGGGGCTTCACGAACTGCTCTATCTCGTTCACCGACGGCATGGCGGAATTCATGGACCGAATGCTACCTACGCCCCCGTAGGTCCCGAAGAGGAGTGGCGATGCTCACGTGGGCGGCCCTCTGGACATATGGGCGCATGCGTCGGATGATCAAATGAGTGCGGTCGGCACCGGATGAGCGCGAGCGTCTCCACACGAGAAGCATCCGGGTCGCAGCCCCCAAGGGGCCTACATCTAAAAACCCCTCATCAAGGAGCAATCGTGGCGCGCGACAACGCGGCTCCCACCACCGTCCCCACCCAGCACCAGGAACTCGTCTCCTGGGTGAACGACATCGCGGCGATCACGCAGCCGGACAGCATCGTCTGGTGCGACGGATCCGAAGCCGAGTACGAGCGCCTGTGCGAGGAGCTCGTCGCCAAGGGCACGTTCAAGAAGCTGGACGCGATCAAGCGCCCGAACTCGTACTACGCCGCCTCCGACCCGTCCGACGTCGCGCGCGTCGAGGACCGGACCTTCATCTGCTCCGAGAAGGAGGAGGACGCGGGCCCGACCAACCACTGGAAGGCCCCCGCGGAGATGAAGGAGATCTTCGCCGGCCGCGACGGGATCTTCCGCGGCTCCATGAAGGGCCGCACGATGTACGTCGTGCCCTTCTGCATGGGCCCCGTCGGCTCCCCGCTCTCCGCCATCGGCGTCGAGATCACCGACTCCGCGTACGTCGCCGTCTCCATGCGCACCATGACCCGCATGGGACAGGCCGTCCTCGACGAGCTCGGCACCGACGGCTTCTTCGTCAAGGCCGTCCACACCCTCGGCGCGCCGCTCGCCGAGGGCGAGGCCGACGTGCCCTGGCCCTGCAACACCACCAAGTACATCTCGCACTTCCCCGAGACCCGCGAGATCTGGTCGTACGGCTCCGGCTACGGCGGCAACGCCCTGCTCGGCAAGAAGTGCTACGCCCTGCGCATCGCGTCCGTCATGGCGCGCGACGAGGGCTGGCTCGCCGAGCACATGCTCGTCCTCAAGCTCACCCCGCCGCAGGGCGAGGCGAAGTACGTCGCCGCCGCCTTCCCGTCCGCCTGCGGCAAGACCAACCTCGCCATGCTGGAGCCCACGATCTCCGGCTGGACGGTCGAGACCATCGGCGACGACATCGCCTGGATGCGGTTCGGCGAGGACGGCCGGCTCTACGCCATCAACCCCGAGGCCGGCTTCTTCGGCGTCGCCCCCGGCACCGGCGAGCACACCAACGCCAACGCCATGAAGACCCTGTGGGGCAACTCCGTCTTCACCAACGTCGCGCTCACCGACGACGGCGACGTGTGGTGGGAGGGCATGACCGAAGAGCTGCCCAAGCACCTCACCGACTGGAAGGGCAACGACTGGACGCCGGAGTCCGGCACCCCGGCCGCCCACCCCAACGCCCGCTTCACCGTCCCGGCCGGACAGTGCCCGACCATCGCGCCGGAGTGGGAGGACCCCAAGGGCGTGCCGATCTCGGCGATCCTCTTCGGCGGCCGCCGCGCCTCCGCCGTGCCGCTGGTCACCGAGTCCTTCGACTGGAACCACGGCGTCTTCCTCGGCGCCAACGTCGCCTCCGAGAAGACCGCCGCCGCCGAGGGCAAGGTCGGCGAGCTGCGCCGCGACCCCTTCGCCATGCTGCCGTTCTGCGGCTACAACATGGGCGACTACATGGCCCACTGGGTCAAGGTCGGCGCCCAGGCGGA
Source organism: Streptomyces sp. NPDC008121 (assembly GCF_042957155.1). Classification (NCBI taxonomy): domain Bacteria; kingdom Bacillati; phylum Actinomycetota; class Actinomycetes; order Kitasatosporales; family Streptomycetaceae; genus Streptomyces; species Streptomyces sp. NPDC008121. The sequence goes on along the minus strand of NZ_JBIBHT010000003.1, from coordinate 755,115 downwards.
CGCCGCCAAGCTCCCGAAGATCTACTACGTCAACTGGTTCCGCAAGAACGAGGCCGGGAAGTTCGTCTGGCCCGGCTTCGGCGAGAACAGCCGCGTCCTGAAGTGGATCGTGGAGCGGCTGGAGGGCAAGGCCGAGGGCGTCGAGACCCCGATCGGCATCCTGCCGACCGTCGACTCCCTGGACACCGACGGCCTGGAGATGCCGGCCGAGGACCTGGAATACCTGCTCAAGGTCGACCGGGACGTCTGGCGCGAGGAGGCCGCCCTGGTCCCCGAGCACCTGAACACCTTCGGCGACCACACCCCGAAGGAGCTGTGGGACGAGTACCGCGCGCTGGTCGAGCGCCTGGGCTGAGCCCCGCCCGAGACTCGTGACGGGCTGCCCACGACAACCGCCCTGACCAGTGGGGTCACGACGGCTCGTCACGACGCGTGCCGGCCCCCGAAGCCCCTCAGCTTCGGGGGCCGGCCCCTTTCCCCGGTCCGGTCGGACGGCGGGGTCGCGCACGTGGGTGGCACCCGGTCCGCGCGCCTCGACGGCACGCGGGCCGGGGCCGTCAGGGGGCGCTGACCAGGTCGGGCGAGGTCAGTGCGGCGGAGTGCGCGTCCATGCGCTCGGCGGCGAGGATCGCGGCGGCGGTGTCCGCCCGGGAGGCGGCGACGACGAGGGCGCGGCCCGCGAGGGCGTGGGCGCGGCGGTGCAGGGACGGGGCGGCGGAGCCGCTCAGTCCGGCGTGGCGGGCCGGGGGCGCGCCGCGCAGCCGGGCCACCTGCTCGGCGATCCGCTCACCGGCCGCCGTGTCGCCCAGCTCGTCCGTGACGGCGAGCAGGGCGGAGAGGTGTCCGGCGAGCTGGATGTCCAGCTCTTCCTCGCGGGAGCGGTGGGGGTACGCGTCGCGGTCGTCGTCGGCCATCCGGTGGACCGACTTGGTGCGGATCGGCTCGTACATGGGGATGGCCTCCTACGGTAGCTCTGGAGCCATCCTAGCTTAGATTCCGTCTAAAGTTGAGTGACGTCCGGGTCGGTGCCCGTGCGGGGCCCGTGAGGGGCGGACGGGGGTGCTGCGGGTGGTGCGGGCGATGCGGGTGGGCGGGCTCAGGGCTGGCCGTAACCGTCCAGGAAGGTGCCGATCCGCGTCACCGCGTCCGCCAGGTCCGTGGCGTTGGGCAGCGTGACGATCCGGAAGTGGTCCGGCTCGTGCCAGTTGAAGCCGGTGCCGTGTACCACCATGATCTTCTCGGTCCGTAGCAGGTCGAGGACCATCTGGCGGTCGTCCTTGATCTTGTAGACGTTCGGGTCCAGACGCGGGAAGAGGTACAGCGCGCCCTTCGGCTTCACACAGGTCACACCGGGGATCTGCGTGAGCAGGTCGTACGCCACGTCCCGCTGCTCCAGCAGTCGCCCGCCGGGCAGGACCAGGTCCTCGATCGACTGGCGGCCCTGGAGCGCCGCCGCCACCGCGTGCTGCGCCGGCATGTTGGCGCACAGCCGCATGTTGGCCAGGATCGTCAGGCCCTCGATGTACGACGTGGCGTGCGCCTTCGGGCCGCAGACCGCGAGCCAGCCGGAGCGGAAACCGGCCACCCGGTAGTTCTTGCTCATGCCGTTGAACGTGAGGACCAGCAGGTCGGGCGCGATCGCGGCGGTCGGCGTGTGGGTCGTGCCGTCGTAGAGGATCTTGTCGTAGATCTCGTCCGAGCAGACGACCAGATTGTGCCGGCGGGCGATCTCGGTGAGGGAGCGGAGCATCTCGTCGTCGTAGACGGCGCCCGTGGGGTTGTTCGGGTTGATGATCACGATCGCCTTGGTGCGGTCGGTGATCTTCCGCTCGATGTCGGCGAGGTCCGGCATCCAGTCCGCCTGCTCGTCGCAGCGGTAGTGCACGGCCGTGCCGCCCGCCAGCGAGACCGAGGCGGTCCACAGCGGATAGTCCGGGGCGGGGACGAGCACCTCGTCGCCGTCGTCGAGCAGGGCCTGCATCGACATCTGGATCAGCTCGGAGACGCCGTTGCCGAGGTAGATGTCCTCGACGGAGAGCGGGATGCCCTTCGTCTCGTAGTGGCTCATCACCGCGCGGCGGGCGGCGAGCAGCCCCTTCGCGTCGCCGTAGCCGTGCGCGTCGGCCAGATTGCGCAGGACGTCCTCGAGGATCGCCGGCGGGCACTCGAAGCCGAAGGCGGCGGGATTGCCGGTGTTCAGCTTGAGGATGCGATGACCGGCGGCCTCCAGCCGCATCGCCTCTTCGAGCACCGGGCCCCGGATTTCGTAACAGACGTTGGCGAGCTTCGTGGACTGGATCACCTGCATGACGCGAGCTTACGGCGGTGCCGAGCCGGGCGCCTCGTGTTTTGGGACACGTCGGGCGGTACGGGGCGGGTCGGGCACGCCCGCGGGCGGGGGCGTACGCCGGTACGGGAGGTGGCGTACGCACGGTACGGGAGGGGGCGGCGAAGCGGGCCGGAGGCGGCCGAACGGGGGACGGCCGGCGGCCGGCCGGGGCGCTCGGCGCGTCAGGCTACATTGACCCGTCATGTGGGTTTCACGTGTGAGCGCCTCCGGATGCCGGTGGCTGGGGGCGGCCGGATCGCTGGCCGTCGCGGTCGGCGGCCTGGCGGCGGGCACCCTGCCGGAGCGCGAGCCGTGGGGCCTCTGGGAGCCCCGGGGCTCTGGGATCACCCTCGCCGCCACCGTCCTCGCGTACGCCGGACTCACCCTGCTCGTCGCCGCCTGGTGGCGGTACGGCCGGCTCCTCGCGGCCGGGGTCCGCGACCGGGTCCTCGTCACCCTCGCCTGGTGGACCACGCCGCTGCTCCTCGCCCCGCCGCTGCACAGCGCGGACGTCTACAGCTACATCGCGCAGGGCGCCATGGTCCTGGAGGGGCACGACGTGTACGGCGCGGGGCCGTCGGTCCTGGGCCCCGGGGACCTCGGGGCGGACGCGGCGGCGAGCGTCGGCGGGCACTGGACCGACACCCCCGCCCCCTACGGCCCCGTCTTCCTGGTCCTCGCCCAGGCCGTCGTGAAGCTCACCGGCGGCGAGATCGTGCCCGCCGTCCTCGGCATGCGGCTGATCGCACTGGGCGCGCTCGCGCTGATCGTATGGGCCGTGCGGGGTCTTGGCGGCGGCCCGGGGGCGCTCTGGCTGGCCGCGCTCAACCCCCTGCTCCTCGTCCATGTCATCGGCGGGATGCACAACGACGGGCTCATGATCGGCCTCATGCTGAGCGGGGTCCTGCTGGCGACCCGTGGGCGGTGGGTGCTCGGCTGCGTCCTCGTCGGGCTCGCCATGATGATCAAGTCCCCGGCCGCCGTGGCGCTGCTCTTCATCGGCGTGATGGTGGCCCGGCGGGACGGGGGCGTACGGGGCGTGGCGCGGGGGCTCGTGCTGCCGGGGCTGGTGGCGGGGGCGGTCGCGGCGGGCGCCACGGTGGTGGCCGGGACCGGGTTCGGCTGGCTGCGCACGCAGAGCGTCGCCGGGACGATCCACACCGCGCTCTCCCTGACGAGCGACATCGGCCTGGGCCTCGGGCTGCTGTTCGGCGACGGCCCCGAGCCGGTCAAGGGTGTGGTGCAGAAGCTGGGCCTGCTGGCGGCGGTGGCGGTCATCCTGGCCCTCGCGTGGCGGGCGTGGAAGGGCCGGATCGACCCGGTGCGGGGGCTGGGACTGGCGCTGGTGGCACTGGTGGCGCTGTCACCGATGGTGCAGCCGTGGTACCTGCTGTGGGGTGTCTGCGCGGTCGCCGCGGTCGCCTGGGACACGCGCGCGGCGCAACTGCTCGCCGTCCTCTCGGCGGCCCTGGCGTACGAGACGGCGCCGACGGGGGCGACGCCGTGGTACGGGTTCGTGGTCGCGGGGCTGGTGCTGGCGGCGGGGCTCGTCTGGGTGCGGAGGGAGCCGTGGGCTCCCGGATCGCGGTCGGGCGCCGTTCCCGTGGCGAGCGGGCACCTGGAGCGGACGCGCCCGTAGGGGCACCGTCCCGTGTGCCCGCCCGCCCAGCGGGACGAGGGCCCACGCCGGGCGGGACGAGTCGCCCGGCGGTCTCAGGAGGGCGGGGTCCGGCGGATTGCGTGGCCCGGGGTGGCCGGGGTGCGTTTGCCGTCTTCGATGACGAACGTGCCGTTCACCAGGACGTGCGGGATGCCCACCGGGAGGGTGCGCGGGTGGGTGTACGTCGAGCCCGCCGCGACCGTCGTCGGGTCGAAGAGGGCCAGGTCGGCGACGTAGCCCTCGCGGACCAGGCCGCGGTCCGGGAGGCGGAGGCGGGCGGCCGGGCGGGAGGTCAGGTGGGCCACGCACTCCTCCAGGGAGAGGACGCCCTCCTCGCGTACGTACTTCCCCAGGTATTCCGGGAACGTGCCGTACGCCCGGGGGTGCGGCTTGAGGCCCTGGAGGATGCCGTCCGACCCGCCGGTGTGGACCCGGTGACGCATGATCGCGCGGACGTTCTCCTCGTGGCCGACGTGCTGGAGGATCGTCGAGCCGAGCCGGTCGTCGATCAGCAGGCGCCGGGCGGTCGTCCAAGGCGCCTCGCCCCGTATCCGCGCGGACTGGGCGACCGTCCGGCCGACGCAGGACGCGAGCCCCGGGTCGCTCACCCCCGAGATCTCGATCGTGTCCCACTCGATCGGCACCCCGTGGCAGCCGTCCGAGCCGATCTCCTCCAGGTGCCGGCGGATCCGTTCCGAGGTCTCCGCGTCCCGCAGGCGCGCCAGGACCGCCTCCGGCCCGCCCTCGCTCGCCCAGCTCGGCAGCATCGCCGCGAGCGTCGTGCAGCCGGGCGTGTACGGGTAGGTGTCGAGGCTGATGTCGGAGCCCCGCTCCAGCGCCTCGTCGAGGAGGGACAGGAGGTCCGGGGCCCGGCCCTTGTTCACGCCGAAGTTCATCGTCGCGTGCGCCAGGTGCAGGGCGCAGCCGGCGTCCCGGGTGAGGGCGATCATCTCCTCGTACGCCTGGAGCGCGCCGGCGCCGTACGAGCGGTGGTGCGGGCAGTAGTAGCCGCCGTACCCCGCCACGACCCGGCACAGTTCCGTGAGTTCAGAGTCGGGCGCGTACATGCCGGGGGTGTACGTCAGACCGGAGGACATGCCGACCGCGCCCTGCTCCATGCCCTCCGCGACGAGCTGCCGCATCCGGTCCATCTCGGCGTCGGTCGCCGGGCGGTCGTCCCAGCCGACCGCGTACATCCGCACCGTGCCCTGCGGGATCAGATACGCCGCGTTCACCGCGATCCCGCGGTCGAGCCGGTCCAGGTACTCGCCGACCGTGCGCCAGTCGAAGTCGACGGACGTGTCCCCGGGCGCGCCGCCGTTCCAGCCGGTGATCGCCGTGCGGACCTTGGCCAGCGTGCGGTCGTCGACCGGCGCGTACGACAGGCCGTCCTGGCCCAGGACTTCGAGGGTCACGCCCTGCGCGGCCTTCGCGGTGTGCTCCGGGTCGCGCAGCAGCGCCAGATCGCTGTGGGCGTGCATGTCGATGAAGCCGGGGGACAGGGCGAGCCCTTCGGCGTCCAGGACGCGCCGGGCGGTGGGGCGCTGACAGCCCGCCGCCGCGGCCTCCTTGACGATGGCGGCGATCCGGCCGCCGTCCACGGCGACGTCGGCGCGGTACGAGTCGCCGCCGGAGCCGTCGATGACGTCCACGTCGCGGATGACGAGGTCCATGGTGACCGGCTCCTCTAGAAGAAGGTGCGGATGTAGTCGACGACCGTGCCGTCCGCCTCGACCAGCGGGATCGACTGCCATTTGTCGAAGGACGTGCACGGGTGGGACAGGCCCATGCCCACCCAGTCCCCGACCTCGATCCCGGCGCCCGGCGCGGTGCGGAGCCAGGTGTGCTGGTCGGACAGGCCGGTGACCGTGATGCCGTCGGCCGGGCGGACCTCGCCGGTGCGGGCGTCGCGGACGACCTGCGCCTCGGGCAGGTCCAGGTCGTGGGCGGCGTCGCGCTTGCCCGCGTTGGCGAACGCCTGCTCGGGCGTCGGGCGGGAGACGACCTGCGCCCAGAGGCGGAACGCGGGCTGGAGCGCGCCCTCCTCGGGGACCCGGTTGAAGGGCGTGAGCTTGCGGTAGTGCCCGTCGTCGTGCGAGACGTACGCGCCGGAGCGGAGCAGTTTCAGGACGGGCAGCGAGAGTTCGGGGATCCCGGCGAAGACGTCGGCGACCGTGTCGAACCAGGCGCTGCCGCCCGCGCTGATCACGATCTGCTCGACGTCGGGCGGGAAACGGCCGGCCTTGTCGAAGTCGGCGGCCAGGGAGACGAGCCGGTGCAGCCACTCCCGTACCCGCTCGGTGGTGGCACCGGGGACCTCGCCCTCGTAGCCCGCCACGCCGACCAGGCGCAGGGTGGTGGTCGCGGCGACGGCGTCGGCGACGGCCGTGCAGTCGGCCTCCGTACGGGCTCCGGTGCGCGCCCCGTCGCCCGCGCCCAGCTCCACGACGACGTCGACGGGGCGGTGGGCGGCCGCCTCGGTGAGGGCCGCGTCCATCAGCTCGACCCCGCGGACGGAGTCGACGTAGCAGATGAACCGGAAGCCGGGGTCGGCGTCGAGTTCGGCGGCGAGCCAGCGCAGGGCGGCCGGGTCGACGACCTCGTTGGCGAGGAAGATCCGGGCGATGCCGTGGGCGCGGTAGACGCGCGCCTGGTGCGGGACGGCGGCCGTGATGCCCCAGGCGCCGTGCTCCAGCTGGCGGTCGAAGAGCTGCGGGGCCATGGAGGTCTTGCCGTGCGGGGCGAAGGCGAGGCCGTGCCGCTCGGCGTAGGTCTCCAGGAGGCGGAGGTTGTGTGCGACGGACTCGGCGGAGAGCGCGAGGACGGGGGTGGTGAAGCCGCCGGTGAAGAGGTTGCGGCGCTGGGCGGCCAGCTCGCCGACGGTCAGGCCCTCGGCGTCGGGCGGCAGGGCCTTGAAGCGGTGGTCGACGCGCTCGTCCGCCAGCCGCTGGGTGGGTGTGGGCTGCTGCATGGGGCCTCCTCAAGGGCGTTGCATTATGTGCAACGGTCATTGCGCATATCGCTTAGTGGTGTCTAACATCCGGGCCAATGCCGGGTCAATGGACCCATGAGGCCGACGACCGACGAGGAGCCCGTACGTGACCGTGACCGTAGACCCGCCCGGGGACGCGCCACCCGTGGATGTCGTCTGCCTCGGCGAGTCCATGGTCACCTTCCTGCCCTCCCGGCCGGGCCGCCTCGCCGACGTCCCCTCCTTCGCCCGCGCCATCGGAGGCGCCGAGTCCAACGTGGCCTGCGCGCTGGCCGCCGCGGGGCACCGCGCGAAGTGGGTCAGCCGGGTGGGGGCGGACGGCTTCGGCGACCACCTGGTGGCGGCCGTCGGGGCGTACGGCGTCGACGTGTCGGCGGTCGGACGGGACACCGCGCGGCCGACCGGGATCTACTTCCGTACCGCCACCGACCGGGCGACCGCCGCGCACGAGGTCGCCTACTACCGCGCCGGATCGGCGGCCTCGGCGATGTCCCCGGCGACGGTGCCGTACGCCTCCGTCGCGGACGGGCGGGTCCTCCACCTGTCCGGTATCACCGCCGCCCTCTCCGACGACTGCCTGGCCCTGGCACGGGAGCTCACCGCCCCGCGGGCCGGCCGGCCGGCCGTCTCCTTCGACGTGAACTTCCGCCCCGGACTGTGGCGCGACCCCGCCGCGGGCGGCCGGATCCTGCTGGACCTCGCGCGGGGCGCGGACCTCGTCTTCGTCGGTGAGGACGAGGCGGAGGAGGCCTGGGGGGTCCACGGTCCCCACGCGGTGCGGGCGATCCTCCCCGAGCCGGCGGTCCTCGTGGTCAAGCGGGGCGGCGCGGGTGCGGTCGTCTTCGAGCACGGGCCGGCGGAGGCCGGGGACGTGTCCCAGCACGCGCCGGCGGCGCCCGGGGACGTGTTCCAGCACGCGCCGGCGGCGCCCGGGGGCCGGGGCGCCCGCACGGGGCCGGACCGCAGCCCCGGGCCGGCGGCCGCTGCCGCTCCCGCGCCCCCCGTCGACGTCGTCACCTCCGTCCCCGCCCCCCGCGTCGACGTCGTCGCCGCCGTCGGCGCCGGGGACGCCTTCGCCGCCGGATTCCTCTCCGCCACCCTCCGCGGCCTCGACGTGACGGCACGGATCCGGCACGGCCACCTCATGGCCGCCGCCGCCCTCACCGTCCCCGGCGACCTCGGGACGCCCGCGACGCCCGCGCACGCCGACCGGCTGGCCGGACTCGACGACGGCGCCTGGGAGAGACTTCACCTCGGCCCCGGCTGGACGGGGGAGGACCAGGAGGTACGTACGCCATGAGCCAGACCGTCGACCGCGCGCTGAGCATCCTGCCGCTGCTCGCGCAGGGCCCCGCCGACCTCGGGCAGGTCGCCGAACGCCTCGGCGTCCACAAGTCCACCGCCCTGCGCCTGCTGCGTACCCTCCACGAGCACGGGCTCGTCTACCGCCAGCAGGACCAGCGCTACCGCCTCGGCGCCCGCCTCTTCGCCCTTGCGCAGGAGGCCGTCGAGAACCTCGACATCCGCGAGATCGCCCACCCCCACCTCACCGCGCTCAACGAACGCATCGGACACACCGTCCACCTCGCGGTGTACGAGGAGAGCGAAGTCCTCTACATCGACAAGGTCGAGAGCCGCTACCCCGTCCGGATGTACTCCCGGATCGGCAAGCCCGTCGCGATCACCGTCGCCGCCGTCGCCAAGCTGCTGCTCGCCGACCTCCCCGAGCCCGAGCGGCGCGCCGTCGCCGCCAAGCTCGACTACCCCCTGTACACGCCCCGTTCGACCCCGAACGCCGCCGCCTTCCTCAAGGAGCTGGCGACCGTACGCGAACAGGGCTGGGCCACCGACCTCGGTGGCCACGAGGAGTCCATCAACTGCATCGGCGCGCCCATCCGCGGCGCGGACGGCCGCGTCGTCGCCGCCATGTCGGTCTCGGCCCCCAACGTGGTCGTCACGGCCGAGGAACTCCTCACCCTGCTCCCCCTGGTGCGCCGCACCGCCGACACCATCAGCCGGGAGTACTCAGGCAACCCCGCCAAGGACTGAAGGACAGCGCATGACCGAGAAGACCGCCCTCACCCCCGCCACCCACACCGCCCCGCCGGCGAAGTTCTCCCACGGCGTCAGGAAGGGCAACATCCTCCAGGTCGCCGGCCAGGTCGGCTTCCTCCCCGCCGTCGAGGGACAGGCCCCCACCCCGGCCGGGCCCACCCTGCGCGAGCAGACCCTCCAGACCTTCGCCAACGTCAAGGCGATCCTGGAGGAGGGCGGCGCGAGCTGGGACGACGTGATGATGATGCGCGTCTACCTCACCGACGTGGACCACTTCGCCGAGATGAACGAGATCTACAACCAGTACTTCGAGGAGCAGGGCCTGAAGGCCCCCGCCTCCGCCCGTACGACGGTCTACGTCGGTCTCCCCCCGGGCCTCCTCATCGAGATCGACGCCCTCGCGGTCCTCGGCTGACCGGGACGGCCCTCCCTGAACACCCGCTCCACGGCACGGCGTCCGTCACCGGAACGCCGTGCCGCGCTCCCCCCTACCCGAAAACGAGGCCCCCCGCCCCATGACCCCCACCGCTCCACCACCCCACACCGGCGGCCTGCTGCTCCTGATACCGGGCACCGCGGGACTGCTCACCGTCGCCGCCCTCGGCATCGCCCTGCTCCTCCTGCTGATCATCAAGGTCCGGCTGCAGCCCTTCGTCGCCCTGCTCGCCGTCTCGATCACCGTCGGCCTCGCCGCCGGCCTCTCTGTCACCGAACTCTTCGGCACGGTCCAGAAGTCGGCCGCCACCTCCGTCATCGAGAACGGCATGGGCGGCATCCTCGGCCACGTCGCCATCATCATCGGCCTGGGCACCATGCTCGGCGCGATACTCGAGGTCTCCGGCGGCGCCGAGGTGCTCAGCTCACGCCTCCTCGGCCTCTTCGGAGAGAAGCGCGCGCCCCTCGCCATGGGCCTCACCGGCCTCATCTTCGGCATCCCCGTCTTCTTCGACGTCGGCATCTTCGTCCTCGCGCCGATCGTCTACGCGGCCGCCAAGCGGTCCGGCAGGTCGATCCTGCTCTACTGCATGCCGCTGCTCGCCGGCCTGTCGATGACCCACGCCTTCCTGCCGCCGCACCCCGGGCCCGTCGCCGCCGCCGGTCTGCTGCACGTCTCCCTCGGCTGGGTCCTCCTGATGGGCGTCCTCGTCGGCATCCCCGCCGTCCTCGCCGCCTGGGGGTACGCCGCCTGGATCGGCAAGCGCCTGTTCGTCGAGGTCCCCCAGGACATGGTGGAGGCCGCCGAGGAGGCCAGGGCGAAGGTCGAGGCCGAGCGCACCGGAGTCGCCGAGGCCCCGGTCCCGCTCTCCACCGTCCTCCTCATCATCGGCACCCCGCTCGTCCTGATCCTCGCCGCGACCTTCTCCTCCATCGGGCTCGACCCCTCGACCCTCCGGTCCGTGATCGAGTTCTTCGGCAACCCGTTCGTCGCCCTGACGATCGCGCTGCTCCTCGCGTACTACCTCCTCGGCATCCGCCGCGGCTGGTCGCGCACCTCGCTCGAGCAGGTCTCCACCTCGTCGCTGAAGCCGGTCGGCAACATCCTGCTCGTGGTCGGCGCCGGCGGGGTCTTCGGCGCCGTCCTCAAGTCGAGCGGCGTGGCCCAGGCGCTCTCCGACACCTTCCACGACGTCGGACTGCCGGTCATCGTCCTCGCCTACCTGATCTCGCTCGTCCTGCGGGTCGCGCAGGGCTCGGCGACCGTCGCGATCGTCACGACGGCCGGGATCGTGCTGCCCCTGGTCGAGGGCGGCGGCCACTCGCAGGCCTTCCTCGCCCTGGTCATCATGGCGATCTCGGCCGGCTCGATCTTCGCCTCGCACGTCAACGACGGCGGATTCTGGATCGTCTCCAAGTACTTCGGCATCTCGGAGCGGGACACCCTCAAGTCCTGGACGGTCCTGGAGTCGGTGCTCTCGTTGGCCGGCTTCGCGGTCGCGGCGGCCCTGAGCCTGGTGGTGTAGGGGGTTCCCCGGGGAGCCGCCTCCCCGGGGAACCACCCGTTCTAGGTGAGGACCACCAGCCGCTGGGTCGCCCGGGTCATGGCCACATAGCGGTCGACCGCTCCCGCCACCCCCGTCCCGAACGCCTCCGGGTCCACGAGGACCACCAGGTCGAACTCCAGGCCCTTCGCCAGCGACGGGGTCAGGGACCGGACCCGCGGCGAGGCCGGCCGGAAGGCGGGATCGCCGATGACACAGGCGGTCCCGTCGGCGTGCTCGGCCAGCCACGCCGCCAGGATCCCGTCCCGCTCCGCGACCCGCCCGTGGTGGACGGGCACGCCGCTGCTGCGGATGGACGCCGGCACGTTCGCGTCCGGCAGCGCGGCGCGGATGACCGGCTCGGCCTCCGCCATGACCTCTTCCGGCGTCCGGTAGTTGACGGTCAGCGAGGCCATCTCGATCCGGTCGAGACCCACCCGCTCCAGCCGCTCCCGCCACGACTCGGTGAAACCGTCCCGCGCCTGGGCACGGTCACCGACGACGGTGAAGCTCCGCGAGGGGCAGCGCAGCAGCAGCATCTGCCACTCCGCGTCCGTCAGCTCCTGCGCCTCGTCCACCACGATGTGCGCGAACGGCCCGGCGAGCGGCTCCGGGTTCGCGGCCGGCGCCGCGGACTCGTCGACCAGGGTGTCCCGCAGGTCCTGCCCGCGGAGCATCGTCACCGCCCCCTCCCCGTCGTCGTCGGCCGCGAGCACGTTGTCGATGACCCCCGCCATGCGCTCCCGCTCGGCGGCCAGGGACGCCTCCCGGCGCCGCTTGCGCCGGGACGCCTCCGGATCGCCGAGCCGCTGCCGCGCCGCGTCCAGGAGCGGCAGGTCGGACACCGTCCAGGCCTGCGCGTCCGCCCGCCGCAGCGCGCGGACCTCGTCCGGCGAAAGCCACGGGGCGCACATCCGCAGGTACGCCGGCACGGACCACAGGTCCCCGACCAGGTCGGCCGCTTCGAGGAGCGGCCAGGCGCGGGAGAGGGCCCCGGTCAGCTCCTCGTCGTGCAGCAGCGCCCGGCGGAACAGGTCCGAGGGCACCTCGGCGTCGAGCCGGTCCCGCAGGATCGCGACCAGTTCCTCCCAGATCAGCTCCCGCGCCTCGTTGTGCGGGACGCCCGCCTCCGCCGCCCGGAACGCCTCGGCCCAGTCCGCGGCGCTCAGCCGGAGATCGGCCCAGGGGGTGGTGACCGTCATCCCCTCCTCGGGAGGCGACTCGTAGAAGCGGACGGCCTTCTCGATCGCCCCCACCATCCGCGCGGACGACTTCAGCCGGGCCACCTCCGGATCGGCCTCGGGCACCGCCGTGGCGCCCTCGGTGACGAGGTCCCGCACCGTGCAGGTCCGCACGCCCTCCTCGCCGAGGCTGGGGAGGACATCGGCGACGTACGCCAGATAGGGCTGGTGCGGGCCGACGAACAGCACGCCCCCGCGACGCTGACCGAGGTGCGGGTCGGAGTAGAGGAGGTACGCCGAGCGGTGCAGGGCGACGACGGTCTTGCCCGTACCCGGGCCGCCGTCGACGACGAGGGCGCCGCGGGACCCCGCCCGGATCACGGCGTCCTGGTCGGACTGGATGGTGGCGAGCACGTCGCGCATCCGGGCCGAGCGGTTGCTCCCCAGACTGGCGATGAACGCGGACTGGTCGTCCAGGGCGGCGTGGTGGTCGAGACCGTCGGCGGTGAACACCTCGTCCCAGTAGTCGCTCACCCGCCCGCCGGTCCAGCGGTAGCGGCGGCGGCTCGCCAGCCCCATCGGCCGGGCGTGGGTCGCCGCGAAGAACGGCTCCGCGGCGGGGGAGCGCCAGTCGATCAGCAGCCGCCGCCCGGTGCTGTCGGTGAGACCGAGCCGCCCGATGTAGACGGGCTCGGAGCCGTCCGCGCCGACGACCCGGCCGAGGCACAGGTCGAGGCCGAAGCGCCGCAGGGCGCGCAGCCGGCCGGTCAGCCGGTGCACCTCCAGGTCACGCTCCAACGCCTCCCGGCCGACGCCCCCGGGCGCCCGGCGGGCGGCGTCCAGACGGTCCGACAGCTCGGCGATCGACTGCTCCAGGCTCTCCGCGACGGCCGCGAAGTGCCGCTCGTCGTCGGCGATGAGCGCGGGATCGGCCTTGGACGCGAGACGGTCGGGAAGGTCGAAAGCTGACAGAGAAACGCGCACTTCGTGAATCACCCAATTCTGCAGGCTCCGGGACAGGTGAGTGATTCTGCGGTACGACGGGGGCCTTGCCGCAAGCCCCCCTGTGCGCTATAAGTTGAGAGTGGCGAGGAGTACGGACTCTTCCGTACCCCCTCCCGCCGGCCTCAGGATCGAAGGCGCCCCGCCTCTCCGCACGGCCTCTCCCTTGGGTCTCCGGCCCTCAGCCGCCGCAGCCGCCCCCGCACCCTCCGCCGCAGCCGCTCCCGCCGGACGGCCTCTCGTTGGCCTTCCTGATCGCCCGGCGCAGCCCCTTGTCCCGTATCCCGCCGGTGCCGAACAGCGCCACGCCGATCCCGTCCGGGTCGACGTGCCCGTGATCGTCACCGCAGGCGGGAGCCTCGGCCCAGGCGGACCCGGCGAGGTGACGGTGCGTCTCCCGCAGCCGCCGCAGGGCCGCGCGGCCCGCGGAGGTCAGCCTGCCCTCGGGGGTGAACCGCCCGAACGGCGACAGGCAGAAGCCCGCGATCAGCAGGGCCACCGCGAGCAGCGAGGCGGGGTTCCACCAGGCCGCGGTCCCCTCCCCGGCCGAGGCGTACACCCCCCACCCCACGAACGCCGACACGGCGCAGACCGCCATGTGCAGGAACCAGACCGACCGCCAGGTGCGCAGCGGACCGAGCGGGCGGAGCAGCCCGTCGTCGACGAGAGCCTCGTCCAGCGCCCGCACGGCCGCCGAGGCGACCAGTCGCTCGTGCAGCCGGCTCGACGCCACGTCGCCCTTGGCCGACTTCTTCTCCGCCGAGAACGTCGCGCGCACCTGCCGGCGCAGCGGATCCGCGTCGTACGCCCGGCCCTCGCCCCACCGGGTCCTCCTCCCGGACAGCACGAGGACGCCGGCGGTGTGCATCGCGAAGAGCACCGTGTCCGCGACCCGCGCCGGACCGCCCGCGAGCAGCGCGATCCGCGCCGGGTCGACCGGGTCAGGGCCCTCCGCCGGTGCCACGGGCGCACGCTCCGCGGCCCGTCGGGTCCGCACCAGCATCCACGCCGACGCCCCGCCCGCCAGGGCGGGCAGGAGCACCGTCAGACCGCTGTCGTACACAGCACGTTCCTTCCTCCGTCGACCGCGTACGTCCAGTAGACGCTCCGGTCGCCGGTGCTTCGGGAGCAGTAGCCGGCCGGGTAGGACGACTGCGCCGTGTGGTAGCCGGTGATCTGCAGGACCGTGTTGTAGCCGTTCGGCACCGTGTCCGCGTCGCAGTTCCACAGGTTCATCGGGCGGGACGCCGTGATGGTGGTGCCGCTGCGCTTGGCGACGAAGCACTGGCCCTTGCGGTACTGCCGCTCCACGCACAGCGTCGTGGAGAAGGCGGAGCGCGAGCCCGCGTGGTACCAGTAGCTGCGCCCGGTGCCCGTCGGGCAGTCCGCGAAGTCGATGCCCTCGGTCGCCGCGGTGACCCGCAGGAAGGCGTTGGCGGCCGCACAGCCCACCGTCTGCGGGACGGAGGTCGACCAGGAGGCGTAGCCGTCGTCGAAGGCGGTGAGGCAGTCGCCGGTGTCGACGGCCCGGAAGGCGCGGTCCTCGGCGTCCGGGGTGGGCGTCGGGGTCGTGCGGGAGCCGTAGGTGGCGGTGGGCGTCGGGGTCGTGCGGGAGCCGTAGGTGGCGGTGGAGCCCGTCGACGGCGACGAGCCGCTACCGGTCGAACCCGTGTCGTCGTCGGCGTTCGCCTGGTAGACGAAGAACGCGATGACGGCGAGCAGGACGAGCCAGAACCAGCCGTCTCCGCCCCCGCCGCTCTTCGGGGCGGGTGCGGGTGCGGGTGTGGGTGGGGCGGGTGGGGTCGTACGGGCGGGCGGTGTACGGGTCGGCGGTGTCGCCCCCGCACGGGGACCGCTCGGACGGTTCGGGCGGTCGGGACGGCTCGCGGGCGCCGGCCGCGGGTTCCGGGCGGCCCGCTTGAGGGCCTCCTCCTGGGCCGCCAGGGCCGCCGCCATGGACTCCCGCGCGGCCCGCGCCTGTTCGGCCCGTTCCCGTTCGGCTCGTTCCCGTTCGGCCCGTTCCCGCTCGGCCTGTTCCGCCCGATCCCGCTCGGCTCGTTCCCGTTCGGCCCGTTCCCGTTCCGCCCGTTCCCGTTCGGCTCGTTCCGCTCGCTCCCGCTCGGCCTGCGCCTGTCGGGCCCGGGCCTTTTCCGCCCGTTCCCGTTCCGCCCGGGCCTGCGCCTCGCGGCGGGCCCGTTCCTCCGGGAGGACCCGGGTCGGGCCGGGCGGCGGGACCGCGCTGGTCTGCTGCTCCGCGGCCGGCGCCAGGGAGCCCCCCGAGCCGGCCGTCTGGAAGACGCGCGCCTGACGCTCGTACGCGCCGATCAGCTCCGTCCACCGCGGCGGCAGCCACCGGTTCCCGGCGGGGGAGCCGGGGGCGTTCGGCAGGCCCGCGATCGCGGAGGTGAACTGGTCCAGGACCTCGGCCGGGGCCGGCCGGGCGCCCGGGTCCACCGCCAGGCACGGCCGGATCAGCGGGGCCAGCTCCTTGGGCAGCCCGCCCAGGTCGAGATCGCCGCGCTGCACCCGGGCCAGCAGCCGCAGCGTGTCCCCGTCCTCCGGGTACGGCGGCCGGCCGACGGAGAGGTGGAAGAGGGTGGCGCCGAGGGAGTAGACGTCGGCGGCGGCCGTGGACACCTCGCCGCGCGCCTGCTCGGGCGAGGTGAACGCGATGGTCCCCAGGGTGAGCTGGGTCCGCGTGAGGTCGCTGGCGTGCGAGATGCCGAAGTCGATGAGCCGCGGCCCGGCCGCCGGCAGCAGGATGTTCTGCGGCTTCACGTCGCGGTGGACGATCCCCATCCGGTGGAGGGTGACCAGCGCCTCCGCCGTCCCGGCGGCCACCCAGCGGACGGCCGAGGCCTGCAGCACGCCCTTGGCGCGGACCAGCTCGGAGAGCGAGGGGGCGGCGATGTACTCGATCGCCATCCAGGGCCGGTCGGCGGTGGCGTCCGCGTCGAGGACCCGGGCGGTGTGGACGCTGGTGACCCGCCGGGCGACCGCCACCTCGCGCGCGAAGCGGCGCCGGTCGGTCTCGCCGACGACTCCCTCGGCGAGCAGGGTCTTCACGGCGACGAGCCGTCCGCCCCGGCCGCGCCCGAGATAGACCCGGCCCATGCCGCCCGTACCGAGCCTGCCCAGCAGCCGGTACTGCCCGAGCCGCGGCGGATCGTCCCCGCGCAGCTCCTCCAGGCGCGCCCCCGTCATGCCGTACCTCCCCCTGGTACCCGTACCGCTCCACAGTGGCACGACAGGGGCGGGGCGGCCATGGAAATCCCCGTCCCGGACGGATCCGGGACGGGGAGTTCACGGAATCGATATCGACGGGTGCCTGTCGGCCCGTCAGCCGGTGCAGTACTGCTGGGCCTTGCCGATCGAGCGGTACATGCAGTCGGAGTTCTCCAGGAGCTGCAGGACTGCGTCCCGGTTGCGGCTCGTCTCGCGCTCGATCACCTCGTCGGGCGGGTAGAAACCGCCGTTCCAGGAGGAGGCCGGGTACATCTCGAAGGTGTACCCGAAGATCTTCTGCGACCCCCACAGATAGTCGTCGATCGACCCGTCCGTGATGTAGAGGTCGCTCGACTGCTCCGCGGTGTAGCCGTTGCTGGCGGCCATCTTCTGTCCGACGGCGGCGAAGGCGTTCCGGTCGTCCTGGGTCATCCCCGGGGCGGTGTCGGCGTTGGTCCAGCCGAACGGCCAGAGCACCAGCTCGCTGTACGTGTGGAAGTCGATGCCGGCCTTGATCTGCTGCTTCCCGCCCACCACGCGGGAGCGGACGAAGTCGGCGACGACCTTCACCTCGGGGGCCGACTCGGGGGCGGTGCCCCGGTAGGTCTCGGAGCTCTTGGAGCCCGATGAGCCGCCACAGCAGCCCCACTTGTAGTCCCAGTTGCGGTTCAGGTCGGTGCCGACGTAGCTGGAGCCGCTGTTGGGCTGCCGGTTCTTGCGCCAGCTGCGGTAGGAGCCGGAGGCGATGTCGTACTCGCCGCCGTCCGGGTTGAGGTCCGGCACGATCCAGATCTCGCGGCCGTTGACCGCGTTGGTGATCCGGGAGTCCGTGCCGTAGCCGGCGCCGAGCTCGCGCAGGAGGTAGAGCGCCATCTCGACGGTCAGGTGCTCGCGGGCGTGCTGGTGGTGGGTGAAGAGGACCTCGGGTTCGGCCTCGTCCGTGCCCACGTTGTCGCTGATCTTGACGGCGATGATGTCCCGGCCCTGGTACGTCTTGCCGATGACCCGCTTGTTCATGATGCCCGGGTACTGGGCCAGGCGCTGGTCGATCTCCGCGTTCATCTCGGCGTAGTTGTGGTACTTCGAGTCGGCGGAGGGGAAGTCCAGCGGCCGGACGCCGAGCCCCTCGATGGACCGGTCGGGCGGTCCGGGCAGGGGCGTCACCCGGTAGCCGAGGGCCTTGACCTTCCTCAGCTGCTCGGCGGTGGCGCTGACCACGACCGAGCGGGCGTCGACCTCGTCCACCGAGACTCCGGTGGCGGCGAGGGCGGTCCTGGCGACGGGGGTGGCGGGTCCGGTGACCTCGTACTGACGGATCACTTCCTCGGTGGCGGCGGTCGGCGCCGGGCCGGCCCCGGCGGGGGTCGCGCTGACGGAGAGCGGCGCCGCCACGGCGAACGCCAGCAGGGCCGCGAGTGTGGCGGACCTTCCTCCGCGGATGCGAAGTCGCATGCTGTCTCCTGGGTGGGGAGTGTGGGGGTGTGCGACAGAACTCGGTGCGGGTGTCCGGGCCACATCGTGAAGCCCTGGCATGCACAGGTCAAGGTGTCGGGTTCGGCCATACTGTCCCGCGTGGGGACGCTGATCGGTACGTACGAGGTCGAGCACAAGCTAGGCGAAGGCGGCATGGGCACCGTGTATTTGGCGCGCTCGCGCGGCGGACGCGCGGTCGCCGTCAAGGTCGCCCGGCCGGAACTCGCCGCGGATCCGGGCTTCCGGGCCCGCTTCCGCGCCGAGGTCGCCGCCGCCCGGAGGGTCGGCGGCTTCCACACCGCGCAGGTGGTGGACGCCGACCCGGACGCGGAAGCGCCCTGGCTGGCCACGGCGTACATCCCCGGGCCGACCCTCGCCGGGCTCGTCGCCGCCGAGGGCCCGCTGCCCGAAGCGCGGCTGCGCGCGCTCGGGGCCGCGCTCGCCGAGGCGCTGGAGGCCATCCACGGCTGCGGGCTCGTCCACCGCGACCTCAAGCCCGGCAACATCGTGATGGCCTCGGACGGGCCCCGGGTCCTCGACTTCGGGATCGCCCGCGCCGTCGAGTCGACCCGGCTCACCGCCACCGGGACGGCCTTCGGGACGCCGGGGTACCTCGCCCCCGAGCAGGCCCTCGGCGAGGAGGTGACCGGCGCCGCCGACGTCTTCGCGCTGGGCGCGGTCCTGGTGGCGGCGGCCGGCGGCCGGGCCTTCGGCGACGGGACCCCGATGGGCCTGATGTACCGCTCCGTCCACGAGCCCGCCGACCTCTCCGCGGTCCCGGCCGCGCTGCGGGGGCTGGTGGCGGCATGCCTGGCCAAGGACCCGGCCGCCCGGCCGGCACCGGGCGGGATCCTCGACGTCCTCACCGCCCCGGCGGCGCCCGCCCCGGGCCCCGCCCCGACGCCGACGGTGGTCGCGGCGCCGCACGTGCCCGCCGACGTGCGGGACGCGGTCCCTCCGCACGCGCTGCCCACCCAGGACGTGGGGGAGGCGCGGCGCGGGCCGGGCGTACGGGTCGGGCCACCGGCCGCCGCCCCTGCGCCGGCCCCCGTACGGGACCGCGCGCCCGGTTCCGTAGCGCCGCCGGAGCAGCCCGCCGGGCCTCCGCCGCCTCCGGTAGCGCCGCCGGCCGCCGCCTCGCCCTCCTCCCCGGCACCGATGCCGCCAATGCCGTCGGCCCCGCCGTCCGGGCCCGCGCTCATCGCCGCCGACGGCGAGTGCGGGATCATCGCCGACGCCGACGGGATCGCCTTCGAGCTGTTCGGCGAGCAGGCGGAGTTCGGCTGGGACGAGATCGGAGCCGTCGCCCAGGAGACCCCGTGGCGCGGACGGCAGTTCCGCGTCGTCGTCACGCTCCGGGACGGCAGCACGTACGAGTGCGAGGTGAACGGCCGCGCCGCCCGCGTACGGGAGTGGGCCGCCCAGCTCGACCTCGTCCTCGACCGCCATCTGGAGGGGTGAACGCGCGCAGCGCCGCCGGGGAAACGGCGGCGCTGCGGGGGAGGTTCCTAAGACGTGCCTTGCCGGCGGGCGTTACGGCAGGTTGTGGACGTGCGGGCCGACCGCGTTCGACCAGGCGTTCCCGGCCGTCGCGTCCCAGTTGGTCGACCAGGTCATCGCGCCGCGAAGGCTCGGCCAGGTCTGCGACGGCTTGAACGTGCCGCAGCCGGTGCCGCGGGTCAGGCAGTCCAGCGCGTTGCGCACGACGGACGGGTCGACGTAGCCGCTGCCGGCGCCCCGGGTCGAGGCGGGCACCCCGAGGCCGACCTGGGAGGCGTCCAGACCGCCCTGGAGCTGGATGCAGGCGAGCGCGGTGAGGAAGTCCACCGAGCCCTGGCTGTACACCTTGCCGTCGCAGCCGAGCATGGAACCGCTGTTGTAGTACTGCATGTTGACCACCGTGAGGATGTCCTTCACGGCGAGCGCTGTCTTGAAGTACTCGGTCCCGGTGTTCTGCATGTCGATGGTCTGCGGGGCCATCGTCAGGACCATCGACGAACCGGCCTTGGCGGACAGCTGGCGCAGCGCCTTGGTGAGGTACGTGGAGTTGATGCCGTGCTCGAGGTCGATGTCGACGCCGTTGAAGCCGTACTCCTGCATCAGGGCGTACGCGCTGTTCGCGAAGGCGGTCGCGGAGGCGTCACTGTTGATCGTGACGTTGCCCTTCTCGCCGCCGACCGAGATGATCACGGACTTGCCGGCCGCCTTCTTGGCCGCGATGTCGGCCTTGAAGTCGGCGACCGAGGCGTAGCCCACGGCCGGGTCGAGGTTGAAGACGATCTGACCGGGCGTGGCCGTGGAGTCGGCGAAGGAGACGGCGATGATGTCGTACTGCGACTGCACGTCCCGCAGCTTCTGGACCGTGGCGCCGTTGTCGAAGTTCTGCCAGTAGCCGGTCAGCGCGTGCTTGGGCACGGCCGGCCCGGGGCCGGGGTCGGTGGTCTTGCTCGTCCTCGCGGTCACGGCGGCCGACTTCGCGGACTCGCCGGCGGCGTTCGTCGCGGAGACCTGGAACTGGTACGAGGTGTCGGCGGCGAGCCCGGTGACGGTGGCCGACGTCCCGCTCACGGACTGCACCTTGGTGGTGCCGCGGTAGACGTTGTAGCCGGTCGCGCCGGAGACCGCGTTCCAGTTCAGGGCGACGGAGGACGTGGTGACCGCACCGGCGGCGAGGCCCGCGGGGGTGGCCGGGACGACGGGGTCGGGGTCGGTGCCGCCGCCTCCGTCGGGGCCGAAGACGCTGACGTCGTCGACCTGGTAGGCGGCCGTGCCGTACCAGCCGTGGGTGTAGATCTGCACGGAGGTGGTGCTCGCGCCGGTGGTGAAGGTGGTCGTCAGCTGCTTCCAGGACGGGCTGTCGGGCGTCCAGGTGGAGACGTCGGTCGTTCCGGTGCCGGCCGCGCCGAGGTAGGCGTAGCCGCCCCGCACCCAGGCGCTCAGCGTGTAGCGCGCGTTGGGCTTCACGGTCACGGTCTGGGTGCACTTGGCGTTGTCGAGGCCGGCGGGGGTGGCCTGAAGGGCCCCGGCTCCGGTGCGTACCGGCGAGGAGACGGCCGCGCCGCTGCCCGCGGAACAGGACCAGTTGGCGAGACCGGACTCGAAGCCCGCGTTCTTGGCGACGTTGACGTCGGCGGCCTGGGCGGTGCCGGCGCCGCCGACGAGGACGAGTCCGGAGCCGACGGCGAGCGCGAGCGCTCCGCCGAGTGCTCTGCGACGGTACGAGCGTGTGGTGGTGCGGTCCACTGGCTGCCTCCGGAGGGGGAGTGGGAGGTGGAGGTACGGAACGGTGGCCACCGCTGAGGGAACAAGTTGGTCCAGACCAATTCGGTTGTCAAGACCTGTGGCGCGACGGGGTGTTGGGCGGGGGGTGGAGGAACCGGGCGGCGGGGGCGGTTCCGGGTGCCCGGCGGGGCGCTCGGAGGCGGGCCCACGGCCGGGCCCAGCGGGGGCCCAGGTGCGGACCCAGGGGCGGCCCAGGGCCGGGCCTGCGCCGGGCCCACCGGGGGCCCAGCGCCGGACCCGGAAAAACCCCTGCCGCTTGGCGGATTGTGTGTTCACCAGCCCGCGAGACGTGGATAAAGTGCAGTGGCATCCGCGAGTGCAGTGACGCGGTGACCGCAGTGAGTGACGTGGACGGGGGAGCTCGACGTGCCGACAGCGATCGCGGTCACCAGCGCCGACCTGGTGCTGCCGCCCACCGACCCCCGCACCCCCGCCGCCGTCGTCCTGCCCGCGCCCGAGACCCAGCCGCTCGCCTCCGCCGTCGCCGAACTCCAGCTCCTCCTCGACCGGTACGGCTACGTCATCGTGCTCTGCCCCTCCTCCGTGCCCACCGCCACCGAGCGACGTCTGCACGCGATCCGGGCACTGCTGGAGAGCGACCGCATCGCCCTCGTCAAGACCGACCTGCCGCCCCTCGGCACCGCCGTCCTCGCCCGCCAGCTGCGGCAGCTCTCCGTCTGCGACTTCAGCCCCGGCGTCATCGCCTCGGCCGCCCGGCTCCTCGCCCACTACATCTACGCCGGGGCCGTCCTCGGCTCCGTCGCCAAGCTCGACCGGGTGCCCGTCAGCCTGAAGTCCCACGTCAAGGGCTGGCTCCCGGGCGCCCAGTTCGCCGTCCTCGCCGGGCCCGTACCCCAGCTCGACAGGATCGGCCCGGGCGTCCCGCCGCCCCCCGGACCGGAGTTCGTCACCGAACTCGTCCTCGCCCGGGGGCAGCTCCAGAGCGACTGGCCGACCGGCACCCTCGTACCGAAATGGCAGGTCAGGGGCGTGCAGGAGGCCCCGCTGCCCGCCGAGTCGCCACGATGGTGGGGCACCGGCAGGATCGTCGAGTTCGCCGCCTATCTGCCCGACCTGCCGGTCCTGCACCAACTCGTCTCCTCCGTCCGGCGCGAGACCTGTCACTGGTGCGCGATGGAACTCATCGGGGACCGCTGCGGCTTCTGCTCCGCCCCGCTGCCGACCGTCCGCCATCAGGCCCCGGCGGGTCGGCCGGAGGAGGCCGCCGCCGGAAACCGGGCGCCGGCCGCCGGGCGTCACACCCCGGCATCCGGCCGCCACGCCTCCACGGCCCGCATCCCGTAACGCCACCCGGAACCCCATCCGTGTCCCGCCCGACGCCCGCGCCCCCGCACCGCCCGATGGTTTCGTCCCGCCCGCTGGTCCCGCACCGCCCGATGGTCCCGCCCTCCGGTCCCTGTCCGCCGAGTCCCATGTCACCGATCGAGGTTGTACGGCAATGAACTCCCGCCAGCGCCGTGGCGTCATCATCCTGCTGCTGTCCGTCCTGTGTGCCCTGGGAGCGTTCGCCGGCGTCCTCTCCGTGATGAGCGACGTGAACTCCAAGGTCGGCCCCGAAGTGACGGCGTACCGCGTCAAGGGCGACGTGGCGCCGTACACCCCGCTCGGCGCCCGCCACTTCGAGAAGATCACCATGCCGAAGCGATGGCTTTCGGCCAATGCCGTCACCGATCTCTCGCGCATCGACGGGAAGATCGCCGTGACCGGCCTCAAGGCCGGTTCGCTGCTCCAGAGCGACATGATCGTCGAGCGTCCCGCGCTCCAGCCGGGCCAGCAGGAGATCGCCATCATGATCGACGCCGCCACCGGAGTGGCCGGCAAGATCACCCCCGGTGCCACGGTCAACATCTACGCCACCTTCGCCGGCGAACGCGGCGGACAGCCCGCCCAGTCCAAGGTCATCGTCAGCAACGCCCGCGTCATCGACGTCGGCGAACTCACCCCGATCGACGCCAAGCGCGACGACCGCGCCGACCGTGCCACCGAGGCCGTGCCGATCACCTTCGCCCTGAGCACCCTCGACACCCAGCGCGTCGCCTACGCCGAGTCCTTCGCCGAACACGTACGACTCGCCCTCGTGGCGCCCGGCGGCGAACCCCCCGTCAAGCCCGGCGACCGCACCTACACGCTCGACAAGGACAAGTGAGGCCGGTATGACCACCAGGATCCTGCCGGCCGTCGGCGACCCGGACGCGGCCCGGGCCGTCGTCACCCTGCTCAGCCAGCTCCCCGACGCCGAGCCGGCCGCGCCCGTGGCCGACTCCACCCACCTCGTCGACACCCTCGCCCGGCTCGCCGCCGCATCCCTCGACGAACTCCCCGAAGTCGTCCTGGTCCACGAACGCATCGGCCCCGTCCCCGCCCTGGAGCTCGTCCGCGAGGTCGCCCTCCGCTTCCCCGCCGTCGGCGTCGTCCTCATCACCGCCGACGCGAGCCCCGTCCTCTTCTCCGCCGCCATGGACTCCGGCGCCCGCGGCCTCGTCACCCTCCCCCTCGGATACGAGGAACTGGCCAGCCGCGTTCACGCCGCCGCCCAGTGGTCCGCCGGCGTCCGCCGCCACCTCGGCGCGGGACCCGACGTGCTGACCGGCCCCGGCGGCACGGTCGTCACCGTCAGCGGGGCCAAGGGCGGGGTCGGCACCACCGTCACGGCCGTCCAGCTCGCCCTCGCCTCCCAGGCCTCCGGCCGCAGCGTCGCCCTCGTCGACCTGGACCTCCAGGGCGGCGACATCGGCTCCTACCTCGACGTGCAGTTCCGCCGCTCCCTCGCCGACCTCGCGGCGGTCGACGACATCTCCCCCCGCGTCCTCCAGGACGCCGTCTACACCCACGAGACGGGCATCGCCCTGCTCCTCGCCCCCGGCGAGGGAGAACGCGGCGAGGAGGTCGCCGACCGCTCCGCCCGCCAGATCATCGGTGCGCTCCGCTCCCGCTACGACGTCGTGGTCATCGACTGCGGCACCTATCTGACCGGCGCCGGCGCGGTCGCCGTCGAGATGGCCGACGCCGCCGTCCTCGTCACCACCCCGGACGTGGTCGCCGTCCGGGCGGCGAAGCGGATCGTACGGATGTGGGACCGGCTCCAGATCCGCAAGGCGGAGGAGAGCGTCTGCCTGGTCAACCGCTACACCCGCGCCACCGAGATCCAGCCGGCCCTCATCCAGAAGATCACCGGCACCCGGATGGCCGGCGTCGTCGTCCCCGCCCACTTCAAGGAGCTCCAGGGCGTCGTCGACGCGGGCCGCCTCCACGAACTGGACGCCCGCTCGACGGTCAAGCAGGCGCTGTGGTCCCTGGCGGGCGAGCTGGGCCTGGTCGCCCCGGCCGACCAGAGCGGCGGTACGGGGCCGGGGAAGCAGCTCGCACGGGTGGCGCGCGGATCCGACCGGTCGGGCGACCGGGGGCCGACGGGCCTGCGGCGCGGACGCGGCAAGGGGCGCTGAGCCGTGCCGACGTCGTACCGGGACGACGACAAGGGACAGGTGGCCGTCGAGTTCCTCGGCATGGTCCCCCTCATCCTGCTCACGCTCGTCCTGCTCTGGCAGTGCGTCCTGGTCGGCTATACCTTCACCCTCGCGGGCAACGCGGCCGACGAGGCGGCCCGGGAGGCCGCCGTGGACGGCGACTGCGCGGGCGCCGCGAGACGACACCTGGACGGCGCATGGGCCTCCGGGGCGTCCGTCGACTGCGGACCGTCCGGAGGCGGCATGGTGCGGGCCGAGGTCGGACTCCGGGTGCCGGTGCTGTTCCCGGGGGCGATCAGCTTTCCCTTCACGGTGACCGGCGAGGCGGGAGCCGTACGGGAAGAGGGGGAGGGGCCGTGAGGAACGTACGCGGGGAGGGGCGGGGCGGGGCCTTCGGCGGGCGCGGGAAACGGCGCGGGGCCGGGTGGGACGGGGCTTTCGGCGTACGGCGGGCCGGGAGGGACGGGGCCGTCAGCGGCGGGAGCCTGGGAATCGGGGGGCGGCACCGGGACCGGGGCCAGGTCGCCGTCGAGTACCTCGGCTTCCTGCCCATCCTGCTCCTCGTCGCCCTCGCCGGCATCCAGCTCGGCATCGCCGCCTACGCCGCCCAGCAGGCCGGAACGGGGGCCCGGGCCGCCGCCCGCGCCGCCTCCCACGACGACACGACCCTCGCCCCGGAAGCGGCCGGCCGGGCGGCGATGAGCGACTGGATCGCGGAGCGCAGCACCGTGGGCGCGCCCGAGGGGGCCGAGGAGGTCACGGCGACGGTGACCGTCCGGATCCCGTCGGTCGTCCCCTTCTGGGACTTCGGGAACGTCACCAAGACCGCGACCCTGCCGATGTCCGCGTCCGAGGAGGACGACTCATGAGCCTGCGGGCCCGCATCAGCACCCCCGAGGAGAACGGCCCGGGCGGCAGGGAGGACGGCCACCTCGTCGCCTCCTTCCGCGCCAAGCTCCTGGAGGAGATCGACCTCACCGAGATGTCCGCGCTCGCCGCCGCCGAGCGCCGGGCCCGCCTGGAGCGCGTCCTCGGACACATCATCAGCCGCGAGGGCCCTGTCCTCTCCACCGCCGAACGCGCCCAGCTCATCCGCCGCGTCGTCGACGAAGCGCTCGGCCTCGGCGTCCTCGAACCCCTCCTCGAAGACGCGTCCATCACCGAGATCATGGTCAACGGCCCCGACCAGATCTTCATCGAACGCGCCGGACGGGTCGAACTCCTCCCGCTCCGCTTCGCCTCCCACGAACAGCTGATGCAGACCATCGAGCGGATCGTCTCCACCGTCAACCGGCGGGTCGACGAGTCGAACCCCATGGTCGACGCCCGCCTGCCGTCCGGCGAGCGCGTCAACGTCGTCATCCCCCCGCTGTCCCTGACCGGGGCCACCCTGACGATCCGCCGATTCCCCCGCGCGTACACCCTCACCGAGATGATCGGCCTCGGCTCGCTCGACGAGCACATGCTGCTGCTGCTCGCCGGCCTGGTCCAGGCGAAGTTCAACATCATCGTCTCCGGCGCCACCGGCACCGGCAAGACCACCCTCCTCAACGCCCTCTCGGGGCTGATCCCCGACGGCGAACGCGTCATCACCATCGAGGACTCGGCCGAACTCCAGCTCCAGCAGTCCCACGTCATCCGCCTCGAAAGCCGCCCCCCGAACATCGAAGGCCGCGGCCAGGTCACCATCCGCGACCTCGTCCGCAACTCCCTGCGCATGCGCCCCGACCGCATCATCGTCGGCGAGGTCCGCGGCGGCGAGACGCTCGACATGCTCCAGGCGATGTCCACCGGCCACGACGGCTCCCTCGCCACCGTCCACGCGAACTCCGCCGAGGACGCCCTCATGCGGCTCCAGACCCTCGCCTCCATGTCCGAGGTCAAGGTCCCCTTCGAGGCGCTCCGGGACCAGATCAACAGCGCCGTCGACGTCCTGGTCCAGCTCACCCGGCACGCCGACGGCACCCGCAGGATCACCGAGATCGCCGTCCTGGCCTCGGACGGACGCGAAAGGTTCACCCTCGCCACCGTCTGCCGCTTCCGCGCCCGGCCGCTCGCCGCCGACGGGCGCGTGCACGGCGAGTTCACGTACCACCCGCTGCCGCGCCGGGTCGCCGAACGGCTCTACCTCGCCGGCCAGCCCATCCCCCAGGCCTACGGCGTGGCCGCGTCGGACGGGCAGCTCGCGACCCGGGAAGCGAAGTAGGAGAGGCCACGAACGATGAATCCGACCCTGCTGACGATCGGCGTCGCGCTCCTCTGCTGCGTCCTCGGCGTGATCGGCGTCCAGCTGTACGCCGCCGGGGCGGCCCAGCGCGCCGCCCTGGTCGCCCGGCTCACCCACACCGGCGAACCGGAACGGACCGGCCGCCGACGGCGCCGCTTCCGAGCCCTCGACCGGCGCCTGCGGAGGACCCGCTTCGGACGCGGCCTCGACCTGCGGATCTCGGCCACCGGACTCGACCTGACCCCCGGCGAGTTCGTCGCCGCCATGGCGGCGACCGTGACCGCGCTGTGGATCGCAGGGCAGGCGCTGCTCTCCCCGTTCTTCGGCCCCCTCTGCGGCTTCCTCGGCGTCTGGGTCGCGCTCGGCTTCCTCAACTGGCAGCGGCAGAAGCGGATCGAGAGGTTCATCAACCAGCTCCCCGAGCTCTCCCGCATCCTCGCCAACGCCACCGAGGCCGGACTCGCCCTGCGGATGGCGCTCAGCATGGCCGCCGACGAGATGGAGGCGCCCGCCGGTGACGAACTGGAGAAGGTCGCCCAGCAGCTCGCCGTCGGCACCTCCATCGACGACGCCCTCGGCGAACTCGCCGAACGCCTGCCCTCCCGCGAGCTCGTCGTCCTCGTCACCACCCTCGTCCTCGCCAACAAGGCCGGTGGCACCGTCGTCGCCTCGCTGCGCAACCTCACCGAGACCCTCGAGGAACGCAAGGAGACCCGGCGGGAGGTCCGCACCCAGCTCTCCCAGGTGAGCATGACCGCCTACGCCGTACCCGTCATCGGCATCGGCTCCCTGTTCCTGATCGACAACATGCAGCCGGGCGCCCTCGACCGGATGACCGGATCCGGCCTCGGCCAGGCCGCGGTCGTCCTCGCCTTCGGCCTGTACGTCCTCGGCTTCGCCGTCATCCGCCGCTTCTCGAAGATCGACGTCTGAGGGGCCGGGAGACACACCATGGACCTGCTGCTCGCGCTCGCCGCCGCCCTCTCCGTCACCGGAATCCTCTACGGCATCCGCCTCTACCGCGCCGACGCCCGGCTCCCCGACGACCTCCGGCTCGCCCTGGAGGTCGGCTCCACCCGCACCGGAGCCGTGGACTCCGTCGTGGACCGCCTCGGCATGCGCTACTCCCCGGCCGTCCTGCGCGCGATGGGCCCCACCCGCGTCAACCAGGTCAGGCGCCGCATCGACCTCGCGGGCAACCCCGGCGGCCTGACCATCGACCGGTACGGGGCCCGGCGCGCCGTCTACGGCTTCCTCGGCGGTCTCGGCGGCCTGGTCATGCTCTCCAACGGAGACGTCCTCGTCGCCCTCCTCCTCTTCGCGTTCGGCGTCTTCTGGACCGAGGTCGGCATCTGGTCGGCCATCCGCATCCGCAAGGACCAGATCGAACGCACCCTGCCCGACTTCCTCGACGTCCTCGCCGTCGTCGTCAGCGCCGGACTCGCCTTCCGCCAGGCCCTCGACCGGGTGGCGGACAAGTACGAAGGCCCCTGGGCCGACGAACTCCGCATCACCCTGCGCCAGATGGACATGGGCGTCAGCCGCCGCCAGGCCTTCGACGAGCTGCGCCGCCGCAACGACTCCGAACAGGTCGCCCAGTTCGTCACCGCGCTCCAGCAGGGCGAGGAGCTGGGCGCGCCGATCGTCGACACCCTCATCCAGATCGCCAACGACATGCGCAGGACCGACGCCCAGAACGCCCGCAGGAAGGCGGCCAAGGCGGTCCCGAAGGCGACCATGGTGATCACGACGCTGATGGTCCCGGCGACGATGATCCTGCTCGGAGCGGGCCTGTTCCTGGGCACGGGGACCGACTTCGGCTCGGTCACGGGGGAGTGAGCCGGATGGGGTGGGGCTGGACGAGGAGCGGGGGCGGGGGCGGTGCCGAGGATGCTGGCGCTGCCTCCGCCGGCACCTCGGCTTCGGGTCCGGGGGCGGTGGACGCGGCGGCGGATCCAGGGGTGGGGCCGGGGGTGGATCCAGGGGTGGGGCCGGGCGCTCACCTGGGGGTGGACCTCCAGGTGAACGCCCTCCAGGCCCTGTGCCGCCAGGTCTTCGGCTTCCGCCTCGCGATGATCGCCCTGGCGACTCCGGCCGCGCTCCTGAACGCCGCCCCCGGTCTCGCCCAGCGGCTCGTCGGCGCGGCCGTCCTGGTCACCTTCATGGTGTCGTACGTCCTGTTCCGGGACTGGGAACGGTTCGGCCCGCTGCTCCTGAAGCACCCCGCCCTGCTGGCCGCCGACACCCTCTTCGGCGCGCTGTTGCTTGTCACGGCCGGCCCGCAGAGCACTCTCGGCTACGTCAGCGTCTGCACGCCGCTGCTCGCCGGACTCGTCTACGGCTGGCGGGGCGCCGCCTTCTTCGCCTGCCTCCAGGCCCTGATCCTGCTGGCGATCTACGCCGCCGACCCGCGCCACCTGGACGTCTCACCGGGCGAGGCGACGCTCCTCCCGGGCCTCTGCGTCATCACCGGAGCCTGGGGCGTGACACACCGGAACCTCCTGCTCCGATTCGGTACGGCGACCCACTCCCTCACCCGGGTCAGGGCCCGCTTCGCGGCGGCCCAGGCAGTGGAGGAGGAACGCGCCCGCCTCGCCCGCGAGATGCACGACTCCGTCGCCAAGACCCTGCACGGCCTGGCGCTCGCCGCCGACGCCCTGGCCGCGACGGAGGACCCACGGACCGTCCGCCACCAGGCCGAACTCGTCGCGCGCGCGGCCCGCCGGGCGGTCGGCGAATCCCGCGAACTCCTCGCCGACCTGCGCAGACAGTCGTACGGAGGCGGGGAGGGCGTCGATGTCACGGCCGAACTCCACGATCGCGTACGCGACTTCAGCCGGCGCTCGGGCATCGACGCGGCCTACCGGGGCGTCGGCGAGGGCGCCGTACCGCCCGTGCCGTACGCCGTGGCCCGGCAGCTGCTCACGATCGCGTCGGAGGCGATGGAGAACGCGGAACGCCACGCCCGGCCGACCCGGGTCGACGTCTCGGCCGGAGTGGTCGCGGGCCTGCTCCGCATCAGCGTCCGGGACGACGGCCCGGGCCTCCCCCCGGGCACGACCCTGGACGGCCTGCGCCGGACCGGCCACTTCGGCCTGGTGGGCATGGTCGAACGGGCGGCGGGCGTCGGCGCGCGGCTCAGGATCGGAAGGGGCGAGTCGGTGCAGGGCACGGAGGTACGCCTGGAGCTCCCGGTGGGAGGTGGCGCGCGATGACGCTGACCGTCCTGGTCGCCGACGACAACCCGGTCGTCCGCGCGGGCCTGACGTCCCTGCTGTCCCACCACCCCGACCTCCAGGTGGTGGCGGAGGCCGGCGACGGCCGCACGGCGATCGAGGCAACGGAACGCCACCGCCCGGACGTGATCCTCCTCGACGTCCGCATGCCCCTGATGGACGGCCTCACCGCCCTTCCCTCCCTGACCCGCCTGGCCCCGGTCCTGATGCTGACGTACAGCGGCGAGACGGCGGTGGTCCGCGAGGCGCTGCGCCTGGGCGCGGGGGGCTACCTGGTCCACGGCGAGTTCACGGTGGAGGAACTGGTGACGGCGGTACGGGACGTCCGATCCGGCCGCCCCCACTTCACGCCGACGGCGGCGAAGGCGGTACTGGGGGTGGTGCGCGGAATGGATCCGGGTGCGACTGCACACGTGAGTGAGTGGGTAAGAACCCCCGAGCGATCGCAGTTTGGCGATTTTACTTCGCACGTGCAACGAGATGTGTCATGCTTCGGACTGAGCCGGAGGGAGGGGGAGGTGATGGACTTGATCGCATCGGGCCTGAACAACCGCCAGATCGCGGACACGTGCTTCATCAGCGAGAAGACGGTGAAGAACCACATCAACCGCATCTTCGCCAAACTCCACAGCACCACCCGCAGCGAGGCCATAGCCGCCTGGCTCGGCACCAGGACCACCTCATGACCAGACCCCGCCTTTGGGCCCACGGACCCTGTCGCGGTGACGGCCCGGACGCGTACGGTGAGCGGGGCGGAATCGGCGCCGTGATGTACGTATCCGGAGGGGACCACCATGAGCGACGTCATGCTGAAGGCCGTGACGAGGGCCAAGGTGCACATGACTGCCTGGACGCGAGAGGCGTCGAAGGACCGGGGGCAGACGGCGGTGGAGTACCTGGGGATCATCGTGGTGGTGGTCGCGATCGTGATCGCGATCTCGGGTACAAGCATCGGCCAGGACATCAAGAATGCGATCAGCACCAAGATCGCCAGCTTGACCGGCGGTGGCGGAGGCGAGTGACCGGACGTCGCCACGGCGACTCGGGGCAGGCCTTTCCCATCTACATCACGGTGGTGGCGGGCCTGCTCTTTCTCGCGTTCGCGTACTTCGCCGTAGGGCAGGCCGCCGCCACGCGCAATGGAGCCCAGACAGCGGCCGATGCCGCCGCGTTGGCCGCGGCTCAGGATGCGAGGGACCAGCTGAGGGACGGCTGGCTCGAGGTGATTCTCGACCCTGCCGAGTGGCTTGAGTACTTGGAAGGCGGCCGCTTCGGAACGGGGCCGGCCTGCCAGCGCGCGGACACCTTCGCGGCGAGGAACGACGCCGAGTTCTGGGGTGACGGATGCGTGCGTCTCAACGGCTTAGAAGACGGCTTCCGCGTCACCGTGCGCACCCAGGGGACCGTGGGCGAATCGGTCATCCCGGGTACGGAGGACCAGCACGCGACAGCCACTGCCACAGCGGTAATCGAGCCCCTCTGCACCTTTGATGCGCCGGAACCGGAACCGGAACCGGAACCGGAACCGGAACCGGAACCGGAACCCGATCCCGATCCGGACCCGACCGAGCCGCCGGAGCCGGACGATCCCCCGATCCTGGGCCTCTCGTGCGACGGTGTCGCGTGGGAGATCGATCCCGAGCACCCGAGGCTTCCCAGTGTTACGGACCTCTTCCGTGTTCGATTGGCCGACTGACAAGCGAAGGAACCCCGTCTCATGAGTGTTCGGTACGCGACGAAGGCCCGCAGAGGGTTGGCCGCGGCCACCATCGCGACTGGTCTGATCCTCGGTGCTGCCGGCTGCGGCAGCGGGGAAGAGCCCCAGCAGAAGAAGCCCTCGGCTGGTTCATCGACCCCGAAGGCCAGCGATGCCAAGGGGCCGCAGACCGAGGAGCCCAGCGAGACTCTTGCCGTGCTCAGAGGGCAGGAAGGGCTCGAAATCACTGTTCAGTCGGCGAAGCGCGATGGTGGGGGCTTTCTTACGGTCAGTGGCAAACTGACGAACACCGCTGACGCGACCCGCATTATCCCGGCCCAGCTTGCGGGCGATGAAACCGAGATCGTCAAGCATGGGAGTTCACTGGGAGGTGCGACCCTCGTGGATTCTGTCGGGAAGAAGCGCTACTACGTCCTGCGTGATACAGACGGACGGCCGCTCACCACCTCGGGTTTGTCCAATCTGGCGCCAGGGCGCTCCACCCAGATCTTCATGCAGTTCCCCGCCCCGCCCGCCAGCACCGCCGAGGTGACGTTCCAGCTGCCCACCTTCCGCCCCGGCACCATCAAACTCTCCTGACGGACGCCGCTGCCATGACGAATCCCCGCCGCCTCGCCCCCCTCGCCGCCGCCACCCTCCTCCTCGTCCTTCTCCCCGCCACCCCCGCCCTCGCCGACGACCCGCCCAACTCCACCTCCAGCGCCTCCCCGCCGCCCCCCATCGACTCCAACTCGCCCGAGCTCATGCTCCCCGACGGGGCCACCCTCGCGCCCGCCAAGGTGCTCGACATCAAGCAGATCGTCGAGGAGGAGGGCGGCGAGCAGCGGCGGGAGGACACCAATGTGGACGTCACCTTCGCGCTTCAGGCGGAGGTGCTGTTTCCGAAGGACAGTGCCAAGCTCAGCGGCGCCGCCAGTGCCCGCATCGCCGCCATCGCCGTCGAGATCAACAAGCAGGACTCGCGCAAGGTCCGCGTCTTCGGATTCACGGACAATCTCGGTACGTACGAACACGGTGTGAAGCTCTCCAAGGAGCGCGCCAACGCCGTCCAGCAGGAGTTGGCCAAGACCCTCGACCCGGGGACGACGTTCGACATCCGCGGTTACAGCGAGGACTACCCCATCGCCGACAACCGCACCGAGGAAGGCCGCACGAAGAACCGCCGCGTCGAGATCTCCTTCCCCCGTACGACGGGCGGCTGACGTCCAGGCGGTTACCGCCCCCCTCACCCCGGCCCCACCACCCCCCTGATCGTCGCGATCATCCGGGTCGGGTGGTGGAAGACCTCCGTCGCCGTGAAGCGCAGGATGCGGCGGACCTCGGGGCATTCCGTCAGGGCGTTGAAGCGGGCGATGTCGCGGGCGTGGGCGTGGGGGGTGCCGTGGAAGGCGTAGCCCTCGATCTCGATGACCAGGCCCGCCTCGCGGAAGAGGAAGTCGGGGCGTAGCGGGCGGCCCGACGGGGTGTGGAGCAGGGGCTGGGACTCCGGGTGGAGGCCCGCGTCGTGCATGTGGAGGCGGGCGATCGTCTCCGCGGGGGAGCCGGTCGCCGGGTCGGTCAGAGGCAGGCACCGTCGGGCCCGGGCCGCGCCCGGGAGGCGGGCGGTGAGGTGCGCGGCCAGGTCGTCGGGGCGGACCAGGGGGTCGCGGCGGACGCCGCGGATCGTGCGGCGGGACAGCGCCGAGTCCGCCGCCACCACGGCCTCCTCGCGGCTGCCGCACCGCATCAGGTCCCCGACCGTCCGCGCAGGGGTCGTCACCCGCAGCCCCGACCGTATGCACACGTCCCGGTCGGCGATCACGGCCGTGGCGTGGACGCGCAGCCCCGCCCGGCGGGAGCCGCCGCTACCGTCCCGCCGGTCCACGGTGAAGTGCAGCACCTCCCCTCCGCCCCCGTCCGCCGGCCCGTGCAGGGTCTCGACGCGGTGCAGCGCCGCCGCCGTCGCGTGGCTGCACACCCACCCCGGCCGCAGCAACTGCACCGCTCTCGCCCTGACCCGCCAGTCCACCTCCTTTCCCGGGACGGCCCACGCCCCCCGGCAGATCCGCTGCCACCCCTCGCCGCGCAGCCGCCCCCGCAGGCGTCCCCGCGACCAGCCCGCCGCATACGCCCACTCGGTCAGGAGCACCCCGCCCCGAGCCGTCCGCACCAAGTCCTCCACGACCGCGCCCCCCACGCTCCCCGCGCCGCACACCCTCCACCCCCGTCACCACCTCACGCCTCACCTCTTACGCCTCACG
Source organism: Streptomyces sp. NPDC008121 (assembly GCF_042957155.1). NCBI lineage: Bacteria > Bacillati > Actinomycetota > Actinomycetes > Kitasatosporales > Streptomycetaceae > Streptomyces > Streptomyces sp. NPDC008121. Next base: position 721,032 of record NZ_JBIBHT010000003.1, on the reverse strand, counting down.
CCTCTCGACCTCACGCCCCCAACGATCCACGGATGAGGGATTGTTCGCATCCCCTGTGGATAACTCCCCGTCACGTGCCCCATCCTGTACGTGATGACGACGACAACGCCGCCGAGCGTGCAACTGGTCAGTGACCTCGTCGCCCGGATCCCCGAATTCCGGGCCGCGTTCGAGACCCATGTCTTCCACCAGGGTGTCGTCCGTCCGCACGTGTTCTTCTGGGACGTCGTGCAGGACACCGTTCGGTCCTTCCTCGGCCCCGGGCCGGACACGGGACCGACCCCCGCCCCCGCCCCGCCGCCCCCCTGGCGCCGCACCCTCGACTTCCTGGAGGAGCAGAGCGGCCGCGGGGTTCTCGGGATCGACGAGGTCATCGTCACGTCGTTCCTCAACGACCTCCCGTACCCGCACGAACCCGGCCACGGCATCGTCCGCGAGCTGGGGCCCGTGCTGGCGGCGAGGTTCGGCAGGATACGGCCCGGTGGCTGACATCCCCTGACGCGGACGCCACGTCGGAGCCCTCGCGCGCCCCGGACATAATCGACCGCATGTCCCCAGCTCAGCCCACCGCCCCGCGGCGGCCCGACCTCGCGCGTGTCCTCGCGGCCGTCCCGTGGCCCGCTCTCGGCGGCTACGCCGCCACCCGCCTCCTCGGCCTCGCGGTCCTCGCGATCGCGGCCGCCGTCACCGGCAAGGACGGGCTGCACCGGCTGAACGGACGCTGGGACTCCGTCTGGTACGTCCGGATCGCCGAGCAGGGTTACGGCTACCAGGTCACGCTCCCCGACGGCAGCGTCCACGCGGACCTGGCGTTCTTCCCGCTGTTCCCCCTCCTCGAACGGGCCCTGTCCACCGTCCTGCCCGTCGACGCCGCCACCGTCGGGCTGCTCGTCTCCTGGGCCGCCTCCCTCGCCGCCGCCTGGGGCATCTACGCCGTCGGCACGCACGTCGCGGGCCGGCCCGCCGGGACCGCCCTCGCCGTGTTGTGGGGCGTCTACCCGACCGCCTTCGTCCAGTCGATGGCGTACACCGAGACGCTCTTCACCGCCCTCGCCGCCTGGTCGGTCCTCGCCGTCCTGCGCGGGCGCTGGATCCTGGCCGGTGCCCTCTGCGTGCTCGCCGGGCTCACCCGCCCGACCGCCGCCGCGCTCGTCGCCGCCATCGGGATCACCGCACTGGTCACCGTCGTACGCGACCGCCGCCTCCACGCGCGCGTGGCGGCCGGTGCGCTGCTCGCGCCGCTGGGCTGGCTCGCGTACGTCGTCTACGTCGGCGTACGGGAAGGCAGTGCCACCGCCTACTTCGACGTCCAGGCCGCCTGGGGGAACTCGATCGACGGCGGGGTCGCCCTCGCCCGTTTCATCTGGGGCCTGCCGCCCCTGGCCGCCCTCGGTCTCTGCGCGGCCCTCGGCCTGCTCGCGTGGCTGGTGGCCCTGTGCGTTCGGCAGGGCCAGCCGTTGCCGCTGCTCGTGTACACGATCGCCGTCGTCGTGATCTCCCTCGTCGGCGCGGCGTACTTCGGCTCCCGGCCGCGCCTGATGATGCCCGCGTTCGGTCTGCTGCTTCCGGCGGCGGTGGCGCTGGTACGGCTCCGGGTGCGCAACCGGATCCTCGTCCTGGCCGGCCTCGCGTCGGCCTCCGCCGTCTACGGCGCGTTCACGCTTCTCGGCTCGGGGCCACCGTGACGCGTACGCCCGGCCGTAGCCCCCAGGCCGCCATCGCGCCGGCCTCCGCCTCCAGGACGTGCCGGCCCCGCAGCCGGATCATGCCGATCCGGCCCGGCTTCATCGTCACGACGTCGAGCACCCGGAACGAACGGTCCAGGTAGGCCACGTCGATGCCGAAGCGCATCCGGAAGGTGTGGACGCTGTTCGTCGGGGTGATGAGGAGGGCGCCCGCGATCCCGTCCCGGCCGAGCAGCCCGCGCCGCCGGGCCCGGGAGGAGGCCGCGATCTCCAGTGGTATCCCCGCACCCGGGCCCCCGCCCCGCTCGCCCCCGCCCGCGTCCAGGACCGTCAACGTCCCCGTACCGTCACGCCACTTCCCCATAGGGGAGACGGTAGCGGTGCCCCGACCCTAGGGTCAGGACCGTGTTCGCCGCTCTGATCGTCGTCGCCGCCCTGTGGGGAGCCGCCACGGGGCTGCTGGTGCCCCGGGCCGCGTACCGCCTCTCGGTCGAGCCGGGGGAGGCGTGGCGGAACGACTGTCCGGCCGGGCACCCCCTCACCGGCCCGGTGGGCGCCTGGCTCGGCCGCCCCGCCTGCGGCACCTGCACCACCACGGACACCCCACCCCCCGGGGCCCCCACCCGCACCACCACCCCCACCAACCCCACCAACCCCGTCCTCCTCACGGCCCTCCTCTGTGCCGCCCTCGCCGCGGCCGCCGGCCCCCGTCCCGAGCTCGCCGTCTGGCTGCTGTACGCGCCGTTCGGCGTGCTCCTGGCGACCGTCGACGTCCGCGTGCACCGGCTCCCGGACGGGCTCACGCTCCCCCTCGCCGTCGCCACGCCGCTGCTCCTCGGCGGCGCCGCGCTCCTCCCGGACGACGCCGGATCCTGGCCCCACGCCCTGCTCGGCGCGCTCGCCCTGGGCGGCGGCTATCTCGTCCTGTTCCTGATCAACCCGAAGGGCATGGGCTTCGGCGACGTCAAGCTCGCGCTCTCGCTCGGCGCCGCTCTCGGCTGGTACGGCTGGGCCGTCCTCTTCGCCGGGGCGTTCGCCGGCTTCCTCCTCGGCGCGGTGTACGGGCTCGGTCTGCTCCTGCGCCGGCGCGGCGGCCGGGGGACCGCGATCCCGTTCGGCCCCTTCATGCTCGCCGGGGCCCTGCTCGGTCTCCTCCTCGGCGCGCTCTCCGCCACCCCCTGACCCTCGCGCCCTAGCATCCCGTCATATGCGGGCATCTACCGACAAAAACATTCAGGTGGTACCAGCGGTCCTACGGCTGCCGCGGCGGGCGTCCGCCCTCCTCCCCCCGAACCCCTCCGCCCTCCTGCCCTGGGCGTGGGCCGCGGGACTCACGCTGCTCTACGCCACCGTCGCCGTGCGCCGGCACGTCCTGCTCCGTACGACCGGCTACGACCTCGGCATCTTCGAGCAGGCCGTCCGCGCCTACGCCGACCTCCGCGCCCCCGTCGTCCCCCTGCGCGGCGAGGGCTTCAACCTCCTCGGCGACCACTTCCACCCCCTGCTCGCCGTCCTCGCCCCCCTCTACCGCCTCTGGCCCTCGCCCGTCTGTCTGCTGGTCGCCCAGTCCGCCCTGCTCGCCCTCGCCGTCGTCCCCCTCGCCCGCTGGGCCGTGCGCGCGCTCGGCCGCCGGTCCGCCCATGTCGTCGCCGCCGGCTACGGCCTGAGCTGGGGCATCGCCTCAGCCGCCGCCTTCGACTTCCACGAGATCGCCCTCGCCGTACCGCTGCTCGCGTTCTCCCTGGAGGCGCTCGGCCGACGGCGCTGGGGCGCCGCCGTCGCCTGGGCCGCGCCCCTGCTGCTCGTCAAGGAGGATCTCGGCCTCACCCTCGCCGCGATCGGCCTCTACATCGCCCTCAAGGGCCCGCGCCGGCTGGGCGCCCTGGTCGCCGTCGGCGGTCTGCTCGGCTCGCTGATCGAGATCAAGCTCCTGCTGCCCGCCGTCAACCCCGGCGGCGGCTACGCCCACGGCGACAACCTCTCCGACGGGTACGGCTCGCTGCTCTCCACCCTCGCCCACGCCCCGCTCGACGCGCTGCGCCCCGACATCAAGGCGATGACCCTCGTCCTGGTCTTCGCCCCGTCCGCGCTGCTCGCCCTCCGTTCGCCGCTCTCCCTGATCGCCGTCCCGACGCTCGCCTGGCGGATGGTCTCCGACAACGGCTTCCACTGGGGCACGGCCTTCCACTACAGCGCGATCCTCATGCCGGTCGTCTTCGCCGGACTGATCGACGCCCTCGCCGGGTGGCGGCGCGACGGCCACCCGCTCGCCGCCCGCCACGTCCGGGCCTCGCTCGCCACCGTGCTCGCCGTGACCGTGGTGATGCTCCCGTCCTTCCCGCTGGCGCAGCTCGCCCAACGGGCCACCTGGCGCACCACCCCGCACATCGAGGCCGCCCGCGCGCTCCTCGCGAGGATCCCGGACGGTGCGACCGTCGCCGCCTCGAACCGGCTGGTCCCGCAGCTCACCTCGCGGTGCACGGTCGTCGTCTTCCCGACCTTCCCGGTGGACAGCAAGCTCTACGCGTACGACCGGACGAGCTTCCCGGCGCCCACCGCCGAGTGGATCGTCCACGACGCGCAGGCGCCGGAGGCCTGGCCGTACAAGGTCGGGCACTGGCCCTACCCGATCGAGCGGCAGCTGGCGGAGCTGGCCGCGGCGCGGGAGAAGTACGGCTACCGGCTGGTGGCCGCCCGCGACGGCCTCACCCTGCTGCGCCGTACGACGGCCACCCCCGCGCCCGCCCCCGCCACCACCGTGCGCTGACCGCCCCCTCCACCGCCCTTCGCTGGCCGGGCCCCCGACGGGGGTCACGCGTGCGGGCCCACCGTCACCGTCCCCACGGTCAGTTCCGCCGTCCCCTCCAGGATCGCCGCCACCCGTTCGGCCTCGGCCTCGAGTTGCCGCGTCCGCGCCGCGTTCAGCCGGGTCGCGGGTGTCGGCGGGGTCAGCGGCTCGACCGTGATCGCGATCCGTCGCCCGGAGCGCCGCTGATGCCACACCCCCGCGACCGTTCCGTCGACGAGCAGCACCGGATAGTTCCCGGCCTGCCCGCGGGAGAGCGCCCGACCCCAGGCGGCGCCCGGGAAGAGCCGTTCGCGTGGCTGGGAGGCGATGGTGAAGGCGTCGAAGTACGGCAGCAGCCGCACCCCCCGGGCCGGGCCGGCCGGGAACTCCGTGTCCCCGGCGACCACCCAGGCCCTCGTGTCCTCGAAGGCGACCTCCTCGATCCGCCCCTCCCCGGCCAGCGTCGTGAAGAGCGTGCCGGCCCACCCGGCCGGGGCCGCCAGCCACTTCGCGAAGTGCTGCGGAGTCGCCGGCCCGTACGCGTACAGATACCGCTCGACCAGCGCGGCGAGCGCCCGCGTGCCCTCGTCGGGCCGCACGCCGGGGCTGGTGTACGTGACGTTCCGGCCCCGGTTCGGGCCGAAGCACAGGACCCCGCGGTGGGCGGCCGTGTGGGTCATCTGGCGCCAACGCGGCCACTTGTCCTGGAAGGCGTCCATCACCCGCTCGCCCGCCCACGGCCCGGTCCGCGCCACGATCGCGTCCGTCAGTTCGTCGACGGTCAGCTCCGCGCCCGCGAGGGCGTCCCCGATCGCCGCCACGACCTCGTCCGTCTGCGCCGTCGACATCCGCACGTCCGGGGGCAGCGGCTGGGGCCCGGCCGGGAGCGCGGAGAGCGCCCCCGTCCACAGCGGCAGGTCGGCGGCGGGCAGCAGATGGACCGTGCCGCGCGGTCCGTACGTCTTGACCAGCGAGCGGTCCTCCCACAGCGCCGCCCGCACGTCCGCGCGGGTCGCGTCGGCGGTCCGCAGCGCCACCGACAGCTCGGCGGCCGACAGGACCTGGGCGTGCGCGCCGAGCATGGCGGCGGTCGCGGCCGCGGGGGTGGGACCGGTCGGCCCGGCGAGGAACTGACGGCTCATCCGGCGGGTGGCGGCCTGGGCCCAGGTGACGGGGGAGGGGATCGAGGTCATGCGGCCGACGGTAGGCGCGAAAGAGGTCAGGGGCTGTCCGCCTTGACCGAACAGGGGCGACGAATCAAGGAGTTGGCGCGGGCCGAGGGGAGAGGGGTACGACTGAGGAGTCGACGCGGCGACCGGCGTCGTGCCGCCCCTCCCCGTCCGCCGTCGCGTCAACCCCGCGCCCGCCCGCGGGGGTCCCTCTTGGGAGGTACCGAAACCGCCGCCACGCCGGGGCGTAAACCCGCCACCGAGCCCTACGACCCGTGCCGCGCCTGGCCTCCGGCGGCTCCGGGCTCGTTCGCCGGCTCCCGGTGGCACCCATCACGACGGACGAAGGGTTATGGTGGAAACCCCCCCCTCGGGCCGGTCCGTAACCCCCCCCCACGGACCGGCCCGTTTTTTCTCGGCCGTACGGCGAGGCCGGCACCCCGCCGCACCGGTTCACGAGAGCGGCGGCGACTCAGCCCCGTCCGGCCCAGATGTTCGTGCCGACGGTGTCCACCGCGAACGTGTCGATCTCCTCGAGCTCCTCCGCCGTCAGCGGCGGACCTGCCAGCGCGGCCACGTTCTCCTCCAGCTGTCCGACGCTGGACGCGCCGATCAGCGCCGAGGTCATCCGCTCGTCGCGCAGCACCCACGACAGCGCCAGCTGCGCCAGGGACTGGCCCCGGCGCTCCGCGATGTCCGCCAGGCCGCGCAGGCGCCGCAGCACCTCGTCGGAGAGCAGGCCCGGGTCGAGGGACTTGCCCTGGGTGGCCCGCGAACCCTCCGGCACGCCCTTCAGGTACTTGTTCGTGAGCAGGCCCTGCGCCAGTGGCACGAAGGAGATGCAGCCCATGCCGGCCGCCTCCAGCGTGTCGAGGAGACCGTCGTCCTCGGTCCAGCGGTTGATCATCGAGTACGACGGCTGGTGGATGAGGGCGGGAACGCCCATCTCCTTGAGGATCCCGGCGGCCTCGGCGGTCTGCTCGCTGGTGTACGACGACACGCCGACGTACAGCGCCTTGCCCTGCCGGACGGCGGAGGCCAGGGCCCCCATCGTCTCCTCCAGCGGGGTGTGCGGGTCGAAGCGGTGGGAGTAGAAGATGTCGACGTAGTCCAGGCCCATCCGCTTCAGGGAGGCGTCGAGCGACGACATCAAATACTTGCGGGAGCCCCACTCGCCGTAGGGGCCGGGGTGCATCAGATAGCCGGCCTTCGTCGAGACGATCAGCTCGTCGCGGTAGGCCGCGAAGTCCTGGGCGAAGATCGTGCCGAAGTTCAGCTCGGCGGAGCCGGGCGGCGGTCCGTAGTTGTTCGCCAGGTCGAAATGGGTGACGCCGAGGTCGAAGGCGCGGCGCAGGATCGCCCGCTGCGAGTCGAGCGAGCGGTCGTCGCCGAAGTTGTGCCACAGGCCTAGCGAGACGGCCGGGAGCCTGAGGCCGCTGCGGCCGGTGCGGCGGTATTCCATGTGGTCGTAGCGGTCGGCCGAGGCGCGGTACAAGGGGGTGTCAGTCACGTATCTCTGCTTATCACGGACTTGTGACAGTCCCGGGCTGGGTGCCATTGACCCGTGCGCAGTAATGTGGCGGCTTCGGGGACCGACGCGGCATGGAGGGGTTAAGAACAGTGAACCTGCGCGACCTGGTGTACGGGCTCTACGCACGCCGGGTGGAAGGCCGCCTCGACCACGACCAGGTGCCCAAGCACATCGGTGTCATCCTCGACGGCAACCGTCGCTGGGCCAAGGCGTCCGGCGGGACTCCCGAGCAGGGGCACAAGGCGGGCGCGGACAAGATCCAGGAGCTGCTCGGCTGGTGTGCCGAGACCGACGTCGAGGTCGTGACGCTCTGGATGCTCTCCACCGACAACCTGAACCGGCCCGAGGAGCAGCTCGTCCCGCTGCTCGGCATCATCGAGAACGCCGTGCGCTCCCTCGCCGCCGACGGCCGCTGGCGGGTCCACCACGTGGGCACGCTGGACCTGCTGCCGGCCCGCACCCAGTCCGTACTGAAGGAAGCCGAGCAGTCCACCCGCGGCAACACGGGGATACTCGTGAACGTGGCCGTGGGCTACGGCGGCCGCCAGGAGATCGCCGACGCGGTCCGCTCCCTCCTCCTCGAACACGCGTCCAAGGGGACGAGCTTCGAGGAGCTCGCCGAGATCCTCGACGTCGAGCACATCTCCGAGCACCTCTACACGCGCGGCCAGCCCGACCCGGACCTGGTCATCCGCACGAGCGGCGAGCAGCGCCTGTCCGGTTTCATGCTGTGGCAGAGCGCCCACTCGGAGTACTACTTCTGCGAGGTCCACTGGCCGGCCTTCCGCAAGGTCGACTTCCTCCGGGCACTGCGCGACTACGCCGCCCGGCACCGGCGCTACGGCACCTGACACCCTCCCGTCACGGAACCGGCACCACCCCGGCGGGAGAGGTCATCCCGCGTTCATGAACGCGTCGTCATATGCCATGGCATGGCGTGGCTCGTTCGAGGGCATATCCCTTGCAGAGTGAGCGGCACGGAGACCGCCACCCGGGAGGCCCGTTGCACCAGGACGACCGTGCAGGACATGTACGGACGAAGCGGAGGGCCGGCGCTCGGCCCGCGTTTCGCGGCCACAGCCCGGTCCCATCCCGCAGCGACACAGGTTCCGTCGCGCCCCGACCTCACAGGGGTCGTCAAAGGGGGTCTGTCCTTCCGTGGTGACCAGCACTAAGCGCCGCTTGTCCGACAGGCGCACCTACGTTCTCGACACCAGCGTCCTGCTGGCCGACCCCAACGCCGTGTCCCGCTTCGACGAGCACGAGGTCGTGCTCCCGATCGTCGTGGTCACCGAGTTGGAGGCCAAGCGCCACCACCCCGAACTGGGCTACTTCGCCCGGGCGGCCCTGCGCCTCCTGGACGACTTCCGGGTCCGGTACGGGCGCCTGGACGCCCCGCTCCCCATCGGGGACCTGGGCGGCACGCTGCGTGTCGAACTCAACCATTCCGACCCCGGCGTGCTTCCGGCCGGCTACCGGCTGGGGGACAACGACACACGGATCCTGGCGGTCGCGCGCAATCTCCAGGCGGAGGGGTACGACGTCACGGTCGTCTCCAAGGACCTGCCGCTGCGCATCAAGGCGTCCTCGGTCGGCCTCCTCGCGGAGGAGTACCGCGCCGAGCTCGCCGTCACGGACTCCGGCTGGACCGGCATGTCCGAGCTGGCCCTCGCGGCCGATCAGGTGGACATCCTCTTCGACCAGGAGACCCTGTACGTCCCGGAGGCGGCCGAGCTTCCGGTCCACACGGGCCTGGTGCTGCAGTCCGAGCGGGGCAAGGCGCTCGGCCGGGTCACGCCCGACGGCAACGTCCGGCTGGTCCGCGGCGAGCGGGAGGTCTTCGGGATCAGGGGGCGCAGCGCCGAGCAGCGGATCGCGCTCGACCTGCTCCTCGACCCGGACGTCGGCATCATCTCCATGGGCGGCCGGGCCGGCACCGGCAAGTCCGCGCTGGCGCTCTGCGCGGGCCTGGAGGCGGTCCTGGAGCGCCGTCAGCACCAGAAGGTGATGGTCTTCCGTCCGCTGTACGCGGTCGGCGGACAGGAGCTCGGCTATCTGCCCGGCAGCGAGGCCGAGAAGATGAGCCCCTGGGCGCAGGCGGTCTTCGACACGCTCTCGGCCGTGGCGAGCCGTGAGGTCATCGAGGAGGTGCTCGGGCGCGGCATGCTGGAGGTCCTGCCGCTCACCCACATCCGGGGCCGCTCCCTCCACGACGCCTTCGTGATCGTCGACGAGGCCCAGTCCCTGGAGCGGAACGTCCTGTTGACCGTTCTGTCCCGGATCGGCGCGAATTCCCGGGTCGTGCTGACCCACGACGTGGCCCAGCGCGACAACCTCCGGGTCGGCCGGTACGACGGAGTCGTCGCCGTGGTCGAGAAGCTGAAGGGGCATCCGCTCTTCGCGCACGTCACGCTCACCCGCTCCGAGCGCTCGCAGATCGCCGCGCTCGTGACCGAAATGCTGGAGGACGGCCAGATCTGACCCTGTTCGTACCGCCCCGTAGGGATACGGGAGTTGGCGCCGCCCGGCAAAGCGCACGAGCTTAGCCGGGCGGCGCCGCGCTGTCCCCCGTATGGCCAAAACCCCTGGGGCGAAGGGGTGTGAGCTTTCACACGCAACGAATAATTGCCTTGCGGCGTTGCCGTCCGGCAGAGTCTTGCTTCCGTCAGGCCCCGCATACGGCACACGTGCACCCTCAGGGGTGCGGCACCACACAACTCAACAATTGTTCGCCGTATGCCGCCCACAGCACCACGGGCCCGTGTCTTCAGTGACCCAGTAGTTCGGAGACCAGCGCCAGGGGCACGATTTCGCCCACGTGGTCACCTGTGCGGGCGATGCTGGAAGGAAACCGTGTGAGCCGGATCTCGGTCCGGGGATTCGCGGTGGCTTCGGCCACTGCGGTCACCACCGTCGGCGCCGTCGTCGGCGTTGCGTCGGGCAGCACCCAGCCCGCGGACGACAACTTCGAGGCCACCGCCGCCGACACCACGCTGCTCGCGGACATCCCCGCGGGCGAGCAGGCGCAGGTGCAGGTCTCCTCGCTCTCGCAGCAGGCCGACGCCCAGGCCGCCGCTGCCGACTCGGCCGCGAGGAAGTCCGCGGAGGAGACGGCCCGCTACCAGGCCGCCAAGGACGCGGAGGCGAAGAAGAAGGCCGCCGACAAGGCGGAGAAGGCGCGCAAGGAAGCCGAGGAGCGCGCCAACCGCTCCTCCGTGCGCGACGCGTCGAGCTTCGCCGCCCAGGGGTCGTACTCCATCTCCGACGTCAAGGCGATGGCCCGGCAGATGATCCCGGGCGACCAGTTCCAGTGCTTCAGCAACATCGTGGACCACGAGTCCGGCTGGAACTACCGCGCGGTCAACCCCTCCTCGGGTGCGTACGGTCTCGTCCAGGCCCTCCCGGGTTCAAAGATGTCGTCGGCCGGCGCCGACTGGCAGACCAACCCGGCCACCCAGATCAAGTGGGGCCTGAACTACATGAACAACCGCTACGACAGCCCCTGTGGCGCGTGGTCGTTCTGGCAGGCCAACCGCTGGTACTAGACCGGCGTCCCGACCTCGTGGAGCCCCTCACCGCCGTACGGTGAGGGGCTCCGTGCGTGTAGGTTCGGGGATCGTCGGGCTCCCGGGGCGAGTGGGGGAGTGAGCGGGGGGAAGAGGGAAGGTCATGTCGAGACTGCCAGGATGGCTGGGCCGGCTGGGCGACAGCCTGAGCCGCATGGGTGAACGCCTTGACGAGCGCCGCGCGCGTGCGGAAGCCGACGACGACGACTTGGGCGAACGGCCGTACGGCCCCGGCGCTTCCGGCACCTCCCGCGTCCCGGGCGCGGCCGACACGTCCGGCGAACCCGGCTCCTCCGACGCCCCCGGCGCTGCCGACGGCGAAGACGACGGGCCGGAGGGCGAGGCCCCGACGGGCAAGGACACCGGTGGACGGGAGTCCGGCCGCGCCGGCTCCGGCCGGTGGCCTGGCCGCCGCGGGCCCGCCCCGGCGGCCGTCCCCGCGCCCCCCGCCTACGCCCCCGCCGTCGCCGCGCGGCCCGACCCCGTCGACGCCATTCCGTGGGGCATCCGGGTCGCCGCCGAGGCCGGCTGGCGGCTGCTCGTCCTCGCCGGGACCCTCTGGGTGCTGATGAAGGTGATCAGCTCCGTCAGGCTCGTCGTCCTCGCCTTCGTGGCCGCGCTCCTCATCACCGCCCTGCTCCAGCCCACCGTGGCCCGGCTGCGCAAGGCGGGACTGCCGCGCGGGCTGGCCACCGCCGTCACCGCCGTCTCCGGCTTCGTGATCATGGGCCTGGTCGGCTGGTTCGTGGTCTGGCAGGTCATGGACAACATCGACAACCTGTCCGACCGGGTCAGGGACGGCATCGAGGAGCTGAAGCGCTGGCTGCTCGATTCCCCGTTCCACGTGACCGAGCAGCAGATCAACGAGATCGCGAAGAACCTCAGCGACACCATCGGCGCCAACACCGAGCAGATCACCTCCGCCGGCCTCCAGGGCGTGACCGTGGTGGTCGAGGCGATGACCGGGATACTGCTCGCCATGTTCTCGACGCTCTTCCTCCTCTACGACGGGAAGAAGGTCTGGAACTGGACACTGCGGCTGGTACCCGCCCAGGCCCGGCCCGGCGTCGCGGGCGCGGGCCCCCGCGCCTGGCGCACGCTGACCGCCTACGTCCGGGGCACGGTCCTCGTCGCCCTGATCGACGCGGTCTTCATCGGCCTCGGGCTGTACTTCCTCGACGTCCCGATGGCCGTGCCGCTCGCCGTCTTCATCTTCCTCTTCGCCTTCATCCCGCTCGTCGGCGCCGTCATCTCCGGAGCCCTCGCGGTCGTGGTCGCCCTCGTCACCAACGGCGTGTTCACCGCCCTGATGGTGCTGGTCGTCGTCCTCGCCGTGCAGCAGATCGAGGGCCACGTCCTGCAGCCCTTCATCCTGGGCCGGGCCGTGCGGGTCCACCCGCTCGGCGTCGTCCTCGCGGTCGCGGCCGGCGGCCTGACCGCGGGCATCGGCGGCGCGGTGGTGGCGGTCCCGCTGGTCGCCGTCACCAACACGGTGGTCGGCTACCTCCGCGCGTACACCACCGAAGTAGCCCTGCTCAGCACCCCCGAACCGCGCGGCGCGACCGCCCACGCGGTCGCCCCCACCCCCGCCCCGGGCGCACGAGACAGGGACGGCGAGTGATCTCCGAACCCGAACTGATGGGCGGGCCGGCCGCGCCGGCCCCCGAGCCGCTCCGCCTCGGACCGGACCCCGTGCCGCCGAGCCCGCCCCGGCCGCGCCGGCCCTGGCCGTGGGCGCTCGGCGGCGCGCTGACCGCCTCGGCGGTCTGGGCCGGCGGCCTCGTCGTGTGGGACGGGGTCCAGAACGCGGGGCCCGACCTCGGGGGCTACCGCACGGTCGAGTCCCTCTGCCAGAAGGCCGAGCTCAAGGCGCTCTCGACGGAGCTGGGCAAGCGGGCGGAGGATCCCGCGGCGAACGAGCCGACGGCGCGTCACCCCGCCCTCGACAGGGCGCGATGCTCGGTCACGCTGGGGTCGCCCGACAGTGGCTACACCGTCGACGTGCGGTACGACCTGCACAAGAAGACCGACCCGGGGCCGGAGTTCGTGCCCGATCTCGGCGACATGACGAAGCAGGCCGAGCCCGTCGAGGGGCTCGGGGAAGCGGCGTACGTCTCGACCGATGCGGATTCCTCCGGTCCCTGGATCGCCGTCCTTGACGGTCAGGCACAGCTGGACATCTGGGTCAGCAGGCAGCAGACCTGGGACGTCGAGAAGGGCGAGGCGGTCGAGGGCGCAGGGAAGTCCGACCTGTCGGGTGTCGAGACCCTGCTCGTCCAGGACATGAGAGCGCTGATGGCCGCCCTCAAGGCGTGAACGCCCGGGTCCGGGCAAGCGGGACGCGACGCGCGGCCGCTCGGCGGGGAAAACGGCCGGGAGATCGGCGGCGAAACGACGGAAGGGCCCCGGGGCGATGTGCCCCGGGGCCCTTCCGACGTACGTACGGAGGGTGACGGCCTTACTCGGCCAGCACCGCTTCCGCCTCCAGCGTCACGCCGACCGCCTGGATCACCGAAGCGATCTTGACGGCCTCCTGGATCGTCTCGCGGTCGACACCGGCCTTGCGCAGGACCTGCTCGTGCGAGTCCAGGCACTGGCCGCAGCCGTTGATCGCGGACACGGCCAGCGACCAGAGCTCGAAGTCGACCTTCTCGACGCCCGGGTTGCCGATGACGTTCATCCGCAGACCGGCGCGCAGCGTCCCGTACTCGGGGTCCGACAGCAGGTGCCGGGTCCGGTAGAAGACGTTGTTCATCGCCATGATCGCGGCGGCGGACTTGGCGGCCTGGTACGCCTCGGGCTTGAGGTTGGCCTTGGCCTCCGGCTCCAGCTCGGTCAGCACCTTCGGCGAGCGCGAGGCGATCGCGCAGGCCAGGACGGTGCCCCAGAGCTGCTGCTGCGGCAGCTCGCTGTTGCCGATCACCGAACCGAGGTTCAGCTTCAGGTCCTTGGCGAAGTCCGGTATGGCGGACTTGAGTTCGTCGAGAGCCATGTCAGTTCAGCCGTCCTTACTCGCCGGAGAGGAGCGCGACCGGGTCAAGGGTGGTCTCGCCCTTGGTCCAGTTGCAGGGGCACAGCTCGTCGGTCTGCAGGGCGTCGAGGACCCGCAGGACCTCCTTGGGGTTACGGCCGACGGAGCCGGCGGTCACCATCGTGAACTGGATCTCGTTGTTCTGGTCCACGATGAAGACGGCGCGCTGCGCGAAGCCGTCCTCGCCCTCGACGCCGCAGTCGCGCATCAGCTCGTGCTTGGAGTCGGCGAGCATCGGGAAGGGCAGGTCACGCAGGTCGTCGTGGTCCTTGCGCCAGGCGTGGTGCACGAACTCGGAGTCACCGGAGACGCCGAGGATCTGGGCGTCGCGGTCGGCGAACTCCTCGTTCAGCTTGCCGAACGCGGCGATCTCGGTGGGGCAGACGAAGGTGAAGTCCTTCGGCCAGAAGAACACCACACGCCACTTGCCCTCGTAGGTCTTGTGGTCGATCTGAGCGAACTCCTTGCCGCTCTCCAGCGACACGCAGGCGGTCAGGTCGTAGGTGGGGAACTGGTCACCGACAGTGAGCACGCGCTCTCCTCGTAGAGGGTGTGGAAGTCCCTTTTGAGGTCTTCCGTGGGGGTTGGACGATCAACAGCATGGCACGCAGTGCATTGATCAGTGAAATAGCTAGACTGCGGCGTGTTGATTGAAGGTGGTTATCAGTGGGATCCCCGTACAACCCTCACCGAGGCAAGCAGCCCAGCCTTTCCCAGCTCAGGGCGTTCTCGGCGGTCGCCGAGCATCTGCACTTCCGCGATGCGGCGGCCGCCATCGGCATGAGCCAGCCCGCGCTTTCGGGCGCGGTTTCGGCTCTCGAAGAGGCACTCGGTGTCCAGCTCCTCGAGCGTACGACGCGGAAGGTACTGCTCTCGCCCGCCGGGGAGCGCCTCGCCGTCCGCGCCCGCGCCGTCCTGGACGCCGTGGCGGAGCTGATGGAGGAGGCGGAGGCGGCGCAGGCGCCCTTCACCGGGGTGCTGCGGCTCGGCGTGATCCCGACGGTCGCGCCGTACCTCCTGCCCACCGTCCTGCGCCTGGTCCACGAGCGCTATCCCGAACTCGACCTCCAGGTGCACGAGGAGCAGACGTCCTCGCTCCTGGAGGGCCTGGCCGCCGGGCGGCTGGACCTGCTGCTGCTCGCTGTGCCGCTCGGCGTGCCCGGTGTCACCGAACTCCCGCTCTTCGACGAGGACTTCGTGCTGGTCACCCCCCAGGGGCACCCCCTGGCCGGCCGGGACGACATCCCGCGCGAAGCCCTCAAGGAGCTGAACCTGCTGCTCCTCGACGAAGGCCACTGCCTGCGCGACCAGGCCCTCGACATCTGCCGCGAGGCCGGGCGTACGGAGGGGGCCCCGGTGACCACCACGGCGGCCGGGCTCTCCACCCTGGTCCAGCTGGTGGCGGGCGGCCTCGGCGTGACCCTGCTCCCGCGCACCGCCGTGAAGGTCGAGACCGCCCGCGACACCGCCCTGCTCACCGGGCGCTTCACCGACCCGGCGCCCTCGCGACGGGTCGCCCTCGCGATGCGCGCCGGGGCGGCCCGGCACGAGGAGTTCGAGGAGCTGGCCCGCTCGCTGCGGGGCGCGATGCGGCGGCTCCCGGTGCGGGTGGTGGGCGACAGCGCCTGAACCGGCCCGGGCACCCCGCCCGTCGGCGGTGCCTGAACCGGCCCGGGCGCCCCGCCCGTCGGCGGTGCCTGAACCGGCCCGGGCGCCCAGCCGGGCGGCGGTACCTGAACCGGCCCGGGCGCCCCGCCCCTCTCGTACCCCTGCCGCCGCCCGCGTGGCTATTCGGTCCGCAGGCCGTCGGCGCGCATCAGGCGCCACAGCGGCGGCAGGCTCAGCAGGGTCACGCCCAGGACGATCGCCGCGCCGACGCCGGTCACCGGCAGGAAGACCCACCAGTCCTCGACCCGCTTGCCGATCATGTTCAGGAGCGCGACGCCGAGCCCCAGGCCGCCCGCGACGGCGAGCGCCAGGCCCAGCCCGATCGGGACCGCGGTCTGCCACAGGACCGACCAGGCCAGCGTCGAGCGCCGGGTGCCGAAGGCGACCAGCGAGGACAGCAGCCTCTTGCGGTCCCGTAGCTGCTCCAGCGTCGTGACCAGCAGCGAGGCGGCGACCAGCATCATCGTCGCGGTGGCGCCGGCGAGGATCCCGGTGCGGACGCTGCTGTACTGCGCGTCCCGTTCGGTGTTCTGCAGGGTGCGGACCCAGGCCAGGGGGTCGATCGCCGCCGCTGTGTTCCGCACGTGCTCGGCGGCGTCCGCCGCCTTCGGGTCGACGCGCACCATCGCCGTCGCCCGCGCCTCGTCGAGACGGGCCGCATCGATCGCCGACGGGGTGGCGAAGATCCCGAACCGAATCTCCCCGACCGGGTCGGGCCGTGCGTCGACCGTGCGGGCCGAGTCCGGGATCCGCCAGGTCGGCATGGGCCCGCCCCGGTGCTCCAGCGGGTCCCGCAGGGCGACCACGGCGCCCGCCCTGGCCGTCTCCTGGACCCAGTCGTCCGGTGCGCCGCCCTCCCGGCCGTGGGCGAGGGCGACGAAGACGTCGCCGTCCGCGCACGAAGGGAGCCGCGCCAGCTCCTTCAGGGAGGGACAGTCGGCGACCACCAGCGAGGTGATCGGACCGAAGTCCTCGCCCTTCCGCAGCGGTCCGGGCCGCCAGGCGTGCGACTCGATCGTGCCGACGACACCCGCGACGCCCTCGGTCCGCGAGAACCCCTCGATCATCTCGCGGGCCTCGCCCCCGTCCCTCGCGTCGATCGTCGACTGCATCTGCGCCCGCGCGGTGTCGATGCCGGTCGGCCTCATGAAGTCGCTCTGCATCGCGTGGAACATCATCTGGAGCGCGATCGCCCCGGCCGCGGCGACGACGATGCCGCTGACCGCCCGGGCGGCCGTACCGCTGCTCAGCTGGAGCCTGCGGGTCGCCAGCTGCCAGGCGACCGGACCGCCGCGCAGCCGTCCGACGCACGCCTCCACCAGCCAGGGCAGCAGGGTGGTGAGACCGATCAGGGCGAGGGTGGCGCCCACCGCCACCCCGGAGGTGTCGATCGCGGTGTCCCGCAGGTCGATGTCGCCGGCCATCGGGACCAGCAGCGCGGTCCCGGCCGCGACGAGCGCCAGCCGCCACCAGAGCCGGCGGGGCCGGGGCGTGGCGGTGCGGACGACCCCCAGCGGTTCGATCGCGACCCCGCGCAGCGCGAAGAGCGTGACCACGACCGCCGAGACCGGCACCACGGTAAGGACGAGGGCGGCGAGCGGGGCCAGCGGCACCACGTCGGAGGGGAAGGCGTTGACGTCCCACACCCGCACCAGGCCGGCGAGCCGCCGGCCCAGGGCGAAGAAGACGCCGCCGACCGCCAGCCCGAGGAGGGCGCCCGCCAGGGATTCGCCGGCCGCGATCCGCCGGACCATGGCCGTGTCCGCGCCGACCAGCCGCAGCGCGGCCAGCCGCCGGTCGCGCTGCTCGCCGCCGAAGCGGACGGCGGTGGCGATGAAGACGAGGACCGGCAGGAGCAGCACGACGCAGGCGATGACGACGAGCAGGAGCAGGAAGGCGTTCAGCGGTTCCTCCGGCACGGACCAGCCGTAAGCGCGGCCCCGGCCGTCGAAGGCGTCCACGGAGAGGGTCGCGTCACCGGCGACGTACCGCAGCTCGGCCGGGCCGATGAGCCCGGCGTCCCCGATCGTCCCGGCGATCCGGTACGGCAGCCGTTCCCGGAGCAGTTCGCCCGAGGGGGAGCCGAGCAGACTCCCGAGCGCGGGGGAGACCCACATCTCGCCCGGCGCGGGGATCTTCGGCATCCCGGGCGGGGCGGGGGCGCGGGCGCCTTCGGGGCGCAGCACGAGGCCGGTGACGGCCTCGCCGCGGTAGACGGTGGCCGGGTCGGCGTAGAGGAACGAGTCGGCGGTGGGGCTCTTCACCTCCGTGCTCGCGTCGACGCTGCGCTGCGACTCGCGCACCTCGCGGGCGAACGACATGTGCGGGACGGCGGCGGCGACGAGCAGCATGGCCACGCCGAGGCCGACGCCGACGGCCGTCAGTGCCGTACGGATCCAGCCGCGGCGGCCTCCGGTGACCGCGAACCGCGCGCCCAGGGCGAGGTCTCGGGACCAGGTGCGGAGCCTCATACCGCCCACTCCGTGTCGCGCACCGAGCCGTCACGGACGACGACCTCGCGGTCCGAGTAGGCGGCGACGCGGGCCTCGTGGGTGACGAGGACGACGGCGGCGCCGGTGTCCCGG
This sequence comes from Streptomyces sp. NPDC008121, assembly GCF_042957155.1. Taxonomy (NCBI): domain Bacteria; kingdom Bacillati; phylum Actinomycetota; class Actinomycetes; order Kitasatosporales; family Streptomycetaceae; genus Streptomyces; species Streptomyces sp. NPDC008121. The sequence goes on along the minus strand of NZ_JBIBHT010000003.1, from coordinate 703,009 downwards.
GCGGCGTCGGTGAGCAGGTGCATCACGCGCTCGCCGTTGAGGGAGTCGAGCGCGCCGGTCGGTTCGTCGGCGAAGAGCACCCGGGGCGCGGTGACGAGCGAGCGGGCGACCGCGACCCGCTGGCCCTGTCCGCCGGATATCTCGCCGGGCCGCTTGCCGGCGACGTCGTCGACCTCCAGGCGGGCCAGCCACTCCCGCGCCCGCGCCTCGGCGGCCTTGCGCCGCTCGCCGCCCAGGCGCAGCGGGAGGGCGACGTTCTCGACGCAGGTCAACTCCGGCACCAGCTGCCCGAACTGGAAGACGAAGCCGAAGTCGGTGCGGCGCAGGGCGCTGCGCGCGCCGTCCGAGAGGGCGGTGAGGTCGCGTCCGTCGTAGGTGATGGTGCCGGCGTCGGGCCGGACGATCCCGGCCAGGCAGTGCAGGAGCGTGGACTTGCCCGATCCGGAGGGCCCCATCACGGCGACGACCTCGCCGGCCCGGACGGCGAAGTCCGCGCCGGAGAGCGCGGGGGTGGGTCCGTACGCCTTGACGAGGCCGCTCGCGCGGAGGAGGGGAGGGCGGGGCGCGCCGGTCATCGGCGGATCTCCTCGGCGAGGCGGTCCAGGCGGGCGGCGGTCAGCTCCAGCCAGCGCAGGTCGGCCTCCAGGTGGAACAGCGCGTGGTCGCAGATCAGCTGGTCGGCGAGGTCGCCGTCCTTCTTCCTGCGGGTGAGGTCGCGCATCAGCCGCAGGTGCTCGGCCCGCTGCACGTCCAGCAGCTCGGCCGCCCCGCGCCCGGTCAGCAGGGCCAGGACGACCTTGGTGTAGAGGGTGGACTGGAGGTACGGCTCGGGCTTCTCGGGCTGGGCCAGCCACCGTTCGACATCGGTGATGCCGGCCTCGGTGATGGCGTACCGCTTCCGCTCGGGGCCGCCGCCCGCCTCCGTCCCGTCCACCACGACCAGGCCGTTCTTCAGCAGCCGGGACATGGTCGAGTAGACCTGCCCGTAGTGGAGGGGCCGGTCGTGGCCGAATCGCTCGTCGAAGGCGCGCTTGAGGTCGTAGCCGTGGCGCGGTCCGGACTCCAGGAGCCCGAGAAGGGTGTGACCGATGGACATGGCGGCACTCTACACCCGGTGTATACGCGCGATGTATACGCCTGTTCGGGCAGCCTGTGACCGGTATCGCACAACCATCGCCGCCCCGGACGCGTCGGTTCCCGTGGAGACAGGTGCTGATTGTCACGTCCGGAAAGACCGGATCGATCGCCCTTTGTCTGCATGAGCGGTGTTAGCTTGCTGAGCTGATTCGGCGCGGGCACCGAGCCGGACGGCGGACACCGAGCCGGAACGACGACGAGCGGAGCGACGAGGCACATGGGCCGAGCGGACAAGGGCCAGGGAGGAAAAGGCGGGCGGATACGCCGCCTCTTCACCTGGAGGAAACTCCTGGGCACGTTCTTCGTCGGCTGCCTCCTCGTCATGGGGGCCTTCTACGCCGTCTATCTGCTGGTCCCGGTGCCCACCGCCAACGCCCAGGCGACCATGCAGAGCAACGTCTACAAGTACGCCAACGGCAAGGTCCTCGCCCGCACCGGCGAGATCAACCGCGAGATCGTGGGCCTGGAGAAGATCCCCGAGGGCGTCCAGAAGACCTTCGTCGCCGCCGAGAACAAGACCTTCTACAAGGACCACGGCGTCGACATCAAGGGCACCGCGCGCGGCGCGCTGAACACCATCACCGGCAAGGGCAAGCAGGGTGGCTCGACCATCACCCAGCAGTACGTCAAGAACTACTACCTGGACCAGGACCAGACGGTCACCCGCAAGCTCAAGGAGATGGTGATCGCCCTCAAGGTCGACCAGCGCTCCTCGAAGAGCGAGATCCTCGCCGGCTACATGAACACCAGCTACTACGGACGCAGCGCCTACGGCATCCAGGCCGCCGCCCAGTCCTACTACGGTGTCGACGCCTCCAAGCTGACGGTCGCCCAGGGCGCCTACCTCGCCTCCCTGCTCCAGGCCCCGAACCAGTACGACTGGACCTCCGCAAGCCCCACCGGCCGCAAGCTCGTCGAGGAGCGCTGGAACTACACCCTCAACAACATGGTCGAGGAAGGCTGGCTGCCGCAGAGCGAGCGGGCCGGCCTGACGTTCCCCGTCCCGCAGAAGCCCAAGCCCGCCCCCGGCATGAGCGGCCAGACCGGCTACCTCGTCGAGGCCGCCAACCAGGAGCTGATGCGCCAGGGCATCAGCGAGGGCGACATCAGGGCCGGCGGCTGGACGATCACCCTCAACATCGACGAGAAGAAGCAGAAGTCGCTGATCAAGGCGGTCGAGCGGCAGCTGGAGGACAAGCTCGACCGCGAGGGCGACAAGAAGGACGCCACCGTCCAGGCCGGCGCCACCTCGGTCGACCCGAAGACCGGCAAGGTCCTCGCCCTCTACGGCGGCGTCGGCGCCACCGAACACTGGCTGTCCAACGCCACCCGGCGCGACTACCAGCCCGCCTCCACCTTCAAGCCGATCGTGCTCGCCTCCGCCCTGGAGAACGGCGCCGAGACCCAGGACGGCCGGAAGATCGGCCTCGGCACCGTCTACGACGGCACCAGCAAGCGCCCGGTCGAGGGCAGCGACGTCGCCTTCCGGCCGGAGAACGAGGACAACAGGAGCTACGGCCCCGTCACCGTCCAGAAAGCCACCAACAGCTCGATCAACTCGGTGTACGCCCAGATGATCGTCGACGTCGGCCCGGGCAATGTGAAGAAGACCGCGCTCGACCTCGGCCTGCGCGACGGCGCCGACTTCGGCGAGAGCCCCGCGATGTCGCTCGGCACCATGGGCGCCTCCACCTGGGACATGGCCGCCGCCTACGCGACCCTGGACAACCACGGTGTGAAGGTCACCCCGACCATCGTGAAGTCCGCCGAGCACAAGGACCGCACGGCCGAACCGGTCAAGGGGATCGGCGAGCGGGTCCTCGGCCGCGAGGCCGCCGACACCGTCACCAAGGCGATGACCGGCGTCGTCTCCAGCGGCTCCGGCTTCCGCGCTGCCGGTGACTACGCGGCGGCCGGCAAGACCGGCACCTCGGAGAACAACCGCTCCGCCTGGTTCGTCGGCTACACCCCCGAACTGGTCACCGCCGTCGGCCTCTTCGGCGAGGACCCCAAGGGCAACCAGGTCACCCTGACCGACACGATCAACGCCGGCCGCGCCAACGGTGGCCGCACCCCGGCCCAGATCTGGGGCGCCTACACCACCAGCGCGCTCGGCGGCGGCTCGGACGCCCGCTTCGACCTGGAGACCGGCGACTCGGGCGTCGTCGATCCGGAGCCGACGCCGTCCCGGACCGAGGAGTCCCCGTCGTCGAGCCCGCCGCCCACCTCCGACACCCCGGACCCGACGCCGCCGCCGAAGCCGACCGGCTCGACGCCGCCGCAGCCCACCCGGACGATCACCATCCCGCCGCCGCCGAAGCCGAAGCCGACACCGACGGAGACGACGGACCCGACGATCGAACCCCCGGTCAACGGCGGCGACGAGGGCGCACGCTCCTTCCCGTGACCGGGTGACTTGGTGACCTGGTGACCCGGGCCCGGGCGCCCGTGAGCCGGAGCCGTATCCGGTGAGCCGGGTCCGTGCCCGGCGACCGGCCGGCTCCCGCGAGTATGACGATGGCCGGGCCCTTGAAGGGCCCGGCCATCGTCATACTCGGTGCTCGCGCCCTACGTCCGCGTGGACAGCTCGAACCACACGACCTTGCCGCCCGACAGCCGGGTCGCCCCCCACCGCCGCGCCAGCCGGTTCACCAGGAAGAGCCCCCGGCCCCCCTCGTCGGTGTCCCGCGCCCGCCGCTGCCGGGGCAGCTGCGGCGAGTCGTCGCCGACCTCGCAGCGCAGCACATCGGTCCGCAGCAGGCGCAGCGTCACCGGCCGCTCCGCGTACCGCACCGCGTTCGTCACGACCTCGCTGATCAGCAACTCGACCGAGTCCGACAGCTCCTCCAGACCCCAGCGGGTCAGCGCCCGCCGCGCGAGCCGCCTGGCCCGCCCCGGAGCCGCGTCCTCCGGCTCCAGGAACCAGTACGCCACGTCACTGGGCGCGATCCCGTCGAACCGGGCCGCCAGCAGCGCGATGTCGTCGTCGCGGTCACCCGGGCCGAGCATGTCGAGGACGTCGTCGCAGAGCGCCTCCAGCGGAGGCGAATGGTCCGGGCCGGTCAACTGCGCCGTCGCCGCCAGCCGCTCCCGCAACTGCTCGATCCCGGTCCACACGTCCCGCAGCCGCGACTCCACCAGACCGTCCGTGTACAGCAGCAGGGTCGCGCCCGCCGGAGCGTCCAGCTCCACCGCCTCGAAGTCCACCCCGCCCACGCCGATCGGGGCGCCCGGCGGCACGCGGAGCACCTCCGCCCGGCCGCCGAGGTGCAGCAGTATCGGCGGCGGATGACCCGCGTTCGCGATCGTGATCCGGTGCGAGACCGGGTCGTACACCGCGTACAGACAGGTCGCCATCCGGTCCTGCCCCAGCCGCTGCGCCTGCTCGTCGAGGTGGTGCAACACCTCCTGGGGCGGCAGGTCGAGACCGGCCAGCGTCTGCGCGGTGGTCCGCAGCTGGCCCATGATCGCGGCGGACGTCATGGAGTGGCCCATCACGTCGCCGACGACCAGCGCCACCCGGCTGCCCGGCAGCGGAATCGCGTCGTACCAGTCACCGCCCACCCGGGCCGTCTCGGCCGCCGGGAGATAGCGGGAGGCGAGCTTCACACCGGTCGGCTGCGGCAGCGAGTCCGGCAGCATCGTGCGCTGCAGCTCGTCCGCGATGTACGCCTCACGGCCGTACAGCACCGCCTTGTCGATGCCGAGCGCCGTGTGCGTCGCCAACTGGGCCGCGACCAGCAGATCGTTCGGCTCGAAGCCGGGACGCTCGGGGCGGCGCAGGAAGACCGCGGCGCCGATGACCCGGCGCCGGCCGCGCAGCGGCGCGAGGATCGCCCGGTGCCCGCCCGGCACCGGATGGTCGGAGCCGAGCAGTTCGGGCAGCGCGGCCCGCGCGGCCGCCGAGTCGCCGAAGACCGGCCGGACCCCGCGCAGCACCTCGGCGAGGGCTCCGCCGGAACGGACCTCGCAGAGCTCGGCCGCCGGCGTCGGATCCGGATCGGGGACGAGGACGAGCTCCTCGCCCTCCAGGTCCGTTAAGCGCAGCCGGTCGGTGCGGCGCAGCCGCAGCACGAACGGCGCCACCGGCCGCTCGTCGCCCACCGGCAGCGGATCGCGCAGATAGACCAGGATCACGTCGGAGAAGGTCGGCACGGTGGCCCGGCACAGGCCGAGCACGATCTCGTCCAGGTCTATGCCGCGGGCGATCCGCCGGGTCGCCGCGCCCACGAACCGCAGCCGGTCACCCTCCCGCCGCGAGGCGGCGGCGTCCTGCGCCACCCCGCCGCCGGGCGCGGGCACCGCGACGGCCGCGGCCGTCGTGGCGGCCGGGGCCGCCTCCTGCCGGGGGCGGGTGCGCTCCTGCGACCGGGCAGCCAGCGGCTGGCGGCCTTCGTGGGAGGTGGGATGCTCCGTCACGCGTGGGGTTCCGTCCGTCCGGGCCGGTGGTGCGATGCACTCGCTCTTCTCGCCGATGCCGTTCCTTCACCGGGGATAAACCCCTGGCGGGCGCCGGATCCGAAGACCCCGCGGGCGGCGACGGCGGCAGGGGTCGGAACACCCGGGCACACGTCCGGCACGGCTCTCCCCCTCTTGGATGACTTACGGTCAGGTCCTGCGCTGTGCTCAGTGGTTGACACGGCGTTCGGTTGATCAGGGTCTTGCGGAGGACGATCCTACGTTTGCACCCCGGGGGCGCATCAAGGGTCTCATGGTGCGGTGTGCGCCGGAGTGCGATCCCAGTCCGACGGAAGCTCGGGAACGCCCCAGCGCGGATCCGGACGCCAGTCCTCCCAGCCGTCCGAGAACGGCGCGCCCCACGACCGGATCACCTCGACGGCGGCCCGGCCGGCCTCCCGCACCCGCGCGGCCTGCGCCGCGTCCATCAGACCGGCCCGCTGGGCCTGCGCGAACTCGTCCTCGTCCCGCCACAGCCAGCTGCGGTCGGGGTGGACGGAGATGTCGAGGAAATGGTCCTCGGAGTCGATGCCGCCGTCCCAGCGGGTCCGCGGCTCCTCCAGGTTCACGTACCAGCTGCGGAAGCGCCAGCCGCGGTCCCAGAACAGCCACACCGACCAGGGGTCCCCGGGTCTCGCGAGCTTCAGCACGCCCGTGCCGAACCAGCGCGAGCGGGTGGTGGTGCGCGGCGCGGTGTAGCGGGTGGCCAGCGGCTCCTCGTGTACGGGAGTGCCGTCGGCGATCACGGGCTTGACGCACTCGGTGTTCGGCGCCATCCAGACGGCGAGCAGCTCGGAGGTGTCCTGGACGACGGTCACCGGCCGGCAGATGTGCACAGCGCCGGAGCCGTTGCCGCGGTAGCGCCAGAGGATGTGCTCCCCCGGCGCCCAGTGCTGGGGGCCGCCCGATCCTGTCATGCGCAGATCTTAGGGGCGTGCCCCCCCGCACCGCTGCGGCACAGGTCACGGATGAGTCAGATACGTCCGAGCCGGTTTCGGGCGCCCACGGGCGCCTACGGACGCGTCATGCGCAGCACGTCCAGGGCCTCGTCCAACTGCTCCACGGTCAGGTCGCCGCGCTCGACGTACCCGGCCTCCAGGACGACCTCGCGGATCGTCTTCCGCTCCGCCAGGGACTTCTTGGCGACCTTGGCGGCCTCCTCGTAGCCGATGTACTTGTTCAGCGGCGTGACGACGGACGGGGAGGACTCGGCGTACTCCCTGGCCCGCTCCACGTTGGCGGTGATGCCGTCGACCGTACGGTCCGCCAGCAGGCGGGCCGCGTTGGCGAGGAGCCGGACCGACTCCAGGAGGTTCTTCGCGATCACCGGCAGCATCACGTTGAGCTCGAAGTTCCCGGCCGCGCCCGCCACCGCCACCGTGGTGTCGTTTCCGGTCACCTGCGCGGCGACCATCAGGACCGCCTCGGGAATGACCGGATTCACCTTGCCCGGCATGATCGAGGAGCCCGGTTGGAGATCGGGCAGATTGATCTCGGCCAGGCCGGTGCGCGGTCCCGACGCCATCCAGCGCAGGTCGTTGGAGATCTTCGTCAGGGAGACGGCGATGGTCCTGAGCTGGCCGGACGTCTCCACCAGACCGTCCCGGGCGCCCTGCGCCTCGAAGTGGTCACGGGCCTCGGTCAGGGGCAGACCGGTCGCGCGGGCGACCTCGGCGATGACGGCGGCCGAGAAGCCGGGTGGCGTGTTGATGCCGGTGCCCACCGCCGTACCGCCGAGGGGCAGTTCGGCGAGCCGGGGGAGAGCGGACTCCAGCCGTTCGATCCCGTACCTGACCTGGGCGGCGTACCCCCCGAACTCCTGGCCCAGGGTCACCGGAGTGGCGTCCATCAGATGCGTACGGCCGGACTTCACCACCTCCGAGAATTCGGCCGATTTCCGCTCCAGGGAGTCGGCCAGACGGGCCAGGGCTGGGATCAGATCACGGGTGACGGCGGCCGTCGCGGCGATGTGGATCGAGGACGGGAAGACGTCGTTGGACGACTGGGAGGCGTTCACATGGTCGTTGGGGTGGACGCCCCGGCCTTCCGGCAGGCGCTCACCGGCCAGGGTGGCCAGCACCTCGTTGGTGTTCATGTTGGACGAGGTGCCCGAGCCGGTCTGGAAGACGTCGACCGGGAAGTGCTCGTCCCAGCGTCCCTCGGCGACCTCGGCGGCGGCCTCCTCGATGGCGGCCGCGATGTCTTCGTCGATCACGCCGAGTTCGGCGTTGACCTTGGCGGCGGCCGCCTTGATGCGGGCGAGGGCCTCGATGTGGGTGCGTTCGAGGCGCTGCCCGGAGACCGGGAAGTTCTCCACCGCGCGCTGGGTCTGGGCGCGCCACTTGGCGTGGGCGGGGACCCGCACCTCGCCCATGGAGTCGTGCTCGATCCGGAACTCCCGGTTGTCACTCGTGTCACTCATGGTTCGCAACCTCCTGTAAAAGTTGAGCAGTTGTCTTGTTCCGCCTATTCCCAAGGCGCGTACCGACCAGTAGAAACCGTGGGTAACCCCACCTCCAGGAGGCGCGATGAGGCGCACCAGGCGCAGACTCCGCTGGACGATCGCGGCCACGGCCGCTGCCGTGACGGCCCTCGGAACCATGGCAGCCGCGGCACCCGCCGGCGCGGCCGACACGACCGACGGCACGACCGGCGTCACCGACCGCGTCACCCGCAGCGCATCCGTACCGCTCCCGCCCGAACTGGAGGCCGTCCGCGCAGCCGAGGCGACCAGGATCTACGGCGACCCCGCCGAGCGCCCGTTCGCCGAACGCAAGACCGGGCTGATCTCCCTCGGCGACAGCGAGATCTCCGGAGAGGGCGTCGGCAGCTACGAACCGCCGACCAACGGCCCCACCAACTGGTGCCACCGCTCGCCCGACGCCGCCATCCACCGCACCGGAATCCCCGCGGACCTCACCTTCAACGTGTCCTGCTCCGGCGCCTACAGCGGCAACATCAGGATCGGCGGCTCGAAGCAGTACGCCGACGAACTCGTCCAGAGCGACAACCTCGCCGTCAAGGCCCGCAACACCCGCCTCAAGATGGTGCTCCTGGTCGCCGGCGCCAACGACGACCTCCAGTTCGGCCCGGTGATGACGGACTGCGTCACGCGCTACCTCACCCTCCAGGGCGCCTGCGAACCGAAGTACGCCCCCGGCTGGCAGGCCCGCGTCGACGCGCTCGTCCCCAAGGTCGAGCAGACCGTACGCGACCTGCGGACCGTCATGCGCGACGCCGGCTACGCCGACGGCGACTACCGGCTCGTCGTCATGGGCTACCCCAGCCCCATCGGCCCCGACTTCCGCGACAACCCGAACTTCCCCGGCAAGCTCGCCTGCGGCGGCCTCGGCTACGACTCCGACACCGTCTGGGGCCGCAACACCGCCGTCCCCGCCTTCGAACGCGGCATGCGCAGGGCCGCCGCGAACACCGGAGCCACCTACCTCGACAACTCCCGCCTCTTCCAGGGCCACGAGGTCTGCATGGAGGACCCCTGGGCCCGGGGCCTCTCCATCGACCTCTCCAAGCCCGGCACCCCGGACGAGAACTCCGTCCGGCAGTCCTTCCACCCCAACGCCCGCGGTCACGCCGCCTTCGCCTCCTGCCTCACCCAGCTGTACGCCACCGGCCTGCGCGAAGCCGGCTGCGCGGACGTGAACTCCACGGGCAGACCGCTCCTCGTCCCGTACGCCTGGGACGACGCGTACAAGCCGCTGCGGAACGCCGCCACCGGCGACTGCGCCGACGTAAACGCCTCCGCCAGCGCCAACGGCACCGCCGTGCTCGGCTGGGACTGCCACGGCGGCCGCAACCAGGGCTGGTGGTACGACCCCGCCCGCTCCACCTTCCACACGGAGCTGACCCAGGACCGCTGCCTGGACGTACCGGGCGCGCGGTACCAGGCCGGCACGGCGGTGGTCCTCTGGAACTGCTCGGGCGCGGCGAACCAGAGGTTCGTACGCGACGGGGCCACGGTCCGGCCGGCGGCCGCGACGGGGCTCTGCCTGACCCAGGCGGCGGCGAAGGAGCCGCTGCGGCTGCAGAACTGCTCCGGCTCGGTGAACCAGCGGTTCGTGTAGGTCGAACGGGGCGCGCGCGAGGCGACGGCGCGCAGTCCCGTGCGCCGAGGCCCCCGTCCGGTGCGGGACGGGGGCCTCGGCGGGCGCTCGGTCAGAGGGCCTTGACGCTCGAACGGGCCAGCTCGTACGCGGGGAGCATCTCGCGGTGCTCCTCGCTGTCGAGCCCGCCGAGGTGCACGATGACCGTGCCCTTCGGGGTGGAGACCGCGAAGGCGCTCTCCTCCTTGGACTCCTCCATGATCTTGTTGTAGACGGTGTACGTGACCTCGACGACCGGGAGCGCGCCCGCCTTGGTCTCCTCGTACGCGACCTTGGAGCTGTTCTTCTCCGCCTTCACGAACCCTTCGAGCGCCGTACGGGCCGAGTCCCCCGGGGCCGTCCAGACGCGCAGATAGCCGATGTTCCCGGCGGGCTTCGCGTCGATCTCGCAGACCATCGTCGCGGGCCCCTGCTTGCCGAGGGCGGCGGACAGCTCGTCGCCGGCGTCGACGGTGACGGCCTTGGGCTTCCAGTCCGCGGCGAGACCGAAGGAGACCGGCAGCACGCACGCGGTACCGGGCTCGCCGAGCGACGCGGCGGCCTTAGCCCCGGCGGCGGCCGGCGCGTCCTTGGCGGCCTCGGGCGAGGCCGTCGACGCCTTCTCGGTCCCGCATCCGGCCAGCACGCCGACGGAGGCGACGGCGAGGAGGGCGGGAGCCAGGGCGGCTCGCACCCGTATGTGATGTCTCATGGGCGCCAGCCTAATGAGGGTCGATCAGGGACGGGGGAGGCAGGGCGGCCGGCCACCCGCCGCCCCACCGGAAACCCCGCCCCGGACCGGCTACAGGCCGGGCCCGCGCACCGGGATGTGGGTGAACGTCGGCTCCGGAGCCGGATTCTGGAAGAAGTCGTTGCCCTTGTCGTCCACCACGATGAACGCCGGGAAGTCCTCGACCTCGATCTTCCAGACCGCCTCCATGCCGAGCTCCTCGTACTCGACGACCTCGACCTTCTTGATGCAGTCCTGCGCGAGACGCGCCGCCGGGCCGCCGATCGAGCCGAGGTAGAAGCCGCCGTGGCTGCCGCACGCGTCCGTGACCTGCTTGCTGCGGTTGCCCTTGGCCAGCATGACCTTCGAGCCGCCCGCCGCCTGGAACTGCTCGACGTAGGAGTCCATCCGGCCAGCCGTCGTCGGGCCGAAGGAGCCGGAGGCGTAGCCCTCGGGGGTCTTAGCCGGGCCGGCGTAGTAGACCGGGTGGTCCTTCAGGTACTGCGGCATGTCCTCGCCCGCGTCCAGCCGCTCCTTGATCTTGGCGTGCGCGATGTCGCGCGCCACGACCAGCGGGCCGGTCAGCGAGAGGCGGGTCTTGACCGGGTACTTCGTCAGCTCGGCCAGGATCTCGTCCATCGGCTGGTTCAGGTCGATCTTCACCACGTCGCCGTCGGCGGCGAGGTGCTCCTCCGTCGTCTCCGGCAGGAAGCGCGCCGGGTCGGTCTCCAGCTGCTCCAGGAAGACGCCCTCTGCGGTGATCTTCGCGACGGCCTGGCGGTCGGCCGAGCAGGAGACGGCGATCGCGACGGGCAGCGAGGCGCCGTGGCGCGGCAGCCGGACGACGCGGACGTCGTGGCAGAAGTACTTTCCGCCGAACTGCGCGCCGATGCCGATCTTCTGCGTGAGCTCGAAGACCTTCTCCTCCAGCTCCTTGTCCCGGAAGCCGTGGCCGGTCTCGGCCGAGCCCTCGGTGGGCAGCTCGTCCAGGTAGTGCGCGGAGGCGTACTTCGCGGTCTTCAGCGCGAACTCGGCGGACGTGCCGCCGACGACGATCGCCAGGTGGTACGGCGGGCAGGCGGCCGTGCCGAGCGAGCGGATCTTCTCCTCCAGGAACTTCATCATGCTCGCCTCGTTGAGCACGGCCTTCGTCTCCTGGTAGAGGAAGGACTTGTTGGCGGAGCCGCCGCCCTTGGCCATGAAGAGGAACTTGTACGCGCCGCCGTCGGTCGCGTACAGCTCGATCTGCGCGGGCAGGTTCGAGCCGGTGTTCTTCTCCTCCCACATGGTGACGGGGGCCATCTGCGAGTACCGCAGGTTGAGCTTGGTGTACGCGTCGTAGACGCCCTTGGACAGGGCCTCCTCGTCGCGGCCGGAGGTCAGCACGTTCTGGCCGCGCTTGCCCATGACGATCGCGGTGCCGGTGTCCTGGCACATGGGCAGGACACCGGCGGCGGCGATGTTCGCGTTCTTGAGGAGGTCGAGCGCGACGAACTTGTCGTTGCCCGAGGCTTCCGGGTCGTCGATGATCCGCCGCAGCTGGGCCAGGTGGGCCGGGCGGAGGTAGTGCTGGATGTCGTGGATGGCCTCGGCGGCCAGCCGGCGCAGGGCCTCCGGCTCGACCGTGAGGAACGTACGGCCGTCGGCCTCGAAGGTGGAGACACCTTCGGCGGTCACCAGGCGGTAGGGCGTGGTGTCCTCTCCCAGGGGGAGCAGATCGGAGTACGAAAACTCTGGCATGACGGCGGCCATTCCTCACTCGGCAGACAGCTGCGCCGCCTCCATTGGCGGCGCGTCCTCCAGCGTAGAGCGCGGCTCTCGGGCCGGGTCTGTGAGGTAAGGCTCAGTTCCGGGCGGGTGATGTCCGTATCGGCCAAGTGACACTCACGCTGCGTGTCTGCCCCTTCGCCCCGGGCGAGAGGTCCAGATTGTGCTCGTACGTGCCCTGCGCGCCGGCCGCCTGCTTCCGCGCCGCCGGGGCCTCGAACGTGTTCGGAGGACGAGCCATGGAACGTGCGGTACGGGAACGCCGGCCCCTGAGGCGGGCCGCGGCCCTCGGGCTGACCGCCCTGCTGTGGGCGGGTCTCACCCCCGCGCAGGCCGCGGCGGGCGGGGCGGATCCGGTCGGCAGGGCGTATTCCGGGGCCGCGCCGCCGCGTACCGCCCGGGTCCTGGCGCCCGATCCGGGCCAGGTGGTGGCCTGGGGGTCGAACGAGTACGGGCAGGTGGGCGACGCCTCGACCGTCGGCGCGACCCAGGGGCCGGTCGCGGTCTGCGGCGCCGCCCCCTGCCCCAAGGCGCTCGGCCAGGTGATCGCCGTGGAGGCGGGCTACCACCACAGCGTGGCCCTCGCCGCCGACGGCACGGTCTGGGCCTGGGGCAGCAACGCGACCGGGCAGTTGGGCGACGGCACCTACGTCAGCCGCCGGGCGCCCGTCCGGGTGGGCTCGCTGACGGGGGTGACCGCCCTCTCCGCCGGGCGGCTGCACACCCTGGCGCTGCGTTCGGACGGCACAGTCTGGGCCTGGGGGTACAACGGTCAGGGCCAGCTCGGCAACGGCACCACCACCGGCAGCAACGTCCCCGTCCAGGTCTGCGCCGAGAACACGGAGGCGGGGTGCACCAGCTTCCTCACCGGCGTCACCTCCCTCTCGGCCGGCTACGCCCACAGCCTCGCCGTCGGGACGCGCGGCGGGGTGCGCGCCTGGGGCGACAACCGCCACGGAGCCCTCGGCGACGGCACCACCGCACAGCGGCTCGTGCCCGTGCCCAGCCTGCTGACCAGCGGGGTACGCGGCGTCGCCGCGGGCCTCTTCTTCAGCCTCGGCGCGATGACGGACGGCACGGCCCGCGGCTGGGGCCAGAACTTCCACGGCCACCTCGGCGACGGCACCACCACCGACCGGACCGCGCCCGTGCGGGTCTGCGCGGTGGGGACGACGGCCGGCTGCACCGCCTTCCTCGGCGGTGTGGCGTCGGTGGCCGCGGGCGAGGACCACGGCCTGGCGGTGCTGTCGGACGGTGGCGTACGGGCCTGGGGCCGCAATAGCCAGGGCCAGCTGGGCGACGGTACGACGACGGACCGGTACACGCCGGTGCGCGTCTGCGGTACGGGGACCGGCGCCGGGTGCACCACGTTCCTCGGCGGGGCGACGGCCGTCGACGCCGGGTTCCGGTCCAGCCTGACCCGGCACTCCGACGGCACCGCCCGCCTCTGGGGGACCGGCAGGACCACCCCGAACCGCCTCTGCGCGGCCGCCCAGACGGCCGACTGCGCCCGGCCGCTGGAGGGCGTGGGCTCGGTCACCGCGGGCTTCGCGCACAGTCTGGCCGTCGTCCTGCCCCGCGCCGATCTGCGGGTCACGATCGCCCCGGACGCGTCCGTGGCGAGCGGCGACGGCCTGACGTACACGATCACGGTCCGCAACGACGGGCCGGCCGCCGCCGACGACGTGGTGCTCGACGGCAACCTGCCCGGCGAGGGACGGTTCGTCAGCGCGTCGCCCAGCCAGGGGAGTTGCACGGCCCTGCCGCGCGGCGGGTCGTCCGACACCGTGAGCTGCGCGCTCGGCCGCGTCGCCGCCCACGCGCAGGCGACCGTGACCGTCAGGGTCGCGGTCCGGGCCCCGTCGGGGTCGACGGTCACCCACACGGCGACGGTGGGCGCGGCCACGCCCGACCCGGATCCGAGCGACAACACCGCGTCCCTCCGGACGACGGTGGGCTGAAACCCGGTCAGGGCCGCCCGGGCGTCTGGCGGGTCCGGAGCGGGTCCGGAGCGGGTGCGGAACCGGCGGGGAGCCGGGTGCCGGCGCGGGTGGCGACTCGGCCGTTGTCCACACCGCCCGCGCGGTGGGCTAGTCGCGATCTATCGCGTTTCGCTAAGGTGGTGACGTGGACCTCGATAAGCAGCCTCAGAAGCCGGTCGCCCCCGCCGAGCCCGCCCCGGCGCCCGCCGCCGTCGGCGACTCCCTGAGGGCCTCGGACGCCGACCGGGACCGGATCGCGGACATCCTCCGGGACGCCCTGGCCGAGGGGCGGCTCGACGCCGAGGAGCATTCCGAGCGGATCGACGCCGTCTACCGCGCGAAGACCGTGGGCGAGCTGGAGCCCATCGTCCGCGACCTGCCCGCCGGCACCCATCCCCGCCCCACGCCCGAATCGGCGTACGCCTACGGCCCCGACGACGCCTCGGGCCCCGCGGACAATCTGGTGGCCGTCTTCTCCAGCACCACACGCAAGGGCCGTTGGCGCGTGGGCCGGCGGACCAACGCCTTCTCCCTCTTCGGCAACATCGAGATCGACCTGACCGAAGCCCTCTTCGCCCAGCGCCTCACCACCATCAACGCCACCTCCATCTTCGGCAACGTCGAGGTCCGGGTCCCGGAGAACATCACCCTGCGCGGCAACGGCACGGGCATCTTCGGCAACTTCGAGGTGGTGAACCTGGAGGGTGCCGACCCGCAGGCCCCCGTGGTCGTCATCAACGGCTATTCGGTGTTCGGCAACGTCGAGGCCAAGCCCAAGCGCGGCAAGTGGATCACCGACCTGCAGAACCAGGTGCGCAAGCACCTCGGCCACTGACCGGACGCACGCAGGGCGGCCCGGACGGTACGGAGGTGTCCGGGCGGTCGGGACGTGCCGGTGGTACGGACGTGCCCAGGCGGTCCGGCCGGCGCGGGGGCCGGTGTCGGCGCGGATCCGGGTGACCGGATTCCGCCCCTCGGATTCCGCACTCCGGAACTCCACGGCACGCGGTGCATAGGCGTACGCACAGCGGGTAAGGCTGCTGCATCGTCTCTCGCTCGCGAAGCCGTCGTCAGGAGTAGACCGTGCTGCATCC
The DNA here is from genome assembly GCF_042957155.1 of Streptomyces sp. NPDC008121. Taxonomy (NCBI): domain Bacteria; kingdom Bacillati; phylum Actinomycetota; class Actinomycetes; order Kitasatosporales; family Streptomycetaceae; genus Streptomyces; species Streptomyces sp. NPDC008121. The sequence continues at coordinate 687,741 of NZ_JBIBHT010000003.1, read as the reverse complement.
GCCGCATCAGCCCCTCCAGGTCGCTGCCGTCCCCCCTCAGCGTGCCCCCGCACGGGAGGACGAGGCAGGCCCCTGGCACACGGAGGCGGTGTGCCGCCGGGACGAGGCGGGGCTGTTCTTCGCCCCCTCGAAGGAGCCGACCGCCGCCCGGCTCTCCAGAGAGGAGGCCGCCAAGAGGGTCTGCGCCCGCTGCCCCGTGATGGTCGAGTGCCGGGAGCACGCGCTGCTCCAGCCGGAGCCGTACGGCGTGTGGGGCGGGTTGACCGCGGCCGAGCGCCGCGTGGTGCTCGCCCGGCGCCGGCGGCGCGAGGTGGAGCTGCGGAAGGCGGCGACGGACCGGATCGCCGCGGCCGGCTGACCTTCGGCCGACGGCCCCGGAGGCCATGCCCGTACGAGAAGGGGCGCCCCCACCGCACATGGGGGCGCCCCTCTTCGTACCTCGTACCTCTTCGTGACCGCCGGTGGGCCTCCGGCCTCCGGCAGGAGGCCGGGGCGGGGTGCTACTTCGCGCGGTCGAAGTCGATCTTGCTGTAGGCGCGCAGCTTCGCGAGCCGGTGCGTCGAGTCGATCTGGCGGATCGTGCCGGACTTCGAGCGCATCACCAGCGACGACGTGGTGGCCGTCTCCGAGCGGTAGCGCACGCCGCGCAGCAGCTCGCCGTCCGTGATGCCGGTCGCGACGAAGAACACGTTCTCGCCACTGACCAGGTCGTCCGTGGAGAGCACCCGGTCCAGGTCGTGGCCCGCGTCGATCGCCTTCTGGCGCTCGGCCTCGTCCTTCGGCCACAGCTTGCCCTGGATCACGCCGCCCAGGCACTTGATGGCGCAGGCCGAGATGATGCCTTCGGGCGTGCCGCCGATGCCGAGCAGCAGGTCGACGCCGGTGCCCTCGCGGACCGCCATGATCGAGCCGGCGACGTCGCCGTCGGAGATGAACTTGATCCGGGCGCCGGTCTCGCGGATCTCCTTGACGATGCCCTCGTGGCGGGGGCGGTCCAGGATGACGACCGTGACGTCCTCGGGGGCCATGTTCTTGGCCCGGGCGACCCGGCGGATGTTGACCGAGACCGGGGCGTTGATGTCGACGAAGTCGGCGGCCTCGGGGCCGGTGACCAGCTTGTCCATGTAGAAGACCGCGGACGGGTCGAACATGGTGCCGCGGTCGGCGGCGGCCAGGACGGCGATGGCGTTCGGCATGCCCTTGGCGTTGAGGGTGGTGCCGTCGATCGGGTCGACGGCGATGTCCACCTCGGCGCCGGTGCCGTCGCCGATGCGCTCCCCGTTGTAGAGCATGGGGGCTTCGTCCTTCTCGCCCTCGCCGATGACGACGACGCCGTTCATCGAGACGGTGGAGACGAGGGTCCGCATGGCGTTGACCGCGGCGCCGTCGGCGCCGATCTTGTCCCCGCGGCCGACCCAGCGGCCGGCGGCCATGGCGGCGGCCTCGGTGACACGTACCAGTTCGAGGGCGAGGTTGCGGTCGGGGGCCTCGGGCGAGACCTCGAGCTCGGACGGCAGATGATGCTCGGTCATCGGAGCGCACCTTTCTGTACGGCGACGGCCGGAATGGAGGGTGCTGCGACTCTATCGGTACGTCGACAAATTGAGCAGAGGGGTCCACGTATGAGCACGGGACCATGATGCGACCATGGGGGCGTGGCAGGTATGCGAGGCAGGCAGACGGTACGCGGGATGATCCAGTCCCTCGCGGTGATTTTGGTCGCCGCGGGCGTGATGTACTACTTCATCCCGCATGACGAGGACGCGAACCCGGTCCCGACCAAGGACTACCGGGTGGAGCTCCTGACGGCCCAGCGGGCGGCGCCCTATCCGGTGCTGGCTCCCGAGGGGCTCGGCGCGGACTGGAAGGCGACGGTCGTCTCGTACAAGCGCGAGCAGGGCGACACGTGGCGGCTGGGCTTCCTCGACCCGGACACGCAATACGTGGCCCTGTACCAGTCGACGTCGGAGCCGAAGAAGTTCGTCCCCGACGTGACGCAGCAGGCCGAGAACTCCGGGAAGACGCAGACGGTGGCCGGCCAGGTCTGGCAGCGCTGGGAGGGCCCGCACTACGACGCCCTGGTGCGCACGGACGGCAAGGCGACGACCGTGGTGACCGGCACGGCGTCGTTCGAGCGGCTGGCGGAGATGGCGGGCTCGCTGCGTGCGGGCAAGCCGGCCGGGCCGAGCAAGGTCTAGGTCCGGGTGTAGGTCCGGGCGAGGTGCGGGTGTCCGTCAGCCCTGCGGGGCGGACGGGAGACGGGAAAGGCCCCCGGCGCGATGCGCCGGGGGCCTTCGTCGTGCCGGATCCGGGAGGTTCCGGGTCGCGGCGCGGATGTCAGACGGTGGTGACGACCTCGTCGAAGCTCAGACGGGGGGAGCGCGGGAACCAGGCGTCCTCGCCGGGCTTGCCGATGTTGACGACCATCAGCGGGGTGTGGTCGCCGTCCAGGAACTCCTTCTGGACGCCGGCGAAGTCCAGGCCGGTCATCGGGCCGGCGGCCAGGCCGGCGGCGCGGACGCCGATGATGAAGTACGCGGCCTGGAGGGCGGCGTTGAGCAGCGCGGAGCCCTCGCGGGCCGGGCGCTCGGCGAAGAACATGTCCTTGGCCTGCGGGAAGTGCGGGAGCAGGGCCGGGAGCTCCTCGTGGAACTCGTTGTCGGCGGAGAGGATCGCCACGAGCGGGGCGGCGGCGGTCTTCGGCTGGTTGCCCTCGGCCATGTGCTTGACCAGACGCTCGCGGGCCTCGGGGGAGCGGACCAGGGTGATGCGCAGCGGGGTCTGGTTGAAGGCGGTCGGGCCGTACTTCACCAGGTCGTAGATCGCCTGCACCTGCTCGTCCGTCACCGGCTCGTCGGTGAAGGTGTTGGCGGTGCGGGCCTCGCGGAAGAGGAGGTCCTGGGCGGCGGGGTCAAGGGCGAGAGACATCTGCGTACCTTCCGGACAAGCAAGGGGTTCGAGCGATGTCCCGACCGTACGACGGCGATTGGTTAATTTTCAACTAAACAATGCGGATAGTGATCCGGTTCACAGGTAATCGGCGGAGCGCAGGGGCAGCCCAGGCCCCTGATCAGCCCCGTTCGTCGTCCGCCGCCTCCGCCGCGAGGGAGGCGTCGAGCCGCGCCCTGGCCCCTTCGAGCCAGCGCCGGCACACCTTCGCCAGCTCCTCGCCGCGCTCCCAGAGGGCGAGGGACTCCTCCAGGGTCGTGCCGCCCGCCTCCAAGCGCCGGACGACCTCGATCAGCTCGTCCCGCGCCTGCTCGTAGCCGAGCGCTGCCTCTTCCACCGTGCCTGCCATGCGCACCACCCTATGCGTGGGGTCGGACAAGGGATCACGATCCGTCCGCGTCGACCGGGCTCGTGGCGACCCGGTGCGCGGCGGCCTGGTGCGCCGCGACCGGGCCCGTGCCGTCCTCGCCCGTCTCGCTCGCGTCGGGGCGGTTCGCGTCGGCCTCGTTCGCGTCGGGGCGGTGCGGGGTGGGCGCCTCACCGTCGACGCGGCGGACCGCGAACTCGCCGGCCGCCACCCTGGCCCGCAGCTCCTCCGCCGCCCCCACCTCCTCCGGGCTGCGCACCACGGTTCCGTCCCCGCGCTGGAGCACCGCGTAGCCGCGCTCCATCGTCGCGGCCGGCGACAGGGCCCGTACCCGCGCGCGGGTGTGGGACAGCTCGGAGTCGGCCCGGTCGAGGAGGTGCCCGAGCGTCCGCCGGCTGCGCGCGAGGAGCGCGTCCAGCTCGTCCTCGCGCAGCTCCACCATCCGCTGCGGATGCTCCATGACCGGCCGCCCCAGGGCGTGCGCCAGCCCGCGCTCCTCGCGCTCCAGCAGCCCCCGTACGGTCCGCAGCGCCCGGTCCCGCAGTCCCTGCACCCGGTCCAGCTCCTCCCCGACGTCCGGCACGACCTTCTTGGCCGCGTCCGTCGGCGTGGAGGCCCGCAGGTCGGCGACCAGGTCGAGCAGCGGCGAGTCGGGTTCGTGGCCGATCGCGGAGACCACCGGCGTACGGCAGGCGGCGACGGCCCGGATCAACTGCTCGTCCGAGAACGGCAGCAGGTCCTCCACGCTGCCGCCGCCCCGCGCCACGATGATCACGTCCACCCCCTCGTGCGCGTCGAGCTCCTTGACGGCCTGGACCACCTGCGGCACGGCCTTCACACCCTGCACGGCGACGTTGCGGACCTCGAAGCGGACGGCCGGCCAGCGCCGCCGGGCGTTCTCCAGGACGTCCCGCTCGGCGGCGGAGGCACGGCCCGAGACCAGGCCGATGAGCTGGGGCAGGAACGGCAGGGGCTTCTTGCGGTCGAGCGCGAACAGCCCCTCGGCGCCGAGGCTCCGCTTCAGCTGTTCGAGGCGGGCCAGCAGCTCCCCGATGCCGACCGGCTTGATCTCCACGGCCCGCAGCGAGAGCTGTCCGCGCGGGGCGTACCACTCGGGCTTGGCGTGCACGACGACCCGCGCGCCCTCGGAGACGATGTCGGCGACGGCGTCGAAGACCTGGCGGTAGCAGGTGACGCCGATGGAGATGTCGTGCGACGGATCCCGCAGGGTCAGGAACACGACACCGGCGCCGGGGCGCCGCGACAGCTGCGTGATCTGCCCCTCGACCCACACGGCCCCGAGCCGGTCGATCCACCCCCCGATGAGCCGGGAGACCTCCCCGACGGGAATCGGAGCTTCGGCGGACGTGTTCAGAGCCATGCGCCGAGACTAGTGCCCCGCTCGGACATCGGAGGGACCCGCCGGGGGAGGCGCAGTACGGGCCCGACCCATCCCCCGTACGGGCCCGGCAGGCCCGGCTCCATCCCCAGTACGAGCGCGACAGGCCCGACCCATCCCCGGTACAGGCCCGGCCCCGCCCCCCGGGACGCCCGTGCCGAAGCCCACCCCGCCGGTGGAGGTCACCCCCGCCTTGTCGTCCCCTGCAACGCGAGGATCACCAGCCCCACGCCCAGCCAGATCACGCCCACCAGCTGCGCGGAGGTCGCCGCCTCCGCGATCACGGCCACGAGGATCGCCGCGCCCAGCACCGGCGCCACGATGTGCTTGAGCACGTGCGGCGGACCCTCCGCCCGCCGTACGGCGAACCAGCCCACCACGCTCGCGTGGAGCAGGACGAACGCCGTGAGCGCCCCGATGTCGACCACCGACACCAGGTGGTCGAGCCCGTCGTCCTGCCGCGCGGCCCACACCGCGGCGACCATCGTCACGGTCGCCGCGACCAGGAGGGCCACCCGCGGCACACCCGAATCCGTCCGGGCGAGGGCGCGCGGAAGCCGCCGGTCGCGGCCCATCGCGAAGAGGAGCCTGCCTCCCGCCGCCTGCCCCGCCAGCGCCGCGAACGCCGCGCCGATCGCCTTGGAGGCCGCCACCAGGTCGTGCAGCCAGCCGCCGACGGACGCGTCGACGGCGTCGTAGAAGGCCGAGCCCTGCTTCACGGGTTCGGCCGCCAGCTCCGCCGACGACACCGGTTCGAGGAGCGCCACCAGATACGTCTGGGCGATGAAGAGCACACCGGCGAGGGCGAGGCAGAACAGCACCGCCCGCGCGACCTTCGCCGAACCGCCGGTGACCTCCTCGGCGAAGGAGGCGATGGCGTCGAAGCCGAGGTACGACAGCACGGCCACCGACACCGCGCCGAACACGGCGGCGAGCGAGAACGACGCGTCACCGACGAGCGGCGACCACCAGTCGCGCCGTGCCCCGTCCCGTACGAGCACGGTCACGGCCGACGCGACGAAGATCAGCAGCACCACGATCTCCATCGCGAGCACCGCGAAGCCGACCCGCGCCGCCGCGCGTACGCCCCACAGGTTGAGGAGGGTCGTGATGATCACCGCGATCCCTGTCCACACCCACCGGTCGACCTCCGGAACCAGCGCCTCCATGGCGATCCCGGCGAAGAGGTAGGCCACGGCGGGGATGAGGAGGTAGTCGAGCATCGCCATCCACCCCGCGATGAAACCGGGGCCCTCGCCCAGCCCCTTGCGGGCGTAGGTGAAGACGGAACCCGCCTGCGGGGCGACCCGCACCATCAGGGCGTAGCTGAAGGCGGTGAACGCCATGGCGACCGTCGCGACGAGGTAGACCAGCGCCACCGCGCCGTGCGACTTGGCGTCGAGGGTGCCGAAGACGCCGACCGGGGCCATGGGCGCGATGAAGAGCAGTCCGTAGACGACGAGGTCACGGAAGCCGAGCGTCCGCCGGAGCCCGGTGTGCTCCGCGACCGGCGGATCCTGCGGTGATTCCTGCGCCATGGGGTCAGTCTCGGCCACGGAGCGGATCATCCGCCTGACCGACGCGACCGTACGAGCCCGTACGCGCCGCGACCCGCCCGTAGCGCGCACGACCCGCTCGTACGCGCGCGTGCGGAGGGCGACCGGGGCGGGTCGGGGTCGTGAGGGGGGCGTACGGGTGGCTGCGCGCCGGGGCCCTCATGGCGCGGCCTTACGATGGGACGCATGACTGCTACGCCCGCGACCAACCGCCCGAAGCGTGTCCTGCTCGCCGCTCCCCGCGGCTACTGCGCGGGCGTCGACCGTGCCGTGATCGCCGTGGAGAAGGCCCTGGAGCAGTACGGGTCGCCGATCTACGTCCGCCACGAGATCGTCCACAACAAGTACGTCGTCCAGACCCTGGAGCGGAAGGGCGCGATCTTCGTCGACCAGGCGACCGAGGTGCCCCCGGGCAACATCGTCATGTTCTCCGCGCACGGCGTGGCGCCGACGGTCCACGACGAGGCCCGGCAGGGCCGGCTCGCGACCATCGACGCGACCTGCCCGCTGGTCACCAAGGTGCACAAGGAGGCCGTCCGGTACGCCGACGCCGACTTCGACATCCTGCTGATCGGCCACGAGGGCCACGAGGAGGTCATCGGCACCTCCGGCGAGGCGCCCGACCACATCCAGCTGGTCGACGGCCCGGAGGACGTGGCGAAGGTGGAGGTGCGCGACCCGTCCAAGGTCGTCTGGCTCTCCCAGACGACCCTCTCCGTCGACGAGACGATGGAGACGGTGGACGCGCTGCAGGAGAAGTTCCCGCAGCTGATCTCCCCGCCGTCGAGCGACATCTGTTACGCCACGCAGAACCGGCAGATGGCCATCAAGGAGCTCGCCGGACAGGCGGAGCTGGTGATCGTGGTCGGCTCGAAGAACTCCTCGAACTCCATCCGCATGGTCGAGGTCGCCAAGCAGGCCGGTGTGCCGGAGGCGTACCTCGTCGACTTCGCGAGCGAGATCGACGAGGCGTGGCTGGAAGGCGTCACGACGGTCGGTCTCTCCTCGGGAGCCTCGGTGCCGGACGTCCTGGTCGAGGAGGTCCTGGTGTGGCTCTCCGAGCGCGGCTACGCCGACGTGGAGATCGTGAAGACCGCCGACGAGTCCCTGACGTTCTCGCTCCCGAAGGAGCTGCGCAACAAGGATCTGCGGGCGGAGGCCGCCGCGCTCCTGGAGGAGTGAACACCGGACGGCGTTTCCCCCTACCGTTGATTCCATGAACGTTTTCGGAGTGGACATCGGCGGCTCGGGCATCAAGGGCGCTCCCGTGGACCTGGAACGGGGAGCCCTCGCGGAACCGCGCCACAAGGTACTGACCCCGCATCCCGCGACGCCGGACGACATCGCGGGATGCGTCGCGGAGGTCGTGGAGCACTTCGGCTGGTCCGGGCCGGTGGGCGTCACCTTCCCCGGCGTCGTGACCGGCTCCACGATCCGTACGGCGGCCAACGTCGACAAGGGATGGGTCGGCGTCGACGCGGGCAAGCTGTTCGGGGACCGGCTCGGGGGCCGGGCGGTGACGGTCCTGAACGACGCGGACGCGGCCGGGGTCGCGGAGATGACCTTCGGCGCCGGGCGGGACCGTCAGGGCACGGTGATCATGCTGACGCTGGGTACGGGCATCGGCTCGGCCCTCTTCGTCGACGGGCGGCTCGTGCCGAACACCGAGCTGGGCCACCTGGAGCTGAAGGGGCACGACGCGGAGAAGCGTGCCTCGGTGAAGGCGAAGGAGGACGAGGACCTCAGCTGGGAGCACTGGGCGCGGCGGCTGCACAAGTACCTCGCGCACGTGGAGATGCTGTTCTCGCCGGATCTGTTCATCCTCGGCGGGGGAGTGAGCCGCAAGGCGGACAAGTTCCTGCCGCTGATCGAGGGCATCGAGGCCGAGATCGTCCCGGCGGCGCTGCAGAACGACGCGGGGATCGTGGGCGCGGCGATGGCGTCGAAGCGGAGCTGACGGCGCGCCCCGCCTTCGCCGCGCTTACGGGGCGGGGCGGCGGCGCTGGAGGGGGCGGGCGCCGGTGCGCCGGCGCCGCCCCATGTCCCGTACCTTCCGGACGCTGCTGATCAGACCCGCGACGAGCGTGCCCCCGTACAGCCACCCGGCGTGGACGGCGAGGGCGGTGACGACGGCCATCGCCTGGCCGCCGAAGCCGCCCGAGCCGCCGGCGATGGGGATGACGCCCACGGCGAAGGCGATGGGCACGCTGATCGGGGCCGTGACCAGGTCCGCGGTGCGGACCCAGAGCGCGGTGAGGGCGCTGACCGGGAGGAACAGCAGTCCGTACACGACCGGGGATCCGTCGAGGAGCAGCTGGTCGAGAAAGCCGAGCACGAGCATGACGGCGGAGGCGAAGAGCCCGGCGCCGAGACCGGTCAGGCGGGGACCGGGCAGCCGTTGGCCGGCGGACGCCGCGGGGGCGACGGGCTTGGGGCGGGCGGGCGCGGCGGCGCGCTCGACCCGGCCGCGGCCGGTGGGGCCGGGGCGGGCGGCGACGCGGTAGACGGCGGCGCCCTCGACGAGCGCGCCGGGCGGGGTCAGAGGGGCGTGCGGCCGCCGGCGGCCCTGAGGCTGACTTGTCCTGTGCTGCTCCACTCCACCAACGTAGGTCGGGTAGGGGTCGGTCACCGCCGTGGGACACGCCCTTTGGGTGACCTTGAAGTCGATATCGACCGAGAGTCGACGGGGAACGCACGTCGCTGGCCGGTTCGCCACGCCCGTAAACTGAGGGATCGGCCCACCGTCCACACCGTGGCCCACACCGCGTCCACCGCATCCATCGCTAGGGAAGTCGCCAACGTGTCGCTCACGATCGGAATCGTCGGCCTGCCGAATGTCGGCAAGTCGACCCTGTTCAACGCCCTGACCAAGAACGACGTGCTGGCGGCCAACTACCCGTTCGCCACGATCGAGCCCAACGTCGGCGTGGTCGGGGTTCCCGACCCCCGCCTGACGAAGCTGGCGGAGATCTTCAGCTCGCAGCGGGTCCTGCCGGCGACGGTCGACTTCGTCGACATCGCGGGCATCGTCCGCGGCGCGAGCGAGGGCGAGGGCCTGGGCAACAAGTTCCTCGCGAACATCCGCGAGTCGGACGCGATCTGCCAGGTCATCCGGGCCTTCAAGGACGAGAACGTCGTCCACGTCGACGGCAAGGTCTCGCCGAAGGACGACATCGAGACGATCAACACCGAGCTGATCCTCGCGGACCTGCAGACGATCGAGAAGGTCCTGCCGCGCCTGGCGAAGGAGGCGCGGATCAAGAAGGACGTGGCGCCGAAGGTCGCGGCGGTCGAGGCGGCGAAGGAGATCCTGGAGAAGGGCGACACCCTCTTCTCGCAGGGCATCTTGCAGGGCTCGGAGAAGGCGGAGCTGCTGCACGACCTGCACCTGCTGACGACGAAGCCCTTCCTCTACGTGTTCAACGTGGACGAGGACGAGCTGACGGACGACGCCTTCAAGGACGAGCAGCGCGCGCTGGTCGCCCCGGCCGAGGCGATCTTCCTCAACGCCAAGCTGGAGCAGGACCTCGCCGAGCTCGACGAGGAGGACGCCATGGAGCTCCTCCAGTCCGTCGGCGCCGAGGAGCCGGGCCTGGCGACCCTCGCCCGCGTGGGCTTCGACACCCTGGGCCTCCAGACCTACCTCACGGCGGGCCCGAAGGAGTCCCGCGCCTGGACGATCAAGAAGGGCGCGACGGCCCCCGAGGCGGCCGGCGTGATCCACACGGACTTCCAGAAGGGCTTCATCAAGGCCGAGGTCATCTCCTTCGCGGACCTGGTCGAAACGGGCTCGGTGGCGGAGGCCCGCGCGGCGGGCAAGGCGCGCATGGAGGGCAAGGAGTACGTGATGCAGGACGGTGACGTGGTGGAGTTCCGCTTCAACGTGTGATCGGCTGGTTACTACGAGCTGGACGCTTCGGCGAGTTCGCAGGTGACAGGGGGTTGGCTTCTCGGGGAGTCGACCCCCTGTTGTTTCCCGTGTCGGACGGTGCTGGGAATCCTTCGTCAGGCAGTCACTCCGCCCGACACTGCCGACAGTGGTACGTTATTCGGTACCACTGTCGGGATAGGGTAGGTCATGTCCATAACCGCGAGCGAAGCCCGCAAGGCGCTCTTTCCGCTGATCAAGAAGGTCAACGACAACCACGAGGCCATCGAGATCGTCTCGAAGCACGGCAATGCGGTGCTCGTCTCGGCCGAGGACTATGCGGCGCTGCGCGAAGGCTCGTACCTCCTGCGCTCTCCGGCGAACGCTCGCCGGTTGCTCAAGGCGTACGAGAACGCCCTGGCCAACATCGACGTGTCCGAGCGGGAGCTGATCGACCCCGACTCGCCGGATGCGGCACGTGAGGGTGCCGCGTGAGGCTCGTCTTCGAGGATCAAGGCTGGGAGGACTACACGTCGTGGCTCAAGAACGACCGCAAGATGCTCGTTCGGATCAACAAGCTCATCGAGGACGTCAAGCGTGACCCCTTCACGGGGATCGGTAAGCCCGAGCCGCTGAAGTACCACTTGCCCGGAGCATGGTCCCGACGGATCGACGACGAGCACCGCCTCGTCTACTTGGTGACGGGCAAGGAGATCGTCATTCTCGCTGCTAGGTACCACTACTGATCACTGGGTTTTCGGTGTCCTGGCATTGCCCTTCTAGTCCGGATACAGGTCGGTATGGTCGATCCAGGTAGGGGCGACGAAGATGTTGTCGCCGACGGGGGCTTCGGAGGCTTCCAGCAGAGACCAAGTGCGGGACTCTTCGACCAACTGCTCCCAGGGCGCGGTCCAGTCGAGTTCCCAGTCCAGGCCGGGGCCGGAGACGCCGTACGTGCCGCTGGCGTCCACCCGCCAGAACTGGGAGTAGAGGATCACCTGGGCGTGGTCGGCCAGGTCGTTGATGATCTGGGTGAAGTGGGCCGAGGGCCAGCCGGGGGCGTCGTCCGCCGCGGTGGCTCGTAGGTGTGCGGTGAGCGGCGGGACGACGGGGGTGCGCGCGCCGAGTGCGGTCAGGGCCCAGCGGATGCCTTCCGGCTCGCTCCAGTCCGGTGGCGTCGCTCGTTTCAGGCAGGCGCGATAGGCGCGGCGCACGGGCTCGACCGCGCCGTCGATCTTCAGGCCTGCCAGGGCCATCGCCGCCCATTCTCGGACGGTGGAGTCGTCGCTGTGCAGGAGGGCGATCAGGGCGGGGCCGCAGCGTGCGTCCGCGACCTCTTCGAAGACCTCGATGGCGGTCAGCTGCCCGAAGCCGCCGAGGGATGGCAGTCCGTCGATGACGGCGGGAAGGGCGTCGGAGCCGATGCCGATCAGTTCAGCGCGGGCGTCGTACGACGGACCGGCCGAGTCGTCCAGCTGCTGGACGAGTCTCTCGATGTGGGTGGTCATGGCTGGTCCCGGCGCCAGAAAATAGGCAGCCACCAGCAGAGCACCGAGCGGTCCTCGGGCCACGGGGCACGGTCCTCGGTTGCCCAGTCCTCGAAGGAGTCGCGCGTCAGGTCGATGGGTCGCCAGGCGGGGTCGAGCGGTTCGTCCTCGGCCGGCGGGCGGACGAACCGGCGGCCGTGCTCGTCGCAGGCGCCGAAGTCCTGGTAGTTCCGCTGGGCCTCGATCAAGGAGACCTTGTTCGCGCCGCCGGGCATGGTCGGCCAGCGGAACTGGACCCCGTCGTCCTCCCAGAAGCAGATGGGGCAGATCTCGTACGAGCCGGGCGTCGCGCCCAGCACGTGGTGTCCGCAGCAGGGGCAGGGGTGGGAATCGCTCACCTGCGCAGTCTCGTGGCGGGTCCTGCCGGTGCGCCATGGATTTCTCCGCCTCAGGACCCTCGACCAGTCCGCAGCCAGTCCGCAGGACCACCCCTCACGGCCGGCAGGGAGACTGCCTCAGATTTTGACGACCTCCACGGAAGGGCCGCACAGGAGTGGCCCTCCTGAGGGGGGCCTTCTTGATCCCTACTCGGCGTGTGGAGGGTGCTCGCCGGCGCGAGGGCGCGGCCTCCCGTCCGCGCCCCCCGCCCCCTACGTCGCCGGCAGCAACCCCAGCTGGTCCAGGAACTCCATCTGGTCGAAGTAGAGCCGGTAGCTCACGATGCGGCCGTTCGCGACCGTCGCCAGGTCGATGCCGCGCATCGTGAGGTGTTTGTCCGTCGGCGGGAGGGTCTCCCCCGTGGGGAGTGCGATCGGGCCGGTGTTGCGGCCGCTGTAGATGCCCTCGTCGATGGCGGTGTCGCCGACCTCGTACGCGTGCAGGGACGTGTACGTCGCCTCCGGGACGGCCTCCGTCATCAGGCGCCAGTACTCGACGATGGCCTCGCGTCCGCGCATCTCGCCGCCGTCCGGGGTGTACGCGACGGCGTCCTCCGCGAAGAGGCCGGCGATGGCCTCCAGGTCCGGCTTCCCGGTGATCGCCTCGGTGAGGCGCTCCATCAGGACACGTGCCTCTCCCATGATCCACCTCCTCAGAGGAATGGGTGGCTCACCCCCCATTTTCCCACCGAAAGGCCGCCCCCGCGGGGTACGCCCGGGGCATCCTGGATCTTGCGCGCCCCGCGGGAACCCGACCCCCCCCCGCCCGGCTCTCCACGACGAACGGAGCGCACCATGTCGTACCCCCCGCCCCGCTACCACGGCGACGACGGAGAGATCAGCGCCGCCTTCCGCCCCGCCGGCGCCCCCGCCGAGCTCACCGTCTCCAACGGGACCCGGACGCACTATCTCGCCACCACCGCCTCCACCGGCGGCGAGTTCGGTCTCTACCGCGTCGACATGACGCCCAAGGCCGGCGGGCCCAGTACCCACTTCCACCGGACGATCTCCGAGAGCTTCTTCATCCTCGACGGGACCGTCCGCCTCTACGACGGCGCCCAGTGGGTCGACGCCACGAAGGGCGACTTCCTGTACGTACCGACCGGCGGGCTGCACGCCTTCCGGAACGAGTCGGACGAACCCGCCTCCCTCCTGCTGCTCTTCGCGCCGGGCGCGCCCCGTGAGGAGTACTTCGAGAAGGTCGGGACGGTGGCGCGGATGACCGACGAGGAGCGGGCGGAGTTCTTCCTCGAACACGACACCTACTGGGTCGACTGAAGCGGCCCCCGGGCCGTCCTCAGGGGACCAGGCCCGTCTTCGCGCCCGCCCCGCACAGCGGCACCACGCACCGCCCCGCGGGCGGTGCCGCCCGCACCGCCGCCCAGCACACGGCGCCCGTCGCCTCGACGAAGAGCCCGCGGCGGGCCAGGTCCCGCTGGGCCGAGCGGATCTGGTCCTCCGTCACCGTGCGGAAGGTCCCGCCCGACGCGCGTACCGCAGCCAGGATCTGGCGGGCGCGGGGCGGGGCGGTGATCGCGATCCCCTCGGCGAGGGTGGGTCGGGCGGGGGCGGGCGCGGCCGGTTCCGTCTCGCCCGCGTGGAAGGCCGTGGCGAGCGGGGAGACCGCCTCGGCCTGCACGGCGACCAGCGCCGGGCGCCGGTCGACGAGCCCGTGGCCGTACAGTTCCTCGACCGCGAGCGCGGCGCCCAGGAGGAGGGTGCCGTTGCCGACCGGGACGACGAGCGTGTCCGGAAGGCTGCCGCCGAGGTCCTCCCAGATCTCGTACACGTACGTCTTGGTGCCGTGCAGGAAGTGCGGGTTGTGGACGTGCGAGGCGTAGAAGACGCCGGGCTCGTCCGCCGCCGCGCGGGCGGAGCGCGCCGTGGCCTCGCGGTCGCCCGGGACCTGTGTCAGGCGCGCGCCGTGGGCGCGGATCTGCTCCAGCTTCTTGGGCGAGGTGCCCTGCGGTACGTGGACGACGCAGTCGAGGCCCGCCCGCGCGCAGTAGGCGGCGATCGCCGTCCCCGCGTTCCCGCTGCTGTCCGCCACGACATGGTTGAGACCGCCCCCCTCGGCGAGCCGGAGGGCGAGTTCGGCGAGCATGACGGCGCCGCGGTCCTTGAAGGAGAGCGTCGGCATGAGGAAGTCGAGTTTGGCCGAAACGCCCTCGGTGAGGGGGACGAGGGGCGTACGGCCCTCGCCGAGGGTCACGGCGGGGGCGTGCGTGGCGAGCGGCAGTGCCTCTGTGTAACGCCACAGTGAATTCACGCGGGACGTGAGGGACGGGGGAGACGTGAGGGAAACGGGCCCGCTCGTGAACTCGAGATCCCAGGGACCGCGGCATCGCGGACAACACCAGGTGAGGGAGTCGGCGGGGGCGTGGACCCGGCAACGGGGGCAGACGTAGGCCGTCATGCGGGTCAGCATGGCAGCCGTGTGGCCGCTGTGTGACGGGGCGCTCGCAGGTCTTGTGAGATTCCTATGGATCCGTCAATCTTTCGCTCGGCAGCCGGATGTACGACCCGGCGAGGACACGTCCCGGTGTCCTCGGACGCCGTGTTGTCATGCACCTGCCATTCCCCCACAGCAGCGCAGCACCTATGAGGAGGACCCCTCACATGTCAGTGATGCGTGACTCGCGGCGCAGACTCGCCGCCGCCAGCGCCATAGCCGTCGCCGCTCTGGCCCTCGGCACCGTCTCCGCCCTCCCGGCCACCGCGGCCGAGGCCGCTCCGGAAGGTGTCATCCAGAACGCCGGAGCACCCGGCACGGTGGCCGGCAGCTACATCGTCACCCTCGACGAGTCCGCGCAGGCGGAGACGGCGAAGGGCCGCGCGGTCGCGGCCGAGTACGGCGCCACGATCAAGAAGACGTACACCTCGGCGCTCAACGGCTACCACCTCGAACTCTCCGAGGCGCAGGCGAAGAAGCTCGCCGCGGACCCGGCCGTCGAGTCCGTCGTGCAGAACCGTGTCTTCACGGTCAGCGGGACGCAGCCCTCCCCGCCGTCCTGGGGCCTGGACCGGATCGACCAGCGGGCCCTCCCGCTGAACCAGAGCTACACCTACCCGGACAGCGCGGGTCAGGGCGTCACGGCGTACATCATCGACACGGGTGTACGGATCTCCCACAGCGACTTCGGCGGCCGGGCGTTCAACGGCTTCGACGCCATCGACAACGACAACGTCGCCCAGGACGGCCACGGCCACGGCACGCACGTCGCCGGCACCGTCGCGGGCTCGGCCTACGGTGTCGCCAAGAAGGCCAAGATCGTCGGCGTCCGCGTGCTCAACAACCAGGGCTCCGGCACGACCGCGCAGGTCGTCGCCGGCATCGACTGGGTGACCCGGAACGCCGTGAAGCCGGCCGTCGCCAACATGAGCCTCGGCGGCGGCATCGACTCGGCCCTCGACACGGCCGTGCGCAACTCGATCGCCTCGGGCGTCACGTACGCCGTCGCGGCGGGCAACGACAACTCCAACGCCTCCAACTACTCGCCGGCGCGCGTCACCGAGGCGATCACGGTCGGCTCCACGACCAACACCGACGCCCGCTCCAGCTTCTCCAACTACGGCAACGTCCTGGACCTGTTCGCCCCGGGCTCCTCCATCACCTCGGCCTGGAACAGCAGCGACAGCGCCACCAACACCATCTCCGGTACGTCGATGGCGACCCCGCACGTCGCCGGAGCCGCCGCCGTCTACCTGGCGGACAACCCGTCGGCGACCCCGGCGCAGGTCTCGACCGCGCTGACCACCGCCGCCACCCCGAACGTGGTGACCAACCCCGGCACCGGCTCGCCGAACAAGCTCCTCTTCGTCGGCGGCGGCACCACCCCGCCGCCCGGCAAGAAGTTCGAGAACACCGCGGACTACGCCATCGCCGACAACGCGACCGCCGAGTCCCCGGTCACCGTCAGCGGCGTCGCCGGCAACGCGCCGGCCGCCCTGCAGGTGCCGGTGAACATCGTCCACACCTACATCGGTGACCTCCAGGTCCAGCTGATCGCCCCCGACGGCACGGCGTACACGCTCAAGGGGTACGGCACCGGCGGCAGCGCGGACAACATCAACACCACGTACACCGTCAACGCCTCCTCCGAGGTCGCGAACGGCACGTGGAAGCTGCGGGTCAGCGACAACGCGAACTACGACACCGGGAAGATCGACTCCTGGGCGGTGCAGTTCTGAAGCCTTGCCCGTGGTGCGTGGTCCATGGCGGTGACGCCTGATCGCCTGGACCGCAGGGCATAGCGCGTGACACCGGGGGCGGTCGCCGACGGGCGGCCGCCCCTTCCGTCATGCCCGTACGGGTCGAGCGCGGCCGCCTCGGGCCACCGGATCGAGTCCCCCGCCCTTCGGCCCCGCTCCCCGGACCGCGTACGATGCGCGCGCCCGTTCGTGTGTTCGTATCGCCAGGCCCAACAGGAGCGCCGTACCCGTGGAGTCCCTTCCGCCGCCCCAGGATTCCCCGCCCCCGCGGCAGAACTGGGCCGCTCCCGGCACGGGGCCGGCCGACCCCGGACCGGCCCCCTCCGGCCCGTACGGGGGCCCCTACGGGCCCGGCCCCGGCCCCACGCCCGGCCCCGCGCCCGGCCCCGGGTCCAACCCCTACGCGCCCCCTTACGGGACCGGCCCCGGTCCGCTCGGTGCGCCGCCGCGTGTGACCAACGGGTTGGCCATCGCCTCCCTGGTCTCCGGCATCCTCTGCTGCCTCCCGCCGCTCGGGCTGGTCCTCGGCGTGATCGCCCTGCCGCGGATCAAGAAGAGGAACCAGACCGGGAAGGGCCTCGCGATCGCCGGTATCGCCCTCTCCCTCACCAGCTCCCTGCTGCTGACCCTCGGTCTGGTGACCGGCGGGATCGGCAAGGCCTGGAAGGGGGTCGAGGAGGGGCTCGGCGAGGCGTCCCGCTCCGCGTCGACGTACGGGCTGCGCACCGGCGAGTGTTTCGACGTCGACGGCGCCCTGGACACCCTCGACGCTCCGGTCGAGGAGGTGAACTGCGCCGTCGCCCACGAGGGGGAGGTCACCGCCACCTTCCCGCTCACCGGCTTCACGAAGTGGCCGGGCGACACGGTGCTCGACGGGATCGCGTGGGACCGCTGCGAGCGGCTCGGCGATGAGTACGCCCTGGACTCCTGGGTGGTCCCCGAGAACGTCTGGACGTACTACTACCTTCCCACGAGGGAGAGTTGGCGGACCGGCGACCGGACCGTGATCTGCGCGCTCGTCACCGAGAGCGAACCGGTCACGGGGTCGCTGCGCAACGACGAGACGATGCTCGACGCCGACCAGGTCCACTTCCTCCGGGCCCTCAACACCTTCGACGCCGCCCTGTTCGACGAGCCGGAGGCGGGCCCGTCGGAGGACCTGAAGGCCAACACCGCCTGGGCCTCCCGGGTCCGCACCGCCCTCATCGGGTCCAGCCGGAGCCTGGCCGGCCACCGCTGGCCAGGGGACGCGGCCGCTCCGGTGGCCGAGCTGGTCAAGGAGATGGACACGGCGGCGAAGGAGTGGGCCGCGCTGGCGGGGGCGGCCGACGCGGCCGCCTTCCGCGAGCGGTACGACACGGCCTACGACCTCACCGCCTGGGGATCGGTGTTCGACGTGCGCACGGCCCTGGGACTCCCCGACGAGAGCGGGACGCAGGGCGCGGGGGAGGGCGGTACGCAGGGCGGCGGGCCCGGCTCGGAGCCGGGGGAGGCCGTCTGAGGCTGGCAGCGGGGCCGGGTCGTCCCGAGGAGACCCGGCCCCGGAGGCGGTCTGAGGCAGGCAGTGGGGCCGGGTCGTCTCAAGAAGACCCGGCCCCACTGCCGTACGCCGCGCGCCTCAGCGGCGGCCGAGGCCCCGGTCGACCGAGCTGATCAGCTCACCGTCGGGGGTGTCGCCGTCCAGCGACCAGAACATCGCGCCCCCGAGCCCCTTGGCCCGGACGTACGCCGCCTTGGTGCGCAGCACCTGCGGGTCGTCGTACGTCCACAGCGTCGTCCCGTCGAAGAGCCACGCGTGGCCGTTCCGCCAGTCGCGGTGCACGGTGTACGCCCCCGAGTCGGCGAGCTTCTTCAGGGCCTTGTAGTCCTCGTAACCGTTCGCCCAGGTGGCGGGGGCGGGGCCGGCCGCCGGGTGGCCCATGCCGTTCCCGCCGCCCGTCACTCCCGTCCAGCCCTGGCCGTAGAACGGCATGCCGACCACGAGTTTGCGGGCGGGCGCGCCGCGTCGCAGCCAGTCGCCGACGGTCTGGTCGACGCTGAAGTCGCCGCGGCCCGCGAAGAGGGCCGACTGCTGCGCCGTGGTGGACTCCCAGGGGCCGTGGAAGTCGTACCCCTGGAGGTTGACGAAGTCCAGGTCGCGCATGATCTTGCGGACCTCGAAGCCCGCGTCGATCTTGGCGGGGGCGGTGGGGACGAAGGCGGTCAGCTCGTAGTGCTTGCGCTTCTTGCCGCGCTCCGTGGCCTTGGCGTACGCGTCGAGCTGGCTGCGGAACTCCCGTACGAGAGCGGTGAAGTTCTGCTTGTCCTCCGGGCGGTGGACGGTGTCGACGTCACCGGCCGAACCCGGCCATTCCCAGTCGAGGTCGATGCCGTCGAAGAGTCCGGCGGCGGCTCCGGCGCCGCCGCGGGCGCCGTCGACGGGCAGGTCGCCCTTGATGTAGAGGTCGATGCAGGAGGAGACGAACGCCTTGCGGGAGGCGGGGGTGAGGGCCGCGTCCGAGAAGTGCGTGGACCAGCTCCAGCCGCCCAGCGAGATCATGACCTTGAGGCCGGGGTGCTTGGCCTTCAGCTCGCGCAGCTGGTTGAAGTTGCCGGCCAGGGGCTGTTCGGCGGTGTCGGCGACTCCGTCGACCGAGCCCGCCGCGTCCAGCGGGCGGACGTAGTCGGCCCAGGCGTCGGCCTCGCCGGGGGCGTTGCCGGTGAAGCACTTGCCGTCGGGACCGACGTTGCCGAAGGCGTAGTTGATGTGGCTCAGCTTGGCAGCGGTCCCGCTGGTCTCCAGATCCTTCACCTGGAAGTCGCGTCCGTAGACGCCCCATTGGGTGAAGTACCCGACGCGCTTGTACGACGGGCCGCCGTGGCCGTGGCCGTGGCCCGAGGAGGTGGGGGATGCGGGGGACGAGGAGGCCCGGTCGCCCGGGGCCGCGCCGGCGGTGGGCGCGAAGGCGGCCACCAGACCGAGGGACACGGCGGCGATCGCCAGCCGGGCAAAGGGTGTTCGACGCATGAGGCTCGTTTCCTGTGCGTGTGCCGGAAGGGAGCTGTGCTCACAGGAACGTATTGGTCTGGACCAATGGGGTCAAGGGGTTCGGCGGATCTCGGCACTTCCCGGCGGGCCACTGCGTGCGCCCCGTGGCCATACCTGCGGTAAGAGCGTGCGTAAAGGCAAGTCATCACTTCGAGTGAAACTTTGGCCCATGCTTGCGGGTGCACACCGTGGGTTGTCACTCTGTAGCTGTCCGTCAAGCTGAGGGGAGTGTCCAGTGACGTTCGGTGAGCAGCCCGCCTATCTTCGCGTGGCGAGCGATCTCCGGGAGAAGATCGCCAATGGCTCGCTGCCGCCGCACACCCGACTGCCCTCGCAGGCCCGCATCCGCGAGGAGTACGGCGTCTCGGACACGGTCGCGCTGGAGGCCCGCAAGGTGCTGATGGCCGAGGGTCTGGTGGAGGGCCGCTCCGGGTCCGGGACGTATGTCCGCGAGCGGCCGGTGCCGCGCCGGATCGCCCGGTCCGGGTACCGCCCGCCGTCCGGCGCCAGCCCCTTCCGCCAGGAGCAGGCCGCCGACGGGGCGCGCGGCACCTGGGAGTCCAGCAGCGAGCAGGAGCAGGCGAGCGCGACCGTGGCCGCCCGGCTCGGCATCGAGCCGGGGGAGCGCGTGATGCGCACGCGGTACGTCTATCGCGACGCGGGCGAGCCGATGATGCTCTCCACCTCCTGGGAGCCCCTCGAGGTCACCGGCCGGACCCCCGTGATGCTCCCCGAGGAGGGCCCGCTCGGCGGCTGCGGGGTCGTCGAGCGCATGGCCGCGATCGACGTGGTCGTCGACAACGTGGTGGAGGAGGTCGGGGCGCGCCCCGGCCTGGCGGAGGAGCTGCTCGCGCTCGGCGGCGTGCCCGGCCATGTGGTGATGGTCGTCGAGCGGACGTACTACGCGTCGGGCCGGGCGGTCGAGACCGCGGACGTGGTCGTCCCCGCCGACCGCTACCGCATCGCCTACCACCTCCCGGTGCGCTGACCCGGGGGCTTGATCCGAGGGCTTGACCGGCGGGCTTGACCGGCGGGCTTGACCGGCGGGCGCGAGCGCGGGGCGAGGGCGGCCGTCCGACGGCGCCGCCCGCGGCCGCGCCCGACCCCGCGCACCGGGCCCCGCCCCGCCCCCGACCCGCCGGCGTGGCTCCGCGCCCGACCTCTCCCGTCGGCCCCCCGGCCCCCTCCCCCCGCCCGGCCACGCCCCCCTTTCCCGACACCTCGCATGAAATTCCGGACATCGCCGACGGCCCTTCCCGCCGGCCCCTGTCCGCTCGGCGAACAGCTCCCGGGAGCGGCCGCCCCGGCCTGGTCGGCGACAAGAAACCCGAGGCCGCGGGCCCTGCCCGGGCCCCGGCGCCGGACGATGTCCTCCTGTCCCAAGACCCGACGCCCCGTCAGGTCGCTGGGCTTCCCTTCGATGGTTCCCGGCCGGATTCGTACCTCTTCGTGAAAACCCGTATCCGCTGTGTAAAGGTCAGGCGTAAGCTCAGGCATATGCGGATTGCGGTTTCCTGGAGATCCTTTGAGATGTCCGTACCGGCGGAGGGAGAAGCCCGATGACCGACAGTGGTCCTGTCCTTCCCTGGCTGGTCATACGGCAGGACGACAACGGCAACCGCTATCGCGTCGGGCGGTACGCCACCCAGGACGAGGCCCAGAAGATCGCCGACAGCCTCGACGCGAGCGGACACCGGCAGCTCTACTGGGTGGAGCGCATCGGCCAGCCCGCTCTCTGACCCCCGCGGGATACGCTCCCGCCCATGACAGAGCAGAGCGCGGACCGTGTGATCGTGGTCGCCGGAGCCGTGTACGACCGGGGGCGGCTGCTGGCCGCGCGCCGCAGCGCCCCCGTCGAACTCGCCGGCCGGTGGGAGTTGCCCGGCGGCAAGCTGGAGCCGGGGGAGAGTGCCGAGGACGCCCTCGTCCGCGAGCTGCGCGAGGAGCTCGGCGTCGAGACCGAGCCCGGCGAGCGCATCCCGGGCGAGTGGCCCCTCAAGCCCGGCTACGTCCTCCAGGTGTGGACCGCCCGGCTCCTTTCCGGTGAGCCGCGCCCTCTGGAGGACCACGACGAACTGCGCTGGCTGGCCCGTCATGAACTCGACTCCGTCGACTGGCTCGACCAGGACCGCCCGGCCGTCGCCGAGGCCGGACGACGGCTCCCCGCCGCCCCGGCGGACGACGCGCGCGCCTGAAGTGCCAGGGCTCCGGGGCGACCGGAGCGCGGGGCCGCCGCCACCCCTTCGGGCCGGCCCCGAAAGCCCGGGAAGAGGAGTCGTAAGGGGAGGCCCCGCTTCCGTGTGCCCCCCCGCGCGACCCTTCGTACGCCGTTCGTGCCACCATGCGCCTGCGAGTGACATCCCGCGATATCCCGCCCCGAATATCGGGTATGTCCTGAATAACCCCCCGAAAGAGGACTGGGTCTTCCTGCTGATACTGGGTTGGGGAAGTGATCGGGTGTGATCGACACCGAAGGCGACTGTGCCGAGTGGTCCTTCCCCGCGGAGGCCGACGCCGTGCGCACCGCCCGTCACGCGGTACGCGACACACTCCGGGCCTGGCGGCTCGACGCGGCGATCGGTGATGTCACGGTCCTGCTGGTGAGCGAGCTGGTGACCAACTCCCTGCGCTACGCCTCCGGCCCGATCGGGGTGCGGCTCGTCCTCCTCCACGCCGACGGCGAGGGCTCCGCCCACTACTCCGCGCTCCTCGTGGAAGTCTCCGATCCGCTTCCGGATCCGCCCACGGAACGCTCCGCGGGCCCCGACGACGAGGGCGGTCGCGGTCTGCAGCTCGTGGCCTGTTCCGCTCGCCGCTGGGGGACCCGCAAGGGCAGGACGGGCAAGACAGTGTGGTTCGAGCTGGCTCTGCCTGGTTAGAAGACGGGTGGGACGACGATCAACGGGAGCTCGGCTCAAAATGAACGAGACCACCCTGTGATCGTGAACGTCGTGCCGTCGGGGGCCGTAGTGCTGAATACTGCGGGCATGGCCGGTCCGGTGCGGTGAGCTGGAGGGGACGGTCGCGTGAGCGAGATACCTGAGTCGGCGAGCGGCGTCGTGTGGCAGAGCAGCCCGCCCGGCTCGATCTATGACTACATCCGGGTCGCCTCCTTCTCGATAGGGCCCGACGGGCTCGTCGACCAGTGGAGCCGCCGGGCCGTCGACCTCTTCGGCGTGCCCGCCCAGGAGGCGATGGGCAAGGACCCGGTCGAGGCCTTCATGCCCGCCGACCTGCGGGAACGAGGACGGCGCCGGGTCGCGGAGGTCCTCGACGGCAAGGAGTGGACGGGCCTCGTCCCCTTCCGCATCCCGGGCCAGAAGCGTCCCGAGGGCATCGCCGAGATGTACGTCATGCCCAGCGAGACCTCCGACGGGGAGCGGGCCGCGCTGTGCATCGTCGTCGACGTGCGGGCGCTGCGGCGCATCGAGACCGACCTCGCCGCCTCACAGGCCATTTTCGGCCAATCGCCCTTCGGCTTTCTGCTGTTCGGCACCGACCTCACCGTGCAGCGCGCCAACCAGCGCTTCGCCACCGTCTTCGGCGGCTCCGCCGACGACCACCGGGGCCGTACCGTCCACGACTACCTCTCCCGCCCCGAGGCCGACCGGATGACCGCCGCGCTCCGGCGGGTCCTGGAGACCGGCGAGTCCGTCAACGACCTCCAGATCGTCGGGGCCGCCCCCGGGTCCCGCGACCGGCGCCACTGGGCCATCAACCTCTACCGCGTGCACAGCGGCACCGGCCGGCCCATCGGGGTGGCCGGGCTCGGCATCGACGTGACCCGCCGGCACAACGCCGCCCGGGAGGCCCGCAACGCCCGCCGCAACCTGGCCCTCCTCAACGAGGCGGGCGCCCGGATCGGCAACTCCCTCGACCTGGAGGCCACGGCCCGCGAACTCCTCGCCGTCGCCGTCCCCGGCTTCTGCGACCTCGCCTCCGTCGACCTCTACCAAGGGCTGCTGACCGGCGACGAGGCCCCGCCCGGGCGGTGGGGCAGCTCCCACGACGTGGGCTACGGCGCGGGCAGCGCCGAGCTGCGCCGGGTCGCCTTCGCCAGCGCCGTCTCCGACGCCCCGACCCGTGGCCCGCTCGGGGAGCCCGGCGCCGAGGGCGGCTGTTGCGGCACCGAACCGGTCGAGGTCGGCTCCGTCCACCGCTACCCCTTCAACTCGCCCTGCGCGGGCGCCCTGCGCACCGGGCGGCTGCGCACGATGCCCGGCGAGGAGGGCGGCCTCGTCCAGTCCACCCTCGTCGTGCCGATGGTGGCGCACGACACCGTCGTCGGACTCGTCCAGTTCTCCCGTACCAAGGGCAGCGAGCCGTTCGGCGAGCGGGACCGGGCCCTCGCCGTCGAACTGGCCGCCCGCGCCGCCGTCTGCATCGACAACGCCCGCCTCTACCGCCGCGAGCACGAACGCGCCCTGATCCTCCAGCGCAGCCTCCTGCCGCCCGGCGACCCCGAGGCCGCCGGTCTCGACATCGCCTGCCGCTATCTCCCCGGCACCGCCGCCACCGAGGTCGGCGGCGACTGGTTCGACGTCATCGAGCTTCCCGGCCACCGCACCGCCCTCGTCATCGGCGACGTCATGGGCCGCGGCCTGCGCGCCGCCGTCGCGATGGGCGAACTCCGCACCGCCGTGCGCACCCTGGCCCAGCTCGACCTCGAACCCGCCGAAGTCCTCTCCCACCTCGACGAGATCGCCCGCGGCCTCGGCGCCCCGGCCGGCGCCCAGCAGAGCGGCCGCGCCCACAAGGCCCGCGGGCCCGAACTGTCCGAGGTCTACCTCGCCACCTGCGTCTACGCGGTCTACGACCCGGTCACCCGGCGCTGCACCTTCGCCAACGCCGGCCACCTGCCCCCGGTCCTCGTCGAACCCGGCGAGCGGGCGCTCCTCCTGGACGTGCCGCCCGGCATGCCGCTCGGCGTCGGCGGCGAACCCTTCGAGGAGGTGGAGGTCGAACTGCCGGAAGGCTCCCTGCTCGCCCTCTACACCGACGGGCTCGTCGAGTCGCGGGACCAGACCCTCGACGACGGGCTGCGGGCCTTCCGCAGCGCCCTCACCGACCCCGCGTGCCCCCTCGAGGACGTCTGCGACCACGTCCTGACCACCCTGGACACCTCGCACGGCGAGGACGACATCGCGCTCCTGATGGCGCGGATCCAGGGCCTCCCCACGGAGGCGGTCGGCGACTGGCGGCTGACGAGGGAGCCCCGCTCGGTCGGCCGGGCCCGCGAACTGGCCCGCGCCCAGCTCACCGCCTGGGACCTCGAACCCCTCGTCGACACCGTCGAACTGCTCGTCAGCGAGCTGGTCACCAACGCCCTGCGGTACGGCGAGGGCGAGATCAGACTGCGGCTGCTGCGCGACCGCACCCTGGTCTGCGAGGTCTGGGACGCCGGCCTGGTCCAGCCGAGGCGCCGCCGGGCCCGGGACACCGACGAGGGCGGCCGCGGGCTGCAGCTCGTCGGCCTGCTCAGCGCCGCCTGGGGCTCGCGCCGCACACCGAGGGGCAAGACGGTCTGGTTCGAACTGCCCCTGCCGGACGGCGACGGGGTCGCCGAGCCGACGGTGGAGCAGCTCCTCAGCATGTTCTGACGGCGGGACGGCTTGGCGAGCGTCATGGCGTGATGGCTTGGCGGCGGGACGGCCCGGCCCGCACCCCGCACCCCCCGCCGGACGGGCGGCGCGGGGTGCGGCCGCGTCAGCCCTTGAGCGCCGCGAGGCGGGCCTCGATCTCCGCGCTGTCGCCGAGCGCGTCCAACTGCTCGAACTGCGCGTCCAGCGAGGAGGCGGCCAGCTCCTGCTTGCCCATCGCCTTCGCCTCCTCCCGGCGCACCTTGTCCTCGAAACGGCTCAGCTCGCTCGTCGGATCCAGGACGTCGATGTCCTTCACCGCGTCCATCATCCGGTTCTGCGCCTGCGCGGACGCGGAGCGGGCCACCAGCTCGTCGCGCTTCGCCTTCAGTTCGCCGAGCTTGTTCCCCATCTGGTCGAGCCCGCGCTTGAGCTTCTCCACCACCTCGGTCTGGGAGGCGATCGTCGGTTCGGCCGTCCGCGCCTCCTTCTCCGACTGGAGCTGCCGGCCCAGCGCCACCTTCGCCAGGTTGTCGAACCGGTCCGCGTCCGCCGTCTGCCCCGAGGTCCGCAGCCCGTCCGCCTTCCGGCTGGCGGCCAGCGCCTTCTCGCCCCACTCCTTGGCGGCGTCCACGTCCTCCTGGTGGTCCTGCTCCATCAGCCGCAGATTGCCGATGGTCGTCGCCACGGCCTCCTCCGCCTCCGCGATGTTGCTCGTGTAGTCGCGGATCAGCTGGTCCAGCATCTTCTGCGGATCCTCGGCCTGGTCGAGCAGGGCGTTGACGTTCGCCTTCGCCAGCTGGGCGACACGGCCGAGGATCGTCTGCTTCGTCATGGTCCTTCTCCTTGCGCGCGAATGGTCGACAGGTTCAGAAACGGCCGCCGCCGCCCCGCCGGCCGCGGGTGCCCCCACCGCCGAAGCTGCCGGGCCCGCCCCCGCCGCCCGTCCCCCCGAAGCCACCGCCCCCCATGCCACCCATGCCTCCGAAGCCGCCCAGGCCGCCGCCTCCCCGGCCGCCGCCGAAGAGCCCGCCGAGGATGATCCCGCCGAGCACCGCGCCGCCGAGACCACCGCCCCCTCCTCCCGGGCCGGCGAAACCGCCGCCCGCCGGGCCGCCCGGACCGTGCGGATTCCCGTACGTACGGACGTCCTGCTCGGCCAGCTCCTGCGCCCGCCGGGCCAGCGCGTCCGCCTGCCGGGCCTCCGCGAGCGCGCCCTGCGGATCCTCGGCGGCGAGCGCCTGCGCCTCCGCGAGCCGGCGCTGCGCCTCGGTCAGTCGGGTACGGGCCTCACTGCCCACCGCGCCCCGGTGCGTCGTGACGTAGTCGGTGGCCGCGCCGATCGCCGAACGGGCCGTCAGGAGCGCCTGCTCCAGGAGCGCACGGGCCCGCCGTGACCCCGACTCCCGCTCCCGCGCGCCCTCCAACGCCTCGTCGAGCGCGCCGTCGGCCTCCTCGACCCGGCGAAGCGCGTCGATCGGGTCGTAGCGGCCCGCCTCCGTCATCCGCCGCACATCGGCGACGACGGACTCCGCCCGCGCGATACGACCCCGCAGATCGGCGGTGGAGACCCCCTCCGCCGTGCCCTGGAGCAGACCGCGGGCATCGGCGAGGTCGGCCTCGGTCTCGCTCAGCGCCGTGTCCAGCCTGCCGACCGCCTCGGCCAGCTCCCGCGCCCGCCGGTCCACCGCCTCGCTCAGCCGGGCCGCCTGGTCGACGGCGCTCTCCGCCGCCCTGATGTGCACGGCCGCGGCGCCGTGGTCGCCCGCGTCGACGGCCTGCCGGGCCTGGTCGAGGTTGGCCGTGGCGAACACCAGCCGGTCCTTGGCCTGCTCGACGTCGCTCCCGACGGGGGAGGCCGCCGACTCGGCGTACCGGCCGCGCATCGCGGTCAGCGCCGCCTCCGCCGTGACGACCCGCCCGGACTGCTCCCGGCACGCGGCCTCGACCGCGGCGAGCGCCTCGGGGGCCCGGCGTTCCAGGTCCCGCAGCCGGTCGAAGTCCTCGGACTCGCCGTCGAGCCGGGCGTTCGCCTCGCCGCACCGCCGGAGGATCTCCTCCAGCATGGAGCGGCGGGTCGCGTCGTCCTCCGGGAACGCGTCGTCGAGCCGCTGGCGCAGCCGGAACGCGGCCGTCAGCTCCTCCTGCGCGAACGCGACGGCCTCGGTGAACGGCTCGACCGCCTCCTCGCCGAACTGGGCGGTCGCGAAGCCGAGCTCCTCCCGGCTGGTGCGCAGCGCGTCGTCGGTGGCCACCAGCGTCCGGCGGGACTGGCCGTCCAGCTCGGACAGCGACGGCGCGGCGGGCTTCCTCGGCGCCCCCGGCCCCGCGCCCTCGCCCCAGCCCGGGGCGCCGCCCCCGCCGGGAGCGTCCCCGCCCGGCTCCCTCGCGCCCCAGCCCTCCCGGCCGCCCGCCGGGGCCGTACGGGTCGCGGTGCGCCGGCGCCGCTTGGTGTACGCGTACGCCACCACGGCCCCCGCGCCGCCGACGAGGACGACCGGGAGCACCAGGTCCGTCGCCCAGCCGCTTCCGTCGTCCGCGCCCCCGGGATCGGCGGCCCCGGGCGTGATCGTGGGCGTGGGCACCGGCCGTCCGGCGAGCACGGCGTCGAAGCCGTTCGCCGCGCCGATCGCCGCCCCCGCCCAGTCGTTCTGCCGCAGCGCGGGCTCCACGGCGGTCCGCGCCACGTCGTCGAGCTGGGCCTGGGTGAGGCGCGCGTCGGGGTCGGCCGAGTAGCCGTACTGCCGGTCGTGCGTGGCGACCGCGAGCAGGACGTCGTCGACGCCCAGGCCGTTGCGGACGGCGGTGGCGTCGGCCCAGTCCTGGGCGGAGCGGCCGGAGAAGTCGCGGACGTAGACGACGAAGAGCTGCACGCGCCGGTCGTCGTAGAGGCGGTCGAGCGCCCGGGTGACCGCGCTCCGGCGGTCACCGAGCGCTCCCACCGTGTCGGTGACCTGCCCTTCGCGGGACAGGACGACGGGGTCGTCGGACCGTACGACAGGAGCTACGGCAGGGGCTACGGCGGGGGAGTCGGCACGGGCGGCGGAGACGGCGGGCACGACCGGCCACCCCGCCGCCACCAGCGCCGCGAGCAGGATTCGGGTGGCTCTTCGCGTCACATGGGGAGGTTATGTCCCGTTCTGATCACCCGCGACCGGGCGGAACCCCGACCGCTGGGCAGGGCGTCACTGTCAGTGGCCACCCCTACGGTGGTGATCACGAGTACGGCGACCTTGGGGGCACGGGTGAGCGGACGCGTACGGAACTGGTGGCGGCGGGGACGGGGGCGGTGGATCGCCCTCGGCCTCGTCCTGCTGCTGGTCCTGCCACCGGTCGGCAGCGCCCTCGCGCTGCGGCTCAACTACGCGGGAGACCTGCGGCCCGGGACGCAGACCCGCGGCAAGGACGCGATCTGGCTGGGCCACGCCTGGGTGGACGGGCGGAAGAAGGACGCCGATCTCACGGCGTTCGCCGCGCGGATCAAGGACACAGGCATCCGTGACCTGTACGTCCACGCGGGCCCGCTTGAGCACGACGGCACCCTCCCCGCCGACCGCTACCCCCGCGCGAAGTGGCTGATCGAGGGCGTGCACCGGACGATGCCCGGAGTGCGGGTCCAGGCGTGGCTGGGCGACATCCTCGCCACCGAGGGCCCGGAGGGGCTGCGGCTGGAGGACGCCGGATCGCGGGCCGCGGTGGTCGGCTCGACGCGGCAGATCCTGGACGCCGGGTTCGACGGCGTCCACTTCGACCTGGAGCCGCTGCTCTCGGACGACCGGAACTACCTCTCCCTCCTCGACGACCTCGGTGAGCTGACCAGGGCCCGCAAGGTGCCGCTCTCGGTCGCCGCCCACCAGATCGACCCCCTGCCCGCCCTGCACGCGGTGAACGGCGCCGTGAGCGGCAGCGAGAAGTGGTGGTCCCAGCGGTTCTTCGGGGAGGTCGCCCGCCGGGTCGACCAGATAGCCGTCATGTCGTACGACACCTGGATGCCGCTGGAGGGGATGTACGGCGGCTACGTCGCGCAGCAGACCAGCCTCGCCCTGGAGGTCACGCCCGACACCACCGACCTGCTGATGGGCCTGCCGTTCTTCCACGAGGACGACCTCGGCCACCACGAGTCGGCGGAGACCGTCGAGGCCGCGATCCGCGGCACCCGCCTGGGGCTGGGGCGCACGGACCCGGGCCGGGCGCGGTTCGGCGTCGCGCTCTACGTCGACTTCGCCGCGCGGGAGGGGGACTGGACGGCGTACCGCGAGGGCTGGCACTGAGTCCCGGTCGGCGGACTGCCCCGCCGACCCGAGCCCCCGCCGCCCCGCACCCATCCGACCCGCGCCCCGCCGACCAAGGCACCCCGGACGTCCGCGCCCGCACCGGAGCCGTCCGGTCGGCGGTTGGGCCGCACGGGTGGGCTTGAGCGGCCGTGTCGCCGTGTCGCCGGGAACGGCGCGGCTCCTTCCTCTTCAGTGGATGAGCAATAGGTGTGATCATCGCCAAATGCCATAAAACTGGACGAAGGGGTACAAGTCATGTCCCAAGTCGGCGCCCCTCGCGGGAGGACATGCTCCAGGAGCCCCCGCTCCCGCACACTCGCCTCCGTCGCCACGCTCACCAGTGCGGTGCTCGCCGTCTCCGTGCTGGCCGGCTGCAGCTCCGGCGACGACGCCGACTCCTCGTTGGTCGCCGCCCCGGACCACGCACCCGCCGCGCGCGCCCGGGTCGACGACGGCGGCACTCTGCGCTGGGCCGTGGACGCGCTGCCCGCCACCCTCAACACCTTCCAGGCGGACGCCGACGCGGCGACCACCCGCGTCACCCAGGCCGTGCTCCCCTCCCTCTACGTCCTCGACGAGCGCGGCCGGCCGCAGCGCAACCCGGACTTCCTGGAGTCCGCGCAGATCATCGAGACGGAGCCGAAGCAGGTCGTCCTCTACAAGCTCAACCAGCAGGCGGTGTGGAGCGACGGCCGGGAGGTCGGCGCCCCCGACTTCGTGGCCCAGTGGCGCGCGCTGAGCGGCCGTGACACGGCGTACTGGACGGCCCGCAACGCCGGGTACGAGCGGATCGAGAAGATCGAGCGCGGCAAGAACGACCTGGAGGTACGGGTCACCTACGCCAAGCCGTACGCCGACTGGCAGTCCCTCTTCACCCCTCTCTACCCGAAGGAGGTGATGGGGTCCCCCGACAGCTTCAACGACGGCGCCCGCGCCGCGCTCAAGACGACCGCGGGACCGTTCCTGCTCGGGCCCGTCGACCGTGACGCGGGCACCGTCACCCTCTCCCGCAACCCCCGCTGGTGGGGCCAGCCGGCCAAGCTGGACAAGGTGGTCCTGCGGGCCGTGCCCCGCGCGGAGCGGGTCGAGGCGATGGCCGCCGGCAACCTCGACCTGGCCGAGATCGACCGCTCCACCGCCGACCGGATCGCCCTGGCGGTCAAGGACGCCCGGTCCGGCCAGCACGGAAGCCGGCCGCTTCTGCACGGGCCCGGCGCCGCGATCACCCCGTCGGCGGCCCTGAAGTCCTGGGCGCTCGCGCACGGCTCCGACGAGGAGCAGGCGGCCACGGTCCAGGCGGCCCGCGAGAAGAACCGGCAGGCCGTCGCGCGGTACGCGAAGGAGCAGGGCGCCCTGAGCGCGTTCGCCGTACGCAAGTCCCTGGAGCCCGTCTACACCCAGCTCTCGCTGAACGGCGAGTCCGGGCCCCTCTCCGACGAGCGGGTACGGCGGGCGGTGGCCCGGGCGATCGACCGCCAGGCCCTGGCCGAATTCGTGCTCAAGCCGCTCGGGCTGCCGGCCCAGCCGCCCGGCAGCCACCTGGCCCTGGCCGGGCAGGCGGCGTACAAGGACAGCAGCGAGGCGCTGGGCGGCCAGGACACCGAGGAGGCGCGCGCGCTCCTCGCGGACGCCGGCTGGGTGCCCGGCGGTGCCGCCACGAAGCCGGGCGGGACGAAGGCGGGCAGCGAGGCGGAGAAGAAGAAGGGGACGGCCTCGGCCTCCGCCACGGCGGACGCCGAGAAGAAGCCGGCCGAGAAGGCACCGGCCGCCGAGAAGAAGCCGGCGGAGAAGAAGCCGGCGGGCGCGACGCCCATGGAGGGGAAGCCGACCGCCGCCTCGAAGACGGCGGAGAAGAACCCGGGGGAGAAGACCGACGGCGCCCGGCCGCCGGCTGGGAAGCCCGCGGCCGACGCCGCCTCCGACGAGGGCCTTTACATCGTCGGCGACGACAAGCCGGGCGGCACGGCGGCCTCCTCGGACGACAAGGCCCGCACGGCCGACGACAAGGCCCCCCGGGCCGCCGAGCCCGCGCTCGCCGCGACCGGACCCGGGAGCGGTGTCGACATCCTCGCCCCCGCCCCCGGCGCGGCCCTGCAGAACGTGGCCCTGCTCCGCCAGGCCGCCTCCCTGGGCGCCGCCCGCCGGGCCGCCGGGACCGAAGCCGGCACGGCGACCGAGTCGAAGGCACAGGCCCAGCGGTCCGACCGGGCCACCACCACCGACAAGGGCGTCGCCGGGGCCTACGCCCCGCGCGGCACCGCGGCCCCGGCCGTGCCGGCGGCCGCCGTCCAGCCCCTCGGCAAGGACGGCAAGGCGCTCAGTCTCCGCTTCGTCCTTCCCTCGGGACCGGGCTCGGAGACGCTCCGGGCGGTCGGCGACAAGATCGTCCAGATGCTCGACGTGGTGGGCATCCGCACCACGGTGACCAAGGTCTCCGACGACAGCTTCTTCAAGGACCACATCGCGTCGGGGGAGTACGACCTGGCGCTCTACTCCTGGCCCGCCACGGCCTTCCCGGCCACCGACGCCCGGCCGATCTTCGCCAAGCCCGAGCCCGCATCGGACGGATCCCTGTTGGTCGAGCAGAACTACGCCCGCGTCGGCACCGACCGCATCGACCAGTTGTTCGACCAGGCGGTGGCCACGCTCGACGAAGAGGAGGCCCGGGAGCTGGTCCGTCAGGCCGACGCCCGGATCTGGGCCGCTGCAGGATCGATTCCCCTCTATCAGCGCCCCCAGCTCGTCGCCGCGCGGAACAACGTCGTGAACGCGGGAGCCTGGGGCTTCGCGACGCCGCGCTACCAGGACATCGGGTTCAAGAAGCCCGAAACGGCCAAGGGCGCCGAGCGCAATACCAAGAAGTAGCGGAAAGAGGCTGGTCACAACCTCATATGCAGCTCAACTTCCTTGCCCGCCGGTGCTCCCGGCGGGCAGGATCACCATCGGCCCCTTGACCCGGCCGGCTGTATCCGCACTCCGCACCCCCAGTGCACCGGCACCACGGCACCATCACACTCCGGAGGCATTCCCGAACCTCCGGTCGAACCTCTCGGATCCGGTCGGGGAAGCCCCTTGCATGGCGGCCCCGTACCATGGGACGTAGCCGTGGCGCGTCCGCCCGGCGGGCGTAAGAGGAACCGACGCCGCATCCCACGATCCGAGAGAAGCGCAAGCACCCATGCCCACGCGCCACGACATCCGTAACGTCGCCATCGTCGCCCACGTCGACCATGGCAAGACGACCATCGTCGACGCCATGCTCAAGCAGGCCGGTGCCTTCGCCGCCCACCAGCAGCTCGACGACCGCATGATGGACTCGAACGACCTGGAGCGTGAGAAGGGCATCACGATCCTCGCCAAGAACACGGCGGTGAAGTATCACCCCAAGGACGGCGGGGCCCCGATCACGATCAACATCATCGACACCCCGGGCCACGCCGACTTCGGTGGCGAGGTCGAGCGCGGTCTGTCGATGGTCGACGCGGTCGTCCTCCTCGTGGACGCCTCCGAGGGTCCGCTCCCGCAGACCCGTTTCGTGCTGCGCAAGGCCCTCCAGCAGCGCAAGCCCGTCATCCTCTGCATCAACAAGACGGACCGCCCGGACTCCCGGATCGACGAGGTCGTCAACGAGACCTACGACCTCTTCCTCGACCTGGACGCGGACGAGGACCAGATCGAGTTCCCGATCGTCTACGCCTGCGGTCGTGACGGCGTCGCCTCGCTGACCAAGCCGGAGAACGGCACCGTCCCCGCCGACTCCACCAACCTGGAGCCGTTCTTCTCCGCCATCCTGGAGCACGTCCCGGCCCCGGTGTACGACGAGGAGGCCCCGCTCCAGGCCCACGTCACCAACCTGGACGCCGACAACTTCCTCGGCCGCATCGCGCTGCTCCGCGTCGAGCAGGGCGAGCTGCGCAAGGGCCAGACGGTCGCGTGGATCAAGCGTGACGGCACCATCTCCAGCGTCCGCATCACCGAGCTGATGATGACCGAGGCGCTCACCCGCAAGCCGGCCGAGGTCGCCGGCCCCGGTGACATCTGCGCCGTCGCCGGTATCCCGGACATCATGATCGGCGAGACGCTGGCCGACCCGGAGAACCCGATCGCGCTGCCGCTGATCACGGTCGACCAGCCGGCGATCTCCATGACCATCGGTACCAACACCTCGCCGCTCGTCGGCCGCGGTGGCACCGGCAAGGGCGCGGACGCCAAGTCCGCCGTGAAGGACCGCAAGGTCACCGCCCGCCAGGTGAAGGACCGTCTGGACCGCGAGCTGATCGGTAACGTCTCGCTGCGCGTCCTCGACACCGAGCGTCCGGACGCCTGGGAGGTCCAGGGCCGTGGTGAGCTGGCGCTCGCCATCCTGGTCGAGCAGATGCGCCGTGAGGGCTTCGAGCTGACCATCGGCAAGCCGCAGGTCGTCACCAAGCTCGTCGACGGCAAGGTCCACGAGCCGGTCGAGCGTCTGACGGTCGACGTGCCCGAGGAGCACATGGGCGCGGTCACGCAGCTCATGGGCGTCCGCAAGGGCCGCATGGACAACATGTCGAACCACGGCTCCGGCTGGGTCCGCATGGAGTTCGTCGTCCCGTCCCGCGGCCTCATCGGCTTCCGTACAGAGTTCCTCACCAACACCCGCGGTACGGGTATCGCGCACTCCATCCACGAGGGCCACGAGCCGTGGTTCGGCACCCTGACGACCCGTAACAACGGCTCGCTGGTCGCCGACCGCGCGGGCGCGGTCACCGGGTTCGCGATGACCAACCTGCAGGAGCGCGGCGTCCTCTTCGTCGACCCGGGCACCGAGGTCTACGAAGGCATGATCGTCGGCGAGAACTCCCGCGCCGACGACATGGACGTCAACATCACCAAGGAGAAGAAGCTCACCAACATGCGCTCCTCCTCGGCGGACTCCTTCGAGGCGATCGTCCCGCCGCGCAAGCTCTCCCTGGAGCAGTCCCTGGAGTTCTGCCGCGACGACGAGTGCGTCGAGGTGACTCCGGAGGCCGTGCGCATCCGGAAGGTCGTCCTGGACCAGAAGGAGCGCGGCCGCACCGCCTCGCGCGCCAAGCACAACTGACGCTGAACGGCGCCTTCCGCTTATAACACGCCGGTTGACGCCGTCTCACCGCAAGGCCCGGGCCCCCGCAGACACTGTGGGGGCCCGGGCCTTTCGTCAAGTCGATTTTGTGGGCACCCTGTCCGG
Organism: Streptomyces sp. NPDC008121; assembly: GCF_042957155.1. Taxonomy (NCBI): domain Bacteria; kingdom Bacillati; phylum Actinomycetota; class Actinomycetes; order Kitasatosporales; family Streptomycetaceae; genus Streptomyces; species Streptomyces sp. NPDC008121. The sequence goes on along the minus strand of NZ_JBIBHT010000003.1, from coordinate 653,379 downwards.
ATATCGGCCGTCGCTCTCCGGAACGTGTGTTAACGGTCCGTTTCGCGGGTGTCTGTCTGTGATCGCTTTGTCCGGATTTCGGTCTCATGGCCCCTGGTGATGTTGCCAAAACGAGACCGCTTAAGTGTGGTTTACAGCCCTGACGTACTTAATAGTTGGCTCCATTGAGCTCGGGTCAATGGGTCACGCACTGTGGGGAGTGCCGACTCACGAGCACACTCAGGGCACTTGAGTGCAACGCCGTCAGGGGTGTCGGCGGACTCGGAGTGCCCTTCTTGTAGTGACTAAGTGGACTCATGAGGAGGAACCCATGCGCGGTGCCAAGAGCGCCAAGTGGGTAGTGGGCGCGATCGTCGTCGCCCTGGCAGCGACCGCCTGTGGCGGGGGCAAGGGCAGTGACGACTCTGCGTCGAAGGAGAAGGGCAAGCCCGCCGGCTACGTCTCGATCGACGTCGGTGAGCCGCAGAAGCCGCTGATCCCGGCCGACACCAACGAGTCGCAGGGCAGCTACGTGATCCAGTCGCTGTTCACCCAGCTTCTGGACTTCGACGCGCAGGGCAAGATCGTCTACACCAACGCCGAGTCGATCAAGACGACCGACTCGAAGACGTGGACGGTCAAGCTCAAGAGTGGCTGGAAGTTCCACGACGGCACCCCCGTCACGTCGAAGTCGTACGTCGACGCGTGGAACTGGTACGCCAACATCGAGAACAAGCAGCAGAACGCCTTCTGGTTCGAGGACATCGCCGGCTACGCCGACGTCCACCCGGACAAGGGTGCGCCGAAGAAGAAGGAGATGTCCGGTCTGAAGATCGTGGACGACACGACCTTCACGATCGAGCTCACCAACGCCGTCCCGTACTTCGAGTACAAGCTCGGCTACACCACCTGGGCGCCGCTGCCGGAGTCCTTCTACAAGGACCCCAAGGCGTTCGGCCAGAAGCCGATCGGCAACGGTCCCTACATCTTCGAGAAGTGGGACCACAAGAAGCTCATCAAGGTCAAGGCCAACCCTGACTACCTCGGCCCGAACAAGGCCAAGAACAAGGGTGTCCTCTTCAAGAACTACGCGACCGTCGAGGCCGCGTACCAGGACCTCCTCTCCGGCAACCTGGACATGATCCGCCAGGTCGGCCCGAAGGACCTGCCGAAGTACAAGTCGGACCTCGGCGACCGCGCGATCGAGCAGCAGTACGCGGCCATCCAGAGCCTCGTGCCGACCTTCTACTCGAAGACCTTCAAGGGCATCAACCCGAAGGTCCTCCAGGGTCTCTCGATGGGCATCGACCGCGAGACGATCACCAAGACCGTTCTCAACGGCACCCGCAAGCCGGCCACGAGCTTCATCCCCGAGGGTGTCGCCGGCAAGCAGGACCTCGGCAGCGACGTCTTCACCTTCAACCCGGCGAAGGCCAAGCAGCTCGTCACCGAGGGCGGCGGCGTTCCGGAGAACAAGATCTGGATCCAGTACAACGCCGACGGCGGCCACAAGGAGTGGATCACGGCCGTCTGCGAGTCGATCCGCAACTCCACCGGGGTGGACTGCGTCCCGGACGCGAAGCCGGACTTCCAGACCGACCTGGAAGCGCGTGACAACAACAAGGTCAAGTCGATGTACCGCGGTGGCTGGGTCGCCGACTACCCGGTGAACGTCAACTTCATGCGTGAGCTCTACGGCACCACCGCCGAGGCGAACAACGGTCGCTTCTCGGACCCCGAGGTCGACGCGGCGTTCAAGAAGGGCGACAACGCGAAGTCCCTGGAGGAGTCGATCAAGGCTTACCAGGAGGCCGAGAAGCTGGTCCTCACCAAGATGCCGGCCATCCCGCTGTGGGAGTACAAGATCAACGGTGGCCACTCGAAGGCTGTCGACAACGTGACCGTCGACTTCCACGGTGACCTCAACCTCACCGACGTCACCGTCAAGTAACGAGCCCACGGGCCCACCCCCACTCGGCCATCACCCGCCGGCGCGACCGGTGGTAGGCCCCCGGGGCCGATTCCCGCATCCAGGAACCGGCCCCGGGGGCCGCAGGTATTCATATCGGAGGCAAACATGGGGCGTTATGTCGCGCGGCGACTGCTCCAGATGATCCCGGTCTTCATCGGGTCAACCTTGCTGGTCTTCTCCATGATGTACGCGCTGCCCGGCGATCCCGTGCGCGCGCTCGCGGGCGAGCAGACCGTCGACCCGGCGCAGATCGCTGCGATGAAGAAGGACCTCGGACTCGACCAGCCGCTCCTGGTCCAGTACGGGAACTATCTCCTCAACCTGTTCCAGGGCGACTTCGGCACGCAGATCGCCAGCGGGGTACCGGTCGCGGACATCATCGCGGACGCGTTTCCCATCACGATCAGACTCACCCTGTTCGCCTTCACCTTCACCGCGCTCGTCGGTATCTCCCTCGGCGTCTTCGCCGGGCTGAAGGCCGACACGCTCCGGGACCGCGGTCTGCTGGTCCTGACCCTGCTCCTGATCTCCGTCCCCTCGTTCGTCCTCGGCTTCCTGGCGCAGTACTTCTTCGCGCACCAGCTCGGCTGGGTCGACCCGAACGTGAGCGCCCTGGCGGAGTGGAACGAGCTGATCCTTCCCGCCATCGTCCTCGGCTCGCTGTCGCTGGCGTACGTCGCCCGCCTCACCCGTACCTCGATCGCCGAGAACCTGCGCTCCGACTACATGCGCACCGCGGTGGCCAAGGGCCTGCCGAAGCGCCGCATCATCGGCGTCCACCTGATGCGCAACTCGATGATCCCCGTCGTCACCTTCCTGGGCACCGACCTCGGTGCCCTGATGGGCGGCGCGGTCGTCACCGAAGGCATCTTCAACGTCCAGGGCGTCGGCTACAACGTCTTCTCCGCCCTCAGGCACCGTGAGGGCGCCACCGTCGTGGGCATCGTGACCCTGATCGTGGTCGTCTATCTCGTCGCCAGCCTGCTCGTCGACCTGCTCTACGCGGTCCTGGACCCGAGGATCCGTTATGCCTGAGGCACTCAAGGAAGCCGTCAGCGAGCAGTCCGCGACGGGCGCGCCCGCCGCCAAGCCGGCCGAGAAGCAGGAGAAGCCGCGCAGCCTCTGGTCGGACGCCTGGCACGATCTCCGCCGGAACCCGATCTTCCTCGTCTCCTCGGTTCTGATCGTCGTCCTGCTGACCATGGCCGTGTTCCCCGGCCTGTTCACCAGCGCCGATCCGCGCCACGCGGACCTCGCCAAGCACTACCTCCAGAAGCCGAACTGGGGCAGCTTCTTCGGTGAGGACTGGTTCGGCTACGACATCCAGGGCCGCTCGATCTACGCGCGTGTCATCTACGGCGCCCGCGCCTCGATCTCCGTCGCCGTCGTCGTCACCGCGCTCGTCACCATCCTGGGCACGGTCGTCGGCATGATCGCCGGCTACTTCGGCGGCTGGATGGACACGCTCCTGTCCCGGGTCACGGACATCTTCTTCGGTGTCCCCTTCATCCTCGGCGCGATGGTCGTCCTGACCTCCTTCGAGGAGCGCAAGCTCTGGGTCGTCATCATCGCCCTGGCCTTCCTGGGCTGGACCTCGATCGCCCGGGTCGCCCGCGGCTCAGTGATCACCATCAAGCAGGCGGACTACGTCATGGCGGCCAAGGCGCTCGGCGCCTCCACCACGCGCATCCTGCTCCGGCACATCCTGCCGAACGCCATCGCCCCGGTCATCGTCGTCGCGACCATCGCGCTCGGCGGTTACATCTCGGCGGAGGCGACGCTCTCCTTCCTGGGCATCGGTCTCGCAGAGCCGACCGTCTCGTGGGGTGTCGACATCTCGTCCGGTCAGGAGCAGCTGCGCAACGCGGCCTTCGTCCTGATCATCCCGTCGGTCATGGTGTCGATCACCGTTCTGGCGTTCATCATGCTCGGCGATGCGGTCCGCAGCGCCCTCGACCCCAAGCTGCGCTGAGGAGGGCGTAAAACGTGACCACCATCGACAAGACGGCGACCGTTCCCGCGCCGCGAGACGGCGACGACCACAACGGGCCCCTGCTCGAAGTCCGTGACCTGCACGTGGAGTTCCACACCCGCGACGGTGTGGCCAAGGCGGTCAACGGTGTCAACTACTCCGTGAACGCGGGCGAGACGCTCGCCGTGCTCGGCGAGTCCGGCTCCGGCAAGTCCGTCACCGCGCAGGCCATCATGGGCATCCTCGACATGCCGCCCGGCAAGATCCCGCGGGGCGAGATCCTGTTCCGCGGCGAGGACATGCTGAAGATGTCCTACGAGGAGCGCCGGCAGATCCGCGGCCGGAAGATCGCCATGATCTTCCAGGACGCCCTGTCCTCCCTCAACCCGGTCCTCAACGTCGGCTACCAGCTCGGCGAGATGTTCCGGGTGCACCACGGCCTCTCCAAGAAGGAGGCCAAGGCCAAGGCCATCGAGCTGATGGACCGGGTCAAGATCCCCGCCGCCGCGGCGCGGGTGAACGACTACCCCCACCAGTTCTCCGGCGGTATGCGCCAGCGCATCATGATCGCCATGGCGCTCGCCCTGGAGCCCGACCTGATCATCGCGGACGAGCCCACCACGGCGCTCGACGTGACCGTCCAGGCCCAGGTCATGGACCTCCTCGCGGAGCTCCAGCAGGAATACAACATGGGCCTGATCCTGATCACCCACGACCTCGGCGTCGTCGCCGACGTCGCGGACAAGATCGCGGTCATGTACGCGGGCCGGATCGTCGAGACCGCCCCGGTCCACGAGCTGTACAAGCGCCCGGCCCACCCCTACACCCGCGGCCTGCTGGACTCGATCCCGCGCCTGGACCAGAAGGGCCAGGAGCTCTACGCGATCAAGGGCCTGCCGCCCAACCTGCTCCGCGTGCCCGCCGGCTGCGCCTTCAACCCGCGCTGCCCCAAGGCCGAAGACATCTGCCGCACCGAGATCCCGGCGCTCGCGCCGGTGTCCGAGCGGGACGGCACGGAGCTGCCCGGCCGTGGCAGCGCCTGCCACTTCTGGAAGGAGACGATCCATGGCTGAGCTCGGCAAGAAGGACGACGCCGTGGACGCGACCCCGAACGTCACCGAGGTGGAGACGGTCGACGCGGCCACCGAGGCGGAGGCCGTAGCCGCCATCGAGGCTCCGGTCGAGCGCGGGGAGCCGATCCTCCAGGTGCGCAACCTGGTCAAGCACTTCCCGCTGACCCAGGGCATCCTGTTCAAGAAGCAGGTCGGCGCGGTCAAGGCCGTGGACGGGGTCTCCTTCGACCTCTACCAGGGCGAGACCCTCGGCATCGTCGGCGAGTCCGGCTGTGGCAAGTCCACCGTCGCCAAGCTGCTGATGAACCTGGAGCGCGCCACCGCGGGCGAGGTCTTCTACAAGGGCCAGGACATCACCCGGCTGTCCGGCCGCGCGCTGAAGGCCGTCCGCCGGAACATCCAGATGGTGTTCCAGGACCCGTACACCTCGCTCAACCCGCGCATGACCGTCGGTGACATCATCGGCGAGCCCTTCGACATCCACCCCGAGGTGGCCCCGAAGGGCGACCGGCGCCGCAAGGTGCAGGAGCTGCTCGATGTGGTCGGTCTGAACCCCGAGTACATCAACCGCTACCCGCACCAGTTCTCCGGCGGCCAGCGCCAGCGCATCGGCATCGCCCGCGGCCTCGCGCTCAACCCGGAGATCATCATCTGCGACGAGCCGGTCTCGGCCCTGGACGTCTCCGTCCAGGCGCAGGTCATCAACCTGATGGAGAAGCTGCAGGACGAGTTCAACCTCTCCTACGTCTTCATCGCGCACGACCTGTCGATCGTCCGGCACATCTCCGACCGGGTCGGCGTGATGTACCTCGGCAAGATGGCCGAGATCGGTACGGACACGCAGATCTACGACCACCCGACGCACCCCTACACCCAGGCGCTGCTGTCGGCGGTCCCCGTCCCGGACCCGGAGGCCCGCGCGCACCGCGAGCGGATCATCCTCACCGGTGACGTCCCCTCGCCGGCCAACCCGCCGTCGGGCTGCCGCTTCCGCACCCGCTGCTGGAAGGCGGAGGAGAAGTGCTCCGTCGAGGTGCCGGTCCTGGCGATCCCGGAGCGTTTCCAGGGGCAGGACACCCCGGCCGCGCACGAGTCGGCGTGCCACTTCGCCGAGGAGAAGGCCGTCCTGGTCAGCTGAGCCAGGTGGCCTGACCCGATCGGGTGACAGCGAGCCCCCGGTGCCCTTCGCGGCGCCGGGGGCTCGCCGTATTCGTACGGACGCGATAGACGTGCATAGGGGCGCAAAGGGGGTGATATTGGGGCCTACGTGAGATCCAGGACACTCAGGAGGCACCTCATGCGCGGAGCCACGCACGCCAAGTGGGCCGCTCTGGCCGCGGCCGTCGCCCTCACGGCCACGGCCTGTGGCGGCGGGAGCGACAGTGGCGGGAGTGGCGCCGACGGCATCGTGAGCTCCTCGTGGGGCGATCCGCAGAACCCCCTGGAGCCCGCCAACACCAACGAGGTGCAGGGCGGCAAGGTCCTCAACATGATCTTCCGCGGGCTGAAGAAGTACGACCCGAAGACCGGCGAGGCCACCGACATGCTGGCCCAGAAGATCGAGACGACCGACTCGGTCAACTTCACCGTCACCCTCAAGGACGGCTGGACCTTCTCCAACGGCGAGAAGGTCACCGCCGCGTCCTTCGTCGACGCCTGGAACTACGGCGCCCATCTGAAGAACAACCAGAAGAACGCCTACTTCTTCGGCTACATCGAGGGCTACGCCCAGGTCCACCCGGAGAAGGGCCGGCCGACGGCCGAGACCATGTCGGGCCTGAAGGTCGTCGACGACAAGACCTTCACGGTCAAGCTCAGCCAGAAGTTCTCCACCTTCCCCGAGACCCTCGGCTACGTCGCCTTCGCCCCGCTGCCCAAGGCGTTCTACGACGACCACGCCGCCTGGCTGTCCAAGCCCGTCGGCAACGGCCCGTACACCGTCGGCTCGTACTCCAAGGGCTCGCAGATGGAGCTGAAGCGCTGGGACGCCTACCCCGGCGCCGACAAGGCGCAGAACGGCGGAGTGACCCTCAAGGTCTACACCGACAACAACACCGCCTACACCGACCTGACGGCCGGGAACCTCGACCTCGTCGACGACGTCCCCGCCTCCCAGCTCAAGAACGTCCAGGCCGACCTGGGCGACCGTTACATCAACGTCCCCGCCGGCATCATCCAGACGCTCTCCATCCCGTTCTACGACCCCGCCTGGAACAAGCCCGGCCAGGAGAAGCTCCGGCAGGGCATCTCCCGGGCCATCAACCGGCAGCAGATCACCGACACGATCTTCCAGAAGACCCGCACCCCGGCCGTCGACTGGACCTCCCCGGTCCTCGGCGAGGAGGGCGGCTTCAAGGACGTCTGCGGCGACCTGTGCGTGTACGACGCGGCCGCGGCGAAGAAGCTGGTCGCCGAGGGCGGCGGCATCCCCGGCGGCACGATGAAGGTCTCGTACAACGCCGACACCGGCTCCCACAAGGAGTGGGTGGACGCCCTCTGCAACTCCGTCAACAACGCCCTCGGCAACAACCGGGCCTGCGTCGGCAACCCCGTCGGCACCTTCGCCGACTACCGCAACCAGGTCACCACCCAGAAGCTCAACGGCCCCTTCCGGGCCGGCTGGCAGATGGACTACCCCCTCATCCAGAACTTCCTCCAGCCGATGTACTACACCAACGCCTCCTCCAACGACGGCAAGTACACGAGCCCGGAGTTCGACAAGCTCGTCGACCAGGCCAACGCCGAGTCCGACACCGCGAAGGCCGTCCAGCTGTTCCAGCAGGCCGAGGAAGTCCTCCGCGACGACATGGGCGCCATCCCGCTCTGGTACCAGAACGGCAGCGCCGGCTACTCGGAGCGGATCTCGAACGTCGCGCTCGACCCGTTCAGCGTGCCCGTCTACAACGAGATCAAGGTCAACTGACGCAAGGGCAGCGGCGTACGGCCCGGCGGCACCCCCACGCCGGGCCGTACGCCTTCCCCCCACCCCCCGGAGCCCCCCATGGGTCGTTATGTGATCCGGCGTCTGCTGCAGATGATCCCGGTCTTCTTCGGCGCCACCCTGCTGATCTTCCTGATGGTCAACGTGATGGGCGACCCCATCGCCGGACTCTGCGGCGACCGCGCCTGCGACCCGGCCACCGCCGCCCAGCTACGGGCCGAGTTCGGCCTCGACAAGCCGGTCTGGCAGCAATACCTGACCTACATGGGCAACGTCTTCACCGGCGACTTCGGCACCGCCTTCAACGGCCAGCCGGTCACCGAGCTGATGGCCAACGCCTTCCCGGTCACCATCCGGCTCACCCTCGTCGCCATCGTCTTCGAGATCGTCATCGGCATCACCCTCGGCGTCGTCACCGGCCTGCGCCGCGGCCGCCCCGTCGACACCGGCGTGCTGCTGCTGACCCTCGTCGTCATCTCCGTGCCGACCTTCGTCACCGGCCTCCTGCTCCAGCTCCTCCTCGGCGTCGAATGGGGCTGGATCAAGCCGGCCGTCTCGCCCGAGGCCCCGCTCGACGAGCTCATCGTCCCCGGCCTCGTCCTCGCCTCCGTCTCGCTCGCCTACGTCACCCGGCTCACCCGGACCTCGATCGCCGAGAACAAACGCGCCGACTACGTCCGCACCGCCGTCGCCAAGGGCCTGCCGCGCCGCCGGGTCGTCACCCGCCACCTGCTGCGCAACTCGCTCATCCCCGTGGTCACCTTCATCGGCACCGACGTCGGCGCCCTGATGGGCGGAGCCATCGTCACCGAACGGATCTTCAACATCCACGGCGTCGGCTACCAGCTCTACCAAGGCATCGTCCGTCAGAACACCCAGACCGTCGTCGGCTTCGTGACCGTCCTCGTCCTCGTCTTCCTGGTGGCCAACCTGCTCGTCGACCTCCTCTACGCCGTCCTTGACCCGAGGATCCGCTATGCCTGAACGCCACGAGCCGTACGACGACGGACGCGCGATCGCCCACACCGGCGCCGGCGGCGGGACCGACCTCGCCATGGACGAGGGCGAGACCCTCGAGAAGACCCCCGGAGGCCCCCAGGGCACCGGCCCCGCCGACCGGCCGCGCTCCCTGTGGTCCGACGCCTGGCACGACCTGCGCCGCAACCCCGTCTTCCTCGTCTCCGCCCTCGTCATCCTCTTCCTGGTCGTCATCTCCGTCTGGCCCTCGCTCATCGCCTCCGGGGACCCCCTCGACTGCGACCTCGCCAAGGCCCAGGAAGGCTCCCAGCCCGGGCACCCCTTCGGCTTCAACGGCCAGGGCTGCGACGTCTACACCCGTACCGTGTACGGCGCCCGGACCTCCGTCGCCGTCGGCGTCCTCGCCACCCTCGGCGTCGCCGTCCTCGGCTCCGTCCTCGGCGGTCTCGCCGGCTTCTTCGGCGGCTTCTGGGACGCGATCCTCTCCCGCCTCACCGACATCTTCTTCGCCATCCCCGTCATCCTCGGCGGCCTCGTCCTGCTGTCGGTCGTCACCAGCAACACCATCTGGCCCGTCATCGGCTTCATGGTGCTCCTCGGCTGGCCCCAGCTCTCCCGGATCGCCCGCGGCTCCGTGATCACGGCCAAGCAGAACGACTACGTCCAGGCCGCCCGCGCCCTCGGCGCCTCACACTCCCGCATGCTGCTCCGCCACATCGCGCCCAACGCCCTCGCGCCGGTCATCGTCGTCGCGACCATCGCCCTCGGTACGTACATCTCGCTGGAGGCGACCCTGTCCTTCCTCGGCGTCGGCCTCAAACCCCCGACCGTCTCCTGGGGCATCGACATCTCCTCCGCCTCCCAGTACATCCGCAACGCCCCGCACATGCTGCTCTGGCCGGCGGGCGCGCTGGCCGTCACCGTGCTGGCGTTCATCATGCTCGGCGACGCGGTGCGCGACGCCCTCGACCCCAAGCTGAGGTAGGCGCCCATGCTGCTCGAAGTCCGTGACCTGCACGTGGAGTTCCACACCCGGGACGGGGTGGCCAAGGCGGTCAACGGCGTCGACTACTCCGTCGACGAGGGCGAGACGCTCGCCGTGCTCGGCGAATCCGGTTCCGGCAAGTCCGTCACCGCCCAGGCCGTCATGGGCATCCTCGACGTTCCGCCGGGCAGGATCACCCGGGGCGAGATCCTCTTCCAGGGCCAGGACCTGCTCACGCTCAAGGAAGAGGAGCGGCGGAAGATCCGCGGCGCCAAGATGGCGATGATCTTCCAGGACGCCCTCTCCTCGCTCAACCCCGTGATCAGCGTCGGCGACCAGCTCGGGGAGATGTTCCAGGTCCACCGCGGCATGTCCAGGAAGGACTCCCGCGCCAAGGCCGTCGAGCTCATGGACCGGGTCCGCATCCCGGCCGCGAAGGAACGCGTCGGCCAGTACCCGCACCAGTTCTCCGGCGGCATGCGCCAGCGCATCATGATCGCCATGGCGCTCGCCCTCGAACCCGAGCTGATCATCGCCGACGAGCCGACCACCGCCCTCGACGTCACCGTCCAGGCCCAGGTCATGGACCTGCTCGCCGAGCTCCAGCGCGAACTCCACATGGGCCTCATCCTCATCACCCACGACTTGGGCGTCGTCGCCGACGTCGCCGACAAGATCGCCGTCATGTACGCGGGCCGGATCGTCGAACACGCCCCCGTCCACGAGATCTACAAGTCGGCCGCCCACCCCTACACCAAGGGGCTCCTGGAATCGATCCCGCGCCTGGACCAGAAGGGCTCGGAGCTCTTCGCCATCAAGGGCCTGCCGCCCAACCTGCTCGCCATCCCGCCCGGCTGCGCCTTCAACCCCCGCTGCCCGCTGGCCCGCGACCGGTGCCGCACCGACGTCCCCCCGCTCTACGAGGTGACCGAGTCGCCGGTCCCGCGCGCGAGCGCCTGCCACTACTGGAAGGAATGCCTCCATGGCTGAGGTGCGGGACGAACCGATCCTCCGCGTCCGGGACCTGTACAAGCACTACCCGCTCACCCAGGGCGTCCTGATCAAGAAGCAGATCGGCGCCGTCAAGGCCGTCGACGGGGTCTCCTTCGACCTCCGGGCCGGCGAGACCCTCGGCATCGTCGGCGAGTCCGGCTGCGGCAAGTCCACCGTGGCGAAGATGCTGGTCAACCTGGAACGCCCGACGTCCGGCTCGATCCTCTACAAGGGCGAGGACATCACCACGATGTCCGCGAAGGCCCTGCGCGCGGTCCGCCGCAACATCCAGATGGTCTTCCAGGACCCGTACACCTCGCTCAACCCCCGCATGACCGTCGGCGACATCATCGGCGAGCCGTACGAGATCCACCCCGAGGTCGCCCCCAAGGGCTCGCGGCGCAAGAAGGTCCAGGACCTCCTCGACGTCGTGGGGCTCAACCCCGAGTACATCAACCGCTATCCGCACCAGTTCTCCGGCGGCCAGCGGCAGCGGATCGGGATCGCCCGCGGCCTCGCGCTCCAGCCGGAGATCATCGTCGCCGACGAGCCCGTCTCGGCGCTCGACGTCTCCGTGCAGGCCCAGGTCGTCAACCTCCTGGAACGCCTCCAGGCGGAGTTCTCCCTGTCGTACGTCTTCATCGCCCACGACCTGTCAATCGTGCGGCACATCTCCGACCGGGTCGGCGTGATGTACCTCGGCCGGATCGTCGAGATCGGCACCGACGCCGAGATCTACGACCACCCCACCCACCCCTACACCCAGGCGCTGCTCTCCGCCGTCCCCGTGCCGGACCCCGAGGCCCGCGCCCACCGCGAGCGGATCATCCTCACCGGTGACGTGCCCTCCCCGGCGAACATCCCTTCCGGCTGCCGCTTCCGCACCCGCTGCTGGAAGGCGCGGGAGCGCTGCGCCCTGGAGGTCCCGGAGCTGGCGGTGCCGGCCGTCTTCCGCCTGACGGAGAGCCCGGCGCGGCACGACTCGGCCTGCCACTTCGCGGAGGAGAAGCACGTGGTGCCGACGGACGACGAACGGGCCTGAACCCGGCGGTCCGGCGGCGGGATCACTCCCGTTCGTCGGGCCGGATGCCCAGCGACCGCCGGAGGAAGTCGACCTGGAGCAGCAGCAGGTTCTCCGCCACCTGTTCCTGCGGGGTCATATGGGTCACCCCCGTCAACGGCAGCACCTCGTGGGGCCGCCCCGCCGCCAGCAGCGCCGACGAAAGCCGCAGGGTGTGGGCCACCACCACATTGTCGTCCGCCAGGCCGTGGACGATCATCAGCGGCCGGGCCGGGTTCTCCAGCCCGGACAGGCCCTCGTCGGTGAGGAGCGAGTTCGCCGCGTACACCTCCGGAGCCTCCTGGGGGAGCCCCAGGTACCGCTCGGTGTAGTGGGTGTCGTACAGCCGCCAGTCCGTCACCGGCGCCCCCGCGATCCCCGCGTGGAAGACGTCGGGCCGCCGCAGCACCCCCATCGCGGCGAGGTACCCGCCGTACGACCAGCCCCGGATCGCCACCCGGCCCAGATCCAGCGGGTGATCCCCCGCCAGCGCGTGCAGCGCCTCGACCTGGTCGTCCAGAGCCAGCGTGAGCCGGTTCCCGATCGCCTTCTCCCAGGCGGGGGACCGGCCCGGGGTGCCCCGCCCGTCGGCCACCACCACCGCGAACCCCTGGTCGGCGAACCACTGCGACGTCAGATGCGGCTGGTGCGCGGCCACCGCCCGCTGGGCGTGCGGACCGCCGTACGGATCCATCAGCACGGGGAGTAGTCCGTCACCTTCGCGGTACCCCTCGGGGAGCAGGACGGCGCACGGAATCCGCCGTGCGCCCCCCGTCGTGAGACGGACCCGCGCGGCCAGCACCGGCGTCTCGGCGTACGAGGCGACCACCGCCACCTCCACGCCGTCCCGCAGCACCCGCACCACGGTCCCCGGAGCGTCCGGACGGGCCGAGGCCAGCACCGTCACCGGGCCGCCGCGCACCGCCGAATGCACTCCCGTACCCCGGGAGAGCCGTTCCACACCCCGCTCGCCCACCCGGTACACGTGCAGCTCGCCGGTCTCCGGATCCGCCGCCGCCTCCCCGGCCGACGCGGCGACCAGCACGTCGTCCACGCCGATGTCCAGGACCGCCCGGACGTGCAGCTCCGCCCCCGTCAGCGCCCGGTCCCCGGCCATGAGCACCCGCGCCCCGTCCGGGCCGGGACGGTCCTCGACGCGCACGAGCCGCCCGTCCGGCGACCAGGCCGGCACCCCCTGCAGCAGCTCCAGCCAGTCCGGATCCTCCTCGGCGTGCACCGTCCGCGTCGCCCCGGTCCCGGGATCCACCGCCAGATGGAGCTGGGAGCGCTGGTCACGCGCCTGCACCAGCAGCAACGGCGGCCCGTCCGACGACCAGTGCACCCGGGCCAGATACGGGAACCGCTCCCGGTCCCACACGACCTCCGTCCGCTCGCCGGCCAGATCCACGACGTACAGCCGGACCTCCGCGTTCGGCGTCCCCGCCGCCGGGTACGCCACCTCCTGCGGCTCCCGGTCCGGATGCGCCGGATCCGCGATCCAGGACCTGCGCACCGGCCCCTCGTCCACCCGCGCCACCAGCAGCCGGTCCGACTCCGGCGACCACCAGAAGCCCCGGCCGCGCCCCATCTCCTCGGCCGCCACGAACTCCGCCAGACCGTACGACGTCCGCGCGTCCTCCGGCTCGGCGAGCGGCCGGTCCCCCTCCCCGTCCGCGCCCGTCACCCGCAGGGCGCCCCGCGCCACGTACGCGACGAGCCGCCCGTCCGGCGAGGGCCGCGGATCGAGCACCGGACCCGGGACCGGCAGTTCCCGCGCCGTCCCCGCCCTCAGCTCCGCGGCGAACAGCCGCCCCGACAGCGGGAAGGCGGCCAACTCCACGGCCGCGTCCACCGCGTAGGAGACGATCCCGCCCGAGCCCTCGCGGGCGCGCTCCCGCCGTGCCCGCTCCTCGGCCGACAACTCCTCGGCCAGGCCGCCCAGCAGCGTCTCCGGATCCGCCGCGACCCGCTCCAGGGCCCCGCCCGCCGCCCCGTCGAGGTCCAGCACCCAGAGCGCGTGCGAGCGTTCGGTGCCGGAGGCGGAGCGGACGAACACCACCCGCCCGCCGTCCGGCGAGACCGTGAAGGCGCGCGGAGCCCCCAGGGAGAAGCGCTGGGTCCGGGCGTACTGACGGGGAAACGAGAGCGGATACGACTGGTGCCGCGGCGAGGTCATGCGATCGAACCTAGCGCTGTGCGCCCCCCTGTGCCTCCGTACACCATGGATACGAAGCCACACATAGTTATGATCCGTAGCGCTAGGTGGGTAGAGGACTCCTGGCACATGCTCGCTGACCTGACCGTCCGAATATCCGACCGAAGAAGTGTGGAGGTGAACCGCCGTGGCACTCTCGATTTCGGCGGTGGTGCTGCTGGCGATCGTCGTCTTCCTGCTGATCCGGAAATCCGGACTCAAGGCGGGACATGCGGCGGTCTGCGCGCTCCTCGGTTTCTACCTGGCGAGCTCCTCCATCGCCCCGTCCATCAGCACCCTGACCACGAACGTCGCCGGCATGATCGGCGGCCTCAAGTTCTGAGCCTCGTGCTGGTCACCGGCCCCGCCTCGTAGGGTGGGGCCATGACGGATCTCCCAGCCCGTCGTCTGCTCCTGGTGCACGCGCACCCCGACGACGAGTCGATCAACAACGGCGCCACCATGGCCAGGTACGCGGCGGAGGGCGCGCTGGTCACCCTGGTGACCTGCACCCTCGGCGAGGAGGGCGAGGTCATCCCGCCCGGACTCGCCCATCTCGCCCCCGACCGGGAGGACCGCCTCGGCGACCACCGCGTCGGCGAACTGGCCGCCGCCATGAAGGAGCTGGGCGTCACCGACCACCGCTTCCTCGGCGGCCCCGGCCGGTTCCGCGACTCCGGAATGATGGGCGTGGAGCAGAACCGCCGTGCGGGCGCCTTCTGGAACACGGCCGTGGACGACGCCGCCCCGTACCTCGTGGAGGTGATCCGCGAGACCCGCCCGCAGGTCCTCGTCACCTACGACCCCGACGGCGGATACGGCCACCCCGACCACATCCAGGCCCACCGCGTCGCCATGCGCGCCGCCGAACTGGCCGCCGACACCGGCTACCGCCCCGACCTCGGCCCCGCGCACACCCTCGCCAAGATCTACTGGAACCGCGTGCCCCGGCCGGCCGCCGAAGCCGGCTTCGCCCGGCTGCGCGCCGAGGGAGCGGCCTTCCCCGGCATCGCGGACATCGGTGACGTCCCGGGCGTGGTCGACGAGTCGCTCATCACCGCCTGCATCGACGGGGATCCCGTCTGGGCCGCCCGCAAAATCGCCGCGATGCGTGCCCATGTCACACAAATCGCCGTGGACGGGCCCTTCTTCGCCCTCTCCAACAACCTCGGCCAGCCGATCCTCACCACGGAGTACTACCAGTTGGTGGCGGGGACGTCCGGCGCCCCCGAGGGCGTGCGCGAGGACGACCTCTTCGCCGGAGTGAGCGCGTGAACGACCGCATGAACGTACGAGTGGTCTGGTACGTACTCCTCTTCGTCCTCGGCGCGGTGGTCGCCGCGGCGGGCGCGCTCGTCCAGAACGCGTGGTTTCCTGGCGGTCTGTTCGCCGGGCTGCTCGGCGTCGCGGGCCTCTTCTACGGCGGGCTGCGCGCCACCGACCGTCAGCTCGGGGTGGTCGCCCCGGCGGCCGGCTGGCTGGCCGCCGTCGTGCTGCTGAGCCTCGGACGGCCGGAGGGCGACGGCCTCTTCGCGGGAGGCTTCGCCGAGATGCTCTACCTGCTGGGAGGCATGGCCATCGCTGTGATGTGCGCCACGGTGGGGCGGCTGCCGCGACCGGCCCCGTGAACAGGCCGAGTTGAGCGGAGGGTGCCCGGACTTCGGCCGGAATCACCGTAGCTCGGCGCCGGGCCGTCCGCTATGTGCCGGCGGCGGACAGTATGGTGGTGCGCGCCGCCGAACCGCCCGGGTATACGAGCATCAGCAAGAGCGGGCGGCGGAGCCAACCGGGAGATCCTGCTTTGAGTCGTGAAACTGGTCGAGAGACTGACAGTTCCTCCTCCGGCGCCCAGGGGCGCGGTGGAGCCGCGTACCCCTCGGGTACACCGCCGTACGGATCCCGTCAGTATCCGTCGCTCCATCCGACGCAGGACGCGGCGGAGGAGAGTCCCGCGGCGCCCGTGCGGCCGCAGCCCGAGGAGCCCAAGACCGAGACGACGCTGACGACCCGGATCAGAATCAACATTCCGGGTTCGCGTCCGATCCCGCCCGTGGTGGTCCGCAAGACCGTCGGGGACTCGGCCTCGGACACCGCCCCCTCGGACCCGTCCGGGGACGGCGGCGGGAAGGCCGCGGCGTCCCGCACCCCCGCTCCGGCGCCCGCCCCGGCCGCCGAGCCGGAGCCCGCTCCGGCGCCGGCCGAGCCCGCGAAGGCGGAGGAGAGGCCGACCAGCGACTGGTTCGCCCCGCGCAAGTCCGCGGCGCCCGCGGCGCCGTCGTCACCCGCCGGGCCCGCGGGCCCCGCGGGCCCCGGCGCCGGGGCCCCGGCGCCGGGTGGGCCGAACGGCCCGCGGACCCCCGCCTCCGGGACGCCCGGACCGTCGGGGAAGCCGGGCGGCCCGCGCGGTTCCGGTTTCGCCGGTCCCGCCACCGGGGGCATCCCGACGGTCGGCGGCTCCTCGATGGCGGCCACCCCGCCGGGCGGCACGCCGATGTACCTCGCCACCCCGCCCCTCGACGAGAGCGGCGGCTACGGCGGCGAGGCCCCGCAGCCCCCCACCGGTCCGACGACCGGCCCCATGACCGGCCCGATGTCCGGCCCGGGCGCGGGCCCGTCGGCAGGCCCCGTGCCGGACCACGGCGCGAGGGGCGCGGACCCGTACGCCGGGAACCCCCTGGCCCCGCCCGTCCCGCACCCGTTCGCCGAAGGCCCGCACGCGGGGAACCCCCTCGCCGCGGACCCGCACACCGGGACCCCGCACCCCTTCGCGGCCGGCCCGCACGGCGACCCCGCGTTCCCCGGCGCACCGCGCATGTCCGACGACACGGCGGTCCTCACCCCGCAGGGCCCCGGCCCGGGCGCCCCGGCCGACGGCGGCCACGTCTCGGGCGACACGCTCACGAGCGGCATCCCGGTCGTCCCCTCGGGCCCCGACCCGGCCCGGCGGGGCCCCGAGGGCTTCTCCGCCCCCGAGGTCGCCTCCTCCGGCAGGCCGGCGGCCCCGGCCCCGGCGCGCGAGCCCGCCCGCCCGTCCTCCGCGACCCGGCCCGCCCCCGCCCCGGTGAAGAAGGGCCGCTCCAAGCTGCCCCTCCTCGCCTTCGGCGTCGTCGGTCTCGCCGGTGTCGCCTACGGCGCCGGTCTGCTCCTCAACCACTCCGACGTCCCCAAGGGCACCACCGTCCTCGGCGTGGACATCGGCGGCGGTACGCGCGAGGAGGCCGTCAACAAGCTGGAGGCGGCCCTCGGCAAGCGCGCCGCCGCCCCCCTCCAGCTCAGCGTCGGCGGCAAGAAGGTCGAGCTGGCCCCGGACAAGGCGGGCCTCTCGCTCGACAGCCAGGAGACCGTCCGGGGCGCCGCGGGCAGCGACTACAACCCCGTCTCCGTCATCAGCACCCTCTTCGGCGGCGAGCGCGTCGCCGAGCCCGTGCTCCCGGTCGACGAGGAGAAGCTGAGCGTCGCCCTCAAGGACGTGGCCGGCGCCTCCGGTTCGGCGACCGAGGGCACGATCGTCTTCGCCCCCGGCAAGGTCACCGCCGTCGAGGGCAAGCCCGGCAAGGGCGTGGACGTCGCGCGTTCCATGATCTCGGTGAAGGACGCGTACCGCGCCCAGGTCCAGACGGGCCGGCCGAACACCGTCGAGCTGCCCGTCACGACCCGCCAGCCCACGATCACCCGGGCCGAGCTGGACCGGGCGATGAACGCCTTCGCCAAGCCCGCCATGTCCGGCCTGATCACGATCAAGGCGGGCTCGAAGAGCATCCAGTTCGGCCCGGCGAAGTCCCTGCCGAAGATCCTCTCCATGAAGCCGGTCGACGGCCGCCTGGTGGAGGTCTACGACAAGAACGCCATCGACCAGCTCCTCGACGGCGTCTTCGACGGCATCATGATCACCAAGGGGGACGGCAAGAAGCACCAGGTCTCCGCCGACGACGTCGCCTTCGCGATGCGCGACGCCCTGGTGGGCAAGACGCAGGCCGAACGCACCAAGGTCATCGACCTGGACGGGCAGGGCTGACCGCCGCTCTGACACGGCCGACCGGCCCACGGCCGGCAGCACACGGGCGCCCGTCCCACCGGTCACGACCGGCGGGACGGGCGCTTCGGCGTCTCAGTCCCGGCGGTACTGCGCCGGGGAGTTCCTCGTCGCCGGGTCCTCGTACGACCCCGCCCGCCCCCGGTCCACGTGGAACGTGGTCAGCGTCGAGACGCGGGACGCCGGGTCGCGGCGGTCGTCGACGACCCGCATGTGGGCGCTGAACCGCTCCGGGGTGACCTCGTACACGTCATAGCCGTAGCGGTCGCCCTCGAAGTACTTCAGATGCGGGTTGGCCGCGCCCATGACCGGCCCGTTCGCGGCGTTCCAGCTCGGCGCGTACGCCCCCGAGGTGACCGAGTGGGCCGTGAACTCCGTGCCGATGACCGGCGAGGTGACGTCGTCGAAGTCGGGCCGGATGTCGTCGACGAACGCCGAGTGCCAGTCGCCCGTGACGACGACGAGGTCCTCCATGCCCGAGTCGTGCACATGGCCGAGGACCTCCTTCCGTTCGGCGAGGAAGCCGTCCCACTGGTCGGTGAACATGTAGGAGCCGCCGGGGCTCCGCCGCAGCTGGCTGAGCATGATCGAGTTGGCCCAGACGTGCCAGGAGTCCGGGGCCCGGTCGACGGTCCCCTTCAGCCAGGACTTCTGACCGGCGCCCAGGATCGTGCCGTCGGCGAGGTTCTGCGCCGAGCGGTACGAGCGCAGGTCGAGCACCGTCAGCTCCAGCAGGTCCCCCCAGCGGCGCACCCGGTGGATCTCCGGGTCCGGCAGCCCGGCCGAGGCGCCGGCGCCGCCGTCGCGGTGCGGCATGTTCTCGTACCAGGCCTGGTACGCGGCCGCCCGCCGCCGCATGAACGGCGCGCCTCCGCCCGTACCGGAGTAGTCGTTGACGACCTCGTGGTCGTCCCAGGTGAGGAACCAGGGGTGGGCCGCGTGCGCCTCGCGCAGGGAGGCGTCGCCCTTGTAGAGGGCGTGACGGCGGCGGTAGTCGGCGACCGTGAAGACCCCGGGGCCCTCGTGGTCGCGGACGTGGTCGGCCGGGACGCCGCCGACCTGCCCGTGTTCGTAGATGTAGTCGCCGAGGTGGACGACGAAGTCGACGTCCTCGCGGGCGATGCCCCGGTGGGCGGCGTAGAACCCGTCGTGGAAGGCCTGGCAGTTGGCGGCGGCGAAGCGGACGGAGGAGACGCGGCCGACGGGCGCCGTCCGCGTGCGGCCGGTCCGGCTCCGCTTGCCCAGCGCCGTGAAGGCGTACCAGTAGCGGGTGCCCGGGCGGAGCCCCGGGACCGGGACGTGCACGCTGTGCCCGAGCGTCGCCGAGGCGGGCGCGGTGCCGCGCGCGACGACCTGCCGCAGCCGGGGGTCGGTGGCGACGACCCAGTCGACCTCGACGATCTCGGGCAGGCTCTGCTCGGCGGCCAGCGGCTCGGGGGCGAGCCGGGTCCACAGCAGCACGCTGTGCGGCTGCGGGTCGCCGGAGGCGACGCCGAGGGTGAAGGGCGCCGGGTCGTAGTCGGCGCCGAGCGCCCGGGCGGCCTCCAGGGCCTGCGCGGGCGAGAGCCCGGCGGCCAGAGGCCAGGCGAGGTTCAGGGCGCCGGCGGCCCCGGCCGCCTTGAGCAGATCGCGGCGGTTGAGCCTGGTCACGAGCGTCCCCCGGTGGCGTGCAAGGTGAGCGATATGGAGTCGGCGTAACCGTCGTTGGACGTCCCGCCGCCGCTGCGGGTGAAGACGAGCAGCACCCGCGCGGTGCGGGCGCCGGGCGGCACCGTGGCGGTAGCGGTGCGCTCCAGGAGCGCGGTGCGGGAGAGCCGCTCGCCGGCCGTCACCGGGCCGAGCACGGACAGCGCGACCGGGGTCCCCTGGGCGTCCCGGAACTCCACGGACAGCCTGGCGCCGTCCTCCTGCGCCGCATAGCCGCCCAGCCAGCCGGCGAGGGTGTAGCGCACGCTCCCCGTGTCGACGGCCCGGCGGCCCGTGGAGCCCCGCTCGGGCAGGGCGATGTCCTGCACGAGGGCGGTACGGGGGCTGTCGCCGCCGGAGAAGAACCTGCCTCCCCGGTCGGCGGGCCCGGGGTCCGCCGGTCCGGGATAGCCACCGCCCAGGGTGTACGCGACGAGCGCGGGCGCTCCCTCCCGCACCTCCCAGCCGGTCACGGCGGTGACCGGCCGGGCGGTCCCGCCGGGTCCGCTCTCCGCGTCGCCGTTGACTACGAGATTCACTCGACCTCCTCGATCGTGCGCCGTTCGCATGGCGCGTGTATCGCAGCAGTCGCCGGTGAACCGTCGTGGACGCCCCGGCGAACAGCGGTGCCGGGTGGCGCGGACAACTCGCGCGCGGCGAACGGCTACCCGCCCGCCCGCAGGCTCCGCGTCGGCGCGACGAGGCAGGCGGGGCAGTGGCACGGCGGATAGCGGAGAGCCGACTCGACCGGCACCTCTCCCCGCCGGGGTGTGAAGGTCCGCGTGGCGGCCAGGTCCGCCCGCCGTCGCGCGAGACGCGCAGCGTCATCACCACTCGCCGCCGTACCGCCGGCGCTTCTCGCGGAGCCAGTCCTGCATCTCGCGCGTCTCGCGGGGCGAGGCGGCCCGCAAGTCGTCGGCGCGGATCGTCGCCACGAAGTGCACGAATCGCACACGCCGGTGGACGCCGTCCACGCCGATGACCTTCCCGGGGCCGTAGACGTCGGTTCCGGTATGGGCGACGAAGTCGCCCGGACCGTGGGGGGTTTCCATTACGTGCTGAGCCCTTTCGCTCTGTGTGTTGTTCCGGTCACACAGTGGCGTGGATCACGTTACGCTCGGCAGGGGTTCGCCCGTGACAACGCGACCAGCACGTCGGGGAGTTGGCCATGGCAATCGAGGACAATCCGGAGTCGCGCCGAAAATACGGTGAAGAGCTGAAACGCCGAAGGGAGTCGGCGGGCCTCACCCAGGAGCGCCTGAGCGAACTGACGATCATCTCGCGCACCCACCTGGCCCACATGGAGGCGGGCCGCCGCCGCCCGGACGTGGCGGACGCGAGACGCCTGGACCAGGTGCTGGACGCGGGGGGCTTCTTCGAGCGGTTCCTGCCGACGCTGGACGGGAAGAAGGTCGCGGAACACTTCGCGGAGGCGCTGGAGTTCGAGGGCCAGGCGACGACGATCCGTGAGTACGCCCCGAAGCTGGTACCTGGCATTCTCCAAACGGAGCCTTATGCCAGAGCCGTCCTCAGCTCCGGGCATCCGCCCAAGAGTGAGCAGTCGCGTGACAAGCTGCTTGTCACGCGCTTGGCGCGTGCGCGCATACTGGACGACTTCGATTCTCCCGTGGTGTGGATGTTGCTCGACGAAGCGGTGTTGCGACATCGCATCGGCGGGCCTGCCGTGATGTGCGAGCAGCTCCGTCACATCGTGAGCCTGGGCGAAAGTCGTCGCATTCGGGTCCACGTCCTGCCGTTCACGGTGGGCGCGCACGCAGTGCTTGAAGGCTTCGTTTCCCTCATGTGGTTCAAGGATCAGCCGCCCATCGCATACGTGGAAGGCCTCAAGTCCGGCCGTGTTTGGGAGACTCCGTCCGTGGTCCGAGAGTGCCAAGAGGTCTACGATCATGCCTTGGGCGACGCGCTGTCCCATCGCGAGTCGCTGGCCCTGATCAGGTCCGTCGCGGAGGAATACGAGCATGCAGCACGCACCGGCCAGCATCCCTGACGCCTCGGTCCTCTACGCCTGGCGCAAGTCCTCCTACAGCGGTGGCAGCAGCGGCGAGTGCCTCGAGGTGAGCGACGCCTGGCGGAAGTCTTCCTACAGCGGCGGCAGCAGCGGCGACTGCCTCGAAGTCAACGACGCCGCCTGCTCCGCCCACGTCCCCGTCCGTGACAGCAAGAACCCCACCGGCCCCGCCCTGGTCTTCAGCGCCACCGCCTGGGCGGCGTTCGTCGGCGGGGTGAAGGGCTAGGGGCCGAAGGGGGCCGAACCCCGCCACGCGAGGGCGTGGGCGGGGTCCGTACGCGCCGGGGGTGTCAGCGGTCGCGGCGCCGACTGCGCAGGGCGAGCAGCAGTGCGCCTCCGGTGAGGAGGAGGGCCGCGCCGAGGCCCGCGAGATTGGCCGTGGTGGTACCGCCGGTCGCGGCCAACTCGGGTGCCGCGAAGGGGGGCGCGTCCTGGCGGCAACGGGTGTCGACCGGCGGGAGGGTTCCGTCGACGAGGTAGCGGCTCGTCCGGGCGTCGACGCAGGTGCTCGGGTTGAACAGGGCCGTGTGCCCGACGGCGTCCTGGGTCAGCAGGCGGGCGTCGGCCAGCTCCTTCGTCATGGCCTGTGCGCCCGACAGGGGCGTGGCGGGGTCGTGGGTGTTCCCGACCACCAGGATGGGGTTCGCCGTCGGCGTGTTCCACGGGCCGCGGTAGCGGTCCTCGACGATCGCCGGCCAGGCTGCGCAGCCCGCGGAGGCCCAGATCCAGAAGCGCCCGGTGTCCCCCGCGCCGATGGCCGCGGCGTCCGCCAGCGTGCGGTAGGCGTCCGCGTCCCGGGGGTTGGGGCTGTCACCGCAGACGACCGCCGTGCTCTGCTCCTCGCCCAGGTACGGATTCGGTTGGGCGACCGGCGGCGGGGGCGGAGGCGGGGAGGGCTCGGGGACGCGGCCCTGCCACAGGTCCTGCAGCCTGCCGGCGAGCTGCGTGGCCCCGGGTTGGACGACGTAGAGGCTGCTCACCGTGTCCGCCACGGTTCCCGCGTAGGTCCACGTGCCCACCGGCTCCTTGCGAAGCCGCTCCAGCAGCCGCTCGTACTTGTCCCGGGTCGCCTGCGGGGTGCCGGCGGAGAACGCGCAGCGGGCCGTCGTGGTGGATCCGCACAAGGTGAGGAACCGGTCCACGGCGGCCGCCGCGCTCCGGCCCGAGCCCAGGCGCTGGAACGCCGTGGTCCGTGGGACCGCGTCGGAGGCGTTGTCCGTCCAGGCCCGCGGATCCCAGTTGGCGTCGAGGACCATGGCGCGGACCCGCTGGGGGAAGAGGTTCGCGTAGGTGGCGCCCAGGTAGGTGCCGTAGGAGATCCCGTAGTAGGTGAGCTGCTCGTCGCCCACAGCCCTGCGCAGCTGGTCGAGGTCGCGGGCGGTGTCGGCGGTCGACACGTGGCGCAGGAGCTCGGGGGTGCGCTGTTCGCAGCGCCGGCCCAGCTCCGCGTACGCGGAGCTGAACGCCGCTCGCTCCTTCTCCCCGACCGGGAAGCCCGCCGGTTTGCTCGCGCTCCACTCCGCGGCCTCCTCGGGGCTCCCGAAGCAGTTCACCGCGGTGCTGCTGCCGATGCCACGAGGATCCCAGCTGACGATGTCGAACCGCTCCCGCACCTCGCGCGGGAAGGACTCGTAGTTCTGTGGCATCTGGACCGTTCCGGGCCCGCCGGGCCCGCCGGGATTGAAGAACAGGGTGCCGATCCGCGGGCCGGGGCCGGTCGCCTCCCGTTTGACCACGGCCAGCTCGATGCCGCGGCCGCCCGGGTCGTCGTAGTCCAGGGGAACCTTCACGGCCGCACAGTCGAACGGGCTGCCCTCCGTGCAGGGTTTCCAGTTCGGCTCCGGGGCGGGTAGCGACGGGGTGGGGGCCCCGCCGGCCACGGCCGGGCCCTGGCCGGTCCAGGCGGCCGAGCAGGTCACCAGCGCGGCGACGACGGCGACGTAACCTCGGCGGCGCGCTGCCGCTCCTGGTATGGGCATGGGTTGTCCCGCCTTTCCGGACGCGGGCCCGTCGCCCGGCGCTCGGGGACGTCGGCACGCATCCAGGTCCACGGCACCGCACCCCGGGAACCCGCACGAGTCGGCTGCGGCTGGATGGCCGAACCGGCCGTCTCGTCCCGTCCGGAGGCGAGGCCGCGGACACCCTCCTAGGGGGTGTGGTGCGGGCCGTCGAGGAAGCGGAGCAGGACCTCCGCCTCCGCGCGGAGCCGCGCCGCCCGGTCGGCGTGGGCGGGGGCGGTCAACTGCTCGGCGGCGTCCAGGCGCTCGGCGGCCTCGGCGCGTACGACGTCCAGCACCGCGCGCTCGGTCAGCTCGCGGCGCACGGCCTCGGTGGCGCCGACGCCGGCGGGGGACGCCTCCAGGGCCGTGCCACGGAGCCGGTCCTCGGACAGCGGCACCGCCTCGGCGTTGTCCAGCGCGGCGAGCGTGGAGCGCAGGGCGCTCACGGCGGCCTTGTCGCGGGCGCGCATCGCTTCCGGCAGGGCTTGACGCATACGGAGACGCAGAGACATGCCGGTGACCCTAGGCCGGTCCCCGGGACCCCACAACGCGATATCGCCCGCGGGGCCGGGCACCCCCTAGTTCAGGAGGGCCCTGGCCGCCTGGGCGCGGTGGCGGATCGAGGCGGCCGCGCTCGGTTCGACCGCGGCCACGATCGTCGCGTACGCCTCCATCTCCGCCGCGCCCGCCTGGAACTCGCCGCGCTGCACCAGCAGCTCCGCGTGTTCGTAGCGCAGGCGCGCCGGGTGCGAGGGGAGCAGCAGGGAGAGCTCCACCGCCCAGAGGGCGACCTCCGAGCGCTCGGGGCGGGGGGAGGCCCAGGCGCGGATGTTGTTCAGGATGCGCTGGACGATCTCCAGCGAGTCCGCGGGGCGCAGCATCGACGGTTCCAGGGGCGCGCCCGTGGCGCCCGCGACCAGCAGCTCCGCGTCGACTCCGGTCATCGCACGGCCCCCGGCGAACGGATCCGCGAAGACCTGCTCGGCCGGGTCGCCGAAGCCCACCACGAAGTGACCCGGCAGGCCGAGGCCGTACACCGGCGCCCCCGCCCGGCGGGCGACCTCCATCCACACCACGGAGAGGAGGATCGGTAGGCCCCGGCGGCGGCGCAGCACCTCGTGCAGCAGGGAGGAGTCCAGTCGCTGGTAGTCGGCCGGGACGCCCTGGAAGCCGCACTCGCGGCCCAGGAGCTCCTCCAGGGCCGCGACCCAGGCGTCGGCGCCGGCGCCGCGCGTGCGGTACGGCAGGAGACCGGCCAGGCGGTCCAGTTCGATCTCGGCGGAGTCCAGGTCGTGCCGGGTCACCGCCGGGTCCGCCTCCGCGCCGATCAGCAGACAGAGCCGCGCCAGATCCGGCCGTCGCGCCCGGGCCTCCTGCGCGAACTCCCGCCGCCAGTCGGTCACGTCGCTCACGCCTCCGCCGCTCGGTAGTGGTGGTAGTGGTGGTGGACCGCGAAGCCCATGCCTTCGTACAGTGCCCGGCCGCCGGCGTTGTCCGCCTCCACTTGGAGCCAGGCCGCCGACGCGCCCTCGTCCAGCGCCTTCCGGGCGAGCGCCGTCATGACGGACGTGGCAAGGCCCCGGCGCCGCTGCGCGGGGTCGACCTCCACGGCCATGAACCCGGCCCAGCGGCCGTCGACCACACACCGTCCGATCGCCGCCGGTATGTCTCCCGTGCCCGGTATGGAGGCGAACCACACACGGGGGCCGCTCTCCAGGACCGTGAGCACATGGGGGCCGGGCACACCGAACCGCTGGTAGCGGTGGAGCCAGAAGGGGTCCAGGGAGCGGGAGAGCGCGACGGGGGAGACGTCCGCGTCGAGGTCGGCGACCGGCGCCAGGCCCCCGGTCCGTACCTCGGCCGAGACCTCCCGGCGCCAGCCGCGCTCCTCCAGCTCCGCGCAGAGCAGCTCCTGCGTCCCCTCGGCGCCGGTGGCCGTCTGGACGTAGGCCGGGAGCTCCCGCGCCGCGTACCACGCGCGGACGCGCGCGAGTGCGGAGTCGAGGGGCAGGCCGGGGTCGCCGAGCGGCAGCACCGAGTTCGCCCGCCGGGTGAATCCGGCGGCCGCCCGCAGCGTCCACTCGCCGAGCCGCTCGCTCTCCACCGGCTCCCAGGCGCGCGCCGTGACCCGGGCCAGCTCCTCGAAGGAGGCCGCCGGGCCCCGCCTGCGGGCCGGCGCGGCGGGCACCACCTTGCCCGCGACCAGCGCGGATTCCGCGATCCGGACGCTCTGGCCGGTCCGTCGTGTGATCAGCACCACACCCGCGTCCCATGATGTGAGCACGCCGACCGCGTCGGTGAACCGCGCGCCGGGGCCGCCCGAGTCCGTCACGTACCGAACTGAGACACGTTTTCCCACGTCAGCGCGGGTGATACGCACCTCAAGGCGCCCTCCGGCGGTGAATTCCACGGCTTCTCCGGCCCTCCTGTTCGGATCGTCCCCAAGAACGGAGATACTAGGTGCGGGCATCGACGACGCCGCGCTCCCGCGCAGACCAGCCCTACCGAGGAGGAACGACAGCGTGACCTACGTCATCGCGCAGCCTTGTGTCGACGTCAAGGACAAGGCATGCATCGAGGAGTGCCCCGTCGACTGCATCTACGAGGGCTCCCGGTCCTTGTACATCCACCCGGACGAATGCGTCGACTGTGGTGCTTGTGAGCCGGTCTGCCCGGTCGAGGCCATCTTCTACGAGGACGACACCCCGGAGGAGTGGAAGGACTACTACAAGGCGAACGTCGAGTTCTTCGACGAGCTCGGCTCGCCCGGTGGTGCCTCCAAGCTCGGCCTGATCGAGCGTGACCACCCCTTCATCGCCGCTCTGCCGCCGCAGAACGGCTGATCGAACCGCCCTCGGTCCCGTACGGCCTCGCCCGCTGTACGGGACCGACGCGTTCTCCGTACGTACGAGGAAGTGAGCCATCTCGTGAGCGCAGTCTCGGGCGCCGTCTCATCGCGCCTGCCGGTCTTCCCCTGGGACAAGCTGGAGCCGTACAAGAAGACGGCGGCGGCCCACCCGGACGGCATCGTGGACCTGTCCGTGGGCACGCCGGTCGACCCGGTGCCGGAGCTGATCCGGCGGGCGCTGGTCGCGGCGGCCGACTCCCCGGGCTATCCCACGGTGTGGGGGACCACCGAGCTGCGGGACGCGCTGACCGGCTGGTGCGAGCGGCGCCTCGGCGCAGTCGGCTTCGGCCACCGCAACGTGCTGCCGGTCGTCGGCTCGAAGGAGCTGGTGGCCTGGCTGCCCACCCAGCTCGGCCTCGGCGCCGGGGACCGGGTCGCCTACCCGCGCCTGGCCTACCCGACGTACGAGGTCGGCGCACGGCTCTGCGGGGCCGAGGCGGTCGTGTACGACGACCCGACGGAGCTCGACCCCGCCGGTCTGAAGCTGCTGTGGCTCAACTCGCCGTCCAACCCCACCGGCAAGGTCCTCGGCAAGGACGAGCTGACCCGGATCGTGGCCTGGGCGCGGGAGCACGGCGTCCTCGTCTTCTCCGACGAGTGCTATCTGGAGCTGGGCTGGGAGGCCGACCCGGTCTCCGTCCTGCACCCGGACGTCTGCGGCGGTACGTACGAGGGCGTCGTCGCCGTCCACTCGCTCTCCAAGCGCTCCAACCTGGCCGGCTACCGCGCCGCGTTCATCGCGGGCGACGCGGCCGTCCTCGGCGAGCTGCTGCAGATCCGCAAGCACGGCGGCATGATGACGGCCGCCCCCGTGCAGGCCGCCACGGTCGCCGCGCTCGGCGATGACGCGCACGTGGCCGAGCAGCGGGAGCGGTACGCCGCCCGGCGCACGGCGCTGCGGACGGCGCTGGAGGCGCACGGCTTCCGGATCGAGCACAGCGAGGCGAGCCTCTACCTGTGGGCGACCCGGGACGAGCCCTGCTGGGAGACGGTGGCGTACCTCGCCGAGAAGGGCGTCCTGGTCGCGCCCGGCGACTTCTACGGCGCGGCGGGGGAGCGGTTCGTCCGGGTGGCGTTCACCGCCACCGACGAGCGCGTCGAGGCGGCGGTCAAGCGCCTCGGCTGACGGCCGGCACGCACGACGAGGGGCCCCGGGGGGGGGGGGGGCCCCGGGGCCCCCCGGGGGGGGGCCGGGGGGGGGGGGGGGGGGCGGCGGGGGGGGGGGGGCCCGGGGGGGGGCCCCCCCGGGGGGGGGCGGGGGCCGCCCCCCCCGGGGCCCGCCCGCCCCCCCCCCGGGGGGCCCCGGGGGCCCGCCCCCCCCCGGGGCCCCTCGTCGTGCGCCCGTGGGCGCGGGCGGTCAGCCGCCGAGCGGAAGGCCGCCCAGGGACGGCACGCCCTGGGTCGGCAGGGTCTCGCCGAGGGCGCCCGTGGACGGGGCGCTGTCGGTGGCCGAGCCGGCGGTCTCGCCGAGGATCTCGCCCGCGCTGCCCGCGGTGTCGCCCGCGGCCTTCTGCGCGGCCGGGGTGGCGGTCTTGCCGGCCGTGCCGATGGTCTTGCCGGCGGCCGGGACGGCCTTGCCGACGGCCTTGCTCCCGGTGTCACCGGCGACACCGGTGGCGGTCTGCGAGGCCCCGTCCACGGCGTTGCCGACTCCGGCGCCGTCGAGCGAGCTGATGCCGGAGAGCGCGCCGGTCGGCGCGAGGCTCTGGTCCACGGCGCTCGCGGAGCCGGCCGCACCGACCACGGGGGCTGCTCCGGCCGCGACGATGAGGGCGGCGCGGGCGATCCGACGGGTCAGGGGGAGGGACATGGTGCTCCTTCGACGGAGAGGACATTTGCGGTGTCCGGCGTTCGGACGCAGTGACAACCGCCCGGGGGGAGGGAGAGGTTGCGGCGGCCGAAGGTAAAGAATTGGCAATGCGTCGTATTGTCGGGTGGGGAGGAAAACGGGCGAACACGTCATTGCGTCAAACGCTGCCGAACCGTCACTTCCCTTGTCCCGCAAGGCCATTGCCGTGACATGAAAGGACGCGCCAAGGCCCGCGCGGCGACCGGTGAATGACCCGGTGCCCGTTCCCCGTATCCGCCACGGACGAGTGAATTCCCGTACGGATGACCGGCTACTGTGCGAGGCGAATTCGGACGCTGCCGAATACGGAATCCGTCCCGGAGGCGGCCTCGGCACCACCGGAGGGGGCATCGCCCGTCTTCGACCAGCCGCCCAGGGCCTCGCCCGCGCGCCACACCTTGCCCGCGTACGCGACCTCCACCACGCGCAGCCCGTCCGCCCGCGCCACCGCCCAGTGGGCCAGCTCCCAGCCGCGCCGCTCCCGCGAACCGGCCGCCGCCCGCACCGGCACCGCCAGCTCCGCAGGACCGGCACCCGCCCGCGCGCCCGCGCTCCCCGCGCCGCCCAGACCCGCCTGCGGCAACGCCTTCTCACCGAAGTCCCGCACCAGCTCGGCACGCACCTTCACCGGATCGCCCGGCAGCCCGTCGCGCGCCGGACCCGTCGTACAGCTCAGCGCCGCGGCCGAACGGCCCGTCAGTGCGGCCGCCAGCAGCGCCGCGTCCGGCTCGTGCTTCGCGTACGCCTGCGGGAAACCGCTGCGCTGCACCTTCTGCGCCGCCACGGTCAGCGGCAGCCGCGAGTACCCCGGGACCTTCTCCAGGCCCTCGTAGAACTTCCCCGAGGAGTACACCGGGTCCAGGATCTGTTCGGCGGTCCCCCAGCCCTGCGAGGGACGCTGCTGGAAGAGACCGAGCGAATCGCGGTCGCCGTGCGCGATGTTCCGCAGCGCCGACTCCTGCAAGGCCGTCGCCAGGGCGATCGTGACCGCCCGCTCCGGCATCCCGCGGGTCGTGCCGACCGCCGAGATCGTGGCGGCGTTCGCCGCCTGCTCCGGCGTGAACTCGTACGTGTTCTCGCCCGTGCCCACACTGCACCGCGCGGGGCCGCCGCCCCCGATGACGTAGTGCACGGCCACATAGGCGACCACGGCCAGCAGCACGGCGAAGCCGGCCGTGGCCCTGGCGACGCGGCCACGACGGCGAGAGGTGCGGTTTCGGCCGGGGAAGGAGGCGGACTCGGACACGAGGCCCACCGTACTGGAGGCCGGGTTAGGGTCGGCACATGGCTGACAACGCTCCCCTCGACCTCACGCTGGACGGGCCGGCGCTCACCGCCGCACTCGTCGACTTCCCCTCGGTCAGCGGGACCGAGAAGCCGCTCGCCGACGCGATCGAGCAGGCCCTGCGCACCCTGCCCCACCTCACCGTCGACCGGCACGGGAACAACATCGTGGCGCGCACCCGCCTGGGCCGCGCCGAGCGGGTCGTCCTCGCCGGCCACATCGACACCGTCCCGATCGCCGACAACGTGCCCTCGCGCCTCGACGAGGACGGCATCCTGTGGGGCTGCGGAACCTCCGACATGAAGTCCGGCGTCGCCGTCCAGCTCCGCATCGCCGCCACCGTCCCCGCGCCCAACCGCGACCTCACCTTCGTCTTCTACGACAACGAAGAGGTCGCCGCCCACCTCAACGGCCTCGGGAAGGTCGCCGAGGCCCACCCGGACTGGCTGGAGGGCGACTTCGCCGTCCTGCTGGAACCCTCCGACGGCCAGGTCGAGGGCGGCTGCCAGGGCACCCTCCGGGTCCACCTGCGCACCGAAGGCGAGCGCGCCCACTCCGCGCGCTCCTGGATGGGCTCCAACGCCATCCACGCCGCCGCCCCGATCCTCGCCCGCCTCGCCGCCTACGAGCCGCGCAAGCCGGTCATCGACGGCCTGGAGTACCACGAGGGGCTCAACGCCGTCGGCATCGAGGGCGGCGTCGCCACCAACGTCATCCCCGACGCCTGCACCGTCGTCGTCAACTACCGCTACGCCCCCGACCGCTCCCCGGCCGAGGCGCTGCTCCACGTCCGCGAGGTCTTCGCCGACTGCGGCGTCGCCGAGATCGTCGTCGACGACGAGAGCGGCGGCGCCCTGCCCGGCCTCTCCCACCCGGCCGCGGCCGCCTTCATGGAGGCCGTCGGCGGCACCGCCCAGCCCAAGTTCGGCTGGACGGACGTCTCCCGCTTCAGCGCCCTCGGCGTGCCCGCGGTCAACTACGGCCCCGGTAACCCTCTGTACGCGCACAAGCGCGACGAGCACGTGATCGTCGAGCGGATCCGGCACTGCGAGACACGCCTCCGCGACTGGCTCACTGACGGACAGGCGTAATTTCGCTTTTTGTCACGTCTGGGGACCTACCCTGACCGAACCAGAAGATCAGTGGATCGGTGGAGGGAGCAGGCCATGGGTGTCCCCGAGGGAGCGTGGAAGCCGGAGGAGCAGCGACAGGGGCCGGTGCTGCGGCGCCGGGACCAGGTCCAGTCCGGCACCACGGATCAGCGTCTGCTGGACACCGAGGGCGACTCGGAATGGGTGCACACCGACCCCTGGCGGGTCATGCGCATCCAGTCCGAGTTCGTCGAGGGCTTCGGCGCGCTCGCCGAACTGCCCAACGCGATCAGCGTCTTCGGCTCGGCCAGAACGCGCCCCGACTCGCCCGAGTACGAGGCGGGCGTCCGCCTCGGCCGCGCCCTGGTCGACGCCGGCTTCGCGGTGATCACCGGCGGCGGCCCCGGCGCCATGGAGGCGGCCAACAAGGGGGCGCGGGAGGCCAAGGGCATCTCGGTCGGCCTCGGCATCGAGCTGCCCTTCGAGCAGGGGCTCAACCCGCACGTCGACATCGGCGTGAACTTCCGGTACTTCTTCGTCCGCAAGACGATGTTCGTGAAGTACGCGCAAGGGTTCGTGGTGCTGCCGGGCGGACTGGGGACCCTGGACGAGCTGTTCGAGGCGCTGACCCTCGTCCAGACCCGGAAGGTGACCCGCTTCCCGATCGTGCTCTTCGGCACGGAGTACTGGAAGGGGCTCGTCGACTGGCTCCGCGACACGGTGGTGGCGGGCGGCAAGGCGTCGGAACGCGACCTGCTGCTCTTCCACGTCACGGACGACGTGCACGAGGCCGTGGAGCTGGTGTCGAAGGAGACCGGGCGCTGACCGCCCGCCGAGGCCGGGTGGAAGGCCGGGCGCCGGCCGTCCGGCGCTGAGGACGAGCGGAAGGGCCGGGCTCCCGCCGAGGGGGCCCGGCCTTCCCCGTAGACGGGGGCGGGCGTCAGGCGAGCCCGCGGCGGGCCACCGCCGGGGGACGGTGACCGGCGATCGACGCCACCATGTCCAGCACCTGCCGGGTCTCGGCCACCTCGTGCACGCGGTAGACCCGGGCCCCGAGCCACGCCGAGACCGCCGTCGTCGCCAGCGTCCCCAGCAGCCGCTCCTTGACCGGCCGGTCGAGCGTCTCGCCGACGAAGTCCTTGTTGGACAGGGACACCAGCACCGGCCACCCCGTCTCCGCCATCTCGCCGAGCCGCCGGGTCGCCTCCAGGCTGTGCCGGGTGTTCTTCCCGAAGTCGTGACCCGGGTCGATCATGATGCCGTCCCGCCGCACCCCCAGGGCGGCCGCCCGCTCGGCCAGACCCACGGTCACCCGCAGGATGTCCGCCATCACGTCCTCGTACGCGATCCGGTGCGGGCGCGTCCGCGGCTCCGCACCGCCCGCGTGGGTGCAGACGAGCCCCGCGCCGTACCGGGCGGCCACCTCCGCGAGGCCCGGGTCGACCCCGCCCCACGCGTCGTTCAGGACGTCCGCGCCCGCCTGGCACACCGCCTCGCCGACATCGGCGCGCCAGGTGTCGACGCTGATCACCACGTCCGGATGCCGGCGCCGTACCTCCGCCACGAAACCGACCGTACGGCGCGCCTCCTCGTCGGCCGACACCTCCTCGCCGGGGCCGGCCTTGACCCCGCCGATGTCGACGATGGCGGCGCCCTCGGCCACCGCCTGCTCGACGCGGGCGAGGGCCGGCTCGTCGCGGAAGGTGGCGCCCTGGTCGTAGAAGGAGTCCGGGGTCCGATTGACGATCGCCATGATCACCGGCTCGTGCGGCCCGAATTCACGCCGTCCCAAGCGCAGCATCCCTTTTGTCCTCCCTCGCATCCGTTCGCCTGCGACCCTAACCGTCGGTGGCGCATGGCACGATCGGCACGGGACGTTTTCCACCTCCGGAGAGGCGCGCGCTGGTGTTCTGGTTTTTGCTGATCGCGATGGTCGTGGTCGTCGCCGCGGTCACTCTCGCGGTGGTCGGCGGCGGCGACAGCGAGGTGCTGCCCGAGGTGGCGCCGGAGCAGCCGGTGGACCCCCTGCCGGCGACCCGTCCCGTCGGCCGCGCCGACATCGAGGCGCTCCGCCTCCCGGTCACGGCCCGCGGCTACCGCATGGCGGACGTGGACGACGTCCTCGGCCGCCTGGGCGCCGAGCTCGCGGAGCGGGACGCCCGCATCGCGGAGCTGGAGGCCGAGCTGGCCGACGCGGCCCGCCCCGGGCACGGAGAGACGCCGTGACCGGCGAGGCGGTCCCCGGCCCCGACGGGCGGCCGCGGTGCCCGTGGGGGCTCTCCACCCCCGACTACGTCGCGTACCACGACGAGGAGTGGGGGCGGCCGGTCCACGGCGACAACGCCCTCTTCGAACGGCTCTGCCTGGAGGCCTTCCAGTCGGGGCTCTCCTGGATCACGATCCTGCGCCGCCGCGAGGGGTTCCGGCGCGCCTTCGCCGGCTTCGGGATCGCCGCGGTGGCCGAGTTCGGCGAGGCGGACCGCGAGCGGCTCCTCGCGGACGAGGGGATCATCCGCAACCGCGCCAAGGTCGACGCGACCCTCGCCAACGCGAAGGTGCTCGCCGGGTGGGAGCCCGGCGAGCTGGACACGCTGATCTGGTCGTACGCCCCCGACCCGAAGACCCGCACGGCCCCGCTCACGACGGCGGACGTGCCGGCCGTCACCGACGAGTCCACCGCCCTGGCCAAGGCCCTCAAGAAGCGCGGCCTGCGCTTCATCGGCCCGACGACCGCCTACGCCCTGATGCAGGCCTGCGGCCTGGTCGACGACCACCTGAAGGACTGCGTCGCCCGCCGGGACGGGTGACGCCCCCCGGGGGTGTCCTGCCGACCCTGCCAGGGCCGCGGCGTGATCGACAGGACACGGCCTAGCGGCCGAGGTACTTCGGGCGTTCCTTCGCGATGAACGCCTGGACCGCGATCGTGTGGTCCTCCGACGCGCCCGCCTTCGTCTGGAGTTCGTCCTCCTTCTCCAGCGCCTCGGCCAGCGAGTGGTCCGCGCCGTACGCCAGGGACTCCTTCAGCGCCGCGTACGCCACCGTCGGGCCCTCCGCCAGCGTCCTGGCGACCTTGGCGGCCTCCTCGGCCAGGGACTCCGCGGGGACCAGCTTGTTCACGATGCCCAGGTCGTAGGCCTCGCGGGCGTCGATGGAGCGGGGGAAGAGCATCAGGTCCGCCGCCCGGCTCGCGCCGATCAGCCGGGGCAGCGTCCACGACATCCCGGAGTCGGCCGTCAACGCCACGCCCGCGAAGGAGGTGTTGAACGCCGCCGTCTCCGCGACCACCCGGTAGTCCGCCGCCAGCGCGAAGCCGAAACCGGCCCCCGCCGCGACGCCGTTCACGCCCGCCACCACCGGCTTCCGCATGCCGGTCAGGGCCCGCACGATGGGGTTGTAGTGGTCCCGCACGGTGTTCATGGTGGCCTGGGTCCCGGACTCCTTGTCCGACATCAGCAGGCCCACGTGCTCCTTCAGGTCCTGGCCCACGCAGAACGCCCGGTCCCCGGCCGCCGTCAGCAGCACCGCCCGTACGGCCGGGTCCGCCGCGGCCGTCTCCACCGCCTCCCGCAGCGCGACCTTCGCCTCGACGTTCATCGCGTTCATGGCCTCGGGCCGGTTGAGCGTGATCGTGGCGAGCCCGTCGCTCACTTCGTACAGCACGGTGTCGGCCATCACGGCTTCCCTTCGCGTCTTCGCGTCCTTGACCCTCCCCGGACTTCGTCGGGAGGACCCCCAGCATGACGGAGATCACCCACCCCGCACATGTGACCTGCGTCAAAGACATGAGGGGAAGCAGCGGCGAAGTATCGCAGGCCGATCGCCGAAATAGGTGGTTTTGAGAGAGCGCGTTGCACAAGCGATGCATCCCGATGTTGGTCATCGGGTCCTGTGATGCGGGATAATGACCTGGAAGCAATGTGTTCGATGCCGGTGACGCATGCTCCTCGACAGGAGCCGTCGGCTGAGATGAGCTGGTTTCAGGAAGGGGAACGAGCATGGCGGCCATGAAGCCGCGGACGGGCGACGGCCCGCTCGAGGTGACCAAGGAGGGGCGGGGCATCGTCATGCGCGTTCCGCTCGAAGGCGGCGGTCGGCTTGTCGTCGAGCTGACCCCGGACGAGGCCGAAGCCCTCGGCGACGCCCTGAAGCAGGTAGTCGGCTGACGCGATAACGCCAGGATTTCCCGCCTCTGCCCCGGCCCGGTACCCACCGCGCCGGGGCAGAGGCGTGTCCGCCCGGGCCCCGCACCCGCGGGCCGCGCACCGCCCACGGGGGCGGATCAGCCCCGGCGCACCGCGCACAGCAGGCCGTCCCCGACCGGCAGCAGCGTCGGCAGCAGCTCCTGGCTCTCCCGTACCGCCCGCAGCAGCTCCCGCACCCGCAGCACCTCCGACGGCTGAGCCGCCGAGTCGACCGTGCGGCCGTCCGCGAAGACGCCCTCGAAGCAGACCAGACCCCCCGGTCGCAGCAGGCGCAACGATTCAGCGAGATAGTCCAGGCTCTCCAGCCGGTCGCCGTCGCAGAAGACGAGGTCGTATCCGCCGTCCGCCAGCCGGGGCAGGACCTCCAGGGCGCGCCCGGGGATGAACCGCGCCCGGTTCCCCGCGAAACCGGCCGCGCGGAACGCCGTCTTCGCGAACTGCTGGCGCTCCGGATCCATGTCGACCGTGGTCAGTACCCCGTCCGGCCGCATCCCGTGCAACAGATAGATACCGGACACGCCCGTGCCCGTACCGATCTCCGCCACCGCCTTGGCGTCCGCCGTGGCCGCCAGCAGGCGCAGCGCGGCGCCGGTGCCCGGTGACACCGAGGGGAGCGCTGTCTCCCGGGCCCGCTCACGGGCCCAGCGCAGCGCTTCGTCCTCGGCGACAAAGGCGTCGGCGAACGCCCAGCTCGTCTGCCGGTTGGCGGTAATGGCCCTCTCCTGTCCCCTTAGTTGGCGCAACGGTGACTGTATCCGCTGCGTACGGGAACCCGCAGATGGGACCGGGCGTTCCTAGAGGGTGAGGACGCGGACGGGACGGCCGGCGAGCCGTCCCCAAATTCGCGTAAAGATTCTTATCCGGAGCTAACGGGCGAGGTGGCTATGGTAGGGGCTCCACTGGACACCACCAGAGCCGACAGGGGAGGTGCGGCTGCGCCTGGGGACCGGGGAGGAGTGCTTCGGCGTCTTCTCAGGTCGGCGGGTGAGCCGAAATCCGTGACCGACACCGCTGACCGTTTCCACACCGCCGACGCCGCACCCACCACCGCGACCTTCGCATCGGATGCGGAATCGCAGGCGTGGACTCCGCCCACATGGGAGGAGATCGTCAGCACGCACAGTGCCCGGGTCTATCGCCTCGCCTACCGGCTGACCGGCAACCAGCACGACGCCGAGGACCTCACCCAGGAGGTCTTCGTCCGCGTCTTCCGTTCCCTGTCGACGTACACGCCGGGCACCTTCGAGGGCTGGCTGCACCGCATCACCACCAACCTCTTCCTCGACATGGTCCGCCGCAAGCAGCGGATCCGCTTCGACGCGCTCGCCGACGATGCCGCCGAGCGGCTGCCCAGCCGCGAGCCGTCGCCGCAGCAGGTGTTCAACGACACCCACTTCGACGCCGACGTGCAGCAGGCCCTGGACACCCTCGCGCCCGAGTTCCGGGCCGCGGTCGTCCTCTGCGACATCGAAGGACTCTCGTACGAGGAGATCGCCGCCACGCTCGGCGTGAAGCTCGGCACCGTGCGCAGCCGCATCCACCGCGGCCGCTCGCACCTCCGCAAGGCGCTGAAGCACCGCTCGCCCGAGGCCCGGGCGGAGCGCGCGCTGGCCGTCGTCGGCTGGGAGGGCGGGACGGCGTGAGCGGTTCTCGTCCTGTCGGCCCGACCCCCGCGGAGCAGCATCTCGGGGACCGGCTCGCCGCGCTCGTCGACGGCGAACTGGGCCACGACGCCCGCGAGCGGGTCCTCGCGCACCTCGCGACCTGCGCCAAGTGCAAGGCCGAGGCCGACGCCCAGCGCAGGCTGAAGAGCGTCTTCGCCTCCACGGCCCCGCCGCCGCCCTCCGCCGGGCTGCTCGCCCGGCTCCAAGGGCTGCCCGGGGGACCGGGCGACCCCGGGGGTGACGACCGCAGGGGCGGAGGCTTCGACGACCTCTTCGACCTGGGCGGGACCGGTTCCGGCGGCGGTATCGCCGGGATGAGGTCCGCCGGCTTCGCCACCGCCGCGCCCGTCTCCCCGCGTTCCGGCTTCCGCATCCACGAGGTCGGCCCGCGTGCCGAGCACGACCGTTCCCCCTGGCGCGGCCGCCGCTTCGGCATCGCCGCGGCCAGCGCGGTCTCCTTCGCCGCCATCGCCCTCGGCGGCGCCCTGCCGCTGGAGGCGTCGGTGAACGCCGGTGCGCGCGGCGCGGGCACGGGAAACAACGTCACCCCGCAGCGGGCCGCCGCCACCGGCGTCGGCGGCACGGGCACCGGCACCGCGGTCGGTACGAACGCGAGCACGGCACCCGGCCGTGGAGCCCGCTCCGGCGAGCGGCCCACCCCCGCCACGGCGGCCGCACCCGGCGGAGCGATCTCGGCGCCCGGCACGATCGTGGCCGGACCGCTGGTCCCCGGCGGCGACGCGGCCGACGGCACCTCGGCGCCCGTGATGCCCCTGCGGCTCCAGGCGCCGGCCACGCAGTCCCTCCTCGCGCTCTCGCCGTTCATACGCCCCACGGGGCCCGCCCTCCGGCTGGCCTTCGCGCCGGGGCCGCTCCCGGCCGCCGGCCCGACGGTGACCCCGCCCGCGCCCCACCAGGCGGCCCCCGGCCCGACCGCGACCCCGCTCACCGCACACCGCTGAGCCCGGACCTGGTTGAATCCAGGCAGGGGCGCCCTTCGCCAGGGGGCGCGGACAGGTCAGCTGTTGCGGGGAGAGCATGGACGACGGGAAGCCCACCGGCCAGAAGCCGAAGTGGTGGAGCCGGCCTACGAGCACGGCGGACACGCCGGTGACGGCGCCGGAGCCACCGGTCGCGGACGAGGGTGACTTCACCCTCGCCGCGCCCACCCCCACGGACGCGCCCGCACCCCCGGCGACGACCCCGCCCACCCCGGACCAGCGCCCGGCGGCCCCACTGACGCGGCCCGAGGCCCCGGCCGCCGGGCCGGAGCAGCAGCCGGTGGACCTGCTGACCAAGCACGAGGCCCAGTCGCCTTCCGACGCCCCGGCCGCCGGGCCGGAGCAACGGCCCGCGGACCCGTCACCGGCTTTGGAGCAGCGGCCCGCCGATCTGCTGACCAAGCACGAGGCCCCGGCGCCCACCGGCGTCCCGGCCGCCGGGCCGGAGCAGCGGCCCGCGGACCCGTCACCGGCTTTGGAGCAGCGGCCCGCCGATCTGCTGACCAAGCACGAGGCCCCGGCGCCCTCCGACGCCCCGGCCGCCGACGCGCACGTGCCGCGGCAGAGTTCTGCGCAGGTGCCGCCGTCTCCGCAGCCCGAGCCGCGGCCGCTGCACGAGCCCGACGAGTACCGCACCCCGCCCTACGGCGGGCCCGGGCCCTGGGCGCCCGCCCCGCCCGTACAGCGGCCGGCTCCCGCGCCGGGAGCCCACGCCCCCGCACCCGCCCCGGCGCCGGAGGCCGCGCCGCAGGCGATGCCGGCCCCCGCGCCCGGCGGGACCGTACCGCCGCCGCCGCCGCCGGCCGCGCCCGCCGCGGGGCAGTGGGTGCAGTACGACCCCTGGTCCTCGCCCGGCGCGGCCGCTTCCGTCGCGACCGGCGGCAAGCGCGGCTCCCGGCGGGCGCTCGGGCTGGTCGGCGTGCTCGTCCTGGCCCTGACCACCGGCGTCCTGGGCGGCGCGGTCGGCGCCTACGTCGAGCGCAACGGCGGCATCTCCACCATCGAGCTGCCCCAGGCAGGCCCCGAGGACTCCGGACGCGCCCCCGACAGCGTCGCCGGGATCGCCGCCAGCGCCCTGCCCAGCGTGGTCACCCTGCACGTCAACGGCGCCGGCTCCTCGGGCACCGGCACCGGCTTCGTCCTGGACACCAAGGGCCACATCCTCACCAACAACCACGTCGTCGACTCGGCCACCTCCGCCGGGGACATCTCGGTCACCTTCAGCAGCGGCGAGACCGCCCGCGCCCGGCTCGTCGGCAAGGACAGCGGCTACGACCTCGCCGTCGTCCAGGTCACCGGCGTCTCCGGCCTCAAGCCGCTGCCGCTCGGCAACTCCGACAACGTCCGCGTCGGCGACCCGGTCGTCGCCATCGGCGCCCCCTTCGACCTCCAGAACACCGTCACCTCCGGCATCATCAGCGCCAAGGAGCGGCCCATCACGGCCGGCGGCGAGAAGGGCGACGGCAGCGACGTCAGCTATGTCGACGCGCTGCAGACCGACGCGCCGATAAACCCCGGCAACTCCGGCGGCCCGCTGGTCGACTCCAAGGCCCGTGTCATCGGCATCAACAGCGCCATCCGCGCGGCCGGCGACGGCACGAGCGGCGAGGGCGGCGGCCAGTCCGGTTCCATCGGCCTCGGCTTCGCCATCCCGATCAACCAGGGCAAGCGCGTCGCCGAGGAGCTCATCAACACCGGCAAGGCCAGCCACCCCGTCATCGGCGTCAGCCTCGACATGCAGTTCAGCGGCGACGGCGCCCGTGTCGGCGACAAGGGCAAGGACGGCTCCGCGTCCGTCACCCCCGGCGGCCCGGCCGCCAAGGCGGGCATCCGCCCCGGCGACGTCATCACCAAGGTCGACGGCCAGCGGGTCCACAACGGCGAGGAGCTGATCGTGAAGATCCGCGCCCACCGCCCGGGCGACCGGCTGGAGCTCACCCTGCTGCGCGGAGGCAAAGAGCAGACCAAGACGTTGACGCTCGGCTCCTCGCAGGGCACCTGAGCGTCATGTGGCAGACGCCGCACGGTACCCGCCCGGCAGTTCGGGCGGGTACCGTGGAGCGGGCCCCGGACCCTGTGTAAGGAGCGGCAAGGTGTTCAACGACCTCGGCATACTCGAGCTGGTGGCGCTCGTGGTCCTCGCCGTGCTCATCTTCGGACCGGACAAGCTGCCGAAGGTCATCCAGGACGTCTCGCGCTTCATCCGCAAGGTCCGCGACTTCTCCGAGAGTGCGAAGCAGGACATCCGCACGGAGCTGGGGCCGGAGTTCAAGGACTTCGAGTTCGAGGACCTCAACCCCAAGACCTTCCTCCGCAAGCAGCTGGAGGACAGCGAGGACTTCAAGGAGCTCAAGGACCTGCGCGGCAGCTTCGACCTCAAGAAGGAGATGAACGACGTCGCCGACGCGGTCCACGGCCGTGAGCAGACGTCGTCGGCGGCCTCCTCCGTCGCCGCCTCCTCCGTCCCGGCGGCGGTCAACGGCTCCGCCGACGCGCTGACCAAGAAGCAGGACAAGCCGGACACGGTCGAGCGACCTCCGTACGACTCCGACGCGACCTGACACAACCTGGTGCAAGCCGGTCGCTATCCTCCATCTGTTGTCCGCCGACGCGGACACGACGGATCGAGGAGGCGGCCGAGATGGAGACCACGAGTCGGGTGGAGGGTATGCCCGCGGCCCGGCGCACGGCCGAGGGCTATCAGCGCGCGCACTTCGCCTGGTACGGCCTTGACGACGCGTTCACCGGTGACCGGTGGCTGATGCAGGTCGGCACGGCGGCGGACGGGAGCGTTCAGCACGGGGCGATGGGCCACGGCGACGAGCCGTCGATAAAGTCCGACGCGAGTGTGCCCGAGAAGGAGCGCTTCGCGGTCGTCGTCACGGTCGCCGCGAGCCCCGTGCGCCGCACAGGTGACGGTACGGGCGTGCTGGACGCGACCACGGTCTCCTCCGCCGCCTGGCTGGCCGGCTCGGGGCTCCTGGCGTACACCTGGCCCGCCCAGCTGGACCACACGCTCCGCGACGACTGGCTGGACCAGCAGACGGAGACGGCCTTCGAGCTGGCGGACGACCTCGACGGGCCGGAGTGGTCCTCGCTGTCGCTGCCGGTGGACGGGGTCCCGATGCCGTTCCACTACCGGGAGTCCGAGTTCGGGTGGGTCCTGGCGGGCGAGACCCGCGCCGGGGTGCACATCGGCGCGTACGGGCGCGGCATGAGCGCCTACGGGCTCGGCTTCGCCGCGGTGGCGGACCTCGGCGCCTACCGCTGACGGCCCGCCGTCCGGAGGCGTACGCGCGGCCCGCCGTCCGGAGGCGTACGCGCGCGCCGGGTGTTCCCGGCCCGACGGGACTCTCGCAAGGGAGTCCTGACGGCACCGGGAGGGCATGAGAAAGGGCGCCGCTCGTCACGAGCGGCGCCCTTCTCCGGTCCGGAAGGACCCTCAGAACTTGTTGCGCGGGGTGATGCCGAGGCTCATGCCCGAGAGGCCGCGCGCACGGCCGCCCAGCTTGCCCGCGATCGAGCGCAGCGCCGCGCCGGCCGGGGACTCCGGGTTCGTCAGGACGACCGGCCTGCCGTCGTCGCCGCCCTCGCGCAGCCGGACGTCGATCGGGATGGAGCCGAGGACCGGAACCGTCGCGCCGGTCGTCTTCGTCAGACCGTCGGCGACCTTCTGGCCCCCGCCGGTGCCGAAGACGTCCACCATCTCGTCGCAGTGCGGGCACGGCAGGCCCGCCATGTTCTCGACCACGCCGACGATCTTCTGGTGCGTCTGCACCGCGATCGAGCCGGCCCGCTCGGCCACCTCGGCCGCGGCCTGCTGCGGGGTCGTGACGACGAGAATCTCGGCGTTCGGCACGAGCTGCGCCACCGAGATCGCGATGTCACCGGTGCCCGGCGGCAGGTCGAGCAGGAGGACGTCCAGGTCGCCCCAGTAGACGTCCGCGAGGAACTGCTGCAGCGCGCGGTGCAGCATCGGGCCCCGCCACACCACCGGGGCGTTGCCCGGAGTGAACATGCCGATGGAGATGACCTTCACGCCGTTCGCGGACGGCGGCATG
Source organism: Streptomyces sp. NPDC008121 (assembly GCF_042957155.1). Classification (NCBI taxonomy): domain Bacteria; kingdom Bacillati; phylum Actinomycetota; class Actinomycetes; order Kitasatosporales; family Streptomycetaceae; genus Streptomyces; species Streptomyces sp. NPDC008121. The sequence continues at coordinate 611,423 of NZ_JBIBHT010000003.1, read as the reverse complement.
ATCATGTTCTCGACCTGGGTCGGACGGCCGTCCGCGCCCAGCATGCGGGGCACCGAGTGGCCGTAGATGTCGGCGTCCACGACACCGACCTTCAGCCCGTCGGCGGCCATCGCCGCGGCCAGGTTCACGGTCACGGAGGACTTGCCGACACCGCCCTTGCCGGAGGCGACGGCGTAGACCCGGGTCAGCGAACCGGGCTTGGCGAAGGGCACCTCACGCTCGGCCGTCGTCCCCCGCAGGGCCGCGGCCAGCTCCTTGCGCTGCTCGTCGCTCATCACGTCCAGCGTGACGTCGACGCCCGTCACACCCTCCACCCGGGAGACGGCGTCGGTGACGCGCTGCGTGATCGTGTCACGCATCGGACAGCCGGAGACGGTGAGGTAGACCGTGACGGCGACCCTGCCGTCGGCTCCGATCTCCACCGACTTGACCATGCCGAGTTCGGTGATCGGTTTGTTGATCTCGGGGTCGTTCACCGTCGCCAGCGCTTCGCGCACCGCGTCTTCCGTAGCCATACGGACGATGGTACGGCGCCGACACCCGGGCCCGGAAAGACTTGTCAGCGGTCGGGTACGTCACTTCGGTGATCGCCGCCCGGAGGGAATAGATCCCGGTGCTCCCGGTGACCCTCCCGTCGGTCGTCCATCTCCTTGATCAGATCCTGGAGCTCCGACCGGATCCAGTCGCGCGTGGCCACCTCGCCCAGACCCATCCGCAGCGCCGCGACCTCCCGCGTCAGGTACTCCGTGTCCGCGATCGACCGCTCGTTCTGCTTCCGGTCCTGTTCGAGGTTGACCCGGTCACGGTCGTCCTGCCGGTTCTGCGCGAGCAGGATCAGCGGGGCCGCGTACGACGCCTGCAGCGACAGCGCGAGCGTCAGGAAGATGAACGGATACTCGTCGAACTTCAGCGGGGCCGGCGCGAAGATGTTCCACAGCACCCAGACGATGATCGTCAGGGTCATCCAGACCAGGAAGCGTCCCGTGCCCAGGAAGCGGGCGATCCGCTCGGAGAGCCGCCCGAAGGCCTCGGGGTCGTACTCCGGCAGCAGCCGGGACCGCCGCTCGCGCGGCAGGTCGAGCCGGATCCGGGGCATCGACCGTTCCCGGTCCCGCTCCCGTTCCCGGTCGCGTTCCCGGTCCCGGTCCTGCGTCCGCTCAGCCGCCATGACCTCGCCCCTCGTCGTGGAACTCCGTCTCCCGCCAGTCCTCCGGCAGCAGGTGGTCGAGTACGTCGTCGACGGTGACCGCGCCGAGCAGGGACCCGCTCTCGTCCACCACCGGCGCGGCGACCATGTTGTAGGCCGCGAGGTAGCTGGTCACGGCGGGCAGCGCGGTGCCCGGCGAGAGCGGTGGAAGATCACTGTCCACCAGCGAACTGACCAGCGTGAACGGCGGATCCCGCAGCAGCCGCTGGAAGTGCACCATGCCGAGGTACTTCCCCGTCGGCGTCTCGTCCGGCGGCCGGCAGACGTACACCTGCGCCGCGAGCGCCGGGGACAGGTCCTGCTGCCGTACGCGGGCCAGGGCGTCCGCGACGGTGGCGTCCGGCCGCAGCACGATCGGCTCCGTCGTCATCAGACCGCCCGCGGTCCGCTCCTCGTACGCCAGGAGCCGGCGCACGTCGGCGGCGTCGTCCGGCCGCATCAGGGTGAGCAGCCGCTCCTTGTCCTCCTCGGGCAGCTCGGACAGCAGGTCGGCCGCGTCGTCCGGGTCCATCGCCTCCAGGACGTCCGCGGCCCGCTCCTCCTTCAGCTTGCCGAGGATCTCGATCTGGTCGTCCTCCGGCAGCTCCTCCAGGACGTCGGCCAGCCGGTCGTCGTCGAGCGCGGCGGCCACCTCGGCGCGCCGCTTGGGGGAGAGGTGGTGCAGCACGTTCGCCAGGTCGGCCGGGCGCAGCCGCTCGAAGGTGGCGACCAGGTTCTCGGCGCCCTGCCCCTCCTCCTCGAGGGAGAAGCCGGTCACCGCCGACCACTCCACGGTCAGCGTCTCGCCCTTGCGGCGCAGCGCCCCCGCCTTGCCGCGCCGCACGAAGACCTTGTCGATCTCCCAGTCGCGGCGGGCCGGCAGCTGCTGGATGGCCACGTCGAGCACCGTGACCTCCTCGCCGCTCTCCACCAGGCTCACCCGCCGGTCCAGCAGCTCGCCCAGGACGAGCCGCTCGGTGGGACGCTGTTCGAACCGCCGCATGTTCACCACGCCCGTGGTGATGACCTGGCCCGACTCGACGCCCGTGATCCGCGTCATCGGCACGAAGACCCGGCGGCGGCTCAGCACCTCGACGACCATGCCGAGGAGCCGCGGCGGGCGGCGGCCCACCCGCAGGATGACCACGAGGTCCCGGACGCGGCCTACCTGGTCGCCGTTGGGGTCGAAGACGGGCACACCGGCGATGTGGGAGACGAAGATCCGGGGGGCGCCTGCCGCCATGCCACGCGCCTCCTCGGTGCCGCACGATTCGGGTCGGTCCCGTGTCGATGCTGATCCATGCCTGATTCAGGCTAGCCCGTGCCCTTACGGCGCGCCCCGGCAGCGCCCCCGTACGGCTGCCTGCGGTGGGGGCCCACCTGCCGGGTACGCTGCGGACTGCTCCATTCCCCTCCCGCTCCGACACGAGAGGCAGCGCAGGTGGCCGCTCTCCCTCCGACATCGCGTATTCGCAGGGCCGTCCTGCCCGTGGCGCTCGGCGCCGGGCTGACGGCGGTGCTCGCCGGTTGCGCCGCGGACCCGGACGAGGGGACGAACGGAGTCGGGAAGCTCTCGGCCTCCGCCATCGAGGAGAAGGCCCAGTCGGCGGCGGACGCGGCCAGATCGGTACGGCTGGCCGGGACGCTGGTCAGCAAGGGCGGTACGTACAAGCTCAACATGCGGCTCAAGCAGGACGGCGCGAGCGGCTCCGTGACCACGAAGAACAGCACCTTCGAGCTGCTGCGGGTCGGCGAGGCGCTCTATCTGAAGGCCGACGCCGGGTTCTGGGAGCCCGACGACAAGCCGTCGGGGACGCCGAGCGGCCCGGCCGGCGAGGACGCGGACGGGGACGCGGACGGCTCCGACGGGGACTCCGACAGCGACGCGGCCGACAAGCTCGACGACAAGTACGTCAAGGTCCCGCAGGACGACCCCGCGTACAAACAGCTGCGCGGCTTCACCGACATGGACCTGCTCCTCGACGGGCTCATCGGGCTGCACGGGGACGTCGTCAAGGGCGACCGCGACAAGATCGGCGGCCTGCGGACGGTCAAGGTCAAGGGCGGCGAGGACGGCGAGGGCGGCACGCTGGACGTCTCGCTGGACGGCGCCCCGTTCCCGCTGCAGTTCGCGCGGGGCGGCGGCGCGGGCGTGGTGGTGCTCTCCGAGTGGGACAAGGACTTCCCGCTGGAGGAGCCGGCGCCCGGCCAGACCGTGGACTACGGCAGGCAACTGCCGAGGACCTGACGGCCCCCAGGGCGTGTGTCGAAAGTCCCGCCTGGCCCGCGCCGCCTGGCACGAGCTCCCCCGTAGCCCTTCGGGCACGGGAGGTGCCCCCACGCCGCGTTGTCGGGATCACCCGAGTACGCCCAGTACGAGGGTGACCCTCCGCCTTGCGATCGCACGCACCAGACGCCGCGGGCCCTGCCCTGCGGGCAGACGGCGCTGCTTTCCGGACACGACCCAGGCCGTCAGCGCCTGCGGCGCTTGAGCAGCAGGCGGGGGAGCGCGGCCGGGACGGGGCGGCGGGTCGTCGCCTCCGACGGCAGCGGAGCCGCCGCGAGGGAACCGTCGGGCAGCTCCGTCGTGGAGGCCAGCGGCGTCAGCCGCAGCACCCGGCACTCCCGCGCCCAACGCCCCGGCATCGCCTCGCCGTCGGTGGCGTTCAGGCGCTTGCCCTTCAGCTCGGCGACCGCCGCGTCCCACTCCTCGGTGCCGGGGGCCAGCTCGCTCACCGCCGCCGTCCAGGCGACGATCCGGCCGCCCTTGTCCTTGCTGCGGACGGTCACCTCGGCGGTGGAGCCGGCCACCAGACCGGGCAGCGGCTGCTCGCCGGGGCCGTCGCCCACGACGTGCGCCGCGCCCTCGTGCCACACGTGCCACAGGGCCCGCGCGGCGGCCGGCGCGTCGCCCCGTACCCAGATGAGGCCGGACTTCTTGGTGGCCTCCTCGACGAGCGCGGGGCCGAGCGGCGTACTAGTCATGGCGGGAAGCCTACCGAGCGCCGGTCACCGGGCCCGCGCCGCAGACCGCCTAGAGCCAGCCGTTGCGCTTCAGGGTGCGGTGGATGGTGAAACAGATGGCCGTGATGCCGAGGAGCACCATGGGGTAGCCGTACCGCCAGTGCAGCTCCGGCATGTGGTCGAAGTTCATGCCGTACACCCCGCAGACCGCCGTCGGGACGGCCACGATCGCCGCCCAGGACGTGATCTTGCGCATGTCCTCGTTCTGCGCGACGGTCGCCTGCGCCAGATTGGCCTGCAGGATGGAGTTGAGAAGTTCGTCGAAGCCGACGACCTGCTCCTGGACGCGCGCCAGGTGGTCGGCGACGTCACGGAAGTACTTCTGGATGTCCGGGTCGACCAGCCGCATCGGGCGCTCGCTCAGCAGCTGCATCGGACGCTGGAGCGGGGTGACGGCCCGCTTGAACTCCAGTACCTCACGCTTGAGCTGATAGATCCGGCCGGTGTCGGCACCGCGCGTGGAGCCCTTGGCGGGCGGCGAGAACACGTCGATCTCGATCTGGTCGATGTCCAGCTCGACGGCGTCGGCGACCGCGATGTAGCCGTCGACCACGTGGTCGGCGATGGCGTGCAGCACGGCCGAGGGGCCCTTGCAGAGCAGCTCGGGCTCGCCCTGGAGGCGGTGGCGGAGGTTGCGCAGCGAACCCTGACCGCCGTGCCGGACGGTGATGACGAAGTCCGGGCCGGTGAAGCACATCACCTCGCCGGTCTCGACGACCTCGCTGGTGGCGGTGAGAGCGGCGTGCTCCACGTAGTGGATGGTCTTGAAGACCGTGAAGAGGGTGTCGTCGTACCGCTCCAGCTTGGGCCGCTGGTGGGCGTGGACGGCGTCCTCGACGGCGAGCGGGTGGAGCCCGAACTCCGCGGCGATACCGGCGAATTCGGCCTCGGTCGGCTCGTGCAGCCCGATCCAGGCGAACCCCCCGCCCTCCCGCACCTGGCTCATCGCGCCGCGCGGGGTCAGGCAGTCCAGGTCGTCCACCCGGCTGCCGTCGCGGTAGACGGCGCAGTCCACGACGGCGCTGGAGGCGGACGGGTCGCGGGTCGAGTCGTAGGCCGCGTAGGGGGTGCTGGTCTTGCGCAGGGAGGGCCGCAGGGACGGGCGGACCGCGGCACGCAGGTCACGGATCATCGACATCTGGCATGCTCCTTCACGTCGGAGCCGCCGGCGAGGCGTGGCACAGCCCGGAATGGGGGCGTGGACCTGATGTCCTACGTCCGCAAAGCGGGCGGCACCGCTGCGTCGCGGTGACGGCGTTCGCTACAGACAGGCAAAGGCGAAGTGCTCTTCCGTCGTGCGCGATGCCGGGGGGCCGGGCCGCGTAACGGGCCTTGGATCACCGGAAACGGGAGATACGCACCGGGCTCGGGTGCGGGGCGGAAGAGCGTTTGGTACTGCCCGATCGACTTCGATCCACCGCAGCCCCACCTCCTCCAGCCGGTCCCCCTTGGGGGATGACGTGTGACGTGTAGTCGGGAGTCCCGACCAGCGGCCAAGACTATCAGCCGACAGAGGGTCAATCCCGTCCCCTGCCCATTCCATACGCGCTTTATGCTCGCCGCATGGGACAAGTTCTTGCTCTGGTCGAGGCCCGTTTGCGTACGGCGCTCGGCGAACCGGACGCGCGGGCCGCCGTGACCTTCCTCGGCACGGACCGGATCGAGGTGCTCCGGTTCCTCGACGGAGACGTGGTCCGCTATGCCACGCTCGGCATGTCGGCCCAGCCGATGGCCGACCCGACGGCGGCGCTCGCCGACCCGGTGAAGGGCCCGCGCGCGGAGTTCGTCCTGACGGTACGGGCAGGGCTCGCCGACACCGACAAGGTGCTGCGCCCGCTCGCGGTCCTCGCCTCGGCCCCGCAGGTCGAAGGGGTGATCGTGGCCGCGGGCGCCTCGCTCGACGTCGGTGAACCCCTGTGGCCGGGAGCCCCGTTCAGCTCGGTGCTCGTCGCCGAGTCCGGCGGCCTGGTGGAGGACCTGGAGCTGGACGAGCCGATGGATCCGGTCCGGTTCCTCCCGCTGCTGCCCATGACGTCCAACGAGGCGGCCTGGAAGCGGGTCCACGGGGCGAAGGCCCTGGAGGAGCGCTGGCTGACGCACGGCACGGACCTGCGCGATCCACTGCGCACGTCGGTCCGACTGGACTGACCGGACCCCGACCGTCCGCCGCTGCCGGCGGGCATCCGCCCTTCCCGTCCCCCCGTCCGTCCGTCGCTGCCGGCGGGCATCCGCTCCGCCCGGCCCCTCGTCCGTCCGGCCCGGCGGAATCGGTGCCCGGCCCGGGCGTGTCGTGGCGTGTCGCGGCGCGGCGAGGAGCCGGCGCGCCCGTCACTCTCGGAATCCCGCCCCTCCAGACGGGTGATCGTCCTTGACGTGGACGCGGTGGGGTAGGACCGTTGGGCTCTATGAGGGGCGAACCCAGTTGCCCGAAGTGCGGTGGCCGGGTCAGGGCGCCCGGACTTTTTGCCGACTCCTGGCAGTGCGACACGCACGGCTCGGTGCACCCGCTGCAACCCGTGATCCCGCCCAGCGTCGAAGCCCTCGGCGTCGTCGTGCACCGTGCGGAGGTGCCGGTGTGGATGCCGTGGCCCCTCCCGGTCGGCTGGCTCTTCACCGGCGTCGCGTACGCCGGGGACGACCGCAGCGGCGGACGCGCGACGGCGGTCGCCTGCTCGGGACCCGGGCCGCTCGGCGGACTGGGTGAGCTGCTGCTGATCGCCGAGGAGCTCGGCGTCGGCCTCGGCGCGCGGTACGCCGGCATCGACGGACCCGACCCCGGCCCCGGCATGGCCATCGACAAACCCGCCCAGACGAAGGTCCTCGCCGCCGGCCGCCCGACCCCGCTCTGGCACGTCAACGGCTGCCCGGAGGACCGCGCGGTGTTCGCGGGGGAGGCGCGGGGGCTCTGGCTGTGGGCGATCGTCTGGCCCGAGCAGTCGGGACTGCTGATGTACGACGAACTGGTGCTGACGGACCTGCGCGACGCGGGAGCCGAAGTGGAACTCCTGCCGTGCGGGGCGCTGACACCGCGCCTGCTGAGATGACCGGCCGGCGGGGGAGCGTCGCGGCCCACTGATCGCCGCGCGCAACTCGCGGGTTCCGCGCGTAACGCCACCGGGTCACCGCTCGCGGGCGGCCGGGAGGTCACGGCGCGTGCGGGGGCGTGCGGTCCGTGTGCGGGCGGGCGTGCGGGCGGTCCGTGTGGCGGGCGGGGTCCGGGGGCCCGGGGTGTTCGATTCGCCCGTTATGCTGAAGCGTCCCCCTCGTCCGCCCCGAGCCTCCGGAGTACCGCGTCGTGCGCATCGACCTGCACACCCACTCCACGGCGTCGGACGGTACGGACTCCCCGGCCGACCTGGTCCGGAACGCTGCCGCCGCAGGGCTCGACGTCGTCGCCCTCACCGATCACGACACCACGCGCGGCCATGCCGAGGCGATCGCCGCGCTCCCCGAGGGGCTCACCCTCGTGACCGGCGCCGAGCTGTCCTGTCGGCTCGACGGCGTCGGTATGCACATGCTGGCGTACCTCTTCGACGCCGACGAGCCCGCGCTCGCCGCCGAGCGGGAGCTGGTCCGCGACGACCGGGTGCCGCGCGCCCAGGCCATGGTCGGCAAGCTCCGGGAGCTGGGCGTCCCCGTCACCTGGGACCAGGTGGCCCGGATCGCGGGCGACGGCTCCGTGGGCCGCCCGCACGTCGCCGAGGCGCTCGTCGAGCTCGGGGTCGTCCCCGACGTCTCCGGCGCCTTCACCCCGCAGTGGCTCGCGGACGGCGGACGGGCGTACGTCGGCAAGCACGAGCTGGACCCCTTCGAGGCGATCCGCCTGGTCAAGGCGGCCGGCGGGGTCACCGTCTTCGCGCACCCGTCCGCCGTCAAGCGCGGCCAGGTCGTGCCGGAGGCCGCGCTGGCCCGGCTCGCCGACGCCGGCCTCGACGGCATCGAGGTCGACCACATGGACCACGACGAGGCGACCCGCGCCCGCCTGCGGGGGCTCGCGAAGGAGCTGGGGCTGCTCGCCACCGGCTCCAGCGACTACCACGGCAGCCGCAAGACCTGCCGCCTCGGCGAGTACACCACCGACCCCGAGATCTACGGCGAGATCACCCGCCGCGCCACCGGAGCCTTCCCGGTCCCCGGTGCGGGCGGACCCGCCTGACCCTCGCGCGGCGACGGCCCCGGTCCGCCCGGGCGTGCTGCCCGGGTGCGGTCCGACGGCCCGGAAGCCCGTCCCGACGTGGCCGGTCCCCGACCTCCGGCGCCGACGGACCGACCGCTCCGGCACCCGGGGCTCCCGGTGCGGCGATCAGGGTCGGCCTCCGGTGCCGGGATCCGCGGTGCGGGCCCGACCGGCCCGCCGACCCGGACCGCCTCAAGGCCCAAGCCACGGCTCCGGCACCGAGCAGTGCGTACGGTCCGGCCCGCCCGGCCCTCGTACCGGAACGGTCCCGTAGGCCCGCCGCCCGTACGGGCTCGCCCCGCCGCGCCATGACGTCCCCGCCGCCCTCCCCGGGGCGGCTCCCCGCTCCCGCAAGGGCGCCCCCACCCCTCGTACACCCCAACTCGTGCAAGGCTCACCGTGTTCGACGTCGCCGTCTTCGGCTCGCTCTTCCTGACCCTTTTTGTGATCATGGATCCCCCCGGGATCACCCCGATCTTCCTCGCCCTCACCTCCGGCCGGCCGGCCAAGGTCCAGCGCCGCATGGCCTGGCAGGCGGTCGCCGTCGCCTTCGGTGTCATCACCGTCTTCGGCATCCTCGGGCAGCAGATCCTCGCCTATCTCCACGTCTCCGTCCCCGCGCTGATGATCGCGGGCGGTCTCCTGCTGCTGCTCATCGCGCTCGACCTGCTCACCGGGAAGACCGACGAGCCCAAGCAGACCAAGGACGTCAACGTCGCCCTCGTCCCCCTCGGGATGCCGCTGCTCGCCGGGCCCGGCGCGATCGTGTCCGTGATCCTCGCCGTCCAGCACGCCGACGGTGCCTCCGCGCAGATCTCCGTCTGGGCCGCGATCGTCGCCATGCACGTCGTCCTCTGGCTGACCATGCGCAACTCGCTGCTGATCATCCGCGTCATCAAGGACGGCGGCGTTGTGCTCGTCACCCGGCTCGCCGGCATGATGCTGTCGGCCATCGCCGTGCAGCAGATCATCAACGGTGTCACCCAGGTCATCCAGGGCGCCTGAGCGGCCCCCGGGCCGCCCCCGGACGTCACTGCGCCCCCGTACGGATTCCGGTTTCCGGAGTCCATGCGGGGGCGCGGTGCTTGAGTGGGTGCCCTACGGGCCACACGCGGCACGGCCTTATGGCGCGAGGCGTCGGCGCCAGGGCGTCACGGTGTTACGAGGCCGAGGTCTCGGCCGGGCGGATCCAGATGCGCTGACCGATCGAGGCGGCCTGCTGCACGATCCGGTTGACGGAGGCGGCGTCCACGACTGTCCGGTCGACGGGCGTGCCGTCGATGTCGTCAAGTCGCAGGATTTCGAAGCGCACGGGCTTCTCCCTTCGTCTGAGTTGATCCTCCTGGTGGAGAACTGGGTTACGTACGGCTACAACGGCATGCATCCTGCAAACATTCCCTACGCTAAGGAAAATTTTCGGATGGCTAACTACTGACTGGTAAGAGACATTGGCGGCAGGCCCCTGCCCGGCGGACAATGAGCCCCGTATGAACGACGCAGAGAACCCTCAGACGCCGCCCGAGCCGACCGCCGACCAGCTCAGGGCGCTCGGCGCCCGCGTGGAGCGCACCAACGAACTCCTCCAGCGGATGCTGGCGGAGGTGGCCAAGACACCTTCTACCCACGCCATCTTCGTCGACGCGGGTTACGTCTATGCTGCGGCCGGATTGCTGGTGGTCGGCACCGAGGACCGGCGCTCCTTCGACCTCGACGCCGAAGGCATCATCGAGGCCTTCATCGACAAGGCCCGCACGATCTTCGCGGACAGCCGGCTGCTGCGCGTCTACTGGTACGACGGTGCCCGGCGCCGCACCCACACCCCCGAGCAGCAGTCGATCGCCGAGCTGCCGGACGTCAAGGTCCGCCTCGGCAACCTCAACGCCAACAACCAGCAGAAGGGCGTCGACTCCCTCATCCGCTCCGACCTGGAGTCCCTCGCCCGGCACCGCGCCATCAGCGACGCCGCCCTCGTCGGCGGCGACGAGGACCTGGTCTCCGCGGTGGAGGCCGCCCAGGGGTACGGCGCCCGCGTCCACCTCTGGGGCATCGAGGCCGCCGAGGGCCGCAACCAGGCCGAGCCGCTGCTGTGGGAGGTCGACAGCCAGCGCACCTTCGACCTCGACTTCTGCCGCCCGTACGTCACCCGCCGGCCGGTCACGACGTACGAGAACGAGGGCGAGCCCCCGCCCTCGCGCGACGAGGCCCGGTTCATCGGCGCGCAGATCGCCGCCACTTGGCTCGGCGAGCGCGGCCGCGACGCGATGGCCGAGCTGCTGCCCGGCCACCCCTATCTGCCCGGACCGGTCGACCAGGACCTGCTGATCGAGGCGGAGAAGCTGCTCAGCCGCTCGCTGCGCGGCCACGCGGCCTTGCGCAGGGCCCTGCGCGACGGGTTCTGGCAGCACCTCCAGAACCAGTTCTGACCCGCCCGTACGCCGATCCCGTAGGGGCTCATCCGTACGGCCTCTCCGTACGGCCTGCCCCGTACGGGATGTGCCTCCGGGGCGCCCGTAGACCCCCTAGCAGCGCTCCCAGAACGCGGTCAGCCGGTCGGCCAGCTCCTCGGGGTGTGAGACGTTCGGCGAGTGGCCGGCGCCCGCCACCACCGTGTGGTGGGCCCCGGTCCGGCGCGCGGCGGCCGCCAGGTCGGCGACCGGCCAGACCATCTCGCCGTCGCCGTACGCGATGTGCAGCGGGACCGTGAGCTTCGCCAGCTGCTCCGTCCCCTCCTGGCCGTAGACCAACAGCCTTCCCGCGACGGAGAGTTGAACGATCCGCGTACGCATCCAGCGGCGATGCAGGAACCACGTGATCTCCGGCGGGTCGACCACGCCCGGCGCCTCGCCCCGGCTGTCCAGCCAGCGCATGGCCTGCCACACCCGATCCTTGGACAGCACGGCCAGCGCGGCCCGCAGCGCCCGCACCCGCACCCGCTGGGCCCGGCAGACCCGCCCGGGCCCGGAGGAGAGCAGCGTCAGCGACCGGAAGGCCTCCGGCGCGTGCCAGGCCGCCGCCCGGGCCACCAGGCCGCCGAACGAATGCCCCACCAGATGCACCGGGCCGTCCCCGAGCGCCGCGGCCTGCGCGACGGCGTCCCGGGCCAGCGCCTGCCGGCTGTACGCGGAGCGGCGGCGCGGCCCCGGCGTCTCGTGCTGCCCCCTACCGTCGACGGCCACCGCGCGGTAGCCGGCGTCGCTCAGCGGTCCGAGGAGCGCGAGGAAGTCCTCCTTGCTGCCGGTGTAACCCGGCAGCAGCAGCACCGTGCCCCGCGTCTCCCCGAGGGGAACGGCCTCCAGCACGGCGAAGCTCCCGCGTCCCGTCAGCAGCCGGCGGGGGTGGGTGCGGGGCGGCAGCGCCAGGGACCGGGGCTTGCTCATGACAGGACTGTATCCGCAGATGGGGGCGGTCGCCGGGCCGCCCTCTACGATGATCGCCTTTGAACAGGGGAGGGAATGTGAAGCGCGGACAACGACGGCTCACGGTCGTTCTGTCACTCTTCGGTCTGGTCCTGACGGCGGCGTCGCCCGCCTCGGCGGCGAGCACCACGGCGACGTACACGGTCTGGCACTGGAACGTCTCGGGCCATGTCATGTGGGACGGGAAGACCACCGGCGGCATGGTCACCAAGGCCGTGTCCTCCATCGACAACCGCGACGCGGACTTCGTGTCCTTCAACGAGATCTGCTTCAGCCAGTACAAGGCGATCCAGCAGGGCCTGATCGCCGCCGGATGGCCCGAGGACACGGGGAACTTCTCGCGCTTCGCGGAGACCCTCGCCCCGATCTCCGGGCTCTGCGACGGCGCGTCGGGTTTCGGGAACGCGCTGTTCAGCAAGCGGGCGCTCGGCTCCTCGCGGCAGTACCCGCTGCCGGCGGACACCCCGACGGCGGAGCGGCCGACGCCCGAGCCCCGGAAGATGCTGTGCGCGCCCCTGGCCGAGCAGGCCAGGATGAAGTTCTGCACCGTGCACATCACCACCAGCAACGTCGTGGGCCCGGGGCAGACCAAGGCCGACAACGTCCGCCAGCTCGACGACGTCCGCGGGGTCCTCGACGGCTTCGACGCCGCCGGCGAGACCTACCTCGTCGCGGGCGACTTCAACGCCCAGCCCGACTACAGCCGCCTCGACGGCTACTACGCGCCGTCGGTCGCCGGGAACAACGGGAACAACACCGGTGCGCACCGTGAGCTGGACGACGCCGACGCGGCGAACTGCCCCGGATACGGCGAGTGGACCGCCGACGCCGTGCCGGGGAACGCGCCGCCGTGCGGCGACAAGGCGAAGATCGACCACGTCTTCGTCCGGGAGAGCCGCGTCGCCGGACCGTACAGCGCCGACGCGTTGACCATCCCGACCGGCTGCACCGTCCCCGACCCGATGGCCCCGCCGGCCGACCCGACCCAGTGCTCCGACCACCGGGTCCTCGTCGGAACGGTCCCCGTCCTCATCGGCTGACCCGACGGGCCCGCCGACCGGCGCATCGGCGCCGGAGTACGGAACGACACGGCGGCCCGTCCCCTGCGCAGGGGACGGGCCGCCGTGTCGTGGTGCGGTGCGGGCGTCAGCTCTCGGGCTGGGCGGCCGCGGCCTTCTTGGTGGTGCGGCGGCGCGGGGCCTTGGGGGCCTCGGCCGGTGCCTCCACAGCCTCCGCCGGAGCCGCGGCTGCCTTCTTGGTGGTGCGGCGGCGCGGTGCCGTCTTCGGCTCCGACGCGTCGGGGGCCTCGGCGGCGACGGCCTTCTTGGCCGCACGGCGGCGGGGAGCCTTGGGGGCCTCCTCGACCGTCTCGGCGACGGTCTCCGTGACCTCGGCGGCCGCGGGGGCCTCCGTGGCGGCGGCCGCCTTCTTGGTGGTGCGGCGGCGCGGGGCCTTGGGCGCCTCGGCCGGTGCCTCGGCGGCTTCGGCCGGGGCGGCGACCGCGGGGGCCTCGGTGGCGACGGCCTTCCTCGCGGCCCGACGGCGGGGGGCCTTCGGGGCCTCGGCCGGCGCCTCGACGACCTCGGCCGGCGCGACGGTGGCGGCCGCGGCGGCCGCCGCGGCGGCGGCGGTCTCCGGGGTCTGGAAGGTCACCGCGTCGGCCTCGGTGCGGATGATGCGGGGGCGGCGACGGCGCGGGGCCCGGGGGGCCTCCTCGACCGTCTCCACGGCCACGGGCGCCGCCTGGGTGACCGGAGCCTTCTCGGCCGCGCGGGCCCGGGGGGCCTTCGGCTGGGCCACGGGAGCCGCCGGGGCCTCCGCGACCGGAGCGATCGGGGCGGCCGTGGGGGCCGTGGGGGCCACGGCCGTGGCGGTGCCGCCGCCCGTGCGGGTGCGGCGACGACGGCGCGGGGTGCGCGGCTCCGCCGACTCCTCCGTCGCCGCGGGGGCGGCGGACGGCGCGGTCGCGGGCGCGGCAGTGGTGGTCGCGGCCGAGGTGGTCGCGACGGTCTCGTCGGCCGTCGACCCTCCCCGCGTGCGGCGACGCTGGCGCGGGGTGCGCGTACGCGCCGGGAGCTCCTCGACCGGGGCGGCCGAGGCCGCCTTCTTCCGGCCGCGGCCGCCGGGCTCGCCCAGGTCCTCCAGCTCCTCCGCGCCCAGACCCGCGCGGGTCCGCTCGGCGCGGGGCAGGACGCCCTTGGTGCCCGCCGGGATGTCCAGCTCCTCGTAGAGGTGCGGGGAGCTGGAGTACGTCTCGACCGGCTCGTGGAAGTCGAGGCCGAGCGCCTTGTTGATGAGCTGCCAGCGCGGGATGTCGTCCCAGTCGACCAGGGTCACCGCGGTGCCCTTGGCGCCCGCGCGGCCGGTGCGGCCCACGCGGTGGAGGAACGTCTTCTCGTCCTCCGGCGACTGGTAGTTGACGACGTGGGTGACGCCTTCGACGTCGATGCCTCGCGCGGCGACGTCGGTGCAGACGAGCACGTCGACCTTGCCGTTGCGGAAGGCGCGCAGCGCCTGCTCGCGGGCGCCCTGGCCGAGGTCGCCGTGGACCGCGCCGGAGGCGAAGCCGCGACGCTGCAGCTGCTCGGCGATGTCGGCCGCCGTGCGCTTCGTACGGCAGAAGATCATCGCGAGCCCGCGGCCGTTGGCCTGCAGGATGCGGGAGACCATCTCCGGCTTGTCCATGGAGTGCGCGCGGAAGACGTGCTGCTTGATGTTGGCGACGGTCACGCCCTCGCCGTCGGACGAGGTGGCGCGGATGTGCGTCGGCTGCGACATGTAGCGGCGGGCCAGGCCGATGACGGCGCCCGGCATGGTGGCCGAGAACAGCATGGTCTGACGCTTCGCCGGAAGCATGTTCATGATCTTCTCGACGTCGGGCAGGAAGCCGAGGTCGAGCATCTCGTCCGCCTCGTCGAGGACCAGGGCCTTGACGTGGGAGAGGTCGAGCTTGCGCTGGCCGGCCAGGTCGAGCAGCCGGCCGGGGGTGCCGACGATCACGTCGACGCCCTTCTTCAGGGCCTCGACCTGGGGCTCGTACGCCCGGCCGCCGTAGATGGCGAGCACGCGGACGTTGCGGACCTTGCCGGCGGTGAGCAGGTCGTTGGTGACCTGCTGGCACAGCTCTCGGGTGGGGACGACGACCAGCGCCTGCGGGGCGTCGGTCAGCTGCTCGGGCCTGGCCCGGCCCGCCTCGACGTCGGCGGGGACGGTGACGCGCTCCAGGAGCGGCAGGCCGAAGCCGAGCGTCTTGCCGGTGCCGGTCTTGGCCTGGCCGATGACGTCGCTGCCGGAGAGTGCGACCGGGAGGGTCATCTCCTGGATGGGAAAGGGGGTCACGATGCCGACGGCTTCGAGCGCCTCGGCCGTCTCGGGAAGGATTCCGAGCTCTCGGAAAGTCGTAGTCAGGGTGCTGCCTCTTCTGTGAGACGCGGCGCGAGGCGAACGATGGGGGTCGTACCGTGCCGATTCACTTCCGGCCGGATCGGACACGTCCCGGATCAGTCGGATCGATCCTGGATCGTGAAGATCACAACCGGGTGGCGCGGGACCACTGCCGTCGCTCGAGCGTCATGCCGCTTGAGGGACCCTTCCGCGGTGCGCGGGGAGGGCTGTCGGGTCGGAGCCAGTCGGGCCACCGACCGGGCATCCTCATTCATGAGATGGCCCACCGGGTACGTCCGAACGTGCGAAAGCATGTCCACATACTCAGCAGGCGCTTTATCACTGTACCCCGGATTCGCGCAGGTGTGTTGGGAGAATTCGTAATGAGGGCGCGGTCACAGTGACTGACCAGGGCCTTACCCGGTGCTGCGGGCGGGCTATTGTGCGCTTCATGGAGACGCCTGACAACGCCACATCCGCCGAGGAACCCACCGGGATCGCCGCCCAGGACTGGGCCACGGCATCCGCCGAGCCGCAGTACCGCGCCGCGGTCGTCGATCTTCTGGGGGCGCTGGCCTACGGCGAGCTGGCGGCGTTCGAACGCCTCGCCGAGGACGCCAAGCTCGCGCCGACCCTCGCGGACAAGGCCGAGCTGGCGAAGATGGCCTCCGCCGAGTTCCACCACTTCGAGCAGCTGCGCGACCGGCTCACCGCCGTGGACGCCGAGCCGACGGCCGCGATGGAGCCGTTCGCCAGGGCGCTCGACGACTTCCACCGCCAGACGGCGCCGTCCGACTGGCTGGAGGGCCTGGTCAAGGCGTACGTCGGCGACTCGATCGCCAGCGACTTCTACCGCGAGGTGGCGGCCCGTCTGGACTCCGACACGCGTCGGCTGGTGCTCTCCGTCCTCGACGACACGGGTCACGGCAACTTCGCGGTGGAGAAGGTCCGCGCCGCGATCGAGGCCGACCCGCGCCTCGGCGGCCGGCTGGCGCTCTGGGCGCGCCGGCTGATGGGCGAGGCCCTCTCCCAGGCCCAGCGGGTGGTCGCCGAGCGTGACGCCCTGTCGACAATGCTGGTCGGCGGCGTGGCGGACGGCTTCGACCTCGCGGAGGTGGGCCGCATGTTCTCCCGCATCACCGAAGCCCACACCAAGCGCATGGCGGCCCTGGGCCTCGCGGCCTAGGACGCCTTCGGCGTCGAAGACCGCGGGTAGGCGGCCTCCCCCACCACGGATGGCGCCCGCGGGCCGGGCGCGGCGCGGTGGGGCCGCGGAGCGCGGTCCTGGTGGGGACGGCACCGGTTCAGGGCACGGCCCGTGCGCGGCTGCCGGTCAGGGTCCGGCCGGCCCGCCCGTCACCCTTCTCGCCGGCCAGCCAGCCGGCCGGCCCGGCGCCGGCCGCGCAGGCGCCGAGGCGGAAGCCGCCGGTCAGAACCGCCGGTCAAGCCGCCCGTCAGGCCGCCGCTGATCGGCGGAGGCGGCGGCGGGTGGCCGGGCGGAGGAGCAGGGAGAGCAGCACCGCCGCCACGGCGACGGCCCCGATCAGGGTCGCCAGGCCATGGCCGGGGCCCAGGGCCCCGTGGGTCACCAGAGCGCCGAAGACGGCGCCGAGCGAGCCCGTCAGGAGGACGGCCCTTCGTCCGGGGAGTCGGTCGGGCAGCCGGTGCACGGCCGCCCAGGCCAGGGCGAGTCCGAGCAGGGCGGAGCCGATGGCTTCCAGGAACACGGGATCACCTCGCGTGCGGAGCGGAGCGGGCAATTCGGTCGTAGGCCGTCCTACCCGAACCCATCGCGATACAACCCTCCCCGGCCGTCCCCACCAGCACATTCGGCGGACACCCGCCATCGACCGACCGCGCGCCCGGCCCTCGTCCGGCCGCCGGACACACGAAAGGCCGGCGGATCACATCCGCCGGGCCTTTCGCTGTACCGGACGTACCGGACGTACGTCTCAGAGCGCGCCGAAGCCCACCCGGCGCACCGCCGGCTCGCCGATCTCCACGTACGCGATCTTCTCGGCCGGGATCAGGACCCTGCGGCCCTTCTCGTCCGTGAGGCTGAGCAGCTGCGCCTTGCCGGCCAGCGCGTCGGCCACGGCGCGCTCGACCTCCTCGGCGGACTGCCCGCTCTCCAGAACGATCTCCCGGGGTGCGTGCTGCACGCCGATCTTGACCTCCACGGCTATGTCCCTCCGAACGGTCAGCGTTGCGCGTCTCCCGCGCCGTACGCTGCACACATTAGCCCGGTGAGGGGACACGTACGGCGCAGCCGCTCAACGCCAGGAGCGAACAGCGCGCGAAAGGCGCGCGGCCGGCGCCCCCGGACCGGTCAGTGGCCCTCGGCGCTCAGCTGCCCCTCCGTGGGGTGCAGCGGGAACCCCGCGATACCGCGCCAGGCCAGCGAGGTCAGCAGCGCCACCGCCTTGTCGCGCGGGATCGCCGACTCGCTGGAGAGCCAGTACCGCGCGACGACCTGCGAGACCCCGCCGAGGCCCACGGCGAGCAGCATCGATTCGTCCTTGGAGAGCCCGGTGTCCTCCGCGATGACGTCGGAGATCGCCTCCGCGCACTGCAGGCTGACCCGGTCCACCCGCTCGCGCACGGCCGGCTCGTTGGTCAGGTCGGACTCGAAGACGAGACGGAACGCGCCGCCCTCGTCCTCGACGTAGGCGAAGTACGCGTCCATGGTCGCCGCGACCCGGAGCTTGTTGTCCGTGGTCGACGCGAGCGCGGTCCGCACCGCCTGGAGCAGCGCCTCGCAGTGCTGGTCGAGGAGCGCCAGGTAGAGCTCCAGCTTTCCCGGGAAGTGCTGGTACAGCACCGGCTTGCTGACACCCGCCCGTTCGGCGATGTCGTCCATCGCGGCGGAGTGGTAGCCCTGCGCGACGAACACCTCCTGGGCCGCCCCGAGGAGCTGGTTCCGTCGGGCTCGGCGCGGCAGGCGCGTGCCCCGAGGGCGTGCTGCCTCTGTCTGCTCGATGGCTGTCACGCCGCCTCCCAAAAATCGATCCATGCGCGCTGTGGCGTCGCGCCCGCCATCGTACTTTTGGGTAACCCGGCTGTGCGCGGTGCGGACGCACAATTTCACGGACCGGACGCCCGGAATGGTCGGCAATTCAACATTAAACCGAACAAATCAGCGGTAGTCGTCTTCGTCCAGAGAGACCACCCGAGCCTGCTCGGAGGCGTCCGCCTCGTTCGCCGACTCCTGCTCCAGATGTGTGTGCGGCTCGTCCTCGTCCTGCCGGACATCGGTCTGCTGCTCGGCCGCGTCGGCCTCGGGGATTTCCTCGTCGAGCACTCCGGCCTCTTCCTCGGCGAATGTGTCCGGCTCGTTCGGATCGGCAGTCATGGGCTTCCTCCCCGGCACACGGTCGCTCTCCGGATGACCCTCTCCTACGAGCGTAGGAGCACAGCCCGTCCGGCGCACCCGAGCCTGTGACGCCCCACACACGCGCCACGGCGTGATCGTCTCGTAATATTGCGGCCATGTCGTCGACCGAGTACCCGGAGCCCCGGACCTCCGCCGCCCCGCCCGCGTCGCGCACCCGCACCGTACGGGTCGCCGACGGCGAGGAGTTGCGCTCGGTCGCACTGCCCGGGCTCACCCTCACCGTGCGCGCCCGGCCGGGCGTCCGGCCCGGCCTCCCGCCCGCGCTGTACGTCCACGGCCTCGGCGGTTCCTCCCTGAACTGGTCGGCCATGATGCCGCTGCTCGCCGACCTCGTCGACGGCGAGGCCGTCGACCTCCCCGGCTTCGGCGACTCCCCGCCGCCCGACGACTCCGACTACTCCGTCACCGGGCACGCCCGCGCCGTCATCCGGCTGCTCGACGCCGGCGGCCGCGGCCCGGTCCACCTCATCGGCAACTCCCTCGGCGGCGCCGTCGCCACCCGCGTCGCCGCCGTCCGGCCCGACCTGGTGCGCACCCTGACCCTGGTCTCCCCGGCCCTGCCCGAGCTGCGCGCCCAGCGCACCGCCTGGCCGACGGCGCTGCTCGCGCTGCCGGGCGTCGCCTCCCTCTTCTCCCGGCTGAGCCGGGACTGGACGCCGGAGCAGCGGGTCCGCGGCGTCATGGCACTCTGTTACGGAGACCCCGGACGGGTCACCGACGAGGGCTTCCAGCACGCAGTCGAGGAGATGGAACGCCGCCTGGAACTCCCGTACTTCTGGGATGTCATGGCACGCTCCTCGCGTGGCATCGTGGACGCGTACACCCTCGGAGGGCAGCAGGGCCTGTGGCGTCAGGCGGAGCGGGTGCTCGCGCCGACGCTCCTCGTCTACGGTGTCCGCGACCGGCTCGTCTCGTACCGGATGGCGCGCAGGGCGGCGGCGGCCTTCGGCGGCTCGCGGCTCCTGACCCTTCCGGACGCCGGGCACGTGGCCATGATGGAGTACCCCGAGACGGTCGCCCAGGCCGTGCGGGAGCTGATCGAGGCCGAAGCGGCCGAGCGGGGCAGGACAACCGAAGAGGCCGGGCGGTCCGGACGGGCCGAACGGACCGAACCGGCCGAGATGTTCGACGAGGCCGGCACAGACGACAGCGGCGGGAGCTGATCCAGGGCGTGGGACGACATAGTCGGAGGGGGCCCGCGGCCGATACGGCCCGGCGGGGGAGCGCCGGGCAAGGGCAGCAGGGACAGGGGCGGACGCCGGCACAGGCGTCGGCGCAGGGGCAGGCCCAGCCGCAGGGTCAGGGGACGGGCCGCCGCAGGCGCTCGCCCGACCAGGACGTGTACGACCAGGACACGTACGACCGGCAGGCCGCGTACGGTCGGAACGCGCAGCGCCAGAGCGCCTACGGCGGGGACGCGTACCGCCAGGACCCGTACGGGCAGGCCCCCTACGGGCAGGGCCACGGCCGGACGGCGACGGCGTACGGCCAGGCCGTCTGGGACACCCCGGCGCACGGCACCCCCGCCGCGCACACCGACACCCCCGTACGGGGCGGGCACCCCGGTCACGCCGATACCGGTTCCCCCTCCGAACGCTACGGCGACTGGCACGGCGCCCCGCGCCCCACCGGCCGAACTCCCGGCTCGCAGGACCCGTTCATTCCCGGCCCCCGACGCGAGACCGCCACCGGGACGCCCGCCGACCCGTCCTCCGAGACCTCCGCGCAGGGCTCCGCCGACGCCCCCGAGGAGGACCTGCCCGGGACGCGGCCGGCCAAGAGCGGCAAGGGCCGCACCCTCACCGGCATCGCGGCCGCCGCCGTCACCACCGTCCTCGCCGTCGTCGTGGCCGGCCAGGTCGCCGAGAGCGAAGCCGGCGGCGCCCTCGCCCAGGCCGCCGAAGGACCCGCCGACCGTGGTGCCGAGGACGGGACCGCCTCGCGCTCCGACGAGCGGAACACGCCCGTGCGGCCCGCCGAGCCGGCGCCCGCCGGCCCGGCCGTGCCCGCCGCCCAGCCGACCTACGAACAGCTGATGGACAGCCAGTTCCCCATCGACCCCTCGCTCCGGGGGCCGGGCGACTTCGAGACCGTCCCCGGCTTCGACAAGGCCCCCGGCAAGGGGGACAAGGTGCGCTACCGGATCGACGTCGAGAAGGGGCTCGGGCTCGACGCGAAGCTCTTCGCGCGGGCCGTGCAGACGACCCTCAACGACGAACGGAGCTGGGCAGGCAAGGGGGAGATGACCTTCGAGCGGATCTCCAGCGGGGAGCCCGAGTTCGTGGTCACCCTCGCCAGCCCCGGCACCACCGGCGTCTGGTGCGCCAAGTCCGACCTGGACACCACCGTCGACAACGTCTCCTGCGACTCCGCCTCCACCTCGCGCGTGATGATCAACGCCTTCCGGTGGGCGCAGGGCTCGGAGACCTACGGCGCCAAGGCGATGCTCGCCTATCGCCAGATGCTCATCAACCACGAGGTCGGCCACCGGCTCGGACACGGCCATGTGAACTGCCAGACCCCGGGCGCGCTCGCCCCGGTGATGCAGCAGCAGACCAAGTCCCTGAACGTCGACGGCATCAAGTGCCGCCCCAACCCGTGGGTCCACCCGGGCCGTTGACGGGCCCCGGTGGCCGTTGACGGCCGGACCGGCGAGGCCGGACAGACGCCCCAGGACCGGCCGGAGCCTCACGCTTCGTCACCGAATCACCTCGTAGCGCGACAGAACGCGACCCGAGTGTGAAAGTTACGTGCATTCACCCCTTCCAGTGGCGCGATGGACAACCGTCCATCGCGCCACCCGCATATCCGCTTACGTTCTTCCCGCTGCGCGTCGCCCGACCGAAGGCGACGGCGACCAAGGGAGAGCGGGGGTGTGCCTCATGCGGATCGGACTGCTCACGGAGGGTGGCTATCCGTACGCCACGGGTGAGTCCAGGCTCTGGTGCGACCGGCTCGTGCGCGGACTCGCCCCGCACGAGTTCGACGTCTACGCCCTCAGCCGCAGCGCCCGCCAGGAGGACGGCGGCTGGGTCGACCTGCCCGACGGCGTCCGCCGCGTCCGTACGGCACCCCTCTGGGCCCCCGAGGACGACGGCCGCACCTACGGTCGCCGCGACCGCCGCCTCTTCGCCGGACACTTCCGGGCACTCGCGACCGGCATCTGCGCGGACGGCGACGAGCCCGCGGGCGGGGCCGCGGGGCGCTCCTTCGCCCAGGGGCTCTACGGCCTCGCCGAACTCGCCAGGGAACGCGGCGGACTCTACGCCGCGCTCCGCTCCGAACTCGCCGTCCGCACCCTGGAGTCCGCCTGTCGCGCCCCCGGCGCACGCCGGAGCCTGGCAGGCGCCACCGTCCCCGACTACCTCGACTTCGCCGACCAGTTGGAGCGCGCCCTGCGCCCGCTCTCCCTCGACTGGTACGGCGAGGACGACCTCGGCGCGGCCGACCTCTGCCACGCCGCCTCGGGCGGATCGGCGGCCCTCCCCGGCCTGTTGGCCAAACGCTTCTTCGGCACCCCGCTGCTGGTCACCGAGTACGGCGTCCAGCTCCGCACCCACTACCTCACCGCCTTCGACGCACCCGTCTCCGCCCCCGTACGCGCCCTGCTCGCCGCCTTCCACGGCCGGCTGGCCGCCGAGGTCTACCGCGAGGCCGCACTCCTCACCCCCGGCAACGCCCACGCCCGCCGCTGGCAGGAGAGGTGCGGCGCCGACCGGGCCAAGCTGCGCACGGTCCACCCCGGCATGGACGCCGCACGGTTCGCCGAGATCGGCGAGAACGAGGAGAGCGGCGACCCGGCCACGCTCGTCTGGGTCGGCCGGGTCGAACCGGCCAAGGACCTGATCGCGCTGCTGCACGCCTTCGCCGACGTGCGCCGGGCCCAGCCCGACACCCGGCTGCGGATCATCGCCGCGCCGGCGCGCGAGCCCGGCGCGGAGGCGTACCTCGCGCACTGCCGGGGGCTCGCGGCCCAGCTCTTCCCCGACGAGGCGACGGGCGCGCACGCCGTCGGCGAGAACCCGGTCACCTTCGAGGAGATCGGCGGACCCGAGGCCCCGACGCTCGCCGAGGCGTACGGCGCCGGCGCGGTCGTGGTCCTCTCCAGCGTCGTCGAGGGCTTCCCGATCAGCCTGGTCGAGGCCATGTTCTGCGCCCGCGCCACCGTCTCCACCGATGTCGGCGCGGTCGTCGAGGTCATCGGCGGCACCGGACTGGTCGTACCCCCGCGCAACCCCCGGGCGCTCGCCGACGCGTGCCTCGCGCTGTTGCGCGACCCGGAGCGCCGCCACCGCCTGGGCGCGGCCGCACGCGCCCGCGCGCTCGAACTCTTCACCGTCGAGCAGAACCTCGCGGCGTTCCGCGACATGTACCTCGAACTCCTCTCCCACGCGCCGGTGCGCCGCCGCGCCGCCGAGGGCGTCCCCTTCGCCCACCCGGCCGAGGCGTACGTCCCCGGCGCCTGGGCGGACCAGCCGGTGAGCGCGACCGCCGGCCAGGGAGACCCCGATGCCTGAAGGAGGCACCCCCATGCGCGGCCCCGCCGCCCCCACCAGCCCCGGCCCCTGGGACGCCCACTCCGAGGCCCTGCTGGAGACGAAGGCGCTGACGCCCCTCATCCCTCACCCCACCGCCGCATGGGAAGGAGAAGGGAACACCGTTGCGCCCCTCGGCGCGCAGGACGCCCCCCTCCCGGTCCTCGCCCCCGAGGACGACACCCTCCCGGGCTTCGGCGCGGAGGACGACACCCTCCCGGGCCGTGGTCCGGAGGCCGGCGCCCTTCCCGGCCTCGACGCGGAGGCCGACACCGTCCCGCTCAAGACCACCGCGACCGTGCCCGTGAACGCCCCCCGACGGGGGCCCGTCGACCCCGTGCGGGTGCTCATGCACCGGCACCGGGAGCTGTGCGAGCGGGCCGTCGACCCCCTGGAGATCGCCGCAGGTCTCGAGGCGCACGGCGTCACCGACCGCACCGCCGCGCGGTTCCGGCACCGGGACGTCTTCTCGCTCGCCGAGGAGCTCTACGCCCGCGTGCCGCGCGGGAGCGGGGCGCCCGTGCGCCCCGCGCGCGAGACCGGGGCGCGCCCCGGACGGTCCGGGTGGACGGTCCGGGCCCTCGTGCCCGGAGCCGTCGCCACCCTCGCCGTCGGCGGACTCGCGCTCACCGAAGGGTCCGTGCGCCTCGCCGTCGGCGTGGCCGGGGCCCTCGGCCTGGCCGTCGCGCTCGTCGTCGCCGTCCGGCGCGGCCCCCTGCGCGCCGCCGGCCGCACCGCCCCCGCCGCGCGCGTCTGGACCCTGTGGCTCCTCGCGTACGCGCTCGGCGGGGACGGTCTCCTCCAGGAGACGCTCACCGGCGGGCCCGAAGGCGGCTGGCCGGTCACCCCAGGGCCTCTCCTCGGCCTCGCTCTCGCCGTCGCCCCCGCGGCCTGGTGCGCCCACCTCTTCTCCGTACGGGCCCGCCACCGCCTCGCCGCCAGCCGCGGCCTGGAGGACTTCGCCGCCGGCGCCCGCCCGCTGCTCCTCCTCGCCGTCGCCCTGCACACAGCCGCCCTCGCCGCCCTGCTCGGCCTGACCGGCTTCGCGCCCGGCGCGCTCGCCCTCGGCGCGCTGCTCCTGCTCGCCCGGCTCCTCACCGTCCACGGCTTCGCCGACACCGCCGCGAACGGCCTCGCCGCCGCCTGCGCCGGCGAAGCCCTCGCCGTCGCGACCGTCCTCGCCGCCCGGATCCCCGGCTGCGACCTCCTCGCGGTCCCCGTCCGCACCCTCGTGGGCGCTTGGGGCCCCGGCGCCCTGCCCACCCTCGTCTGCGGCGCCGCGGCCGTCGGCCTCCTGGCCCACGCCACCGTCGCCCTCTCCCGGGCCTCGGCCCACGCCCATCCCTAGGGGGTGTCATGCCGACCTCGCCGGGGTCGCGCCGATCGCCATGACGCCCCCTGAACCCCGACGCACCCGCGGAGCCGACGCCGCGGGCGCGTCCCCCGCGCAGGACCCACTTCAAGGAGACGAAAGAGACATGACCTCCCTATACCCAGCAACGGCCGGTCGGCGAGAAGGGGCCGCACGATGAGGGTGCTGCTGCTCGGAGCCAACGGATTCATCGGACGCTTCGTCGCCGACCGGCTGCTCGCCGACCCGGCCGTCCACCTCACCGCCCTCGGGCGCGGCGACGACGCCGACGTACGGTTCGACCTCGCCGGCGGCAGCCCCGGCGCGCTGACCCGCTTCCTCGACGCCGTCCACCCGGGCGTCGTCGTCAACTGCGCCGGCGCCACCCGCGGCGGCGCCCGCGACCTGACCCGGCACAACACCGTCGCCGTCGCCACCGTCTGCGAGGCCCTGCGCCGCAGCGGCTGCGGCGCCCGCCTGGTCCAGGTCGGCTGCGCCTCGGAGTACGGGCCCTCCCAGCCCGGTTCCTCCACCGCCGAGGACGCCGTGCCCCGCCCCGGAGGGCCGTACGGCGTCTCCAAGCTCGCCGCCACCGAACTCGTCCTCGGCTCCGGACTGGACGCGGTCGTCCTGCGGGTGTTCTCCCCGGTCGGACCGGGCACGCCCGCCGGCTCCCCGCTCGGCCGCCTCGCCGAGGCCATGCGCCGCGCCATGCAGGCCGGCGACGGCGAGCTCAAGCTCAGCGGCCTCGGCGTGCAGCGCGACTTCGTCGACGTACGGGACGTGGCCCGCGCGGTCCACGCGGCCTCGCTCTCCGCGGCCCAGGGCGTCGTGAACATCGGCACCGGACGCGCGGTCAAACTCCGCGACGCCGCCGCCGTCCTCGCCCGGGTCGCCGGATACGCCGGGACCCTCCACGAGCTGGACGGCCCGCCCCAGCGGCCCGTCATCGGCGCCCCGCGCACCGAGACCATCGCGGAGCAGCTGGCCGCCGCCCCCTACCCGTACCCCGACGGCTGCGGCAGCTGGCAGCAGGCCGACGTCCGCACCGCCCGGGACCGGCTCGGCTGGCGTCCCCGCATCAACCTCGAGGAGTCCCTCGCCGACATCTGGATGGAGGCGGCATGCCGCATCTGACGACGAGCACCACCGGCGCCGTCCAGGAGATGGGCTTCGGCGTCCCCGGCTACGCCCACCCGCTGCTCGCACCGGTCGAGTGGGCCGAGCTGACCCGCCCCGGCACCCCCCTCCACTGGGCCGTCCTCAACGTCGCCGAGGGCCCCGGAGCCCGCCCCGACCCGCACTGTCTGGAGGCGGCGGGCAAGCTCCGCAACGCCGGCGTCCGGGTCCTCGGACACCTGGACCTGTGCCACGGCTCCCGCGTCTTCGGCGAGATCGTGTCGGACGCCCACCGGTTCCTGGACTGGTACAAGGTCGACGGCTTCTATCTGGACCGCTGCCCGGCCGACCGGGCGGACCTGCCCGAGGTCCGGCGGGTCTGCGCCACCCTGGAGGCGGTTCTCGACGGCGAGGCCCACCTCGTCCTCGGCCACGGAACCCACCCGTACCCCGGCTACGCCGAGACCGCCGACCAGCTGGTCACCTTCACCGGACCGTGGACGGACTACCGCTGGTCGCAGGTGGCCGAGTGGACCGCCGAGTACCCGCCGGAGAAGTTCGTGCACCTCGTCCACGGGGTGCCCCGCAGTCACCTCGACGAGGCGATGCGGATCGCGCGCTGGCAGGGCGCCGGGACGATCTTCTTCACCGACCGCGGGGAACAGAGCGGGCAAACCGACCCGTTCCAGGCCCTGCCCGGCTACTGGGACGAAATCGTCTCGCGCATTGGACCGGGTGTCTCGGAATGAGAAGGGGCGTGGCAGTGTTACGGGGAGAACAACCGTACTGACATACCGACCAACGGAGCCCCCGTGTCGCTGCCACCCCTGGTCGAGCCGGCTGCCGAGCTCACCGTAGACGAGGTCCGCAGGTACTCCCGCCACCTGATCATCCCCGATGTCGGGATGGACGGGCAGAAGCGGCTGAAGAACGCCAAGGTGCTGTGTGTCGGCGCCGGCGGCCTGGGTTCGCCGGCCCTGATGTACCTGGCCGCGGCGGGCGTGGGCACGCTCGGCATCGTGGAGTTCGACGAGGTCGACGAGTCGAACCTGCAGCGTCAGATCATCCACAGCCAGGCGGACATCGGCCGCTCCAAGGCGGCGTCCGCGAAGGACTCCGTCCTCGGCATCAACCCGTACGTGAACGTGATCCTCCACGAAGAGCGGCTCGAGGCCGAGAACGTGATGGACATCTTCAGCCAGTACGACCTGATCGTCGACGGCACGGACAACTTCGCCACCCGCTACCTGGTCAACGACGCGTGCGTGCTGCTGAACAAGCCGTACGTCTGGGGCTCGATCTACCGCTTCGACGGCCAGGCCTCCGTCTTCTGGTCCGAGCACGGCCCCTGCTACCGCTGCCTCTACCCGGAGCCCCCGCCGCCGGGCATGGTCCCCTCCTGCGCCGAGGGCGGCGTCCTGGGCGTGCTCTGCGCGTCCATCGGCTCCATCCAGGTCACCGAGGCGATCAAGGTCCTCGCCGGTGTCGGCGACCCGCTCGTCGGCCGGCTGATGATCTACGACGCCCTGGAGATGCAGTACCGCCAGGTCAAGGTCCGCAAGGACCCCGACTGCGCCGTCTGCGGCGAGAACCCGACCGTCACCGAGCTCATCGACTACGAAGCCTTCTGCGGCGTCGTGTCCGAGGAGGCCCAGGAGGCGGCGCTCGGCTCGACGATCACTCCCAAGCAGCTCAAGGAGTGGATCGACGAGGGCGAGAACATCGACATCATCGACGTCCGGGAGATCAACGAGTACGAGATCGTCTCGATCCCCGGCGCCCGCCTGATCCCGAAGAACGAGTTCCTGATGGGCAGCGCCCTCCAGGACCTCCCCCAGGACAAGCGGATCGTCCTGCACTGCAAGACGGGCGTCCGCAGTGCGGAAGTCCTCGCCGTGCTCAAGTCCGCGGGCTTCGCGGACGCGGTCCACGTCGGCGGCGGAGTCATCGGCTGGGTGCACCAGATCGAGCCCGAGAAGCCGGTCTACTAGCCACACGGCCACACGGCATGCGGAAGGGCCCGGACCTGACATCAGGTCCGGGCCCTTCCGCATGCCGTCAGGAGCAGCGCTTGCCGTACGGGGGGACCTCGCCGTGCAGCAGGTACGCGTCGATCGTCCGCGTCGCGCAGGCCCCCGAGCCGTACGCGCCGTGGCCCTCGCCCGTGTTGGTGACGAGGACGCCGACCCCCTCGCCCAGCGCCTTCGCCATCCGCTCCGCGCCTTCGTACGGGGTCGCCGGGTCGCCGGTGGTGCCGACGACGAGGACCGGACCGGCGCCCGGCGCGCTCACGTCCTGGACGGCCCGTTCGCCCTTCACGGGCCAGTTCGCGCACCAGCCGGCCGTGTCCCAGGCCAGGAACTCGCCGAAGACCGGCGAAAGCCGACGGAACTCCGGCAGCAGGCCGCGGGCCCGCGCCGGAGTGGATCGCTCGCTGGAGTCGGCGCAGGAGATCGCCCGCTGGGAGTGCGACTGGGTCGAGTAGTGCCCCGACGCGTCGCGGTCGTTGTAGAAGTCGGCGAGCCGGAGGAGTTCGGCGCCGGAGCCGTTCTCCGCCGCCTTGAGGGCCGAGGTCAGCATGGGCCAGTTGCTCTGCGAGTACAGCGTGGTCGCGATGCCGAGGGTCGCCAGGCTCTGGGTCAGCTTCCGCTCGCCGGCCGCCAACGGCTGCCGGTCGAGCCGCTGGAGGAGCGCCGCGATCCGCGCCGTCCCGGCCTTCGGGTCCTGCCCGGCGCTCTTCAGGTAGTTGTCCAGGGCCCGCTGGAAGCCGACCGTCTGGTTCCGCGCGTGGCCGGTGCCGTCGGCGGTGGGGTCGACGACCGCGTCGAGGACGGTCCGGCCGACGTTCGCGGGGAAGAGGTGGGCGTAGGCGGCGCCGAGCTGCGTGCCGTAGGAGATGCCGAAGTAGTGCAGGTCGGCGTCGCCCAGGACATGGCGGATCAGGTCCAGATCGCGGGCCGTGTTCGCGGTCGTCGTGTACGGGATGACCTTGCCGGAGCGGCGGGCGCAGCCGGCCCCGAAGGCGGTGGCGTCCTCGACGAACGCCTTCTCCTCGGCGGCCGTGTCCGGGCTGAGGTCGACCGCCGCCTCGGCGGCCGCCTGCTCCGCGTCGTCCCGGCAGACGACGCCCGCGCTCCGCTGGACGCCCCGGGGGTCGAAGGCCACCAGGTCGTACCGGCGGTTGAGGCTGCCGTACTCGGCGGCCGCGCGGGGGAGGACGTCGACGCCCGAGGCGCCCGGGCCGCCGAAGTTGAACAGCAGCGAGCCGATGCGCGCCTTCTTGTCGCGGGCCTCCTTGCGGATCAGCGCGACGGGGATGGTCTCCCCGGTGGGGCGGGCATGGTCGAGGGGGACCGTGACGGTCGCACAGCGCCACTCGTCCCCGGGCCGCTCGCCGCCCTCCGGCGCCGCGCAGGGCTGCCACCGCGGCCGCTGCCCGGTGAGGGCGGCGGGAAGCCCGGGGGCGGGGCGGGCCGGGGCGGAGGCCGTCGCGCGGGGTGCGTCGGAGGCGCTCCCGCCGCTCGTGCAGCCGGCGGCCAGCAGCCCGGTGACGGCCAGCGCGGTCACCCGTACCCGTATCGACGGACGTGGTGTGGACAAGCGGACCCCCGTGACCCGGACGGAAAAACGCCATCCTAGGCGGCGCCCCGGAGAAGCGCCCGGGGCGCCCTGGCCCGGCCGGGCTACTTGCAGACCGTTCCGGCGGCCGGGACCTTGCCGTCGAGGAAGTACGCGTTGACCGTGTTCTGCACGCACTTGTTGCCGCTGTTGTAGGCGCCGTGGCCCTCGCCCCGGTACGTCACCTCCACGCCGACGCCCTTGCCCAGCGCTTCCACCATCGCCCGGGCCCCCGCGTACGGCGTCGCCGGGTCGCCGGTCGTGCCGAGGACCAGGATCGGGGCGGCGCCGGGCGCGGAGACGTCCGGGTGCTCCCAGCCGCCGGGCACCGGCCACTGCGAGCAGCTCGACAGGGCCCAGCCCATGTAGTCGCCGAAGACGGGGGAGGCCTTGCGGAACTCGGGGAGTCGCTCCTTGGCCTGCCCGAGGGTGTACCGCTCCTTGAAGTCCCGGCAGTTGATGGCCGCGTTCGCCGCCTGGATGTTGCTGTAGTGGCCGTTCTCGTCGCGGCCGTTCATGGAGTCGGAGAGCGCAAGGAGCAGCCCGCCGTCGCCGCCCTCGGCGGCCTCCAGGCCCTGCTCCAGGTACTGCCAGAACTCCCGGGAGTACAGGGCCTGCGCGATGCCGTTGGTGGCCTGGGTCTGGGTCAGCTTGCGGTCGCCGATGCCCGCGATGGGCTTCTTCTCGAGTTCGGCGAGGAGGCCGGTGATGAACGACTGGATCTCGGCGACGTTCGAGCCGGGCAGGGCGCACTCGTCGCCGCGGGAGACGCAGTCCTTGGCGAAGTTGTCGAGGGCGAGCTGGAAGCCCTGGGCCTGGCCGAGGGCGCCCTCCTCGGTGCCGGCGGACGGGTCGACGACCGCGTCGAACAGGGCGCGGCCGACGTTCTTCGGGAACAGGTGGGCGTACACGCCGCCCAGCTCCGTGCCGTAGGAGATGCCGAAGTAGTGCAGCTTGTCGTCGCCGAGGACCCGGCGCATCAGGTCCAGGTCGCGGGCCGCGTTCTCCGTCCCGACGTGGGGGAGCATGGGGCCGGAGTTGTCCTCGCAGCCGGCCGCGTACTTCTTCTGCGCGTCGGACAGGGTCCGCTCCTCGGCCGTGTCGTCCGGGGTGAAGTCCAGGGCGTAGTACGCGTCGAGGGCCTGGTCGCTCTCGCACTCGACGCCCTCGCTGCGGCCGACGCCGCGGGGGTCGAAGGAGACCAGGTCGTAGCGGGTGCGGAGCTTCTCGTAGTCCGCCGCGAAGGACGGCAGGCCGGTCACGCCGGAGCCGCCGGGGCCGCCGAAGTTGAACACCATGGAGCCGATCCGGTTGTTCCGGTCGGAGGCCCGTGCACGGATCAGGGCCAGTTCGACGGTCTCGCCGCCGGGGTCGGCGTAGTCGCGGGGCGCCTGCATGAAGGTGCACTCCCAGGTGGCGCCGCCGGGCAGCGGCGAGGGGGAGGGTCCGCCGCCCTGGGCGGCGGAGGGCGCCGGGCAGGGGGACCACTCCAGCTCCTGCGCGGCGAGCTGGTCCAGAGCGGCGGAGCCGGTCGGCTTCGCCGGCTCGGACGCCGTGCCCCCGTCGTCCGAGCATCCGGCGGCGAGCAGCACGGCTGACAGGGCGAACAGGGCGGCGCGCTGCGCGGCGGAGATCGGCATACAGCCATCCTGTGCCGCCCCCGCCGACCCCGCGCGGGCGCGTGGGCCACGCGGGTGGCCGGGGGGCGGGCGGGCGAGGGCCGAGCGGGCGTCCTTGGGGCGGGCGTCCTTGGGCGGGGCGGGCGGCCCTTGGACGGGGTCGGAGGCCACGTCCCCCGGCCCTCCCCGCCGACAGCCCCGGCCGGCACTCCCTAAAGCGCCCCCCGCTTCGTCAGCCAGTTGAAGCACAGCCAGCCGGGCAGGACCGGCAGCCACAGCGTCAGGAGCCGGTAGAGCAGGACCGCCGGGGTGGCGACCTCGAAGGGGAGGCCGACCGCCACCAGGCCGAAGGTCAGCGCGCCCTCGACGGCGCCGACGCCGCCCGGTGTCGGCGCCGCCGAGCCGAGCGCGTTGCCGGCGAGGAAGACGACCGCCACGCTCGCGTAGCTGAGCCCCTCGCTGTCGTGCCCGAACGCGCGGATCGACGCGTCGAGGCAGAGCACGAAGAGGCCGGTCAGCAGCAGCATGCCGCCGATGCCGGTGAGCAGCTTCATCGGGCGCTGCAGCACGTCCAGCATGCGCGGCACCACGCCCGCGAACAGCGACCGCAGCCGCGTCGAGACGAACTTCCGCATGAAGGGGATCGCGGTGACGACGAGGACCAGGACCGCCACCGTCAGCAGCCCGGCGATGACCGTCCTCGACGGGCTGAAGGACGGTGACTTCTCCGTACCCGTCAGATAGCCGAAGGCGAGCAGCAGCAGGATGTGCGCGCCGAGCCCGAACAGCTGCGACGCGCCGACGCTCGCCACCGCGAGCCCCGGCCGCACCCCCGAGCGCTGGAGGAACCGGGTGTTCAGCGCCACTCCGCCGACGGCCGCCGGGGCGACGATCTTCACGAACGAGCCGGCGACCTGCGCCACGACCGTCCGCCAGAACCCCACCCGCTCGGGGACGAAGCCGAGCAGGCTCATCGCCGCCGCCACATAGCTCAGCGCCGAGAACAGCACCGCCGCCGCCACCCAGCGCCAGTCCGCCTGGCTGATGGTGGACAGCGGGGTCCGGGCGATCTGCGACAGCAGGAAGTACGCGGCGACCGCGCCGGCGATCAGGCTCACCAAGGTGCGCGGCTTGATCCGTTCCAGACGGACCGGTTCCACCGGCGCCTGGGGCCGGATCAGCAGCACCTGCTGACGGATCTGCGCCAGCAGGTCCTCGTCGCGGGCCTCGTCGAGCGCCTCGTCCAGCGCGCGCTTCTCGGCCTGCTTCTCCGCCTTCTCGATCCGCCGGTCCGACTTGCGGTCGCCCTTCGCGTCCCCGGCGCCGTCGGCGGCCTCCGCCCGGGCCCGCTTCGTCGCCTCCGACGCTTCGAGGACGGCCTCGCGCTCCCGCTTCGAACGCTCCCTGGCCATTCTCCGGAGCGTCGCGCGCGTGGAGCGGCTCAGCGCGATCGGCTGGAGGAGGGGGAGACAGCCGGCGATGGCGTCGGGGCCGAGGACCTCCACGGCCGCGGCGACCGCCCGCTCGGCGCCGACCCGCAGCCCGAGGGTGGTGAGGAGCTGCGCGATGTCCATTCGCAGGACCAAGTCGCCCGCGGCGATCTCACCGCCCCGCAGATCGGTCAGGATGACGTTGCCGGAACGATCCACCAGAATCGCGTCCCCGGCGAGCCGCCGATGCGCGATCCGGCGCGACTGGAGGGCGCGCACCTGACGCCAGGCGCTGCGCACCAGGTCGTCGGTGATCTCCTCGTCGTCCAGCGAGTCCAGGGTCCGGCCACCCAGGTGCTCGTACACGAGCATGACGGCGTCCGGACCCAGCTCGGAGGTGGCGATCAGCTTCGGCGCGTTGGCGCCGGCGGCGATCGCCGCGTACGCCAGGAGGGCCTCCTGCTCCAGCGCCTGGCGCAGCGACACGATCGAGCGCCGGGTGGTGATGGCGCGCAGGGTCAGCCGCCGCCACGCGCGGTAGAAGAAGCCGTGCGCCTGCTGCTCCCGGTCGACGACGGTGACGTCGAGCGGTGGCCCTGACTCCATCGTCACGAGGTAGCGGCGGCCCCGGTCGCCACTGTCCGCCGCGTCCGGGACCCCTTCCGCGCGCATCGCGGAGACCGGCCGGAAGCCGACCCTCCGCAGACCGGCGAGGAGTGTCTGGCCGGTGGGGCGGACATTGGGGGAGCCCACGGCGTACAGCGTTCCGTACGCCACGGTCCAGCCGATGAGGACGGTGAGGATGATCGAGAACGCGGTGGTGTACCCCGCCACCAGCATCGTGAAGGCGTCGAGCAGCAGCACCATCCACAGCACCACCCGCCAGCGGGGCCTGCGGGCCATGCCGACGGCGGTCATGTACGCGATGACCGGCGCGAGGTAGTTGTGCACCGGGTCCGTGAGACCGCCGCCGGACTGCGGCTGGGTCAGCGCGTCCTGGATGGTGCCGGGCGCGGCCTTGGCGACCCAGAGGTCGGTGGCGAGGGTGACGCCGTGGGCGAGGACGGCGGCGAGGACGCCGTCCGCGATCCGCAGTCCGTCGCGTTTGATCAGCCGCTCGATGGCGAAGGCGACCGGCACGAGCAGGACGGCGATGCTGGAGACCAGTCCGGCGATCTTGACGAAGAGGTCGGGGGCGCCGCCCGCGCCCTTGTTGATGTCCTGTTCAAGGCCGGAGGTGGTGCCGTGGGCGAAGGCGGCGATGGCGATGACGAGGGCGATCGCGAGGACGCCGACGAGGAGCCGCATGAGGTCGGAGGGCCGGTGCACCCGGGCGGCGAGCAGCGGCTCGTCCCCGGAGAGCCGCTCACTGGGCTCCGGCTCGGGGTCGGTCTCGGGGTCGGCGTCGGGGCCGGGCTCGGGGTCGGCGTCGGGGGCGCGGGTGGCCTTCGGAGCGAGGGCGGGCCTCGGCTCCGGGCCCCGCTCCGGGTCGGCCTCGGGTCCGGCCTCGGGTCCGGCCTCCGGCCGGGGGGCCGTCTCGTCCCCGTTCGCGGGTGCGGCCTGGCGAGGGGGTGCGCCGGGCACGCCGGGGTGAGCCTCCTCCTCCGGAGGCTGAGCGTCGTGCCCCATCACCATGTCCGTCTCTGTCTGTGCCGCTCGCGCCGCGTGCTCGTCTCGGTGTTCTTGTCGCGCCTGGTCTCGTATCACCCGTCACCGCCCGCACGATGGTGGCATGAAGCGGGGCCCGACGGAGGCATCAGGGTGTTGTCGGTGGGGTGAGGCAGGATGGGGCGGATGAGCGCCGAGGAACCTGCGGAACTTCCCGCGTACGCGGAACGGGTGCTGGACGTCGCCGAGCTGATCCCGCCGGGCCGGGTGATGACCTACGGCGACGTGGCCGAATGGCTGGACGAGGGCGGCCCGCGCCAAGTCGGCCGTGTGATGGCCCTGTACGGCGGCGCGGGGCCGTGGTGGCGCGTAGTGCGCGCCGACGGCACGCTGCTGCCCGGCCACGAGCTGCGCGCCCTCGGCCACTACCGCGCGGAGGGGACTCCGCTGCGCGAGGCGGGGCGGGCCGCCGAGGGGCATCTGCCCAAGCTCGACATGCGGCGGGCGCGGTGGGATGGCGGAGCTCACACGTGACAGCTTCGGCCATGACGGGAGCACCCGGCGCGCGACGGCACCGTATGGATGACGGCTCGGACGGGGACTCGGACGCCGTCCGTTTCCCGTAACGTCGTCGTTCGTCCCGTACGGGTGCCCGTACGGGCTTGCCTTCAGCACCAGCACACCATCCACCAGGACCGGCGATCCACGTGAGTACCTCCTCCACCACCCGACGTACGCGGCGGGCCCCCGGCGCGTACCGGCTGGTGCGTACCGCGCCGGCCCCGGTGGACCCCCCTCTGCTGGACGCAGCGCAGCGGGAAGTGGTTGACCACGCCGGCGGACCGCTGCTCGTCCTGGCCGGGCCCGGCACCGGAAAGACGACGACGCTGGTGGAGGCGGTCGCGGCCCGGATCGAGAAGGGCGCGGACCCGGAACGGATCCTCGTCCTCACCTTCAGCCGCAAGGCCGCCGTGGAACTGCGCGACCGGATGGCGGCCCGGCTCGGGGGCGCCCGGCCGCCGCAGGCGACGACCTTCCACTCGTACTGCTACGCCCTGATCCGCGCCCACCAGGACGCCGACCTGTTCGCGGAGCCGCTGCGGCTGCTCTCGGGACCCGAGCAGGACCTGGCCGTACGGGAGCTGCTCGCGGGCCAGCTCGACCTGGAGAAGGCGGGCCTCGACCGGGTGCGCTGGCCCGACGAGCTGCGGGCCTGCCTGACGACCCGCGGGTTCGCCGACGAGGTCCGGGCCGTACTGGCGCGCTCCCGGGAGCTGGGCCTGTCACCGGGCGCGCTGGCGGAGTTCGCCCAGCGGGTCGGCCGCCCGGACTGGAAGGCGGCGGCGGGGTTCCTCGCGGAGTATCTGGACGTCCTCGACCTCCAGGGGGTCCTCGACTACACGGAGCTGGTGCACCGGGCGGTCCTGCTGTCCGAGCGGGTGACGCTGCCCGAGTACGACGCCGTCTTCGTGGACGAGTACCAGGACACCGATCCGGCACAGGTGCGGCTGCTGACCGCGCTGGCCGGGGGAGCGACAGGGGCCGCCCGGAGCGCCTCCCGCACGCGTGGCGGCCGGGCGACGGGCGGGCGCACGGTGGTCGCCTTCGGCGACCCCGACCAGTCGATCTACGCCTTCCGGGGCGCCGACGTCAACGGCATTCTGGACTTCCCGGACACCTTCCGCGGGCCGGACGGCCGCCCGGCGGACGTACGCGTCCTGACGACCTCCCGCCGCTCGGGCGAGCGCCTGCTGGCCGCGACGCGCCTCCTCACCCAGCGCATGCCCCTGCCACGGCTGCCCGCCGACAAGGTGCGCGCGCACCGGGCCCTCGGGGCGGTACGGAGCGGGGGGCAGGTGGAGACGTACACGTACCCGACCTCCTCCACCGAACTCGACAACATCGCCGACCTGCTGCGCCGCGCCCACCTGGAGGACGGCGTGCCCTGGCACGCCATGGCCGTCCTCGTCCGCGCGAGCACCCCGATCCCGGTCCTGCGCCGCGCCCTGACCTCGGCGGGCGTCCCCGTGGAGACGGACACGGCCGACACCCCCCTGCGCCACGAACCCGCGGTCGCCCCCCTCCTCCTCGCCCTGCGCGCCGCGGCGACGGGAACCCCCTCGGACGGTGAGGACTCCGCCCGGAGCCCCGTCGCCGACGCCCCGCCGGAGCCGGGGGAACCGGACACCCCCGCCGCCCCGGACACCCCTGACGCCCAGGCGGCCGCCGCCCCGGACACCTCCGACGATCAGGCGGCCGCCGCCCCGGAGACCCCCGACGCCCCGGACACCCCTGATGCCCCGGACACCTCCGACGCCCAGGTGGTCGCCGCCCCCGACGCCCCCGACGCGCCGGACACCCCTGATGCCCCGGACACCTCCGACGATCAGGCGGCCGCCGCCCCCGACGCCCCCGCCTCCGTGAACCGGCTCGACACCGAGACGGCGCTCGCGCTGCTCGCCTCGCCGCTCGCCGGGATGGATCCCGCCGATCTCCGGCGGCTCGGGCGGGCGCTGCGGGACGAGGAGCGGGCCGGGGGGAACAGGGTGCCGCCGCCGTCCGACGTCCTGCTCACGCGCGCCCTCGTCGAGCCCGAGCGGCTCGTCGCGCACGACCAGTCGTACGCCCGGGGCGCCAAGCGGCTCGGCGAACTGCTCCGGCAGGCCCGCGACCGCCTCGCCGCCGGCGGGACCGCCGAGGACGCCCTCTGGCTCCTGTGGAACGGCACCCCCTGGCCCGGCCGCCTGGAACGGGCGGCGCTGCGCGGCGGCGCCGCCGGGCGCAACGCCGACCGGGACCTCGACGCCGTCTGCGCCCTGTTCGAGACCGCCGCCCGCGCCGAGGACCGGGTCGGCGGCCGGGGCGCCCTCAACTTCCTCGAAGAGCTCGACGCCCAGGACATCGCCGCGGACACCCTCTCCCGGCGCCAGGCCCGCCCCGACGCCGTCCGGCTGATGACCGCCCACCGCTCCAAGGGCCTGGAGTGGAGCCTCGTCGTCGTCCCCGGCGTCCAGGAGGGCCTCTGGCCCGACCTGCGCCGCCGGGGCTCCGTCCTCGAAGCCGACCGGATCGGCCGCGACGGCCTCGCCGAACCCCTCACCCCCGGCGCCCTCCTCGCCGAGGAACGCCGCCTCTTCTACGTCGCCGCCACCCGCGCCCGCGACCGCCTCGTCGTCACCGCGGTGAAGGCCCCCGCCGAGGACGGCGACCAGCCCTCCCGCTTCCTCACCGAGCTCGGCGCCGAGCCCAAGGACGTCCCCGGCCGCCCCCGCCGCCCCCTCGCCGTCGCCGCGCTCGTCGCCGAACTCCGCGCCACCACCGTCGACCCCGCCGCCTCGCCCGCGCTGCGCGACGCGGCGGCCCGACGGCTGGCCCGGCTCGCCGCCCTCACCGATGAAGAGGACCAGCCGCTCGTCCCGGCCGCGCACCCGGACCGCTGGTGGGGCCTGTTCGAGCCGACCCACAGCACCGTTCCGCTCCGCGACCGCGACCGTCCCGTCGCCCTCTCCGGATCGGCGCTCGACCAGCTCGCCAACACCTGCGCCCTCCAGTGGTTCCTGGGCCGCGAGGTGAAGGCCGACGCCCCCGCCACCGCCGCCCAGGGCTTCGGCAACGTCGTCCACGTCCTCGCCGACGAGGTCGCCTCCGGCCGCACCCCGGCCGACCTGGACGTCCTGATGGCCCGCCTGGACTCCGTCTGGGACGGGCTCTCCTTCGACGCCCCCTGGAAGTCCGCCCAGGAGAAGGAGCACGCGCGCGTGGCGCTGGAAAGGTTCCTCCGCTGGCACGTCCTGGACCGCGGCGGCCGCACCCCGGCCGCCACCGAGCACGACTTCGACGTCACCCTCGAAGCCGGCGCCTACGAGGTCCGGATCCGCGGCTCCATGGACCGGGTCGAGGCCGACGAACACGGCCGCGCCTACGTCGTCGACTTCAAGACCGGCAAGTCCGCCCCCACCCGCGACGAGGTGTCCCACCACCCCCAGCTCGCCGTCTACCAGCTCGCGGTGCGCGAGGGGGCCCTCGACGAGGTCTTCGACGGCCGCCGGCCCGACCCCGGCGGCGCCGAACTCGTCCAGCTGCGCCAGCCCGCCCCCAAGAAGGAGGGCGGGGAGGCGCTGCCGAAGGTCCAGGCGCAGGAGCCCCTGGCGGGGGAGTGGGTCGGCGACCTGCTCGCCACCGCGGCGGGCCGGGTCCTCGACGAGCGCTTCACCCCCGCCACCGGCCAGCACTGCACCCACTGCGCGTTCCGCGCCTCGTGCAGCGCCCAGCCGGAAGGCCGCCACATCGTCGAGTGACCGCGCGCCCGGCGCCCCGCCCGGCCCCGGAGCGACAGGTCACCGGTGGCCAGGGGCGGCCGTGGACGGGAATGTCAGCGGTCCCCGTTAGCCTCTTTGGAGTGACCGCACGCATCACCGACCCCGAGCAGCTCAAGGAGCTCCTCGGCATCCCGTTCACCCCGGAGCAGACGGCCTGCATCATCGCGCCGCCCGCCCCGCAGGTCATCGTGGCCGGAGCCGGTTCCGGCAAGACGACGGTGATGGCCGCCCGGGTGGTCTGGCTGGTCGGCACGGGCCAGGTCGCGCCCGAGCAGGTCCTCGGCCTGACCTTCACCAACAAGGCCGCCGGCGAACTCGCCGAACGCGTCCGCACCGCCCTCGTCCGGGCCGGCGTGACGGACCCCGAGGCCATCGACCCGGACAACCCCCCGGGCGAGCCCCGCATCTCCACGTACCACGCCTTCGCGGGCCAACTGCTCACCGACCACGGGCTCCGGATCGGCCTGGAGCCCACCTCCCGCCTCCTTGCCGACGCCACCCGCTACCAGCTCGCCGCCCGCGTGCTCCGCGAGGCCCCCGGCCCGTACCCCGCCCTGACCAAGTCGTTCCCCACCCTGGTCGGCGACCTCCTCGCCCTCGACGCTGAGCTGGCCGAACACCTCGTGAGCCCCCGGCGGCTGGACGCGTACGACGCCGGGCTCCTCGACACCCTCTCCCGCGCCAAGCTCTCCAACGCCGACCTGCGCAAGGTGCCCGAGACCGCCGCCGCCCGCCGCGAACTGCTCGACCTCGTCGTCCGCTACCGCGCCGCCAAGCGCTCCCGGGACCTCCTCGACTTCGGCGACCAGATCGCCCTCTCCGCCGAACTCGCCACCACCCGCCCCGAGGTCGGCGCGATCCTCCGGAACGAATTCCGGGTGGTGCTCCTGGACGAGTACCAGGACACCTCCGTCGCCCAGCGGCTGCTGCTCTCCGGCCTCTTCGGCGGCGGCACCGGCCACGCTGTCACCGCCGTCGGCGACCCCTGCCAGGCGATCTACGGCTGGCGCGGAGCGTCCGTCGCCAACCTCGACGACTTCCCCGAGCACTTCCCGTACGAGGACGGCGCCCCCGCCACCCGCTACGCCCTCTCCGAGAACCGGCGCAGCGGCGGTCGGCTCCTCGACCTCGCCAACGGTCTCGCCGCCCCCCTCCGCGCCATGCACGCGGGCGTGGAGGCGTTGCGGCCCGCCCCCCGCGCGGAGCGCGACGGCACGGTCCGCGTCGCGCTGCTGCCCACCCACGCCGAGGAGATCGACTGGCTCGCCGACTCCCTCGCCCACCTCGTCCGCACCGGCAGGGAACCGGGCGACATCGCCGTCCTGTGCCGTACGGCCACCGACTTCCCCGCCATCCAGGCGGCCCTCGTCGCCCGGGACGTCCCCGTCGAGGTCGTCGGCCTCTCCGGGCTCCTCCACCTCCCCGAGATCGCCGACCTGGTCGCCGTGTGCGAGGTCCTCCAGGACCCGGGCGCCAACGCCTCCCTGGTCCGCCTCCTCACCGGCCCCCGCTGGCGCATCGGCCCCCGCGACCTGGCCCTCCTCGGCCGCCGCGCCCGGCTCCTCGTGCACCGCGAACGGGGCGACGGCGACGCCGACGCGCGCCTCGCCGCCGCCGTCGAGGGCGTCGACCCCGCCGAGGTCGTCTCGCTCGCCGACGCGCTCGACACCTTCCTCGACTCCGGCGGCGAGGACGACGGCCTGCCGTTCTCCGCCGAGGCCCGGGTCCGCTTCGCCCGCCTCGCCGCCGAGCTGCGCAGCCTGCGCTCCTCGCTCGCCGACCCCCTGATGGACGTCCTGCACCGGGTCCTCGCCACCACCGGCCTGGAGGTCGAGCTCTCCGCCTCCCCGCACGCCCTGGCCGCCCGCCGCCGCGAGACCCTCTCGAACTTCCTGGACATCGCGGCCGGCTTCGCCTCCCTGGACGGCGAGGCGACGCTGCTGGCCTTCCTCGGCTTCCTGCGCACGGCCGCGCAGTACGAAAAGGGCCTGGACAACGCCCTGCCGGGCGGCGAGAACACGGTCAAGGTCCTCACCGCGCACAAGTCCAAGGGCCTGGAGTGGGACGTGGTGGCGGTGCCCGGCCTGGTCGCCTCCCAGTTCCCCAGCGCCAGGTCCCGCGAGTCGTGGACCTCGCAGCCCCAGGTGCTGCCGCACGCCCTGCGCGGCGACGCCGCCACCCTGCCGGACGTCGACGGCTGGGACGCGGCCGCCCTGAAGGGCTTCAAGGAACGGATGCGGGAGCACCAGCACACCGAGGAGCTGCGCCTCGGCTATGTGACGTTCACCCGCCCGCGCTCCCTCCTCCTCGGCTCCGCCCACTGGTGGGGCCCGGCGCAGAAGAAGCCCCGCGGCCCCTCCGCCTTCCTCCACGACCTGTACGAGCACTGCGCGGCCGGGTACGGCGAGATCGAGGCCTGGGCCGACGAACCGGAGGCGGACACCGAGAACCCCTCCCTCGCGGAGTCCGCCAAGGACCACGCCTGGCCCCTCCCGCTCGACCCGGACTCCCTGGCCCGCCGCCGCCGGGCGGCGGAGCGGGTGATGGCCCTGCTGTGGGCCCCGGACGCGCTGCCGGCCCAGGCGCTCGCGCCCGGGGCGGCGGAACCGTCCGCGGAGGAACCCCTGTGGTCCGCCGAGGAACCCCTGTGGGACGACGCGGACGAGCCGCGGTGGCACGAGGACCCCTACGAGGACCCGCAGGAGGATCCCTACGAGCCCCCGGACGAGCATCCGTACGAGGAACCCTTCGGGGACGAGGAGCCGCCCCCGGCCGCGCCGGTACCCCCGGCCGCCGCGGAACCGCCGGTGGCGGCCCGCCCGCCGTCCGACGAGATCCCCGCCCCCCGCACCCCGAGGGACGACACCCCGGCCGAGCCCCGGCCCGCCCCCCGCACCCCCGCGCCCCCGCCCACCCTCACCCCCGAGGAACAGCGCACCCTCGCCTCCTGGGACCGCGACCTCACCACCCTCACCACCGAGCTGCGCCGGGCCCGCGCCACGACCCGCGACGTCCTGCTGCCCGCCTACCTCTCCGCCTCCCAGGTCCTCCGCCTCGCCGCCGACCCCGACGGCTTCGCCCAGGACCTGGCCCGCCCCATGCCCCGCCCCCCGCAGCCCGCCGCCCGCCGCGGCACCCGGTTCCACGCCTGGGTGGAGTCGCGGTTCGAGGAGCTGCCGCTCCCCATGCTCGGCCCGGACGAACTCCCCGGCGGCGAGGACTTCGCCGGCGAACCGGAGATCGCCGACGAGCGCGACCTCGACACCCTCAAGGACGCCTTCGCCCTCACCCCGTACGCCCATCGCACCCCGTACCGCGTCGAGGTCCCCGTCCACCTCTCGCTCGCCGGGAGGGTGGTGCGCGGCCGGATCGACGCCGTCTACCGCGACCCGGAATCCGGCGCGTACGAGATCGTCGACTGGAAGACCAGCCACCTGCGCACCGCCGACCCCCTCCAGCTCGCGATCTACCGCCTGGCCTGGGCCGAGCAGCACGGCCTCCCCGTCGACGAGGTCGCCGCCGCGTTCGTCTACGTCCGCACGGGAGACGTCGTGCGTCCCGCCCGCCTCCCCGGCCGCGCGGAGCTGGAGGACATCCTCCTGGGCGGAGCGCGGGAGGAGCGGCGGGACCCGGCCCCGCGAGGACACGGCGGCGGCCGGCGGCCCGGACAGGTGTACGGACCGCCGGGCGGAGCGGACCCGGACGCCGGATAGGCTCAGGAGCATGAGCGACACCCCGGACAGCGCCGTCCAGACCGCACGTACCCAGGCCGTACGCACGTACATCGGCCGGCACCGTGCCGCCTTCCTCGACGACCTCGCCGAGTGGCTGCGCATCCCCTCCGTGTCGGCGCAGCCGGCCCACGCCGGGGACGTCCGGCGCAGCGCCGACTGGCTCGCCGCCAAGCTCACGGAGACCGGGTTCACCACGGCCGAGGTCTGGGAGACCGACGGCGCCCCCGCCGTCTTCGCCTCCTGGCCCTCCGGGGAGCCCGACGCCCCCACCGTGCTCGTCTACGGCCACCACGACGTCCAGCCCGCCGCCCGCGAGGACGGCTGGCGGACCGACCCGTTCGAGCCGCACATCGCCGACGGCCGGCTGTACGCCCGCGGCGCCGCCGACGACAAGGGCCAGGTCTTCTTCCACACCCTCGGCGTCCGCGCCCACCTCGCCGCGACCGGCCGTACCGCCCCCGCCGTCAACCTCAAGCTCATCGTCGAGGGCGAGGAGGAGTCCGGCTCCCCGCACTTCCGCGATCTGGTCGAGGCCCACGCCGACCGGCTCGCCGCCGACATCGTGATCGTCTCCGACACCGGGATGTGGTCCGAGGACACCCCGACCGTCTGCACCGGCATGCGCGGGGTCGCGGACTGCGAGATCGAGCTGTACGGCCCCGACCAGGACATCCACTCCGGCGCCTTCGGCGGAGCCGTGCCCAACCCGGCGACCGTCGCCGGCCGGCTCGTCGCCGCCCTCCACGACGAGGACGAGCGGGTCGCCATCCCCGGCTTCTACGACGGCGTCACCGAACTCTCCGACGCCGAGCGCGCCCTGATCGCCGAACTCCCCTTCGACGAGGCCGCCTGGCTGCGCACGGCCAAGTCGCACGGCACCCTCGGCGAGGCCGGATTCTCCACCTTGGAGCGCGTCTGGGCCCGCCCGACCGCCGAGGTCAACGGCATCGGCGGCGGCTACCAAGGCCCGGGCGGCAAGACGATCGTCCCCGCCTCCGCCCAGCTGAAGCTCTCCTTCCGGCTCGTCTCCGGCCA
This sequence comes from Streptomyces sp. NPDC008121, assembly GCF_042957155.1. Classification (NCBI taxonomy): domain Bacteria; kingdom Bacillati; phylum Actinomycetota; class Actinomycetes; order Kitasatosporales; family Streptomycetaceae; genus Streptomyces; species Streptomyces sp. NPDC008121. The sequence goes on along the minus strand of NZ_JBIBHT010000003.1, from coordinate 568,474 downwards.
GGATCCGGCCACGATCGAACGCGCCGTATGCGACTGGCTCGCCGCCCGGGTCCCCGCCGGGATCCGGTACGAGATCGACTTCGGCGCCCCGACCCGGCCGTGCCTGACCCCGCTGGACCACCCGGCCCTGCAATCGGTCGCCCGCGCCATGAGCCTGGCCTTCGACGGCGCCCCGATCCGCTACACCCGCGAGGGAGGTTCGGGCCCCGCCGCCGACCTGAGGGACGTCCTGGACGCGCCGGTGCTGTTCCTCGGCATCTCCGTACCGTCCGACGGGTGGCACGCCCCCGACGAGAAGGTCGAGCTCGACCTCCTCCTCAAGGGCGTCGAGGCCACCGCTCATCTGTGGGCCGACCTGCCCGCTGCCCTCCCGGCAGCCGCCCCGCAGCGCTGAACGCCGAACCCACACATCGAACCGGGGGAGTTGGAAGCACCTGTGAGCAGCATGAACCACGAGACCGATACCGCGGCCCGACCGATCGGGCTCACCGCCCCCAGCGGCATCGACCGCGCGGCGCACCACCGTCTCGACGAGGCCTGGCTGGCCGCGGCCTGGAGCCACCCCAAGACCCGCGTCTTCGTCGTCTCCGGCGGCCAGGTGCTGATCGACGACACCCCCGACGGCCGCACCGAGCTGGTGATGACCCCGGCCTTCGAGGCCCCGGTCACCGAGACCCACCGCTATTTCCTGGGCACGGACGCCGACGGCGTCTCCTACTTCGCCCTGCAGAAGGACTCCCTGCCCGGCCGCATGGACCAGTCCGCCCGCCCGGCCGGACTGCGCGAGGCCGGTCTGCTGCTCTCGCCCCGCGACGCGGGACTCATGGTGCACGCCGTCGCCCTGGAGAACTGGCAGCGCCTCCACCGCTTCTGCTCCCGCTGCGGCGAGCGCACGGTCATCGCCGCCGCCGGGCACATCCGCCGCTGCCAGGCCTGCGGCGCCGAGCACTACCCGCGCACCGACCCCGCGGTGATCATGCTGGTCACGGACGAGCACGACCGCGCGCTGCTGGGCCGGCAGGTCCACTGGCCCGAGGGCCGTTTCTCGACGCTGGCGGGCTTCGTCGAGCCCGGCGAGTCGATCGAGCAGTCCGTGGCCCGCGAGGTCTTCGAGGAGGCGGGCGTCACGGTCGGCGAGGTCGAGTACGTCGCCAGCCAGCCCTGGCCCTTCCCCTCCAGCCTGATGCTCGGCTTCTTCGCGCGCGCCACGTCCTCCGAGATCACCGTCGACGGCGAGGAGATCCACGAGGCCCGCTGGTTCTCCCGCGACGACCTGACGGCGGCCTTCGCGTCGGGCGAGGTCCTGCCCCCGTACGGCATCTCGATCGCCTCCCGCCTGATCGAGCTCTGGTACGGCAAGCCTCTGCCGAAGCCGGGCGACCCGGCCTGAACCCCTGGGGCGCCGCCGTCAGACGGCCCTGGCCGAAAAGAGCCCCCGCCCGGCAACGCCGGACGGGGGCTCCTTCGTACGCGCGCGACGTCCGCTCAGACGCCGACCTTCTGCTTGACCTGGGCGAGCGACGGGTTCGTCAGCGTCGAGCCGTCCGGGAAGAGCACGGTCGGTACGGTCTGGTTGCCTCCGTTGGCCTTCTCCACGAACGCGGCCGACTCGGGGTCCTGCTCGATGTTGATCTCCGTGTACGCGATGCCCTCGCGGTCCATCTGGCCCTTCAGCCGACGGCAGTAGCCGCACCACGTGGTGCTGTACATCGTCACAGTGCCCTGCATGACCTGGCGCTCCTCTGTTCGCGGATGGGTGCCGAGGAGGAGAACGTACGCGCTCGCCCGACCATTCCCGGCGCCCCGGGCCGCGACCGATTCATATGACCGGAGCCCCGGGCCTGTGGACGACGCGCCGCACGCACCCCGCCGAACCTGGCAGCATGGCGGGGTGACAGCAGCAACGCACTCCACTCTCTTCCCGCGGGTCCCGGACTCGGCCGACGCGGTGCTCGACGGGCTCGACCCCGAGCAGCGCGAGGTCGCCCTGGCCCTGCACGGCCCGGTGTGCGTGCTGGCGGGAGCCGGCACGGGCAAGACGCGGGCCATCACCCACCGCATCGCCTACGGCGTGCGGGCGGGCATACTCCAGCCCGGCAGTGTGCTGGCCGTCACGTTCACCAACCGGGCCGCCGGCGAGATGCGCGGCCGGCTGCGCGAGCTCGGCGCGGGCGGCGTCCAGGCGCGCACCTTCCACTCCGCCGCGCTGCGCCAGCTCCAGTACTTCTGGCCGAAAGTCGTCGGTGGTGATCTGCCCCGGCTCCTGGAGCGCAAGATCCAGCTGGTCGCCGAGGCCGCCGCGCGCTGCCGCGTCCGGCTCGACCGGAACGAGCTGCGTGACGTCACGGGCGAGATCGAGTGGGCGAAGGTCACCCAGACCGTCCCCGCCGACTATCCGGCGGCCGTCGCGAAGTCCGTGCGCGAGGCCCCCCGGGACCCGGCGGAGATCGGCCAGATCTACGCCATGTACGAACAGCTCAAGCGCGACCGCTCGGTGATCGACTTCGAGGACGTGCTGCTGCTCACCGTCGGCATCCTCCAGGACCGGCACGACATCGCCGACCAGATCCGCCGCCAGTACCAGCACTTCGTGGTGGACGAGTACCAGGACGTCTCCCCGCTGCAGCAGCGCCTGCTCGACCTGTGGCTCGGCGACCGGGACAACCTCTGCGTCGTCGGCGACGCCAGCCAGACGATCTACTCCTTCACCGGTGCCACCCCCGACCACCTGCTGAACTTCCGCACCCGGCACCCCGACGCCACCGTCGTGAAGCTGGTCCGTGACTACCGCTCCACCCCCCAGGTCGTCCACCTGGCCAACGGCCTGCTCAGCCAGGCGCGCGGCCGCGCCGCCGAGCACCGGCTGGAGCTGATCTCCCAGCGCGACCCCGGCCCCGAGCCCGCCTACACCGAGTACGCCGACGAGCCCGCCGAGGCGGAGGGCACCGCCCGCCGCATCCGCGACCTGATCGCCGCGGGCGTCCCGGCCGGCGAGATCGCCGTGCTCTACCGCATCAACGCCCAGTCCGAGGTCTATGAGCAGGCCCTCGCCGACGCCGGTGTGCCCTATCAGCTGCGCGGCGCCGAGCGCTTCTTCGAGCGCCAGGAGGTGCGCGAGGCCGGCATCGCCCTGCGGGGCGCCGCCCGCGCCGGGGGGAACGACTCGCTGCTCGACGACGCCGAGGACCTTCCCTCCCAGGTCCGGGCGGTGCTCTCCACCAAGGGCTGGACCACCGAGCCGCCCGCCGGCTCGGGCGCCGTCCGGGACCGCTGGGAATCGCTCGCCGCCCTCGTCCGGCTCGCCGAGGACTTCGCCCGCGCCAAGCCCGGCTCGACCCTCTCCGACCTGGTCGCCGAGCTCGACGAACGGGCCGCCGCCCAGCACGCCCCCACCGTTCAGGGCGTCACCCTCGCCTCGCTGCACGCGGCCAAGGGCCTGGAGTGGGACGCCGTCTTCTTGGTCGGCCTCACCGAAGGCATGATGCCGATCACGTACGCCAAGACCGACGAGCAGGTCGAGGAGGAGCGCCGGCTGCTGTACGTCGGCGTGACCCGCGCCCGGCTCCACCTCTCGCTCTCCTGGGCGCTCTCCCGGGCTCCGGGCGGCCGCGCCTCCCGGCGCCCCAGCCGCTTCCTCAAGGGGCTGCGGCCGGGCTCCGGGGCCCTCGGGGCGGCGGGCGCGGGCGGTGGCGGTTCGGTCGACCGGGGGAGCGGCGGCGGTCGCCGCAAGCGGCGCGGCCCGGTGCTGTGCCGTGTCTGCGGTGCCACGCTCACCGAGGCGGGCGAGATGAAGCTGATGCGCTGCGAGGGCTGCCCCTCGGACATGGACGAGGCGCTGTTCGAGCGGCTGCGTGAATGGCGCTCCGACCAGGCCAAGGAGCTCGGGCAGCCGGCGTACTGCGTCTTCACCGACAAGACGCTGATGGCGATCGCCGAGTGCGTCCCGTCCAGCGATGGCGAGCTGGCCTCGATCTCCGGCGTGGGCGCCCGTAAGCTGGACCGGTTCGGCGCCGCCGTCCTGGCCCTCTGCGCGGGCGAGGAGCCGGGTGAAGAGGCAGGTCAGGCGCCTGTAGGAGTCGTCGAGGGACCCTGAGGAAAACTCGTCGGAAAAATAGTTTGCGTACGCCCCGTCAAGCCCCATAGGTTCTTAACCACGGAAACAGCGGCTTCTTCGAAGCCCTGTCTTCGTGCTGTACTTGTCCAAATAAACATGAGGGTCCGGCTCACACCGAGCCCTCCGAGACGCCGAGAGGAGGCGATTCCAGTGATCAGCAACATCAACGGCACCAACGTCAGCTTCGTCAGCACCGACAAAATGACCGATCGCTCGGTCGTCTCCACCTGCTCGCTCGTCGTCTCCGGTTCGATCCTCATTGGCAGCGGTCTTCCTGGCACCGGTATGTCCGGCGCCGGCCTGGCCGGTGCCGCGGCCCTGCGGCCCGCGGCCCTCCTGGCGGCTCTTCCCGTCATGGAGCGCAATGAGCGACCGACCAAGGCACTGGAAGCAGGAGTAGCAGCAGGCAAGGCCACGGCCTATGGCTTTGCGGCGACCGGTGCCGGAACCCAGCAGCAGACGCACCACCACACGATGTGGGCCTTCCGTGGGCTCGAACCCTGGAGTGATCCAGCCTGATCTTCGATCAGGCCGGCGCCTTCAGGGCCGCGGAACCCCACCCGGGATCCGCGGCCCTTCTGTTTGTCCCCGAACGGGGATGACGGAGCGAAGGGGCCTCGGGACGAAGCAAGACCCGGTACCAGCCGAACCCCCGGCCAACAGGCCGGAACAACAGACGAGGAAAGACACCCCGTGCAACTCGAAGCGCACGCCCCGTCCGTACCGCCTTCCGAAACGATCCCCCCGCCCGGCCTCACGGAGGACTCCACCTTGACCGCGCTCACCCCCCTCACCGCGCTCACCGCGCTCGACGACGCCATCGAGAACCTCGGCGTACCCGTCCCGTGCCGTTCGTTCGACCCGGAGGTCTTCTTCGCCGAGTCCCCGGCCGACGTCGAGTACGCCAAGTCGCTGTGCCGCACCTGCCCGCTGATGGAGGCCTGCCTCGCCGGCGCCAAGGAGCGGCGTGAGCCGTGGGGTGTGTGGGGCGGAGAGCTCTTCGTCCAGGGTGTCGTCGTCGCCCGCAAGCGGCCGCGTGGCCGTCCGCGCAAGAACCCGGTCATGGCATGAACATCACCGGAACCATCGACCGACCCCTCACGCACGATCCCCAGAAGCAGGCCCCGATGACCTCTTCCACGAGCGAGCCGTCCGGCTCCGCCACCCCTGACGTTTCCATCACCGGCGCGAACGCCTCGCGTCAGAACAGGACCCGCGAAATGCAACTCATCCCAGAAGCCCTGGCTCGTGCGCATATGCACGACCGCCTGCGGGAAGCCGACGCGGAACGCCAGGCCCAGCGCCTGGTCGCCGCCCGGCGGATGCAGCGGCGCGCCGAGCGCGTCTCGCTGCGCGCCCGGCGCGCGCTGGCCATGGCCGTCATGAACTGACTTGGAAGAACCCCGCGGGGGCCGGTCCGAACGGACCGGCCCCCGCGGTGCGTTGCCGTACCGCCGGTGCCTCCGCGGGACTATCGTCACCCCCGTGACAGACGCCCGGACACCCGAGGAGCCCGTCGTGTGCGCCCACTGCGGCAAGACCGCGGAGGAGCTGCCGGTGACCTGGACCTGGTCCCTGGAGGACGGCACCCGCCGCTACCTCTGCGACACCTGCGCCCGAGAGAACATCAGGTCCATCGAAGGACGCCTCGACTCCACCTGGTGGTGAGCGCCCGCCGCCCGTCCCCTGCCCCTCCGACGTTCACCCCTCCGTCGGCTCCTCCTGCTCGGCGAGGAAGCCGGGCAGCCACTCCTCCAGTTCGTCGCGCAGCCGCACCGTCGCGTTCAGCTGACAGAGCACACCGATGGTGCTCAGCGTCACCCGGTGGATGAGCAGATAGGACGGCGGCAGATTGAGTTGCTTGCCCAACTGGTGCGCGGGGGAGCGGAGGTCGGCGATGCGGGCGGCCTGGGCACGCAGCCAGCCGCGGGAGAATCCGAAGGCGTCCACCTCGGCCGGTTCGATGATCGGCAGGAGGTACGCGAGGACCGCGTCCGGGTCGAGCTCGATGGACTCCTTGACGAACCCCTCCTCGCGGAGCGTGGCGTAGACGCTCTCGGCGTCGCCGTCCAGCGTCATCCGCAGACAGGCGCCGATCGTCTCGGGCAGGCCGCCCGGCAGCCGGTCCACCGTGCCGAAGTCCAGCACCCCGAGCCGCCAGCTCTCCGGACCGCCGTCGTCCCGGGTGTCCGGGCCGCCCGGCAGCAGCCGGAAGTTGCCCGGGTGCGGGTCGGCGTGCAGCAGGCCGGTGCGGGCCGGGCCGGAGAAGAGGAAGCGGGCGAGCAGCTGACCGGCCCGGTCGCGCTGCTCCTGGGTGCCGTCGGCGATCACCTCGGAGAGCGGGATCCCCTCGATCCACTCCGTCACCAGCACCTGCTCCGACTGGTGCACCACCGCCGGCACCACCACGTCCGGATCGTCGGTGAACTCCTCGGCGTGCGCCCGCTGGGACTCCGCCTCCAGGGCGTAGTCCAGCTCCTCGGAGACCCGGTCGCGCAACTCGGTGATCAGCGGTTTGATGTCCATCCCGGGAATCAGCGGGCCGAGCAGCCGCGCGAACCGGCTCAGTTGCGCCAGGTCCGACAGGAGCGCCTCGCCCGCCCCGGGATACTGCACCTTGACCGCGACCTCACGGCCGTCGTGCCAGACCGCACGGTGCACCTGCCCGATCGAGGCCGCGGCCGCCGGCTTGTCCTCGAACTCCAGGAACAGCTCCCGCCACGCCTCCCCGAGCCGCTCCTCCAGCACCCCGTGCACGGTCCGCGTCGGCATCGGCGGCGCGGCCTCCTGCAGTTTGGTGAGCGCCGCCCGATAGGGCCCCGCCACCTCCTCGGGGAGCGCCGACTCGAAGACGGACAGGGCCTGCCCGAACTTCATCGCCCCGCCCTTCAGTTCGCCGAGGACCTTGAAGAGCTGCTCGGCCGTGCGCTGTTGCAGCTCGCGGGCGACGATCTCGGCGGACTTGCCGCCGATCCGCTTGCCCAGGCCCCAGGTGGCCCGTCCGGCGAAGCCCAGCGGCAACGCGGCCAACTTGGCGGTCCGGGTGACCGCCTTTCGGGGAAGATCAGACATACGCCCCTCCAATTCCCAGACTGCGTGCCGCGCAGGACGGTGACCCCGCCATTGTGTCCTGCGCCGACCCGGCCCCCGAGGCGCGCTCCCCTTCTCTGTTACGTACGGCTCCGCACGGACACGCGGGATGCGGCCTCACCTGCTCCGCACGCCACTCGAGCACCGGCAGCGACACCTCCCACCGGGCGCCGACGGTCGCCGGTGACTCGCCGTCGAGGAAGGACAGCGCATGGGCGGCGGCCATCCCCGCGACGGCGGTCGCCAGTGACATGTCGCAGGCCGGCAGCGCGTGGGGCGGGCCCGAGCGCCACTGGGCGAGCAGCCGCGGCCACACCGGCTCCCGGTCCGTGCGCTCCTCCTGCACGCACCGCGCGCACGCTGTCTCGCCCGGCAGCACCAGCGGGCCGACGACCCCGGTGGCCTCCAGCACCCCCGCGTAGAGGTGGGGGGTGCCGGTGGCCATCCAGCCGTGCGCCGGCACCGGGTCGGGGACGTACGCCCCGAGCCCGTCCCGAGGCGCCACCACGACCAGCGAGAGTCCCGGCTCCCGGCCGCTCTCACCCGGGCCGCAGGCCGCGGGCCGGGGCGCCCTGCCTCCCGGGGCGGCGGCACGCACGAGCCGGCGCGCCGCCACCGCCCGCCGTTCGCCGACCGATTCGGCGGGCAGCCCGCCGGGCGACACCTCCCACGACTCCACCGAGCCCGCGTCCAGCACCTCCACGCGGCCCACCCCGGACGCCGAGAGCAAGGCGGCGACGGCCGCGCCCACCCGGCCCGCTCCCCGCACCTGGACCCGCTGGGCCCGCCGGGCGGCCAGGCGCCGTGCCGCCCCGTCCGGCTCGGGATGGACCACGGAAAGTGACGCGAGGTCGGCCCGCAGCGGATCGAGCGCCGGGTCCGTCCGCCCGGCCGCTCCGGGCTTCCCCGGGCGGTGCGCGGTGGCGTCCGCGATCAGCCCGGCCCGGGCCAGCCGGCCGAGCAGCGCCTCCAGCTGCCCCTCCGGCAGCCCCAGCGCCCGGGCCTCCGCGCGCAGCAGCTCGATGCCGCGGGTGCCGTCGAGCAGCCCCAGCAAGCTGCCGGTGGTCGTGTCCAGCGGCCCGACCAGGACCGCGTGCGCCGGTGTGGCCCCGAACTGCACGCTCTGCAGATTGCGCCAGGCGCGCCTCAGCGCCGGTTTCACCATCGGATGCATATCCGCCCCCGTGATCTCGCCCCGTGATCTCGACCCGTGATCTTGCTCTGCGATCACATTGCCCGGGAACGGCGACCGGCGGAAAAAGTTGTCCACAGCCCCGGGGTATTAGTCATTCAATTGGTGCGCCGCGTGACGGCATCACGGCCGAACCGACCCGCAGGCGGGACTTCCCCCGCTGACAGCGGGTAACGTCGGGCCCGTGCCCGCCGACCCACAGCGCAGCGTGACAAGGAAGCCGCCGCCCCGCGGCCCGGGGACCAGTGCGGTCGAGGTCCGCCGCAGCCCCCGGCGGAACAGGACCGTCTCCGCCTACCGCGAGGGCGACCGGACGATCGTGCTGATCCCGGCCCGGATGTCCGAGGCCGAGGAGCAGCGCTGGGTGTCGGTCATGCTGGACAAGCTCGCCGCCCAGGAGAGCAAGCGCGTCCTCGGCGACGCCGAGCTGAACGAGCGGGCCGAACGGCTCTCGGAGCAGTACTTCGACGGCCGGGCGCGCCCCGCCTCCGTGCGATGGGTGACCAACCAGAACACCCGCTGGGGCTCCTGCACCCCGTCCGAGGGCAGCATCCGGCTGTCGCACCGGCTCCAGGGCATGCCCGAGTACGTCGTCGACTACGTCCTGGTCCACGAGCTGGCCCACCTCCTGGTGCCGGGCCACGGACCCCGGTTCTGGCGGCTCCTGGAGGCGTATCCGCGCACCGAGCGTGCCCGGGGCTACCTCGAAGGCGTCGTCGCCGCCGACCGCCTGCCGCACCTCCCCGGCGCCCACGAGGAGTGACCGCGACAATCCTGTACCGAATGTGTACCGGCTTGGCTCAATGTCACAGACAGCCGTTAGCCTGACGCGACGCATTCACATTTCGGGATGGGGGACGGTCGTTACGCATGGCCAGGGAATTCCAACGCGGCCACAAGGCCAAGATCAGTGATCTGACACCGGGGACCGATCTGTACGTGGGTGTGCAGATCGCGGCGCCCGGGCTGTCCTTCGACATCAGCTGCTTCGGCCTCGACGCCGACGAGCAGCTCTCGGACGACCGGTACTTCATCTTCTTCAACCAGCCGAAGTCGCCCGAGGAGTCCATCCAGCTGCTCGGCGCCCAGTCCGGCGACACCGAGTCCTTCCGCGTCACGCTCGACCGCATCCCGGCGAACATCCACAAGCTGTCGTTCACGGCCACGATCGACGGCGCCGGCCAGATGTCGCAGATCGGCCCGGGCTACATCCGCGTGGTGGCGGGCGGCGAGGAGGTCGTCCGGTACGCCTTCACCGGCGCGGAGTTCACCACCGAGCGCGCCGTGATGCTCGGGGACTTCTACCTCAAGGACGTCTGGCGGTTCGCCGCCGTCGGCCAGGGCTTCGACGGCGGCCTGGACGCGCTGCTGCGGAACTTCGGCGGCGAGGTCGCCGAGGACCAGCCGGCCGCGCAGCCCCCGCAGGCCGCGCCGGGCTTCGGCGCGCCGGCGCAGGCCGCCGCCCCGCCCGCCTTCGGCGCCCCGGCCCCCGCGCCGCACGTGCCCCAGCCGGCCCCCGCGTTCGGTGCTCCCGCGCCGGCCCCGCAGGCCCCGGTGCACGCGGCGCCCACGATGGCCGCGCCCCTGGCCCCGCCGCCCGCCCCCGCTCCGGCGCCGTACGGTCAGCCGCCGCAGCCGCAGCCGCAGTTCGGTCAGGTCCCGGGCCAGACCGCACCGCCCGCCGCGCCGTCGCCGTACGGCCAGCCGGCCCCCGCCCCGTACGGGCAGCAGGCCCCCGCTCCCTACGGTCAGCCCGCGTTCGGCCAGCAGCCCCCCGCGGGCATGCCGCCGGCCGGCATGGGGGTCCCCCAGGGAGCCCCCGCCGCCGGTGCCGGGCTCGCCGCCGCGCTCCAGCCGTACAAGGAGACGGCGACCGGGGCCCGGTGGACCCCGCAGAACCAGCAGCTCATGCGGGTCGACCTCGCCATGGGCGGCGTGCCCGTCCTCGCCCGCCAGGGCAGCATGGTCATGTACCAGGGCAAGGTCGACTTCGGCCACAAGGGAGCCGGTTTCACCGGCCGGATCGTCGGCAACGCCACCGGCCAGGAGATGCAGCTGATGCGCTGTACCGGCCGCGGCCAGGTCTTCCTCGCCGAGGAAGGCGCCCACCTGCACCCGATCGAGCTGCAGGGCGACGGCATCTGCGTCTCCGCCGAGAACGTCCTCGCCTTCGACGAGTCGCTGCAGTACGAAGTCCGCAGGATCGAGGGCCACGGCATCCCCGGCGGCGCGCTGTTCACCATGCAGTTCCAGGGCACCGGCACGGTCGTGGTGAAGACCCACGGCATCCCCGTGGTGCTGCCGGTCACGCCGACCACCTTCGCCGACTGCAACGCCGTCGTCGCCTGGTCGTCCGCCTCGCAGGTGATCCTCTCCAGCCAGGTCCGGCTGCGCCGCAACGCGTACCCCGGCCACAGCGGGGAGACCGTCAACCTCCAGTTCCGGGGTGCCCCCGGCAACTTCATCGTCGTCCAGCCGTACGAGGTCTGAGGGAGCCCGAACCATGAACCAGCAACTCGCGGGCTTCGCCCCGACCCCGATGGCCGCCCGCATGGAGAACCACGGCCGCGCCATGCTCAAGGTCGCCATGGCCTCCGGCCAGGACCTGTACGCGCGCACCGGCTCGATGGTCGCCTACGAAGGCTTCATCACCTACGAGCCCAACCCGCCCGCCGTCCGCCAGGTCGCGCAGGCGTGGGCCACCGGTGAGGGCGCGCCCATCATGAAGTGCTCCGGCGACGGACTGCTCTACCTCGCCGACTACGGCGCGGACGTCGTCGTGATCAACCTGAACAACGACTCCCTGTCGGTCAACGGCTCCAACATCCTCGCCTTCGACGCCCACCTCCAGTGGGGCGTCGAACGGGTCAAGGGGCTGGCGAAGTTCGCCGGCCAGGGCCTGTTCAACGTCGAGATCGCCGGTACCGGCTGGGTCGCCCTGACCTCCCGGGGCACCCCGATCGTCGTCGACTGCGGCCGCGGCGAGGACGAGACGTACGTCGACCCGGACGCGCTCGTCGCCTGGTCGCCGGCGCTCAAGGTCAAGGGCAAGCGCAGCTTCAAGGCCTCCTCCCTGATCGGGCGGGGCAGCGGCGAGGCCTACCAGATGGCCTTCTCCGGCCAGGGCATCGTCGTCGTACAGCCGAGCGAGGACAGCACCGACCGCCTGCGGATCCGGGGCTGAGGGGGAGCGAGAACAACCATGCAGAGCCCGCTTTTCAACCACGCCGAACAGCAGAGCCAGGAACGGTACGTCGTCCAGAACCCGCAGCTGCTGCGGGTGGCGCTCACCGGCCAGGACGACATCCTCGCCCGCAAGGGCGCGATGGTCGCCTACCAGGGCCTCGTCGACTTCGACGGGGAGTACCAGACGCCCAGCCAGCGCCGGTCCCGCGCCAGGACCGGCGAGGGCCTCGACCTGATGCGCTGCTCCGGCCAGGGCACGGTCTATTTCGCCAACCTCGCCCAGTACGTCCACGTCGTGGAGGTCGAGCAGGAGGGCATGACCGTGGACAGCTCCTACGTCCTGGCGCTGGACTCGACCCTGCACGCCGAGGTCATCGCCGTGGACAGCCAGTACGGCATCTCCGGCTCCGGGAAGTACCAGCTCAACATCTCCGGCCGCGGCAAGGTCGCCCTGATGACCTCCGGGCAGCCGCTGATGATGCACGTGACGCCCGACAAGTACGTCAACGTCGACGCGGACGCGATCGTCGCCTGGTCCACCGGGCTGCGGGTGCAGATGCAGGCGCAGACGACGAACTCCAACGTCCGCCGCCGCCGCGGCGACACGGGCGAGGGCTGGGAGCTCAGCTTCCTCGGACAGGGCTTCGCCCTGGTCCAGCCCAGCGAGGTCATGCCGCCGCAGAACGCCGCCATCGGCCAGGGCCTCGCGGCCCAGTTCGGCGCGGGACAGCACGGCGCACACGCGCAGAACCAGAACAACGCCTGGAACTGAACACCGCGCGCGTGTCAGGGGCGGTCGCCACGGCGACCGCCCCTGACACGCGTTCCGCACGCCCTCACGTCACCCCGCGCCGGCGGCGGGGAGGTTCGCTACAGCCGGGCGAGCGTGGCCTCCGTCAGGCGCACCACCGACGCGTCGGCGACGGCCGCCACCTCCTCGTACGCGTACCAGCGCAGGTCCAGCGACTCGTCGCTGATCTCCGCCACCGCGCCGGTCGGCGCCAGCGCGGCGTACTGCACGTCCAGGTGCCAGTGGCAGGGCGCGGGGATCGGGTGCCGGTCGAGCCGCACGGGGCCGCCGGGCAGCAGCGTCAGGCCGGGGATGCCGGACTCCTCCGTCGCCTCCCGCAGCGCCGCCGCGGCCAGTGTCGGATCCCCCGGCTCGCAGTGGCCGCCCATCTGCAGCCACATGCCGAGCTTCCGGTGCAGCGTGAGGAGGACCCGGCCCCGCTCAGGGTCGACCACCAGCGCGCTGGCCGTCAGGTGCCCGGCCCCGCACGCCTTCCACATGCCGTCGGGGTGGGCGTCCAGGTGCTCCAGATAGACCCGGCGCAGCTCTTGCTGGGCCTCGTCCGCGCTGTCGTACGCCTTCAGGACGAGGCCGGCGTCTTCGTGCAGGCTCACGTCGCGTCGTCGCCCTTGCCGTCCTCGGAGCCGCCCTTGCCGGTCTCGCCCTCGTTCTTGGCATCGTCCTCGGCGTCGCCCGTGACGCCGCCCTTGCCGGCGTTCCCGGTGCCCGCGCCGCGGTCGCGCTTGTCGGCCGCCTCGCCCAGCATCTTGTCCAGCTCCGAGAAGTCCAGCTGCTCGCGGTGGACGAAGCCGTCCGGGTCGTCCAGGTCGGACGCCGTCGGCAGCATGTCCGGGTGCTCCCAGAGGTCGTCGCGCGCGTCGACACCCCGTGCGTCGGTGAGCGAGGCCCACAGCCGCGAGGCGTCCCGCAGCCGGCGCGGACGCAGCTCGAGACCGATCAGCGTGGCGAAGGTCTGCTCGGCCGGCCCACCGCTCGCCCGGCGCCGCCGCAGCGTCTCCCGCAGCGCGCCCGCCGAGGTCAGCCGCGACTTGGCGGCCTCGTGGACCACCGCGTCGACCCAGCCCTCGACCAGCGCGAGCGCCGTCTCCAGTCGGGCCAGGGCCGCCTTCTGCTCGGGCGTGTCCTCCGGCTGGAACATGCCCTGCTGAAGGGCCTCCTGCAGCTGCTCGGGGTGGGTCGGGTCCAGCTGGCCGACCGCGTCCTCCAGCTTGGAGGTGTCGACCTTGATCCCGCGGGCGTACCCCTCGACCGCGCCGAACAGATGTGCCCGCAGCCACGGGACGTGGGCGAAGAGCCGCTGGTGGGCCGCCTCGCGCAGCGCCAGATACAGCCGCACCTCGTCCTTCGGGACGCCCAGGTCCTTGCCGATCGCCTCGACGTTCAGCGGCAGCAGCGCCGCCTTGCCGGCCGGCCCGAGCGGCAGGCCCACATCGGTCGAACCGACGACCTCGCCCGCGAGCGCGCCGACCGCCTGGCCGATCTGCTGGCCGAACATGGCGCCGCCCATGGAGCGCATCATGCCGATCAGCGGGCCCGCCATGGCCTGCATCTCCTCGGGCAGCACATCGCCCATCGCCGTGCCGACGCGCTCGGCGACCGGGTCGACCAGCTGCTGCCACGCGGGCAGGGTCGCCTCGACCCACTCCGCGCGGCTCCACGCCACGGCCGTGCTCGCCCCGGACGGCAGCGACGTGACACCGTCCAGCCACAGGTCGGCGAGGCGCAGGGCCTCCTCCACGGCCGACTTCTCGGCCGGGCCCACGCTCGCGTCCTTCGTGCCGTCGGCGGTGCCCTGCGCGACGACCTGTCGGGCGATCTGCTTGGCCATGTCCCAGTTGACGGGACCGCCCTCATAGCTCAGCATCTGGCCGAGCTGCTGGAAGGCCGCGCCCAGGTCGTTGGGGTTCAGCGAGCCGAACATCGCCGCGAACGGGTTGTCGGCGCCGCCCTGGCCGCCGGGCAGACCGCCGAACCCGAACGGATTGGCCCCGAACGGGTTGCCCCCGCCCTGGTCACCGGACCCCTGGCCACCTCCGGCGGGGTCCTTCTTCTTGCCCTCGTCGCCGTTCTCCGGCTCCTCCGGCGGAAGGCCGAATCCGAATGGGGTGTCACTCACAGGTTTCCTCGGCTCGTAGGGCCGTCGGCTTCCTGCCGACGGCGACTGCCCTTTTCTCCACACCACCAGCGTAGACATCCGGGCCGGATATGGGCTCGGTGCTCCGCCGGGCCGTGGCCTGCGGCAGGATGGACGCCACCTGGTACGTACGCGTCATTCGGGTACGTACTGAAGACAACCGCTGGAGACGCCCGGTGAGTTCCCCAGATCCTCAGGTTCGCGCAGCGCGAAACCACTCGACCCGGTCCGCCGGGCGCGGCCCCGTCGTCGCGGTCACCGGCGCCGCCTCCGGGGTCGGCGACCTGCTGACCAGGCGCCTTGCCGCGTCGGAAGAGATCAAGCGGGTCGTCGCCATCGACGAGCGGCGCGGCGAGGTCGCCGAGGCGCAGTGGCACATCCTCGACGTCCGCGACCCGGCCATCGCCGAGAAGCTGCGGGGCGCGGACGTGGTCGTGCACCTCGCCGTCGACCTCGATCTCGAATCCGACGCCGCCGCCCGAACGGCCTACAACGTGCGCGGCGCCCAGACCGTCCTCACGGCCGCCGCCGCGGCCGGGGTGCACCGGGTGGTGCTCTGCACCTCCGCGATGGTCTACGGCGCCCTGCCCGACAACGACATCCCGCTCTCGGAGGACGCCGAGCTGCGGGCCACCGCCGAGGCCACCGGTGTCGGCGACATGCTGGAGATCGAGCGGCTCGGCCGCCGCGCGCCCCGTGCCCACCCCGGCCTCCATGTGACGGTGGTCAGGCCCGCCGTCCTGGTCGGCGGTACGGACACGGCCCTCACCCGCTACTTCGAGTCGCCCCGGCTGCTCGTCGTCGCCGGATCCCGCCCCACCTGGCAGTTCTGTCACGTGGACGACCTGGTCAGCGCGCTGGAGTACGCGGCGCTCGGCAAGGTCGAGGGGGAGTTCGCGGTCGGCTGCGACGGCTGGCTGGAGCAGGAGGAGGTGGAGGAGCTGTCCGGGATCCGGCGCATGGAGCTGCCCTCCGCCGTCGCCCTCGGCGCCGCCGCGCGGCTGCACCGCATCGGCCTCACCCCGTCACCGGCCGGGGACCTCGCCTACACCATGCACCCGTGGGTGGTGAGCGTCGGAAGGCTGCACGACGCGGGGTGGCGGCCCCGCTGGACCAACGAGGAGGTGCTCGCCGCGCTCTTGGAGGAGGTCGAGGGCCGGCACACCCTCGCGGGCCGGCGGCTCGGCCGCAAGGACGCGACGGCGGCCGGCGCGGCCGGTGCGACGGTGGCGCTGCTCGGCACGGCGGCGCTGGTACGGCGGGCACGGAAGCGGCGCGGCCTGTAGGACCCTCCTACGGAGGGTCGGGACAGCCGGTCGAAACCGCAATTCCGGGATGTCCGTGCGGTACGGCACCATGGGCACCATGGCACGCACCCATGACCACCCCGGCGAGCAGGCCGCCGCCGACCCGATCAAGCTGCTCGCGATCCGGGAGTCCCCGCTCTCGGTCGACGAGGTCTTCCGGGCGGTGGGCGACGCCGCCGCCGGCGGCATGACCCTCTTCGTGGGCACCGTGCGCAACCACGACGGGGGCGCCGACGTCGACGGGCTCGGTTATTCGAGTCATCCGTCGGCCGAGGCCGAGCTGCGCCGTGTCGCCGAGAAGGTCGTCGCCGACTATCCGGTCCGCGCCCTGGCCGCCGTCCACCGGGTGGGTGACCTCGGCATCGGCGACATCGCGGTCGTCGTCGCGGTCTCCTGCCCCCACCGCGGCGAGGCGTTCGAGGCCTGCCGCAAGCTCATCGACGACCTCAAGCACGAGGTCCCCATATGGAAGCACCAGAAGTTCTCGGACGGCACCGAAGAGTGGGTCGGCTCCTGCTGAGCCTCGGGCACAGGCCTGCGGGCCCCTGCCTCGGCACCCCCGGATGGAGTACGCGGAAGCGTGGGGCGCGGTGGGCGGGGTAGGCGGAACGCCTGGCAAGCCGCCGCGCCGACGGACCGTAGCCGAACGCCCGATTTGCGTAACCGAGGCCCCGGCGGCAGCGTTGAAGCAGCGGATCGTTAATCTGCTGATCGGCCGCACGGCCGGTGCGGTCGCTCACGGGGATGGGAGGTCGGGATGGCAGCGCTCACTTGGTTGCTCATACCGCTTTTCGCAGTCGTCGGCTCGGCGATATGGGGAAGCTGGGCCTCGCGCGACAAGACCACCGGAGACGTCGCCGAACTCGCCGGCTACGCCCGCTTCCGGGACGCGATGGAGCGCTCCGCCGCCGGCACGACGGGCGAGCTGACCGAACTGACCGAGGTCGCGCCGACGGCTGCGTCGTCCGCCGTGCGCAGCAGCCACGTCTCCGGCTGAGGCCCCTCCGCCGCCCGCCTCGTACGGACCCGCCCCACAGGTGCACTCACAGACCGGTCCCGTACTGTCGTTCCATGCCACGCCGCACTGCGACGATGCTCGCCTCCACCCTGGTCCTCATCACTCTGCTCTGTGTGGGCGTCTTTGTCCCGGTGCCGTACGCGGAGATGAGCCCCGGTCCCACGGTCAACACCCTCGGCGAGGCCCGCGGAGAGCCCGTGCTGCAGATCTCCGGTCGCCGGACGTACCCGACCGACGGGCACCTCAACATGACGACCGTCCGCGTCACCAGCGCCGACTACCGGATGAACATGGTCGAGGCGATCTACGGCTGGCTGGCCCACGACAACGTGGTGGTCCCCAAGGAGACCCTCTACCCGGACGGCAAGACCGAGGAGCAGTCGACCCAGGAGAACGCCGAGGAGTTCTCCCAGTCGCAGGAGAGCGCGAAGGTCGCCGCCCTCGGTGAGCTGGGCATCCCGGTGACCACCCGGGTCGTCGTCGCCTCCGTGGTGAAGGACAGCCCGGCCCAGGGTGTGCTGCACGCCGGAGACGTCATCAAGGCCGTCGACGGCGCACCGGTGAAGGAGCCCGGCGACGTCGCAGGGCAGGTGACCAAGCGCAAGCCCGGCGAGAAGGTCGTCTTCACGATCGTTCCCGCCAGGGACGCCGCCGCCGCGGAGAAGGCCGGCAAGGAGCCGACCACCACCCGCGAGATCACCCTGACCACCGCCAAGTCGAAGGAGGGCGACCGGGCCATCGTCGGCATCCAGGCCGGCACCGACCACGTCTTCCCCTTCACCGTCGACATCAAGCTCGCCGACGTCGGCGGCCCCAGCGCCGGACTGATGTTCGCGCTCGGCATCGTCGACAAGCTGACGCCCGAGAGCCTGACCGACGGCAAGTTCATCGCCGGCACGGGCACCATCGACGAGACGGGCAAGGTCGGCCCGATCGGCGGGATCGAGATGAAGCTCGTCGGCGCCAGGAACGCCGGCGCCCGCTACTTCCTCACCCCGGCCGACAACTGCGAGTCCGCCGCCTCCGACATCCCCGAAGGCCTCACCCTCATCAAGGTGAACACCATCAAGGACGCGACGGCGTCCCTGGAGAAGCTCCGCGCGGGCGACACCAAGGGCCTGCCCAGCTGCTCCACGAGCTGAGCCGCCCACCCCCGCACGCGAGGGGGCGCCCCGGTCACCGACCGGGGCGCCCCTTTCCGCGTACCCAGCTCCATGAGGCACCGTACGGGCTCGCACGGACGCCCCGGACAAGGCCGCGGGCAGCCCCAGGGATCAGGACTCGAACGTCGCCGCCAGGGCGCCGGCCAGACCCGGCACCAGATCGGCACCCGTCAGCACCTCGTTCGGCGAGTCCTTCTCGCGGAGCCGGATCGCCGCCTCGCGCGCGCCGTCCCGCAGGACCGCCACCGTCATCCGGACCTCCTGGCGGTCCGGGTGGCGCGCCACCCACCTGCCCAGGCCGGCCTCGTCGAGACCGTCCGGCACGGACGCCTCGGCCGACGGCGGCAGCATCAGCCGCTCCACGGTCAGCGCGCAGCCCGCCACCGCGTCGGGCCAGGCGATCGTGCCGAGGAACTCGTCGAGGGGCTTGCCGGCCGGCAGCTCCTCCTGCTCGATCGGGGTGTAGGCGGCGGCTGCCGCGCCGTCCTGGAGGCCCAGCTGGGAGGCGAGTCCCGGCTCCTGGGCACGCAGTCGGGCGGTGTCGACCAGGGCGAAGAGCCGGGCCGGACGGTCCCAGCCGAGGCCGGAGGCGTACTCGTCGATCTCGAGCACCGCGCGGGTGAGGGGGCTGGCGGCCATGGGGGTGCCGGAGGGGGAAACATTGGACATGGATGACATCCTGCCTCCTCCTGCCCCGAAGACGGGAACTAGGTAAAGCCTCAGTAAGTTGCACCAGTGGGCTCTACGATCGCGGGGCCTGCTTATCGACGCATCAACCTCGAGGGGCGCACGTTGGCTTTCCAGATGCCGGACCGCGGAGGCGGCGGCCCGTCCGGGCCAAGGATCAGAGTCGGCCGGCCGTCCCGGCGGGCCCGCACCCTGCTCATGACGTTGGGCGTGCTGGCCGTTCTGGCCATGGCGTTCGTCATGTTCGCCGGGTTCTGGACGGACTGGCTGTGGTACCGCTCGGTCCAGTACTCGTCCGTCTTCACCACCACCCTGTGGACCAAGGTCGGACTGTTCCTGGTCTTCGGGCTGCTCATGAGCGTCGTCGTCGGCCTGAACATCTGGCTGGCGCACCGCCTGCGGCCCCCGCTGAGCGCGATGTCGATGGAGCAGCAGAGCCTCGACCGGTACCGCATGGGGCTTGCCCCGTACAAGAAGTGGGTGCTCCTCGCGATCTCGGCCCTGATCGGCCTGATCTCCGGAGCCTCCGCCTCCGGGCAGTGGCGCACGTGGCTGATGTGGGTCAACGGGGTGCCGTTCGGCCAGAAGGACCCGCAGTTCGGCCTGGACGTGGCGTTCTACGCCTTCGACCTGCCCTGGTACCGCTTCCTGCTCGCCTTCGGCTTCGCCGCCGCCGTGCTGTCGCTCGTCGCCGCCGCGCTGACGCACTACCTGTACGGCGGACTGCGCGTCACCAGCCCCGGCGCCCGCGCCACGGCCCACGCGACCGGCCACCTGTCGGTCCTGCTCGGCGTCTTCGTGACACTGAAGGCCGTGGCGTACTGGCTCGACCGGTACGGCCTCGCCGTGAAGTCCAGCGACTTCAAGGCGGCGGGCAACTGGACGGGCCTGCGCTACGTCGACGCCAACGCCTACCTGCCGGCGAAGACGATCCTGTTCTGCATCGCGGTGATCTGTGCCCTGCTGTTCTTCGCGACGCTCTGGCGGCGCACCTGGCAGCTGCCGGTGATCGGCTTCGGTCTGATGGTGCTCTCGGCGATCCTGATCGGCGGCCTGTACCCAGCCATCGTGCAGAAGTTCCAGGTCCAGCCGAACGAGCAGGCCAAGGAAGCGGCGTACATCCAGAAGAACATCGACGCCACCCGCAAGGCGTACGCCATCGACGGCACGAAGCCGGAGAACTACTCCGGCAAGTCGACCGTCAAGAACAAGAACCAGCTCCGCACGGACGCCGACACGGCGGCCAGCTACCGCGTCCTCGACCCGAACATCGTGTCGCCGACGTTCCAGCAGCTGGAGCAGAAGCGGAAGTACTACCAGTTCCCGACCACCCTCGACATCGACCGCTACGCCGGTCAGGACACCGTCGTGGGCCTTCGTGAGCTCAACATCAAGGGCATCCCGAAGCGGAACTGGATCAACGACCACTTCACGTACACCCACGGCTACGGCGCGATCATGGCCGCGGGCACGCAGACGGACGCCAACGGCTCCCCGATCTTCACCGAGGCCGGCCTGCCGACCACGGGCAAGCTCGGCCCGTACCAGCAGCGGATCTACTACGGGGAGAAGACCGACCAGTACTCGATCGTCGGCGGCCCGCAGAAGGAGCTGGACTACGAGGACAACGGCGAGAAGACCACCAGCTACGACGGCAAGAGCGGGGTCGACCTCTCCAGCACCTTCAACCGCGCCGCCTACGCGGTCGCCTTCAGCGAGCCGCAGATCCTCTACTCCGGGGCCATCGGCGAGGGCTCGCGGGTCCTCTACAACCGCACGCCCAAGGAGCGCGTCGAGGCGGTCGCCCCGTGGCTGACCATCGACGGTGACGCCTACCCGGCCGTCGTCGACGGCCGGATCCAGTGGATCGTCGACGCCTACACGACCACCAACGGCTACCCGTACGCCTCGCGCACCACGCTCGGGGAGACCACGGCCGACGCGCTGACGGTCGGCAACCAGCAGCGCGCGGTGGTCGCCCAGCAGAACCAGGTCAACTACATCCGCAACTCGGTGAAGGCCACCGTCGACGCCTACGACGGCTCGGTGACCCTCTACCAGTGGGACACCAAGGACCCGGTCCTGAAGACCTGGATGAAGGCGTTCCCGGACACCGTGGAGCCGCGCTCGGCGATCAAGCCGAGCCTCATGCAGCACCTGCGCTACCCCCAGGACATGTTCAAGGTCCAGCGGGAGCTGCTCACGCGGTACCACGTCACCAACCCGGCGCAGTTCTACAGTGGTTCGGACGCCTGGCAGGTGCCGGACGACCCGACCAACAAGGACGGCAACGCGGTCCCGCCGTACTACCTGAGCATGAAGATGCCTGGGGACACGCAGCAGCGGTTCTCGCTCACGACGACGTTCACCCCGAACGGCCGGCCCAACCTGGGCGGCTTCATGGCGGTCGACGCCGACGCGCGCAGCAAGGACTACGGCCGCATAAATCTGCTGAGGGTGACCTCTGATGTCCCGGGCCCCGCCCAGGTGCAGAGCAAGCTCAACGGCCTCCCGGACGTGGCCCAGTTCGTCCGGGACATGAAGGGCGCCGACTCCGACATCCAGTACGGCAACCTCCTGACCGTGCCGCTGGACGGAGGCTTCCTCTACGTCGAGCCGGTGTACGCCCAGGGCCGCAACGCGCTCTATCCGCTGCTGAAGAAGGTCGCGGTGTCGTACGTGGACGCCGACCAGCCGGCCGGTGACACCACCAAGGACACCACGGTGTTCGAGAACAACCTCACCGAGGCGCTGAACAAGGTGTTCGGAGTCGACGGTGTGGCACCGCCGCAGCCCGAGCAGCCGGGCACGACCCCGCCGACGACGCCGAGCACGAACGACGCGGCCCTGAAGCAGGCCATCGCCGACGCGCAGAAGGCGTACGACGACGGTGAGGCCGCGCTGCAGAAGGGTGACTGGGTGGCCTACGGCAAGGCGCAGGACGCCCTGCAGCAGGCGCTCGAGAGGGCGGCGGAAGCCGGGGCCAAGCTGAAGTCGGAACAGCCGGCGGATCAGAAGCCCGCCGGCCAGAAGCCGGCGGACAAGCCGGCCGACCAGAAGCCCGCGGACCAGAAGCCGGCCGGCAACGCCCCCAAGCCGGGGACGACACCGTCCAGCAGCGCGAGCCCGCCGAGCGGCTGAGAGGCCTGGTCAGGCACCACCCCCGCGTCGTGATACCTTAAAGACACAACGACGCGGGGTGGAGCAGCTCGGTAGCTCGCTGGGCTCATAACCCAGAGGTCGCAGGTTCAAATCCTGTCCCCGCTACTGAAGACGAGGGCCCGGATCCATCAGGATCCGGGCCCTCGTCGTGTTCCGTCAGGCGTACCGCGCGGCCCGTGAAGTGGGGGAGAGTGAGGGCGAGTTGGGGTGAAACGTGTTTGACTTGTCTCTCTGTGGGCATGTCGACAAAACGCTGAAGTGACCTCACTGGCTGCGGTATACCAGGTGTACGCGCGTTGCGGGTGGTGCGACGATGGGATTTATGGGGGACAGGGCAACTCTGTTGGAGACAGGGCGGTTTGTGCAGCGGCATACCAAGAACGCCGCGGATGACATCATCGAGGCGGCGGTGGCCGCCGATGCGACCGTCGACACCACCGCCGAGACCGAGACGGAGACCGAGGCACGCCACCGGCGCGCCGCCGAGAGCGGCGACGCCGCCTCGATGAGCGTGCTCGGCGCGCTGCTGCTGCGCCGGGGGGACCTGGACGGCGCCGAGCCGTATCTGCGCGGCGCCACCGCCGAGGGGGACCGCGCCGCCGCGAACAACCTGGGCGTGCTGCTGCACCAGCGGGGGTACGCCGACGAGGCCGCCGGATGGTGGCGGGTCGCCGCCGTCGCGGGCTCCGCGCCCGCCGCCCACGCGCTCGGCCGCCACCACCGGGAGCGAGGCGACGAGCCGGCCGCCGAGTACTGGCTGCGCCAGTCCGCCGAACAAGGCCACGCCTTGGGCGCGTACGCCCTCGCCGACCTCCTGGAGCACCGCAGCGACGTCGGGGCCGAGCGCTGGCTGCGGTCCGCCGCCGAGCGCGGCCACCGCGAGGCGGCCTACCGGCTGGCCCGCACCCTGGAGCGCCGCGCCGCGGAGGCGGCCGCCGGCCCCGCCACCACGGGAGCGGCGACGGCCCCGCACGGCATCGGCGCGGCCACGGCCGACGACCTCTCCACCGGCGCCGGCAGGAGCGCGGGTACGAGCGCCGGCACGGGCGCGGGGACGGGCCCCGGGGCCGCCGGGCAGCCCGGAGGCGACCTGGCCGAGGCCGAGCAGTGGTTCCGCCAGGCCGCCGCGCGCGGACACCGGCGGGCCGCGCTGCACCTGGGCGCGATCCTGGAGAAGCGCGGCGAGCTGAAGGAGGCCGGCCGCTGGTACCTCAGCTCGGCCAAGGAGGGCGAGGCCAAGGCGGCCTGCGCGCTCGGCTTCCTGCTGCGGGACGCCGGGGACGAGGAGAGCGCCGCCGTCTGGTGGCTGCGCGCCGCTCAGGACGGCGACGGCAACGCCGCCAACGCCCTGGGCGCCCTGCATGCGGCCCGGGGCGAGCAGCAGACCGCCGAGCGCTGGTACCGCGCCGCCATGGACGCCGGGGACGTCAACGGGGCGTACAACCTCGGGCTGCTCTGCGCCGCCCAGGACCGCAACCAGCAGGCCGAGCAGTGGTACCGCCGGGCCGCCTACGCCGGGCACCGCGAGGCCGCGAACGCCCTCGCCGTGCTGCTCCTCCAGGCCGGTGACGCGGGCGGCGCCGAGCCCTGGTTCTCCAAGGCCGCCGAGGCCGGCAGCGTCGACGCCGCCTTCAACCTCGGCATCCTCTACGCGGGTCGCGACGACGACCGTACGGCCCTGAGCTGGTACGAGCGCGCCGCCGCCGCGGGGCACACCGAGGCCGCCCTCCAGGTCGGCATCGCCTGCCTGCGCGACGGCGACGAGCAGTCCGCCGAGCGGCACCTGCGGTGCGCGGCGGGCGGCGGCAGCGCCGAGGCGGCCTTCCGGCTCGCGACGGTCCTCGACGCGCGCCGGCCCGAGCCGGGGCCGCCCGCCCTGGGCGCCTCCCGCGAGGAGAAGAGCGAGTGCGAGGAGTGGTACGAGCGCGCCGCCCAGCAGGGTCACCGCCGGGCCCAGGTGCGGGTCGGCATGCTCGCCGCCGGGCGCGGCGACGTGGCCGAGGCCGCGCACTGGTACCGGGAGGCCGCGGAGGCGGGCAGTCGTAACGGCGCGTTCAACCTCGGGCTGCTCCTGGCCCGCGAGGGCAGCGAGCGGGAGGCCGCCCTCTGGTGGGCCCGCGCGGCCCGCGCCGGCCACGGGCGCGCGGCCCTGCGGCTCGCGCTCCTCGCGGCCCGTCGCGGCGAGCTGACGGAGGGGCGGCGCTGGTGCGCCCACGCCGTGGAGCTCGGCCCCGCCGAGGTCGCGGAACGGGCCGCCCGGCTGAGCGAGGCGCTCCACCAGGAGCTGACCGCCTGACCGGCTCCCGGCCGCGCCGGAGCGATTTGCGCTGGTGGAGGGCGTCCCGTAAGGTTGGGTTCACCGACGCGGGGTGGAGCAGCTCGGTAGCTCGCTGGGCTCATAACCCAGAGGTCGCAGGTTCAAATCCTGTCCCCGCTACTCAGTAGCAACGAAGGCCCGGATCCGGTCACTGGATCCGGGCCTTCGTCGTATGCCCCCGGGCCGCAGCCGAGACGGGCCGGACGCCGGAGGACGCGAAGGCCCCCGACCGGAGTCGGGGGCCTGGACGCGCGTGGCGCGAAAGGTGCGCGGTGCGAAGGGGTGTGGGGTCAGGCGGAGGCGGCGCAGTTCGGGCAGATGCCCCGGTACGTGACCTCGACGTCCGAGATCGTGAAACCGAAGCGCTCGGTGTCGGGGAGGTCCGCCAGCGGGTTGCCCGCCGGGTGCACGTCACGGATCGCGCCGCAGCGGCCGCAGACCAGGTGCTGGTGCGGACGGTGCGCGTTCGGGTCGTACCGCTTGGCGCGGCCGTCCGTCGCGACCTCCATCACCTCGCCGAGCGTGACCATCTCGCCCAGCGTGTTGTAGACGGTCGCCCGCGAGATCTCCGGAAGCCTCTCCACGGCGCGCGCGTGGACTTCGTCGGCGGTCAGGTGGACATGGTCCCCATTGAGGACCTCGGCGACGACACGCCGCTGCGCGGTCATCCGCCAGCCGCGGCCGCGCAGTCGTTCCAACAGGTCACTCATGAGGACCAGCCTAACAGTCGGGGGAGCGTCTCCCGAACGGGTGTGACTTTGGAAGTTCACTTGACTTAGACAATGTCTATCGTAGGATCGAACTCGGCATTGGCCAAGTGGTCCGTCCCCGGGCGTGTGATCGGGGGGCCCGACGGCCGAGGGACAGGACTCGCAGTAAATGACGCAGGAGGCGCACGTGACGCAGGGACCGCTCACTACGGAGGCCGGGGCTCCGGTCGCCGACAACCAGAACAGCGAGACGGCGGGCGCCGGCGGTCCCGTCCTCGTCCAGGACCAGCTCCTCCTCGAGAAGCTCGCCCACTTCAACCGCGAGCGCATCCCGGAGCGCGTGGTCCACGCGCGCGGTGCGGGCGCCTACGGCACCTTCACCCTCACCCGTGACGTCTCGCAGTGGACGCGTGCCAAGTTCCTCTCCGAGGTCGGCAAGGAGACCGAGACCTTCCTGCGCTTCTCCACCGTCGCCGGCAACCTCGGCGCGGCCGACGCGGTCCGCGACCCGCGCGGCTGGGCGCTGAAGTTCTACACCGAAGAGGGCAACTACGACCTCGTCGGCAACAACACCCCGGTGTTCTTCATCAAGGACGCCATCAAGTTCCCCGACTTCATCCACACCCAGAAGCGCGACCCGTACACGGGCTCGCAGGAGGCGGACAACGTCTGGGACTTCTGGGGCCTCTCCCCGGAGTCGACCCACCAGGTGACCTGGCTCTTCGGCGACCGTGGCATCCCCGCCTCGTACCGCCACATGAACGGCTACGGCTCGCACACGTTCCAGTGGAACAACGAGGCCGGCGAGGTCTTCTGGGTCAAGTACCACTTCAAGACCGACCAGGGCATCAAGAACCTCACGACCGACGAGGCCGTCCGCCTCTCCGGCGTGGACCCGGACAGCCACCAGCGCGACCTGCGCGAGGCCATCGAGCGCGGTGACTTCCCGACCTGGACCGTGCAGGTGCAGATCATGCCCGCGGCCGAGGCGGAGAACTACCGCTTCAACCCGTTCGACCTCACCAAGGTGTGGCCGCACGACGACTACCCGCCGATCGAGATCGGCAAGCTGGAGCTCAACCGCAACCCGGAGAACATCTTCGCCGAGGTCGAGCAGTCGATCTTCAGCCCCGCGCACTTCGTGCCGGGCATCGGCCCCTCCCCGGACAAGATGCTCCAGGGCCGTCTCTTCGCGTACGGCGACGCCCACCGCTACCGCGTCGGCATCAACGCCGACCACCTGCCGGTGAACCGCCCGCACGCCACCGAGGCGCGGACGAACTCGCGTGACGGCTTCCTGTACGACGGCCGCCACAAGGGCGCGAAGAACTACGAGCCGAACTCCTTCGGCGGCCCGCACCAGATCGACCGCCCGCTGTGGCAGTCGGTGCCGGTGACGGGCGTGACCGGCGACCACGCGGCGCCGATCCACTCCGAGGACAACGACTTCGTCCAGGCGGGCAACCTCTACCGCCTGATGTCCGAGGACGAGAAGGGCCGCCTCGTCGACAACCTGGCGGGCTTCATCGCCAAGGTGTCGCGCGACGACATCGCCGAGCGCGCGATCAACAACTTCCGTCAGGCGGACGGTGACTTCGGCAAGCGGCTCGAGGCCGCTGTCCAGGCCCTGCGCGGCTGAGGACGCTTGTCGTAGGTAGGGAAAGGGCCGGACTCCCCGTAAGGGAGAGTCCGGCCCTTTCGCGTGCGCTGTGCGTCCCGGCCGGCGGGCTGCCCGAGCCGACCGGCCGTGCCTCAGCCGGTCAGCGAGTGGGTGCGCCGGTGGGCCGGGATCCAGCACCGGATGATGTCGCGCACCGAGACGATGCCGACCGGCCCGGCGCCGTCGAGCACCACCAGGTGGCGGAAGCCGCCGTGCGTCATGGCCTCCGCGGCCTCCTCCAGGGTCCAGGTGGGTGCGGCGAAGACGACGTTGTTCGTGGTGTGGGCGCCCGCGGTCTCGTGGTCGGGATCCTGGTCCGCGCCGATCGAGTTGAGGATGTCGCGCTCGGTGAGAATGCCGAGGCCGCTGGTGTCGGTGTCCAGAACGATGGCCGCACCGACGCGGCGGGCCGACATCAGTCGGGCCGCCTGCCGGAGGGTGTGAGCGGGTCCGATGGTCAGGACCACGGTGCTCATGGCGTCACGGACGAGCATGAAAGGAGCCACCTCCTCGGTGAATCGTTCCCGCCTCAACGAGAACGGATTCACAAGTTCACAAGTGGGGGGACTCTCAGAGTTGCATCGGGTGACCTTCGCGACAAGGGGGCGCGCACGGCGCCCGTGGGGGGCGCCCGAAGCGATCACATGACGGGATGACGGCCCGGAGCGTTCGCGGGCAACGGCCCGGCAGCCCGCCCGGACTCAGTCCTTCTGGTTCAGATAGCTCAACAGCTCGCCGTGCAGCAGCCCGTTCGAGGCCGCCGCGTTCCCGCTGTGCGGGCCGTGCCGGCCGTCCAGGCCGGTGAAGGTGCCCCCGGCCTCCTGCACCACGATCGCGGTGGCCGCCATGTCCCACAGGGACAGCTCCGGCTCCGCGCAGAGGTCCACGGCCCCTTCGGCGACCATCATGTACGGCCAGAAGTCGCCGTACGCCCGTGTCCGCCAGCACGCGCGCGTGAGGTCCAGGAAACCGTCCAGCCGCCCGCGCTCCTCCCAACCGCTCAGCGAGGAGTACGCGAACGACGCGTCCGACAGCTCGCCGACCTTCGAGACGTGGATCCGGGTGGCGGAGGTCAGGCTGCGGCCGGTGAACGCGCCCGCGCCCTTCGCGGCCCACCAGCGGCGGCCGAGCGCCGGGGCCGAGACCACGCCCACCACCGGCTGGAAACCGGAGTCCCCGGCCTCCATCAGGGAGATCAGCGTCGCCCAGACCGGCACGCCCCGGACGTAGTTCTTGGTGCCGTCGATCGGGTCGATCACCCAGCGGCGGGGGCCCGAGCCCTCCACGCCGTACTCCTCGCCGAGGATCGCGTCCCGCGGCCGGGCCCGCTGCAACTGACCGCGGATCAGCTCCTCGGCCGCCTTGTCCGCCTCGCTCACCGGCGTCATGTCCGGCTTGGTCTCGACCTTCAGGTCGAGCGCCTTGAAGCGGTCCATGGTGGCCGCGTCGGCGGCATCCGCGAGGACATGGGCGAGACGCAGATCATCGTGGTAATCGGCCATGGTCGAAACTCTATCCCCCGGAGACACACGGGCCCACGACAGGCCTTGACAGTGCGTGGTCGCCCGTCAACCCTGAGCGCAGAACCGTTCTGGCCCGGAGGCGACGATGCCTACTGCCCGTGAGGCCCTGCTCGACGCCGCCCTCGCGGCGCTCGCGGGGCTGCCCTGGTCCGCGGTCCGGATGGTCGACGTCGCCTCCGCCGCGGGCGTCTCCCGGCAGACGCTCTACAACGAGTTCGGCAGCAAGGAGGGCCTGGCCCGCGCCCTGGTGCGCCGCGAGGCCGACGCGTACGTCCGGGGTGTCGAGCGGCTGCTCTCCGCCCCGGCCGCGCCGGAGCGGAACCTCGCCGCCGTCGCGGAGTGGACCGTCGGCGTGGCCCGCGCCCGTCCGCTGCTGCGCGCGCTCCTCACCGGCTGCTGGAGCGAGCGGCTTCCCGCGCCCCGCCCGGCGCGCGCCCGCGCCCGCGCCGCCGGCCTCCCGGTGCAGCGGCGCGCCGACGCGGGCCCGCCGTCGCCGGCCGAGCTGCTCGGCCAGGCCCGGGACCTGGCCGCCGCCGCCCTGCTCGCGGCGCACCGGACCGAGGACGAGGCGGAGGCGTCGCGCCTGTGCGAGATCGTGCTGCGCCTGACGCTGTCGTGTGTCGTCGCGCCGCCGGACCCGGCCGATCCGGTGCGGTTGGTCCGCGAGGAGCTGGCGAGGATGCGGGTGCGGCAGTCGCTCAGTGCGTCGAACCCGAGAGCTGGAGACCGATGACGCCGCAGATCACCAGCGTGATCGAAATGATCTTGAGGACGGAGACGACGTCCCCCAGGAAGACCATGCCGTAGATCGCGGTGCCGGTCGCGCCGATCCCCGTCCACACGGCGTACGCCGGACCGACGTCGAGCTTCTTGAGGGAGAGCGTGAGCAGTCCGAAACTGGCCAGCGCGAAGACCGCGAAGGCGACGGTCGGCCAGAGGCGGGTGAAGCCGTGCGACAGCTTCAGGCAGACCGCGAACCCCGTCTCCAGGATTCCGGCGATGAACACCAGCAGCCACGCCATCCTCAGTGCCTCCCACGCCGTCGGTGACTGCTTCGTCCCACTTGGTGCGATTATGCACTTACCAGCGGAAACCGAACGCAAACGTGCGCGACTCAGTCACCCTCGCGTCGCTCCCGGGTGGCGAGCAGCCGTCTCAGTGAGTACAACCGGGCCGGATCGGCGTGCCCCTCGGCCGCCCACGCGTCCAGCGCGCAGTCCGGTTCGTCGTGGCTACAGGCCCGCGGACAGTTCTCCGTGCCCGGTACGAGATCGGGGAAGGCGAGGATCACCCGGGACGGGTCGACGTGGTGCAGGCCGAAGGAGCGCACGCCCGGGGTGTCGATCACCCAGCCGCCGGACGGGTCGTTCAGGGGGAGCGCCAGCGCCGAGGTGGTCGTGTGCCGGCCGCGGCCCGTGACGGCGTTGACATGGCCGGTCGAGCGCCGTCTGTCCTCCGGGACCAGGGCGTTGACCAGCGTCGTCTTCCCAACCCCCGAGTGCCCGACGAACGCGGTGGTCCGCCCCTTGAGGTGCTCGTGGACCCGCTCCGCGGCGACCCCGTCGACGAACTCGTCGCGGGTGGTCACGATGTACGGCACGCCCAGCGCGCCGTACATCTCCAGCAGCTCGTCCGGCTTGGCCAGGTCCGATTTGGTCAGGACGAGGAGCGGGGTGAGCCCGCCGTCGTACGCGGCGACCAGGCACCGGTCGATCAGCCGCGGGCGCGGCTCGGGGTCGGCGAGCGCGGTGACGATCGCCAGCTGGTCGGCGTTGGCGACCACCACCCGCTCGAACGGATCGTCGTCGTCGGCCGTTCGGCGGAGCACGGAGCTGCGCTCACCGATCCGGACGATCCTGGCCAGCGTGTCCTTCTCGCCCGTCAGGTCGCCCACCAGGGAGACCCGGTCCCCGACCACCGCGGCCTTGCGGCCCAGCTCGCGGGCCTTCATGGCCAGAATGACCCGGTCGTCCACCAGACAGGTGAGCCGGCCCCGGTCCACGGTGAGGACCATGCCCTCGACGGCGTCCTCGTGCTTCGGGCGGATGTTCGTGCGGGGACGGTTGCCCTTGCGGTTGGGCCGCTGGCGGATGTCGTCCTCGTCGGTGTTCTTGCCGTAACGCCGCATGGCTCAGGCCCCGAGCATTTCGGTCCACATCCTCGGGAAGTCCGGCAAGGTCTTGGCGGTCGTCGCCACGTTCTCGATCTCCACGCCTTCGACGGCGAGGCCGATGATCGCGCCCGCCGTCGCCATCCGGTGGTCGTGGTACGTGTGGAAGACACCGCCGTGCAGCGGGCGCGGGCGGATGACCAGACCGTCCTCGGTCTCCGTCACGTCGCCGCCCAGCTCGTTGATCTCCTTGGTGAGCGCCGCCAGCCGGTCCGTCTCGTGGAGCCGCAGGTGCGCGACGCCGCGGAGCGTGGACGGCGAGTCGGCGAGGGCGGCGACCGCCGCGATGCCGGGGGTCAGTTCACCGACCTCGCCGAGGTCGACGTCGATGCCGTGGATCCGGCCGGTGCCGGTGAAGGTCAGACCGGCCTCGGTCAGCTCGCAGGAGCCACCCATCTCGGTGAAGATCTCCCGCAGCGCGTCACCGGGCTGGGTGGTCCTGGCCGGCCAGTCCGGGACGGTGACCCGCCCGCCGGTGACCAGGGCCGCCGCCAGGAACGGCTGGGCGTTGGAGAGGTCCGGCTCGACCGTCAGGTCGCGGCCGAGCAGCGCGGAGGGGGAGACCCGCCAGACGTTCGGCTCGCCGCCCGTCTCCGGTTCGTCGACCTGCGCGCCGACCTGCCGCAGCATGTCGACGGTCATCCGGATGTGGGGGAGCGAGGGCAGCTTGGCGCCGGTGTGGCGCACCTCCACCCCCTGGTTGAAGCGGGGTGCCGAGAGCAGCAGGGCGCTGACGAACTGCGAGGACGAGGAGGCATCGATCTCCACCGGCCCGCCGTCCAGGGCACCGCCGCCGTGCACGGTCATGGGCAGCGCGCCCCGGCCGTCGTCCTCGACCCGGGCGCCGAGCACGCGCAGCGCGTCGATCACCCCGTGCAGCGGCCGCTCGTGCGACCGGGCGTCGCCGTCGAAGTGCACCGGCCCGTCGGCGAGGGCGGCGACCGGCGGCAGGAAGCGCATGACCGTGCCGGCGTTGCCGACGTCCACGGTCGCGGGGCCGCGCAGGGGGGCGGGGATGATCCGCCAGGCCTCGCCCGTACCGTCCGGGCCGACGCCCTCCTCGATGCGGACGCCCAGCGTGCGCAGGGCCTCGGCCATCAGCAGCGTGTCACGGGACCGCAGCGGCCGCCGCAGCCAGCCCGGCTCGGCGGCGAGCGCCGCGAGGACCAGGCCGCGGTTGGTGACCGACTTCGATCCCGGCACGGTGACGGTCGCGTCGACGGCACCGCTCGCACAGGGCGCGGGCCAGAGGTCGGTGTGCAGGTCGGAGCGCGGGGAGGTATCGGTCATGCCCCTCACTTTAGTGCGGCACGCGGCGGCTACAGCCCCAGCAGCCAGCGGCCTCCGCCGATCAGGGAGCAGAGCGAGACCGCGTGGAAGAAGAAGAGCCAGATCGCCGCGTGCGCGTGGGTGAGCCGGGAGAGCTGGTCGGCGTCGGAGTCGGGGGCGCCTCCGTGGCGGCGCTTGCGCTGGAGTTCGAAGACCGGACGGACCCCGCCGAGGAGCAGGAACCAGACGACGGAGTACGCGAACGCCGACTGGACGTCCGGCCCGGTCAGCCAGGAGACCAGCAGGAAGGCCGCGCCCGTCAGCAGGACGGTGAAGATCCCGTACGCGTTGCGGACCATCACGAGCAGGGCCAGCAGCAGCCCGGTGGCGACCCACAGCAGCAGCGTGATCCGGTGGTCGGCGAGCAGCCACGCCCCGCCGAGGCCCAGCAGCGGAGCGGCGGTGTAGCCGGCGGCCGCGGTCAGGATCATCCCGATGCCGCGCGGCCGGCCGCGGGAGACGGTCAGGCCGCTGGTGTCGGAGTGCAGCCGGATCGCCTGGAGCCGGCGGCCGGTCGCGAGGGCGATCAGACCGTGTCCGCCCTCGTGGGCGATGGTGATCGCGTTGCGCGACAGGCGCCAGGTCGCCCGGGGAAGGACGGCGGCCAGGGCGGCCACGGCGGTGGCGATCACCAGCCACAGCTCCGGGGGCGACTGGGTGCCGAGGACTTCGGTCATGTGCGGGACGTGCTCCTCGGGTCGGGGGGCGGGCCGCCGGGGCGGGACTCCGCCGCCGGGAGGGGGTGTTCGGGATGCGGAAGGCGGTGGTCGGGAGACGGGAGGGAGTGGCAGTGTGGCACGTATGTGCGGACGGTATGCGGCGAGCCGACGGCCCGAGGACCTCGTCGGGCTCTTCGGAATCGAGAAGTGGGAGCCCGAGGAGACCCTCGCTCCCGACTGGAACGTGGCCCCCACGAAGGAGGTCTACGCCGTTCTGGAGCGTCCCTTGAAAGACGCGGAATCACCCCGGCCGGTTCGCCAGCTGCGGGCACTGAAGTGGGGACTCGTCCCGTCCTGGTCGAAGACGCCCGAGGGCGCGGCCCGGATGATCAACGCCCGGGCGGAGACCGTGCACGAGAAGCCGTCGTTCAAGCGGGCGTTCTCCGCACGGCGCTGCCTGCTGCCTGCCGACGGTTATTACGAGTGGGTGACCGGCTCGGGCGAGCGGGAGCTGGAGGTCGAGGGGAAGAAGAAGCGCCCGCGCAAGCAGCCGTACTTCGTGACCCCGGCGGACGGCTCGGTCTTCGCGATGGCCGGGCTCTACGAGTTCTGGCGCGACCGGACCCTGCCCGACGACCACCCCTCGGCGTGGTGGGTGACGTGCTCGGTCATCACCACCGAGGCCGAGACGGGCCCCCTGGGGGTCGCCCCGGCGGAGGGCCCCGGGTCGCTGGCCGACATCCACCCCCGGATGCCCCTGATGCTGACGCCGGACCGCTGGGACACCTGGCTCGACCCGCGCACGACCGACCCGGAGGAGCTGCGCTCCCTCCTCGCCCCGCCGCAGGAGGGCCTGATGCGGGCCTATCCCGTGGCCACCGCCGTCAGCAACGTCCGCAACAACGGACCCGACCTGCTCGCGGAGCTGGACGGTCCGGAGCTCGCCACCCTCTTCTGAGACCCCGCTCTCCGAAACCCCGCCCGCGCTCGGCGCCCCCGGCTGCCGCGCCCCGGCACCCCCGGACGGCAGGATGGGCCCGTGACGAAGAGCGAGATCGTATCGACCGAGACCGGGGACGCGCGGATCACCTGGCACCCCGGAAAGAAGCCCTGGACGGTCCTCGCCGTCAGCCACGGCGCCGGCGGCGGGATCGAGGCCCGCGACCTGGTGGCCCTCGCCGCGGCCCTCCCCGAGCACGGCGTGACCGTCGCCCTCGTCGAACAGCCCTGGCGGGTCGCCGGGAAGAAGCTCGCCCCCGCGCCGAAGACCCTCGACACCGGCTGGCGCGGCCTCTGGCCGGCGCTCGCCCGGCCCGGCCTCCCCGTGATCGCCGGCGGCCGCAGCGCCGGGGCCCGGGTAGCCTGCCGCACCGGAGGAGAGCTCGGCGCGGCCGCCGTGCTCGCCCTGAGCTTCCCGCTCCACCCGCCCGGCAGGCCCGAGCGCACGCGCGCCGACGAACTCCTCGGCACCGGTCTGCCCACCCTCGTCGTCCAGGGCGGCAACGATCCCTTCGGGACGCCCGGGGAATTCCCCCGGGGGGAGTACCGGCTCGTCGAGATCCCCCACGGCGACCACGGCTTCGCCCTCCCCAAGCGCGCCCCCCTCGGCCAGGACGAGGCCCTGGCGCTCCTCACCGCCGAAGTCGCCACGTGGGTCACGTCACTTCGCTGACACCGGGCCGCCGGCCGGGAATGCCGGGCGGGGGACCTTGGTTGTGACGGACATCGGTGAGAGAGCAAAGGAAGAGGGAGTCCGTCGTATGGGTTCGACCATCTGCCCCCAGCGCCCGCAGGCCGCTGACCTCGACTGGACGGTCCTGCCCGCGGCCAAGATCGCCCCTATTCGGGCGGCGGGCGGAGCGGTTCCTCGTCTATCCTCCGAAACGAGCGGGTCCGCACTCGGGCTCGCCACCGCGCTGGAGGAGGTGGGTCCGGTCACTGGGACCGACACAGGGACCGACGACGGCCCCGAGGAGACGACCGCGGAGCGCAACGCGCGCTTCGAGCGGGACGCCCTCGGTTACCTCGACCAGATGTACTCCGCCGCGCTGCGCATGACGCGCAATCCCGCGGACGCCGAGGACCTGGTGCAGGAGACGTACGCCAAGGCGTACGGCTCGTTCCACCAGTTCCGCGAGGGTACGAACCTGAAGGCCTGGCTGTACCGCATCCTGACCAATACCTTCATCAACTCGTACCGCAAGAAGCAGCGCGAGCCCCAGCGCAGCGCCGCCGAGGAGATCGAGGACTGGCAGCTCGCCCGTGCCGAGTCGCACATGTCGACCGGCCTGCGCTCCGCCGAGTCCCAGGCCCTCGACCACCTGCCGGACTCCGACGTGAAGGAAGCCCTCCAGGCGATCCCCGAGGAGTTCCGCATCGCCGTCTATCTCGCGGACGTCGAGGGCTTTGCGTACAAGGAGATCGCGGACATCATGGGTACACCCATCGGTACGGTGATGTCCCGGCTGCACCGGGGCCGCCGCCAGTTGCGCGGCATGCTCGAGGACTACGCCCGCGACCGCGGGCTGGTTCCCGCGGGCGCCGGAGAGTCGAACGATCTGAAAGGCTCGGGCTCATGAGCTGCGGAGAGCCGCACGAGACGGACTGCTCAGAGGTCCTGGACCATCTCTACGAGTTCCTCGACCACGAGATGCCCGACAGTGACTGCACCAAGTTCGAGGTGCACTTCGAGGAGTGCTCCCCGTGCCTGGAGAAGTACGGCCTGGAGCAGGCGGTGAAGAAGCTCGTCAAGCGCTGCTGCGGCAGCGACGACGTCCCCAGCGACCTGCGGGCCAAGGTGATGGGCCGCATCGACCTCATCCGTTCGGGTCAACTTGTCCCCGAACAGGACGTGACGGACGTGACCGAGACGGGCGACGTGAAGGCCGCCGCCCAGGAGTAGCCACCGGCCGAGCAGCCGCCGCCGAGCAGCCGGGCGCCTGACGGGCGCCGGGCGGCGGGCCGCCGGAAGACGCCGACGAGGAGGGCCACCGCGACGCGATCGCGGTGGCCCTCCCGCGTATATCAGCTTGTATCACCCGATGGTGCGAATCGGTGACAGCCGGCCGTTCCCGCGCGCCCGACTCGCTAGCGTGACAAGGGTGATGGGCGTGATGGTGATTCCGCGAGCGGCACGCGCGTACGTCTGCTGCGCCCTCCTCGGCGCCGCCGCGTGCGGCGCCCCCGCGCTCCGCCCCGGCGCCGCCACCCCCTGGGGCACGGTGGCGCTACTCGCCGCCCTCTACGCCGTCTGCGAGCTGCCCGCCCGCTGCCGGCCCCTCGGCCGGGCGGCCGGCGGCGGACCGCTCGGCGCCGGCTCCTTCTTCGCCGTCCTGCTGGCCGCCGCGCTGCTCCTGCCGCCCGCCGCCGCCGCGCTCACCCCGCTGCCCGGCGCCCTCCTCGCCCGGATCGACAAGCCGCCCGTCGCGGTACGCCGCGCCTGGCGGGCCGCCCAACTGATGATCGCGGTCGGTGCGGCCGCGCTCGTCGCGGAGCTGCTGCGCCCCCACGAGGCCCTCGGAGACGGCCCGCGGACCCCCGACTCCCCTACGTCCTGCTCCCGGCCGGCGCGGCCGCGCTCGCCTTCTGCCTGGTCCTCACCGCCCTGGACGGCGGCATCCGGGCCACGGCCGAAGGGCTCGCCCCGCGCACCGCCTGGCGCGGGCTCTTCGGCCGCGCGCTCGCCCCGCACACGGTCCACGGGCTCGCGGGGCTGATGATGGCGGTGCTGTGGCGCAGCTCGTACGGACCCGTCGCCGCCCTCTTCGTCCTGCTGCCCATGTACATCTCCTGCTGGGTCTTCGCCCAGTACCACCGCGAACGCGCCGCCCACCAGGCCACCATCCGCGCCCTCGTCCAGGCCGTCGACATCAAGGACCGGTACACCCGCGGCCACAGCGAACGGGTCGGCCGCGCCTCGGTGCTGATCGCCCGTGAGCTGGACATGACGGAGGAACGGCTGGAGCTCCTGCGGTTCGCCGGGATCCTCCACGACGTCGGCAAGCTCGGCGTGCCCACCCGCGTGCTGCGCAAGGACGGGCCCCTGACCCCGCCCGAGCGCCGGGTCATCGAGCTGCACCCGGAGTACGGCCACGAGATCGTCCGGGGCATCGGCTTCCTCGGCGAGGCACGGACGGCGATCCTCCACCACCACGAACGCATGGACGGCAGCGGCTACCCCTACGGGCTCAAGGGGGAACAGATCCCGGAGTTCGCCCGGGTGGTCGCCGTCGCCGACGCCTTCGACGCCATGACGTCGACCCGCTCCTACAGCCGCGCCCGGCCGGTGGGGACGGCGTTGGCGGAGCTGGAGCGGTGCGCCGGCACCCACTTCGACCCGCGGATGGTACGGGCGCTGGTGCGCGCCCTCGACCGGCACGGCTGGCAGACGGCCGTCACCGCCGACGAGGAGCCGCGCCAGGCCTCCGGAACCCCCGAAGCCGGGGAACCGCGCCCGGGCCGTGGGACCGACCAGCCGCGTACGAGCCGCCAGGCCGGCCGGCGGCCCACCGCGCCCGCAGCCGACGAGCCGCGCACCGGGCCCGGCCTCCCGCCGCCGCGACCCCAGGCCGGACCGGCCGCCGGCCGGACGGCCGGGTCCGAGCCCGCCCCGCCCCGCCGCCGGGGCAGCGCGTGAGAGGCGGCGCCGTCACCGTCGGGGCGCTCTACGGCGCGGCGCTCCTGCTCACCGCCGGATCCCTCGCCGCCACCCTCTGGTACGGCGTCGCCGAACCGGGCAACGCCCTCGCCTTCGGCGTCCTCATCGCCCTCGGCGAGCTGGCCCGCTGGGGCGCCCTGCCCGGCGAACGGGAGCCCGCCCCGCTCGCCGCCGCCGGAGCGCTCGCGTACGCCCTCCTCGGCGAGAGCGGCGGCGTCCCCACCACCCACGGGGTCCCGCAGATCATCGCCGTCGCCGTCGCCGGCGGACTCCTCGGCATCGTGCCGCACGTGGCCCGCGGCGCCGGACCCGACCTCGACCACCTCGCCCGGCGGATCCTCACCGTCGGCTTCGCCGCCCTCTGCTTCCAGCCCCTCTACAACAGCGGCGAGATCGCCCACCGGATCGGCCAGGGCCCCTCCTACGCCCTCCTCCTGCTCGTGCTCCTCCTCCTCACCGCCCTCTGCGACGCCGTCCTCGCCGCCCTGATGCTCCGCGCCCGTACGGGCCACCCCTACGGCCCCCTGCTCCGCGACGAGCTGCGCGCCCTCATCGGCATCGGCTCCGCCGTCGGCGCCACCGGCTGCGTCATGGCCCTCGGCGTGGCCGCCACCGGCCTCTGGGCGCTGCCCGTCTTCTGCGTCCCGCTGCTGCTCGCCCAGGTCTCCTTCCGGCGCTACACCGCCGTCCGCACCACCAACGGACAGACGATCGCCTCCCTCGCCCGCGCCACCGAGATCGCCGGCTACACCCCGCCCGGCCACGCCCGCCGGGTCGCCGCCCTCAGCACGGCCGTCGGGCGCGAGCTGGGCCTGTCCGGGCCCGACCTGACCGTTCTGGAGTACGCGGCCCTGATGCACGACATCGGCCAGCTCTCCCTCGTCGACCCCGTCCCCGACGGCGCCACCGCCCCCCTGCCGGCCGAGGAGCAGCGCCGGATAGCGCTGCTCGGCGGAGCCGTCGTACGCCAGACCGGGGTCCCGCCCGCCGTCGCCGTGGTGGTGGAGCGGCAGGCCGACCCGTACGGGGAGCAGCCGCTGCCCGCCCGGATCGTCCGCACCGTCAACGCGTACGACGACTGGGCGCGGGAAGGCGTCGGAGGTGCCCTGAGCGCTTTGGAGCGGCTGCGGCTGGGGACCGCGCGCGACTTCCACCCCGAGGTCGTGGAGTCCCTGGCCAGAGTCCTGGGACGCGGCGGCGTCGCCCCCGTCCCTCCTGGGTAACCCATGGGTAATGAGCGCGCGTCCAACCGGGCATGGTTGGATGCGAACAAGAGGGTGAAACGACCGGCAGGCGGGAATCGTGAGGATCTTCGGGAAGGTACGGCATCGGCCCTCCGCCTCGTGGCGGCAGGCCACCGACCGCGCGTTCACGCTGATCGGTGACGGCCGGTACGAGGACGCGGGCGCGCTGCTCACGCGCGCGGCGGATCTGGAGCCCTGGCTCTCGGAGTCCTGGTTCAACCTGGCGCTGCTGCACAAGTTCCGGCACGACTGGGAGCAGGCCCGGGCCGCCGGGCTGCGCGCCGTCGCGCTGCTCGACAAGGAGACCGGCGCCCCGGACTGGTGGAACGTCGGCATCGCCGCCACCGCGCTCCAGGACTGGCCGCTGGCCCGCCGGGCCTGGCAGGCCTACGGACTGAAGGTGCCCGGCGCCTCCGCCGGGACCGGCGAGCCCGCCGGAATGGAGCTGGGCAGCGCGGCCGTGCGGCTCTCCCCGGAGGGCGAGGCGGAGGTCGTCTGGGGCCGCCGGCTCGACCCGGCCCGCATCGAGGTGCTCTCCATCCCGCTGCCGTCATCCGGCCGCCGCTGGGGCGAGGTCGTCCTCCACGACGGCGTGCCCAACGGCGAGCGGACCACCACCGCCGGCCCCTCCTATCCCGTCTTCGACGAGATCGAGCTGTGGGCGCCGTCGCCCGTGCCGACCTGGGTGGTCCTCCTGGAGGCCGCGACCGAGGAGGACCGGGACGCCCTGGAGCGGCTCGCCGCCGACGCCGGATTCGCCGCCGAGGACTGGTCCTCGTCGGTGCGGCTGCTCTGCCGCTCCTGCTCCGAGTCGACGATGCCCAGCGCCGAGGGCGAGGGCGAGCACCTCGACCCCCACGACCACAGCGAACCGGGCCACCCCGGCCCGCTGGGACACCGCTCGCCCGGAGAGCTCTGGGTGCCCGAACGCGAGTGCGGCATCGCCGCTCCCGTCGGTCTGGTCCGCGGGCTCCTCGACGGCTGGGTGGCGGACAGCCCCGACAGCCGTGAGTGGCGGGATCTCGAAGAGGTCTGCTGAGTCCGTCCCCGCGGGCCCGTAGGCTGTCCTCCGACGGAATCGGGTTTTCAGGAAGGCGCGGCCGGACATGGCGCAGCAGGAGACGGACGAGCAGATCAACGACGGCTTCGTCGTGGACACGGAGGACTGCGAGGCGCGCGAGCTCGCCCACCGCGAGCGGGGCACGTCGCGTCCGATCACGGTCGTCGGCAATCCCGTGCTCCACCGCGAGTGCAAGGACGTCACCGAGTTCGACGACGGCCTCGCGACGCTGATCGACGACATGTTCGCC
The DNA here is from genome assembly GCF_042957155.1 of Streptomyces sp. NPDC008121. Classification (NCBI taxonomy): domain Bacteria; kingdom Bacillati; phylum Actinomycetota; class Actinomycetes; order Kitasatosporales; family Streptomycetaceae; genus Streptomyces; species Streptomyces sp. NPDC008121. The sequence continues at coordinate 529,031 of NZ_JBIBHT010000003.1, read as the reverse complement.
AGCCAGAAGACCGCCGAGGGCGTGGGCCTGGCGGCCAACCAGATCGGCGTGGACCTCAAGGTCTTCGTCTACGACTGCATGGACGACGAGGGCGTCCGCCACGTCGGCGTCGTCTGCAACCCCGTCCTGGAGGAGATCCCGGCCGAGCTGCGGGCCCTGGACGAGTCCAACGAGGGCTGCCTGTCCGTCCCCACCGCTTACGCCGAACTGGCCCGCCCCGACTACGCCGTGGTGCGCGGCCAGGACCCCCAGGGCAACCCCATCAAGGTCCGCGGCACGGGCTACTTCGCGCGCTGCCTCCAGCACGAGACGGACCACCTGTACGGCTACCTCTACATCGACCGCCTCTCCAAGCGCGACCGCAAGGACGCCCTGCGCCAGATGGCCGAGGGCACCCCGCGCTACGAGACGGTCCCGAACGACTGATCCCGTACCCGCGTACGACGAAGGGCCCCGCTCCCCCCGGAGCGGGGCCCTTCGTCGCGTACGGAGGACTAGGGCGTGTGTCGAAAGTCCCGTCTGGCTGGGGGCGCCTGGCACGCACGCTCGCTGCGTTGTCGGTCGTCGGCGCAGCCCGCTGCGCTCTCCTTCCTCCGCCTTGCGATCGCACGCACCAGACGCCCCCAGCCCCGCCCTGCGGGCGGACGACGCTACTTCCGAAACACGCCCTAGAAGTCCTCGTCGAGGTCCACCGAGCCCTCCACCGCCACCTGGTAGGCGGACGGGCGGCGCTCGAAGAAGTTGGTCAGCTCCTGGACGCCCTGGAGCTCCATGAACGCGAACGGGTTCTCGGAGCCGTAGACCGGGGCGAAGCCCAGGCGCTGGAGGCGCTGGTCGGCGACGCACTGGAGGTACTCGCGCATCGACTCGGTGTTCATGCCCGGCAGCCCCTCGCCGCACAGGTCGCGGCCGAACTGCAGCTCCGCCTCCACGGCCTCCTTCAGCATGTCGGTGACCTGCTGACGCAGGGCGTCGTCGAACAGCTCCGGCTCCTCCTTGCGGACGGTGTCCACGACCTCGAAGGCGAAGTTCATGTGCATCGTCTCGTCACGGAAGACCCAGTTGGTGCCGGTGGCCAGACCGTGCAGCAGACCGCGGGACCGGAACCAGTACACGTAGGCGAAGGCGCCGTAGAAGAACAGGCCCTCGATGCAGGCGGCGAAGCAGATGAGGTTGAGCAGGAACCGCCGGCGGTCCGCCTGGGTCTCCAGCCGGTCCATCTTCTCGACCGAGTCCATCCACCGGAAGCAGAACTGCGCCTTCTCGCGGATGGAGGGGATGTTCTCGACGGCGTCGAACGCGGCGGCGCGGTCGTCCGGGTCGGGGAGGTAGGTGTCGAGCAGCGTCAGATAGAACTGGACGTGCACGGCCTCCTCGAACAGCTGGCGCGAGAGGTACAGCCGCGCCTCGGGCGAGTTGATGTGCTTGTACAGCGTCAGCACGAGGTTGTTGGCGACGATCGAGTCACCGGTCGCGAAGAACGCCACCAGCCGGCCGATCATGTGCTGCTCGCCCGGCGTCAGCTTGGCGAGGTCGGCGACGTCGGAGTGGAGGTCGACCTCCTCCACCGTCCAGGTGTTCTTGATCGCGTCCCGGTAGCGCTCGTAGAAGTCCGGGTAGCGCATGGGACGCAGCGTCAGCTCGAAGCCCGGGTCGAGGAGGTTCTTCTGGTCGTGGGAGCTCATCACTGGCAGGCCTCGCAGGACTCGGGGTTTTCCAGGGAGCAGGCGACCGCGTCGGGGTCGGCGGCCTGCTGGACGGGGATGGGGGCGGCGGTGGGCGTCGCGGCGCGGGCCGCGCGGGCGATCCGGGTCGCCGGGCGGGAGCGCAGGTAGTACGTCGTCTTCAGCCCCTGCTTCCAGGCGTACGCGTACATCGACGACAGCTTGCCGATCGTCGGCGTCTCCAGGAACAGGTTCAGGGACTGCGACTGGTCCAGGAACGGGGTGCGGGCCGCCGCCATGTCGATCAGTCCGCGCTGCGGGATCTCCCACGCCGTGCGGTACAGCTCGCGCACCTCGGCCGGCACCCAGCCGAAGTCGGCGACCGAGCCGTTGGCCTCGCGCAGCGCCTCACGGGTCTGCGCGTCCCACACGCCGAGCCGCTTCAGCTCGTCCACGAGGTAGGAGTTGACCTGGAGGAACTCCCCGGAGAGCGTCTCGCGCTTGAAGAGGTTGGAGACCTGCGGCTCGATGCACTCGTACACGCCCGCGATCGACGCGATCGTCGCCGTCGGCGCGATGGCGAGGAGGAGGCTGTTGCGCATGCCGACCGCCGCGATCCGCTCGCGCAGCGCGGCCCAGCGCTCGGGCCAGGTCAGCGCGACGTCGTAGTGGTCGGGGTGCAGGACGCCCCGGGCGGCGCGGGTCTTCTCCCAGGCCGGGAGCGGGCCGTTGCGCTCGGCGAGGTCGGTGGAGGCCTCGTACGCCGCGAGCATGATCCGCTCGGCGATCCGCGTCGACAGCGCGCGGGCCTCGGGCGAGTCGAAGGGCAGCTTCAGCTGGAAGAAGACGTCCTGGAGGCCCATCGCGCCCAGGCCGACGGGCCGCCAGCGGGAGTTGGAGCGCCCGGCCTGCTCGGTCGGGTAGAAGTTGATGTCGACGACCCGGTCGAGGAACGTGACGGCGGTACGGACGGTCGCGTCCAGCCGCTCCCAGTCGATGTCGCCGGTCGACAGGTCGACGAAGGCGCCGAGGTTGACCGAGCCCAGGTTGCAGACCGCGGTCTCGCCGTCGTCCGTGACCTCCAGGATCTCCGTGCAGAGATTGGAGGAGTGCACCGTGTGGCCGGGCTCCGCCGTCTGGTTGGCGGTCCGGTTCGAGGCGTCCTTGAACGTCATCCAGCCGTTGCCGGTCTGCGCCAGCGTCCGCATCATCCGGCCGTACAGCTCGCGCGCCGGCATGGTCTTGCGGGCCAGCCCCTTGGCCTCGGCGGCGCGGTAGGCGGCGTCGAACTCCTCGCCCCACAGGTCGACCAGCTCGGGCACGTCGGCGGGGGAGAACAGCGACCACGGGGCGTCGGCGTTGACCCGCCGCATGAACTCGTCCGGGATCCAGTGCGCCAGGTTGAGGTTGTGCGTACGCCGCTGGTCCTCACCGGTGTTGTCGCGTAGCTCCAGGAACTCCTCGATGTCCGCGTGCCAGGTCTCCAGGTAGACGGCGGCCGCGCCCTTGCGCCGCCCGCCCTGGTTCACGGCGGCGACGGAGGCGTCCAGCGTCTTGAGGAACGGCACGATGCCGTTGGAGTGCCCGTTGGTGCCGCGGATCAGCGAGCCGCGGGCTCGGATGCGGGAGTACGACAGGCCGATGCCGCCGGCGTGCTTGGAGAGCCGGGCGACCTGGTGGTACCGGTCGTAGATGGAGTCCAGCTCGTCCTTCGGCGAGTCCAGCAGATAGCAGGACGACATCTGCGGGTGGCGGGTGCCGGAGTTGAAGAGCGTGGGGGAGGAGGGGAGGTAGTCGAGCCGGCTCATCAGCCCGTAGAGCGCCGCCACCTCGTCGAGCGCGCGGGCGCTGTCGTCCTCGGCGAGCCCGCAGGCCACCCGGAGCATGAAGTGCTGCGGGGTCTCGATCACCTTGCGGGTGATCGGGTGGCGCAGGAGGTAGCGGGAGAAGAGCGTGCGCAGGCCGAAGTAGCCGAAGCGGTCGTCCGCGGCGGAGTCGATCAGCGCGTCCAGCCGGGCGGCGTGCTGCCGGACGAACGCGGCCGTGCGGTCGGCGATCAGACCCTCGTGGTGGCCGACGGCCACCGAGGAGGAGAAGGTGATCGCGCCCTGGCCGGCGGCCTCGTCGGCGATGGTGATCGTCAGCAGGCGGGCCGCGAGCCGGGAGTAGGCCGGGTCCTCGGCGATCAGACCGGCGGCCGCCTCGGTGGCCAGCTCCCGCAGCTCCGCCTCGTCGGAGGAGGCGTTGCGGCCGCGCAGCGCGGCGGCGGCGACCTTGCCCGGGTCGGTGTCGGGGAGATCGGCGGTGAGGTCGGTCAGGGTCCGCAGCAGCATGGTGCCGGGTCCGTCGCTCTCGATCGCCGTGGCCGGATCGGCTGGCGCGATGGTCACGTGGGGCTCTCCCTCGCTCGGCCCGGGGGCGGCGGCGGGAGGCGGACGGCAGGGGGCACCCCTTCACGCGGGCGCGCGCCGTGTCCACCGGCCCACTCCGCGAGGCCCGGACGACTCTGGCACCCGGAACGGACGGACCGGGCGCACTGTCGGCAGGTCTTCGGACTCGCGTGAGCGCAAAAGCACACCAACACACCGTTGCGGGACAGTTCCGGATTTCCACCGGATTCCCCTGCGGCGACAGCGAGATGAGCATACATGTGGGGGGCGCCGCTTGCGGCACCCCCCACATGTTGTGTCGCTCCTCCTCCGGTGCGTCCGCCTTTCAGCCCCTCCGCCCCGGAGCGAGCGGTCAGTGCGTGTTCGCGCCGAGCTTGGGAAGCTCGGTCTCGACCCCCGGGTCGCCCGCGTCCGCGGTGTAGTCCGACGGAGAGGTCTCGTCGATGCCGTCCGGCGCCTTGACCGCCCTCAGGACGAAGGTGAGGACGACGGTGACGACGACGTTGAGCACGAAGGCGGTGAGACCGATGTAGCCGATCTCGCCGATGCCCGGGATCTCGGCGGACGAGCCGCCGAAGTGCTTCTGGGTCGGGCTGGCCACTCCGTACGCCGCCGCCGTGCCGTACACCATGCCGACGGCCCAGCCGGCGAGCAGCGCCCAGCGGTGGAACCAGCGGGTGAACAGACCGCCGACCAGCGCCGGCAGGGTCTGCAGGATCCAGATGCCGCCGAGGAGCTGGAAATTGATGGCGACGGTCTTGTCCATGGTGAGGACGAAGGCCAGCGCGCCGACCTTCACCAGCAGGGACACCAGCTTGGACACCTTGGTCTCCTGCTCCGGCGTGGCGTCCGGCTTCAGGAAGTCCTTGTAGATGTTGCGGGTGAAGAGGTTGGCCGCGGCGATCGACATGATCGCCGCCGGCACCAGCGCGCCGATGCCGATCGCGGCGAAGGCCACGCCCGCGAACCAGTCCGGGAACATGTTCTCGAACAGCTGCGGGATGGCGAGCTGGCCGTTGCTGACCTTGACCCCGGCCGCGATCGCCATGAAGCCGAGCAGCGCCAGCAGACCCAGCATCAGGGAGTAGAGCGGCAGGATCGTGGTGTTGCGGCGGATGACGTCACGGCTGCGCGAGGAGAGCGTCGCCGTGATCGAGTGCGGGTACATGAAGAGCGCGAGCGCCGACCCGAGCGCCAGCGTGGCATAGCCCCACTGGCCCATCTCGCCCGGCACCAGCGCGCCGCGCGGCTTGTCGGTCGCCGGGTTGACCGTCGCGTAGGCCTCGCCGGCCTTGGCGAAGATCTCGTCGAAGCCGCCGAGCTTGATCGGGATGTAGATGATCGCCACCGCGATGACGATGTAGATCAGGGTGTCCTTGACGAAGGCGATGAGCGCCGGGGCGCGCAGACCCGAGGAGTACGTGTACGCCGCGAGGACACCGAACGCGATCAGCAGCGGCAGGTCCTTGATGAACCAGTGGGTGGTCTCGCCGCCGCCCACGCCCATCACGTCCAGGACGGCCTGGATGCCGACGAGCTGGAGCGCGATGTACGGCATGGTGGCGAGGATGCCGGTCAGCGCGACCGCCAGCGACAGGCCCTTGGAGCCGAACCGGCCGCGGACGAAGTCCGAGGTGGTGACGTAGCCGTGCTTGTGCGAGACGGACCACAGGCGCGGCAGGAAGGTGAAGATCAGCGGGTAGACCAGGATGGTGTACGGCACGGCGAAGAAGCCGGCCGCGCCTGCCGCGTAGATCGCCGCCGGGACGGCGACGAAGGTGTAGGCGGTGTAGAGGTCGCCGCCCAGCAGGAACCAGGTCACCCAGGTGCCGAACGAGCGGCCGCCCAGGCCCCACTCGTCGAGGCTGTGCTCGTTCTCGGCCCTGCGCCAGCGCGAGGCGAGGAAGCCCATGACCGTGACGGCCAGGAAGAAGAAGATGAAGACGGCGAGTGCGACGCCGTTCACGCCGTCCTTCACTTCGACCCACCTCCCTTGCGGGATCGCTGGTCACGCTGCCACAGCTGGTACGCGATCATGGTCAGCACGGTCGAGATGACGACCCAGGCCATCTGGTACCAGTAGAAGAACGGGATGCCGATGAAGGTCGGTTCGACCTTCGCGTACGAGCTCACCCAGAGCATCGCCACGAACGGCGCGAACAGGCAGAGCGCCACCACCACCCGCACGGGTGTGACGGTTGGTTGTCTTTGCTGTGTTTCCGGCATACGGCGAACCGTCCCCTCGCTGATCACCTGTGTAATGGGCAGGAAATCTAGGGGACGGGTACGCCGTATGGAACCCCCGTCCGAATATCGGACGCGGCTGGGGTCTTTTGTCGGGGAATGGCGGGCGGCGGCTCAGCCGTTGGGGCGCTGCAGCCTGGCGACGAACTTGTACCGGTCGCCGCGGTAGACCGAGCGCACCCACTCGACCGGCTCGCCCTGGGCGTCCAGGGAGTGACGGGAGAGCATCAGCATCGGCAGGCCTACGTCCGTCCCGAGCAGCCCGGCCTCGCGCGGAGTGGCCAGGGAGGTCTCGATCGTCTCCTCGGCCTCGGCGAGGTGTACGTCGTACACCTCGGCCAGCGCGGTGTAGAGCGAGGTGTACTTCACCAGCGAACGGCGCAGCGCCGGGAAGCGCTTGGCCGAGAGGTGGGTGGTCTCGATCGCCATCGGCTCGCCGCTCGCCAGGCGCAGCCGCTCGATGCGCAGCACCCGGCCGCCCGCGGAGATGTCGAGCAGTCCGGCCAGGGTGTCGTCGGCGGTGACGTACCCGATGTCGAGCAGCTGGGAGGTGGGCTCCAGGCCCTGGGCCCGCATGTCCTCGGTGTAGGAGGTCAGTTGCAGCGCCTGCGAGACCTTGGGCTTGGCCACGAAGGTGCCCTTGCCCTGGATGCGTTCGAGGCGGCCCTCGACGACCAGCTCCTGCAGGGCCTGGCGCACGGTGGTGCGCGAGGTGTCGAACTCGGCGGCGAGGGTGCGCTCCGGCGGGACCGGCGTGCCGGGCGGCAGGGTCTCCGTCATGTCGAGCAAATGCCGCTTCAGTCGGTAGTACTTGGGCACGCGCGCGGTGCGGGTGGCGGCCCCGCCCTCCGTCTCCGTGCTGCCCGCGTCCGTGGCCATGGCCTGCCTTCCCGACTCCTGTGCTGCTGCCGTCACCGGCTCCTCCGTCTGTCGCGGCTCACATGGTGGCACGGACCGGTCACGGGTCGTCGCCCTCCCTCAGGTGTCGGTCCGATAACGGACCCGACTGCCCTTCTTATACACCCTTGACACCCCTAAAGGTCTAGGCCAAGCTCCCGGTACTGGTCTAAACCATTAAAGACCAGGTCCCAGCCCCACGAGCATTACTCGGCGTATGTCTTCGCGCGGTGGGCAGGGGTTGCAGGCATCCCTGAGGAGGGTGGCGTGAAGCGCAAGCTCATCGCGGCGATCGGCGTCGCGGGCATGATGGTCTCGATCGCGGCGTGTGGCGGTTCGGACAAGGGTGGGGACTCGGCCGGGGGCGACGTCAAGGAGATCACCGTCTGGCTGACGGTGGACGCCCAGAACAACTGGCCCGAGCTGGTCAAGGCCGCCGACGACGCCGTGGTCAAGAAGCACCCCGGCATCAAGATCAAGCACGAGTACTACGGCTGGCCGGACAAGAACACCAAGCTCGACGCGGTGCTCGCCACGGACAAGGCCCCGGACGTTGTCGAGATGGGCAACTCCGAGATGATCAGCTACATGGCCAAGGGCGCCTTCGCCGAGGTCGACGCGTCGAAGTTCGAGAACTCGGACAAGTGGCTCGACGCCCTCAAGGACTCGGTCACCTACAACGGCAAGACCTACGGCGTCCCCTACTACGCCGGTGGCCGCGTGGGCACCTGGCGCAAGGACATCGCCGCCGAGGCGGGCGTCAAGGCCGCCCCGAAGACCTGGGCCGAGCTGACCGCCGCCCTCGACGCCATCCAGAAGAAGAAGGGCGGCAAGTTCAGCGCCTGGTACCAGCCGTCGCCCGACTGGTACGCCGCGATGTCCTTCGTCTTCGACGCCGGCGGCTCGATCGCCAAGCAGGACGGCGAGACCTGGAAGGCGAACCTCTCCTCGCCGGAGTCCGTCAAGGGCCTCAACGAGTACAAGAACATCATCGACAAGTACATGCACGGCGACAAGACGAAGGACGAGTCCGACCGTCCCGTCGTCTTCGGCCAGGGCAACGCCGCCACGATGTTCGCCGCCGGCTGGGAAGGCGCCACCGCGGCCGACCCGAAGAGCGACAAGGTCGGCGGGCTGAAGGACAAGCTCGAGAACTTCGTGATGCCCGGCCCGTCCGGCAAGAACCTCCCGGTCTTCCTCGGCGGCTCGGACCTGGCCATCCCGGTCAAGTCCAAGGCGCAGGGCGTCGCCGCCGAGTGGATCGCCGCCTTCACCGGCGCCGAGGGCCAGAAGGGCCTCGTCGCCAAGGGCAACCTGCCCAACAACAAGGCGGACCTCGCCCCGCTGAAGGCCGACCCGGCCACCACGGTCCCGGCCACCGCCGCCGAGTCCAGCTGGTTCGTCCCGACCGCTCCGGGCTGGGGCCAGGTCGAGAAGGCCCAGATCCTCAAGACGATGCTCATTGAGATCGCCAACGGCAAGAAGTCGGTCGAGGCCGCCGCGAAGGACGCGGACACCGCGATCGACAAGGTCATCAACACCAAGTGACCTTGTGCGGGGCCCCGTCCTCCCGACGGGGCCCCGCCGCCCGTACCAGAGAGGGATCGCTGAGGAGCACGGGATGAGTGCCGCAGACACAACCACCGCGAAGGTGCCGCCGTTGCGGCAATCGCCACCATCCGGCTCTGGAGCCGGCACGCCCGGCACGCCGGGGAAGAAGACGACCAAGGGCGCGGCCGGGATCCCCTGGCTCCTCCTCGCGCCCTGCCTGCTCGTCCTGGTCCTGGTCCTCGGCTATCCGCTGCTGCGGCTGGTCACCCTCTCCTTCCAGCACTTCGGCCAGCCCCAGCTCTGGGGCTTCCAGGAGGCGGAGTCGGCGGGGTTCGAGAACTTCTCGAAGATCCTGGGGGACACCGAGTTCTGGGCCGTCGTCCTGCGCACCGTGGTCTTCACGGCCGGCGCGGTCGTCCTCACCATGGTCCTCGGCATGATGATCGCGCTGCTGCTGCAGAAGGTCTCCGGCTGGGTCAAGGCACTGATCAACATCGTGCTGGTGGCCAGCTGGGGCATGCCCATCATCGTCGCCACCGCCATCTTCAAGTGGCTCTTCGACGCCGACTACGGCGTGCTCAACTGGCTGCTCAGCAAGGTGCCGGGCGTCGACATGATCGGCCACAACTGGTTCGCCAGCGGCCCCCAGGGCCTCGCCGTGATCATGCTGCTCGTGGTGTGGGGAGCCGTCCCCTTCGTGGTCATCACGCTGAGCGCCGGCCTCACCCAGGTGCCCAAGGAGCTCGAAGAGGCCGCCCGCCTCGACGGCGCCGGAGCCTGGGGCGTCTTCCGCTTCGTCACGCTCCCCATCCTCAAGCCGATCATCGTCATGCTGACGACGCTCTCGGTGATCTGGGACATGGGCGTCTTCCCGCAGGTCTACGTGATGCGCAACGGCCACCCCGAGGCGGAGTTCCAGGTCCTCACCACGTACTCGTTCGACAAGGCGTTCGTCGTCAACGACTACGGCACCGGCTCGGCGATCGCGCTCGTCACGGTCTTCCTGCTCCTCGGAGTGGTCGCCGTCTACATGCGTCAGATGCTCAAGATCGGAGAAGTGGAGTGAGCACCGCGAACGCACCGGGCCGCGTGACCACCAAGACCGCGGCCCCCGCCGCCCCCGCGACCACCCGCCGCCGCACGCCCAAGCTCGGCTGGAACCTCCTCGGACTCCTCGTCGTCGTGGTGATCGGCTTCCCGGTCTACTGGATGGTGAACACGGCGTTCAAGCCGGCGAAGGACGCCATCGACCCGAACCCGCACTTCTTCCCCTCCACCTTCACGTTGGAGAACTTCAAGCGGGCGCTGGAGGTCGCGGACTTCTGGGGCCCGGTCACCCGCAGCCTCATCGTCTCCTCGGTGGTCGTCGTCATCGGCATCGTCGTCGGCATGCTGGCGGCGCTCGCCATCTCCCGCTTCGCCTTCCGCGGCCGCAAGATCGTGATCGTCGGCATCCTCGCCGTCCAGATGGTCCCGCTCGTCGCGATGATCATCCCGGTCTTCCTGATGCTGAACGACCTGGGACAGTACGACCGGATCACCGGCCTGATCATCACGTACCTGACCTTCATCCTGCCCTTCACGGTCTGGACGCTGCGCGGCTTCATCGTCAACATCCCCAAGGAGCTGGAGGAGGCCGCCCAGGTCGACGGCTGCACCCGCACCGGCGCCTTCATCCGGGTCGTCTTCCCGCTCCTCGCGCCCGGCATGGTCGCCACCTCCGTCTACGGCTTCATCCAGGCGTGGAACGAGTACCTCTACGCCCTGATGCTGATGAGCCAGCAGAACCAGACCGCCACCGTCTGGCTCGGCAACTTCATCACGAAGAACGGCACCGAGTACGCCCCGATGATGGCGGGCTCCACCATGATGGCCGTCCCCATCGTGATCCTCTTCCTCCTCGTCCAGCGCAAGATGGCCGCCGGTCTGACCGCCGGCGCGGTGAAGGGATGACGCCTCCCATGACCACGCTCACCACCGGCACGGACACCCTGACCCGCGACGCGCTCACCGTCCTGCAGCCCGGGTTCCTCGGCACCACCGCCCCCGACTGGCTGCTCCGCCGGATCGGCGAAGGGCTCTCCTCCGTCGGCCTCTTCGGCCGGAACATCGCCACCCCCGAGCAGCTCACCGCCCTCACGGCGCGGCTGCGCGCGGAGCGCGACGACGTCCTGGTCGCCATCGACGAGGAGGGCGGCGACGTCACCCGCCTGGAGGTCCGGCACGGCTCCTCGTTCCCCGGCAACTACGCGCTGGGCGCCGTGGACGACCCCGACCTCACCCGGGCCGTCGCCCACGAGCTCGGCCGCCGTCTCGCCGAGTGCGGCGTCGACCTCAACTGGGCGCCCTCCGCCGACGTGAACTCCAACGCCGACAACCCGGTCATCGGCGTCCGCTCCTTCGGCGCCGACCCCGCACTCGTCGCCCGGCACACCGTCGCGTACGTCGAGGGCCTCCAGGCCGTCGGCGTCGCCGCCTGCACCAAGCACTTCCCCGGACACGGCGACACCAACGTGGACTCGCACCACGCGCTGCCCCGGATCGATGTGGGACTCGACACACTGCACGCCCGTGAGCTGGTGCCTTTCCGCGCGGCGATCGCGGCGGGTACCAAAGCCGTCATGAGCGCGCATATTCTTCTCTCCGCGCTCGACCCCGACCGCCCGGCCACGCTGAGCCCGCAGATCCTGACCGGTCTGCTGCGCCAGGAGTTGGGCTTCGACGGGCTGATCGTCACCGATGGCATGGAGATGCAGGCCATCGCGTCGACGTACGGCATCGAGCGCGGATCCGTCCTCGCGATCGCCGCGGGCGCCGACGCCATCTGCGTCGGCGGCGGGCTGGCCGACGAGGAGACGGTACTTCGACTGCGCGACGCGCTGGTCGAGGCGGTACGGACCGGTGAGCTGCCCGAGGAGCGGCTGGCGGACGCCGCGGCGCGGGTACGCGCCCTGGCGTCCTGGACCCAGGCGCATCGGGCGAGGGGGGCTGTATCGGGGCCGGGCGCGGCAGTGCAGGAGGGGACCGCGCCCGGCACCGAGATCGGTCTGGTGGCGGCTCGCCGCGCCTTGGAGGTGACCACCGGGGAGCGGCCCTACGCGCCGATGACCAGCGCTCCCTACGTCGCCTCCTTCGCGCCCGTCGCCAACATCGCCGTCGGCGACGAGACACCGTGGGGCGTCGCGGCGGAGCTGGAGCGGCTGCTCCCGGGGACCGTCAAGGGCACCTACGACGCGCCCTCGGCGGACGCGGTGCTCGCGGCGGCGGGGGACCGCCGGATCGTCGCGGTCGTCCGGGACGCCCACCGTCACCCGTGGATGACCGAGGCGCTGGACGCCCTGCTGGCGGCCCGCCCGGACACGGTCGTGGTGGAGATGGGCCTGAGCCAGGCGGAGCCCCGGGGGGCCCTGCACATCGCCACCCGGGGCGCGGCCCGGGTCTGCGGCCGGGCGGCGGCGGAGGCCATCGCCGGCGTGTGAGACGACTCCCGCGGGGTCCGGCGGCCCCGCGGGAGGCAAAGGAGGGGCCCGGCACCTGTTCCAGGTGCCGGGCCCCTCCTCGTAGCCCAGAAGCCTCGTGTCCCGGGAGCCTCGTGTCCCGGGACCGTGCGGTCAGATGCCCTGCCAGGCGGGCTTGTTCGCGAAGGTGTGACGGAAGTAGTGCGCCAGCTTCAGCTTGGACGCGGCGGCCTCGTCCACCACGACCGTGGCGTGCCGGTGCAGCTGCAGCGCCGAGGCCGGCACGATCGCGGCGACCGGGCCCTCGACCGTCTGCGCCACGGCCTCGGCCTTGCCCTCGCCGGTGGCGAGGAGCACGAGGTGGCGCGCCTCCAGGATGGTGCCGATGCCCTGGGTGATGACGTGGTGCGGCACCTGCTCGATGTCGTCGTCGAAGAAGCGCGCGTTGTCCACCCGGGTCTGCTCGGTGAGCGTCTTGATCCGGGTCCGGGAGGCGAGCGAGGAGCAGGGCTCGTTGAAGCCGATGTGCCCGTCGGTCCCGATGCCGAGGATCTGCAGGTCGACGCCGCCCGCGTCGGCGAGCGCCTGGTCGTACGCCTCGCAGGCCGCCTGCACGTCCTCGGCGGAGCCGTCGGGGCCCAGGAAGGCGTCCTGGGAGAGCCCGAGCGGCTCGACGACCTGGCGCAGCACGGTGGAGCGGTACGACTCCGGGTGGCCGGCCGGCAGCCCGACGTACTCGTCGAGCTGTGCGATCCGCGCCCGGGAGGCGTCGACGGCGCCGGCCTCGACCCGCGCGAGCAGGGCTTCGTAGATGGGCAGCGGAGTCGAGCCGGTGGCCACGCCGAGCAGCGCGTCGGGCTTGCGGCGCAGGAGCCCGGCGATGCCGTCCGCGATCAGCTCGCCGCCTGCCTTGGCGTCCGGGACGATGACAACTTCCACGCTGGTGCCTGCCGATCTGAAGAGGGGCCTGTGGTATAGACCAATCTTAGCTAAATCTAGCAGAGAAGGGGGCGCCCGCTTAAGGATCCGTCCGCCTGCCGGACCGGCCCCTCCCATGGTCGGCCGGGACACCCTCCGGAGCCACCGGAGCCGCCTCTCCGCCGGGCCGTGCACCACGCCTCCCGCCGCGTCCCCTTCAGGCGATCGAGCCTCCCGTGGCGTCGATCCACTGACCCGTCACCCAGCGCCCGTCGTGCGAGGCCAGGAAGGCCACCACATCGGCTATGTCCGCGGGCGTGCCGACCTCGCCGAGTGCCGACAGGGCCGCAGCGCCCTTCCAGGCCTCCTCGCTCCCCCGCAGCCAGCCCGCGTTGATGTCCGTGTCCACGATCCCCGGCGCCACCGCGTTGACCGTGATGCCCCGGCCGCCCAGCACCTTGGACAGATAGCGCGTGAAGGTGTCCAGCGCGCTCTTGGACATCGCGTACGCGATCAGCTCGGGCATCATCGCGGCGTGGCTCAGGCCGGTGGAGATGTTGATGATCCGGCCGCCGTCGCGCAGGCGCTCGGCGCCCTGCTGGGCCAGGAAGAACGCGGCCTTCGTGTTCACCGCGAAGATCCGGTCGTACTCCGCCTCGTCGATCGTCGCGAACGGGGCCGAGGCGCCGATCCCCGCGTTGTTGACGAGGATGTCGAGCCCCTCGGCCCGCTCGTCGAACCGCTCCCAGAGCGCCGCCGCGTCCCCGGGCACCCCGAGCTCCTGGCCGATCGCGAACGCCTCGCCGCCCGCCTCCTCGATCGCCGTGACGGTCTCCTTCGCCGCCGTCTCATTGGTCCCGTAATGCACCGCGACCCGCGCCCCGTCCCGCCCCAGGCGCTCGGCGATCCCCCGCCCGATGCCCCGGCTGCCGCCCGTGACCAGCGCCGTCTTCCCCGTGAGCGCACCCATCGGACGCCCCCCTCACTTCCGTAGTGGTCGTTACAGAAAGAAACCGTAGCACCCTTCCGTAGCGTCCGCTATAGAATTCATCCATGACGACGAAAGCGCGCGGCCGGCCCCGCTCCTTCGACCGCCTGACGGCGCTGGAGCAGGCCACGATGGCGTTCTGGGAGCACGGCTACGAGACCACCTCCGTCTCGGACCTCACCCGCGCCATGGGCATCAGCGCCCCGAGCCTCTACGCCGCCTTCGGTGACAAGAAGGCTCTGTTCGAGGAGGTCGTGGAGGCGTACGCCGTCGGTTACGGCGCGTACGGCGGCCGGGCGTTCGACGAGGAGCCCACCGCGCGCGGCGCGTTCGGCCGGATGCTCGTGGAGGCGGCGGACGTCTTCACCGACCCGTCCCACCCGCGCGGCTGCCTGATGATCTCCGCGGCGACCAACTGCTCGAATCCGGAGGTCGAGCAGGCCCTGCGCGACCGGCGCAACAGCAACCTGGCCTCGTTCGAGGAGCGGATCGGGCGGGGTGTCGCCGCCGGGGAGCTGCCGGCCGGGACGGACGTCACGACGCTCGCCCGGTTGCTCGGAGCGGTGCTCCAGGGCATGTCCCAGCAGGCGCGCGACGGGGCCACGAGGGAAGAGCTGGAGGCGGTCGCGGAGGCGGCGATGCTCGTCTGGCCGTCCGTGCCGGCCGCCGGCTGAAGCGGACTCCCGGCCCCGAAGGGCCCGGAAAGACCCGCGGGCCGCGGCGCCTGACGGGACCCTCAACCCGTCCGGCACCGCAGCCCGGAGTTGCCCGGCCGGGGGTGTGCGGTCCCTCGGCCGATGGGAGGTTCCGACGCAGTCAGGGCAGAGAGCGTCGCTACCTCGATCCACCCTCCTGTGCGGGGAGGGCGGACGTCTTCCAGGATGCCGCATGAGCATTGTGGACTAGACCATTCTGTCTGTCCATCCATGCGCGCGGCATCTTTCCTGGCCCATCCTCCATCACGAACGCCCTGAGATCCAGGTTCATGGCCCCCGAATTCCGCGGGTACGCTCGCACCTGTGCCCTCCATGAACGACCTCGTCCGCCAGCACACCGCTCTGAGTGAGTCCGACCTCGAGTGGCTCCACCTGCTGGTGTCGGAGTGGCAGCTGCTCTCCGACCTCTCCTTCGCCGACCTCGTACTCTGGGTCCCGACCCTCGACGGCACCCGTTACGTCTCCGTCGCCCAGATGCGCCCGAACACCGGGCCGACCTCCTACCAGGACGACATGGTCGGCCATCTCGTCCCGCGCGGACGCCGCCCGCTGCTCGACGCCGCCCTCGACGAGGGCCGCATCGTGCGCGAGGGCGACCCCGAATGGCGCGAGGAGGTTCCGGTCCGGGTCGAGTCCATCCCCGTACGCCGGGAGGGCCGCGTCCTCGGCGTGATCGCGCGCAACACCAACCTGCTGACCGTGCGGACCCCGAGCCGGCTGGAGCTGACGTACCTCCAGTCCGCCTCCGACCTGGCCCAGATGATCGCCGCCGGCTCCTTCCCCTTCCCCGGCGAAGCGGTCGACATGGACGCCTCGCCCCGCGCCGGCGACGGGCTGATCCGCCTCGACGCCGACGGCATCGTGCAGTACGCCTCTCCCAACGCGCTCTCCGCGTACCACCGGCTCGGACTCGCCGCCGACCTCGTCGGCCAGCACCTCGGCCAGATCACCGCCGAACTCGCCCCCTCCCGGGGCGCCGTCGACGAGGCCCTGGTCAAACTGGCCTCCGGCTACGCCCCCCGCGAGGCCGAGGTCGAGGGCAACGGCGGTGTGATCCAGTTGCGCGCCATCCCGCTCAAGCCCAAGGGCACCCGCATCGGTTCCCTCGTCCTGCTCCGGGACGTCACCGAACTGCGTCGCCGCGAGCGCGAGTTGATCACCAAGGACGCCACCATCCGGGAGATCCACCACCGGGTGAAGAACAACCTCCAGACGGTCGCCGCGCTGCTGCGCCTCCAGGCCCGCCGGATGGACTCCCCGCAGGGCCGCGAGGCGCTCAACGAGGCCGTCCGCCGGGTCGGTTCGATCGCCATCGTCCATGAGACGCTGTCCCAGAACCTGGACGAGCGGGTCCAGTTCGACGAGATCGCCGACCGGGTCATCGCGATGGTGGCCGAGATCTCGCCCGGCAAGGTCACCTGCCGGCGCAACGGCCGCTTCGGCATCCTGGACGCCGAGGTCGCCACCCCGCTCTCCATGGTCCTCACCGAAGTGCTCCAGAACGCCCTGGAACACGCCTTCGCGCAGGGGGAGCAGGGCACGGTGGAGGTCACGGCCGTCCGGGGCGAACCCCGCGCCGACGCCCGGCTGCTGATCACCGTGAAGGACGACGGGCGCGGTCTGCCCGAGGGCTTCGACCCGCAGCGCGCCGGAAACCTCGGACTCCAGATCGTACGGACGCTGGTGGAGGGCGAGTTGGGCGGCAGCTTCGACATGCAGCCCGGCTCCGAGCGCGGCACCCGGGTCGTCCTCGACATCCCCGTCCACCCGCAGAAGTAGCCCGGCCGGCCCTCGTTCGCGGGGGCGCGCACGGGCCGGTACAGCAGCGAGCCCCGGTCCGAGGAGATCGGTCCGGGGCTCGAATGCTGTGGGTTACTGCTGCGCGCTGCGGCTCGGGGGCGGTGATTGCGTACGCGATGTACGCGCCGCTTGCCTCAGGCTGACAGGGGGCTTCAGGCGCTGGCGTTGCGCGCCCGGTTGCGAGCGGCGCGGCGCTTCATCGCGCGGCGCTCGTCCTCGCTGAGGCCACCCCAGACGCCGGAGTCCTGGCCGGACTCGAGCGCCCACTGCAGGCACTGCTCCATGACGGGGCAGCGGCGGCAGACGGCCTTGGCTTCCTCGATCTGCAGCAGCGCAGGACCGGTGTTGCCGATGGGGAAGAACAGCTCGGGGTCTTCCTCACGACAAACGGCGTTGTGACGCCAGTCCATGGCTGCTACCTCTCTTGGTGTGACGTGCGGATTGCTTGTGAATGTGAACGCTTTCACGAATCCCCCCGCAAGTGAAGGGCCGACTGCCAGATGAACTGGTGTGGTCCTGAGTTCGAGGAGGGGTTCTGACTCTCAGTGGAGGCCGGTCTTGCGGGCCGTCCCGAGCGCCATGAAGAGATTCGCAAACCTCGGCTGCGGATACAACCCCTTCCGGAAAGTTTTTTTTGATTCCTCGGTGTCGGCTAGGTCACAGCCGTACTTCTAAGGGGTGGATGGCAGCCTAAACGTTCGAGTGAAAGGACTTTTGGCCCTTCCGCTCACACAATCACACGCAGTGCACGGCGTACGCCTGTGAACGTCACGCTCGTACGCAGTCCCAGGTGGTCGCCGTCCATCTGCAGGGGCAGCGGGACCTTCGAATGCAAGGTGAAGTCGGTCAGGTCGTGCAGGGACAGGGCGTGCTTGCCGTGGGGGCCGCGCTCGGGGGTGGAAGTGAGCAGCTGGGTGGCGTAGCGGGCCACCGCGGGGGCCGACAGACGGCTCAGGCCGAGCACGTCCAGGGCGGTCTCGAAGGACGCCTCCGGGGACGCGTACACCGGACGATTGCCCAGGTAGGTCCAGGGGGAGGTGTTGCAGATTATCGACAGGACCAGGTCCTCGACCGGGTCCTCGCCGGGCCGGTCCAGCGTGATCGTCCCGTGCCGGCGGTGCGGATCGTCCAGGAACTGGCGCACCACCTGGCGGAGGTAGAGGGCGTGCGTCGATCTCTTGCCGCGTTCCCGTTGCTGTTCGACTCGGCCGACGACACCCGCGTCGAAACCGAATCCCGCGCAGAAGGTGAACCAACGGGCCGGAACCGCCTCGTCCTCGCTTCCCGGCGTGCCGGAGGCGAGCCCCAGGCTCACGGTGCGTGTGCGGCGCTCACGCAGCGCGTCGAGGAGCGCGCCGGTCGCCTCCACGGCGTCGTTCGGCAGGCCGAGCGCCCGGGCGAAGACGTTGGTCGAACCGCCGGGGACCACCGCGAGGCCCGGGAGCCGCTCCGGATCGGGACCGCCGTGGAGCAGTCCGTTGACGACTTCGTTGACGGTGCCGTCCCCGCCGAGGGCGACGACCAGATCGACATCGTCCGCCTCGGCGGCCCGTCGCCCCAGGTCACGAGCGTGGCCGCGGTACTCGGTGGTGACGGCCTCCAGCTTCATCTCGCTGGCGAGGGCGTGGATGAGGACGTCCCGGGTGCGAGCACTGGTGGTGGTTGCTGCCGGATTGACCACGAGAAGTGCGCGCATGGTCGCCAGGGTACCTACCCGGTGGTACCGGGCCCAGAGGGGCAGGTCGGGGGGGTCCGGCTACCCTGCCTGGTATGAGCAGTACGGAGCAGACCGGGGAACGCCCCGCCGAGCAGCCCCCCCGCCCCGCCCGCCTGGCCGCCGCTGCCGCGGTGGCGGGCATCGAGGCGCTGGCCCTGGTGGCCGGCGGGCTCTACGTCCTCGTGACGGGAATCACCGGCGACCCGGACAGTCTCACCCAGGCCGTCACCGGAGGCGCGACCCTGGCCGCGCTCGGGCTGATCCCCGGGCTGGCGGCGCGCGGCCTGCTGCTGCGCCGGGGCTGGAGCCGCGGCCCGGCGATCATCACGCAGATCCTGGCGCTGCCGGTCGCCTGGCAGCTCCTCCAGGCGAACAGCGCGCTGATCCCGGCGGGCATCGCCCTCGCGGTCCTCGCCGTGACGGGCCTGGTGCTCCTGGTGAACCCCGCGACGACCGAGGCCCTGGGCATCGGCCGCCGCGGCGAGGCGTGACCGGCGCCCTGGCCTGAGCGGCGCCGGGACGCGACCGTCGCGCGGTGGCGTGGCCACCGCGGCGCGGCCCGCGCGCCTGTCCGCGCGGGCGCCCGCCGCCTACTCCTCGACGAGAAGCTTCTCCCGGAGCTGGGCCAGTGTCCGGGCCAGCAGCCGGGACACATGCATCTGCGAGATGCCGACCTCCTGCGCGATCTGTGACTGGGTCATGTTCCCGAAGAAACGGAGCAGCAGGATCCGCTTCTCCCGCGGCGGCAGGTCCTCCAGGAGCGGCTTGAGCGACTCGCGGTACTCGACGCCCTCCAGGGCCTCGTCCTCCGCGCCCAGGGTGTCCGCGACCGCCGGGGACTCGTCGTCCGTGTCGGGAACGTCCAGCGAGAGCGTCGAGTAGGCGTTGGCCGACTCCAGGCCCTCCAGGACCTCCTCCTCCGAGATCCCGAGGCGCTCCGCCAGCTCGTGCACGGTCGGCGAGCGGCCGTGCTGCTGGGACAGCTCCGCCGTCGCCGTCGTCAGCGACAGCCGCAGCTCCTGGAGCCGGCGCGGCACCCTGACCGCCCAGCCCTTGTCGCGGAAGTGCCGCTTGATCTCGCCGACGACCGTCGGGGTCGCGTACGTCGAGAACTCGACACCCCGCTCGGGGTCGAAGCGGTCCACCGACTTGATCAGGCCGATGGTCGCGACCTGGGTCAGGTCGTCCAGCGGCTCCCCGCGGTTGCGGAACCGCCGGGCCAGATGCTCCACCAGCGGCAGGTGCATCCGCACCAGCCGGTTGCGCAGCTCCGCCTTCTCCGGGGAGCCCTCCGGCAGCGTGCGCAGCTCGATGAAGAGCGCCCGCGCGCCGCTCCGGTCGTGCGGGTCCGGAACCCGCGGCGGCTCCGTCTCCGTGACCGCGGGCGCCTCCACGACCTCGGGAACCCTGCTGTGCTGCTCGTGCTCGCTCATGTGGACCGCCTGCTCCGTAGCGACCTCGACCTCGACCTCCGGATGCGGCCGCGCCTGCTGCTCAGGGAAGCCGGCCGTCGCGTCCCCGCTCCTCACGCCGGGCCTGGCCCCGCGCCGCGCTGTTTGTACAGGCTGATGGAGACCGTACGGTCCTCGGCCACGGACGACTCGACCTTTCCGGCCAGCGCGGACAGGACGGTCCACGCGAAGGTGTCCCGCTCGGGCGCCCGGCCGTCCGTCGTCGGGGCCGAGACCGTCACGTCGAGGGAGTCGTCCACCAGCCGGAAGACGCAGCTGAGGACGGACCCCGGCACGGCCTGCTGGAGCAGGATCGCGCACGCCTCGTCGACCGCGATCCGCAAGTCCTCGATCTCGTCGAGGGTGAAGTCCAAGCGCGCCGCGAGGCCGGCCGTGGCCGTACGCAGCACGGACAGGTAGGCACCCGCAGCGGGCAGCCGGACTTCCACGAAGTCCTGGGTCCCGGGCTCGCCTGCGATCTGGGACACCCTCACCTCCAAGGTGGCACAAGCTCATTCGGGGCCCGGGGAGAAAGCCCCCCGAACCGGGCGGTACGCAGTCGGTTGCGCAGTCCGCCGTGACGCTATCGCGATCCGTGCCGCCGTGTCGCCGTGGACCCCGCCGGGCCCCCGCCACTCCTGTGACTCATGGTAAGGCCATGAGAACGCACAGTGGCTAGGGGTCGGCAGAGCCCAATTGCGAGCGATCGACGGCACCTTGGCCGCGGAGGGGTGACGTACCCAACCGTCAGACGATCGAACCGTCCACGAAGCACCAGCGCCAGCGCTCGTTCGGCTCGAAGGTCCGCATCACCGGGTGGCCGGTGGTCGAGAAGTGCCCCGTGGCGTGCCGCCCCGCCGAGGAGTCGCAGCACCCGACGTGCCCGCAGCTCAGGCAGATCCTCAGCTGCACCGGATGGGTCCCGTCCGCCAGGCACTCCGGGCAGGTGTCGGTCAGCGGCGCGGGTTCGGGGCGCGGCATTTCGGCAACGTGCGGGCACTCGCTCATGATGGCCAGGTTACGTGGAACGCGGCGCATTGAGACGGGGACGGGGCATGGACGCTCTGCAGCTGGTGGGACTGGTCGCGGCGAGCGCGGCGGTGGCGGGCGCCGCCCGCAGGACGCCGGTGCCGGCCCCGCTGCTCCTGGTGGCGGCCGGCCTCGCCGCCTCGTACGTACCGGGCGTCCCCGACTACACCCTCGACCCGCACATCGTGCTGCCGCTGATCCTGCCGCCCCTCCTCTACACGGCCGCGGTGGAGTCCTCGTACCTCGATCTGCGGGCCAACATCCGGCCCGTCGCCCTGCTCTCCGTGGGGTACGTCCTCTTCGCGACGCTGGCGGTCGGCTGGCTGGCGTACAACCTGGTGCCCGATCTGCCGCTGACCGCCGCGCTGGTGCTCGGCGCGGTGATCGCACCGCCGGACGCCGTCGCCGCGACCGCGATCGCCCGCAAGCTGGGGCTGCCGAACCGGATCACCACCATCCTCCAGGGCGAGTCGCTGGTGAACGACGCCACCGCGATCACCGCCTTCAAGGTCGCCCTCGCCGCGGCGGTGGGGGAGGGCGTCAGCTGGGCGGGCGGGATCGGCGAGTTCGCCCTCGCGGCGGTCGGCGGCATCGGCGTCGGCCTGGTGCTCATGGTCCCCATCCACTGGCTGCGCTGCTGCCTGGACGGCCAGGCCCTGCTCCAGAACACCCTCTCCCTGCTGATCCCCTTCGTCGCCTACGCGGCGGCGGAGGAGGTCGGCGCCTCCGGAGTCCTCGCCGTGGTCGTCGTCGGCCTCTTCCTCGGCCACCGCAACTGGCAGGTCGACTTCGCCACCCGCCTCCAGGAGGAGGCCGTGTGGAAGATGGTCGCCTTCATCCTGGAGTCCTCGGTCTTCGCGCTGATCGGACTGCAGCTGCCGTACGTCGTCCAGGGCCTCGGGCAGTACGGCATCGCCGAGGCGGCCTGGTACGCCGCCGGGGTCTTCGTGGCCGTGGTCGTGGTCCGCTTCCTCTGGGTCTACCCGGCCACCTTCCTGCCCCGCTGGATGTCCGAACGCATCCGCGAGCGCGAGCCGGGCGTGGACTGGAGGGCTCCGCTGATCGTCGGCTGGGCCGGCATGCGGGGCGTGGTCTCCCTCGCCATCGCCTTCTCCATCCCCGTGATGACGGACGGCGTGGAGTTCCCCGCCCGGAACCTCGTCCTCTTCCTCACCTTCACCACCGTGATCGGCACGCTGGTGGTGCAGGGCCTGACGCTGCCGCCGCTGATCCGGCTGCTGAAGCTGCCCGGCCGCGACACCCACGCCGAGACCCTCGCCGAGGCCCAGGCCCAGAGCGAGGCGTCCCGGGCCGCCCAGGAACGCCTCGACCTGCTCCTGGCCGACGAGTCCAACACCCTGCCCCTGCCGCTCGCCGACCGGCTCCGCACGGTCCTGGAACGCCGCCGCAACGCGGTCTGGGAACGGCTCGGAGCGGTCAACGACGTCACGGGGGAGACGGCGGACGACACCTACCGCCGGCTGGCCCGCGAGATGATCGACGCCGAACGCGAGGTCTTCGTCCGGCTCCGCGACGAGCGCCGCATCGACGACGAGATGATGCGCACCCTGCTCCGCCGCCTGGACCTGGAGGAGGCGGCCGCCTACCGCGAGGAGACGGCCTAGGCCGTCTCCGGAAAGTCCCGCCTGGCCCGCGACGCCTGGCACGCCCTCCCCCGTAGCCCTTCGGGCACGGGAGGTGCCCCCACGCTGCGTTGTCGGGATCACCCGAGTACGCCCAGTACGAGGGCGACCCTCCGCCTTGCGATCGCACGCGCCAGACGCCGCGGGCCCTGCCCTGCGGGCAGACGGCGCTACTTTCCGGACACGCCCTAGAGGGGCGCCCTCAGCGCGGGGGCGCGCCCGTGATCACGGCGGCGATCCGGGTTCCCGGGGCGAACGCGCCCTCCTCGGCGAGGGTCACGAGCCCGAACAGTATTTCGGCCACATACAGTCGCTCGATGGCGAGTTCATGCCGCGCCTCGAAGTCCGCCGCGAACGCGTCGAGCGCCGGGGTCGTACGGGCGTAGCCGCCGCAGTGGAAGCGGTCGTCGAGGCTCCAGTCGCCCCGTGGACCGCCGAACGCGGCGGCCTGGAGGGCGCGTACCTCGGCGCCGAGGAAGCCGCCCTTGAGGACCGGCACGCCGATCGCCCGCCGACCGGGCGCGAGGCCGCCGGCGAGGCCCGCGAGGGTACCGCCCGTGCCGCAGGCCACGGCCACCACGTCCGCCGCCCCGGACAGTTCACGGCCCAGCTCCGCGCAGCCCTCGACGGCGAGCGCGTTGCTGCCGCCCTCGGGGACCACGTACGTCCCGGCGGGGGCGTCGGCGAGGAGCGCGGCCCGCACCTCGGGGTCGTTCTTGGCGCGGTACGTGGAGCGGTCCACGAACACCAGCCGCATCCCGTCCGCCGCGCAGCCCGCGAGCGAGGGGTTCAGCGGCCGGCCGGCAAGCTCGTCCCCGCGGACGACCCCGATCGTCTCGAAGCCGAGCAGGCGTCCGGCGGCGGCCGTCGCGCGCAGATGGTGGGAGTACGCGCCGCCGAAGGTGAGGAGCGGGCGGCCGTCGGCCGCCCGCAGGTTGAGCGCGAGCTTGCGCCATTTGTTGCCGGGCAGGTCCGGATGGATCAGGTCGTCTCGTTTGAGCAGGAGCCGCAGACCGCGGCGGGTGAAGCGCTCGTCCGCGACCGGCTCCAGGGGGGACGGCAGCCGCGGCCGCAGCCGGGCGAGGGAGTGGTCGAACGCGTTCACCAGGCCATTGTCCATGGCGGGCCCGTCCCCTGGGGGAGGGCGGGCGGTCGTCGAGGGCGGGGCCGGGCGGGCGGGGCGCCGCGGGGAGGGGGTCGGGGTCGGGGTGCAGGGGTTCCGCGGGCAGGGGTGCGAAGGTGCCGGTTCGCCGGGGGCCGGGGTGGCGGGCCGCTATCTCAGGCGCTCGCCGATGCGCTGCCGCATGGAGGCCATGGTGAAGCCCCGCGGGTCCACCTTCCCGGGCTGCCACTCCAGGTGGCCGATGACCGAGCGCTGGGACCAGCCGTGCGCGCGGCACACCGCGGCCGCCGCCTTCTCGATGGCCTCCAGCTGCACCTTCGGCCACGGATCCGTCCCGTTGCCGAGGTTCACGCACTCGAAGCCGTAGAAGTGCCGGTTGCCGTCGACGGTGGCCTCGTTGTCCGGCGGCAGGCCCCGCTCGGCGATGACCGCCCGCAGGACCTCGTCGTCGCCGGCGCCGGCATGGTTCGCGCGGCCGTAGCCGACCAGGTGGACGGTGCCGTCCTTGGCGATCACGCCGTGGCAGAGGGGCCCCGGGAGCGAGGCGTGGCCGTCGCGGCAGAGCCGGACCGAGTTCGCGGTGCCCCGGGTGACGGTGTGGTGGATCATCACGCCGTGGACGGGGCCCCACGGGCCCTTGTGGTTGCGGTTGTGGGTACGCCAGTCGCCGACCTCGACGACCGAGAGTCCCTCGTCGCGCAGCGCGTCGAGGAACCTGCTCGCGGACAGGGGTGGTGCCATGGACCGACTCCTTCGGATGAGCTGGACGGGAGGAGACGCTGGTACCGGAGTACCGGAGTCTCCCGCTCCGCGACCATCCGTTCGGACCGTGTGCGAGCCGATTCGGACAACGGCCCGTTCGGCCGTCAGAAGGGGGGCTGTTCGAGTGGAAACAGGGGGACATGCCCAGCTGGAGCCGGTCCAAGCCACTCGTTTGTGTAATGGCGCGCGCACTCTCCGTGCTGAAAGGCTTCGTCTCGCAGTTCAGTCATACGAGAGGGAGTTCCATGTCCGTTGGTTCGGTTGGCGACGAGGTCCGCGTGGATCAGGCAGGTCCGCAGCAGAGTCTCGGTACCGCCGCCGCGCGGAACCTCGCGACCACCACCAAATCGGCCCCGCAGATGCAGGAGATCACCTCCCGGTGGCTGCTGCGGATGCTGCCGTGGGTGCAGGTCCAGGGCGGTACGTACCGGGTGAACCGGAGGCTCAGCTACTCCGTGGGAGACGGGCGTGTCACGTTCGTGCAGACCGGCGAGCGCGTCGCGGTCATCCCCGCCGAGCTCGGTGAACTCCCCGCCCTGCGTGGTTACGACGACGAGCTGGCCCTCGTGGAGCTGGCGTCCCGCTGCCGCCAGCGGGAGTACGCGGCCGGCGCGGTGATCGCCACCGCCGGCGAGCCCGCCGACCGGGTGTTCCTGCTCGCCCACGGCAAGGTCGAGCAGCTGGGCGAGGGGCCCTACGGCGACGAGGCGATCCTCGGCGTCCTCGCCGACGGCTCCTATTTCGGCGACAGTTCGCTGACCCAGGAGGGGGCCACCTGGGAGTGGAGCGCCCGAGCGGCCACCGCCTGCACCGTCCTCGAGCTCACCCGTGACGACGTGCGCAACCTCGCGGACCGCGCCGACTCGCTCGCCACCCACCTGGCGGGCGTCGCCGCCCTGCCCCACCAGCGCACCAACAAATACGGCGAGGCCGCGATCGACCTCTCCGCCGGCCACGTCGGCGAGGCGGTCGTCCCCCACACCTACGTCGACTACGACGCCTCGCCGCGCGAGTACGAACTGTCCGTGGCCCAGACCGTGCTGAAGGTCCACAGCCGGGTCGCCGACCTGTACAACCAGCCGATGAACCAGACCGAGCAGCAGTTGCGGCTCACGGTCGAGGCGCTGCGCGAGCGCCAGGAGCACGAGCTCGTCAACAACCGGGAGTTCGGCCTCCTCTCCAACTGCGACTACGGCCAGCGGCTCCAGCCGCACGACGGTGTGCCCAGCCCCGACGACATGGACGAGCTGCTCTCCCGCCGTCGCGGCTCCAAGATGTTCCTCGCCCACCCGCGCGCGATCGCGGCCTTCGGGCGCGAGTGCAACCGCCGGGGACTCGTGCCCGAGTCCATCGAGATCAACGGCAACCGCATCCCGACCTGGCGCGGCGTGCCGATCTTCCCCTGCAACAAGATCCCGGTCTCGGACGCCCGGACCACCTCCATCATCTGTATGCGTACGGGTGAGGCGGACCAGGGCGTGATCGGCCTGCAGCAGTCCGGCATCCCGGACGAGATCGAGCCGAGCCTTTCGGTCCGCTTCATGGGCATCGACGAGCAGGCGATCATCTCGTACCTGGTCACCGCCTACTACTCGGCCGCCGTGCTGGTCCCGGACGCCCTCGGAGTCCTGGAGAACGTGGAGGTCAGCCGCTGGCGCTGAGCCGGAGCGGACGGGGCCCCCGAGCCTTGCCCGGACCCCCGCCAGGGACCGGGGCGGGGCCCCGTCCCGCCCCGGTCCCGGACGCCCGGGAAGCCCTCGGCGGGGCCCCGGCCCCGCCGAGGGGAGAGCCGAGCCACACAGACAGGAAGGTGACCGTGACCACGACCAGCGCGGATGCCATGACCGACGGCGGCCAGGGCGCCGCGGCATTCCTCGACGAGACCAGGACCGTCGTCCACCCCCAACTGCGCCGCACCGTGGAATCGCTGCCCGGCTCCATACGGCGCGTGGCGATGTACCACCTCGGCTGGGAGCACGCGGACGGCACACCGGCCGCCGAACAGGCGGGCAAGGCGATCCGGCCGGCGCTCGTGTTCGCCGCCGCCCGGGCGCTCGGCGGCGACCCCGCCCCGGCGGTGCGGGCGGCCGCCGCGGTGGAACTCGCCCACAACTTCACCCTGCTCCACGACGACATCGTGGACGAGGACCCGACCCGTCGGCACCGGCCCACCGCCTGGACGGTGTTCGGGATCCCGGACGCCCTGATCGCCGGGGACGCCATGCTCGCCCTGGCCCTGCGCCTGCTCGCCGAGGACGGCCATCCGGCGTCCGCCGCCGCCTCGGCCCGGCTCACCGCCTGCATCATCGAGCTCTGCGCCGGACAGCAGGCCGACTGCGCCTTCGAGCAGCGCGCCCCGCACGAGGTGTCGCTGGAGGAGTGCCTGGCGATGGCCACGGCCAAGACGGGCGCCCTGCTGGGCTGTTCCTGCGCGGTGGGCGCCCTCTACGCCGGGGCGGGCGAGGAGGAGGTCGCGGCGATGGACTCCTTCGGCCGCGAGGCCGGGCTCGCCTTCCAGCTCATCGACGATCTGATGGGGATCTGGGGCGACCCCGACCGCACGGGCAAACCCGCCGGTGCCGATCTCGTCGCCCGCAAGAAGTCGCTGCCGGTGGTGGCGGCGCTCGCCTCGGGGACCGAGGCGGGGGAGGAGCTGGCCGCTCTCTACGCCCGCCCGGTGCTCGACGGTCCGGCGGTGCGGGCGGCGGCGGACGCCGTCGAGCGGGCGGGCGGCCGGGACTGGGCACAGACCCAGGCGGCCGACCGGATGGGCCGGGCCGTGCAGCAGCTGGCCCGGGCGGTGCCGGACCTGTCGGCCGCCGGGGACCTGCTGGCCCTGGCGGAGTTCGTCACCCGCCGGACGCGGTGAGGGGCGGGCGGTCCGTCGGCACGATCCGGGTGACGACCGTGTCGATCAGCTCGTCGAGCTCCCGCTCGGCGTGCAGACCGGGCACCGTCAGGTGGTCCAGGAAGAGGCCGGTCAGCGCGAGGTAGAGCAGCCGGACGGTCTCGGCGTCACCCGGCATGCCCGCCGCCAGGTGCAGGCGGGTGTTCTCGTCCAGGTCCGCGCGCAGGACCGTGGTGAGCCGGTCGCGCAGCTCGGGGCGCCGGGTGGCTTCGAGGCGCAGCTCGAAGAGCCCCAGATAGCAGGTGCGTTCGGCCACCATCCGCCGGGCGGTCCACCGCATCAGCTCGGCGACGAGCTCCCGGCTCGGCTCGGGCCGCAGGGCCGTGTCGACGGAGGCGGCGTCCGGAGTCAGCCGTACGAAGATCCGTTCACCGACCTGGGAGAGGAGCTGGTCGCGGTCGGTGAAGTAGTTGGACGAGGTGCCCGTCGGGACCCCGGCCCGGGCGTCGACCGCCCGGAAGGTCAGGCCCCGGGCGCCCTCGTCCGCCAGCACCTCGATCGCGGCGTCCAGAAGGGCCGTACGCCGCTCCGGGTTCCTTGCCATGCCGACTCCTCGTAAAAAGATCTTCTTCTGATAAAAGCCTTGCGCAACCACTACAGGTGAAGCACTATAACCGTCGTGGTTGCGGTCGCAGCCGCCTTCCCGCACAGAAGAGGACCGGTTTGCGCAAGCTCACCTACTACATTGCCTGCTCCATCGACGGCTTCATCGGCGACCCGAAGGGCGACGCCTCGTCGATGTTCGCGTTCCACGCGGGCGAGTACGGGGCGGCCATGACCGCCGAGTATCCCGAGACCATCCCGGCGCACGTCCGGCACCTGCTCGGGATCGACCCCTCCACCGCCAACAGGCACTTCGACACCGTCGTCCAGGGCATGGCCTCCTACCGCCTCGCCCTCGACATCGGCGTCACCAGCCCGTACGCACACCTGCGGGAGCTGGTCGCCACCCGCTCCCTCGCCGAGTCGCCCGACCCTCACGTCGAGCTGATCGCCGACGACCTGGTCGGCCGCGTCCGCGAACTGAAGGCCGAGGACAGTCCGCTCGGCATCTGGCTCTGCGGCGGTTCGACCGTCGCCGGAGCGCTGATCGAGGAGATCGACGAGCTGATCATCAAGACCTACCCGCAGGTCTACGGCTCCGGCATGCCGATGTTCGGCGCCGACTTCACCCCCCGCGACTTCACGCTGGGGGCCGTACGCGCCTACGACAACGGCGTCCTCGTGCGGACGTACACCAGGAAGCGGTGACATGTCGCGCGCCCTACCCTGGAGGTATGGGCACCGACCAACGCCTTACCGGCCACGATCCACAGGCCGAGCCGGTCTGCCCGGCCTGTGGACGGCCTGTCGGTACGGCCATCAGGCGGCACAAGGTCCTGGGCGCATGGGTGCCGCTCTGGGAGGCACGGCCGTGCCCCCACGCGGACTGCGCCCTCGTCGGCCGCCGCGCGGACGGCTCCCTGCCGCCGGCGCCGAACCGGAGGACACCCGGCCGGGGAGCACCGGGGCGGCGTAGCCCGGCGACGCCGACGATGCCGGAGGTACCCGGGCCGGTGGGTCACGCGCGGGGTGCGGAAGACGCGGGGGCAGGTGGCGCGGAAGCCACTACCACGCAGGTGACCGGCAAGAACGGTGAGACCGGGAGAAGTCCGGCCCCCGGGTGACCGGCCGCGCGGTGGAGCCGGTCATACCGCTACAGTCCGCGCATGTCATCGGAGTCGACAGAAGTCTGGACCGGCTGGTACCGGGACCGCGGCGGCGCGGAAGCGATCGTCATCACGGTGGACGGCCGTCAGGTGTCCACCCGCATCAGGGGAATCGAGTACACGGGCGCGGGCTTCGGCGCGCTCCGCGCGGCCGACGGGAGCGGCGAGCCGCTCACCGGGTGCGTCCTGGAATGGGACCTGCCCCTTCCCGTCGTCCTTGAAGGGGTCTCCGAGCAAGCCACCTTGGGCTGCCTGCTGGCCCTCGGGGAGCGCGTGGACCTCAGCCTGACCCTGCACTACGGCGGCGCCGCCTACGAATCCGGGATCGCCGGCGGCGACTTCGAGGAGGCGCTCGCCCGGGTCAGGCGCCAACTGCCCGCCGGGGCCGCCTTCGGCCGCCCCGTGCTGCAAGCCGCCTGACGCGTCGGCTCCGGCTCCCGGGTTCTCTCCGCCCTGCCCGGCGGGGTGCTCCCCGCCCCCCGGCCGGCGCCGGGGGGGCGGGAAGCCGTCGGATCAGGGGGTCTTGAACGCCGACGCGAGACCGTAGCGCCAGAGCTGGTCGACCCGGGCGCGTTCCTGCGCGTTCGGCGTCGCGTTCTGGCACGAGGTGCCCGGACCGCCGCCGGACATCAACTCGCTGCACGGGCCGGAGTAGCGGTCCGGCAGACCGAGGACGTGCCCCGTCTCATGGGCGGTGACACGGGTGGAGTTGTACTGCTGGTTCTGCCGGTAGTCGAGGAAGATGTAGCCGCTCCCGTGGCCGTCCGTGCTCGCGTACGAGCCCCGGGAGTCGTTGCCCTCGTAGTAGCGGAAGTCGGGGTTGCTGCCCTCCACCAGCCGCACGTTGACCACGGAGCTGTTCCATATCTGGGTGCTCCGGGAGATCTGCGAGCGGAACGAGGGCGCGTTGGCGGCGCTGTACACGACGGTGACGGCGGCCGCGCCCGGCGCGGCGGCACGCTTCTTCGCCACCGACTTCACGACGGCGTCGAAGAACGCCTTGTTCGCCTTGGCCTCCGCCGTGGATCCGGCGTAGGCCGCGAACCCGGCGGGTGCCGCCACGGCGGACGGGGCGACGGTGGTGGCGGAGGCGGTGGGGGCGGCTCCGAGTGCGGCGGCGAGGCCGAGACCGAGGGTCGCGGCGAGTGAGGCGGTGAGGATCTTGGGGCGTCTCATGGGGGGCTCCTCCTGATCGGTTGGGGAGAGTGTCGGGGGAGCCGGGGCGTGCGCGGATGATGGCAGCCGCCGATAGCCCGAACGCATCACCCCCGCCCCGTCGGCCCCAACCGCCCCCGCCCACACAGGAATTGATGCGACGCAGGTGTCTGGTGCGACGGGGGGTGCCGCCCTACCCTCTGGGTCATGGAGCTGGAGGTGAGGCATCTGCGCGCGCTCTGCGCCATCGCGGACACCGGAAGTCTGCACAAGGCCGCGCGCCACCTCGGCATGAGCCAGCCCTCGTTGACCACCCAGCTGCGCCGGATCGAGAACGCCCTGGGCGCCGAACTCTTCTCCCGGGGCCGCACCGGCTGCCGGCCCACGCCCCTCGGATGGGCCGTCCTGAGCAGGGCCCGGCCGCTGGTCGACCAGATGGCCACGCTGATCAGCGAGACCAGGGCCGCGGCGGCCCGGACCGACGGACCGCTGTTACGGGTCGGATCGACCGCCAGCCGCGCACTGCCGGGCTGGCTGCGCCGACTGCGCCAGGGAAGCCCGGTGACCGACATCGCGCTGCACATGGACGTCTCCGCCAACGCGCTGCTGCGCGCGGTCGCGACCGGCCAGCTGGACGTGGCCTTCGTCCACGAGGTCGAGGGGTGCCCGCTGCGGGTCCCCGAGGGCCTTCAGGCGCGGGTCCTGGTGGAGCGGGAGCCCCAGTTCGTCTCGATGGCCCGCGACCATCCGGCCGCCGGGCGGGCGGTGGTGGACCTGTCCGACCTCGCCGAGGACCGCTGGATGGTCGACCCGACCGTGGACGGCGAGTGGGACGGGCTGCGCCGGGTCCTGCGCGAGGCCGGCATCGACCCGCCGCTACTGCACGGCGACTACCACACGGCCGCCTCGCTGATCGCCCTGGGCGAGGCCGTGGCGCCCTGCCAGCCCACCTCCGGCCCCCGGGAGGACATGGCCATCCGCCCTCTGCGGAACGACCCGCTGGGCGTCCGCCTGCTGCTCTACGCCCGCCCGGGACTCCCGCTGGAACCTCTGTACGCCGACCTCGCGGCGGCCTACCGGGAGGCGGCGCTGCGGGCGGCACCGTACCGGCGGTGGCTGCGGCGGCACGGGATGTCCGTGGGGCCGTGCATGATGACGGCATGACGGATCTTGTGGACGAGGCCGCGCCGCTCTCGCCGCCGCGGGGACATCACGCTCGGGCCGTACGGTCGTTCGGGGTGCGGCAAGCCGGCGGGCAGCTCGCGGCGCGCGACCGGGTCGGGGTGCGGGAAGCCGGCGGGGAACTCGCGGCGGGTTACCGGGTCGGGGCCTGGGCGGCCGGCGTCCTCGCCGGCGGAGGGATCCGGTGACCGCCGCCCGCGTCCGCCACGCACGCCCGGAGGACCTGGAGCGGGTGGCCGAACTGGCCGCCGAGCACGCCGTCTACGAGAAGTCCCCGCCCCCGGCCCCGGGCCTCGCGGACCGGCTCGCCCGCCTCCTCTTCGGCCCCGAACCCACCCGCCTGCGCTGCCTGGTGGCCGAACTGCCCGACGGCACCCTGGCGGGCTACGCCACGTGCGCCCCCGAACTCTCCACATGGGACGCCGCCGAATACCTCCACCTGGACTGCCTCTACCTCTCGCCCACCCAGCGCGGCCTGGGCCTCGGCCCCCTCTTCATCACCGCCCTTCACACCGAGGCCCGCGCCCTCGGCCTGACCGAACTCCAATGGCAGACCCCCGCCTGGAACGAGGGCGCCATCCGCTTCTACGACCGCCTGGGCGCCACCTCGAAGCCGAAGCTCCGCTACTTCCTCCCGGTGGACCCGGGGTAGGGCCAAGCCCCGGCGAGCAGGCGCCGTGCCTCCTCGACGATCGAGTCCGCCAGGGGTTCCCGGTCGCCCGTTCGGATCGCCGACCAGTCGTTGTAGGCGTCGGTCATCTCGACCAGCGGCCTGAGCGCCTGCGGCCGGGCCAAAGCGCCCCACCCTTCGTACGTGATGAGGTCACCGCCGTGGCCGGGGGACAGGCTGCCGATCACGATCAGCCGGAGCCACCAGCGGACGAGTTCCCGGCGGGCGGCTTCCCAAGGGAGGTCGGTGGTATCGGCGGGAAGTTCCTGGAGCAAGCCGAGTTCGTCCAGCACCCGGTCGAACAGGGCGTCGGCGTGCTCGTGCTCGGAGCGTGACAGGCCGGCGAGAAGGGGGAGGGACTCCGTCTCGACCTCGAGGACCAGGGCCGTGAGGCCCGCCTCGATGAGCTGCTCCGGGTGATGCCGTCGGCCGATCAGGCGTTCCAGGGCCAGCATCCGGAGGAAGTCGACGGCCTCCTGCGCGGTCGTGGCGTACGGGACGAACGGCGTGGGCGCGGTGACATCGAGACCCGGGCCGCCCTCCACGAAGTACGACCAGAAGTCGACGGTCGAGTGGGCGAGGAGACTGCTTGATCGCCCGGCGAACTCGTGGTGGATGTAGTCGGCGAGATCGTTCCCGTAGAGGATGACGTCGGTCTGGTGGACGGACAGCACGGGATGACCGTGCTCGCCCGCCGTGCCGGGCAGGTAGCGGTGTCCGTAGACCGGGACCAGCTGCGGCACGCTCGCCAGCTCGGTCCCCGCGACGCGCAGCGCCTGGGATGTCTCCGCCGGCCTCGACGGCCAGGCGGGATGCCAGAACGCGGCGTGCTCCACGTCGAAGAGCACCCCCTCAACCGGCCACGCCAGCCGCCCGGCCAGGTCCTCGGGGTCGCCGTCGCGCCAGTCGGGCCACGACGAGCCGCGCGGGAGCCCCGCGGCGAGGAAGACGCGGTGGTCCGCCGAGAACGTGAAGCCGAACCGTGTCTCGACCGCGTCGAGCTCCCGCGCGGTGAGCCCCGGGCCGATCTCGGTGCGGAGCGCGCCCTGAAGGGCCCGGGCGATGTCCAGGGTCAGTCGCGGATTCGACAGCGTGTTCACGCCGGCCAGCGTAGTAAGCGGTAACGGCGCACCTGCCGGGACCCGATCGCAGTCGCTCCCTCATCGCGTTTCACCACGGAGGCCCCCTGATCGAACCGAGCCCGGAGGAGCGGCCGCCGTCACCGCGCCGCGCCTCTTTGCACCCCACAACCGGCCGGAAAAGACCGCACCCGGGCCCCAGGGACGCCGGGTTCGGCGGTCTGGGGGTCCGGGTGCGGACAGCTAAGCGGCGCGACCCGCGAAAGTACAGGTCAGGCCGCCTAGAGGGAGATCAGGCCTTCTTCGTCTCCCAGAAGATACGGTCGATCTCGGCGATCAGCTCGAGAGCCTTCTCGCCGGTCTTCGGGTCCGTCGACGCCTTGGCGGCCGAGAGGGCCTTCAGGGTGTCGTTGATGAGCTGGTGCAGCTCCGGGTACTTCTCGAAGTGCGGGGGCTTGAAGTAGTCGCTCCACAGCACCGACACGTGGTGCTTGGCGAGCTCCGCGCGCTGCTCCTTGATGACCGTGGCGCGGGCGCGGAAGTGCGCGTCCTCGTTGGCCTGGTACTTCTCCTGGACGGCCTTGACCGACTCGGCCTCGATCCGGGCCTGGGCCGGGTCGTAGACACCGCAGGGGAGGTCGCAGTGGGCGCTGACCTTCACCTTGGGGGCAAACAGGCGGGAAAGCATGCAGCTGGTCCTTCCTCGTGATCGTCTTCTCAGGTGGGAGATTACTCCCCGAGAAGCGTGTTTTCGCGAGCGCCCCCTGAGGCTTAGGGCAAAAGTCCAGGGTCACCATGGGACTCGTGGAGGAGTGGACGATCGGACCGGGAGGTGCCGGATGACGGAATCGGGGCGGGAGCCGGGGCGGGGGTCCGGGCCCCTGTTCGGGATCGCCGAGGTGACGGGGGTGTCCATGGTGCCCACGCTGCTCCACGGTGACCGGCTGCTGGTGCACTACGGAGCGCTCCCGCGACCCGGGAGCGTGGCCGTGCTGCGCCACCCGCTCCAGCAGGATCTGCTCATCGTCAAGCGGCTGGTCGAGCCCCGGGGCGACGGCTGGTGGGTGCTCGGCGACAATCCGGCCGCCGAGGGGGACAGCCGGGTCTTCGGGGTGGTGCCCGCCGAGATGGTCCTCGGCCGGGTGCGGGCGCGCTACCGCCCCGTGACGCCCGGCCGCCGGCGTTCGCCCCTCGTGGTCCTCTCGTGGCTGTTCTCCGCCCTCAGACCCGTCGTGACGGTCCGTTCCTACGGGGCGGAGCGTTCGGCCTCCAGGCGCTTGCGGGCCCGGTAGGCGGCCACGTTGGCGCGGGTCGCGCAGCGGTCCGAGCAATAACGGCGGGAGCGGTTGGTCGAGGTGTCGAGGTACGCGTTCCGGCACGGCGACGCCTGGCACAGGCCGAGCCGGTCGGCGCCGAACTCCGTCAGGTGGAAGGCGAGGCCCATCGCCGCGATCGCCGCGTAACCCGCCGTCGCGTTCGAGGGGTGGTCGGCGAGGTGCATGTGCCAGCGCGGCCGCCCCTCGTCGTCCAGATAGTCGTGGCCGGAGATCTGCGGGCTGACCGGGAACTCCAGCAGGAGCGAGTTCAGCAGGTCCACGGCACGGGTGTGGTCGCCCTCGTCGGCCGCGGTGAAGACCCCCCGCAGCCGGCCCCGTACCGACCGGAAGCGGGTCACGTCCGCGTCCGTGGTCCGCCGCGCCATCTGCGAGGCCGTGCCGAAGAGCTCGCGCACCGCCTCGACGGAGGTGAGGGAGTCCTTGTTGCGGGTCGGCTCCTCGGTGTTGACCAGACGCACGGCGTAATCCGAGTAATAGGCCAGTTCCACTTGTAGTCCTTACTCCGGCGGTCTAGGGTCTGGGCGACAGGGGGTAACGGCTGTTTCCCCTTCGAGGGTATTACGAAGAGGGTGAGGTTCGGCGATGACGGACGCGGCGACGACCGGAACCGACTGGGCGGCCTGGCAGCAGAGCTGGGACCGTCAGCAGGAGTGGTACATGCCGGACCGGGAGGACCGGTTCCGCGTGATGCTCGACATGGTCGAGGCCGTGGTGGGGACGGAGCCCCGCGTCCTGGACCTGGCGTGCGGTACAGGGAGTATCACGGACAGGCTCCTCAAGAGGTTCCCGAAGGCGACCAGTACCGGCGTCGACCTCGACCCCGCACTGCTCGCCATCGCCGAGGGCTCCTTCGCCGACGACCCGCGCGTCACCTTCGTCACCGCCGACCTCAAGGACCCGCATTGGGTGACCCGGCTCCCGTACGGGACGTACGACGCCGTGCTCACCGCCACCGCGCTGCACTGGCTGCACACCGAGCCGCTGACCGCGCTGTACGGGCAGCTCGCCGGCCTCGTCCGTGACGGCGGCGTCCTCATGAACGCCGACCACATGATCGACGAGACCACGCCCCGCATCAACGCCGCGGAGCGGGCCCACCGGCACGCCGCCATGGACCGGGCCAAGGCCGACGGCGCCCTCGACTGGGCGGCGTGGTGGGCCGTGGCCGCCCAGGACCCGGTCCTCGCCGAGCCCACCGCCCGCCGCTTCGAGATCTACGGCGAGCACGCCGACGGGGACATGCCCTCCTCCCGCCGCCACGCCGAGATCCTCCGAGCCGCCGGCTTCGCCGAGGCCCGGCCGGTCTGGGCCTCGCCCTCCGACACCCTCGTCCTCGCGGTGAAGTAGACCGCCGCCGGCGCCCGGCCCGCGAAGGCTCCGACGCCCCGGACAGTGCCGGACACGGGAAGGGGCGGTACGGGAGATCCGTACCGCCCCTTCACGACGTACCGCCTACAGCACCTTGGACAGGAACGCCTTCGTCCGGTCGTGCTGCGGGTTGGTCAGGACCTCGCGCGGGTGGCCGGCCTCGACCACCACGCCGCCGTCCATGAAGACGAGCGAGTCGCCCACCTCGCGGGCGAAGCCCATCTCGTGGGTGACGACGATCATCGTCATGCCCGACTCGGCGAGGTCGCGCATGACGTCCAGGACGTCACCCACCAGCTCCGGGTCGAGCGCCGAGGTCGGCTCGTCGAAGAGCATCAGCTTCGGCTCCATCGCCAGCGCGCGGGCGATGGCGACACGCTGCTGCTGGCCGCCGGAGAGCTGCGAGGGGTAGCTCCCGGCCTTGTCGGCCAGGCCCACCCGGTCCAGCAGCCGCTCGGCCCGCTCGCGGGCCACCGCCCGGGACTCGCCCTTCACCTGGATCGGCGCCTCCATGACATTGCCCAGGGCCGTCATGTGCGGGAACAGGTTGAAGCGCTGGAAGACCATGCCGATGTCCCGGCGCTGGGCCGCGACCTCGCTGTCCTTCAGCTCGTAGAGCTTGTCACCCTTCTGGCGGTAGCCCACCAGCTCGCCGTCGACGTACAGCCGACCCGAGTTGATCTTCTCCAGGTGGTTGATGCACCGCAGGAAGGTGGACTTGCCCGACCCGGACGGGCCGATCAGGCAGAACACCTCACCGTTGTTCACCTCGAGGTCGATGCCCTTGAGGATGTGGGCGGCACCGTAGGACTTGTGGACGCCCTCGGCCTTCACCATTGCCGTCATGTGTTTCACCGCCGCCAGTTGGAGAGGGAGAGCATGTTCGCCTTGACCTTCTGCCACGGCGTGGGCGGCAGCGAGCGCAGCGAGCCACGTGCGTAATGCCGCTCCAGGTAGAACTGGCCGACGCTGAACACCGACGTCAGGATCAGGTACCAGATCGAGGCGACGAAGAACATCTCCATCACCGCGAACGAGGTCGACGCGATGTCCTGGGAGGCGCGCAGCAGATCCGGGTACTGCACGGCGACGACCAGGGACGAGGTCTTCAGCATGTTGATGAACTCGTTGCCGGTCGGCGGGATGATCACCCGCATCGACTGCGGGAGCACCACGCGCCGCATCGTCTTCGCCTGGCTCATGCCCAGGGCGTGCGACGCCTCCGTCTGACCCTCGTCGACCGACTGGATGCCGGCCCGGACGATCTCCGCCATGTACGCGCCCTCGTTGAGGCCGAGACCCAGCAGGGCGGCCAGGAAGGGGGTCATGACATCGGTCATCTCGTCCTTGTAGAACCCGATGTTGAAGATCGGGAAGATCAGGGCGAGGTTGAACCAGATCAGCAGCTGTACATAGACCGGCGTGCCGCGGAAGACCCAGATGTAGAGCCAGGCGACCGAGCTGGTCACCGGGTTCTTGGAGAGCCGCATGACGGCGAAGAGGACACCCAGCACCAGACCGAGCGCCATCGAGGCGACGCTGATGAGGATGGTGTTCCCCAGGCCCTCCAGGATGCTGGGGTCGAACAGCTTCTCCGGCACGGTCGCCCAGCGCACGTCGCCCTGCGAGAAGGCGAACGCGAGGAGGACGAGGAGGGCGACGACCACGACGCCGGCGACCCAGCGACCGTAGTGGCGGACCGGAATGGCCTTGATGGCCTCCGGCGGGATCCCGGCCGGGGCGGGCGACGCCCCGGCGGGAACCTTGTCGAGCTTGTCAGTCACTGCGACTGCCCTTCAGTGGTGCGTGGGGGTCAGGAGCCGCCGTTGATCTTGGCCGCGGGGATGGCACCGTCACCGGCGTTCCACTTGTCGAGCGCGGCCTTGTAGGTGCCGTCCTTGATGATCGCGTCCAGGGCTTCCTTCAGCGCGTCCCGGAGCTGCGTGTTCTTCTTGTCCACCGCGATGCCGAAGAGACCGGCGTCCGTCTTGTTGGCGATGGCCTCGAAGTCGTTGCCGCCGCCCGCGGTCTGCGCGATGTACGCGGCGACCGGCGAGTCGTTCAGGTCGGCGACCGCGCCGCCGGCCTTGACGCGGGTCTGCGCCTCGGCGTCGGTCGGGAAGGACTCGAAGGTGAGGGCCGGCTTGCCGTCCTTCTTGCACTTCTCGGCCTGGTCCTTGGCGGCCTGCTCGTAGGTCGTCCCGCGCTGCACGGCCAGCTTCTTGCCGCACAGGTCGTCGAGCGACTTGATGTTCTCCGGGTTGCCCTTCTTCACCAGGATGCCGGTGGAGGCGGTGAAGTAGTCGACGAAGTCGACACCGGTGCCGGTCTTCTTGCCCTTGTCGTCCAGGCCCTCCTGGCGGGCCTTGGTGTCGGTCATCGAGGACATGACGATGTCCGTACGACCGGTCGGCAGGGCGGTGAGCAGCGTGTCGAAGGTGCCGCTGGCGAACTCGAACTTCACACCGAGCTGCTTGGAGAGGGCGGCGGCGATGTCGGGGTCGACACCGACGATCTCCGCGCCCTTCTTGAACTCCATCGGGGCGTACGTGGCGTCCGTGCCGACCTTGATGACGCCGGCCTTCTGGATGTCGGCGGGCAGCTTCGAGAAGAGCGGGGCCTTGGAGGCGCCGCCGGAGGCGCTGGCCTCGGGGGTCTTCGCGCCCTCGGTCTGGTCTCCACAGGCGGTCAGCAGCATGGAGCCGGCGACCGCGATGGCGGCGACCGCGGCAAGACGGGAGGTGCGGGTCTTGGCGGCGGTCGTACAGCGCGTGGAGCGTGCGGTCATGGTCGGGTTCCTCCGGCGTGTGAGGGAGTTGCCATAGGCCGCGCACGCACCTTCGGGTGTCGCGACCTCGTGTGATTACGGCATCTTGCCATTCGGACCACCCCAAACAGGGGGCCCCGCATGTCAAAATCGGATAACGGGTGACCCCCGAACCCGGACGGACCGCTCCCGCAAGGCCGCACCTTCTCCGGGGATACCTGATACGGACCGGAAAATCTCCGGTTGATCTCGCCATTCGGACGACACGAAGCGCGCGAATTCGTGCTCTCGGGTATCAGTCAGGACATGGGGTGACGTGTCCACCCAGGACAACGTGACGATACGGCCGTATGAGTCGCATCACCGCTCCAATTCGGACTCGTCCGCGGTGCCGTCTGTCCGGTAAGAAGGATCCTTACACCCCTCATCCGGGGCTCAGGG
The DNA here is from genome assembly GCF_042957155.1 of Streptomyces sp. NPDC008121. Lineage (NCBI taxonomy): Bacteria > Bacillati > Actinomycetota > Actinomycetes > Kitasatosporales > Streptomycetaceae > Streptomyces > Streptomyces sp. NPDC008121. Next base: position 490,064 of record NZ_JBIBHT010000003.1, on the reverse strand, counting down.
CGCGTTGTGCGGCGCGCCCGCGCGGCTACCAGACACGGTGGCCGCGGGACCCACCCACCCCTCCTCAACCAGGAGCGGCCACCCTCAAATGATGAAGACTTAAGGGGTCAACCCAATGGCAGCGGAGATCGTCAACCCTCGCAGCGACAGCGGTCCGGAAGGGGCTCAGGAAGAGCCCTTCGATCCGGCCTTCGCGCTGCACCGCGGCGGCAAGATGGCCATCTCGGCCACCGTGCCGCTCCGGGACAAGGACGACCTGTCCCTCGCGTACACGCCCGGAGTCGCCAAGGTGTGCACCGCGATCGCCGAGCAGCCGGAGCTGGTCCACGACTACACCTGGAAGTCGCAGGTCGTCGCGGTCGTGACCGACGGAACGGCAGTGCTCGGCCTCGGCGACATCGGCCCGGAGGCCTCGCTTCCGGTCATGGAGGGGAAGGCCATCCTCTTCAAGCAGTTCGGAGGCGTGGACGCGGTGCCGATCGCGCTCGCCACCACCGACACGGACGAGATCGTGGAGACCGTCGTCCGGCTCGCCCCGTCCTTCGGTGGAGTGAACCTGGAGGACATCTCGGCGCCGCGGTGCTTCGAGATCGAGCGCAAGCTCCAGGAGCGCCTCGACATCCCCGTCTTCCACGACGACCAGCACGGCACCGCCGTCGTCACCCTCGCCGCGCTCCGCAACGCCGCGAAGCTGACCGGCCGGACCCTCGGTGACCTGCGGGGAGTCATCTCCGGCGCCGGCGCGGCCGGGGTCGCCATCGCCAAGTTCCTGCTGGAGGCGGGGCTCGGCGACGTGGCCGTCGCGGACCGCAAGGGCATCGTGAGCCGCGACCGCGACGACCTCACCCCGGTCAAGCGTGAACTCGCGGAGCTCACCAACAAGGCCGGCCTCTCCGGCACGCTGGAGACCGCCCTGGCCGGCGCCGACGTCTTCATCGGCGTCTCCGGCGGTACGGTCCCGGAGGCGGCGGTGGCCTCGATGGCCCCGAACGCGTTCGTGTTCGCCATGGCCAACCCGAACCCCGAGGTCCACCCCGACGTCGCGCACAAGTACGCGGCCGTCGTGGCGACCGGCCGTTCGGACTACCCCAACCAGATCAACAACGTGCTCGCCTTCCCGGGCATCTTCGCGGGCGCCCTCCAGGTCCGGGCCTCCCGGATCACCGAGGGCATGAAGATCGCCGCGGCGAACGCGCTGGCGGACGTGGTCGGCACCGAGCTCGCCCCCGACTACGTGATCCCGTCCCCGTTCGACGAGCGCGTCGCCCCGGCGGTCACGGCCGCCGTGGCGGCGACGGCCCGCGCCGAGGGCGTGGCGCGCCGCTGACGCGACGGCACACACGAGGGGTGTGAGAGGGGTCCCGTTCCTTCCGAGGACGGGGCCCCTCCGTGCGTCCCGCGCCTTTCGAGGGGCCCCTGCGTGCGTCCCGTGCCTGTCGTGGGCGGGCCCCTCCGTGCGCCCCGCACCTGTCCGGAGCGGGCCCCCTTCGTGCGTTCGAGAGGTGCCGGCGGGGCGGCCGCGAGGGCTGTCGCCAGGGACATGCGTCACACCGTGGCATGGTTCCGTGACGGAGCCGCTGACCCTACGCTCAAGGTCATGTTCGCTGCCTACGCCGCCCGCATCGACCGCGACCGGCCCCTGAACGGACTCGAGCTCGGCGAGCGCCCCGAGCCCGAGGCCCGCGCCGGCTGGACCACCGTCACCGTCAAAGCCGCCTCCCTCAACCACCACGACCTCTGGTCGCTGCGCGGGGTAGGGCTGCCGGAGGAGAAGCTGCCGATGATCCTCGGCTGCGACGCGGCCGGCATCGACGAACACGGCAACGAGGTCGTCCTGCACTCGGTCATCGGCCAGACCGGCCACGGAGTCGGCCCTGACGAGCCCCGCTCCATCCTGACCGAGCGCTACCAGGGGACCTTCGCCGAGCGGGTCACGGTCCCCTCCTGGAACGTGCTGCCCAAGCCCGCGGAGCTCTCCTTCGAGGAGGCCGCCTGCCTGCCGACCGCCTGGCTCACCGCGTACCGCATGCTCTTCACCAACGCCGGCGTGCGGCCCGGCGACTCGATCCTCGTGCAGGGCGCGGGCGGCGGCGTCGCCACCGCGGCGATCGTCCTCGGCAAGGCCGCCGGCCTGCGGGTCTTCGCCACCAGCCGCGACGAGGCCAAGCGCAAGCGGGCCGTGGAGCTCGGCGCCCTGGAGGCGTACGAGCCGGGCGCGCGGCTCCCGCGGCGCGTGGACGCGGTCATCGAGACCGTCGGCGCGGCCACCTGGTCGCACTCGGTCAAGTCCCTGCGGCCGGGTGGCACGCTCGTCATCTCGGGCGCGACGAGCGGCGACCGGCCGTCGCACGCCGAGCTGACCAGGATCTTCTTCCTGGAGCTGAAGGTCGTCGGCTCGACGATGGGCTCCAAGGACGAGCTGGAGGACCTGCTGTCCTTCTGCGCGGCCACCGGCGTCCGCCCGGTGATCGACGAGGTGCTGCCGCTGGACCGCGCCCGCGAGGGCTTCGAGAAGATGGCCTCCGGCGACCTCTTCGGAAAGATCGTCCTCACGACGTCTTGATGGTTCGTCAGATGTACTGATGGGATCTCCGGCACCGCGAACTCATCGTCGTACCGGAGGTCCCCGTGTTGCGAACGTCGCCCACCGTACGAACCTCGCCCGCCGTACGAACGACCCTGGCGGCAGGCGTCCTCGCCGCCGCTCTGCTCGCCGCGCCGCTCGCCCCGCCGCCCGCCGCCCCGGCCCTCGCCGCCCGCGCGGTGACCGCCGGCTCCGGCGGCGGCGCGATACCCGCCCTCACCGACGAACAGGGCCGGGTCCTCACCCTGCGCGGCTGGAACGTCGAGGACAAGGCGAACCGCGGCGAGCAGGCCCTCGCCGCCGTCACCGAGCGGCACTTCCGGGACATGCGGGCCAAGGGCTTCAACTTCGCCCGGCTCCTGATCTTCTGGGACGACCTGGAGCCACGGCCCGGCCGCTACAGCCAGTCCTATCTGCGGAAGATCGAACGTGTCCTGGGCTGGGCCCACAAGCACGACGTGCAGGTGCTGATCGACGCCCACCAGGACGTCTTCGGCCCGGCGTTCGGCCACCGGGGCGTGCCCGAGTGGGCGACCCGCGCCGACGGGCTGCCCTTCACCCCGCACCCCGACGACTGGTTCGCCGAGTACTTCGAGCCCGCCGTGCAGCGGGCCTTCACCCATCTCTACGAGGACGAGGACCTGCGGCGCGCCCAGGCCCGGATGTGGCGGGTCCTCGCCGACCGGTTCGCCGACCATCCCGCCGTCCTCGGCTACGACCTCATCAACGAGCCGATGGGCGAGCTGCGGGAGGGCGAGGAGCTGCCGGCCGCCGCCCGGCGGATCGAGCGCGAGCACCTGACCCCGATGTACAACCGCCTCGCGGACGCGGTCCGCTCGGTCGACCGGGACACCTGGATCTTCGTCGAGCCCACTCCGATCGTCGGCGAGGGCGTGCCCACGGGCCTCGGCAGGATCCACGACCCGAAGATCGTTTACGCCCCGCACTTCTACAACACCGCCATGGAGGCGGGCGCCGACTACGACCCGGACGCCGGCTGGATCGAGGCGTACGAGCGAGCGGTGACCCGTTACCCCGAGGCGTACCGGGTTCCGGTCGTCGTGGGGGAGTGGGGGCCGCTCAACAACGCGCTGCCCCGCATGAGCCGCTTCTACCGGGACGCGATGGCCTCTCTCGGCCGGTACGGCTCCGGATGGGCCGGCTACGTGTGGTGTTACGGCGGCGGCTACTGCGCGGTGGACGGCGCCGGGGCCTTCCGTACGAACAAGGAGCTGACGGCCGAGCCGTACGCGGAGGCGGTCGCGGGCACCGTCCGCTCATCCGCGTACGACCCCGGGAGCGGGGTCTACCGTCTGGAGTACGACTCCGGGCGGCGCGGCCCCCGCCTGACGAGGCTCTCCCTGCCGCCGGGCGACTGGACGGTCACGGCCCACGGCAAGGCGGTCGTGCTGCGCGAGCGGCCCGGCGCCGCCTGGGTCCTGGCCACCCCGGGCGCCCGGGTGACGGTCACCGTCACCCGGGACCGAGACCGAGACTGAGGCCGGGACCGGGACCGGGACCGGGACCGGGACTGAGACCGAGACCGAGACCGCGACCGAGACGGGCTTCCGGGCCGGCCGTGAGCCGGGCCCGGGTCCCCGGACCGGTCGTGCGGCGGGGACGCTAGCCCCTGTCTCTCTCCTGTCCCTGTCCGTGTGCCGGCCCCCGCTGCCCGTCCTTCTGGGCGGGCGTCAGCAGGGCGGTGATCCGGTCCGCGGCCGTCGACAGGTGGCCGCGGGCCGTGGCCAGCTGGTCGGGGGTCACGCCGTGGTCCCGGGCCGTGTCGCGGATGTCGTCGCGGAAGCGGTCCAGGAGACGGTCCAGATCGCGGGCCGGGTCGCCGGTCGGGGTGTGGTCCTTCGCCCACTCCGACGCGGCCTGCTCCGGGGTCTGCGGCTGCTGCGCCGTGCCCTTGGCGTGCACACCGGTCACCAGGCCGCCGAGCTGCGCGGTGATGTCCGAGAGGCCCTCCCAGACGCCCTTGGGCCAGTCGCCCCGGGCGAACCGGTCCTGCACCTGCTCCTGCACCTGCTGGGCGATCCGCTGGAACTCCTTCGCCTCGCTCCGCGCCGACTGCGCCTCGGCGCGGGCCTGGCGGGTCTGTTCCTTCCACTCCTGCTTGGCGCGGCGCAGCTCCTCCTTGACGTCGGCGAACGACGAGTCCTGGCGTCGGGTCTCGCTCGCCGCCGCGCGCATCTCGCTGCGCAGCTTGCCGGCCGCACCGCGCACGTCGTCACGGATCTCGGAGGCCAGCTCCGACACGGACTCGCGGATCTCCCGCTCGAGGTCGGTCAGTTCGCCGCCGCGGCCGGCCAGCTCGGCGCGGCCCGCGTCGGTGATCGAATAGACCTTCCGGCCGCCCTCGGTGGCGTGCGTGACCAGGCCCTCGGCCTCCAGCTTGGCCAGCCGCGGATAGACCGTGCCCGCCGAGGGGGCGTACAGACCGTGGAAGCGCTCCTCCAGGAGGCGGATCACCTCATAGCCGTGGCGGGGCGCCTCGTCGAGGAGCTTGAGGAGATAGAGGCGGAGTCGGCCGTGGGCGAAGACGGGCGGCATGTCAGAGCACCTTTCCGGAGGTGGTGGACGCGTCGGGGGCCTCGCCCTCGGCGGGGGCCGGGTCGGGGCGGCGCAGCAGTGCGATGGAGCCGGAGACGGTGGTCGCCTTGAGCGTGCCCCGGCCCGCCCCGAGGGTGCCGGTGATGCTCTTGGAGCCCCACTGCCCCGCCACCCGCAGGTCGGCGAAGGCGTTGGTGACGGAGCCGCTGGTCGTGTTCGCCTGGACCCGGGCGTCCGTCGGGTGGGGCAGCCGGATGGCGACCTCCCCGGAGACGCTGGTGAGCCGGATGTCGGCGGGCGGTCCTTCCCGGTCGGCCGGGTCGAGATCGATGACCATGTCCCCGCTGACCGTCTCGGCCTTCACCGAGCAGCCCGCGCCCTCGATCACCGTCACGTCGCCGGTCACCGAGTTGACCCGCAGCGCGCCCGTGACCGCCTGCGCCTCCAGGCTGCCGGAGACGCTCTCGGCGTGGACCGGTCCGGAGAGACCGACGAGCGTGGTGTCGCCCGTGACGCCGCGGATGTCCGTACGGCCCCGGATCCCGGAGACCACCGCGCCGGCGCCGACCACGCCCACCTCCACGTCCACCCCGGCCGGGACGGCGACGGAGACGACGGCCCTGCGGCGCAGGCCCTCGCGGTCGAACCACTTGAGGAACCCCTTCCAGTGCAGGTCCTCATAGCTCACGGTCAGCGTCGAGCCGTCCTGGGTCACGATCAGCGGTGGTCCCTCGATCTCGGAGACCTCCAGGCGCGCCGCACTCTCGTCGGTCCCGACGACGTTCACCGCGCCGCCGACGATGCGGACCCGCAGCCGGGTCACGGGCTCGGGCAGGGTGAGCTTCCTGGGCTCGGCGACGGACCACTCTGTCATGGTGCTGACCTCCCGTTTGACGACGCGATACGCGACGCCCGGTCTCCGGCACGCCGACGCGGTGACGCATCACGCAACATATCGCGTCTCCGAAAGACACGATATATCGCGGCGGTCGGAAGTCAACCCTCTCCGGGGGCGCCCGGGGACACCCGGCTCGCCCTCGGGCCACCGGAATACCCCGAACCATGACAAATTGGCCTAGCGTATGGGCCATGAACGCGACATCCGGCGTCCGCCCCGTCGGGGCCCTGCTGCTCTGCCGTGCCGACCCCGCGGCGGTCCGCCCGCCGGCCCAACTGCTGCGGGAGGAGCTGCTCCTCGCCCCGGCAGGCAGCGAATGGAGCGTCATCGTCCCCGAGGGGAAGCCGTGGCTGCACGGCGGCGAACCCGTCGACCGGGTCGTCACGGGCTGGGCCACCGCGCTGGCCGTCTCCGCCGCCACCTGGCCCGTCCTGGCGCTCTGGTGGGACGAGGACCGGGCCGGGTTCACCCTGGCCAACGGCTTCCGCCGCACCGTCGGCTACACCTGGCTGGCGGCCGGCACCCCGGTCGGCGAGGACGAGGCCATGCGCACCTTCGCGGCCCGGCTCGCCCTCGACCCCGTCCTGGACGTCCAGGACCTGGAGCCGCTCACCGAACCCGACGCGGACGCCGACGCCCACAGCAGGCTCATCGGTCTGACGGCGGTCCTCGCGCGCGTGGGCCTGGATCTGCCGGTCGGGCTCACCCCCGGCGAGAGCGCCGACCGGCTCCGCTCCGTCGCCCTCGCCCAAGGGGCGGAAGAGCTCGAATGGTCCGGCTGGCGCGAGGCCGTACGCGCCGAACTGGCCGCGGTGGAGGAGGGCCGCCTGGGGCCGTACCTGCGCGGGCCCCGGGCCCGGCTCCTCGGCGCGGCCCAGCTGGGGGCCGGCCTCCCGCTCCTCGCCTGGGGCCTCGCCCGCCGCAGCGGCGGCTGGGCGGCGGCGGGAGCACTGCTCGTCGCCCACGGGGGCCTGGGCCTCGCCTACGACCGGATCCGCGGGACGTAACCCCCCACCGAACCCTTCACGGGCTCCAGCGGCCCCTGCCGTCCCCGTCCGGACGGCTTCCCTCCGGTCCTACTCCTCGTCCTCGTCCTCGTCGTCCAGGCGCGCCAGCCAGGTCGCCAGGCGCTCGACCGGCACCTCGAAGTCGGGGTTGAGGTCCACGAACGTCCGCAGCTGCTCGGCGAGCCACTCGAAGGAGACCTCCTCCTCGCCGCGCCGCTTCTCCAGTTCCTCGATGCCACGGTCAGTGAAGTACATGCGCTCAGGATAGGCCGTGCGCCCCGGGCCGGGACGGGCGCGTACGCCGGAGGCCCGGCCCCCTCGCGGGGTGCCGGGCCTCCGTACGCGGAACGTACCGGAACAGCGGGATCAGGCGTCGAAGACCTCGTTGACCAGCTGCTGCTGCTCGGCCTGGTGGCGCTTGGCCGAACCGACCGCCGGCGACGAGGAGTGCGGACGCGAGATCCGGCGCAGGCGCTCGCCGTGCGGGATGTCGGCGCCGACCGCCAGGTCCAGGTGGTCGATCAGGTTGAGCGCGATGAACGGCCAGGCACCCTGGTTCGCCGGCTCCTCCTGCGCCCACAGGTACTTCTCGGCGTTCGGGTACTTGGCGATCTCGGCCTGGAGCTCGGCACCCGGCAGCGGGTACAGGCGCTCCAGACGGATGATCGCCGTGTCCGTGACACCGCGCTTCTGCCGCTCGGCCTCCAGGTCGTAGTAGACCTTGCCGGAGCAGAAGACGACCTTGCGGATGTCGGCGGCGTTCGTCGTACCCGCCTCGACGGCGGAGTCGCCGATCACCGGACGGAAGCCGCCGGTGGTGAACTCCTCCACCTTCGACGCCGCGGCCTTCAGACGCAGCATCGACTTCGGGGTGAAGACGATCAGCGGCTTGTGGTGCGGGTTGTGGACCTGCCAGCGCAGCAGGTGGAAGTAGTTCGACGGCAGGGTCGGCATGGCGACCGTCATGTTGTCCTGCGCGCACATCTGGAGGAAGCGCTCCGGGCGGGCGGACGAGTGGTCCGGGCCCTGGCCTTCGTAACCATGCGGCAGGAGCAGCGTGACGCCGGAGGTCTGGCCCCACTTCTGCTCGGCCGAGGAGATGAACTCGTCGACGACGGTCTGCGCGCCGTTGACGAAGTCACCGAACTGGGCCTCCCAGATCACCAGGGAGTCCGGGCGGGCCAGGGAGTAGCCGTACTCGAAGCCCATCGCCGCGTACTCGCTGAGCAGCGAGTCGTAGACGTTGTAGTGGGCCTGGTCCTCGGCGAGGTAGAGCAGCGGGGTGTAGTCCTCGCCGGTCTCCTGGTCCACCAGGACCGCGTGCCGCTGGCCGAAGGTGCCACGGCGGGAGTCCTGGCCGGACAGCCGGACCGTGGTGCCCTCCATCAGCAGCGAGCCGATGGCGAGGGTCTCGCCGAAGCCCCAGTCGATGGTGCCGTCGTCGATGGAGGCCGCGCGGCGCTGCATCTGCGGCATCAGGCGCGGGTGGACCGTGACCCGCTCCGGGATGCTGACCTGCGACTCGGCGATCCGCTTCACGACCTCCTGGGAGACCGCGGTGGTGACGGCGACCGGGAACTCGGGCTGGGCGTCCGGGACGTGCGCCGGGGCCGGCGCCGAGGTGGCCTCGCGGACCTCCGCGAAGACCTTCTCCAGCTGGCCCTGGAAGTCCTGGAGCGCCTGCTCCGCCTCTTCCAGCGTGATGTCGCCGCGACCGATCAGCGACTCGGTGTACAGCTTGCGCACCGAACGCTTCTTGTCGATCAGGTTGTACATCTGCGGGTTGGTGAACTGCGGGTTGTCGCCCTCGTTGTGACCGCGGCGGCGGTAGCAGATGAGGTCGATCACGACGTCCTTGTTGAACGTCTGGCGGAACTCGAAGGCGAGCCGCGCGACGCGGACCACGGCCTCCGGGTCGTCGCCGTTCACGTGGAAGATCGGCGCCTCGATCATGCGGGCCACGTCGGTCGCGTACATCGAGGAACGCGAGGACTCCGGGGCGGCGGTGAAGCCGACCTGGTTGTTGATGACGATGTGGACCGTGCCGCCGGTGCGGTAACCGCGCAGCTGCGACATGTTCAGCGTCTCGGCGACGACGCCCTGGCCGGCGAAGGCCGCGTCGCCGTGCAGGGCGACGGGCAGGACGGTGAAGTCCGTGCCGCCCTTGTTGATGACGTCCTGCTTGGCGCGGACGACACCCTCCAGGACCGGGTCGACCGCCTCCAGGTGCGAGGGGTTGGCGGTGAGCGAGACCTTGATTTGCTCGCCGTCCAGGCCGGTGAAGGTGCCCTGGGCGCCCAGGTGGTACTTCACGTCGCCGGAGCCGTGCATCGACTTCGGGTCGAGGTTGCCCTCGAACTCGCGGAAGATCTGCGCGTACGACTTGCCGACGATGTTGGCGAGGACGTTCAGGCGGCCGCGGTGGGCCATGCCGATGACGACCTCGTCCAGGCGGGACTCGGCGGCGGAGTCGATGACCGCGTCGAGCAGCGGGATGACGGACTCGCCGCCCTCCAGGGAGAACCGCTTCTGGCCGACGTACTTGGTCTGCAGGAAGGTCTCGAACGCCTCGGCGGCGTTCAGCCGGCGCAGGATCCGCAGCTGCTCCTCGCGCTCCGGCTTGGAGTGCGAGCGCTCGACACGGTCCTGGATCCACTTGCGCTGCTTCGGGTCCTGGATGTGCATGAACTCGACGCCGGTGGTACGGCAGTACGAGTCGCGGAGCACGCCGAGGATGTCGCGGAGCTTCATCATCGACTTGCCGGCGAAGCCGCCGACCGCGAACTCGCGCTCCAGGTCCCACAGGGTGAGGCCGTGCTCGGTGATGTCCAGGTCGGGGTGCTTGCGCTGGCGGTACTCCAGCGGGTCGGTGTCGGCCATGACGTGGCCGCGGACCCGGTAGGAGTGGATCAGCTCGAAGACCCGCGCGGCCTTGGTGACGTCGTCGTCGTGCGAGGCGTCGATGTCCTTGAGCCAGCGGACCGGCTCGTACGGGATGCGCAGGGCCTTGAAGATGTCGTCGTAGAAGCCCTCCTCGCCGAGGAGGAGGTTGGCGACGATCCGCAGGAACTCGCCGGAGGCGGCGCCCTGGATGACCCGGTGGTCGTAGGTCGACGTCAGCGTCATGACCTTGGAGATGCCCAGCTTGTTCAGGGTGTCCTGGGAGGTGCCCTGGAACTCGGCGGGGTAGTCCATCGAGCCGACGCCCATGATGACGGACTGCCCGGGCATCAGACGCGGCACGGAGTGGACGGTGCCGAGGCCGCCGGGGTTGGTCAGCGAGACCGTGACGCCGGAGAAGTCCTCCATCGTCAGCTTGCCGACACGGGCGCGCTTGACGATGTCCTCGTAGGCCTGCCAGAACTCGAAGAAGTTCAGGGTCTCGGCCTTCTTGATGCCGGCGACGACGAGCTGGCGGTCGCCGTTGGGCTTCACCAGGTCGATCGCGAGACCGAAGTTCACGTGCTCCGGCTTGACCAGGGTCGGCTTGCCGTCCTTCTCCGCGAAGGAGTAATTCATCGACGGCATGGCCTTGATCGCCTGCACCATGGCGTACCCGATGAGGTGCGTGAAGGAGATCTTCCCGCCCCGGGCGCGCTTGAGGTGGTTGTTGATCACGATCCGGTTGTCGAAGAGCAGCTTCACCGGGACGGCGCGGACGGACGTGGCCGTCGGCACCTCCAGCGAGGCGTTCATGTTCTTCGCCACGGCGGCGGCGGGGCCGCGCAGGGTGATCAGCTCGGGGCCGTCCGGGGCCTCGGCCGCCGGAGCGGCGGCGGGCTTCGCCGGAGCCTGGGCCGGGGCCTTGGCGGCCGGGGCCGGCGCCTTCGGGGCCGGAGCGGCCGCCGCGGGCTTGGCGGGCGCCTGGGCCGGCGCGGCCTGGGCCGGAGCCGCCGGGGCGGCAGGCGCGGCCTGTGCGGGGCCCGCCTGCGGCGCGGCGGGCGCGCTCGGGGCCGGCGACGTGGCCGGCGGGGTCGGGGTGGCTCCGGCCGCCCCCGCGGCGGCGGGAGTCTCCGAAGAGCCGGGCTTGTAGTCGGCGAAGAAGTCCCACCAGGCACGATCGACCGAATTCGGGTCCTGGAGGTACTGCTGGTAGATCTCGTCGACGAGCCACTCATTGGCGCCGAAGGCGGTCGCAGGGTTCTGACCCTGCCCGTCTTGGTCGGTGGAGATGCTCGAGTTACTGGGGGACTGAGACGACACGGCGGTAACCGCCCTCTTCCGCTTCACAAGGTGATGGACAGCGGAAATAAAGGCTACGCCTCCCTGGCCGGGAGGTGCAGGCCGGGCACTCCAACGTCGCGCAAGTCACACTTGACGGAGCGTTTCGGGGCATGGAATGGCGGGAAACAAGCGTGGTTCTGCCCTCTCCCGGGTAGGGGAGACGGGGGTTGCGGCCCCCTGGGGCCCGCAACCCTGACCACGTACCCGCGGGCCTGGTCCTTCCGGTTCGAACCCTACGTCAATCCCGCGCCGGAGGGCCGCCCGGAAGGGTGACCTGGATACGGCAGCCGCGTGACGATTCGGCCACTCCGATCTCCCCGCCGTGCAGATCCACCGCCCAGCGGGCGATCGCCAGCCCCAGCCCCGTGCCGCCGTCGCTGCCCGGGCCCGACTGGGCCGGCACCGATCCCCGGTTGAACCGCTCGAAGACCGTGCGGCGCAGGTGCTCCGGGATTCCCGGACCCTCGTCCTCCACCTCCAGCGCCAGCGAGTCCGGCCAGGCCCCCCGCCGGGCCCGTACGGTCACCCGGCCGTGCGCGGGCGAGTGCTTCACCGCGTTGTCGATGAGATTGGCCATCACCTGGTGCAGCCGCTCCGCGTCCGCGTGCGCCGTGAGCTCCGGCGGCGAGACGTCGAGGTGCAGATGGACGTCCGTGCGCCGGTGCAGGCCGGAGGTGGTCGTCAGGCCGCGCTGCGACGCGGCCAGATTGGCCTCCCGCAGCACCCCCGACAGGTACGGCCACACCTCGAACCGCCGTGCCTTCAGCGTGACGACACCGTTGTCAAGACGTGACAGGTCGAGCAGGGTCTCCACCAGCCGGCCCAGCCGCTCGGTCTGCTTCAGCGCCGTCCGCATCGTCTCCGGGTCCGCCTCGGAGACCCCGTCGACCACGTTCTCCAGGACCGCTCGGAGCGCGGCGATGGGCGTCCGCAGCTCGTGCGAGACATTCGCCACCAGCTCCTTGCGGTGCCGGTCGACCGCCTCCAGGTCGTCCGCCATCCGATTGATCGTCGAGGCGAGGTCCCCCAGCTCGTCCCGGCGGTCCGCGCCGCGCACCCGCCGGCTGAAGTCGCCGCGCGAGATCGACCCGGCCACCGTGTTCATCTCGTCCAGCGGCGCCGTCAGCGACTGCGCCACGAACTGGGTGATCAGCAGCGTCGCGATCATCGCGAAGACCGTGATGTACCGGAACTCCGTCGAGGTCCTGATCGCCACCAGGGCGAGCCCGGAGGTCAGCAGGACCGCCCCGACGACCAGCGTGCCCAGCTTGGTCTTGATCGAGATGGCGATCCGGCGTCTCGTACGCGCCTCGCGGCGGATCACGGCGCCGGTGTCTCCAGGGCGTAGCCGACGCCGTGGACGGTACGGATCCGCTCCGCCCCGATCTTCCGGCGCAGCGCCTTGATGTGGCTGTCCACGGTCCGGGTCCCCGAGGCGTCCGCCCAGTCCCACACCTCCGCGAGCAGCTGCTCCCGGGAGAGGACCGCGCGGGGGGTGTTCGCCAGGCAGACCAGCAGGTCGAACTCGGTGGGCGTCAGATGGACGTCCTCGGCCCGGACCCGGACCCGGCGCTGCGCGTGGTCGATCTCCAGCTCGCCGAGGCGCAGGATGCCGCTGCGCGGGGTCACGGCCGCCATCGCGGCCCGCTCCACCCGCCGCAGCAGGACGTGCACCCGGGCGGCCAGCTCGCGCATGGAGAACGGCTTGGTCATGTAGTCGTCGGCGCCGACGCCGAGCCCGACCAGCATGTCCGTCTCGTCGTCCCGGGCGGTGAGCATCAGGACCGGCACGGGCCGCTGGGCCTGGACCCGGCGGCACACCTCCAGGCCGTCGAAGCCCGGGAGCATCACGTCCAGCAGCATCAGGTCCGGCTGCCAGGCCTCCGCCGCGTCGACGGCCGCCGGACCGTCCGTCGCCGTCTGGACGAGGAACCCCTCCGCCCGCAACCGCGCGGAGATCGCATCCACGATCGTCGTGTCGTCCTCGACGACCAGCACACGCCGCTGCGCGCCCGGAGTGGCCGCCGCACCGTGGTGAGTGGTGTGTGTCTGCTCCATTGCCCTGCCTTGCGTAGCTGATGTCGGTCAGCAGCGTAGAGGCAGCGGCGGCGTCCCGGCTACGCAGGCCTGATGCCGAGGTGCACCACGTCCGGGACGCCCCGGGCAACCGGGATCTCTTCCGTCCGTACCCCGCTGAATCCGGCATTCCGCAAGGTTGCTTCGAAATCGGCGGACGGCTGCGCGGACCAGACGGCGAGGATCCCACCGGGGTTGAGGCGGGCCGCACAGGCCGCCAAGCCCTCGGCGGAGTACAGGGATTCGTTGCCTTCGGTGACGGTCCAGCCCGGGCCGTTGTCGATGTCCAGACAGATCGCGTCGAAGGTGTCGGGGGAGTCGTGCAGGTACTCGATCATGTCCGTGTGCAGGATCACGCACCGCGGATCCGCCAGGGCGGCGCCCGAGACCGCGGCCAACGGGCCACCCCGGTGCCAGTCGATGATCGCGTCCTCCCGCTCCACCACCGCGATCCGCGCCCACCGCGGGTCGGCGGCCGCGTGCGCCAGGGAGAAGCCGACACCGAGACCGCCGATCAGGACCGAGCCGCCATGACGTCCGCCGAGCGCCTCCATCGCCGCGTCGATCAGCGTCCGCTCGGAACGCCCATCGGAGGTGTCCATGAGGAACGTGCCGTTCACGATGATCTCGAAGTCGTCGCCGCGGCGGCGCAACACGACCTCTCCGTACGGTCCCTCGCGGCGGTCGAGGGTGACGGGACTCGACATGGTTCTCGCTCCGATCTCGGGCTCGGCGGGTCGTCCCGCCATCCTATTTTTTTGGGGGCTCGGTTCGCCTCCGGGGCCTTTGAGCCGGACTCACACAGCCGTACGTGCTTGCTGCCCCCCTTTTTTTTGGAGGCTCGGTTCGCCTCCGGGGCCTATGAGTCGGACTCACACAGCCGTACGTGCTCGCTCCCTCGTTCCTCGGGAGCTGCGCGCGCTCGGCCGTGTTCCCCCGACGGCCCCTTCGGCTCACTCGCCAGAGGGCACTTGGGAGGGGGCGACGGCGGAACGCGGTGCGGGGTCAGGGGGTCGTCGGCGGGCCGCCGTCGGGAAGGGCGTCGAAGACCCGCCGCAGGGCCGCCGGAAGCTCGCCGTCCGCGGCGACGACGACCCGGTACCGGTGCGACACGACGTACCGGAAGCCGTCGAAGACGGGCTTACCAGTGGGGCGTACGGGCACCGCCGCGTACGCCGGGGCCTCCAGCGCGGCGCGGAGTTCCGCGACCTGGGCGGGGGTCATCCGGCCGGTCCGCGCCGGCCCGGTGCCGGAGCGGGTGGTGTAGCCGCCGTCGTAGTGGACGACCAGCTGGTTGTTCACTCCGGCGTAGCCGCCGCTGACGCCGACTTCGACGAGGACTTCCCGCGGGCCCGGCCGGTGGTCGCTCGCCGTCGGGGTCGGCGGGACGCTCACCTCGGGCGGAGCGGAGGGCGGGGTCGGCGCGTCGGAACCGGGCGCCGTCGTGGGGGAGTCGGCGCGGGGTGGGGGCGCGTCCGGCCCGCAGCCGGCCACGGCCAGCGCCGCGCCCAGCGTCACCGCGACGGCCCACAGCCTCGCGTACGGCCGACGATCTCTTCCCGTCCGCGCGCCCGTGTTCCGGCCGACCCGCCTCACGCGCCCACCCCTCTGTCCCATGCGCCCGAGCATGCCTTCCGGCGGGTCCGGTTGAACAGAGGCCGGGTGAGGGCATCCGAGCCGACAGCCGGGCGCCGAGAGCCGGCGGTCGGAGTCTGGGGCGCGGTCCATCCGTGACGGCAAGGCAGCCGGCTTCAGGCGCGCACGATCCCGGTGAGCGGACCCTCGTACCGCCACCCCAGCGTCCCGTACAGGCCGATGCCGTCCGTCGTCGCCGAGAGGACCCCGGTCACCGCCCCGGCCTGCGCGGCGGCCGCTTCGAGGGCGCGCATGACGTTGGAGCCGAGGCCGCGCCGGCGGTGGGCGGGGTCGGTCTCGACCTGGTCGGCGACCGCCGTCGAGCCGGTCGGGGCGATCTGCCCGCGCGCGGCGAGGGTGCCGTCCGGGGCGAGGATCCTGACGCGGATCACGCCGTCGGTGACCTCGGTCGTCCGGGCGTACCCCTCCGGCGCGGGCGGACGCACGCGCGCGTCGAGGCGCTTGCACATCATGAAGCCGGGGTCGTCGGGGATCGACCAGCCCGGAGTGATCCACTCCGCGGCCTCCTCGGCCGTCGCCATGATCTTCAGCCAGGCGTACGGCTCGGTGACGTCCGCGCAGAGCTTGCCCACCGAGACCGCGTCGGGGGCCGGCAGGACATGGCGGAAGACGTGCCGCGGCAGGCCGACGTCGATGCGGTAGCCCCAGGGCTCGGGGACGGCGGGCGGGGTGCCCCGTGAGACGGTCCAGCCCGCCACCCACGCGGCTGTAATAGCTCCCATATCCATAGAGGTATTACACCGGCAGCGTGGCGGGCCGCGCGAGGGTGATCGCTGAGAGCGAACGGCGGCAGGGGAACATTCGGAGGCTCACATGCATTGAGTCGGCATAACTCAACTTGACTGCCGAAGGGGAGATCATGACTGCCGAGTCCACGGAGTACCCGACGCTCACCCTGCCCGTGCTGCCGCTCGACGACGAGGTGGTGCTGCCGGGGATGGTGGTGCCGCTCGACCTGTCCGACGCCGATGTACGCGCCGCGGTGGAGGCCGCCCAGGCCGCCGCGCGCTCCGGCTCCGCCGGAGCCGGGGACGGTGCGGGTGGCGGTGCGGGCAAGCCGCGGGTGCTGCTGGTGCCGCGCGTCGACGGGACGTACGCCGGGACCGGCGTCCTCGGCACCGTCGAGCAGGTCGGCCGGCTCTCCGACGGCGACCCCGGCGCGCTCATCCGCGGTCGCGGCCGTGTGCGGATCGGCGCCGGGACGACCGGCCCCGGCGCGGCCCTGTGGGTCGAGGGGACCGTCGTCGAGGAGACCGTGCCCGACCCGCTGCCCGGCGCCGTGACCGAACTGGTCAAGGAGTACAAGGCGCTGGCCACCAGCTGGCTGAAGAAGCGCGGCGCCTGGCAGGTCGTGGACCGCGTCCAGCAGATCGACGGCGTCGCCGCCCTCGCCGACAACTCCGGCTACTCGCCCTTCCTCACCGTCGAGCAGAAGGTCGAACTCCTGGAGACCGCCGACCCGGTCGCCCGCCTCCGGCTCGCCACCGCGCAGCTGCGCGAGCACCTGGCCGAGCAGGACGTCGCCGAGACGATCGCCAAGGACGTCCAGGAGGGTGTCGACAAGCAGCAGCGCGAGTTCCTGCTGCGGCGCCAGCTCGACGCCGTACGCAAGGAACTGCGCGAGCTGAACGGCGAGTCCGAGGGCGACGAGTCCGACGACTACCGCGCGCGCGTGGAGGCCGCCGACCTGCCCGAGAAGGTGCGGGAGGCGGCGCTCAAGGAGGTCGAGAAGCTGGAGCGGTCCAGCGACCAGTCCCCGGAGGGCTCCTGGATCCGCACCTGGCTGGACACCGTCCTGGAGCTGCCGTGGAACGAGCGGACCGAGGACCGTTACGACATCCAGGGCGCCAAGGGCGTCCTCGACGCCGAGCACGCGGGCCTGGAGGACGTGAAGGAGCGGATCACCGAGTACCTCGCGGTGCGCAAGCGGCGCGCCGAGCGGGGCCTCGGCGTGGTCGGCGGCAGGCGCGGCGGCGCCGTGCTCGCGCTCGTCGGCCCGCCCGGCGTCGGCAAGACCTCGCTCGGCGAGTCCGTGGCGCACGCCATGGGGCGGAAGTTCGTCCGGGTCGCGCTCGGCGGCGTACGGGACGAGGCGGAGATCCGCGGCCACCGGCGGACGTACGTCGGCGCTCTGCCGGGACGGATCGTACGGGCGGTCAAGGAGGCCGGGTCCATGAACCCGGTGGTCCTGCTCGACGAGATCGACAAGGTCGGCTCCGACTTCCGGGGCGACCCGGCCGCGGCCCTGCTTGAGGTCCTCGACCCGGCGCAGAACCACACCTTCCGGGACCACTACCTGGAGGTCGAACTCGACCTCTCCGACGTCGTCTTCCTGGCGACGGCGAACGTCCTGGAGGCCATCCCGGAGGCGCTGCTCGACCGGATGGAGCTGGTCCGGCTCGACGGGTACACCGAGGACGAGAAGATCGTCATCGCCCGCGACCACCTGCTGCCCCGGCAGCTGGAGCGGGCCGGCCTGGAGCCCGGCGAGGTCGTCCTGGAGGACGCTTCGCTGCGGAAGCTGGCCGGGGAGTACACCCGGGAGGCGGGCGTCCGCACCCTGGAGCGCTCGATCGCCCGGCTGCTGCGGAAGGTCGCGGCGGAGCACGAACTGGGCGACCGCGAGCTGCCGTTCACGATCACCCCGGACGACCTGCGGGGGCTGATCGGGCGTCCGCACCACGTGCCCGAGTCGGCGCAGGACCCGGCCGAGCGGCGCACCGCCGTTCCCGGCGTCGCGACCGGCCTCGCGGTCACCGGGGCGGGCGGTGACGTCCTCTTCGTAGAGGCCTCGCTGGCCGACCCGGAGACGGGGGCGGCGGGGCTCACGCTCACCGGTCAGCTCGGCGACGTGATGAAGGAGTCCGCGCAGATCGCGCTCTCCTTCCTCCGCTCGCACGGCGCCGAACTGGAGCTGCCCGTCACCGGCCTGAAGGACCGCGGCGTGCACATCCACTTCCCGGCGGGCGCCGTCCCCAAGGACGGCCCGAGCGCGGGCGTCACCATGACGACCGCGCTGGCCTCGCTGCTCTCCGGCCGGCTGGTCCGCACGGACGTGGCGATGACCGGCGAGGTGTCGCTGACCGGCCGGGTCCTGCCGATCGGCGGCGTGAAGCAGAAGCTCCTCGCCGCCCACCGCGCGGGCATCACGACGGTCGTGATCCCCAAGCGCAACGAACCGGACCTGGACGACGTCCCGGCCGAGATCCTGGAGAAGCTGGACGTCCACCCGGTCACGGACGTGCGCCAGGTCCTCGACATCGCCCTCTCCCCGGCGGAGGTCCCGGTGAGCGTAGTGGCGTAGGCGACGGAGGTACGCCTACGGAGATCTGCGTACGGAGATCCGGGTACGGCGTGGGGCGCCCCTTTCCGAAGGGGCGCCCCACGCGCGCGTGTGCGGGGTCACCGGGCCGAGGGCCGCCGTCGTGCGGGGAGTTGACGCGGAATGGATGGCGTGGCCGGGAACATTTCACGGGGTTGTGCCGTTCTGCTGCTGCTACCCGCGTGGACCGGGTGTACCGCCGAACCCTGCGCACCGCCCGTACCGCCGTCGTACGAACCAAGGAGAGACTTGACCGACACCCCGTCGAACCCCGCACTGCCCCCGCTTCCGCCGCTCGCCGCCCAGGCCGAGCGGCTGATCGAGCTCGGCGTGCACGAGCTCGCGGGCATACCGGCCGACGAGCTGCGCGCCTTCGCCGAGGGGGCCGGCGCCGCACGCGAGGACGCGCTGCTCGCCGTCCACCCGGACCGTGCGCCCGCCTCCGCGCTCGCGCCGTTGCTCCGGCGCGGCGACAAGGCCGGCTTCGTCGTCGTCGACATGCCCGACGTCGACGCGTTCGCCCCGCTCGACACCGTGCCGGTGCCCGACGCTCCGCTGTACCTCGTCACCGGCGTCGACCGCGGCGACCACATGTCCAACTGGAGCCCGGACGAGGCGCTGCCCGCCCTGGCGAAGGAGGACCGCACCCCGCTGCTGCTCAGCGAGGGCATCCACTGGGTGCTCCAGCAGCCGGCGGCCCTGGAGCGCAACCTCTGCTTCATGACCATCGGCTCCCGGCTGCGCAAGGCGAACGGCACCTTCGACGCGCGCACCCCGGCGATCTGGATCAGCAACGGCACGGGCCGGGACGGCCGCGAGCGGCGCGACGCCCCCAAGGTCGGCTGGTGCTGGTGGAACAACCGCCACACCTGGCTCGGCTTCGCCTCCACCACGGGTCGGGTCGCCTAGGGGCGACGGTGGCCGTGGCGGCTTCCCGGGCGGGCCGCGCGCCCGGGAAGCCACCGGCCGCCGCTCAGCCGTTGGCCAGCGCCTGCACCCGTGAGAGGTCGCCGTTGAAGTGGTTGTGGTCGCCGACCGTCGGGCCGGACGAGGTGTACTGCCACATCGTGTAGTACGGCCATCCCGCCGGGAGTTCGCCGACCGCCGTGGCGTACCGCGCGACCCAGAGCGGGTTCGCCGCCCCGAAGCCGGCGTAGTTGCCGGTGCACTGCTTCCACCAGCTCGTCGCGGTGTAGATCACCGCGTCGCGGCCGGTCCTGGCCCTGTACCGGTCGAGGAAGTCGCGGATCCAGGTCACCATCCCGGACTGCGTCTTGCCGTAGCAGGCCGCGCCGTACGGGTTCCACTCGATGTCCAGCGCCCCCGGCAGCGTCCTGCCGTCCTTGGACCAGCCGCCCCCGTTGTTCACGAAGTAGTCCGCCTGCGCCGCGCCCGTCGTCGTGTCGGGGGTCGCGAAGTGGTACGTCCCGCGGATCATGCCCACGTTGTACGAACCGTTGTACTGCTGCGAGAAGTACGTGTTCTTGTAGTACGTGCCCTCCGTCGCCTTGACGTAGGCCCACCGCACCCCGCTGTTCCACAGGGTCGACCAGGCCACGTTCCCCTGGTGGCTGGAGACGTCCACGCCCTCGGTCTGGCCGGCCTGGACCGAGGCGCCGCCGGGCCTGGCGCCGTGGCCGTCGTGCGCGGGCACCCCCATGCCCATCCACGCGGAGCCCCGGGCGGGCACCTGCCGGGCGCCGGGGTCGTCCGCGGCGTTCGCCGGGCCGGAGAGGGTGAGGGGGAGGAGCAGGCTCAGGGCCGCGAGGGCGGCCCCGGCGAGGGTCTTTCCGGATCTGTGCACGGGCATGGCGTGCCTCCGAAAGGCTCGGTGGGAGGGGAAGAGGGGGCAGGGCCGTGCCATGCCCCCGCCGGTCTTGCGGTGGACATGTCATTCGGTGCCGGGAGAGACGCTACGCACGTAGACCCGCCCCACGGAAGAGGGGCCGGGTGCTGCCGTTGGTCTACTCCTGCGAAATACTGAGGGAGCTGCGGGAACGGCCGTCGGCGAAGGAAACTTTCAGCGACCGGAAAGCGCGCGAGGGGGCTGACGTGCACGGCAGCGGTACGGGAAGTGAAGGCGGGCCCACCGGCGGAAGTGGTGTGGACCAGGAATTCCTGGCGCTGGAACGGGAGCTGGCGGTCTTCCTCCGGCGCGCCCGCGCCCAGTCCGGCGAGATGGCCCGCGAAGTCCACCCCGAACTGGAGCCCGCCGCCTACGGCCTCTTCGTACGGCTGGACGACACCGGCCCGCAGCGGGCCACCGATCTCGCCGGCTACTTCGGTGTCGGCAAGGCGACCATGAGCCGTCAGCTGCGCGCCCTGGAGGACCTCGGCCTCGTCGCCCGCGACCCCGACCCGGCCGACGGGCGTGCCTCGCTCGTCCGGCTCACGGAGGAGGGCCAGGGCCGCTTCCGGCGCGTACGGGACGCCCGGCGCGGGCGGTACGTCCGCAAGCTCGCCGACTGGGACCGGGGCGAGGTCGCCGAACTGGCCCGCCTGCTGCACCAGCTGAACACCCGCGCGGAGAGCTGACCTTTCGGGGCCGGGCCCTCGGGACCGCTTCTTCCGGGCGCACCTTCCGAGGGCCGGCCTTCCGCGGCTGCCCTCCGGGGCCGGCCGCCCTCCGGGACCGGCTGCCTTCCGGGATCGGCCGCCCGGACACGACCTACGCCCCCGCCGGCTCCGCGTACACCGCCGTCGCGTCGTCGTGCCGCTTCCCCCGGCGGGAGCCGCCCGCCGCGGCGTCCGCCGTCTCCAGCGCCCGTACGCGCCGGAGGAGTCCGGGCGCCCCCTCCGCGCGCAGCACCCCCACGCAGGCCGCCCAGTCGCCCGCCTCGAACCGCTCCACCCACCGCGCCGCGCCGTCGGTGAGCGCCGCCAGGGCCCGTACCTCCGCCGCCGGCGTCGTGCCGGTCACCGCCCACCGGGCCACCGCCGGATCCGCCGCCGCCGTGAAGAAGCCGCCCTCCTGATTGCGCAGCCGGTCCGTCGCCTCCAGCGAGAGCAGCGTCTCGGCCGGAACGCGGTCCAGCCGGTCGTCCCGCACCGCCCGCACCGCCCCGCCGGGCGCCTCCAGCAGCAGGACGGCGTCGGACAGCACCAGGTGTTCGACCCGCTCCCCGTCCCAGCGCGCCATCGCGACCGTCGCCTGCGGCGTACGGACGTGAGAAAGGTCACAGCTGCCCCGGTGGGCGTCCGCGGTGCGCCGGATTGCCGACGCGAGGATCTCGGACAACGTCATCTCGGGCCGGGAAGCGGACAGTTCGGTCAAAGCGCCGCCAAGTCGTGCGGTGAACCAGGGGACTCCGTGCACACATCCGTACGCTCCGAGCGGCGGCGTCACCCCGTCCAGCACCACGACCGTCCCGCCCGTGCCGGAAGCGGGAAGAGCAGCGGCGGCCCAGTCCTCATTGGGGCGTTCGGGGCTGCCGGGCAGAGTGGCCACGTCGGTACGCATGATCCCCAGTCTGCCCCCGTGCGCATCACTCCTTCACAGCACCTCCAGACGGCCGAATCAGGCCCGTACCAAGCGTCCGAGGCCCGGACGGCAGGCGGAACGGCGGCCTCCGGGAAGCTGCGGGCGGGCATCCTGCCAAAGCCCGCGCGGAAGATCCAACCGGGGCCTCGCGCGACCCCCTGTCGGGCGTCCGCGGAAGTTGTTCGCCAACTCGGGAGTGTTGTTCACTCGTTCGGGTGGCGGTGCGGCCGATGCGCGTCCCCTTCCCAGAAAAGCGCTGGAATGGTCGGAAGCCGTACCAGGGGTGGGGGCGCTCTATCACGTGACCGGTCGTCACCTCTGCTTCATGGGCGGACGAGTCGAGAATGCGAGCACCGGTGCAGAAGAAGCGGCCTCGGAGCAACAGCGGCACGCGGAGCCAGACCCCGGGTGACCCGCTGTCCACGGGCGACGCCCAGGGCCCCGGCGCGAACACCCCCCTGCCCGGCCCCGGTACGGCTCCCGTGAGCAGTGCGGGCACCACGCCTCCCGCGGCGCCCGTCGGCCGCCCCAAGCGCGTCCGGAACCGCCTGGTCGCCGGAGTGGCCCTCGTCGGGATCACCGTCCTGGCCGCCGGCGCCCCCGCCGTCCTCACCGCCTCCGGCGAACTGAGCGACTCCCAGCGGCTCGTCACCCTCGCCCAGCTCGACCGCCAGGCCGTCACCCTCGCCCACTCCCTCGCCGACGAGCGCGACGAGGTCGTCGCGTACATCGCCGCGGGCCGGGACGAGCAGAAGGGCCCCCGCGAGGACCGCCGCCAGATCACCAGCGCCGGCTCCACCCGGGTCGACCGGCAGATCGACGAGATCCGGCCCGCCGCCGGCTCCGAGCTGCGCCGCGACCTCGCCGCCCTGCCCTCCGTCCGCCGTACCGCCCTCACCGGCAAGGGCACCGCCCTGGAGGCCCACCGGGCCTACTCGGAGATCATCGCCAAGCTCCACGGCCTCGCCGAGGAACTCGCCGAGAAGACCCCGCCCCGCGCCGCCGAGGCCACCAGGGCCCCCGCCGCCCTCGGCCGCGCCGTCGAGCAGGCCTCCGCCGCCCGCGGCCTGCTCCTGGCCGCCCTCGCCGTCCCCGAGCCGGAGTCCACCGGCACCACCCACTACGACCCCGTCACCGGTACGTACGTACCGGACGAGCCCGAGGGGGCGGAGGAGGCCGACCGCGCCCGGGACGCCCTGACCGCCGCCGCGCAGCAGGCCCGGGTCCGGGAACTGGCCGCCCTCGCCGACTTCGACCAGGCCGCCACCGCCGAGGGCCGCGACTCCCTCGCCGCCACGGTCACGGGACCGGACGTCAAGAGCGCCGAACGCTACCTCGCCCGCCTCACCGACCAGCCCGAACTGTCCGCGTCCGAGCGGAAGACGGACCACGAGAAGCTGGGGTCCGCGCTCTCCGCCCGCATCGAGCAGATGCGGGGAGTCGAGTCCGCGCTCGCCACCGGACAGGTCGAGCGGTTCACCGAGCTCCGCGACGACGACGTCACCGCCCTCGAAGTGCGCATCGCCTTCCTCGGCGGCTGCCTCCTCGTCGCGGTCGGCATCTCCACCTTCGTCGCCCGGACCCTCACCCGTCCGCTCGCCGTGGTCCGCATCGGAGCCGCCCGCCTCGCCGGCGCCCCCGAGACCGAGGAGCCGATCCGCTTCACCGGCCGCAACGACGAGTTCGCCCAGGTCGTACGGTCCCTCAACACCCTCCAGACCAAGCTGGCCGCCCTCGCCACCCGCACCGAGCAGCTCGACAGCGAGCGCGCCGACCTGGCGGGCGCCCGCGACGCCGTCGCCGCCGACCTCGCCACCCAGCGGGCCGAACTGCAGGGACAGACGGCCCTGCTCACCGCCGAACTGGCGCGGCTGCGCGGCAGCGTCCACCACACCTTCGTCAACCTCTCCCTGCGCAGCCTCGGCCTGGTGGAGCGCCAGCTCGGCGTCATCGAGAAGCTGGAGGAGCGCGAGCAGGACCCGGAGCGCCTCGCCACCCTCTTCAAGCTCGACCACATGGCGACCGTCATGCGCCGCCACAGCGAGAACCTGCTGGTCCTCGCAGGCCACGAGCACGTCCACGGCCACCCGGGGCCGGTCCCGCTCGTCGACGTGCTGCGCGCCGCCGTCAGCGAGATCGAGCGCTACGAACGGGTGACCATCCAGTCCCTCCCGCCGCACGCGCAGGTCGCCGGGTTCGCCGCGGACGATCTCAGCCACCTGGTCGCCGAACTGCTCGAGAACGCCACCGCCTTCTCGCCGCCCGACGCCCAGGTCCAGCTCTCCGGCTGGCTCCTGGAATCCGGCGAGGTGATGCTCTCCGTCCAGGACGAGGGCATCGGCATGACCGACTCCCGCCTCGCGGAGCTCAACGCCCGCCTCGCCGAGGCCGACCCGGCGGACATCGACGGGGAAGGGCTCGGCATCCGCGTCGCGGCCCTGCTCGCCGCCCGCCACGGCGTACGGGTGGAGCTGCGCGAGCAGAAGCAGGGCGGCATCGCGGCCGTCGTCGTCCTCCCGCTGCCGCTGCTGCCGACGGCCCCGCCGACCGCCGTCCCGCCGACCGTGCCGGTCGCGGGCGGGGCGCCCACCCTGAACCTCCCGGGCTCGGTCGCCGAGGCCAACTCCAACACCCTGCCGTCCCGCACCCGCGACCCGCTCGTCGAGGCGGCGGAACAGGCCATCGCGGCGGACCAGGCGGAGCAGGCCGGCCGGGCGGAGCAGATCGAGCAGGCGGAGCAGGTCGCACAGGCCGGTGCGGTGGCGGAGCGGGGCGCTCCGGAGCCTGGCGTCAGCGAGTCCGGCGTCAGCGAGCCGGAGCCTGGCGCCAGCGAGCCCGGCCTTGGCGACTCGGGCCCGGCGGAGCCGTACGAGCCGGAACCCGCGCCCGCGGCGGCGGCCGAGCCGGAACCCGCGCCCGTACCCGCCCCCGCTCCTGAACCGGAACCGGGACCCGCCGTGGAGTCCCTCGCCGAGACGACCCTCCAGGTCCGTCTCCCCGAGCCGCCGCCCGAGCCGGACACCCACGAGCGCGCCACGCCGGAAGGCCCGCACGCGGAGCCGCACGCCTGGGACGAGGCGAACGAGCCGCAGGAACCGGCGGAGACCCCGCGCGTCACCGACAAGGGGCTGCCCAAGCGCACGCCGAAGATAGTCCGCCAGGCCGACACCCCGACCACCCCGCGCAGGGGCGGTGTCGACGCCGATGCCCTGCGCCGCAGGCTCGGGGGCTTCCACCAGGGGGCCCAGGCGGGCCGCCGGGACGTGGAGGCGGAGATCGAGGCCGTACAGACCGCCCGTACCGAAGAACGCACCGAGGCCCGCGGGGAAGCGGGACCGGAGGCGGACGCGGCGGCACAGACGGAAGCACGGACCGAGGAGAAGACGGGGGACACAGTCGAGGAGGCACGCAGTTGACTGCGACCGGAACGTTCGGACTGAGCAGGGAAGCACGCAACCTGCACTGGCTGCTGGGCAACCTCGTCGAGGAGGTGCCCGGCGTGCGCTCCGTCGCCGTCGTGTCCTCCGACGGGCTGCTCCTGCTGTCCTCCGACCCGGCCCAGAACGTCGGGCCCAGCGAGGAACGCCCCACCGGCCCCCGGGGCTCCAGCGCCGACCTGGCGACCATCGTCTCGGGCATCGGCAGCCTCACCATCGGCGCGGCCCGGCTGATGGACGGCGGCGGGGTCAAGCAGACCATGGTGGCGATGGAGGAGGGCAGCGTCTTCGTCATGTCGATCAGCGACGGCTCGCTGCTCGGCGTCCACGCCACGCCTGACTGCGACATGAGCGTCGTCGCCTACCACATGGCGCTCTTCGTCGGCCGCGCCGGACACGTACTCACCCCCGAACTCCGCAGCGAGCTGCGCAAATCGATGGAGAGCACCCAGTGACGTCCGCCTCCCACGTCCCCCACCTGCCGATCCGCGGAGAGGGCCGCCGGCCCGCGCGGGTCCGCCCGTACTCGCTCACCGGTGGCCGCACCCGCTTCGGCCACGTCCTGCTCGTCGAGACCTTCGTGGCCGCCCTCGAAGCGCCGCCGCGCCGCAAGGTGCTGACGGACGGCGGGCCCGGCGCCCGCGGCCTCATGCCGGAGATGCGGGCCATCGTCGAAATCTGCCGCCGGATGCGTACGGTCGCGGAGATCTCGGCCCTCCTGAAGATGCCGTTGGGTGTCGTCCGGGTGCTGCTCAGCGACCTGGCCGACCAGGGAAAGATCCGTGTGTACGGGACCGGTCACGGCACCGGCCAGCCCGACCGCGCGCTCCTCGAAAGGGTGCTGAGTGGACTCCGTCGCCTCTGACGTCACCGCCGCCGTCTCCGACTCCCCGGCGCTCGCCGGCATCCCCGCCCAGCCCCGGACCGAGGCCGCGGCCGAGACCGTGTCCGCAGCAGGGCACGCGGCCGCGCCGGGAACCGCCCCCGACGCCGGGCCCGATCCGCTGCGCCCGGCGGCCGAGGACGGCGCACAGGACTGGCAGCTGGACCACACCCGCGCCCCGATAGCCACCAAGGTCGTGGTCGCGGGCGGCTTCGGCGTCGGCAAGACGACCTTCGTCCGCGCGGTCTCGGAGATCACCCCGCTCCAGACCGAGGCGCTGATGACGCAGGCGAGCGAGGAGACCGACGACCTCTCCGCGACGCCCGACAAGCTCACCACGACCGTGGCGATGGACTTCGGCCGGATCACCCTCGACAGCGACCTGGTCCTCTACGTCTTCGGCACGCCGGGCCAGCAGCGCTTCTGGTTCATGTGGGACGACCTCGTGCGCGGCGCGATCGGCGCGATCGTGCTCGCCGACACCCGCCGGCTGACGGACTGCTTCCCCGCCCTCGACTACTTCGAGAGCTGCGGGCTGCCGTACATCGTCGCCGTCAACCACTTCGAGGGCACCGAGCGCTTCGAGCCCGAGGACGTCCGGGAGGCGCTGACCGTGCCGCCGCACGTACCCGTGGTGATCATGGACGCGCGCAAGCGGTACAGCGTGGTCGAGTCCCTGCTCGCCATGGTCGCGCACGCGCTGGAATCCACCCCGGAATAGCCGGAGCGGGCCGGAGCGCGCCCGAGGAGCCGCCGCGGGCCGCGGAGCCCGCCGACGGACCCGGCGCGCACCGGAGCGGGCCGGAGCAGAGCACGCCGGAACACGGGCCACCCCCCAGAACCACGCTGATCAGTCGTAAGGAACCCCCGCCATGCGGAAGATACTCATCGTCGGCGCCGGCCAGTCCGGTCTCCAGCTCGCCCTCGGACTGCAGTCGCAGGGGTACGAAGTCACCCTGATGTCCAACCGTACGGCGGACGAGATCCGGTCCGGCCGGGTCATGTCGACCCAGTGCATGTTCGACACCGCGCTCCAGCACGAGCGCGACCTCGCGATCAACTTCTGGGAGTCCCAGGCCCCGCGGATCCAGGGCCTCGGCGTCTCCGTCGCCGCCCCCGACGCCTCCCGCCCCATCGACTGGGTGGGCCGGCTCGACGGCTACGCCCAGTCCGTCGACCAGCGGGTGAAGATGGCCGGCTGGATGGAGACCTTCGCGCAGCGCGGCGGCCAGCTCGTCATCCACGGCGCCGCCGTCTCCGACCTGGACTACTTCTCCCGCTCGTACGACCTGGTCCTCGTCTCCGCCGGCAAGGGCGAGCTGGTCTCCATGTTCGGCCGGGACGCCGCCCGCTCCCCGTACGCCGAGCCGCAGCGCGCGCTGGCCGTCGCGTACGTCCACGGCCTGGGCCCGCGCCCCGAGCACCCCGACTTCGACGCCGTGCGCTGCAACCTGGTCCCCGGGGTCGGCGAACTGTTCGTCATGCCCACGCTCACCACCTCCGGCCGCGCCGACATCCTCTTCTGGGAGGGCGTCCCCGGCGGACCGCTCGACGTCTTCCAGGGCGTCAAGGACCCCGCCGAGCACCTGGCGCTCACGCTGGAGCTGATGGAGCGGTTCACGCCGTGGGAGTACGCGCGCGCCACGAAGGTCGAACTGACCGACGCGGGCGGCACGCTCGCCGGCCGCTACGCCCCCACCGTCCGCAACCCGATCGGCCGCCTCCCCGGCGGCGGCCTGGTCCTGGGCGTCGCCGACGTCGTCGTCGCCAACGACCCGATCACCGGCCAGGGCTCCAACTCCGCGTCCAAGTGCGCGGCCGCGTACCTCGCCTCGATCGTCGAGAACGGCGACCGGCCCTTCGACGAGTCCTGGATGCGGGCCACCTTCGACCGCTACTGGGACACCGCACAGCACGTCACCAAGTGGACCAACGCCATGCTCGGCGTCCCGCCGGAGCACGTCCTGAACCTGATCGGCGCGGCCGGCCAACTGCAGCCCGTCGCCGACCGGTTCGCCAACGGCTTCAACGACCCGGCCGACTTCGAGAACTTCTTCTACGATCCGGAGAAGACGGGCGCGTACCTGGCCTCGGTCTCCGCCGGCCAGTAGGCCGCCGACCGGGTCCGGAGCCTTCCGGAGGGGGCGGGGCGACAGTACGCACCGTCGGCCCCGCCCCCTCCGGCGTGCGTCAGCCGTCGCCGTCGCCGATGCCGATGCCGTTGCCGTCGCCGACGTCGCGCGCCACGCGCTCCAGCCGGTTCCGGTGCTCCTCCCACCAGGCCCGGTCTCCCGGGTGCAGGGCCGGCTTGCCGTCCTGCTGCCCGACGGATCCGTCGATGAGCTCTCGTACGATGTCGGCGTGCCCGGCGTGCCGCTGGGTGTCGGAGATCACGCGCACCAGGATGTGATGCAGGGTCACCTCCCGCCGTTCCCGCGGCCACCACGGGACGTGACCGGTTGCGTCGAGCGCCAGCGTCGCGATCGTGCAATCGGAGTGCTCCCAGGCCCGGCGGTACAGCCCGACGATGTCGTCGCGCGACTCGTCCGCGGTGGCCCACATGTCCGCGTTGGGCTCCGCGTCCTCCGTGTACCACCAGGCGGGCGGCTCCTCGACGAAGAACGGCCGCCCGAACGTGTCCCCGAAGTACCCCAGCTCCACGCCCGCGAGGTGTTTGACCAGCCCCAGCAGGTTCGTGCCCGTAGGGGTCAGCGGGCGGCGCACGTCGTACTCGGAGAGCCCGTCGAGCTTCCACAGCAGGGCTTCACGCCCCTCTTGCAGGTAGCGGAGAAGGTCCGCCTTCGCACTCGGTTCGACCATGGAGCGCAGTCTTCCACCCCTGGCCAGGACCCGGGCCACCGCCCGCCCTCGCCCTGATTGCTCAGGGCTGGTCGAAGCCCTCGTCCGAGCCGTCCGTGGCCCCCTCCGGCAGCGTGGGCGGCGCGTACGCGTCCAGGGGCGCCCCGCCGGGGTCGGGGCGGACCGCCCCGAGCAGGGGATTGGCCGCGATCGGGGAGACCTTCACCCGGCCGCCCGGGCGGGGGGCGTGCACGACCATGCCCTCGCCGGCGTAGACGGCCACATGGGTGGCCTCGGGGAAGTAGACGACCAGGTCACCCGGGCGCAGCTCGTCCAGCGGCACCTTGGGCAGGGTCCGCCACTGCTCCTGGCTGGTGCGCGGGATCTCGAGACCGGCGCCCGCCCAGGCCTGCTGGGTCAGCCCCGAGCAGTCGTACGACTCCGGCCCCTCGGCGCCCCATACGTACGGCTTGCCGATCTGGCGGACGGCGTGGCGCAGCGCCTCGGCGCCCGCGCGGGAGGGCGTGCGGCGCACGTCCAGGACGCCGGAGCCGAGGAGTTCGCGCTGGGCGCCCGCGGTCTGCGTCCGTTCCAGCTCGGTCAGCCGGGCCAGTTGTGCGGCGGAGAGCGAGGCGAGCAGCCGCTCGACCTCCGTGAGCCGGGCCCGGACGTCGTCGCGCTGCTTGCGCTGCCGCCCGGCGAGCTTCCGCTCGCGCTCCAGGCCCTCGCGGGACGCCCGCGCGAGCGCGTCGGCCCGCTTCTCCGCGCTCCGGAGCCGCACGACGGTCGCGGCCCGGTCGCGGGCCGCGCGGGTGACGAGCTGCTTGCGGTCGAGGGCGTGCCGGGGGTCGGGGGCGAGCAGCACGTCGAGGTACGAGGAGAGGGCCGAGGCGGCGGCCCGGCCCTGGTACTGCTCCCGCGCGAGCCGCCCGGCCGCGTCCCGTCCCTGGGCGAGGGCCCGCCGGGCGGCGGCGAGCCGGTCGGTGACCTTCCGGGTGTCGGCGGTGTGGCGCGTCAGGGCCTCTTCGGTGGCGTTGTAGGTCTCGGTGGCCTGTTCGGCCTGGCGGTAGAGCGTCCGGAGCCGGGTGAGGAGGGAGGCGACGGAGTCACCGCCGGGGGGCGGGAGAGCGGCGGCGTCATCGTCGGCGTCGTCCGGGCCTGGGGGGTCGGTGGCTTCGGCGTCCGGGGGGTCGGTGGCGGGGGCGGCGGCTTCGGCGGGGTCGCCGGCTGAGCCCTCACCCGGCTGATCGCCCGGCTGATCGTGCGGCTCTTGGCCCGGCTCCTCGATCGGCTCGTCCACCGGTGCGGCTTCGTCCCCGACCCCGCCCCCGCCCCCGCCCCCGTCCTCGGGCTCGGGCACGGGGGGCGTGGCGGCCTTGGCGGGAGCCCCCGCCAGGGCGGCCGCGGGGGCGCCCGGGGCCTCGACCGGCGAGACCACCGTCAGCGCCGTCGTCGCGGCGAGCACCGCCCCCGTACAGATCGTGCGCAGCAGGTTTCCTGACACGCCATCACCTCCACGGAGATGATGGCGCACCAAATCATCCGATTAACGCATGAAGGGGCGTTTCGGTGGGGGTGGCTCACTCGTCCGGCGGGGACGCGGGCGGGGCGGCCGGAGGCGCGGCGGGTGGAGCGGAGGGCTTGGACCAGGGCCACTTCAGCTCGCGGCGCTCGCGGCCGCCGGGAGCGTACTCGTAGACCCAGCCGCGCTGGATGCCGAGCCGCTTGGTGTGTCCGGCGGGCTCACGGCGGTACGCGTACACGGTCGGCGGCCCGTCGTCGGCGTCGGGGACCGGTACCTCGTACCACTTCGGGGGATGGCCGGTCGGACCCAGGAGGATGGGAAGGACCCGGCCGTCCAGGGGCCCGCCGCGAAAGGGGGTGTTCTCGCTTTTCACCCCACCAGTTTCATATGAGGTGGGCCGCCTCGCCGACCACCGGGAGGACCCGCCGGGCCAGCGTCCCCACCGGCCCGTCCGCCGTCTCCTGCGCGAGCATCCGCTTCACCACCCCCGACGTCTCCTCGTCCCGGGCGGTCGTCGCCGCGAGGAGGGCGATCAGATGGTCGACCAGCCAGTCCCGCAGCTCGCCGGCCGGGGGCTGCTTCTCCTCGTCCAGCCAGATCAGCGAGGCCGCCTCCACGGCGGCGATCCACGTCCGCACCATCATCCCGAGCCGAGGCCCGGGCCGGTCGACGCCCAGGTGGACGAGGATCTGCTCGGCGGCGGCGCGCCGCACCTCGTCGACGATGGTGGTGGTCCGGGACGTCTCGGCGACGCTGCCGCCCCGCAGGAGGGCGCTGAACCCGGCGTCGTGCTGGTCCACGAAGACCAGATAGCGGTCGAGGACGCGGGAGAGCCGTTCGGTCGGCGATCCGACGGGCGGCTCGGCGAAGCACAGCTCCAGCTCGTCGGCGGCGGAGCGCAGTGCGGCTTCGTACAGCTGCTGCTTGCCGCCGGGGAAGTAGCGGTAGACGAGCGGCCGGGAGACGCCGGCCGCCTCGGCGACGTCGTCGAGCGAGACGTCGTCCGGCGCCCGGTGCGCGAACAGCGTCAGGGCGGCCCCGAGGAGCTGGATCCGGCGCTCCTCGACACTGAGCCGACGGTACGCGGGCGACGCGGGCGTGCCGGGACTGGTCATGCACGCAGCGTAACTCCGCCGCCCCCGGCCGGGCAGCCGCGGTCCGGTCCGGCAGGGCGGCGCCGGTGCGGGACCGAGTGGCATCGAGCGGCGCCGGAGGGGGCTCTACCGGCACCGACCGGGACCGACCGCCACCGAGCGGTGCCGGAGCGGGACCGAGGCGGCGCCAGGGACTCCCCGGCCCGGCCCCGCCCGTCACGCCAGCAGCCCCGACGCCTTCCAGAGTCGCCGGCCGGGCCCGCGCAGTACCCCGATGTCGTCGAGGAAGTCGGTCAGGCGCCGGGCGCCCGACTGCATGACCTCGCGGCGGTGGCCGCTCGCCTTGACCTGGGCGACGGCCTCGCGGCGGTTCAGGCCGACGTTGTCGTACACCTGCGGGTTGATGAAGCAGACGGAGAAGACGCGAGCGGCCTCGCCACAGCTGAGCCGGGTGAACTCCTGCTCCCAGCGCGGCGCGGTCACCATCTGCCGGCGCAGCTCCTCGCGGGCGTACCGCACGTGCCGCGCCTCCTCGACCACGTGGATGCGGGTCACACCGCGCACCAGCGTCTGGACGCGCTCGTCCGGGAAGGTCAGGCGCTGCATCCAGTCGAGGATCTCCTCGCCGAGGAGGGTGGCGGCGAAGGAGCCGGGGGTGGTCGAGACGGTCTTCAGGACGCGGGCGAGGTTGTGGTAGATCCGCGGGACGGGATAGGCGGGCGCGCCCCCCTTCTGGATCATCCTGGCGAACATCATCGAGTGCCGGCACTCGTCGGCTATCTCGGTGAGGGCGTAGCGCACGTGGTTGCTGGTGACCGACTTGTCGTAGATGTGCCGCACGAGCAGCTGCATCAGGATGATCTCGAACCAGATGCCGAGCGAGGCGAGCGACGCGGCCTCGTGGCGGGCGAGGTCCATTCGCTGTTCCTCGGACATCCGCTTCCACAGGGGGGTGTCGTAGAGGGACACCAGCTCCGGCGGCCAGAACCACTTGCCGTCCTCGACCGGGGCCTCCCAGTCGAGTTCGGTCTCGGGGTCGAAGGAGTGCTTGAGGGAGGACTCGAGCAGCCGCTCGGCGACCTGTTCCCGGTCGCGGAGGGGGCCCAGGGCGTCCCGGAGGAGGGTGAAGTCTTGCTCGGTCAGGGCGGTCATGACGGAGGGGCACCTCGCTGTGCTCGCGGCCGGTGGAGCGGGACGGCGGTCGGGTCACCGATGGTCACTCTTATGAGACTGCTCGTCAGTAAGGCCGTCAATCCCCTGCGCGCCACTTGTTGACCCCGTGTCTACCAAGGTGTCAGCTAGAAGGCGGCCCGCTCAACGTTCCGAGTGAAGGAGGCGTCGGTGTCGACGCACGACCTCTACGCGAAGGCCCCCGGGGAGCCCATCTGGCCCGTACCGGCGACGGGTTCGGCCCGCTTCACCTGGGAGTACGACGACGGACGCGACCGTCTCCTCGCCCTCTACCAGAAGGGCAAGGACAAGCAGTGGGACGGCGCCACGCGCATCGACTGGTCGCTGGAGGTCGATCCTTACGACCCCCTCGGCGTTCCGGACGAGGTGATGACCCTTCACGGCACGCGCCACTGGGCCGCGATGACGCCGAAGGACAAGGGGGAGATGCGCCGGCACTACGCCTCCTGGCAGTTCAGCCAGTTCCTCCACGGCGAGCAGGGCGCGATGGTCTGCGCCGCCCGGATCGTCGAGTCCGTCCCCGACCTGGACGCCAAGTTCTATTCGGCGACCCAGACGATGGACGAGGCGCGGCACGCGGAGATCTACGGCCGCTTCCTCCACGAGAAGATCGGGATGCTGTACCCGATCAACGACAACCTCCAGAGCCTGCTCGGCGACACCCTGAGCGACGCGCGCTGGGACATGCCGTACCTCGGGATGCAGGTCCTGATCGAGGGTCTGGCGCTGGCGGCCTTCGGCATGATCCGCGACACGACGGACAAGCCGCTGCCGAAGCAGATCCTCGCGTACGTCATGCAGGACGAGGCCCGGCACGTGGCCTTCGGCCGGATGGCGCTGCGCGACTACTACCGGCAATTGTCGGACGCGGAGCTCCGCGAGCGCGAGGAGTTCGTGATCGAGGGCTGCTATCTGATGCGGGACCGGCTGCGCGGGGTGGAGGTCCTGGAGAACTTCGGCATCCCGAGGAAGGAGGCCGAGGAACTCACGGAGCACAGCGAGTCGCTGCGCTTCTTCCGCAAGCTCCTCTTCAGCCGGATCGTCCCGTGCGTGAAGGACATCGGCCTGTGGGGCGAACGCCTCCAGAAGGCCTACCTGGACATGGGCGTCTTCGACCTCGGCGACTCCAACCTGGACCTGCTGATGACCCAGGACGAGGAGTTCGCGGAGGCGCTGGACCGCGAGCGGTTCGCGGCGGAGGAGAAGGCACGGGTGGAGGAGGTACGCGCGGCGGTGGAGGAGGGGGCGCGGGAGGGGTGACGTCGGTGGAGGAGGGGGCGCGGGAGGGGCGACGGCGGTGACGTACCGTGCGGGGCATGAGCATGCCGCCTTCGCAGAACCCGCAGCCCCACTCTCCGTACGGGGGGCAGGTGCCGCCCCCGCAGGCGTACCCGCAGCAGGCGCCCGCGTACCCGCAGCAGCCGTCGGGAGCGTTCGGACCGCCGCAGGGTCATCCGCAGGCCGTTCCCGGGCAGGGCGTCCCGGGGCAATATCCGGGGCAGCATCCGGGGCCGGCGGGGTGGGGGCAGCCCCCGTTCGGGGCGCCGGGGCAGGGGCCGAGGAAGAAGCGGACCGGGCTGGTCGTCGGGATCGTCGTCGGCGCCGTCGTCGTGGTCGGCGGCCTGGGCTTCCTCGGGGTCAAGGTGCTCGACGGGTCCGGGGTCACCGGCTCGTTCCCCGAGGCGACGCACCGGCTCGTCGTCCCCAATACCCTGCTGAGCGGCGAGTACAAGCTCATCAGCGACGCCTCCAAGACCGAGGGCAAGGAGGTCGAGGACACCTACGACCCCACCGTCAGGGACGCCAAGGCCGCCATCGCCCAGTACGGCGGCAAGGAGAACGCGGTCCTCGTCGTCTCCGGCTTCCACGGCCGACTCAAGGACCCCGAGGGCACCCGCGCCGCCATCCTCAAGGGCGCCGTCGACAAGCAGTCCACCCTCGTCGTACCGCCGAAGGACTACACCCCGGCCGGACACGACGGTCTGACCGTCTCCTGCCAGGTCACCACCTCGAAGGACGCCACCGGGACCGCGACCCTCCCCATGTGCGCCTGGGGCGACGACAACACCGCCTCCTTCGTCGCCGTCGTCACCGCCGAGTCGGCCGTCGCCGACCCGAAGGACGTCGACCTCGCGGAGATCGCCGCGACCACGGCCGAGGTCCGCGCCGAGATGCGCAAGCCGATCGGCGGCTGACGACCCCTTCCGCTCCCTGAAACGGGGTGAGCCCCCGGCGCACGAAGCGCCGGGGGCTCACTGGTGTGTCACGGGTGTAGCTGGCGTGACTGGTGTGATTGGTGTGGGACGGGGATCAGCCGAAGGACTTGACGCCGTTCCAGTTGACCGAAAGCACCGTCTTGACGGCGGGGTTCGTGTTGGTGGTGGACGGGTGGTAGATCTTGATCGTTCCGTCCGCCGCCGTACGCGTCCAGATGTCGGGGATCCCGTCCCCGCTCACGTCCGGGATGCCGATGGCGGTGTTCACGGCCGCCTCGGTCCAGCCGGTGCCGTACTGGGTGTCGACGCCCTCGCGCGAGTTGGCCGCGACCTTCAGCGAGTTGAGGTCGACGCTGCCCGCGACGGTGCCGGGCTTGCCGTGGCGGATGTACATGACGCCGTTGTCGAGGTTGCGCCACAGCAGGTCGGGCGTGCCGTCCTTGTCGATGTCCGCGACGTTCACGATGTCGCGGCGGCCCCACGCGGAGCCCTCCATCAGCGTGGCGGTCTCGAACGTGGCGCCGCTGTAACCGGACAGCGTCCAGAATGCCGTCCCGACCCGCACGACCACGTCGGCCTTCTTGTCGCCGGTGATGTCACCGACGGCCTTCATCATGGTCCACGTCGACGGGGCCGGCGTGTTCGACGGCAGCCGGACCTTCAGACGGTCGCCGATGTTGAAGGTGCCGTAGCCGTCGCCCGGGTAGAGCCAGAACTGGCCGTCCGGGGTGACCGCGAACAGGTCGGTGGTGCCGTCGCCGGGGTAGGCGTCGCTGTGGTGGGCGATCAGGGCCGCCTTGCCGGTGGTCGCGTTGAACCAGTGACCCGGCGGGTTGAGGACGACCTTGCCGTCCGGGCCCTTGGTGTAGGAGCCGTCCATACCGCCGTACAGCTCGCCGCCCGGGCCGCCGGACATGGAGACGAGGTTGCCGTTGGCGTTGACGGTCATCAGGTCGGCGATGCCGTCGCCGCCGACGTCACCGGGGCCGTCGGCCGTGTCGCGCGGCGGCACGTAGAACGCGTAGTCGGTCCGGGCGCTGACGTTGCCCAGCGAGTCCAGCGAGAAGACGTGCAGCCAGTTCGGACCGGCGTGCGGGGGCTTCAGCGCGGTGTCGGTGAACGCGCCGTTGACCGCGGTGACGTCCTTGTAGTTCAGACCCTCGAAGCCGTAACGGAACTTCGCCGCACCGGTGGAGGTGAAGGTGATCGGACCGGTCTCACCGAACTTCACGGTCGCCCAGGTCGCGCCGTCGCTCGTGGCCTCCTTGAAGACCGGGCTGGAGACGTCCGGCTGCGGGGGCGAGGTCGGGTCGACCGTGATGCGGCACGGCTCGGTGGTGTTCGGCGGGAAGTACGTGGACACGGCACCGACCTGGTCGATGGCGTGGACGTCCCACGAGAAGGTCGTGTTGGTCTTCAGGTCCTTCAGCATCGGGTCGGCCGCGGAGATGATCCGCTGCGCGGTGCCGGAGGAGTTCGGGGTGATGTCGACCGGGGCCGGGACCGTTCCGCCCGTGGGCCAGAAACGGAACCGCAGCTTGGAGAGGTTCCCGTCGCCGTCCTTGGCGTTGGCCGAGAGCACGATGTTGGTCCGGCCGACCACCACACCGGAGCCGGGGCCCGGAGTGCAGGCGCCGCCAGGAGAGGTCGTGCCGGCGGTGGGCTCGCTCGGGGGACGGTTGTAGTCGACCTCGAGGGTGGCGGAGGTGGCGCGGAACTTGCGCCAGGTCTGGGTGTCACTCTCGCTGGTGGCGCGCATGCCGAAGGTGATGTTCGACCAGCCGTTGTCGGCGCCCTTCTGGGCGGCGGCCTTGACGTTGGCGTTGTCGAACGCCTCGTAAGCGTCCCCGCAGGAGGTGGACCAGCCGTGGGCGAAGGACTTCGACTGCAGGTGGGTGGACCAGGACGGCTGCGCGTTCCAGGTCGTGCCCGTGGAGATCGAGCCGGTCAGGTAGAACTTGAACTCACGGTCCGTGCAGGACCAGGAGTGGTTGTTCAGCACCTTGTACGACGCCCGGGTGACCGCGGCGCCCTTGATCTTCGGGTCGAAGTCCATCCGCCAGAAGGAACGGCCGAGACCGCCGGTGTCGCTCTCGTAGCCCACGCGGGCGTCGGAGGTGCCGGAGGAGAAGTTGGTGCCGTTCCAGAAGCTGCTGTTGGGGTACTTCCGGTAAGCCGTCGTCCAGGCTTCGTATCCGGCGTTCATCGTCGGGTCGACGAAGACCGGGAACTTCACGCCGGGCTTGGTGAACAGGCCGGTCGCGGCGACGTTCAGGGCCAGGCGGGCGGTGCTCGTCTTGTCCCCGTCGAGGGCGACCGGGAGCTGGGCGGAGTGGGCGCCGGGCTCGATACCGGTCAGACCGGAGAGCTTGAGCACGTCGGCCGGCGTACCGGTGGCGGTGCGCGGGGCGCTCTCGGGCGCTTCCGGGTCCTGACCGCTGGAGTCCCACGCGAAGGGAGTGGGAATCGAGGCGACTTCCTTGCCCGCCTTGTCCAGGACGAGGACGCGGCCCTTGGGGGCGTCCAGCTGGAAGGTGGCCGTCTTGGACTGGAGTCCGTACGCGACCGACTTCAGCGCCTCCTGCTTGGCCGCTTCCGGCGTCTTCACAATGAGGAGCTGGGCGACACCGCCCTCCTCACGCGCCACCAGGAGCAGGTCGACACCGGGAAGAACCTCGGAGTAGAGGGCACGCGGGCCGTCGAGGACCGGCTCGGGCAGCGCGCCCGGCCAGGTGTAGGCGACGGTGTGGCCGGCGACGTCCATCTCCGCGAGCACGGTCTGACCGGGCTGCGGGGCGCGGGCGAAGGAACGGTCCGCACGGGACGCGTCCTTGCTGCCGCTGGAGAACCGCACGGGCACGGCGGCGTTGACCGGCACGATGCCGAGCCCACGCGGTGCCTTCGCCGAGCGGACCAGCTTGTTGTCGATCGGGGCCCACTCGCCGTCGGCGTTCTTCGCGCGCTGCGGCGTGGCGTGCATCTGGGAGCGCATCTGCCCGTTGGGGAGCGCCCAGGTCTGCTGCGTGGCGGTGGTCGCCGTGTCGACGAGCACCTGCTTCCGCGTGCGCTTGGCCTCGGCGACGGCAGCGGACTCGTCACGGGGGCCGGTCGACGCCGGCTTGGCGTCGGTGGCCTTGTTGCCCTGGGCCACGGGCGGGGTCTGGGGCTGCCACCACGGAAGGAGGGCAGCGGTGAGGGCGGCCAGAATGAGGCCGAGGGTCAGTGACAGCCGTGTGCGCGTGCGCACGAAGGGGCTGAGAAATCTGGGTGGTGGCGCGGACACGGCGGTCTACTCCCGTAGGTACCAGGGCGGACAGGGGCAGCACAGACAGCCCCAACGGCAGGCCGCGGGGCATATATGTGCGCACACGATCACACGCGCGCCACAGGGAGTCCACAGGTGAAGGAGTTGCGAAAGCGTTATGTATGCCTTGGAACTACGCGGGTAGGTAGGGGTTTTGGGCAGGTTGCCCGTTTAAGCAGGTGGATAGGCCCTGTATGTAATGATCTACCCGTTGTGAGGGGTAGATCAATAACGGTGGCGTTCTGATCGGAACCGCACCGTGGGGCATCTCACTCGGCATCAGTTCCGCCCGGTGAAACCGTGTTGATATGCAACGCGGACATGACAGAGAGTTCGCACGCACGCGTCTGATGCAGGCGCGTGCTTTTGGTGTTTCCACGCCTTTCGGTGTGTGCGCACCTCTCTGTTGTCTGTATGACCCGGGTGGGAGTCGACGCGATGCGTTCTTCAGGTCCACCGTCATGGCTGGGGCGGGGACGCCTAGCCGTGACGGAGTCACAACGACGGCGCCGGCGGCTCAGCCGCACGGCGACCGTCCTTTTGTTGTCATCGATGCTGACGGTGACATCTCTCAGCTCGCAGGCGTTGGCGATCCCCGGCGACGGCATGAGCCGCGAGGAGCAGACCGCGGAGGTTGACCTCCCGGACATTCCGAAGAGCACCGAACTCGACGGTGACGAGACCGCGCAGAAGGCGCTGACCACGGCGCAGGAAGTCCCGATCACGCCGTACGTGCCGAAGAACGTCACCCCGTGGGTGGCCGACCTCGGCAAGGCGACGCTGACGGCGACGAGCGAGCCGGGCACCACGGTCCCGGTGTCGCAGAACCTGCCGGTGGCGATCGGCGTTCCCGAGGGTGGGGACCCGGCGGCACTCGCGGGCGAGTGGAGCGTCGACCTGAAGCCGGTCGAGGCGTCGCAGGACGCGGGCGTCTCCGGCATGATCATGAAGGTCACGCCTCCGGCGACGGCCGACCCGGCCGCACAGATCGCGCTGACCATCGACCCGACCGGCTTCGCCGACCTCTACGGTCCGCAGGCCGCCCAGCGTTTCGGTCTGACGCTGCTGCCGGAGTGCGTCTACTCCGACCCGACCGCGGGTGAGTGTGCCGACGACGGCACCACGACCATGGCGGGCGGCAAGGACGAGGGCGTCGGCTTCGAGCCCCTGAAGACGTCGGTGGAGGAGGTGCCCGCCAAGGAGGCTCCGACCAAGAGCACCGCGGCGAAGGGCGCCAAGACCCGCACGGTCGTCAGCGGCACGATCCCGGTCGCCAAGCTCCTGGAAGAGGGAAGCACCGGCGCTACGGCGCGCAAGGCTTCGTTCTCGGCCGCGGGAACGACGACCGGCGGCAACGCGGTCGGCATGCTCGACACCGGCTCGTCGGTGCAGGGTGACTTCACCGCTTCCCCGCTGCTGTCGTCCGGCGCTTGGTCGGCCGGTTCCTCCTCCGGTGCGTTCACGTACAACTACCAGGTGCAGGTGCCGGAGACCGCCGGCGGTCTGATGCCGAAGATCGGCCTGGGCTATTCGTCCCAGTCGGTCGACGGCCGTACGTCGGCGACGAACAACCAGGCTTCCTGGATCGGCGACGGCTGGGACTACAACGCGGGTTCCATCACCCGTACGTACGCCAACTGCCGTCAGGACTCCAAGCGGGCCGGGTCGAACAACGCGACCCACAAGACGGCGGACCAGTGCTACGGCTCGGAGAACGCCACCCTGTCGCTGGGCGGGATGACGACCGAGCTGGTGTGGGACGCGGCCAAGGGCACCTGGTTCACGGCCAACGGTGACGGTTCGAAGATCGAGCGGCTCAAGGACACGTCCAAGGACCCGCGCTCGGGCATGAAGGACGCGGACGGCGAGTACTGGGTCGTCACGACCAAGGACGGCACCCGCTACCACTTCGGCCTGAACAAGCTCCCGGGCTGGTCGGACAACGGCACCGCCGCCGACGACCCGTACACGGACTCCGTCCTTGCGGTGCCGGTGTACGGCAACCACGCGGGCGAGCCCTGCTACAAGGCCGGCGACTGGAAGAACTCCTTCTGCAACCAGGCCTGGCGCTGGAACCTCGACTACGTCGAGGACATCCACGGCAACGCCATGTCGCTGTGGTGGAAGCGCGACGTCAACTACTACGCGCGGAACTTCAACTTCAAGGCCCCGGTCGAGTACCACCGCGACGGCTACCTGACGCGGATCGACTACGGCCAGCGCAAGGACAGCATCTTCTCCGCCCCGGCTCCGGCGCGCGTGAACTTCTCCGTCGAGGAGCGCTGCTTCACCGAGGGCACGCTGACCTGCGTCG
The DNA here is from genome assembly GCF_042957155.1 of Streptomyces sp. NPDC008121. Lineage (NCBI taxonomy): Bacteria > Bacillati > Actinomycetota > Actinomycetes > Kitasatosporales > Streptomycetaceae > Streptomyces > Streptomyces sp. NPDC008121. The sequence continues at coordinate 449,497 of NZ_JBIBHT010000003.1, read as the reverse complement.
AGGACAACTTCAAGTCGAAGGACATGGGCAAGTACCGCATCTGGTACGACACCCCCGCCGACCTCCGCTGCGAAGCCGTCACCTCGACGTACAAGCAGAAGTGCTGGAACGCGGGCCCGACCTTCTGGTCCCGTAAGCGCCTGGACAAGATCACCACCTCCGCTCAGCGTCGTACCGACACGACCGCGCGTCAGGTCGTGGACGAGTACAAGCTCGAGCAGAACTTCGCCGCGCTGAAGACCGGCGTGAACACGGCCCTGTGGCTGGAGTCGATCTCCCGCACCGGCTACGCCCGCAACGGCTCCACCGACGCGAGCGTCACGCTGAACTCGGTGCGTTTCGAGTCCAACGCCGAGGACATGCCGAACCGCGTCATGCGCGGAACGAACGACCCGCGTCCGGGCTTCTCCCGCCTGCGGATCGACCGTGTCATCAACGAGTACGGCGGCGAGACCGTTGTCACCTACAAGCCGGCCGAGGGCCAGTGCGCCACCGGCACCGGCCTGCCGACGAAGACGGACACGGCGGCGCTGAAGGCGAACACCCGCCTGTGCTACCCGTCGTACTGGAACCCCGACCCCGAGGTCGAGGACATCGACTGGTTCCACAAGTACGTGGTCGAGTCGATCGAGGAGCTTCCCAACGTCTCCGGCTCGTACGGCACCAAGACGTTCTACGAGTACAAGAACGCCGGCTGGAAGCTCGCCGAGGCCGAGTTCAGCAAGAAGTCGACGCGGACGTACTCGCAGTTCGCGGGCTTCGAGCAGACCACCGTCCTGACCGGTCCCAAGCCGTCGGACACGGACAGCGGAGAAGGCTCCGCGGGTGAGAACACCCCGGGTGTCGACGCGCCCCGCACCAAGGCTGTGAGCCGCTTCTTCCGCGGCATGGGCGACACGGTGCCGGTCAAGGACGTCCACGGCAACGTGATCAAGGCGTCCGACGGCTCGACCGTCTACGACCGCGAGGCGTTCGCCGGCCGCATAGCCGAAGAGCTCTCCTACACCAACGCCACGGACGCGGACACCAACTGGCTGACCCGCAGCGTCACGATCCCCGCGGCGACGGAACTCGGCAAGCGGGACCGCGAGGACGGCCTGACCGACCTCAAGGCCTGGCGCGTCACCGAACCCGAGGAGATCGCCTACACCAAGTCGTCCGGCACGAACACGGACGACCCGCGCACGGTGCGCTCGGTGAAGACGACGACGACGTACGAGCCGACGTACGGGCTTCCGACGCTGGTGGAGTCGCTGGGCGACACGGGTAAGACCGGTGACGAGTCCTGCACCAAGCTGGACTATCTGCACCAGACCAGCATGAACCTGATCGGTTTGTCCAAGCAGGTCATGGTCTCGCCGACGACCTGCGCGAACGCCAACTGGACCGACCTCGGCTCGCTGACAGGGTCCAACCGCACGGCCTACGACGGTACGACGTACGGGACCGCGCTCGGCGCCTCGACCCGGGGTCTTGCCACCCAGGCGTGGACCCTCAACGGTGCCGGCACCGGTTTTCAGAGCACCGGCACCAAGGAGTTCGACGCCAACGGCCGGGTGGTGAAGGAGACCCCGGCGGACCAGCTGAGCCAGCCGACCCCGAAGTCCGCGACGATCAAGTACGAGGCCATCGGGCCGGCCACCGGCCAGGTCTTCAAGATCACCACGACTAACGTGCTCGGCCACACTCAGGTCAATGAGCTGGAGCCGGGCCGGTCGGTCACTGTCAAGACGACCGACGCCAACAATCACGTCAGCGAGGCCGTGTACGACCCGATGGGTCGGTTGGCCGAGGCCTGGGCTCCGGGCCGTACCCCCGGTTCGGGCGTTCCGGACTTCAAGGCCGAGTACACGATCCCTAAGCCGGAGGTCGACCCGGAGGACTCGGAACGCGAGATCCGCAGGCCCCCCTACGTCACCACGTACGCACGTGGTTACGAGGACCGGATCGAGAAGTCCGTCACGCTCTACGACGGTCTCGGTCGCGAGCGGCAGTCCCAGGAGGAGGCGGACGGCGGCGGCCGTCTGATCACCGACACGCTGTACAACGACGCCGGTGAGATCTACCAGACCAACAACGCCTACCTGAACCAGGACGACCCGCGCGGCGAGCTGTTCACCCCGCTGGCGGACACCGCCGTCCCGAACATCACCCGGTACAAGTACGACGGCCTCGGCCGCGTGCTGGAGGAGATGCCGGTCCTCAAGGTCAAGCTCCCGGGCACGACCGAGGCCGTCTCGCAGGAGGTCCCCGAGAAGGCCGTCCGCTACGAGTACGGCGAGGACTGGTCGAAGGTCATCAACCCGCAGGGCGACTCGTCCTACCGCGTCTGGACCGATGCGACGGGTCGTACTCTGCGTTCGGACACCTTCAACCCGGCGGCCCCCGGCGGCTTCACGTCGACGCGCTACGAGTACGACACGCGCGGCCGGATGTCCAAGGCGACGGCGTCGGCCGACCCGACCCACCCGTGGACCTGGACGTACAACCACAACGCCCAGGTGGAGACGGCGACCGACCCGGACTCGGGCACGACCCGAACCGCCTTCGACACCTTCGGCCGGGTCGAGACGACCACCAACGCCCGTGGCAACACGATCTGGAACGGCTACGACGAGCTGTCGCGGCCCAAGGAACTTCGGGAGAACAACGCCACCGGCAAGCTGCTTGCCTCGTTCACATACGACACCGTCGCGGGCGGCAAGGGCATGCCCGCCACCGCCACCCGCTACACCGACAGCGACGCGTACACCCAGGCGGTCAACGGCTACACGAAGGAGTACCAGCCGACCGCGACCACGCTGTCCCTGCCGCAGTCCATGGTCGACACCTGGGGTCTGAAGAAGGACTACAGGTACGACTACACCTACAACGACCGCGGCATGCTGGACGAGACCACCCTTCCCGAGGTGGGCAGGTTCGGCGCGGAGAAGCTGGTCTTCCGCTACAACAAGGACGGCAAGCCGCTCTCCATCTCCGGCAAGGACTGGTACGGCTCGGAGACGGTCTACTCCCCGTACGGCCAGGTCCTGCGCTCCACCCTCGGCGCCCAGCCCTACCGGGTCTGGACGCAGAGCTCCTACGACGAGTCCACCGGTGAGCTGGCCGAGCAGTCGGTATACCGCGAGAAGGGCGGCCCCGGCGACACCACGGCCGACAGGAGCATCGTCGGAGGCAACCTGGTCTCGAACCGGGCCTACGGCTACGACCCGTCCGGCAACGTCACCTCGATCCAGGAGAAGTCCACCGGGATCGCGGAGCGCCAGTGCTTCGTCTACGACCCGATCGGGGAGCTGAAGTCCGCCTGGACCTCCAAGGACCAGACGAGCTGCGTCAACCCCAGGAACCCGGACGGCTCGCTCAACAAGAACACGGACGGCACGCTCCGAGCCGCCGCGGGCGCCGACAACTCCGGCTACTGGCAGGAGTACGAGTACGACCTGCTCGGCAACCGCACCAAGCTGACCGAGAACGACCTCACGGGCGACACCACGAGGAACGCGGTCACCACGTACGCGTTCGGCAAGAACGCCGCCAAGGACCAGCCGCACTCGCTGACCAAGGTGACGAAGAAGTACAAGACGCCGGCCGGCGCCGAGGTAACCGCCGAGGCGACCCGGTTGTACGAGCTCACCGGTGAGACCAAGACGATCACCTCGGTCGAGAACGGCGACAAGCAGGAGCTGACCTGGACCTACGACGGCCAGGTCGACCGGATCACCGGTGCCGGCACCAGCGGCAAGACCCCGTACGTGGGTCTCGGCCAGAAGTGCCTGGACCTGAAGTCGGGCCTGGGCGCGACCGGCCAGCCGATCCAGCTCTACGCCTGCAACGCCTCGAATCCGCAGAACCTCAAGTTCACGCCCACCCCGGGCACGGCGACGGCGCCGCAGTCCGACCCCAACCGCGGCTCGCTCTCGGTGCTCGGCACCTGGTGCCTCCAGCCCGCCGCCAACACGGCCGGGTCGGCGGTCCAGGTCCAGCAGTGCGGCACCACCTCCGCGCAGCAGACCGCGCAGGAACTGAGGCGCAACGCATCCGGGCAGCTCACCCACATCGCCTCCGGTCTGTGCCTCGCGGTGCAGGGCGCGGCGAACGTGAACGCGACGCCGATCGTGCTCGCCACCTGCGACGCCGCCTCGGCGGCCCAGCAGTGGATGCCGCAGAACGACACCCGTCACATCTACGGCCCCGACGGCTCGCGCCTGCTCACCATCAAGGGCAAGCAGGCGACCCTTCACCTGGGCGAGGCCGAGGTGACCGTTCAGCAGGGCGGCGTCCTGGTCAACACCCAGCGCACCTACCCGGCTCCGGGCGGTGCGGTCATGCGCTACGCCTACGGCACCGGTGGGGAGACCCTGGTCGCCCAGACCACGGACCACCAGGGCAGTGCGTACACGGAGGTCGCCCTCCACGGCGGCCAGTCGGTGCGCATCCGGAAGCAGGACCCCTTCGGCAACGAGCGCGGCACCACCGGTGCCAACCTCCAGAACCACAAGGGATTCCTGGGCAAGACCCGGGACGACGCCTCCGGCTTCCAGCCGCTGGGCGCCCGTCTGTACGACCCGGTGGTCGGACGCTTCCTGTCCGTCGACCCGGTGCTCGACATCAACGACCCGCAGCAGTCCAACGGGTACGCGTACGCGCAGAACAACCCGGTCACGTACTCCGACCCGACCGGTCTGGCCATTTCGCTGACCGCGTCGGAGCGGGCAGCGGCTCTCGCGGGCGCCGGTCTGTCCGCGGCCCAGGTCGCGCAGGCCGAGGCGATGCAGGGCAAGTCCCTCACCTCGGTGATTCTCTCGATCGCCTGGGAGACGCTGAAGGACTTCATCGGCATCAACGACGCCATGGCCTGCTTCGGCGGTGACATGTGGTCGTGCGGCAGCATCATCCTCGACGCTATTCCGTGGACGAAGCTGGGCAAGATTCCGTCTGTTCTGAAGGCGATCAATCGCACCATCGACGCCATCCAGGCGTTCAAGAAGGCGAAGGCGGCCGCAGAAGCCGTCCTCAAGGCCGCCAAGGCCGCCGAAGCGGCAGCCTTGCAGGCCAAGAAGGCAGCCATCGAGAAGGCCAAGAAGGAGGCCGCGCAAAGAGCGAAGAAGAAGGCCGCCGAGGAAGCCAAGAGAAAGGCCGACGCAGCGGCCGCCGCGAAACGGAAGACGGGTAACCCCACCCAGAAGCAGGCCCAGGCGAAGTCCGCGCCCAAGTCGTCCTCCCACTCGGGTGCCGGCGGCAAGAGTTCCGGAGGCGGCAAGAGCTCGGCAAGCGGTGGCAAGTCCGGTGGCAAGTCCGGTGGCTCCGGTGGCAGCTCCGGCGGATCCTCCCGGTCCAACGGCGGATCCAGCGGTGGTGGCGGTTCCGGCAAGGTTCCGAGCACGCGCGGTGAGTCCAACGGCCGTGCACCGAACGTCGACATCGACCGCGCGCCGGCGAACTGGGACCTGGACCAGCGCCTCGCGGAAGTCGCGGAACGCGTACCGACGTACGCGGCGCTGGCTTCCAGCGCTGCGACGAGGACCCGGACGTTCGTCGGCGCCATCAACACCCGCACCGGCGATACCGTGCTCGCCTCTTCCGGCGGCGGATACTGCGCCGAAGGCAATGCGCTGATTGCTTTGGGAGGAAATGTCGACGAGGTCATCTTCACCAACGCGTATCAGATGGCGCGGGGCAGCGACCGCAAGTGGACGGCCTTGCTGAAGAAGGTGTGCGTAAGATGTCAGGCGGACTATCCCAGCCGCGACAACTTCGTACCCGGGATTCAGGGCGAACCCGGCGGGCCGTGGGGAGACTAGGCAGTGGCAATGAATCTCTTCGAGATCGAAATCCAGAAGCTCGATTGGGAGCGAATGGACTGTGGTTGCGGTGAGAGCGCTGTGCACCTCCCGGGCATGATCAGGGATCTGATCGGCCTCGGCGAGGAGCATGACAACGGCGCGGCTTTCCTTCCCCCAGTGCAGGACCACGTGATGACACCGGGCGAGAGTCTTGTGTCCGCGTCGCCCGCCTTCGTCTCAGTGGCATTCGCCGCACTGCTGGGTCCGCTGTCGGAACCCGCAAGGCGTGAAACGCTCGGGTCGTTGCTGCGCATCCTGGGTCCGGCTGCCGATTCCGGGAGCCCGGAAGCGGCTGACTGCGTCGCCGCGGCACGCGAGGGCCTGTGGGTGCTCTACGCGGAGGTGATGCAGGGCGAGTCGCTCGCCGGTGCCGCCTACGCGTTCGAGTCGCTCATGCTGATCGAGGAGGACTTGGAGAGGCTCCGTGCGGTGCAGGCCGCCGCCGGTGACCGCCTTCCCTGGGATCTGAAGCAGGAAGAGATCTGACGCCTGGCGTTTCCGCCACGCACAAGGGGTGAAGCCCCGGCCACAACGGCCGGGGCTTCACCCTTTTTCGGGTGCGGACTCAGGACGTGATGCCCTTCCGCGCCTCAGCGCCCCCGCCCCTCCCCTCCAGCCGCATCCCCTCCTCCAGCACCGCCCGTGCGATCGGCGCCGCGCTTCCGCCCCCGCTGATCTCCGTCCTCCGTGCCTCCGCGTCCTCCACCACCACCGCCACCGCGACCGCCGGCTGGGCCGCGTCCGGCGACTGGGCCCAGGCGATGAACCAGGCGTAGGGGGTGCCGATGTTGCCGAGGCCGTGCTGGGCCGTGCCCGTCTTGCCGCCGACCGTCGCGCCCGGGATCGAGGCGTTCGTGCCCGTGCCCTCCGTGACCGCCTTCACCATCAGGCGCTGGAGCTGGGTCGCCGTCGAGGGGCGCATCGCCTGGCGGTAGCTGCGGCGGCCCGTCGTGTCGACCGTCCGGCCGCCCGCGGTCGTCGTCCGCTCCACCAGGTACGGGTGCGCGATCTCGCCGTTGTTCGCGACCGCCGCCGCCACCATCGCCATCTGCAGCGGCGTCGCCGTCGTGTCGAACTGCCCGATCGATGACAGCGCCAGCTGGTCGTCGCTCATCGCCGGGTCGAAGTTCGACCTCGCCACCCAGGACGGGATCCGCAGCCCCGCGTCGTCGAAGCCGAAGTTCCGGGCCGCGTCCACCATCCCCTCCAGGCCCACCTTCACCCCGAGCCCCGCCATCACCGTGTTGCACGACCACTGGATCGCGTACGCCAGCGACGCGTTCCCGCACCCCTTCGCCGCGTTCGGCAGCACGTGCCGGGTCCCCGGCAGGACGAACGGGTCCGGCGTGTCCGTCGGCGCGTCCACGTCCGTCACCGCGCCCGCGTCCAGGGCCGCCGCCGCCGTCACGATCTTGAAGGTGGAGCCCGGCGGATAGGTCTGCCGGATCGCCCGGTTGAGCATCGGCTGGTTCGGCGAGGTGTTCAGCCGCGCCCACGCCTCCTTCACCGCCGGCCCCGTACCCGACAGCTCTCCCGGGTCGTACGACGGCGAGCTGACCAGCGCCAGGATCCGCCCGCTCGACGGCTCGATCGCCGCGACCGCCCCCCGCTTCCCCGCCAGCCCCCGGTACGCCGCCTCCTGCATCGAGGCGCGGATCGTCGTCACGGCGTCCCCGCCCGGCTGCCGCCCCCGGCTGATGTCGTTCCAGAACGGCAGCGGCATCAGCATCGGATCCGTGCCCGACAGGACCGCGTCCTCGGCGTGCTCCAGCAGGGTCGTGCCGTACGTCTGCGAGGCGTGACCGGTCACCGGCGCGTACAACGGCCCCTGCGTGTACGTACGTTCGTACCGCAGTTGCTCGCCGCTGTCCCGTGCGCCGGTCACCGGTCGGCCCTCGACCCGGATCGTGCCGCGCGGCTGCCCCCAGGCGGCGATCGCCGGACGGCGGTTGGCCGGGTTCTCGTCGAGTGACTCCGCCTGGAAGACCATCACCCGCGCCGCGTTGACCAGCAGCGCCACCAGCAGGACGAGGCAGAGCGCGGCCGCGCGCCGGATGTACGGGATCACTTGGCTTCCTCGGCCACCGGCGCGACGATGCCGGCCTCGACCGGCTCGGGCCGCGGGGCCCGCGCCGAGTCGCTGACCCGGATCAGCAGCGCCACCATCACCCAGTTGGTGACCACGGACGAGCCGCCCTGCGCCAGGAACGGCATCGCCATGCCGGTCAGCGGGATCAGCCCCATCACCCCGCCGGCGATCACGAACACCTGGAGCGCCACGATCGAGGCGAGACCCGTCGCCAGCAGTCGCCCGAACGGGTCGCGCAGCGCGAGCCCGGAGCGGTAGCCGCGCGCGACGAGCAGGGCGTACAGCAGGAAGAGCGCGGTCAGGCCGACGAGGCCCAGCTCCTCGCCCGCCGTCGCCAGGATGAAGTCGGACTTGGCGGCGAAGCCGATCAGCACCGAGTGCCCGCTGCCGAGCCCCGTCCCCAGCATGCCCCCGGCGGCGAACGCGAACAGGGACTGGGCCAGCTGGCTCGGCCCTTCGCCCGCCTCGATCGAGGCGAAAGGGTTCAGCCAGTCCTCGACCCGGCTGTGCACGTGCGGCTCCAGCGAACCGACCGCGAACGCCCCGACCGCCGCCAGGAGCAGCCCGACCGCGATCCAGCCGGTCCGGCCGGTCGCCACGTACAGCGTGATCACGAACAGGCCGAAGAAGAGCAGCGAGGTCCCCAGGTCCCGTTCCAGGATCAGCACGCCCACGCTCAGCACCCAGATCGCGACGATCGGCCCGAGCACCCGGCCGGTGGGCAGCTGGAGCCGCCAGATCCTGCGGCCGGTGTACGCCAGCGCGTTGCGGTTGGCCGCGAGATAGGCGGCGAAGAAGACGGCGAGCAGGATCTTGGCGAACTCGCCCGGCTGGAAGGAGAGGCCGCCGATCCGGATCCAGATCCTCGCCCCGTTCACGGCCGGGAAGAAGATCGGCAGCAGCATCAGGACGAGCGCGGTGGCCATCGACAGGTACGCGTACCGCTGGAGCACCCGGTGGTCGCGCAGCAGGACGACGACGGCGATGAACAGCGCCACCCCGAGCGTCGACCAGATCAACTGGGTCGGCGCGGCCGGGTCGCGGGGCGTCTCCAGGTCGAGCCGGTAGATCAGCACCAGCCCCAGGCCGTTGAGGAGGACCGCGATCGGCAGCATCAGGGGATCGGCGTACGGCGCGCGGAAGCGGACGGCGAGGTGGGCGACGAGCGCCAGCAGCCCGAGCCCGGCGCCGTAGCGGACGGCGTCGGGCGGCACGGCGCCGGTACCGGCGAGGCCGACTTCGGCGTAGCCGTAGACGGAGATCAGGACGGCGCAGACGAGGAGGGAGAGCTCCACGCCGCGGCGCTTCGGGACGCGTAGCCCGGGCGGGGGAGCGTCCGCCGTCGTAGCGGTCATGGTCCGCAACGTAGCAAGCTGTATGCCTTATATCCCTTATGTGTGACGGTGTGCCGCCAGTCGGACGACGGGCCCGCTCCGGAGCGTCGAGGCCCTACGGGTGGCCCATCCCATCCGTCCCGTCCGGCTCGGCCGTCCCGTCCGGCTCGGCCTTCCCGTCCGTCCCGTCCGTCCCGTCCGGGTCCCCTCCGTACTCCGGCAGGCTCAGCCGGGCCAGGGCGCCGCCGCCCGGCGCGGCCGCGAACTCCAGGCGCGCCCCGATCACCTCGGCCTGGCCGGCCGCGATCGTCAGCCCGAGGCCGTGCCCCTTGCCCCGCCCCTCGGTGCGGAAGCGCTGCGGCCCCAGGTCGAGGAGGTAGGGCGGATAGCCGTCGCCGTGGTCCCGTACGGTCACGACCGGCCCGTCGACCGTCAGGACGACCGGCGGGGCGCCGTGCCGGTGGGCGTTGGAGACGAGGTTGCCGAGCACCCGCTCCAGCCGCCGCCGGTCTGTCTCCACCGGTGCGTCGCGCTCGATCCGTACGGCGGTGTCCGTCCCCGAGGCCCGCACCACCCGCTCCGCGAGCGGTCCGAGTTCGTGTACGGCGAGGTCCACGGTCTCGTTACGGGCGTCGAGCCGCGAGATCTCCAGCAGGTCCTCGGTCAGCCCGCGCATCGCCTTCACCCGGTCCCGTACGAGCTCCGACGGCCGCCCCTCCGGCAGCAGCTCGGCGGCGGCGGACAGGCCGGTCAGCGGGGTGCGCAGCTCGTGCGCCACGTCGGCGGTGAAGCGCTGCTCGCTCTGCAGTTTGCGCTGGAGCGAGGAGGCCATGGTGTCGAGCGCCCCGGAGACGGTGGCGACCTCGTCCTGCGGGCGTGAAGGATCGTGCGTACGGGGGTCGTCGACGCGCGCGTCGAGGTCGCCGGCGCTGATCCGGCGGGCCACCTGGGCGGTCAGGTGCAGCCGCCGGGTGATCCGGGTGACCGCGAAGGCGCCCACCAGCAGGGTCGCCCCGATCGCCAGGACCGAGGACCCGACGATCGAACGGTCGAGCCCGTTGATGGTCTCCGCGCTCGCCGCGAAGTCCGTGCGCACGGCGAGGGCGCGGCCGTCGGCCGGGCCCGCCGCCCACATCGTCGGGCGACCTTCGTACGAGTCGACCATCGTGCCGCTCTGCCCTCCGAGCGCGAGGGCGCGGAGCGGGTCGGGCAGGCCCACGGGGTCGATCCCGGCGGTCCGGGGGAGCGGCTCGCCCGCCTCGTAGGCGCGGGCGGCCGTGGTGAGCCGGGCCAGCGCCCGCTCACGGGCGTCCTCCACGGTCCGGTCGGTCACCGAGACATGTACGAGGACGCCGAGGAGGGCCGCGAGCGCGCAGCACATGACCGCGATGAAGACGGCGGCCTTCCAGGTCAGGGTCGCGGTCCAGGCGGGAAGCCGGAGGCGAGGCTGCCGGGGGCGGACCCGGGGCCGGGGGCTCATGGGCGGGCCGCCTCGGGGGCGGCGGCGGACGGCGGCGGAGGCGGCGCCGGGGTGGTCCGGGACGGGATGCCCGGGGTCGGCGTGGGGTCGGCGGGGCGGGGCTCGGGGGCGGCCGACGCGGACGGAGCGCGCGGCTTCACCCGGATGATCTCGTCGCGGGTCGCCAGCATCGCGTGCTGCTGCTCGTCCCAGGTCCAGGCGGTCCGGTACTCGTACCCCGGGATGCCGGCCGAACTGACCCGCATGATCAGGTCCCGGCCCGCCAGGTCCACGCTGATCACCTGGTCGACGGTGGACATGACGCGGGTGAGGCCGCCGTCCTCGGCGAGGTAGACGCGTACGCCGACCTGCTGGTCGGGCATGCGGATGCCGACGATCAGGTCGTCCCGGCCGTCGCCGGTCAGGTCGTGGTAGTACGGCCGCATGACCGGGCACGCCTTCGGTTCCGTGCCGCACCGGGCGATGCGGCGCGCGGTCTCCTCGTACATGCCGTCAGGCCCGCTGTACGTGTCGGGGTGCGCCTTCACCTCGGCCTGGACGACGGCCACGGGGGCGACGCGGTGGACGTCGTCGTCGGGGACCTCGATGCCGGGGACGCGCTCGGTGACGGTCTCGCCGTAGTCGAGGGGCGGCGCGGTCGCGGGCGGCAGGTCGGGCCAGAGCCGGACGGGGCCGACGGCGGAGGGCGTGGGGCCGGCGCTCTCCAGCCCGCCCTCGTCGCCGCAGCCGGCGAGCCCGACGAGCGCCGCCGCGGCGGCCAGGGCCACGGCGGCGGCGCGCGGGACGCGGCGCGGTCTCACGCTCCTCCTCGGGACGATCCGTCTCGGTCTTCCCTCGACCTTATTCGTAGGGAAGTCCTTTTTGTCCACGGGGTGGGCGAGAGGAGGGAAGGGGGGTGGGGTCGGGTCCTCTTACCGGGCCGCCCGGCCGCCCGGCCGCCCGGCCGCGTCCGGCGCCCCGACGTGTCCCCTCGGCGGTCAGCCGCCCGGCCGTCAGCCGAGTCGGCCCCACTCCATCCGGTCGAGGGCCGCACGGCACAGGGTCACGAGCTTCTCGTCCTGGTGGATGTCGTGGCTGCCCGACCCGTGTTCGCGGACGTTGTGGCGGCGGCGCCTGCCCAGTTCGTCCCGGATCGCCGGTTCGGCGTCCCGCGCCGCCGGGCCCATCTCCGCGAGGCACGCGGCGATGTCCACGCGCGCGTGCGGGTTCTCCTCCCAGGCCCTGAGCAGTACCGGCAGCGTCGACTCCACGTCCCCCGTCACCCGCCACAGGGCCGCCGCGGCCGCCACCCGCACCCACAGGTCCCGGGCCTTCAGGCCAGGACGCAGCGCGGGCGCGCCGTCCGCCGCCGCCGGGCCGATCGAGCCCAGGGCGCGGGCGGCCGCGCACCACTCCGGGTCGGGGACGCCCGGCCGCAGCCATGCCTCCAGGGCGGGCAGGACGGCGACGGCGTCGCCCTCCACCGACCACAGGGCGAGCGCCGCGCTCGCCGAGACCGTGGCCGCGTCGCCGAGCAGCAGCTCCCGGATGTCGGGGACGGCCTCCCGCGCGGCCGGGCCGAAGGCGGCCAGCGCGCGCAGCGCCGCCTCCCGCACCCAGTCCCGCCGGTTCGGCGGCGCTCCGCGCAGCACCCGCAGCACTTCGGGCAGCGCCTGCGCACCCCGGATCGCCGTCAGGGCGAAGAGCAGCGGCGCGGCATGGTCGTACAGCCGGTCGTCCAGCTCGACGCGGGCGAGTCTTCGGCGCAGGGCGGGCGCGAGCGGTACGGCGGCAGGCCCCAGCGCGTCGACGGCGTAGAGCAGTTCGCGGCGGACCTCCGGCTCCGCGAGCGCCTTGGCGAGGAGCGGCACCGCCCGGGCGTCACCCGAGCGGGCCAGGGCGAGCAGCGCCCCGCAGCCCCCGGCGCGCACCCACGCGCTCGCCCCGGCCCCGGCCCCGGGGCGGGAGCCGGCCCGGGCCCCGGCCGGCGGGCCCCACCCCTCCTGGCCCCGGAGAGCGGGGGGCGTCGAGGAGACCCGTGCGGACAGGGCGGCGAGGGCGTCCGCGGCGGGGCCGGTCAGTTCGAAGAGCCGTTCCAGGAACGAGGTGGCGGCCTCGCGCAGCCTCGGGTCGGGGTCGGCGAGCTGGGCCCCGACGAGCCGCACCACCTCGTCGTACCCCCCGCGCCACATCCGTATCAGCCCCCCGCAGAGCCAGATGGCGTCCGAGCGCTGAGACCGGTCGGGGCTGCGCAGTTGGGCGAGGATCAGGGCGATCCGGTCGTCGACACGGTCGTCGAGGGCGGTGTGCAGGGTGCGCAGGAGTTCGTCGGTCCACGGCGTGGCGGCGGGGGTGTACGCCAAGGCGGCGTCGGGCGCGAGCGCGGCGCGGGACCCGGAGTCGCACCCGGGCCCGGAGCCGGATCCGCGACCGTGCCCGGATCCGGGCACGGAGGCGGGGCCCGGCCCCGGCCTCAGGAAGGCGTCCGGGTCCGCGTAGGCGCGCGGGTCCGCCTGTCCTCCCTCGCCGAAGCGGCCCGAGGAGCCGGCGGAGCCGGAGCTGAAGGAGCCGGGGGAGCCAGGGGAACCGACGGAGCCCGAGTCGGAGGGGACCGAAGGCTCCGGTGGGGCCGCACGCACCTCGTCCAGCAGCGCGGCCACCTGCTCGGCGACGTCCGCCGGGACCTCGGCGGGCGCGCAGCGGGCCAGCTGCGCCAGGGCCGCCAACCGGAGGCCGGGGGCCTGGGCCGCGCGGGTGAGCCAGCCGAGCCAGTCGACCGTCTCCGCCCGCAGCGACTCGTGCCGCCGGGCGATCCGCCCGACCGCCTCGACCAGGGCCAGCCGTACCTCCGTATCGCACTCGACCGTCAGCCGCTCCCGCAGCAGCGTCAGGACGCGCGCCGGCTCGGGATGCATCGAGGCGAGCGCGCAAGGGGCGGCGAGCCGCACCTCCGGGTCGGGGTCGCCGACGAGCGAGAGGAAGACGTCGGCCCCGGCGGCGACGGCGGCCGAGGCCATCGCGTAGTTGGCGGCCGGGATGAACTCGCCGTCCTCCGCGTCGAGCTGGTCCAGCTCGTCGAGATCCTCGTCCGCGCCGAGGTCGATGCCGCCGATGCTGGTCAGCAGCTCCACGATGCCGCCGCGGTCCTGGACGGCCGGGTCGGCGACGAGTTCGAGGAGGAAGGGGATGCAGGCGAGCGTCGAGTCGTACACATCGCCTTGGTGGTGCACGGTGCCGTACATGCCGTCGAGAGCGACCTCGCGCTCCGTGGAGTCGTCCGAGGCGAGCCCGCGCAGCAGCTCCGGAACGTCGTCCGCGGGGCCGTACGCATGCCCCAGCGAGGCCCAGTCGACCTCCTCGATCCCCGTCAGCATGCGGCCGCCGCCTTCCCCGTGAGCGCTGTACCAGGCAGCAAGTGTGCACCACGTCACCGTCAACAAGGGCCCGCTGAACGGACGCGTCCCGCGAACACGGCGCGAGGCGCTTGCTTTGCGCCACCCGGCGCACGCGCCAGGGGAGTTGACTCCGGCGGATCGGCGTGCAACCGGGCGACGGCTCGACGGCGACGCGGCGGCGACACACCGGCGACACGCCGGCGACCGGGGGCCGCCACGGCGTCGACTCGGCGGCAGGGGCCAAGCGGACGAGCCCCGGACCCGCCCCGGCCGGGGAACCGACCTCCGCACCGACCCGGAACCCGCAGGCCACGCACCGGCCCGGAACCCGCAGGCCACGCGCCGAGCCCGCGCCGCCCCCGGCCAGCCGAACCGCCCCCGAGCCGCCCCCGGACCCGCAGGCCACGCGCCTCCTCCGGCTCCGCTGCCCGCCGTCTCCGTGTGTCTCATGGCTGAATCGGCCGGGATCGGGGAGTAGCGGCGAGCCTCACGGGTGACCTCTGAGCCGTGGACCTCCCCCGTATCGCCCCGATGCTCGCCACGGCCGGCGCGCTGCCGCCCGCCCGGCAGGACACCGCATGGGCCTTCGAGACGAAACAGGATGGCCAAAGAGCGATCTTCTACCTCCCCGGGGACGGCAGGCTGGTGGTCCGTTCGCGGTCGGGCGAGGACGTCACCGCCGCCTACCCGGAGCTGGGGCCGCTCGGCCGGGCGCTGCCGACGGGGCGTACGGCGGTCCTCGACGGGGAGATCGTCATGCTCGACGAGAACGGGCACAGCGACTTCGCCCGGCTCCAGCCGCGGTTCGGTCTGGCGGCCTCTCCCGCGCGGGCGAGGCAGCTCGCCGCGCGGGACCCGGTGCACGCGGTCCTGTTCGACGTCCTGTTCCTGGACGGTCGGCTGCTGACCGGCCGGACCTGGGCGCAGCGCCGGGGGGAACTCGAAGGTCTCGCGCTGAGCGGCCCGACCTGGTCGACCCCGGGCGCCCTCATCGGCCACGGCGAGACCGCGCTGCGCGCGACCCGCGAGCACGGGCTGGAGGGCCTGGTCTGCAAGCGGATCAGCTCCCGTTACGAGCCGGGCGAACGCTCCCGCCACTGGATCAAGATCCGCAACATGCGCACCGCCGACATCGTCGTCGGGGGCTGGCTCCCCGGCGGCGGCCGGCTGACCGGCCTGCCCGGCTCGGTCCTGATGGGCCAGCGGCACGCGGGCGGGCTGCGCTATGTCGGCAGCGTGGGCACCGGCTGGAGCGAACCGGAACGCGCCGACCTGGCCCGGCTGCTGTACGCCGCCGAGATCGAGGAGTGCCCCTTCTCCGAGGTGCCACCGGTGGCCGGGGCGCACTGGGTGCTGCCACGGCTGGTGGGCGAGGTCCGCTACGCCGTCCGCACCCGGGCCGGAATGCTCCGCCAGCCCTCCTGGCTGCGCCTGCGCCCGGACCTGACACCGGAGACCTCGGCGGCGGACTTCGACTGACACTGAGCACCCCGCCCACCCCTCACCCCCGCCGTACAGGTCAGGGCAGGGCCCCGGCCCGCTCCGGTTCGAAGAGCCCCCCGAGGAGGTCCCCGTACCGCTCGATGCGTGGCGCGATGTCGTCCATGACGAGGTCGAGCCGCGCCGGGTCGTCGCACGCCTCGACCTCCTCCCAGGTCACGGGCGCGGAGACGGTCGGCCGTGCCCGGGCGCGCAGGGTGTACGGCGTGGCGGTGGTCTTGGCGGCGGCGTTCTGACTGTGGTCGACGAAGACCTTGCCGGGCCGCAGGGCGCGGTTCATCCGGTGCACGACCAGCGCGGGGTGGTCCGCCTCGGCCTGGACGGCGAGCTGCTTCGCGTACGCCGAGACCTCCTCGGAGGGCGTCGGCTCCAGGGGTACGAGGAGGTGGAGGCCCTTGGACCCGGAGGTCTTGGCGTAGGCCTCCAGGCCGTCGGCGGCGAGCCGCTCGCGCAGCCAGAGGGCGACCCGGCAGCACTCCACGACGGTGGCGGGCGGCCCCGGGTCGAGGTCGAAGACGATGCGGTCGGCGACGGCGGGGGCGTCGTTGCGCCACTGGGGCGTGTGGAACTCCACGACGAGGTTCGCCGCCCACATCAGCGAGGCGAGGTCCTGGACGACGATCTGGCGGGCGCGGGGGTCCTCGGAGCGGGGCACCGGCGCGGTGGTCACCCAGGTGGGCGTGCCGGGCGGCGGGTTCTTGGTGAAGAAGAGCTGCCCGTCCGGGCCGTCGGGATAGCGCAGGAAGGACACCGGCCGGTCCCGCAGATGGGGGAGGAGGGCGTCCGCGACGGTGGCGTAGTAGTGCAGCAGCTCGCCCTTGGTGGTGCCCGTGGCCGGGTGGAGGACCTTGTCCAGATTGCTGAGGGCCAGGCGCCGCCCCTCCACCTCCGTGATCGGCGTCATAGGATGAGAATCCCACGAATCCGGCATTTCTGTGCAAGCCCACACGGAAGGGATGAAACGTGCGATCCATTTGGAACGGCGCCATCTCCTTTGGCCTGGTCAGCATCCCGATCAAGCTGGTGAACGCCACCGAGAGCCGGTCCGTGTCCTTCCGCCAGATCCACACCGAGGACGGCGGCCGCATCCGCTACCGCAAGGTGTGCGAGCTGGACGGCGAAGAGGTCACCCAGGCCGACATCGGCAAGGCGTACGAGGACGCGGACGGGACCATGATCCCGATCACCGACGACGACCTGGCGTCCCTTCCGCTCCCGACGGCGAAGACGATCGAGATCGTCTCCTTCGTCCCGGCGAACGAGATCGACCCGCTCCAGATGGACGCCGCGTACTACCTCTCGGCGAACGGCGTACCCGCCGCCAAGCCGTACACCCTGCTGCGCGAGGCGCTGAAGCGCAGCGACAGGGTGGCGGTGGTGAAGTACGCCCTGCGGGGGCGGGAGCGGCTCGGGATGCTCCGGGTGGTGGAGGACGTGATCGCGATGCACGGCCTGCTGTGGCCGGACGAGATCCGCGCCCCGGAAGGCGTGGCCCCGGAGACGCCGGTGTCGGTGAGGGAGGCCGAACTCGACCTGGCGGACGCCCTGATGGCGACGTTGGGCGAGGTCGACATCACCACCCTGCACGACGACTACCGGGAGGCGGTCGAGGAGATGATCGCCGCGAAGGCGGAGGGCGGCGAGGCCGTGGCGCCCCCGGAGCCGGCGTCGGAGGGCGGCGGCAGGGTGATCGACCTGATGGCGGCGCTGGAGAGCAGCGTCCGCGCGGCCAAGGAGGCCCGCGGCGAGCAGCCGTCCGCGCCGGCGGCGGAGAAGCCGGCCTCGGTGACGGAGCTCAAGCCGCGGAAGAAGACGGCCGCGACGAGGAGCAGGACGACGCCGAAGGAGACGGACGCGAAGAAGTCGACCTCGAAGACGGCGGCGAAGAAGACGGCCGAGCCGGCCCGGAAGTCGACGGCGAAGAAGGCGGCGGCGAAGAAGACGACGTCGGGGTCGGGGTCTTCGAAGGCGTCGACGGCGGGGTCGAAGGCGTCGACGGCGAAGAAGTCGCAGGCGAAGAAGGCGACACCGCGCAAGCGCTCGGCGTGACGGCGGACGGGCGGGACCGCGGACCGTCGGACGGGCGTGACCGCGGGCGGCGTAACGACATGACGGTGGGCGGCGTAACGGCTCAGCGGCTCAACGACCCCTGCCGCGATACCCGGCGCCCTCCCTCCCCGAGCGCCGGCCCGCCTCCCCCCGAGCACCAGGCACCCCCGCTGCCCCTACCGGCCGGCTGCCGCCCGCGGCTCCCGCAGCAGCTCCCGCAGCGAGCTGGTCATGGCGGCGACGAACCGCTCGCGCTCGGCCTCTCCGACGAGGTCGAGCGAGAGGTACGGATTGAGGTCCTCCAGTTCGACGAGGAGGAGCTCCCCGTCCGGCGCCCGGCAGGCGTCGACGCGCTGGATCCCGTACGGCAGGTCGTTCCAGTCCACGAACCGCCGGGCGAACTCCAGGTCCGGGCCGGTCGGCTCGTACGGCCGGAGCACCCAGCGGGCCTCCGGGTCGGGTGCGTGGAGCGCGTACTGGAAGTCGCGCCCGACGAAGTAGAACGACACCTCGTACGTGAACGGGATGCGCGGCTGTACGAGCATGCCGGCCGGGTCGACGTCCGCGAGGTCCGCCCCGTCGACGAAGCGCAGGCCGACCGAGTCGGCGCCGAGGAGCGGTTTCACGACGTACTCGTCGGCCTTCGGCAGCCTCGCGAACTCCTCGCGGTACCCCGCCGTGGGAATGACCGGAAATCCCTCCCTCGACAGATGGAGGAGGTACTCCTTCCCGGCCATGTCGCCCTTGCCGGTGAGGGAGTTGAACATCCGGGTGCCGGCGGCGAGCGCGGCGGCGCGGAAGTGGTCGTACGCCTCCTGGTAGTGGAGGACGGGGCCGCTGTTGCGGACGACGACGGAGTCGAAGCGGTCGATCAGCGCGGCGGCGTCGAGGGGGTGGACGAGGGCGAGATCGAACTCCTCGCGCAGCCGGCCGGAGAGCCAGATGTCCTCGTCGCAGTAGCGGCGGCCGCGCGCCTGATAGCCCAGGTCGGTGACGTAAAGAAGCGATCCCATGCGGTCATCCTCGCACCGCGCGGAAACCCGCCGGCTGGTCCCCTCCGCGGGTCTCTCCGTACGGGAACCCGGCGGCTGGTCCCCTTTGCAGGTCTCCCCGCGCGGAAACCCCGCGGCCGGCCCCTCCTCAGGTCCCCCTCCTGGCCGTCTCCCTCGCTCACCCCTCGGTCGCGTAGTGGACGGTCCCGTCCTCGTCCATGGTCGGGTGCATCTTCATGGGCCCGTAGTCGTCGACGTCCGAGGGGCGGGGCGGCTCGGGCCCGTCGGGTCCGAAGCGGACCAGGCGCGAGATCCGGCAGATCCGGAAGATCCGGTCGTCCACCCGCGCCTCGTCGGCTCGCCCGGCCGCCCGGAACCGCTCGCCGGCGAGGCGGTAGCGCTCGCGCTTCTCGTCGTCGAACTCGTAGAGGAGGGGCCAGGTGGAGGTCATCCCGTCGTACAGCAGCCGCCGGGCGTCGTGCGGGGTCGGCATCAGACCGCCGCGGGGCCGCCACCCCTCCCCGCGCCGCTCGGCGATGCCGAAGACGACCGGCAGCAGGGCGATGTCCGCGTGCGAGGCGACGGCCCGCAGCGAGTCGTCCCGTACGGCGGCGGGAAAACGCTCCCCGGAGTACACGAACTCGCGCATCCCCAGCTTCAGGACCTCGTCCATCAGCCCCTCCTCCCGTACGGGATCCAGGACGAACCCCTCGTCCGGGGAGGCGGCCGTGTGCTTCTCCTCCCAGCCCGGGTCGACCGGCTCGGGATCGGTGGCGCGGGGCGGCTCGAGCCCGTCGTCCCCGCAGCGCGCGAACTCGTCACCCCGGACGACCCGGTACCGCTCCCCGCGGACCCGGACCTCGTCGACGGACTCCCGCTCCATGATCGCGACGGCGGCGAGGAGATCACGGCGCACGGCGGGGTCGTCGGTGTCGTCCTTGGCGCGGAACCACAGGATCGAATGCAACCCGTCCCGCGCCTCCTGCGGCGTCGCCCCCCGCATCTCCACGACCACCTCCCACCCCCGCTCCCGCTCCACCGCCACCCCGAACACCGCCCCCCGCACGGCAACCCCCGGATAGAGGGCGGAAGCCCGCGCGGCATCGGTCTCCCGCACCCAGGCGACCGGATCACCCTCCCGCTCGAGCGCGTCACGCATCCGATCGATCCGTCGCTTCCAGTCATCACTCATGCGCGCATTGTGATCCGCCCCGCCGGGTGCCCGGGCGGATTTCCCTCAACTCCCCCCGATCGGGGACGAGAAGGCGTCCGACTCCCGGGCGCTCTTGTGCGGTTCGTCCCCTGCTGCTGCGATAGCGGCGGGGATGACACAGGTCAGGGGGCGGGATGAGCGGTCTGAGAGTCAGCGAGTGGAAGCGGCCCGGGCACGATCGGCTGTACGTGAACCTGCCCGACGGCACGGCGGTCGCGTGGGCGGACCGCCGCACGGGCAGGGTGCAGGTCCTCGCGGAGGAGCACCGGCGGGCGGCCCTGGAAGCCCTCCGGCCGCACCTCGCCGCGGCGCCTCCACCGTCGTCCCCGAAGGCGCCGCCCTCCCCGGCGCCCGCTCGACCTCCGGAGCCCGCCCGACCTCCGGCGCCGACCCCGGTTCGCAGCCCGTCCGGGGTCCGGACACCTCCCGCGACGCCTCCCGCGCCCCCTCCGGCTGTTGCACGAGCGGCGCGCGGGGGGCACGTACCCCGCTTACCGGCCCTGACGACCGCCGACGACCTGGCCCTGAACCGACCCGGGGCCGCCCTCCTCTCCCTCATCGCCGCGAAGGGGCCGACCCGGCTGGAGAGGGCCTGGGCGCGACTGTGCCGGCGCCCTTCCGAGTGGGATCCGTGGTTCGCCGGGCTGGCGGGGGAGCGGCGGGTGGGCCGGGAGCTGAAGCGGCTGTCCCCGTACGGCTGGCGGGCGCTGCACGGCATCACGCTTCCGTCGGGTGCGGACATCGACCATCTGCTCGTCGGGCCGGGCGGGGTGTTCTGCATCAACACCAAGCACCACGCGGGGAAGCCGGTGTGGGTCGGGGACACGATGGCCCGGGTCGACCACGGGCCCCCCGTCCCCTACGTGGCGGCCAGCAGACGCGAAGCCGACCGCGTGCGCGCGGTGCTGGAGCGCCACTGCGGCTTTCCCGTCCCCGTACGGCCGGCTCTCGTCTTCGTCGGTGTGACCGAGCTGGTCACGGCTTCCGGCGCCCCGGGCGACGTCCACGTCTGCCGCGAACGGGAGGTCTCCGCGCTCGGGCCGCTGAGCGGGGTGCTGGACGCCCACCAGTTGGAGCGGATCCACGACGTCGCTCGCCACCGCCGGGCGTGGACACGGCACTGACGTCTCCGCCCTCCGCACGACCACGGGAACGGACACGACGCGATGTCTCGGCCGCGAGCCGACGGTCGGAAGCTGCCCCATGCACCTGCCGAGTCGACTTTCGTCCCGCCACAGCACAACGACACCATGCGCCCTGTCCGATTCGCGCTCTTCGCGCGGCGCTCCGGCTGCCGGACCCTCACGGTATGGGGGAATTCAAGGACAGGCCGCGTCGCCTGGGAGGCGGGCAGTCCCGCTGCCCGCACTGCGGTCTCCTCGCGGACCGCGTGGCGACGGCCGAACACGACTGGGTCCTGCTGGAGCCGGATGTCATGCCGCCGGCGCACAGGGTGCCGGCGGAGCACCGGTGGATCGTGCTGTCCGACGGCCGGGTGACCGTCTACGGCGTCTGCCCGCCGGTACCGGAGCAGCGCTGCCGCATCGAACACCGGCTCGCCTGCGCGGCCCGACCGCTGCCGGACCTGTGGCCGTGGCTGACCTCCCTGCGCGGCGAGAACGCGCGGCGAGCGTCCCGCCAGGCCGACCCGACGCTCCTCCCACCCCCGCAGGAGTGGCCGGACGCCGGATGACCCCGGGCAAGCCCAGGGCCGCGCGCGCCACCCGCATCACCCGTGCTTCACCCGTACGGCGTGGAGGGGCGGCTTGGCCCCGCCGACCGGCCTCGGCACTGTGCCGGCATGAACGCACAGCGCACCCCGTCCTGGAGGGCCGCCGCCCCCTGGATCCTGATGGCGGCCGGCCTGGCAGCGACCGCGGTCGAACTGGCCCTGTTCGGTGCGGAGGACGTGACGGGAGCACTGACGTACGCCGGCCGGATCAGCGGTGTCGTCTTCCTGACGGCGGCGGCCCTCGAAGTCGTCGCCCTCGGCTCCCTGCTCAACCTTCCGCAGCCCCGTCCGGCGACCTACTCGGGCGCCTTCGTCATTCTCGGCGTCCTGATCGCGCTGCTGACCAACGTCGTCCTGCTCATCCTGCACCTGGACGGCAGCTTCACCCCGTACGCGCTCTTCCTCGTCCTGCTGCCGTGGTCCTGCTGGGCTCTACCGGGCCGGGGTGTTCCGGCATGTGCCCCACGCCAAGGGGTTCGCGGCGGGCGTGGTGCTCGCGGGGATCCTGGCGGTCGCCAACTTCACCCACGCGCAGGTCTACCAGCCCTACACGGCGACGGCGATGCTCACGACCTCCGTCGACTTCGGCCCCGCCACCGCCCTCACTCCGGACGGCGCGGTCAGCGTCCCGGTGCGCCTGCGCACCCGTAACACCGGCAAGGTCGGCGTGTACGTCCTCGGCTCCCTCTACCAGGTGAGCGGACGCGAACACTCCTACGTCGACAAGCCCCGCCCTGACACGGACTGGCTCCAGGACCTCAACAGCCGCCAGAGGGACCTCATGCGCTATACGGACGTCATTCCCGGCCGCTACGAACTCCTCTCCCAGGGCCAGTTCATCGGCCGATCCGGCCCGGCGGCCATGGTGCTCGACCCGGGCGCCGACGTCGTGACGGAACGGGTCGTCCAATTCCCGAAGGAGAAGTCCTACGAAGTGCTCGCCGCCACCGCGAACATCGTCTTCCTCAGAAAGGACCGGGCGAAGCTCCTCGACGACTACGCCGCCTCCGGCGCCAGCTCCTGGACGAAGGAATTCCGCCACGGCTCCACGAGCAAGGCCCCGGAATGGGTCACCCATTCCGCCCCCGTCAACACCTTCCGCCACCAGTCCCGCATCGCCCACAGCACCGCGGTCCTGGAGAACACCCGCGCCCCGCATTACGTCACCGTCTGGTGGGCCCTGCACACCCCGACGTCGGAAATCCCCTTCGCCCCCGACCTCGTGGCCGTGGTGGGCACCAAGGAAGACCTGAACCACGCACCGACCGCGACACAACGACACCTCATGAGGGAACGCTACGGCCTCGCGTACGCCCCGAGCGGCTCCATCCACAGATCTCTCCCCGACCTCCTGAAGACGCCATGACCGGGCCCGGCGCTATGGGTGCGCTCCGACCTCCGGGTCGTACCAGTCGGGCAGTTCTTGAGTGGCACGCACCTCGAGCCGCATGAGCGCGCGCACATGGGCTTGCTGCGCCACGATGAGGTCAAGGAGCCCGATGACCTGATCGAGGCCAGCCTGCCGAGCGGGCGAGTCCGCCTGCCCTGCCAGCCTCATCAGCAGTCCATAGGCCTTGGTGAGTTGTGTGTTCACTTGGCTCTCGATCTTGAGAACAGGGTCGCTCGCCACCAGCTGCGCTTCAGCGCGCGCATCGCGCTGGACACGCCGTCCTCCCCTTTTCCCTCAGCCTCCTCTGACGCCCAGGCGGCTGACCAGGGGCTGGCCTTTTGCCTCCGCTCTCCCGCCCAGGAGGCTCGCCCTTCTCCCGCCGCTCAGCTCGGCCGGCGCTTGCGCAGGAGCGAAGTCCTCGCCTTCAGCGTTCCCGTTGCCGGCGGGGTTTGGACGACGGCGTCGTCCGCTTCCTGCTCCGCGGCGTGGCCAGCGTGGCCAGTGGAGGACTCGTGCTCCACGACGACGTCCGGGTCCACGATCCGGTGCGTCGGCTTTGACAACTCCAAACTGGAGAGATGCCTTTTCAGCCGCTTCGCCATCGGCAGGTAGGTCGCAAGAGTGAGTCCGCCGGAGATAACGGCTCCGACGACAGGAATGGCCTTCGAGACGGACCTCGCGAAGGTCTGCTTCGTCATCTCAACGCCGAGGTAGGCCGCGACCTTCTTGACGATCGGATAGATGACGCCCTGGGTGAGTGCCTTCTGCGGCAGCTTCTTCGCGACCTGTTTCGACATCAGCCCCGCGACCTTCCCCACGGCCGTGTTCGCCGATTGGGTTCCGCACATGACGCCGATGAAGAGCGTGAGAACTCCCTTGGTCGCGTCATCGATGTCGTCGCTGTCGCCGGCGAACAGATCGGGCCAGCTGTACAGGTAGGCGAGCTTCTGCGCGATACGCAGCATATGGCCGAAGTACTGCGCCATATCGGCGGGCACAGTGGCGGGCAGTGCGATGAAGCCCGGTATGCCGGCAGCCGCGGAGAGGGCGCTGGCCTTGGTGGTTTCGTAGTTGATGGAGTCGTTGGCTGCTTTGTCCAGGATCTCCTGGGGGATACCCGCCGCCGCGGGGGTCTCGTCGATCGCTTTGCGAATGTCGTCCTCGGAGCAGTATCGACCCAGGGCCTTTCGCAGGTACGCCTCCCTGTGGATGCGCACGCCCGGAAGGTTCGCCGCCGCCGCCAGCACCGCGGAGAAACGCGATTCCGGATCTTCGATCGCTTTGCTCGTGGCCATGCCGAGAACCTACAGGGCAAGGAGGGAGCCCTCAGGGGAAATCGATCGTTCCGGTCCGCGCGGGGGTGGCCGGGCCCCTGAACGTCGGGGTCGTTCGAGCTGGGGCTGCTTCGTACGTCGGTGGCTACGGTCGAGCCCGTGCCGTCGCCTCGTCTTACTCTTCGTGGCGCTCCCGATCGTCATCCTGGGACGGCTACGAGGTGGAAACCGGCTGGTGTCAGGTGGAGATCGATCCGGTCGGCGGCTCGGACGTTCTACTCAGCGGAGTCGTGGACCCCGCGCGCCTCGACGAGTTGGGCCGGATCCTCGCTGCCTTTGAGCTCGCGTGCACGCTGGAGCTGAGCGACGAGAGCCACACCTCGGTACGAGAGATCCGAGGATGATCCACCAGCACTCCAAAGACCCCTGGACTTGTCAGGGGGACTCCCTCTCGCCTGACGCTTCGCCCCACGGCCAAGGCCGCGAATAGGTCGTTAGCACTGGCACACGCCTGCGCAACGCGAAAGACCCCGTCCTCAGCGTCAAAGCTGGTGGCGGGGTCTTCGGGCACTTCCTGCGAAGTGCCCCCGGCAGGATTCGAACCTGCGCACACGGCTCCGGAGGCCGTTGCTCTATCCCCTGAGCTACGGGGGCGTCCGCCGCGTTCGGCGGCGACGGGTAGAACCCTACCAGCATCCGGGACGTGCCTGTGAACAGGTATTTCCGTCGCGTCACCGCGTCCTCGTTCCCCCGCACGGGTCGGAAGTGGGCAAAACCCGGACGCAGCCTCTGCACGCGACCTACTCTCGTCGTGTGTCAGGCGTGCCCGGCCGGGTGCTCGTTGTCGATGACAACCGCGTGATCCGGCAGTTGATCAGGGTCAACCTCGAGCTTGAGGGCTTCGAGGTCGTGACCGCGGCCGATGGTGCCGAGTGTCTGGATGTCGTGCATCAGGTATGTCCTGATGTCGTCACCCTCGACGTCGTGATGCCCCGACTGGACGGGCTGCGGACCGCCGAGCGGCTGCGGTCCGATCCGCGTACCAGTCATCTGCCCGTCGCGATCGTCAGCGCCTGCACCGACTACGACCTGGACGGTGGCGCCGCCGGCATCGACGCGTTCCTCGCCAAGCCCTTCGAGCCCACCGAACTCGTCCGGGTCGTGCGGCAGCTCATGCGCCGGGAAGGCCGGGGACAACACGAGCGCGGTGGCCGGCGCGGAGAGCGCCGTGGTGGCGGGCAGGAGGGGTCGCCGTCCGTCGACGGCAGCAGACTAGGGGCCGGACAGGCGGGGAGCGCGAGCCGCCGCTCGCCTCGATAGCGCCCCCTCCTCCCTCCGGCCCGCCCCCCTCCGACCCTCGTCGCTCCGATGCCCTGCCCTGTCTGGCCCCGCCCGGCCCCGTCTCCCCGGCCCCCTCCGCCCGCGAGACCCGGCAGACCCGAGCCCCGCCACCCCCCTGCCCGCATCGCGAAACCGGTTCGCGTTCCGACCCCCCTCCTCCCCTACGCTTGTGCCGTGACCCCCGCGGACCTCTCCCTCACCGTGCTGCACGCCGTGCGCAGCGCGGTCGACCGTGGTGTGCTGCGGGGAACCGTGCCCGAGCGGGTCAAGATCGAGCGGCCCCGGGCCGGGGGACGCGGGGACTGGGTCAGTGGGGTCGCCCTCCAGCTGGCCCGCGAAGCCGGGCTCGCGCCCCGGGACGTCGCCGAGATCCTCGCCCGCATCCTCCAAGAGCCACCCCACCCCGAGCCCCGCCCCGCCGCCGGCGACCTCCCCGCCGACCCCCCCATCCCCGCCACCCTCCGGCAGCCCCCCCACCCCCACCCCCCCTTCACCTCCGTCGACGTCACCGGCCCCGGGTTTCTCAACTTCACCCTCCGGGACGACGCCCAGCAGACCCTCGTACGCGACATCCTGCGCCTCGGCCCCCGCTACGGATGGCGCCCACCCACCGGGGAACGCGCCCAGCCCGCCTACCGCGCCGACGTACGGGCCGCCGTCACGGCCGACGCCCTGCGGCGCATCCTCGTCTCCCAGGGCTGCCTCGTCCGCACCAGCTGCGAAGACGCCGCCGACCCCGCCTGGACCCGGCTCGGGGTCCGGATCGAGGCCCAGGGCGGCCGCGGCCGGCTCGCCACCGACGTCGCACCCCTCCCCGCCCCGTACACCGCCGCCCAGCTCGCCCGGCGCCTCGGCGTCGACGCCGCCCGCTGGGGGCTCCTCGCCGCCGCCGCGCACGACGCGCCCCGGCTCGGCGACGACCTCCTGCGCCAGTCCGAGGGCAACCCCCTCTTCCGCGTC
Source organism: Streptomyces sp. NPDC008121 (assembly GCF_042957155.1). Lineage (NCBI taxonomy): Bacteria > Bacillati > Actinomycetota > Actinomycetes > Kitasatosporales > Streptomycetaceae > Streptomyces > Streptomyces sp. NPDC008121. The sequence goes on along the minus strand of NZ_JBIBHT010000003.1, from coordinate 422,926 downwards.
CGGTACGCCCACTCCCGTACCCGCGCCCTCCTCCGCAACGCCGGACAGCTCGGCTTCCGGAGCGCGGCCGAGGAGCACGTCGAGGACGGACGGGAACTCGCCACGCGCCTCGGCGACCACCCCCTCGTCCTCGCATCCGCCGCCCGCCTGTGCGCCCCCGACCGGGTCGCCCGGCACCTCGAGGCCACCGCCGACGCGCTGCTCGACTTCCAGCACACCGTGCTGCCCCGCGGCGACGAGAAACCCTCGGCCGCCCACCGTTCCCGGCTCGCGCTCGCCGAAGCCGCCGGGACGGTGCTCGCCGGTGGCCTCTCCCTGCTCGGCATCAGCGCCCCCGACCAGATGTGAAAGATGCAGACATGAGCCGTTCCGCCCACCCCGCCGGGCCCCGTCACGCCGACGTCTACCCCGAGGGCCACTACTCCGCCCCGCCCGCCGACCTCAACCTCCTCGACCCGAAGGTGTGGTCCAGGACCGTCGACCGGGGCGACGACGGCGTCGTGACCGTCGCCGGGCTGCCGGTGACCCGGCTCGCGCAGGAGTTCGGCACACCCGCCTACTTCCTCGACGAGTCCGACTTCCGCGCCCGCTGCCGCGCCTGGGCCGAGGCCTTCGGCGCCGACGCGGACGTCTTCTACGCCGGCAAGGCGTTCCTCTCCCGCGCCGTCGTCCGCTGGCTCACCGAGGAGGGGCTCAACCTCGACGTGTGCTCCGCCGGAGAGCTCACCACCGCCCTCGACGCCGGCATGCCCGCCGAACGCATCGCCTACCACGGCAACAACAAGTCGCCCGAGGAGATCCGCCGCGCCATCGAGGCCGGGGTCGGCCGCATCGTCCTCGACTCCTTCCAGGAGATCGTCCGCGTCGCCCACACCGCCCAGTCCCTCGGCAAGCGCCAGCGCGTCCAGATCCGCGTCACCGTCGGCGTCGAGGCTCACACCCACGAGTTCATCGCCACCGCCCACGAGGACCAGAAGTTCGGCATCGCGCTGGCCGGCGGGCAGGCCGCCGAGGCCGTGCGGCGCGCCCTCAAGCTCGACGGGCTCGAACTCATCGGGATCCACTCGCACATCGGATCCCAGATCTTCGACATGGCCGGTTTCGAGGTGTCCGCCCGCCGCGTCGTCCAGCTGCTCGCCGAAGTCCGCGACGAGCACGGCGTCGAACTGCCCGAGATCGACCTCGGCGGCGGCCTCGGCATCGCCTACACCTCCGACGACGACCCCCGCGAGCCCCACCACATCGCCAAGGCCCTGAACGAGATCGTCACCCGCGAATGCGAGTCCGCCGGGCTCCGCACCCCCCGCATCTCCGTCGAGCCCGGCCGCGCCATCGTCGGCCCCACCGCGTTCACCCTCTACGAGGTCGGCACCGTCAAGCCCCTCGAAGGGCTGCGGACGTACGTCAGCGTCGACGGCGGAATGTCCGACAACATCCGCACCGCGCTGTACGACGCCGAATACAGCGTCGCCCTGGTGTCGCGGACGAGTGACGCCGAGCCGATGCTCTCCCGCGTCGTCGGCAAGCACTGCGAGAGCGGTGACATCGTGGTCAAGGACGCGTTCCTGCCCGCCGACCTGGCGCCCGGCGACCTCATCGCCGTGCCCGCCACCGGCGCGTACTGCCGCTCCATGGCCAGCAACTACAACCACGCGCTCCGCCCGCCCGTCGTCGCCGTCCGCGACGGCGCGGCCCGGGTGATCGTCCGGCGCGAGACGGAGGAAGATCTCCTGCGTCTCGATGTCGGCTGATGAAATAGATGTCTCAGGATCCGGACGGAGGGCAGAAACCTCCGTCCGGTGAGTGAGACTGGTCCCACCGTAGAGATACGAAGAAGTACGAGAAACGAGGTCGGATGATGCGTACGCGTCCGCTGAAGGTGGCGCTGCTGGGCTGTGGTGTGGTCGGCTCAGAGGTGGCGCGCATCATGACGACGCACGCCGACGACCTCGCCGCGCGCATCGGCGCCCCGGTCGAGCTCGCCGGCGTGGCGGTCCGCCGCCCCGACAAGGTCCGCGAGGGCATCCCCGCGGAGCTGATCACCACCGATGCCACCGCCCTGGTCAAACGGGGCGACATCGACGTCGTCGTCGAGGTCATCGGCGGTGTCGAGCCGGCCCGCACCCTCATCACCACCGCCTTCGAGCACGGCGCCTCCGTCGTCTCGGCGAACAAGGCGCTCCTCGCCCAGGACGGCGCGAACCTCTACGCCTCCGCCGACCAGCACGGCCAGGACCTCTACTACGAGGCCGCCGTCGCGGGCGCCATCCCCCTGATCCGGCCGCTGCGCGAGTCCCTCGCCGGCGACAAGATCAACCGGGTGATGGGCATCGTCAACGGCACCACCAACTTCATCCTCGACCGGATGGACACCAACGGCGCCGGCTACTCCGAGGCGCTCGACGAGGCCACCGCCCTCGGGTACGCCGAAGCCGACCCGACCGCCGACGTGGAGGGCTTCGACGCCGCCGCCAAGGCCGCGATCCTCGCCGGAATCGCCTTCCACACGCGCGTGCGCCTCGACGACGTCTACCGCGAGGGCATGACCGAGGTCACCGCAGCCGACTTCGCCTCCGCCAAGCGGATGGGCTGCACCATCAAGCTGCTCGCCATCTGCGAGCGCTCCGCGGACGGCGGGTCCGTCACCGCGCGCGTGCACCCCGCGATGATCCCGCTCAGCCACCCGCTCGCCTCCGTCCGCGAGGCCTACAACGCGGTCTTCGTCGAGGCGGAGGCCGCCGGGCGGCTCATGTTCTACGGCCCCGGCGCCGGCGGCTCTCCGACCGCCTCCGCCGTGCTCGGCGACCTCGTCGCCGTCTGCCGCAACAAGCTCAACGAGGCCACGGGCCCCGGCGAGTCCGCGTACACCCAGCTGCCCGTGAGCCCCATGGGCGACGTGGTGACGCGGTACCACATCAGCCTCGACGTGGCCGACAAGCCGGGCGTTCTCGCCCAGGTCGCGACGGTCTTCGCCGAGCACGGCGTATCGATCGACACGGTACGCCAGCAAGGCCGACCCGACGGCGGCGGCGAGGCCTCCCTCGTCGTCGTCACCCACCGCGCGCCCGACGCCGCCCTCTCCGGGACCGTCGAAGCGCTGCGCAAGCTCGACACCGTGCGCGGTGTCGCCAGCATCATGCGTGTTGAAGGGGAGTAAGGACCCATGACCAGCAAGGGCACCCACCAGTGGCGCGGCATCATCGAGGAGTACCGGGACCGCCTTCCGGTCACGGACACGACGCCGGTCGTCACGCTCCGTGAGGGCGGCACGCCGCTCGTCCCCGCCCAGGTCCTCTCCGAGCGCACGGGCTGCGAGGTGCACCTCAAGGTCGAGGGCGCCAACCCCACCGGCTCCTTCAAGGACCGCGGCATGACCATGGCCATCACCCGGGCCAAGGAGGAGGGCGCGCAGGCCGTCATCTGCGCCTCCACCGGCAACACCTCCGCCTCGGCGGCGGCCTACGCCGTACGCGCCGGCATGGTGTCGGCCGTCCTCGTGCCGCAGGGCAAGATCGCGCTCGGCAAGATGGGCCAGGCCCTCGTGCACGGCGCGAAGATCCTCCAGGTCGACGGCAACTTCGACGACTGCCTCACCCTGGCCCGCTCCCTCTCCGAGAACTACCCGGTGGCGCTGGTCAATTCGGTCAACCCGGTACGTATCGAGGGCCAGAAGACCGCCGCCTTCGAGATCGTCGACATGCTCGGCGACGCCCCCGACATCCACGTCCTGCCCGTCGGGAACGCCGGCAACATCACGGCGTACTGGAAGGGGTACACCGAGTACGCCGCCGACGCGCTCTCCACGCACCGCCCGCGCATGTGGGGCTTCCAGGCCTCCGGCTCGGCGCCGCTGGTGCGCGGCGAGGTCGTCAAGGACCCGTCGACCATCGCCACCGCTATCCGCATCGGCAACCCGGCCTCCTGGGACTACGCGATCGCGGCCCGGGACGAGTCCGGCGGCTTCATCGACGAGGTGACGGACCGTGAGATCCTGCGCGCGTACCGCCTGTTGGCCTCGCAGGAGGGCGTCTTCGTGGAGCCCGCCTCCGCCGCCTCCGTCGCCGGCCTGCTGAAGGCCGCCGAGCAGGGCAAGGTCGACCCCGGCCAGCGGATCGTCTGCACCGTCACCGGCAACGGCCTGAAGGACCCCGACTGGGCGGTCGCCGGAGCGCCCCAGCCCGTCACCGTCCCGGTCGACGCGGCCGCCGCCGCCGAGCGCCTCGGCCTGGCGTAACTCCCCTCGCGGCCCGGCCCTCCGTGACACCCGGAGGGCCGGACCCGCTCAGGAACGTACATCGGCGCACAGGAAGGCTCGCGACACGCATCGTGCGCCTCCTGTGCGCCCTATGTCGCCACAGAACCTTCCTTCGATAGGCTGTACCGAACCCGCCCCGTTGCATATGCGCGGTGTCGTTGCCGTTGTCGCCTCCGCGGCAGAAACGGCCCCCGGGTCTCGCGTACTTCTCTTGAAAACCCGCGTCACCATCCCCGCCGCCACATCCCGCAGTGCAGACCCCCGCAGTCGCAAGTCAAGGAGAGTCATCGAGCGATGGCCGGTCCCGCGTTCCGCGCCGCCGCCGTACGGGTGCGCGTTCCCGCCACCAGCGCCAACCTCGGCCCGGGCTTCGACGCCTTCGGGCTGTCGCTGGGCCTGTACGACGACGTCGTCGTCCGAGTCGCCGACTCCGGGCTGCACATCGACATCGCCGGTGAGGGCGCCGACACGCTCCCGCGCGACGAGAACCACCTGCTCGTACGCTCCCTGCGCACCGCTTTCGACCTGCTCGGCGGCCAGCCGCGCGGCATCGAGGTCGTCTGCGCCAACCGCATCCCGCACGGCCGCGGCCTCGGCTCCTCCTCCGCCGCCATCTGCGCCGGCATCGTCGCCGCCCGGGCCGTGACCATAGGCGGGGACGCCCGGCTCGACGAGGCCGCCCTCCTCGAACTGGCCACCGAGATCGAGGGACATCCCGACAACGTCGCCGCCTGTCTCATCGGCGGATTCACGCTCGCCTGGACCGAGTCCGGCGCCGCGCGGGCGATCCGGATGGATCCCGCCGATTCCATCGTTCCGGTGGTTTTCGTCCCCGGGAAGCCCGTGCTCACCGAGACCGCCCGCGGCCTGCTGCCGCGCACCGTCCCGCACGTCGACGCCGCGGCCAACGCCGGGCGCGCCGCCCTCCTGGTGGAGGCGCTCACCCGCCGCCCCGAGCTGCTGCTCGCGGCCACCGAGGACCGGCTGCACCAGGAGTACCGGGCCCCCGCGATGCCCGAGAGCATCGCGCTCGTGAACCGGCTGCGGGGGGACGGCGTCCCCGCGGTCATCTCCGGCGCGGGCCCTACGGTCCTCGCGCTGGCCGAACACGGGACGGCCGACAAGGTCGCCCGACTGGCGGGCGAGGGATGGGCCGCGAACCGGCTCGACCTCGATGTGTCCGGAGCGAGCGTGCTGCCGCTCGCGCCCTGAGACCGGACGGTCCGAGGGCCTGAGCGCGCCGTACGCGCCCGGAACACGGGATTGCCGGTGAGGGAGAGGGGGAATGTTTGTTGGAGCCGGTAGTGTTAACCTCAAGTCTGCACCCGACGTCTTTGTGGCGCGGTGCTGAGTGTCCCCATCAGGGACCACCCATTCTTCCGGGAGCCTCCCCAACTGCCTGAGCAGCCTGCCTGAGCAGTTTCGAGCACGCTCCGGAACCGGCACGACACCCCTCGCTCTTCCCCGTGAGGGCCGAGCAGGGGGCCTCGGGCCGGACCCACAGCACGTTTCTCTCCGCCGTACCCGGCGGGACCACCGCCCCGGCCCGGTCCACAAGCAGGACCGTCGTCGGACAGCACAACCGGTCGCCGAGCCAGATGGCCGACGTCCGCTCCAGGGAAGGACCCTTCGTGAGCGACACCACCGATCTGATGGGCGTGACTGCCGACAACAGTGTCGACACCGCCGCGCCCGCCGCAGGTGCTGCCACTGGCACCACCGCACGGCGCCGCCGCTCCGGCACCGGCCTCGAGGGCATGGTCCTGGCCGAGCTGCAGCAGGTCGCGTCCGGCCTCGGCATCAGGGGCACCGCGCGCATGCGCAAGAGCCAGCTGATCGAGGTCATCAAGGAGGCGCAGGCCGGGGGCTCCGGCGGAGCGGGAGCCGCCGCTCCCGCCAAGGCCGCCGACACGGCCGAGACCAAGCCCAAGCGCCGCGCCACCTCCAAGGCCCGTACCGGCGACACCGCCGCCGAGGCCGCGCCGAAGGCCGACAAGGCCGAGAAGGCCGTGGCCCAGCAGCAGATCGACATCCCGGGCCAGCCCGTCGGGGGCCCCTCCCAGGCCGCAGGCTCCGGGGGAGACGACCAGCCCGCCGGCGAGCGCCGCCGCCGCCGCGCCACCGCCCCGGCCGGCAGCCCGGAGGCCGAGGCCAAGGGCGACACCGCCCAGGCCGTGAAGACCGAGGCCAAGGTCGAGACCCGTACGGACACCCGTACGGAGCCCCGCCCCGAGACCTCCTCCGACGGCAAGGCCGACGGCTCCCTCGACACGGCCGAGGGCCGTGGCCGCCGGGACCGCGGCGAGCGTGGCGACCGCCGGGACCGCGGTGACCGTGGTGACCGTCAGCGCGACCGCCGCGACCGTAGCGGCAAGGGCGACGACCAGCAGGGCGGTGGCCAGGGCGGCCAGCGCCAGCAGCGCCAGGGCGGCCAGCCGCAGAACACCGGCCCCCAGGACGACTTCGACGACGAGGGCGGCCGTCGCGGCCGTCGCGGCCGCTACCGCGACCGCCGTGGCCGCCGTGGCCGCGACGAGTTCGCCGCCGGTGAGCCGCAGGTCTCCGACGACGACGTCCTGATCCCCGTCGCGGGCATCCTCGACATCCTCGACAACTACGCGTTCATCCGGACCTCCGGCTACCTCCCCGGCCCGAACGACGTGTACGTCTCCCTCGCCCAGGTCCGCAAGAACGGCCTGCGCAAGGGTGACCACGTCACCGGTGCCGTGCGTCAGCCGAAGGAGGGGGAGCGCCGCGAGAAGTTCAACGCGCTGGTCCGCCTCGACTCCTCCAACGGCATGGCCGCCGACTCCGGCCGCGGCCGCCCGGAGTTCAACAAGCTGACCCCGCTCTACCCGCAGGACCGGCTCCGCCTGGAGACCGACCCGGGTGTGCTGACCACGCGGATCATCGACCTCGTGTCGCCGATCGGCAAGGGCCAGCGAGGCCTGATCGTGGCCCCGCCGAAGACCGGCAAGACCATGATCATGCAGGCGGTCGCCAACGCGATCACCCACAACAACCCCGAGTGCCACCTGATGGTCGTCCTGGTCGACGAGCGTCCGGAAGAGGTCACCGACATGCAGCGGTCGGTCAAGGGCGAGGTCATCTCCTCGACCTTCGACCGCCCGGCCGAGGACCACACCACCGTCGCCGAGCTGGCCATCGAGCGCGCCAAGCGTCTCGTGGAGCTGGGCCACGACGTGGTCGTCCTGCTCGACTCGATCACCCGCCTGGGCCGCGCGTACAACCTCGCCGCCCCGGCCTCCGGCCGCATCCTGTCCGGTGGTGTCGACTCGACCGCGCTCTACCCGCCGAAGCGCTTCTTCGGTGCGGCGCGGAACATCGAGGACGGCGGCTCGCTGACCATCCTGGCCACCGCGCTCGTCGACACCGGCTCGCGCATGGACGAGGTGATCTTCGAGGAGTTCAAGGGCACCGGCAACATGGAGCTCAAGCTCGACCGGAAGCTCGCCGACAAGCGCATCTTCCCGGCCGTCGACGTCGACGCCTCGGGTACGCGCAAGGAAGAGATCCTGCTCGGCGCCGACGAGCTCGCGGTCACCTGGAAGCTGCGTCGCGTGCTGCACGCGCTCGACCAGCAGCAGGCGATCGAGCTGCTGCTCGACAAGATGAAGCAGACCAAGTCGAACGGCGAGTTCCTGCTCCAGATCCAGAAGACGACCCCCGGCGCCGGCAATGGCAACGGCAACGACTAGTCGCCTCTGAGGCAGTCGCCCCGAGGTCCCGCGCACCGAGCCGACAGGCTCCCGGACGCGAGACCTCGGTCACACGGCGGCAGCGCGGCCCCCGGGCTCGCGGTGCCGCCGTGACCTGCGTAAAGACCACTGTGCCCACCGTGCCTCGTACGGTGGGCACAGTGCGTCGCGGGGCCTCGCCCGGCTTGCCCACACAGGGAGCCGTGCAACCCTTTCGGGTGTTTCGCCGTCACACAAGGTGAACCGAGGACCTGAGGAAAGCAGATGACCGAGCAGAACAAGGGCGGCCGAATACGCCCCCTCCGCCCGGGTGGCGTGGTGGGGCCCCCGAGCGGCCGCCGCCGCAAGCAGCCTCCCAAGGGCCGCCGCGCGCTGACCGTCGCCGCCTGGAGCGCGGCCGCGCTCGTCGTCGTCGGCGGCTCCGGGCTCGGCTACGTCTACGTCAAGCTCAACGGCAACCTCGAGGGCGTCGACATCAACGCCCAGCTCGGCACGGACCGCCCCAAGAACCTCGACAACGGCTCGATGGACATCCTCGTCCTCGGCTCCGACTCCCGCTCCGGCGACAACGGCGCCTACGGCAAGGACGAGGGCGGCGCCCGCTCCGACACCGCGATGGTCGTCCACGTCTACGAAGGCCACAAGAAGGCCAGCGTCGTCTCCATACCGCGCGACACCCTCGTCGAGCGCCCGAGCTGCTCCGACGCCGACGGCACCACCGTCGCCCCCGAGACCCGGGCCATGTTCAACACCGCGTACGAGGTCGGCGGCCCGGCCTGCGCCGTGAAGACCGTCGAGTCGATGTCCGGCATCCGCATGGACCACTACGTCGAGGTCGACTTCACCGGCTTCAAGAAGCTGATCGACAAGCTCGGCGGGGTGGAGATCACCACCACCGAGCCCATCGAGGACGCCAAGAGCCACCTCGACCTCGCCCCGGGCACCCACACCCTCGACGGCGAGCAGTCCCTCGGCCTGGTCCGCACCCGCAAGAGCGTCGGCGACGGCAGCGACCTCGGCCGCATCCAGCTCCAGCAGGCCTTCATGAAGGCCTTCATCGAGCAGGTGAAGGACGTCGGCGTCTTCACCGACCCGAAGAAGCTCCTGGGCATCGCCGACACCGCCACCAAGGCGATCACCCCGGACTCCGAGCTCGACTCCGTCAACGAGCTGATGAGCTTCGCCAAGGGGCTCTCCGGCCTCGGCGCGGACGACGTGCACATGATCACGATGCCGGTGGAGTACGACCCCGCCGACCCCAACCGGGTCATCCCGCTGGAGGCCCAGGGGCAGCAGGTCTGGAAGGCCCTGAAGGCGGACCGCCCGATCCCCGCCTCGGCGACCGAGAACGCGGCCACCGGCAAGGCCGACGGCATCGTGCGCTGACCCTCCCGGGAGCCGGTAGCGGCCGTCCGCCCCGGCCCGGAATAGTTTCACCACGGACCCGGTTTTGGGAGATACGGCCGGTCCTGGCAGACTGGTACGTCGGTCCCGGTTCACGCAGGTGCAATCCGCACGGCGACCCGGAGCCCTCCCGAAACTAGGAGACACCTTGAAGCGCGAGATCCACCCCGAGTACGTCGAGACCCAGGTCAGCTGCACCTGCGGCGCGTCGTTCACCACCCGTAGCACCCTCACCGACGGCACCATCCGTGCCGAGGTCTGCTCCGAGTGCCACCCGTTCTACACGGGCAAGCAGAAGATCCTCGACACCGGCGGCCGCGTCGCCCGCTTCGAGGCCCGCTTCGGCAAGGCTGCGGCCAAGAAGTAGCACGTCACTGCGCCGGTCCTTGGTCGCTCCCGCAGGGGGGACCGGACCGGCGCTTTGCCGTCCCCGCAGTCCTTCACGCCTTCACGAGTCAAAATCAGGAGCACCGATGTTCGAAGCGGTCGAGGAACTGGTCGGCGAACACGCCGATCTCGAGAAGAGGCTCGCCGACCCTTCGGTCCACTCCGACCAGGCGAACGCGCGCAAGCTCAACAAGCGTTACGCGGAGCTGACCCCGATCATCGGCACGTACAAGGCGTGGAAGAGCACGGCGGACGACATCGAGACGGCGAAGGAATTCGCCGCCGACGACCCCGACTTCGCCGCCGAGGTCAAGGAGCTGGAGAAGCAGCGCGAGCAGCTGACCGACAAGCTGCGGCTGCTGCTCGTCCCGCGCGACCCCAGCGACGACAAGGACGTCATCCTCGAGATCAAGGCCGGCGCCGGCGGCGACGAGTCCGCGCTCTTCGCCGGTGACCTGCTCCGGATGTACCTGCGCTACGCCGAGCGCGTCGGCTGGAAGACCGAGATCATCGACTCCACCGAGTCCGAGCTCGGCGGCTACAAGGACGTCCAGGTCGCCGTGAAGACCAAGGGCGGCAACGGCGCCACCGAGCCCGGCCAGGGCGTCTGGGCGCGCCTGAAGTACGAGGGCGGGGTGCACCGCGTCCAGCGCGTGCCCGCCACGGAGTCCCAGGGCCGCATCCACACCTCCGCCGCCGGTGTCCTCGTGACCCCCGAGGCCGAGGAGATCGACGTCGAGATCCACGCCAACGACCTGCGCATCGACGTCTACCGCTCGTCGGGGCCCGGCGGCCAGTCCGTCAACACCACCGACTCCGCCGTACGCATCACGCACCTGCCGACCGGCATCGTCGCCTCCTGCCAGAACGAGAAGAGCCAGCTCCAGAACAAGGAGCAGGCCATGCGCATCCTCCGGTCCCGGCTGCTCGCCGCAGCCCAGGAGAAGGCCGAGGCCGAAGCCGCCGACGCCCGCCGCAGCCAGGTCCGCACCGTCGACCGGTCCGAGAAGATCCGGACGTACAACTTCCCGGAAAACCGGATCTCGGACCACCGCGTCGGCTTCAAGGCGTACAACTTGGACCAGGTCCTCGACGGTGACCTGGACGCGATGATCCAGGCCTGCGTCGACGCCGACTCCGCCGCGAAGCTCGCGGCGGCGTAACACCGCGTAGGACGTTGTCAGCCCCACCCCCCGCACCACGGAGGACCAGCGTGAACCTGCTGCTTGCCGAGGTGGCCCAGGCCACCCAGCGGCTGGCCGACGCCGGCGTTCCCTCACCGCGTTTCGACGCGGAGGAGCTCGCCGCGTTCGTGCACGGCGTCAAGCGGGGGGAGCTGCACAACGTCAAGGACACCGACTTCGACGCCCGCTACTGGGAGACGATCGCCCGCCGCGAGGCGCGCGAACCGCTCCAGCACATCACCGGGCGGGCCTTCTTCCGCTACCTGGAACTCCAGGTCGGACCGGGCGTGTTCGTGCCCCGCCCCGAGACCGAGTCGGTCGTCGGCTGGGCCATAGACGCCGTACGGGCGATGGACGTGGTCGAACCCCTGATCGTGGACCTGTGCACCGGCTCGGGCGCCATCGCGCTCGCCATGGCGCAGGAGGTGCCGCGCTCGCGCGTGCACGCCGTGGAGCTCTCCGACGACGCGCTGGTGTGGACCCGCAAGAACGCCGAGGGCTCCCGGGTCACCGTCCACCAGGGCGACGCGCTCAGCGCGCTCCCGGACCTCGACGGCCAGGTCGACCTGGTCATCTCCAACCCGCCGTACATCCCGCTCACCGAGTGGGAGTACGTCGCGCCGGAGGCGCGCGACCACGACCCCGAGATGGCTCTGTTCTCCGGCGAGGACGGTCTCGACACCATCCGGGGGATCGAGCGCACCGCGCACCGGCTGCTGCGGCCCGGCGGCCTGGTGGTGATCGAGCACGCGGACACCCAGGGCGGACAGGTCCCGTGGATCTTCAACGAGGAGGCCGGCTGGGCGGACGCCGCCGACCACCCCGACCTGAACAACCGGCCGCGCTTCGCGACCGCCCGCAAGGCGATGCCATGACGTCCCCGCACGGGACGAGGACGGCCGCCGTCCCGGCGGACCGAGTGACCAGAAAGAGGGAGGCAGGCGAGTAATGGCTCGGCGATACGACTGCAACGAGGCGACCGACCGAGTCACCGGGCTGCGCGAGGCCGCGTCCGCCGTCCGCCGCGGCGAGCTGGTCGTGCTGCCCACCGACACCGTCTACGGCATCGGTGCGGACGCCTTCAGCTCGGAGGCCGTCGCGGACCTGCTCGCGGCCAAGGGCCGTGGCCGGAACATGCCCACGCCGGTGCTCATCGGCTCCCCGAACACCCTGCACGGCCTCGTCACGGACTTCTCCGAGCAGGCCTGGGAGCTTGTCGACGCGTTCTGGCCGGGCGCCCTGACCCTGGTCGCACGGCACCAGCCGTCGCTCCAGTGGGACCTGGGGGACACCCGGGGCACCGTCGCGATCCGCATGCCGCTGCACCCGGTCGCCATCGAGCTGCTGACCGAGGTCGGCCCGATGGCGGTGTCCTCGGCGAACCTGACGGGACACCCCTCGCCGGAGGACTGCGACGCGGCCCAGGAGATGCTCGGCGACTCCGTCTCCGTCTACCTCGACGGCGGCCCCACCCCGGGCATCGTGCCGTCCTCGATCGTCGACGTGACGGGCAGGGTGCCGCTGCTGCTGCGCGAGGGCGCGCTGTCCCCGGAGGAGCTCCGGAAGGTCGTACCCGACCTCGAGGTGGCCAATTGACCGCCCCTGAGGGGCGTGGCATAGCGGGGCACGAGAGCACTTCCTTCCGCATTCTCCACGTCAGCACCGGCAACGTCTGCCGCTCGCCGATCACCGAGCGGCTGACTCGCCATGCCCTGTGCGACCGCCTGGGCGACCCCCGGGGCGGCGGCCTGATCGTGGAGAGCGCGGGCACCTGGGGCCACGAGGGGGCCCCGATGGAGGCCAACGCGGAGCTGGTCCTCGCCGACTTCGGCGCGGACGCCACCGGCTTCGTCGGCCGTGAGCTCCTCGACGAGCACGTCATCCGCGCGGACCTGGTCCTGACGGCGACCCGGGACCACCGGGCGCAGGTCATCTCGATGGGTCACTCGGCGGGGCTGCGCACCTTCACCCTGAAGGAGTTCACCCGCCTGGTACGGGCCATAGACCCGGCCACGCTGCCGGACCCGCTCGACGACGGCATGGTGGAACGTGCGCGTGCGCTGGTGCGCGCGGCGGCGGCTCTACGCGGGTGGCTGCTGGCCCCCACCGTCGAGGCGGACGAGGTCAACGACCCGTACGGCGCCCCGATCACCTTCTTCCGCTCGATCGGCGACGAGATCAACACGGCCCTGGACCCCGTGGTCACCGCCCTGACCGGCGTCCCGGCCCGCCGCTGACCGGGACGCCGGCACCCGGCGCTTGGGCCGTCCGGCCCAGAGCGCCGGGGGACACCGGGCGGACCCGGCCGGACGCGCCTACATTGGAGCTGAAGCCCAGCCCACGCGCCTGGAGCCACAGATGCCGGTCACCGCTCCCCCCGATGAGGATCTCGACGTCCTGCGCCGGCAGGACCCGGAGATCGCCGATGTGCTGCTCGGGGAGGGTCGCCGGCAGGCCGAGGGGCTCCAGCTCGTCGCCGCCGAGAACTTCACCTCGCCCGCCGTCCTCGCCGCGCTCGGCTCCCCGCTCGCCAACAAGTACGCCGAGGGCTATCCCGGCGCCCGCCACCACGGCGGCTGCGAGTTCGCCGACGCCGCCGAGCGGATCGCCGTCGAGCGGGCCAAGGCCCTCTTCGGCGCCGAACACGCCAACGTCCAGGCGCACTCCGGCTCCTCCGCCGTCCTCGCCGCCTACGCCGCCCTGCTGCGCCCCGGTGACACCGTCCTCGCCATGGGCCTGGCCCACGGCGGGCACCTCACCCACGGCTCGCCGGCCAACTTCTCCGGGCGCTGGTTCGAGTTCGTCCCGTACGGAGTCGACGCCGAGACCGGCCTCGTCGACTACGAACAGGTCGCCGCCCTCGCCCGCCACCACCGCCCCAAGGCGATCGTCTGCGGCTCCATCTCGTACCCCCGCCACCTCGACTACGCGATCTTCCGCGCCATCGCCGACGAGGTCGGCGCCTACCTCATCGTGGACGCCGCCCACCCCATGGGCCTGGTCGCCGGGGGAGCGGCCCCCAACCCCGTCCCGTACGCCGACCTCGTCTGCGCCACCACCCACAAGGTGCTGCGCGGACCGCGTGGCGGGATGATCCTGTGCGGCGCGGAGCTCGCCGGACGCGTCGACCGGGCCGTCTTCCCCTTCACCCAGGGCGGCGCCCAGATGCACACCATCGCCGCCAAGGCCGTCGCCTTCGGCGAGGCGGCGGCGCCCGCCTTCGCCGCGTACGCCCACCGGGTCGTCGCCCACGCCCGCGTCCTCGCCGACGCCCTCGCCGCGGAGGGCTTCGCGATCACCACCGGCGGCACCGACACCCACCTGATCACCGCCGACCCCGCCCCCCTCGGTGTCGACGGTCCCACCGCCCGCACCCGGCTCGCCGCGGCCGGCGCGGTCCTTGACACCTGCGCCCTGCCGTACGGCGACGGCCGGGGCATCCGCCTCGGCACCGCCGCCGTGACCACGCAGGGGATGGGCGACGCGGAGATGAACCGGATCGCCCGGCTGTTCACCGCCGCACTGCGCGACGACCCCGAGGAGACGGCCCGGGTACGGGCGGAAGTCCGGGACCTTGCCGGGCGATTTCCCCCGTATGGACGGTGAAGAAGAGCGGACCGCAACCATCCTCCGGCCCCCGATGTCCTCAACCACATGGACAGCACGGCTAGGGTGTGGGGCTGAGATGGCCAGCGATTCCTGTGGGGCAGCCCGTGCGTGATTACCTGCTGACGCTCTGTGTCACGGCCGCGGTGACCTATCTGCTGACCGGTCCGGTGCGGAAGTTCGCCATCGCGACCGGGGCGATGCCGGAGATCCGTGCCCGCGACGTACACCGAGAACCGACTCCGCGGCTCGGTGGCATCGCCATGTTCTTCGGGCTGTGCGCGGGTCTGCTCGTCGCGGACCACCTGCAGAACCTGAACAGCGTCTTCGAGCTCTCCAACGAGCCGCGCGCGCTGCTCTCCGGTGCCGCCCTGATCTGGCTGATCGGCGTCCTCGACGACAAGTTCGAGCTGGACGCGCTGATCAAGCTGGGCGCGCAGATGATCTCCGCGGGCGTGATGGTGATCCAGGGTCTGACGATCCTGTGGCTGCCGATCCCCGGTGTCGGCACCGTCGCGCTCACCCGCGGACAGGGCACCCTCCTCACGGTCGCCCTCGTGGTGCTCACCATCAACGCCGTGAACTTCGTGGACGGCCTGGACGGGCTCGCCGCCGGCATGGTCTGCATCGCCGCCGCGGCCTTCTTCCTCTACGCGTACCGGCTCTGGTACGGCTACACCATCGAGGCGGCCGCCCCCGCGACGCTCTTCGCCGCCATCCTCATGGGCATGTGCCTGGGCTTCCTGCCGCACAACATGCATCCGGCGCGGATCTTCATGGGCGACTCCGGCTCGATGCTGATCGGCCTGATCCTGGCCGCCTCGGCGATCTCCATCACCGGTCAGGTCGACCCGGACGTGCTGCGGCTCTTCGAGGGCTCGACCCGCGAGGCCACCCACGCAGCCCTGCCGGTCTTCATCCCGCTGGTGCTGCCGCTGACCATCATCGCGATCCCGATGGCCGACCTCTTCCTGGCGATCGTGCGCCGCACCTGGAACGGGCAGTCGCCGTTCGCTGCCGACCGCGGGCACCTGCACCACCGGCTCCTGGAGGTCGGGCACTCGCACAGCAGGGCCGTCCTGATCATGTACTTCTGGTCGGCGCTGATCGCCTTCGGGACGCTGGCGTACTCGGTGCACTCGACATCGATGTGGATCGTCCTGACGGTCGTCCTGCTGAGCGCGATCGGACTGGTCCTGCTGCTGCTCCCGCGCTTCACCCCGCGCGCTCCGCGTTGGGCGGAGTCGTTCGTTCCGCCCCGCTACCGGCGCCGTCCGGTGCCGCGCATGGAGGCCGTGCCTCCGGTCCACGCCCACGCGGACGACGCCGCTTCCGCGGAGGCGGCGGGGGAGCCGTCGGGGGACCCGTCCGAACGCCTGCCGGTCCCCGCGGGAGTCAACGGCGCCACCGCCATCGGTCACCGCTCGCGCTTCACCGACCGACGGAAGGCCGGAACGCCGAGTTGACGAACGTCGCATCGGCGGTCAATACCAGACAAGTCACCCTCGCGCGCTGCACACACGCGCGCGTTAGCTCTCATGTGTGACAGTCCGCACACCTCATGAGTAAAGACCTATTCAAATAGTTTGTGATACCGTTCACGAGACCCGGCGACAGTGCCGAAGGACCGTAGTGCGACGGTCCCTTGGCCCCGAGACTCACCTCGGACCGGGCCTACGCTCGTCCCTGACGACACCATCGCCCCCACCAGCAACGCGGAGACACCGCCATGCCGTCGAACGACGCACGCATCCTTCTGTCAGCTGCCATTCCCGCTGCTGCCACCGGCGCCATCGCCGCGGTCATCAGCGGTGTGGTCGCCGGCGGCGAAGGAGTGCTCGGCGCCGTTCTCGGCTGTGCGGTCGTCATCGGTTTCATGGGCATCGGGCTGGTGGTGCTCCAACGGACCGCCAAGTCACTGCCGCACCTGTTCCAGGCCATGGGGCTGCTGCTCTACACGGCGCAGTTGCTGCTTCTCTTCATCTTGATGGCCCTGCTCAAGAACACCACGTGGTTCAACTTCAAGGCCTTCGCCTTCACCCTGCTCGCGGCGACCATCGTGTGGATCGCCGCACAGGCCCGCGCCTACATGAAGGCCAAGATCATGTACGTCGAGCCCGACTCCTCGAAGGGTGACAAGCCCGGGAGCACGGGGTCGTCGACGTGAGGGGTAGGGCCGGGATAAAGGCTCCATCGGCTTCCTGCTATCGTCCGGTGCCAACTGCGGCACTGCGGGCGCGGGCATCCGAGCCGACGCCTGTCCCAGCGCGAGGCATGATGCCGAACCGCCGCCCCCTTATCCGTAAGACCACCAGTCCAGTGCCGACCCGCGGCTGCGTGCCGCGCCGACACAACGAGGTTGCCGTACCTATGCGCCACGCTGAAGGAGCCCGCGGTGAGTGCTGACCAGACGCTTGCCTTCGACCCGGATTGCCACATCTTCAGTGGATGCGGCTTCCCGGCGCCGGGCCTGCACACGTTCATGTACGAGCCCGTCGCGACGGTGGGGGGCATCGACATCACCAAGCCGATGCTGCTCGCCCTCCTCGGCTCCATCGTGGTCGTCGGGTTCTTCTGGGCCGCCTTCAACAAGCCCAAGCTGATCCCCGGCAAGATGCAGATGGTCGGCGAGGCCGGTTACGACTTCGTCCGCCGCGGCATCGTCTACGAGATCATCGGCAAGAAGGACGGCGAGAAGTACGTCCCCTTCATGGTGTCGCTGTTCTTCTTCGTCTGGATCATGAACCTCTGGTCGATCATTCCGCTCGCCCAGTTCCCGGTCACCTCGCTGATCGCCTTCCCGGCCGGTCTCGCGCTGATCGTGTACGTCATGTGGATCTCGCTGACCTTCAAGAAGCACGGCTTCGTCGGCGGGTGGAAGAACATCGTCGGTTACGACAAGTCGCTCGGCGCGATCCTTCCCATGGTCGTCGTCCTCGAGTTCTTCTCGAACCTGATCATCCGGCCCTTCACGCACGCGGTCCGACTGTTCGCGAACATGTTCGCCGGTCACCTGCTGATCGTGATGTTCTCGCTGGCCACCTGGTACCTCATGAACGGCCTCGGCTTCGTCTACGCCGGCGCCTCGTTCGTGATGGTGCTCGTGATGACCGCCTTCGAGCTCTTCATCCAGGCCGTCCAGGCGTACGTCTTCGTCCTCCTGGCCTGCAGCTACGTCCAGGGCGCGCTCGCCGAGCACCACTGAGCCGACCAGACCAGCCGCTCCACCCCCAAAAACCATCAGTCGTCCGGTGGCCAACCCCCACCGGGTCATTGAAAGAGAAGGAAGTAACGGCATGTCCGCTGCTCTCGACATGGTCAACCTCGCCGCCAGCGCGAAGGAGAACGTCGTCGGCAACGTCGCGTCGATCGGCTACGGCCTCGCCGCGATCGGCCCCGGCGTCGGCGTCGGCATCATCTTCGGTAACGGCACGCAGGCCCTCGCCCGCCAGCCCGAGGCCGCCGGTCTGATCCGCACCAACCAGATCATGGGCTTCGCCTTCTGTGAGGCGCTCGCCCTCATCGGCATCGTCATGGGCTTCGTCTACCAGTAAGCCGGACCGACAGCCCAGATCTTTTTACGGAAGGCACTGATGTGAACGCTCTGCTTCTTGCGGCGGAGGAGCCCCAGCCTCCTCTGATCCCGCATCTCGACGAGCTCGTCATCGGCCTGATCGCCTTCGTCATCGTCTTCGGCTTCCTCGCCAAGAAGCTCCTCCCGAACATCAACAAGGTTCTGGAGCAGCGTCGCGAGGCCATCGAGGGTGGCATCGAGAAGGCCGAGTCGGCCCAGATCGAGGCCCAGAGCGTGCTGGAGCAGTACAAGGCCCAGCTCGCCGAGGCCCGCCATGAGGCCGCGCGTCTTCGCCAGGAGGCGACGGAGCAGGGCACCGCGATCATCCAGGAGATGAAGGCGGAAGGCCAGCGCCAGCGCGAGGAGATCATCGCGGCCGGCCACACCCAGATCGAGGCCGACCGGAAGGCCGCGGCGACCTCGCTGCGCCAGGACGTGGGCAAGCTCGCCACCGACCTGGCCGGCAAGCTGGTCGGCGAGTCCCTCGAGGACCACGCCCGCCAGAGCCGCACGATCGACCGCTTCCTCGATGAGCTCGAGGAGAAGGCCGAGGCCGTCCGATGAACGGAGCGAGCCGTGAGGCGCTGGCCGCCGCACGCGAGTCCCTCGACGCGCTGACCGACAACACCTCGGTCGACACGGCGAAGCTCGCCGGTGAGCTGGCGGCTGTCACCGCGCTGCTCGACCGCGAGGTGTCGCTGCGTCGGGTCCTGACCGACCCGGCGCAGGGTGGCGAGGCCAAGGCCGAGCTCGCCCGGCGACTGCTCGGCGGTCAGGTGGGCGGCGAGACCGTCGACCTGGTGTCCGGCATGGTGCGTTCCCGCTGGTCGCAGTCGCGTGACCTGGTCGACGCGGTCGAGGAGCTGGCGAACATCGCCGACCTCACCACGGCGCAGCAGGCCGGCGCGCTGGACGACGTCGAGGACGAGCTGTTCCGGTTCGGCCGGATCGTCACCTCCAGCACCGAGCTGCGCTCGGCGCTGACCGACAAGGCCGCCACGGCGACCGCCAAGGGCGAGCTGCTCCGCAGCCTGCTCGGCGGCAAGGCCAACCCGGTCACCGAGCGCCTGGTCGTCCGTCTCGTGACCCAGCCCCGTGGACGTAGCCTGGAAGCGGGACTCGAGTCCCTCTCCAAGCTCGCCGCGGCGCGCCGGGACCGGATGGTCGCCGTCGTCACCTCGGCGGTGCCGATGACCGACCAGCAGAAGCAGCGCCTCGGTGCCGTACTGGCGAAGCTCTACGGCCGTCAGATGCACCTGAACCTGGACGTGGACCCTTCGGTCCTCGGCGGGATCACGGTGCAGGTGGGTGACGAGGTCATCAACGGGACCATCGCGGAGCGCCTCGACGAGGCGACCCGGCGACTGGCCGGCTGAGTCTGCCACCAACACAACAAAGCATCACCAGCGGCCCGGTTGGGCCGTGCAGAGATTGCAGAAGATTCCTGGGGGTCGGCCCCCAGACCCCTTAAGAAACTTCGGGCCCAACAAGGAGAGCAGGGAACCCAGATGGCGGAGCTCACGATCCGGCCGGAGGAGATCCGGGACGCGCTGGAGAACTTTGTCCAGTCGTACCAGCCGGACGCGGCCTCGCGCGAGGAGGTCGG
This sequence comes from Streptomyces sp. NPDC008121, assembly GCF_042957155.1. Taxonomy (NCBI): domain Bacteria; kingdom Bacillati; phylum Actinomycetota; class Actinomycetes; order Kitasatosporales; family Streptomycetaceae; genus Streptomyces; species Streptomyces sp. NPDC008121. Next base: position 403,191 of record NZ_JBIBHT010000003.1, on the reverse strand, counting down.
AACGGTCAGCCTGGCCGGCGACGGCATTGCCAAGGTCGAGGGTCTGCCCTCGGCCATGGCGAACGAGCTGCTGAAGTTCGAGGACGGCACCCTCGGTCTCGCCCTCAACCTCGAGGAGCGCGAGATCGGTGCGATCGTCCTCGGCGAGTTCAGCGGCATCGAGGAGGGACAGCCGGTGCAGCGCACCGGTGAGGTCCTCTCCGTCGGTGTCGGCGAGGGATACCTGGGTCGCGTCGTCGACCCGCTCGGCAACCCGATCGACGGCCTCGGCGAGATCGCGACCGAGGGCCGCCGCGCCCTCGAGCTGCAGGCCCCGGGCGTCATGGCCCGTAAGTCGGTCCACGAGCCGATGGAGACCGGCTACAAGGCCGTCGACGCCATGACCCCGGTCGGCCGCGGCCAGCGTCAGCTGATCATCGGCGACCGTCAGACCGGCAAGACCGCGCTGTGCGTCGACACGATCATCAACCAGCGTGACAACTGGCGCTCCGGCGACGTGAACAAGCAGGTCCGCTGCATCTACGTCGCCGTCGGCCAGAAGGGCTCCACCATCGCGTCCGTGCGCGGCGCGCTGGAGGAGGCCGGTGCGCTCGAGTACACGACGATCGTCGCCGCCCCGGCGTCCGACCCGGCCGGCTTCAAGTACCTGGCGCCGTACACCGGTTCCGCCATCGGCCAGCACTGGATGTACCAGGGCAAGCACGTCCTGATCGTCTTCGACGACCTGTCGAAGCAGGCCGACGCCTACCGCGCCGTGTCGCTGCTGCTGCGCCGCCCGCCGGGCCGTGAGGCCTACCCGGGTGACGTCTTCTACCTGCACTCGCGTCTGCTCGAGCGCTGCGCGAAGCTCTCGGACGAGCTGGGTGCGGGTTCGATGACCGGTCTGCCGATCGTCGAGACGAAGGCCAACGACGTCTCGGCGTTCATCCCGACCAACGTCATCTCCATCACCGACGGCCAGTGCTTCCTGGAGTCCGACCTGTTCAACGCCGGCCAGCGCCCGGCCCTGAACGTCGGTATCTCGGTCTCCCGTGTCGGTGGCTCCGCCCAGCACAAGGCGATGAAGCAGATCTCCGGTCGCCTCCGTGTGGACCTGGCCCAGTTCCGTGAGCTGGAGGCGTTCGCCGCCTTCGGTTCCGACCTGGACGCCGCGTCGAAGGCGCAGCTGGAGCGTGGTCAGCGCATGGTCGAGCTGCTCAAGCAGGCTCAGTACCAGCCGATGCCCACCGAGAACCAGGTCGTCTCCGTCTGGGCCGGCACCACCGGCAAGATGGACGACGTCCCGGTCGCCGACATCCGCCGCTTCGAGGCCGAGATGCTGGCGTACCTGCGCCAGAGCCACTCCGGTCTCATGAGCTCCATTCGTGAGGGCGGCAAGATGTCGGACGACACCCTGCAGGCCGTCGCCGACGCCATCGCGGAGTTCAAGAAGCAGTTCGAGACCTCTGACGGGAAGCTGCTGGGCGACGACGCTTCCGCTGCCGTCAACGTCTCGAAGTGACGACGGAAGGGACCTGACTCATGGGAGCGCAGCTCCGGGTCTACAAGCGTCGCATCAAATCCGTCACCGCGACGAAGAAGATCACCAAGGCGATGGAGATGATCGCCGCCTCGCGTGTCGTCAAGGCGCAGCGCAAGGTGCAGGCGTCGACCCCGTACGCGACCGAGCTGACCCGCGCGGTCACCGCGGTGGCCACGGGTGCGAACGACAAGCACTCGCTGACCACCGAGGTGGAGAACCCGACCCGTGCCGCGGTCCTGCTCCTCTCGAGCGACCGCGGTCTGGCCGGCGCGTTCAACTCCAACGCCATCAAGGCGGCGGAAGCGCTGACGAGGAAGCTGGAGGGCGAGGGCCGCGAGGTCGACATCTATGTCGTCGGTCGCCGTGGCATCGCGCACTACAACTTCCGTGAGCGCAAGCTGTCCGACTCGTGGACCGGATTCACGGACCAGCCCGAGTACGCGGATGCCAAGAAGATCGCGGCTCCGCTGATCGAGGCGATCGAGAAGGACACCGCCGAGGGCGGCGTGGACGAGCTCCACATCGTCTACACCGAGTTCGTCTCGATGATGACGCAGACGGCGGTCGAGGCCCGGCTGCTGCCCCTCAGCCTCGACGAGGTGGCGAAGGAGGCGGGCGAGTCGGACACGCTCCGCCCGCTGTACGACTTCGAGCCGTCGGCGGAGGACGTCCTCGACGCCCTTCTGCCGCGCTACGTCGAGAGCCGGATCTACAACGCGCTGCTCCAGTCGGCTGCCTCCAAGCACGCCGCCACGCGCCGCGCGATGAAGTCGGCGACCGACAACGCGGGAGACTTGATCAACAACCTCTCCCGACTTGCCAACGCGGCCCGCCAGGCCGAAATCACCCAGGAAATCAGCGAGATCGTCGGCGGCTCGGCAGCCCTGGCCGACGCGACCGCGGGGAGTGACAAGTAATGACGACCACTGTTGAGACGGCCGCCGCCACGGGCCGCGTCGCCCGGGTCATCGGCCCGGTCGTCGACGTGGAGTTCCCCGTCGACGCGATGCCGGAGATCTACAACGCGCTGCACGTCGAGGTTCCGGACCCGGCCGAGGAGGGCGCGACCAAGACGCTGACCCTCGAGGTCGCCCAGCACCTCGGTGACGGCGTCGTGCGCACCATCTCCATGCAGCCCACCGACGGTCTGGTCCGCCAGGCCCCGGTGACCGACACGGGCACGGGCATCACCGTCCCCGTCGGTGACGTCACCAAGGGTCGCGTGTTCAACACGCTGGGCCAGGTGCTCAACGCCGACGAGTCCACCGTGGCCGACGCGCCGCGCTGGACGATCCACCGCAAGGCCCCGGCCTTCGACCAGCTCGAGTCCAAGACCGAGATGTTCGAGACCGGCCTGAAGGTCGTCGACCTTCTCACCCCGTACGTCAAGGGTGGAAAGATCGGTCTGTTCGGTGGTGCCGGTGTCGGCAAGACCGTTCTGATCCAGGAAATGATCGTCCGTGTGGCCAAGCTGCACGACGGTGTCTCCGTCTTCGCCGGTGTCGGCGAGCGCACCCGTGAGGGCAACGACCTCATGGTCGAGATGGAGGAGGCCGGCGTTCTCGACAAGACCGCGCTGGTCTTCGGCCAGATGGACGAGCCCCCGGGCACCCGTCTGCGCGTCGCCCTGGCCGGTCTGACCATGGCGGAGTACTTCCGCGATGTGCAGAAGCAGGACGTGCTGTTCTTCATCGACAACATCTTCCGCTTCACGCAGGCGGGCTCCGAGGTGTCGACCCTGCTCGGCCGTATGCCCTCCGCGGTGGGTTACCAGCCGAACCTGGCCGACGAGATGGGTCTCCTCCAGGAGCGCATCACCTCGACCCGTGGTCACTCGATCACCTCGATGCAGGCGATCTACGTCCCCGCGGACGACCTGACCGACCCGGCTCCGGCCACCACCTTCGCCCACCTCGACGCGACGACGGTTCTCTCCCGTCCGATCTCCGAGAAGGGCATCTACCCGGCCGTGGACCCGCTGGACTCCACGTCCCGGATCCTGGACCCGCGCTACATCGCGCAGGAGCACTACGACGCCGCCACGCGCGTCAAGGGGATCCTGCAGAAGTACAAGGACCTCCAGGACATCATCGCGATTCTCGGTATCGACGAGCTGAGCGAGGAGGACAAGCTCGTTGTCCACCGCGCCCGCCGTGTCGAGCGTTTCCTGTCCCAGAACACCCACGCGGCGAAGCAGTTCACCGGCGTGGACGGTTCGGACGTTCCGCTCGACGAGTCGATCGCCGCGTTCAACGCGATCTGCGACGGTGAGTACGACCACTTCCCCGAGCAGGCGTTCTTCATGTGCGGTGGCCTCGAGGACCTCAAGGCCAACGCCAAGGAGCTCGGCGTCTCCTGAGCCCCGTGCTCTGTGAGGGGGGCGGGTGTGCCCGCCCCCCTCGTCACGCCCCCTAGAATTGACCCCAACACCCGGCACGACCGCCGGGTGGTGACCCGAGGAGCCACCCTTGGCTGCTGAGCTGCACGTCGAGCTGGTCGCCGCGGACCGGAGTGTCTGGTCCGGCGAGGCCACCTTGGTCATCGCGCGTACCACCTCCGGCGACATCGGCGTCATGCCCGGCCACCAGCCGCTGCTCGGTGTGCTGGAGTCGGGCCCGGTGACCATCCGCACGAGCGAGGGCAACACTGTCGTCGCCGCCGTGCACGGTGGATTCATCTCGTTCGCCGACGACAAGCTGTCTCTGCTCGCGGAGATCGCCGAGCTGGCGGACGAGATCGACGCCCAGCGCGCCGAGCGCGCGCTGGAGCGCGCCAAGTCGGATTCGGACGCCGCCGCCGAGCGTCGCGCCGATGTCCGGCTGCGCGCGGTAGCGGTCCACTGACGGACCGCCGCCGAGAGTTGTGCCCTCAGCCGCGGCACGGCTGGAATTCTCCAGACCGTGTCGCGGCTGAGGCGATGCAGATACTGGTTGTATTCGGTTACGGGACGCAGCGAGGAGGTCGGTGAAGATGTTCCTCGCTCTGCTCCTGGGCGGCCTGGTCGTCGCACTGGTGGTGATCGGGCTCTTCGTCTTCGGTCTGCGGCGCAGACTGATCCAGCGGGCCGGCGGCACCTTCGACTGTTCGCTGCGCTGGGACGTCCCCGAGGAACCCGACCCGTCCGGCAAGGGCTGGGTGTACGGCGTCGCCCGCTACAGCGGCGACCAGGTCGCCTGGTTCCGTGTCTTCTCGTACGCCCCCCGCCCGCGCAGGGTCCTGGAGCGCTCGGCCATCGAGGTCCTGGAGCGCCGGATGCCCGAGGGCGAGGAGGAGCTGGCGCTGCTCTCCGACGCGGTGATCCAGGGCTGTATGCACCGGGGGACCCGCCTGGAGCTGGCGATGAGCGAGGACGCGCTGACCGGCTTCCTCGCCTGGCTGGAGGCGGCGCCTCCGGGCCAGAGGGTGAATGTGGCCTGATCGGCCCCCGCTGGATGGGGGTCCCCCCGGACGAAGTCTGGGGGAGGGTCAATGTGGCCTGAGACATCATGACGGCGGGGACGGTGTGCTGCACCGTCCCCGCCGTTGTTCTCCGTGGGGCTAGCTCAGGCCGCCGTTGATCGCGCCGACCAGTTCGCCGTTGCCGGTGTCACCGCTGAACTCCCAGAAGAACGCCCCGCCCAGGCCCTGGTTCTTCGCCCAGGACATCTTGGACGTGACGGTGGCCGGGGTGTCGTAGCTCCACCAGTTGGTGCCGCAGTGGGCGTACGCCGTTCCGGCGACCGTGCCGGTGGCCGGGCAGGAGTTCTTCAGGACCTTGTAGTCCTCGATGCCCTGCTCGTACGTTCCGGCGGCCGGTCCGGTGGCGGTGCCGCCCGGCGCGGACTGGGTGACGCCGGTCCAGCCGCGGCCGTAGAAGCCGATGCCGAGCAGCAGCTTGTTCGCCGGGACGCCCTGCGCCTTGAACTTGGCGATCGCCTCGGCGGAGTTGAAGCCCGCCTGGGGGATGCCGGCGTAGGAGGTGAGCGGGGAGTGCGGGGCCGTCGGGCCCTTCGCCGCCCAGGCGCCGAAGAAGTCGTACGTCATCACGTTGAACCAGTTCATGTACGGCGCCGCGCCGGCGTAGTCGGCGGCGTCGATCTTGCCGCCGGCCGAGGCGTCGGCCGTGACGGCCGCCGTGACCAGGTAGTTCGCGCCGAACTTGGCGCGCATGGCCTGCATCATGTTCTTGAAGGCGGCCGGGCCGCTGGTGTCGCAGGACAGGCCGCAGGCGTTCGGGTACTCCCAGTCGAGGTCGATGCCGTCGAAGACGTCGGCCCAGCGCGGGTCCTCGATCAGGTCGTAGCAGGACTGCGCGAAGGCGGTCGGGTTCTGCACGGCCTGGCCGAAGCCGCCGGACCAGGTCCAGCCGCCGAAGGACCACAGCACCTTGATGTTCGGGTGGGCCTTCTTCAGCTTGCGGAGCTGGTTGAAGTTGCCGCGCAGCGGCTGGTCCCAGGTGTCGGCGACACCGTCGACGGACTGGTCGGCGGTGTAGGCCTTGTCGTAGTCGGCGTAGGCGTCGCCGATCGTGCACTTGCCGCCGGTGACGTTGCCGAAGGCGTAGTTGATGTGCGTGATCTTGGAGGCGGAGCCGGAGGTCACGATGTTCTTCACGTGGTAGTTGCGGCCGTAGACGCCCCAGTTGGTGAAGTAGCCCATCTTGACCGCGGTGCCGGGGTTGCCCCCGCCGCCGCCCGTGGTGCGGACGCTCGCCGTGCCGCTGGCCGGGCCGGTCTGGTCGATGGTGTCGCGGGCGACGACCGTGTAAGCGTAGTCGGTCCCGGCGGTCAGGCCGGTGTTGGTGTACGTGAGGCCGGTGACCGTGGCGACCTTGGTGCCGTCGCGCAGGACGTCGTAGTTCTTGACGCCCTTGTCGTCGGTGGCGGCGGTCCAGGTCAGCTTGACCGAGGTGTTGGTGATGTCGGAGGCGACCGGGGTGCCGGGGGCGGAGGGCGCGTTGTCGCCGGGCTGGGTGGACCCGTCGCAGGAGGCGCCGTTGATCTTGCAGCCGGTCGGGGAACCGGAGCCGGTGCCGTTGAAGCCGAAGGAGACGGAGGCGCCGGGGGCGAGGGTGCCGTTCCAGCCGACGTTCTTGGCGGTCCAGTGGGTGCCGGCGCTGGTGACGGTGGCGTCCCAGGCGGAGGTGACGGAGGTGCCGGAGGGGTAGTCCCACTCGACGGTCCAGGACGAGAGGGTGGTGGTGCCGGTGTTCTTCACCGTCCACCGGCCCTCGAAGCCGGAGCCCCAGTCGGAGGCCTTGGTGTAGGTGGCGGTGGCCGCGGCGGCTGCCTCGGCGGGTGTGGCGAGGCCGACCATGGCGGCCAGAGGCAGGATCAGGGCGGTCAGACCGGCGGCAGCCCGGTGTCTGAACCCTGTTCTGCGCGTCGGTGCTTGAGTGCTCAACGGTGCTCCTCAAGTTGCGGACGGGCAATCTGGGGGTGGTCCGTGAAAGGTGCGCGCGCCCCGCGAGCGTAGAAAGGTCTGGACCAACCGTCAAGAGGTCCAGACCAAAGTCGGAGGGGGTCCGGCGCCGCCGCGCCGGAGGGACCGGCCGCCCGTCGGCGCCGGTGGCCCCCGGTGCGATCAGACACCCAACTCCTGGGCCAGGACGGCCGCTTGGACGCGGCTGCGCAGCTCCAGCTTGCTCAGCACCTTGCTGACGTGCGTCTTCACGGTCGCCTCCGCCATGTCGAGACGCACCGCGATCTCGGCGTTCGACAGGCCGTCGCCGAGCGCCGAGAGCACCTCCCGCTCCCGGGGCGTCAGCACGTCCAGGACGGCGGGGTCGGTCCCGCCCGGCGTCCGGGACGGGCGGCTCGGCGACGCGAACTCGGCGATCAGCCGGCGCGTGACCGCCGGCGCGATCATCCCCTCACCGCGTGCCACGGTCCGTACCGCCTCGATCAGCTCCCCGGCCTCCGTGTTCTTCAGCAGGAAACCCGCCGCCCCGGCCCGCAGCGCGCCGAAGACGTACGCGTCGAGGTCGAAGGTGGTCAGGACCAGCACATCGGCGAGGCCCTCGGAGACGACGAGGCCGGTCGCCGTCACGCCGTCCATGCGGGGCATCTGCACATCCATCAGGACGACGTCCGGTCGGAGCGCGCGGGCCAGCTCGACCGCCCGCTCCCCGTCCGCGGCCTCGCCGACGACCTCGATGTCCGGTGCGCTGCCCAGGATCAGGACCAGCCCCGCCCGGACCGCGCTCTGATCCTCGGCCACGATCACCCGTACCATGCCGACGGCTCCTTGTCGCTCGTACCGACGGGCAGGTCCGCCCGCACCAGCCATTCTTTCCGTCCGTCGGCCGCCGTCACCGGACCGGCCTCGAACTCCCCGTCCAGCAGCGTCACCCGCTCCCGCATCCCCACCAGACCCGCCCCGGAGCCCGGGGCGCGCGGCCCGGGCTGCCCGCCGAGCGCGCTGGTCACCCCCACCGTCAGGGCCCCGTCCCGGCGGCGGCCGACCTCGACCCGCACCTCGCCGGGGGCGGCGTGCTTGAGGGCGTTGGTCAGCGACTCCTGCACGATCCGGTACGCGGCGAGCTCGACCGGGGCCGGCAGCGCCCCGCCGTCCTCGGGCCGGGTGTCGGCGAGCACGAATGTCAGTCCGCTCGGCCCGCCGTTCGTCGACGCCTGGGCCAGCAGCGCGTCCAGGCCGTCCAGGGTCGGCGCGGCCGCCGGCTCGGCGTCCCCGCTGCTGTCCCGCAGCAGCCCGATCAGCCGCCGCATCTCCGCGAGACCGGCCACGCTGTTCTCCCGGATCACGGTCAGCGCCTGCCGGGTGGTCCCCGGGTCGTCGAGCGAGAGCGCGGCCGTGGAGTGGATGGCGATGGCGGAGAGGTGGTTGGCGACCATGTCGTGCAGCTCCCGCGCCATCCGGGCGCGCTCGGCCACGACGGCCTGACTGCGGTCCATCTCGGCGAGCAGCGCGGTCTGCTCGGCGCGCAGCCGGGCGGCGTCGGCGGCCTGCCGGTGATTGCGGACGACGGCACCGGTCACGGCCGGCAGAAAGGAGACCATGCCGGTGATCAGGCCGACCAGCAGGGCGATCGCGTTCTGCCACCAGACGAGGAAGCCGATCGTGACGCCGACGGTGATCAGACCCGTGGTGTACGGGATGCGCCGGGCGGAGCGGGGCGAGCCGTAGACCACGGCCGCGTAGACCAGGTCCGTGAACATCAGCGCGGTCACCAGGCTGCCGTAGGTGAACTGGTCCGCCACCAGGGCGAGCGTGCCGACGGCCAGCGCGGTCTGCGGCAGGGAGCGGCGGAGGGTCGCCATCGCGGCCATGACGGCGAGCGGGACCAGCGTCGCCCAGCGGGCGGTGATCAGCCGGTCGGTCTGGGTGTGCAGCCCGAAGGACCACATCAGCAGACCGACGGCGAGGCCGCCGGCGGCGATGAGCAGGTCGTCGCGGTGCGGTCGGGGGAGTGTCACCCCCTCATCCAACACGGCGGGCGGGTACCGGGCCTCGCCGTGCGGGCCGATCCGGCCCTCCGTCGAAGGATGTAGTCGCAGGTCGTCATCGGCGACGACGATCCGGGCGGGATGCCACGGGACGCTGGAGGGGTCCCGAGCGAAAGGGTGAGTACCGTGATCGTCACGCTGATCGTGATCTGCGAGGTCGGCTTCTGGGTGCTGCTGGCCGCCGGCCTGGCCACCCGGTACCTGCTGAAGATGCCGCGCACGGGTCTCGCCCTGCTGCTGTGCGAGCCGCTCCTGGAGGTCCTGCTCCTCGTCGTCACCGCCGTCGACCTGAAGAACGGCGCCGACCCGAGCTGGAAGCACGGCCTCGCGGCGCTCTACATCGGCTACACCGTCGGCCACGGCCACCGCACCGTGAAGTGGCTCGACGGCCACGCCGCCCACCGCTTCGGCGGCGCCCCGCCGCCCGCCAAGCCGCCGCGCTACGGCATGGCGCGCGCCCGTCACGAGGGCGCGATCTGGATGGGCTCGCTGGTGGGCGGGGCCGTCGCCTCCGGACTGCTGCTGCTCGCCATGTGGTACGTCGGCGACGGCGGGAACACCGAGTCGCTGCGCGGCTGGATCCTCGTCGCCTGGCGGGCGGTCGGGATCCACGGCCTGATCGCGCTCAGCTACGCGATCTGGCCGAAGAGCGCACCGAAGCCGGGGGCCGAGGCCTCAGGGGAGACCTCGGACCGGCCCGCCGCACCGGGGGCCGGGAACGGCTCAGCGCTCCCCGCCCGGCACCCAGAGCACGTCCCCGACCTCTCCGTTCGCGGTGCGCGCAAGGATGAAGAGCAGGTCTGACAGCCGGTTGAGGTAGGTCGCGGTGAGGGCGTTCATCGACTCGCCGTGCACCTCGATCGCGGCCCAGGTGGAGCGCTCCGCCCGCCGGACCACCGTGCACGCCTGGTGCAGCAGGGCCGCACCGGGCGTGCCGCCCGGCAGGATGAAGGAGCGCAGCTTCTCCAGCCGCTCCAGGAAGCGGTCGCAATCCGCCTCCAGCTTGTCGACGTAGCTCTGCTCGACCCGCAGCGGCGGGTACTTCGGGTCCTCGACCACCGGCGTGGACAGGTCCGCGCCCACGTCGAAGAGGTCGTTCTGGACGCGGACGAGGACCTTGACGACCTCCTCGTCGAGCCGGCCGAGCGCGATGGCGGTGCCGATGACGGCGTTGGCCTCGTTGGCGTCGGCGTACGCCGAGATCCGCAGATCGGTCTTGGGGGTCCTGCTCATGTCGCCCAGTGCGGTGGTGCCCTGGTCGCCGGTACGGGTGTAGATGCGCGTCAGATTGACCATGGGTCCAGCGTAGTTACGCTCCGGCTCCGCAGGCGGCCCGTGTGCCCACCGTCACGGCGACCGCTCTACGGGCGGAGGCGGCGGCCCTCCGCCGTACGGGCGGGGGCGGCGGCCCCCTTCGCGGGTCCCGGTCCCGACGCGACGCCCCCGGCCCGCCCCTCCGGGGCCTGTCGCCGGTGTGACGTCCGTCAAACGGGGCGTGACGCGCGTTACTTACCGGTCACACAGCGCCCCGCGACCGCTAATCTCCGCCGAAGAGCCGGAAGTGAACAGGCGTTAAGGGGTGGAACATCGTGGCCAGGAAGCTCGCCGTCATCGGGGCCGGACTCATGGGGTCCGGAATCGCGCAGGTCTCGGCCCAGGCGGGCTGGGACGTCGTCCTGCGTGACGTCACCGACGCCGCCCTGACCCGTGGCACCGACGGCATCAAGGCGTCGTACGACCGGTTCGTCGCCAAGGGCAGGCTGGACGCCGCCGACGCGGAGGCCGCCCTCGGCCGGATCACCGCGACCACCGCACTCGAAGCGGTCGCCGACGCCGACATCGTCGTCGAGGCCGTCTTCGAGAAGCTGGAGGTCAAGCACGAGATCTTCCGCTCGCTCGACGCCATCGCCAAGGACGGCGCCGTCCTCGCCTCCAACACCTCCGCCATCCCGATCACCAAGATCGCCGCGGTGACGCAGCGCCCGGAGGCCGTCGTCGGTACCCACTTCTTCTCGCCGGTCCCGATGATGCAGCTCTGCGAGCTGGTCCGCGGGTACAAGACGAGCGACGCCACCCTCGCCACGGCGCGGGAGTTCGCCGAGTCGGTCGGCAAGACCTGCATCGTCGTCAACCGCGACGTGGCCGGCTTCGTCACCACCCGGCTCATCTCGGCGCTGGTCGTCGAGGCCGCCAAGCTCCACGAGTCCGGCGTGGCCACCGCCGAGGACATCGACATCGCCTGCAAGCTGGGCTTCGGCCACGCCATGGGCCCGCTCGCCACCGCCGACCTCACGGGCATCGACATCCTCGTGAACGCCACCGGCAACATCTACACCGAGACGCAGGACGAGAAGTTCGCCCCGCCGGAGCTGATGCGCCGGATGGTGGACGCCGGTGACATCGGCCGTAAGAGCGGGCAGGGCTTCTACAAGCACTGACGCCCGACGATCGTCCGGCGATCACCCCAAGGGGTGAATTCGGTATCAGTTCGCTTACAAGGCGCAACGCTTCTGCGCCCGTGACAGTCAGTTGATGCAAAGACGGAGCACTCCCGGGGAGCGCATATGCACATCAGGGGCGACCAAGTCGAGCTGGTCGTCGGGGGCCGCCTCGACGTCCGTAGCGCGGCGGACGCCCGTACGGTCCTGCACTCGGCCGTCGACGACGGCGTCGGCGACCTCGTGCTCGACCTGACCGGTCTCGACTCCTGGGACGCCACCGGTCTCGGGGTCATCATGGGCGCACACCGCCGGGCCGGCCGCTGCGGCCGCCGGCTCGTGCTGCGCGGGGTGCCGCCCCAGATGCAGCGCCTCCTCGTGGCCACCCGGCTGCACCGCATCCTCGCCATCGAGGGCGGCCTCGCCGCCGAGACCCTGCCCCGCGTCTGAGTGCGGAGCCGGGGCCTCCGGGCCGCGTCCCACCGCCGCACCGCCTGTGAAGCCGCTGTGTGAACCAGGCGTCACGCCCCAATCCTCACAAGACAGTGACGTCTGGGGCGGCCGGCACCCCGGATGTTCCGGGATCCGCGCGGAAGGTCTAGGGTTCGGTCGCCCGCCCTTTGACGAACCCACCCGGCGGGCACCGGACCAGAAGCGACAGCGAGCGTGCAGATCGGCCGGATGGGGCTTCGGCACGCACCGCTTTTGGGGGCTTTGAGCATGGACCCGATGAACCGGGGGCCGGAAGAGTACGGCCACGACCACGCGGACGACGACACACCCGGCGCCCGGGGCGCCGCCCCCGAGCGCGGGCCCGTCACCACCCCCGCGCGCGTCCGCACCGCCCGGCTCGTCGCCGGCGACCTGCTGCTGACCGTCAACCCCGTCGACGGCAGCGAGGTCGAGACCTGCCCGCCCGGCGGCCCCGCGGGCATCGAGGGCTTCGGGGACGAGACGCCCGCCGCGCCCCGCCGCCGCACCCCCGAGGAGCGCGCCGACGCCGCCCGGGCCGCCGCCCCGCCCGTACCGCCCGGCCCCGCCGCGGCGCCCCTGCCGCTCGTCGAACGCCAGGAGGAACGCGAACGGCTCGTCCAGCTCCTCGGCCGCGGCCGCTCCGTCCGCCTCTCCGGACCCCCCGGATCCGGCCGCACCGCGCTCCTCGACGCCGTCGCCGGCGACTGCGCCGACCTGGCACCCGACGGTGTGGTGCGCCTCTCCGGCTACCACCGCACACCCACCGAGCTGCTGTACGAACTCCTCCACGCCGTCCGGCACGCCCCCGACCAGCGGCCCGACCGGCCCGCCCTGCTCGCCCTCGTCCGCGAGATCGGCGCCATCGTCGTCGTCGACGACCTGGAATGCGGCGGGGCCGCCCTCGACGAGCTGCTCGCCGCCGCCCCCGAATGCGCCTTCCTGCTCGCCGCCACCCCCGACGTGCCGCCCCCCTCCGCCGACGCCCACGTCGAAGAGGTCTTCCTCGCCGGACTCGGCCGCGCCTCCGCGCTGGAACTCCTGGAGAACGCCGTCGGCCGCGCCCTCACCGAGGACGAGGCCAACTGGGCCGGAGACCTCTGGTTCGAGTCCGAGGGCCTGCCGCTGCGCTTCGTCCAGGCCGCGGCCCTGCTCCGCCAGCGCGACCGGCTCCGCGTCACCCCCGCCGAGTTCGACGCCTTCGGCATCCAGGAGGACGCCCCCTCGGAATTCGACGCCTTCGGAGCCCTCGACGACGCCTTCGGGCCCTCCGACGCACCCGCCGACGCCGAGCCCGCCGCCCTCCGGGACGACCCCGCGCAGGACGCCGACGTGGAGCTGCGCGACATACCGCTGCCCAGCCTCGGCGAGGGCGCCGCACCCGCGGCCCTGCTCGCCTCACGGCTCAGCCGCTCCGCCCGGGAAGCCCTCCGCTTCGCCGTCGCCCTCGGCGGCGAGGTGCCCCACCAGGCCCACCTCCCCGCCCTCGTCGGCGACACCCACGCCGACGCCGCCCTCGGCGAGCTCCTGGAGTGCGCCCTGCTCACCCCGGTCGGCACCCGCTACCGCCTCGCCGCCGGCGTCCTCACCCAGCTCCTCGCCCACGACTACGCCGCCGACGCGGCCGACCGCGCCCACACCGTCGCCCAGCACTACGCCTGGTGGGCCGGGCACCCCTCCGTCACGCCCGCCCGCGCGGCCGCCGAGGCCGACGCGCTCCTCGCCGCCCTCACCGCGCTCGTCCCCGGCACGGCGACCGAGCACCCCGCCACCGCCGTCCTCCTCGCCCGCAGCGCCGCGCCCGCCTTCGCCGCCGGACTGCACTGGGGCGCCTGGGAGCGAGCCCTGCGCAGCGGCCAGGAAGCCGCCCGCCTCGCCGGAGAAGTCGCCGAAGAGGCCTACTTCCACCACGAGTTGGGCGTCCTCGCACTCTGCTCCGGCCATCCGGAACGGGCCCGCGCCGAGCTGGAGGCCTCCATCGGCCTGCGCGGAGCGCTCGCCGACAAGCGCGGCACCGTCGCCGGCCGCCGGGCCCTCGCCCTGGTCGCCGACCGCGCCGAGGGGCCCTCCGGCGACCGGACGCCGGGTGACGAGCCCGTCTCGCCGCCCGGCGGCGTACCGGCCGCCCTCGCCGCGTCCACGGCGGCCAAGACCGCCTTCCCCAAGGCGAAGCTCGCCTCCACCGCCACACCCACGCCCCCGCCGGGCACCGCGTTCCCCGCCTTCGCGGAGGAGGGCCCGACCCTCATCTCGCGGCCCGACACCCCGCACGGCGGCGACCAGCGGCGCCCCGGCGCCCGCTGGGGCCTGCTCGCCGGGGCCCGCCGCAACCTGGTCGCGGTCGGCACCGGCGCGCTCCTCGCCGCCGTGCTCGGTACCGTGGTCACCATCGGCGCCACCTCGGGCAACGGCGACGAGCCAGGACCCGAACGGGTCACCTCCGACCGCACCACGAGCGACGGAAGCGTCGGCGACGCCGGCCCGGACGTGGACGAGCCGACCGACGGGTCGACCCCCCGCCCCTCGGCCCCCTCCTCACCCGGCTCGACCGACACGCCCGCCCCGGGCGGCCCCGGCACGACGGGCGGCCCGTCCTCCCCGGCCGGTCGGACCGCGACCGGCCCCACGCCCGCTTCGCCCACGGCGTCTCAGCCCGGGCGCCCGCTCCCGACGCTGAGCCCGACGTCGAAGCCGACGCCGACCAAGACGACGCCGCCCCCGACGACGACCGAGCCCACGCCCGACGAGACCGCGACGGAGACGACGCCCCCGGCCACGACGACACCGCCGGCGGAGGGCGAACCCCCCACCAACTCCGCCTCCGCCACGGACGGCGGCGCCCCCTCCACCGGCACCCCCGCCTGACCGGCCGCACCACGGCACGACGAACGGCCCCGGGCGCGCTCACCGCGCCCGGGGCCGTTCGCCGTATACCCGTACCGCCGCCGGCTAGAACAGCCGCAGCTTGTCGTCCTCGATGCCCCGCATCGCGTCGTAGTCGAGCACCACGCACTCGATGCCGCGGTCCGTCGCCAGCACCCGGGCCTGCGGCTTGATCTCCTGCGCCGCGAAGACGCCCTTCACCGGCGCGAGGTGCGGGTCGCGGTTCAGCAGCTCCAGATAGCGGGTCAGCTGCTCCACGCCGTCGATCTCGCCGCGCCGCTTGATCTCCACCGCGACCGTCGCCCCGGCGGCGTCCCGGCACAGGATGTCCACCGGGCCGATAGCCGTCGGGTACTCGCGGCGGATCAGCGTGTGGCCGTCACCCAGGGTCTCGATGCGGTCCGCGAGGAGCTCCTGGAGATGCGCTTCCACGCCGTCCTTGATGAGACCCGGGTCGACACCCAGTTCGTGCGAGGAGTCGTGGAGGATCTCCTCCATCGTGATGATCAGTTTCTCGCCCGCTTTGTTCACCACGGTCCACACCCCGGTCTCACCGTCGGCGCCCTCCTTCAGGGTGCACGGCGGAGACATCCAGTTGAGCGGTTTGTACGCCCTGTCGTCCGCGTGGATGGAGACGCTGCCGTCCGCCTTGACCAGGATCAGACGGGGAGCGGAGGGCAGGTGGGCGGTGAGCCGGCCCGCGTAGTCCACGGAGCAACGGGCGATGACGAGACGCATGGTCGGCAACGCTACAAGACGCACGCTCTTCCGCGCGATTCGGCTCTTAACGCCCGCCCAACCCCCGTCGGTTATTGGCCGGTTGTGCTCCCAATCTCCTGGTGCGCTCCGCACCGCGCGCTTACCGTGGAAGCAGGAGGTCGCCGTCCGTGCACGCTGCGTGTCGCACGGGGGTCCTTCGACCCTGCCCGTAAGACCCCGTCTGTCGGGGTCGCGAGAGGAGAACCCATGTCGCTCGACGTCTCACCGGCTCTGTTGGAACAGGCCGAGCGAGGCGAGGTCGACGAAGCCGACTTCGTCGACTGCGTCCGGACCTCCCTGCCCTTCGCATGGGAGATGATCAGTTCTCTGGTGGCCCAGCTGAAGGTCGACGGCGGCGAGTTCGCCGACAACCAGACGCCGCCGCCGAACGAGCAGGCACGTGGCCAGCTGTTGCGTGCGCTCGCGAGTGACGCCATCCGCGGTGCGCTGCAGCGGCACTTCGGCGTGCGTCTGGCCTTCCAGAACTGCCACCGTGTGGCGGTGTTCCCGCTGGACCCGGCGGTGGACGAGCGGCTGGCCCGCTTCACCTCCGTACGAGGACAGCTGCTCAACCAGTCGCCGGAACTCCGCGACTGCTGAAGCGTGGTGCTGCCGCTCCGCATCGGGGGAGACCCGAACGATGCGCGAGATGCCGGAGCGGCGGCATCCGGCCCCCCGACATCAGTCGACGACCGATCATGAGCCGACGAGCATGACCCGCCACCCCCCACACGCTTCACACCAGCCGCGGCAGCACTTCGGTGCCCAGCCGGCGTACGTTCTCCTCGGTGGCCGCGAGATCGCCGGTGCCCTCGGCGAGCAGCGCGAAGCGCGTGATGCCCGTCCGCTCCGCGGTCGCAGCGAGCCGGTCCGCCGCCAGGCCCGGTGTGCCCACCGGGTGCAGCCCGCACAGCAGCTCCGTGTACGCGACGGGGTCCCGCATCGAGCGGTGCCGGCCGTCGACGGTGACATGGGCGTCCAGGCCCTGCTTCAGCCAGCCGGGCATGGCCTTCACCAGCGCCTCGGCCGCGTCCGCCCCGCGGTCGGCGAGCTGGACGACGCCCGCCGAGACATGGCCGGCGGCGATCCGGGCGATCTCGTCCGGGGTCCGGCCGGCCTCCCGGGCGAAGCGCCGCCAGGCGGCGACCATCTCGGCCTTGTCCTCGTCGCCGCAGTGCATCCCGAGCAGCATCGGCAGCCCGCGCTCGGCGGCCAGCCGGACGCTCTTCGGGGACGTGCAGGCCACCACCACCTCCGGCGCCGCCTCCCCGCCGATGAGCTCGCCCGCGCGCGGCACGACGGCCACCTCACGGAAGGCGAACCGTTCTCCCTCGGCCCCGACCCGTGGCTCGGAGAGCCACCGCAGCAGCAGATCGAGCGACTCGGGGAAACCCTGTTCGTACGCGCCGAGGCCCGCGCCGAACACCTCCAGATCGACCCACGGCCCGCCCCGGCCCACCCCGAGGGTGAACCGGCCGCCGGACGTGAGGTGCAGCAGCGCCGCCTGCTCGCCCAGGGCGACCGGGTGCACGGTCGGCAGCACGCTGACGGCCGTCCCCACCCGGATGCGGCGCGTGCGGCCCAACAGCAACGCGGCCAGCGTCACGGCCGACGGGCAGACGCCGTACGGAACGAAATGGTGCTCGGCGAGCCAGACGGAGTCGAGTCCCGACTCCTCGGCCACCTCGGCCGTCCGCACCGCTCGGTGCAGCGCCTCTCCTTGACCCTGGCCCGGGAACTGGGCGGCCAGGACGAACGTACCCACGCGCATCGCCTTCTGCCTCCTTGCGGCCGACGCGGTTCTCCCCCTCGTACTGGCAACAACGTCTGACACGTGCCAAAGGCAACGGCCCCACGTGAAGTTCTTGCGATTTTCCGCTAACTGGGCCTGGAGGGTGGACCGGGCCACTTCGTCGCGCCCCGTACGCTTGAAGGAACCGTCCGTGTACCCGGCCCCCGTGAGGTGATTCGTGTCCCCGCGTCGCAACCGCCCCCCTGGCGGCGAGAAGCCCGACCCCCAGGGCGCGGAAGCCGACCGGTACGGAGGCTCGCAGCGCACCGAGTCCTGGCAGGGCGAGGAGTGGTGCGTACGGCACGTGGCCGGTGCGAGCGCGCCCGGCAAGCGCTACCGCTGCCCCGGCTGCGACCAGGAGATCCCGGCGGGCGCCCCGCACGTCGTCGCCTGGCCCGAGTACGGCGGGGTGGAGGACCGGCGCCACTGGCACAAGGCGTGCTGGAACGCGAAGGACCGCCGCACCTCTCGGATGCAGCGGTCCCGTAACGCGCCGAGATACTGAGACCGGCTCCGGGCCGTCGGGCCCGCGCCGGACCGGCCTCCGGGGCCGTCAGACGTCCCGGTTGTTCAGCAGGGCGTACGCCCCGCCCATCGCCACCGCCGTGACGCCCAGCAGGATCCACACCGGCTCCCAGCCCGAGGGGCCGGACTGCCCGACTGTCGTCCGGCCGGCGTACAGCGCGATCAGCTGGCTCGGGATGGCGTACTCGAGCAGCCACTGCTGCACCTTCGCCAGCGACTCCGAGAACATGAACATCGCCGCGACCAGCGGCAGCAGCAGCACACCGATCATGATCGTGATCGCGCCGGCCGAGTGCCGGACGACCGTGCCGACCGCGAGCGCGACCAGCCCGAGCAGGGCGAGGAACAGACCGGCGCCGACCGTGGAGCGCAGCCACTCCCCACTGGTCGGCTCGGCCGCGTCGATCATCGCCACCTGCGCCAGCGCGACGACGGTCGCGGTCACCGTGGTGACGGTGAAGACGAGCAGGAAGAAGACGATCGCCTTGGCCGTCAGCACCCGGGCGCGGCTCGGGCAGGCGGTCAGCGTGGTGCGGATCATGCCCGTGCCGTACTCGGAGGCGATCGTCAGCACGCCGAGGGTGATCACGCAGATCGAGCCGAGCAGCACGCCGAAGAAGCCGAAGGCGAGCGGCGACTCGTCCTGCGGGGGGACGCTCGACGCCGACACGACGGCGGCGACACCCACACCGATCCCGAGCATCAGCAGCACCATGACGCCGAGCGTCCACATCGTCGAGCGCACCGAGCGGATCTTGGTCCACTCCGAGGCGAGCGCGTCACCGAGGTGCGCCCGGCGGACCGGGATGGGGGAGACGTACGCGTGGGGGGTGGTCATCGGGCGTCCTCGGCGTTCGGCTTCTCCGGCGTGCCGCTCGGCTCGCTCTGCGTGGCGTACGGGTTCTGCCCGGGCGGTGGCGGGGCGTACCAGCCCTGCTGCGGCACCTCCGGCGCCACGTACGGCGCCGGCTGGGCGTGCTGCTGGTGATGGGCCGGCTGCGGCTGCTGGAGGTGGGCGAGCTGGTCCTCGGTGGAGCGGTAGTCCACGGCGCCCTGCGTCATCCGCATGTACGCCTCCTCCAGCGACGCCTGGTGCGGGGACAGCTCCCAGAGCCGTACGTCCGCCCCGTGCGCCAGGTCGCTGATGCGGGGCAGGGCGAGGCCGGTCACGCGCAGCGCGCCGTCCGGCTCGGACATCACCCGGCCGCCGGCCTCGATGAGCGCGGCCGTCAGCTTCTCGCGGTGCTCCGGCGTCGTCGCGGGGGTCCGCACGCGGGCGAAGTCCGCGGAGTTCGCCGAGATGAAGTCCTTCACGCTCATGTCGGCGAGCAGCTGGCCCCGGCCGATCACGATCAGATGGTCGGCGGTGAGCGCCATCTCGCTCATGAGGTGGCTGGAGACGAAGACCGTGCGGCCCTCGGCGGCCAGCTTCTTCATCAGATTGCGGACCCAGAGGATGCCCTCCGGGTCGAGGCCGTTGACCGGCTCGTCGAAGAGGAGCACCTGCGGGTCGCCGAGCAGCGCGGCCGCGATGCCGAGCCGCTGCCCCATGCCGAGCGAGAAGCCCTGGGAGCGGCGCTTGGCGACGTCCTGGAGGCCGACGACCCCGAGGACCTCGTCCACCCGCTGGGCCGGGATCCCGGCGAGCTGGGCGAGCGAGAGCAGATGGCTGCGGGCGCTGCGGCCGCCGTGCACGGCCTTGGCGTCGAGCAGCGCGCCGACCTGCCGGGGCGCGTTGGGGAGCTGCCGGAAGGGATGGCCGCCGATCGTCACGTGCCCGGCCGTCGGCTGGTCGAGGCCGAGGATCATCCGCATGGTGGTGGACTTGCCGGAGCCGTTGGGTCCCAGGAAGCCCGTCACGGTCCCGGGCCGCACCTGGAAGGAAAGGTTGTACACGGCCGTCTTGGCGCCGTAGCGCTTCGTCAGGCCGACTGCCTCGATCATTCTCCAGCCCCATCGACAGGTCAGGTCGTCGTCGGGGCCGTGGCCGTCGGGCTGAGCCCCCCGTATGAGCTAGGAGCTTATCGAGCCATTGACGGTTCCGGCGAAGCATGAAACATCAACCACATGCCGCCGGAACCGTCGGCCGCCGCCCGGGACCCGTCGTCTACGCGTCCCGGCGCTTCAGGACCAGATAGCCGCCGAGCAGCGCGGCCGCCACCCAGAGCACCATGATGCCGAGCCCGCCCCACGGGCCGTACGGAGCCGCCTCCGTGTTCATCGCGTCCGGCACCACCTGCATGATCTTGGATCCGGCCTGGTCGGGGAAGTACAGCGCCACGTCCTTCGCCTTCGGGACCGCCGACAGGATCTGCGAGATCAGGAAGAAGAACGGCACCAGGATGCCCAGCGAGAGCATCGACGAACGCAGCATCGTCGCCACCCCCATCGAGAAGATCGCGATCAGGCCCATGTAGAGCCCGCCGCCGATCACCGCCCGCAGGACGTTGTCCGCGCCGAGCGAGGTCCGGTGCTCGCCGAGGAGCGCCTGGCCCAGGAAGAACGACAGGAAGCTCGTCGCCAGACCGACGGCCAGGGCCAGCACCCCGGCCACCGTGATCTTGGAGAAGAGGAACGAGGCGCGCTGCGGGACGGCCGCCAGCGACGTGCGGATCATGCCCGAGCTGTACTCGGTGCCCACCACCAGGACGCCGAAGACCACCATCGCGAGCTGGCCCAGCACCATCCCCGAGAAGCTGATGAACGTCGGGTCGAAGGTCGCCTGCTCGGCGGCGGAGAGGTCGTCGAAGGTCGACTTCAGCAGCGCGCACAGCGCCGCGCCCATCGCCACCGTCACCAGGAGCGCGCTCGCCAGCGTCCAGACGGTCGAGGAGACCGTCCGGATCTTCGTCCACTCGGACTGCAGGACCGCGGATACGGCTGCCATCGTTCAGGCTCCCTTGGTGGTGTCGCCCCAGCGGGGGCCGTCGGTCGTCTCGCCCCAGCGGGGACCGGCCGCGCCGGACGCGACCGCGCCCTGCACGTCCGTACCGTGCGCGTGGTACTCCACCGCGCCGGCCGTCATCTGCATGAACGCCTCCTCAAGCGAGGCCCGCTGCGCACTCAGCTCGTGGAGCACCAGCCCGTTCGCGGCGGCCAGTTCACCCAGCTTCTCGGTGGTGGCGCCATCCACCTCCAGCGCGCCGTCGGCCGCCTCCACCGAAGGGAAACCGTCGGCATGCAGGACATCGAGCAGTTGTTCGCGTTGCGGGGACCGGAGCCGTACGTAACTCCGGGAATTCTGCTGGATGAAATCCGCCATCGACGTGTCGGCCAGCAGTTTTCCCTGTCCGATCACGATCAGATGATCGGCCGTCAGGGCCATTTCACTCATCAGATGGCTGGAAACGAAGATCGTCCGGCCCTCGGCGGCAAGCGCCTTCATGAGATTGCGGATCCAGTGAATTCCCTCGGGGTCCAGACCATTGACGGGTTCGTCGAACATCAGGATCTCGGGGTTGCCGAGAAGCGCCGAGGCGATTCCCAGCCGCTGGCCCATGCCGAGGGAGAAGCCCTTCGACTTCTTCTTCGCCACCTGCGTCAGACCGACCAGGTCGAGGACCTCGCCGACCCGGCTCTCCGGAATGCGGTTGGCCTGCGCGAGGCAGAGGAGGTTGTTGTACGCGGACCGGCCGCCGTGCATCGCCTTGGCGTCGAGCAGCGCCCCGATGTACTTCAGGGGCTCCTGCAGTTCGCGGTAGTGCCGGCCGTCGATCCGGACGGTCCCGCTGGTCGGGTTGTCCAGATCGAGCATCATGCGCATCGTCGTCGACTTGCCGGCTCCGTTGGGTCCCAGGAAGCCGGTCACCATGCCCGGCCGTACCTGGAAGGAGAGATGGTCGACCGCCGTTTTCGCGCCGTATCGCTTCGTGAGGCCCTCGAGCTCGATCATGCGTACCAACCTACGGGCGCGAAAAACCCTCCGCCAGTGGTGGCGGAGGGTTTTCACCTCGCTCAGGCGCTCGGCTCGCTCGCCGGGAGGCCGGGGGGCCTTGGGCTCAGCGGGACTGCTGGGCCGGGACGCCCGCCGGACGCTCGTCGTCGATCGGGGAGCCGGCCGCCGCCACGGCGGCACCGGTCAGCGTGGCCAGCATCTCGCGGACGTTGGTCAGCTGCGCGTTGATCGAGTCGCGGCGGTTCGTCAGCGCCGCCAGCTCGCGCTCCGATTCCGAGCGGATCCGGTCGGCCTTGGCGTTCGCGTCGGCCACGATGTCCTCGGCCTGGCGCTGCGCGGTCTCCACCGTCTGACGGGCCCGGCGCTCCGCGTCCGTCCGCAGCTTCTCGGCCTCCAGGCGCAGCTGCTCGGCGCGGTGCTCGATCTCGGCGAGGCGCTTCTCCGCCTTGGCCTGACGCGAGGCCAGGTCGCGCTCCGACTGCTCGCGGCGCTTGGCCAGGTTGGTCTCGAAGTCCGCGGCGGCCTGGGCGGCCTTGGCGCGGGTCTCCTCGAAGAGGGCGTCCGCCTCCTCGCGCTTGGACTGCGCGTCCTTCTGCGCCTCGCCACGCAGCGAGTTGGCCTCGCCCTGCGCCTTCTCGACGATCCGGACGCCCTCGTCCTCGGCCTTCGCCTTGCGCTCCGCCGCGAACGACTCGGCGTCGTTGCGCACCTGCTGGGCGGCCGACTCGGCCAGCTCACGGTGCTGCTCGGCGGCGCGACGGGCCTCCTCGCGCAGGTCCTTCGCCTCCTCCTCGGCGAGACGGAGGATCTTCTCGACGCGGGCACCCAGACCGGCGTACGACGGCTCGGCGTCGGTGACCTGGGCCTGGGCGTTCTGCGTCTCGAGGTGGAGTTCCTCGATGCGCTTTTCCAGAGAGGTGATTCGTGCCAGAGCACTGTCACGGTCGGCGACGAGCTTGGTAATGCGGTCGTCCACCTGACCGCGGTCGTAACCACGCCGCACGAGCTCGAAGCCGAAGGGGGAGGAAGTGTCGCTCATGGGGTTCCTGTCGAATGAGACCGGTGAGGTGTTAGAGGGAATCCTAGGGGCCGAAGCGGCGTGTCATCGAGCGGATGCCGGTTTGGTCTGGAGAATGTCCAGTCTTTTGAGTGGCTACCCCTCGGAAGACTTGCCACTCGAACGTGTAACCCCCGCCGACGCACCCGCCTTGGCTTCCATCGCACCGGCGGACTTCGTCCCGGCGGACGGTGCTTCGAAAGACTCCAACGCTTCGAGGACGTCCTGGACACGGGAGATCTCGGCATTGATGTCCTCACGGCGGCGCACCAGCACGTCCAGCTCGCGCTTGCCCTCGGAGATCATCTTCTCGGCCTCGTTCTCGGCCTCCGCCTTGATCCGCTCCGCCTCGCCCACGAGCGACGCCTTCTTCTGCTCGGCCTCCTTCAGGAGCGCCTCCGCCTTCTTCACCGCAGCGATCCGGACCTTGCTCGCCTCGGAACTCGCCTCCGAGACCAGCTCCTTGGCCTTCTGCTCGGCCTCGGCCCGCTGCTCGGTCGCCGCCTTCACCAGCTTGTCCACGCGCTCGCCGGCCGTCTTCATCTGCTCGGCCGTCTCGCGCCGCGCCCGCTCGTGCAGCTCCTCGATCTCGCCCTCGACGCGGCCGCGCAGCTCCTCCGCCCGCTCCCTTATGGCCGTCGCGTCGCTGCGCGCCCCCACCAGCAGCTCGTCCGCGTCCGTACGCGCCTTCTCCACCAGGGAGTTGCCCTCGACCGTCGCCTCGGCGACGATCCGGTCCGCCTCCTTGCGGGCCGCGCCGACCATCGTGTCCGCCTGCGACTCCGCCTCGGTGGTGGCGCGCAGCGCCTCCTCCTGGGCCTTCGCCATCAGCTGGTCGGCCTGCTCGGCCGCGTCCGAGCGGCGCTTGGCACCGGCCTCGCGCGCCTCGTCGAGCGTACGGTCCGCCTCCGCCCGCGCCTCGGAGCGCATCTGCTCCGCCGCCGACTCGGCGTCCTCGCGGACCTGGACGGCCTCCGCGCGGATCCGCTCGGCGGCCTGCCGGGCCCCGTCCACCGTCTCGGCGGCCTCGGCCCGCAGCCGCTCCGCCTCGTCCGACGCCCGGGCCACGGTCGTCTCGGCCTGCTGCGAGGCGTCGGCCGCCAGCGACTCCGCCAGCTCCACCGCCTCGGCCGTGATCCGCTCGGCCTCCCGCGTCGCCTCGCCGATGAGCTGGTCGGCCTGCTCTGCGGCGTCCGAACGCCGCTTGTCGGCCGCCTTGCGGGCCTCGTCGAGGACCTGGTCGCTGTCGGCCAGCGCGGCCGCCCGCAGCGCCTCCGCGTGCGCCTCGCCGTCCTTCTTGACCTGCTCCGCCTCCGAACGCAGCCGCAGCGCGTCCCGCTCGGTCGTCTCCCACAGCTCCGCCGCCTCGGCGGTGATCCGCTCGGCCTCGGCGGTCGCCTCGCCGATGAGCTGGTCGGCCTGCTCGGCCGCGTCGGCACGCCGCTTGTCGGCCGCCTTGCGGGCCTCGTCGAGGACCTGCTCGCCGTCCGCGCGGGCGGCCGCCCGCAACGCCTCGGCATCCGCCTCCCCGGCCGCCTTGACCTGCTCGGCCTCGGACCGCAGCCGCTCCGCCTCGGCGGTGAGCCGCTCGGCCTCCGCCGACGCCTCGCCGATCAGCGCGTCCGCCTGCCCCGCCGCCTCGGAACGGATCCGGTTGGCGTCCTCGCGGGCGTCCGCACGGGTCCGGGCCGCGTCCTGCTCCGCCGAGGCGAGCGCGTCCGTCGCCTCGGTCCGAAGCCGCTGGGCGTACTCCGCGGTGTCCGTGCGGAGCTTCTCCGCCTCGGCGATCGCGTCCGTGACCGTCCGCTCGGCCAGCGCCTTCGCCGCCTCGGACTCCTCCTGGGCACGCGTCCGGGTGCGGTGCGCGTCCTCGGCGGCCCGCTCCCGCTCCTCGTACGCGTCGGCGCGGACCCGGTCCGCCTCCTCCTGCGCCTCGGACCTGGTGCGCTCCGCCACGTGCTCGGCGGCGCTGCGCAGTCCGGCGATCTCCTCCTCGGCCTGCTCCTGCAGACCGGCGACGGAGTCCCGGACCTCCTTGGCCGTCTGCTCCGCGGCGGACACCATCTCCGTGGCCCGCCGGTCCGCCTCCTCGACCAGGCGCTGGGCCTCGGTCTGCGCCTCCTCCACCCGCTTGCGGGCGGAGGCCAGCAGCTCCTCGGACTGCTCGCGGGCGTGCTCGCGCTCCCGGCCGGCCTCGGAACGGGCCGACTCCAGGGTCTCCTCGGCCTCCCGGCGGCGCCGGTTGGCCTCCTCCTGCGCGGCGGCCAGCGCCTCGGCCGCCTCGGCGCCGACCCGCTCGGCCGCGGCCGCGGCCTCGGCCCGGACCCGGTCGGCGGTCTCCTGGGCCTCGGACTTCAGCCGCTCGGCCTCGGTCGCCGCCTCCGTGCGCAGCCGGACCGCGACGGTCTCGGCCTCGGCGCGCGCGGTGGACGCGTCCGCCGCGGCCTCCGTGCGCAGCCGCTCCGCCTCCTGCTCGGCCTGTGCCTGGAGCGTACGGATCCGCTCGGCGGCCTCGGTGCGCAGCCGCTCGGTCTCCTCGGCGGCCTCGCGCCGGATCCGCTCGCTCTCGGAGCGCGCGTCGGTCAGCTCCCGGCCGGCGTTCTCCACCCGCGACTCGGCCTCGGTGTGCAGCCGGGTCAGCTCCGCGGCCGCCTCGGCGTGCCGGGCCTCGACGGCCCGCTCGGCCTCCTGGCGCAGCTCGGCCGCGGACTTCTCGGCCGCCTCCTTGACGGACTCCGCCTGCTCCTCGGCCTCGGACCGCATCCGCTCGGCCTCGGCGCGGGTGCGCTCCAGCGTCTCCTCGGCCTGCGTCCGCAGCGTCTGGGCGCGCTCCATCGCCTCGGAGCGGACCCGCTCGCTCTCGGCGCCCGCGCTCGCGCGCAGCTCGTCGGAGTCGGTACGGGCCTTGGTCAGCAGCTCCTCGGCGGTGCTCGCCGCCTCCTCGATCTGCTGGACGGCCTCGCGCCGCGCCTCGCCGCGGATCCGCTCGCCCTCGGCGATCGCCTCGGCGCGCAGCTGCTCGGCCTCGCCGCGCAGCCGGCGCGCCTCCTCCTGCAGCTCGACCGTCTTGGCCCGGTACTCCTTGGTGTCGTCCTTGGCCGAACCGAGCAGCTCGCCGGCCTGCTCCTCGGCCTGATTGCGCAGCCGGTCGGCCTCCGCCTCGGCCTCGCGGCGGATCCGCTCGGCCTCCTCCGAGGCCTTGCGGGTGGTCTCCCGGGCGTCCTCGGACGCCTTGGTGAGGACTTCCTCGGCGGTCCGCGCGGCCTTGGCGAGCGCGGCGGCGGAGTCCTCCGCCGCGACCGTACGGGCCTTCTCGGACGCCTCCGAGACCAGCTTTTCGGCCTCGGCGCTCGCCTCGCGGAGCTTCTCCTCGGCCTCCGCCTTGAGGGACTCGGCCTCCTTGGTGGCCTCGCCCACGAGGCGGGCGATCTCCGCCTTCGCCGTACGGGTGCGCTGCTCGTTGACGGACTCCGCCGACGACAGCTGCTTGGCGGCCGCCTCCTTGGCCTCCGCGAGGGCCTTCTCGGCCTCCGCGCGGGCTTCCCGGAGCCGGTCCTCGGCCTCCTGCATCCGCTGTTCGGCGGCGCGGGACAGCTCGCCGGCCTGGCGGCGGGCCTGGTCGGTCTCGGCGCCGGCGGTCGAGCGGAGGCGCTCGGCGTGGCTGGTGGCCTCCTGGGCCTGGGTGGACGCGGCGTTGAGGAGCCGTTCGGCGTCCTTGCGGGCGCGCAGCAGGATCGCCTCGGCCTCGGCACGGGCGGCCTCGGCCTCCGAACCGACGCGCTGGCGGGTCTCCTCGGCGAGCCGGGTGGCCTCGGCGCGGGCGCCGGCGAGCGCCTGCTCGGCCTCGGCGCGCGACTCCTCCATCAGCCGGCGGGCCTGGGACTCCGTACGGGCGCGCAGCTGCTCGGCCCAGGCCACGTTCTCGTTGACGTGCGCCTCGACGGTCTGGCGCCGCTCGGCCAGCTCCTGGTCCAGGCGCTGACGGCGCTGTACGGCCTCGGTGTGCAGCTCGGCCTGGAGCCGCGCCTGGTGCTCGGCGTGCTCCTGGAGGATGCGCTGGGTCTGGGCACGGGCCTCGCGCAGCTCGCGCTCGGCGTCCTGGCGGAGCTGTTCGGCCTGGATCTGGGCGTTACGCAGCAGCTGCTCGGCCTGGTAGCCGATGTCCGCGCTGTCGTAGGCCGGGCGGGACGCGATGGTGCGGCGCGCCTCGTGGAGCTTGGCGCGCAAGACCTCGACCTGGTAACCGAGGTCCTCGGCGTGCTGGACGGCCTTCTCCCGCTCGGTCTTCAGCCGGTCCATCTCGGCTTCGAACCGCGAAAGATGGTCGTCTTCAGCTCGGTGGCTCTCCTGGCGTTCGTAGCCCCGCACTGCGCGGTCCCATCCGTCCCCTGGTCGCAACACTCCAATGAGATCCGTTCCCCGGCGAACGGGCCCCCCGGGGAATGGTGACAGATCGGATGTCCCGACGACGACGCCGCATGGCATGCGGCACCGACCGGCCCCGGCCCGGAGTCGCCCACTCTACCGGGCCGGGAATCCGGAGGTCAGTGCTCCGCCGAGGAGTGGTCGCCCGACGGCTCGGCGGACGTGACGAGTTCGGTCAGCACGCCGTGGCAGTCCTTGGGGTGGAGGAAGGTGATGCGCGATCCCATGGAGCCGATCCGGGGCTCGTCGTAGAGGACCCGCACACCCTTGCTACGGATGTCGGCGGCGTCCCCGTCGACGTCCGCGGTGCCGAAGGCGATGTGGTGGACGCCCTCGCCGTTCTTCGCCAGCCACTTGCCCACGGCGGAGTCCTCGCGGGTGGGCTCCAGGAGCTGGAGGTAGGAGGCGCCGCCGTCCGAGGTGTCGTTGATCTTGAGCATGGCCTCCCGGACGCCCTGCTCCTCGTTCACCTCGGAGTGGAACACCTCGAAACCGTAGGTCGCACGGTAGAACTCGACAGTCTTGTCGAGGTCGAAACAGGCGATCCCGATGTGGTCGATTCGCGTCAGCATGGTCTTAGTGCAACCCCGGGGAGGTGGTTACGCAACGTGCGCGCCGTCACACCGGCCGGGCGGTGACCCCGCGCGGTACCGCTCAGTACATTGGCGGTAAACCCTCGTTCACTCCTCATCTCAAGGGGCTGTGCCTCATGTCTGGAACGACCGGTACCACCTCAGTGATCGTCGCCGGGGCCCGCACGCCCATGGGACGGCTGCTCGGTTCCCTCAAGTCCTTCTCCGGCGCGGATCTGGGCGGCTTCGCCATCAAGGCCGCGCTCGACCGGGCCGGCATCGGCGGCGACCAGGTGCAGTACGTGATCATGGGGCAGGTGCTCCAGGCGGGCGCCGGCCAGATCCCCGCGCGCCAGGCCGCCGTCAAGGCCGGGATCCCCATGAACGTCCCGGCCCTCACCATCAACAAGGTGTGTCTGTCCGGCCTCGACGCCATCGCGCTGGCCGACCAGCTGATCCGCGCCGGCGAGTTCGACGTGGTCGTCGCCGGCGGCCAGGAGTCGATGACCAACGCCCCGCACCTGCTGCCGAAGTCCCGCGAGGGCTTCAAGTACGGCGCGATCGAGATGCTCGACGCGATGGCGTACGACGGCCTCACCGACGCCTTCGAGAACATCGCCATGGGCGAGTCCACCGAGAAGCACAACTCCCGTCTCGGCATCGCCCGCCCCGAGCAGGACGAGATCGCCGCCCTCTCGCACCAGCGCGCCGCCGCCGCGCAGAAGAACGGTCTCTTCGAGGCCGAGATCACCCCGGTCGAGATCCCGCAGCGCAAGGGCGAGCCGGTCGTCTTCTCCAAGGACGAGGGCATCCGCGCCGAGACGACCGCCGAGTCGCTCGGGAAGCTGCGCCCGGCCTTCGCCAAGGACGGCACCATCACCGCCGGCACCTCCTCGCAGATCTCGGACGGCGCCGCCGCCGTGGTCGTGATGAGCAAGGCGAAGGCGGAGGAGCTGGGCCTGGAGTGGATCGCCGAGATCGGCGCCCACGGCAATGTCGCGGGACCGGACAACTCGCTCCAGTCGCAGCCGTCCAACGCGATCCGCCACGCCCTGAAGAAGGAGGGCCTGGGCGTCGAGGACCTCGACCTGATCGAGATCAACGAGGCCTTCGCGGCGGTCGCCGTCCAGTCAATGAAGGACCTGGGCGTTACCCCGGAAAAGGTGAACGTCAACGGTGGCGCGATCGCGCTGGGCCACCCCATCGGCATGTCCGGCGCCCGTGTGGTGCTGCACCTCGCGCTGGAGCTCAAGCGGCGCGGCGGCGGTGTCGGCGCGGCGGCGCTGTGCGGCGGCGGCGGCCAGGGTGACGCTCTGATCGTTCGCGTACCCGGCAAGTAGCACCGGAACCAAGGAGCGGTTGAACATGGTGGACGTCCCCGAACTGGTCGCCCAGGCACGGGAGGGCCGGCCGCGCGCCGTGGCCCGGCTGATCTCGCTGGTGGAGGGGGCGTCCCCCCAGCTGCGCGAGGTGATGGCGGCGCTCGCGCCGCTGACCGGCGGCGCGTACGTCGTGGGCCTGACGGGCTCGCCCGGCGTGGGCAAGTCGACGTCGACGTCCGCCCTGGTCGCCGCCTTCCGGCGGGCCGGGAAGCGGGTCGGCGTCCTGGCCGTCGACCCGTCCTCCCCGTTCAGCGGCGGAGCGCTCCTGGGCGACCGGGTCCGGATGTCCGAGCACGCCTCCGACCCGGGGGTGTACATCCGCTCGATGGCCACCCGCGGCCATCTGGGCGGGCTCGCCTGGGCGGCACCGCAGGCGATCCGCGTCCTGGACGCGGCGGGCTGCGACGTGGTCCTCGTGGAGACGGTCGGGGTCGGTCAGTCGGAGGTGGAGATCGCCTCCCAGGCCGACACCTCCGTGGTGCTCCTCGCGCCCGGCATGGGCGACGGGATCCAGGCCGCGAAGGCGGGCATCCTGGAGATCGGCGACGTGTACGTCGTCAACAAGGCGGACCGGGACGGCGCGGACGCGACGGCCCGCGAGCTGAACCACATGCTGGGCCTCGGCGAGGCCCGCGGTCCGGGCGCCTGGCGGCCGCCGATCGTCAAGACGGTCGCGGCGCGGGGCGAGGGCATCGACGAGGTCATGGAGGCCCTGGAGAAGCACCGCGCCTGGATGGAGGAGCACGGGGTCCTGGCGGAGCGGCGCCGCGCGCGTTCGGCCCGCGAGGTCGAGACGATCGCGGTGACGGCGCTGCGCGAGCGGATCGGCGACCTGCACGGCGACCGCCGGCTGGACGCGCTGGCCGAGCGCATCGTGGCCGGGGAGCTGGACCCGTACGCCGCCTCGGACGAGCTGATCGCGAGCCTGACGGGCACCTGACCGGACGCGCGCCCGGCCCGGTCGGCGGGGCACGGGAACGACGAGAGGGGTCCGGCACGCGCGCGTGCCGGACCCCTCTCGTCGTGCCGGTGATCAGGCGGCGTCGTCCTGGCCGTCGTCCTGGGCGTCCTGCCCGGCGGCCGCGCCGTCATCGTCGTGCGCGTCGTCCTCGGTGCCGTCCGAGGCCTTGTCCCCGGCGCCGTCCTTCGTGTCGTCCTCGGTGTCGTCCGAGGCCTTGTCCCCGGCGCCGTCCTTCGTGTCGTCCTTGGCGCCGGCGCTGTCGGCGTCGTCGTCGCGGTCCGCCGTGACCTGACCCGTCTTCGGGTCGACCCGCCAGTCGCCGGAGGCCGTCTCCGCCTCCCACGCCGCGGCGCCGTCGTCGTCCCGGTCGACCGAGGTGACGAAGCCCTTCGCCGAGGCGGCCTCGGCGGCCTGCCGCGCGTCGACGCTCCCGCTCCGGGCGGCGCCGTCGTCGTTCGCGTCGTCGTCGTCCGTCTCGGTCTCCTTGCCCAGGACCTTGCCGCTGGCGGAGTCCACATGGACCGTGTACGAGGTCGTGCCCTGGCCGAGGACGTCGACCTCCCAGCCGCGCTCCTCGTCCGAGCCGCCGTCGCCGTCGTCGTCGAGATCGAGATCCGCGGAGACGACCGTGCCCGGCTGCGCCTTCAGGGCCGCGTCGATCGCCTGGACGGCGGTCACCTTCGCGGTCCGCGCCTCCGCCGCGCCGCCGCGCCCGGTGCCGCCGGTGCCCGCGTCGTCCGCGAAGGCGGCCGCGGTCCCGCCGCAGACCACGGCGGCGGCCGCGACGGTGGCGATGACGATGTTGCGCTTCATGAGGTCCTCCGACCGGTGGTGGGGTTGTTCGTTTCCGACGTGGACCACTGTGCGGAACCCGACCTGAAGCCACGCTGAAGCAACCTGAAGGCGTCTTCAGGTGCGGTTTGGGAACCTGGTGCCCATGAGGCTGCTGATCGTGGAGGACGAAAGGCGACTCGCCCTGTCGCTGGCCAAGGGCCTGACGGCGGAGGGCTACGTCGTCGACGTCGTCCACGACGGCCTGGAAGGCCTGCACCGGGCGGGCGGGACGGCGTACGACCTGGTCGTGCTCGACATCATGCTGCCCGGCATGAACGGCTACCGGGTCTGCGCCGCGCTGCGCGCCGCGGGCAACGACGTGCCGATCCTGATGCTGACCGCCAAGGACGGCGAGTACGACGAGGCGGAGGGCCTGGACACGGGCGCCGACGACTACCTCACCAAGCCGTTCTCGTACGTCGTCCTGGTCGCCCGGATCAAGGCGCTGCTGCGGCGCCGGCACTCCGGCGCCTCGCCCGTGCTGACGATCGGCCCGCTGCGGGTGGACACCGCGGCCCGGCGGGTGCACCGCGGCGAGGAGGAGATCCCGCTCACCGCCAAGGAGTTCGCGGTCCTGGAGCAGCTCGCCGTGCGCCCCGGCGAGGTGGTGTCCAAGTCGGAGATCCTGGAGCACGTCTGGGACTTCGCCTACGCCGGCGACCCGAACATCGTCGAGGTGTACGTCAGCACCCTGCGCCGCAAGCTGGGCGCCGCGCTGATCGGGACGGTGCGCGGCGCCGGATACCGGCTGGAGGCCCGGTGAGCCGCCGGCCGTTCGCCTCGGTCCGGGCCAAGACCACCCTCGGCGCCACCCTCGTGGTCGCCCTGGCGCTGATCGCCGCGGGCATCGCCGTCCTGCTGTCGCTGAGCGGCAACCTCGCCGGCCGGGCGGACGCGGAGGCCGACGGCGTCGCCCGCGAGATCGCCGCCAGGATCGCGACCGGCACGCCCTACCCCGCCCTCGACCTCCCGGACGGGGACGACCACCCGGTCCAGGTCGTCGACCGCGCCGGCCGGGCGCTCGCGGTGAGCAAGGGCCTGACGGCGATCAGCGGTACGGGATCGTCCGACGTCCGCCCGGAGGCGAGCCCGAGCCCCGGGCAGGACGACGATGACGACGACGACTCCGGGACCGCCGGGGCGGGCGTCGTCACCGGGCACGCCCAGGGGCGGGCCACCGTGGACGGCACGAGCGCGGAGTACCGGTTCGCGGAGGTGGAGGTCACGGACCCGGAGGGCGGGACGGTCCTCGTCCACGCCGGCGCGCCGCTGGCGGCGCAGCGGGACGCGGTGCGCACCGCGTCTTTCGTCATGCTGGCCGGGCTGCCGGTGCTCCTCGCCGTGGTCGGCGCGGTGACCTGGCTGGTGACCCGCCGGGCGCTGCGGCCCGTCGAGTCCATCCGTCGGGAGATGTCCGAGATCACCGCCTCGCAGGACCTCTCGCGGCGGGTGCCGGAGCCGGGCACCCACGACGAGGTCGCCCGGCTCGCCCGGACCACCAACGAGACGCTGGCCGCCCTGGAGACCTCGGTGGAGCGGCAGCGGCGGTTCGTCGCGGACGCCTCGCACGAGCTGCGCAGCCCGATCGCCAGCCTCCGTACGCAGTTGGAGGTGGGCGCCGCGCATCCGGAGCTGCTCGACGTCCCGGGGGCGGTGGAGGACACGGTGCGGCTCCAGCGTCTCGCCGCCGATCTGCTGCTGCTCGCCCGCCTGGACGCGGGGGAGCGGCCGGGGCGGACACGGGTGGACCTGGCGGAGCTGGTGCGCGCGGAGTCGGCGGGGCGTACGGGAGACCGCGTCGAGGTACGGGTGGAGTCCGCGGCGGACCCGGGCCCGGGGGAGGGCGTCGGCGCGGCGGGCTCGCGGGCCCAGCTGGGCCGGGTGGTGGCCAACCTGCTGGACAACGCCCGGCGCCACGCCCGGCGGCGGATCACGGTCACGGTCCGCGCGGAGGGCCCGTGGGCGCTCCTGGAGGTCGCGGACGACGGCACGGGCGTGCCCGAGTCCGAACGCGAGCGGGTCTTCGAGCGGTTCGTCCGGCTCGACGAGGCCCGCACCCGCGACGAGGGCGGGGCGGGCCTGGGGCTGGCGATCGCCCGCGACGTGGCCCGCCGCCACGGCGGAGACCTGACCGTGACGCAGGCCCCGTCAGGGGGCGCCTGTTTCGTCCTGCGGCTGCCCCGGGCCGAGGACCCGTCCCCGGCGGGACGGTGACGGCCGCCCCGGGCCGAGGCGGCCGCGGGGCAGTGGCGAGTGGACCGGGGTCAGGGCTTGCCCCGGCGGCCCCTGAGCTGGTCGGCGACCGGCTTCAGGGATTCGTGCAGGTCGCCGAGGGCCTCGGGGCTCAGCTGGTCGATGAAGTGCCGCCGTACCGAATCGACGTGGTGGGGCGCCACCTTGC
Organism: Streptomyces sp. NPDC008121; assembly: GCF_042957155.1. Lineage (NCBI taxonomy): Bacteria > Bacillati > Actinomycetota > Actinomycetes > Kitasatosporales > Streptomycetaceae > Streptomyces > Streptomyces sp. NPDC008121. Next base: position 369,829 of record NZ_JBIBHT010000003.1, on the reverse strand, counting down.
GCATGGTCTCCATGCCGGCGTCGGTCAGGACCGCGTACAGCCCGCGCCGGTCCGACTCGCAGTTCTCCCGGCGCACGAGACCGGCGGTCTCCATCCGGGTGATCTGGTGGGAGAGCCGGCTCTTGGACTGCAGGGTCGCCGCCGCGAGGTCGCTCATCCGCAGCCGCCGGTCGGCCGACTCCGAGAGGTTCACGAGGATCTCGTAGTCGTTGATGGTCAGGCCGAAGGGCTGAAGGTCCTTCTCCAGCTGGTACGTCAGCATTCTGTTGACATCGAGGTAGGTGCGCCAGGCGCACTGCTCGGCGTCGGTGAGCCAGGGGGTGGCCGTCTCGGTCTCCATATACGGATTCTACCTAAGAAGTTGAATTCTGGACGAAGTCGCGAAGTGTGACGCCGGGCACCTGGACCACGGCGTACGGGCGCAGACGTTCGAGGACGTCACACTCCGCAGACTACCGCTCACAGCCCGAAGCGACGCTGGAGGTCCCCCAGCTGTCCGGGAAGACGCGGTGCCGAACCCGCCCCAGTGTGGCCGGAACCGTGCGTACCGGGCACCCCCGGCTGGTACGGCGTCTCGCCCGTCGCCCGCTCCGGCATCAGCAGCTCCGTCGACTGGAGCAGGACCGTGCCGGCCCCCACGAACTCGAACTGGTGCTCCTCGCCCGAGGTGCCGCCGAGCCCGGTCAGCGCCCGGACCCCGCCCATCACGCCCGTCATGTACCCGTGGTCGTAGTGGTGGCACGGCGAGGGGCAGTCCGCCCAGCCGACCAGCGCCTGCGGGTCCACCCGCATCGGGGGCTCCATGAAGACCACCGGACCGTTCGAGGCGGCCACGAACTTGCCCGTGCCGATCAGCGTCACGAAGCCCGGCACGATCGACTGCTTCAGCGCCAGCGTCGGCTGGTAGGCGAGGAGATTGCCCGAACGGATCGTCAGATTGCCCTCGTCCAGGTCGAACGAGTTCACGTCGAAGGCCCGGTCGGCCAGCAGCATCTTGCCGCTGCCCTCCGCCACCACCCAGTCGCTCGCGTGCAGCGGCGAGTGGAACGACGTACGGACCAGGCGGTCCAGGCGCCCGTGTCCGATGCCGTTGAAGTCGATCCGCCCGTAGTAGGCGATCATCTTGCCCTTCTGCAGGAACCACTGGGAGCCCTTGAGCTCCACGCAGAAGGTGTACGGGTTCACGTTGTCGTCCGACGGCAGCGTCATCGGGTCATGAATCACGGGGGCGCTCACAGCTTCTCCTCCGACGCCTGGACGTACACCGCACCACTGCCGCTCAGCTCCAGCTGGAACGCCTCGCCCGAGCCGCGCCCCACCATGTCGCGCCAGCCCAGCGCGGTGGAGAGCTTGTTCCGCACGTCGCCGTGGTGGGCGACGTAGGCCTGCGGGTCCACATGGACCGGGCGCCCGGGGCTGATCGGCAGCTCGATGACCCCGCCGTGCGCCATGACGGCGACGGCGCCGTGGCCCTTCAGGGTCGTGGTGAAGAGGCCCTGCCCCGTCACCTGGCCGCGGACCATGCCCATGACGCCGCCCTGCGAGCCCATGAACATCGTGCCCTGCTCCAGGGTGCCGTCGAAGGCGAGGAGCCGGTCGGCCTCGACGAAGAGGGTGTCGCCGGTCAGCCGGATCACCTGGATGTGGTGGCCGCCGTGCCCGAACATCACCGTGCCGTTGCCCTCGACCGTCATCAGCGGCGTCGCCTCGCCCGCCACCCGGCGGCCGATCATCGACATCACGCCGCCCTGCCCGCCGGCCGTGTTCGGCGTGAAAGTGACGTCCCCGCGGTAGGCGAGCATCGCGCCACGCTGGCTGAACATGCGCTGCCCCGGGACGACCGTGGCCTCGACCATCTTCGCGTTGATCTCCTGGAACGGCATCAGACGTCACCCCCGACGGTGTTCCGCTCGCTGGGCTGGACGTAGACGAGCCCGTCGCCCTCGAAGCGGATCTGGAACGCCTCGCCGCCACCCTCGCCCAGGAACGTGCGGAAGGTCACACCGGACTGGAAGCTCTGCTGGAGGTTGCCCTGGTGGGCGATGTACGCACCCGGGTCGACGGAGAGCGGGTACTGCGGCGACACCCGCAGCACCACGGCCGGACCGTCGGACATGATCGCGGCCTGGCCGCTGCCCTCGACGGTGGTGGTGAAGAGGCCGTTGCCGGTCGCGCCGCCGCGCAGGCCGGTGAAGGTGGTGCCGGTGCGCAGGCCCGCGTCGGTGCACAGCAGATTGCTGGACTCGACCCACAGCTTGTCGCCGTGCAGGGAGACGAGGTTGATCTCGGACGCGCGGTCCGCGAACCAGCAGGTCCCCTGGCCCTTCACCTCCATCATCTCCATCTGCTCGCCGGTGAGCCGGCGGGTCACCATGCCCCGCAGGCCCTCACCGCCGCCGGACATCTTCTTGAAGGCCATCTGGCCGTCGTAGGCGACCATCGAGCCGTTTTTCGCCTTGACGGAGTCGCCGGTCATGTCGACGGCGAGCGTCTTGCTGCCTTGGAGTCGGAACGTTGCCACCCAGTGACGGTACTGGGCCCCCGGATAAAGAGACAGCAAAGTCGCCGTGCACAATGGTCAGGCCCTTGTGCATCCGTTCACAAGATCGAACGAAGGTGACCCCACCCGTGGACATCAAGACCGCCTCCTCCCTCCACCGGCTCCGGCTCGTCTCCGCGCCGGAGGCCGTGTCCTTCCTCCTGCTGCTGGTCTGCTCGGTGCTGAAGCGCACCACGGAGTTCAACGCGGTGCCGGTGATGGGCGCGATCCACGGCATCCTCTTCGTGATCTACGTGCTCTTCTGGCTGGACTCCTGGAACCGCACCAAGTGGAACCTGAAGACGGCGGCGCTCTACTTCGTCCTCTCCGTCCTCCCCTTCGGCGGCTTCTTCGCCGAGCGCAAGCTCAAGCGCGAGGCCCAGGACGCGGTCATCGCCTCCCGCGCCCGGCGCGAGGGCACGGTGAACGCGTGATCGTCGCCTTCTCCGTCACCCCGCTCGGCGTCGGCGAGGAGGTCGGCGCCTACGTCGCCGACGCCGTCCGGGTCGTCCGCGAGTCCGGCCTGCCGAACCGCACCGACGCCATGTTCACCTCGATCGAGGGGGAGTGGGACGAGGTGATGGACGTCGTCAAGCGCGCCGTCGCCGCCGTGGAGGCCCGGGCCCCCCGGGTCTCCCTGGTCCTGAAGGCCGACGTCCGTCCGGGTGTCACCGACGGGCTGACGTCGAAGATCGACACCGTGGAACGCCACCTGGCCGGCTGATCCGCCCCGCGCGCCCGAGCCCCCGAACCCTCCTGGGACGGGGGCTCACCCGTACGCCGCCGAGAACGACCCGCTCGGACTACTCCGGTCGACATGCCGATCGAACTCCACTTTCGTGGGGACATCGACTCGTTCGACGACAGCTCGTTCGACGACAGCTGGAGGCACCGTGCGGCCGCAAGGCTACGACTACGCCACCTACAGCCGACTCGCCGGCCCGCTCACGGAACCCGACACCGACGTCTACGCGGTGGAGTACCGCAGCCTCCTCGCCAAGGAACCGCACCGCATACGCGCCGCCCTCCTCATGGGGCTCGCGCCCGTGCTCTCCGCCCTGCTGCTCGTCTACCTCGTCTGGCCCAGCCACTGGACCGTCCGCGAGGGCGGCGCCCGATGGCTCGTCGCCTTCGACACCGTGATGCTCGCGTCGATCGGGCTGATCTGCTTCTTCATGCTGGTGAACGTCGCCTCCATCACCCACGCCACCATGGTCGCGCGCGACCCCGTCCCGGTGTACCCGGAGAAGAGCACCCGCGTCGCCTTCCTCACCACCTACGTCCCCGGCAAGGAACCCCTCTCCATGGTCCGCGCCACCCTGGAGGGCGCGGTCCGGCTGCGGCACTGCGGCCCGCTGGACATCTGGCTCCTCGACGAGGGCGACGACGAACAGGCCAAGGAGATGTGCCGGGAGCTCCGGGTGCGGCACTTCACCCGGGCTGGCATCCCCGAATGGAACCGCGGCAAGGGCCCCCACAAGGCCCGCACGAAGCACGGCAACTACAACGCCTGGCTCGCGATGCACCATGACGCGTACGACTTCTTCGCCTCCGTCGACACCGACCACGTCCCCCTGCCGAACTTCCTGGAGCGGATGCTCGGCTACTTCCGCGACCCCGACATCGCCTTCGTCGTCGGGCCGCAGGTCTACGGCAACTACACCTCCGCCGTCACCAAGGCCGCCGAGTCCCAGCAGTTCCTCTTCCACGCCCTGATCCAGCGGGCGGGCAACCGCTATCACGCCCCGATGTTCGTCGGCACCAACAACGCCGTCCGGGTCTCCGCCGTCATGCAGGTCGGCGGCCTCTACGACTCGATCACCGAGGACATGGCCACCGGCTTCGAACTCCACCGGACCAGGAACCCGCGCACCGGCCGCTTCTGGCGCTCCGTCTACACCCCCGACGTGCTCGCCGTCGGCGAGGGCCCGGCCTCCTGGACCGACTTCTTCAGCCAGCAGCTCCGCTGGTCGCGGGGGACGTACGAGACGCTGATCAAGCAGTACTGGCGGGCCCCCTTCCGCACCCCGCCCGGCCGCTTCCTCAACTACACGCTCATGCTCTTCTACTACCCCATGACCGCCGTCAACTGGCTCCTCGGCATCCTCAGCTGCGTCCTGTTCCTCTGGCTCGGCGCCTCCGGCACCCAGGTGTCCTCCTCCGTCTGGCTGATGATCTACAGCGACGCCGTGGCCCTCCAGATCGGCCTCTATCTGTGGAACCGGCGGCACAACGTCTCCCCCCACGAGCCGGAGGGCTCCGGCGGCCTCGCCGGCATCGCGATGTCCGCCCTCTCCGCCCCGATCTACCTCATGTCGCTCTGCTCGGCGGTCCTGCGCACCCAGGGCCGTTTCGTCGTCACGCCCAAGGGCGGCCAGGCCAGCCCCGACCGTGTCCTCACCTTCCGGATCCACCTCTACTGGGCCGCCGTCCTGGCCGCCTCGCTCGCCGCCTCGGTGTACTTCCGGCACACCCACGCGGCCATGCGCACCTGGGCCGTCCTCGCCCTCGCCGTCTCCCTCGCCCCGGTCGCGATCTGGAGCTGGACGACCCTGCGGGACCGGCACGCCCGGGCCCTCGCCCGACGGGCCGTCGCGGTCCACCCGGCCCCCGCGCCCTCCGCCGCTCCCGCGCCGAGCACCACCGGAGGGAGCTGAACCATGGCCCACCGGCCGACGAGGAACGTGAAGAAGACCCTTCTCGGAGGTGGCGCCGTCGTGATCCTCGCGGCGCTCAACGCCCCGGCCGCCGTCTCCTTCGTCGAGGAGAAGTACCACGCCTACAAGATCGCGCAGCCCGGCTACCAGCGGAGGTACGGCTCCTGGGCGCGGGTCGACGTCCCCGAGGCGTACCGCATCAACGCCATCCACGCCGCACTGCTCCGCACCGGCAAGGTGCTGCTGATCGCCGGCTCGGGAAACGACCAGAAGAAGTTCGACTCCGGCACCTTCGAGACCATCCTCTGGGACCCGGTGAAGAACACCTTCAAGAAGATCCCGACCCCCGAGGACTTCTTCTGCGCCGGCCACACCCAGCTCCCCGACGGCCGCCTCCTCGTCGCCGGCGGCACCGCCCGCTACGAGATCCTCGACGGCGAGGTCAAGAAGGCCGGCGGCGGGATGCGGGTCAAGAACGAGAGTCCCGACCGGGCGGTCACCCTCAAGAAGGGCACCGTCTTCCGCTCGCCCTCGGGCGTCGAGTACGTCTCCCGCTTCGACGTGACGGTCCCCAAGGCCAAGCGCGAGTTCGAGATCTCGTACTTCGAGAGCGGCCAGATGAAGCCCTGGAAGACCAAGATCACCCCGGCGGAGGCGCGGGTCTTCGTCGAGGCGCGGAAGGAGGGCGCCGAAGCGCTCACCACCGAGGCCGCGCAGTACGAGGTCCTCGGCCTCGAGGGCGCGGACGCCGGGAACGTCTACGGCCTGGCCCAGCGGCTCACCACCGAGAAGCAGGACTTCCAGGGCATCAAGGGGGCGTACGAGTTCGACCCGAAGGCCGAGAGGTACATCCCGGTCGCCCCCATGAAGGACGCCCGCTGGTACCCCACCCTCGTCACCCTCCAGGACGGGAAGGTCCTCGCCGTCTCCGGCCTGAACGACGTCGGCGACGTGGTCCCCGGCGACAACGAGATCTACGACCCCAAGACCAAGAAGTGGTCCCAGGGGCCGTTCCGCTACTTCCCGACCTACCCGTCGCTCTTCCTCACCCAGGGCGGCCGGCTCCTCTACACCGGCTCCAACGCCGGCTACGGCCCCGCCGGGAAGGGCCGCGAACCGGGGCTGTGGGACCTGCGGAACAACTCCTTCCAGAAGATCCGGGGGCTGACCGACCCCGACCAGCTGGAGACCTCCGCCTCGCTGATCCTGCCGCCCGCCCAGGACCAGAAGATCATGGTCCTGGGCGGCGGCGGCGTCGGCGAGTCCCCCAAGTCCACCGCCCGCACCTCGATCATCGACCTCTCGCGGCAGAGCCCCGTCTTCCGGGACGGACCCGCGCTGCCGCAGGGCACCCGCTACCTCAGCAGCGTGCTCCTGCCCGACGACACCGTCTTCACCACCGGCGGCTCGCGCGAGTACCGCGGCCGCAGCGGCAGCGACATCCTCAAGGCACAGTTCTACGACCCGACCGCCAACACCTTCCGCGCCGCCGCCGAACCCACCGTCGGCCGCAACTACCACTCCGAGGCGCTGCTCCTGCCCGACGGCCGGGTCGCCACCTTCGGCTCCGACCCGCTCTTCGACGACAAGGACAACACCAAGCTCGGCACCTTCGAGCAGGAGATCGAGGTCTTCACCCCGCCCTACCTCCACAAGGGCGGCGCCGACCGGCCCGTCCTGGCCGAAGGCCCCCGCGAACTCACCCGCGGCGCCCGCGCCACCTTCCGCACGAGGGACGCGTCCCGGATCACCACGGCCCGCCTGATGCGGCCGAGCGCGGTCACCCACACCACGGACGTGGAGCAGCGCTCGATCGCCCTCGGCCTGACGAAGACGAAGGACACGGTGACGTTCGAGATCCCCCCGGACAGCACGCTCGTGCCCCCCGGCTGGTACATGCTCTTCGTGACGGACGGGGAGGGGACGCCGTCCGAGGCGAGCTGGGTGCGGGTGGGCGAGGACGCGGCGGTCGCCGAGGACGGCGCGGGCGGGCGGGAGTGAACGGCGTGGAGAGGCGGTGCCTCCAGGCCCGGCGCCCCTTCCCCAGCCCGTACCCCTCCCCGCGCTAGGCCTCCTTGGCCCTGCGGGCCAGGCCGAGGGCGTACTCCGGCCACCAGACGCCGGCGGCGGGGCCGCCCCTGCAGGTGCCGTCCGATTCGCCCGGGCGTTTGATCCACAGGTAGGCGTCGACCAGGTCGTCGCCCGTCTCGTCGGTCGGCGGGAGGCCGAGCGCCCGGCCCGGTGGGTTGCACCAGGCCTCCTCCCCGTCGCCCGGGAGGGGGCCGTCGCCGTTGCGGCTGGTGTCGACCGTGAAGTGGGCCCCGCCGAGCATGCCGGACAGCCGGGCGCCGAAGCCCTTCACGGCCTCGGTCGTCTGGAAGTTGGCCACGTTGAGGGAGAAGCCGTCGGCCTTGGCGAGACCGGCCCGCCGCAGGGGCTCCACCAGTTTGCCCGGATCGTGGATCCACGCCGGGTTGCCCGCGTCCAGGTAGACGCGGGTGTTCGGCTGCCGCTTCAGCCGGTCGACCGCCTCCGAGAGCAGTCGGTAGCGCTCGTCGTGGTACTGCCCCGGCGTACACCCGTCCACGATGTGCGGCACCGCGTCCGGCTCGAGGACCACGACCGCGGACGCGTCGCCGAGCGCGGAGGCGAAGGCGTCGACCCACGTCCGGTACGCGTTCCCGTCGCGCGCGCCGCCCGCCGAGTACATCCCGCAGTCACGGTGGGGGATGTTGTACGCGACGAAGACCGCGGTCCGCCGGCCGGCCGCGGCGCCGCGCACCGCCCTGGTCACGTCCGCCACGGGATCGTCGCCGGCCGGCCACTCCGCGACCGGGCGGTCCGCGATCCGCCGCAGCAGCTCGGCCTCCCGGGCCCGCCCCTGTTCCTCGTACGCCCGGACCTGACGGGCCGCGTCGCTGTCGGGATCGACCCAGAACGGCGAACCGGCCGTCGGGCCGCCGGATTCGCCGCGCGCCGAGGGCGGGCCGGCCGGTGTCCCCGGCGGCTCCTGCCCGCCGCATCCGGCGAGGAGCAGACCGCAGGCCAGGGCGAGGGCGGCGGCGAGGGTGCGGCGGGACATCCAGCCCCCAGGGTCGGGTCGGGACAGATCGGGCCATCGTGGCATACCGGTCAGTCCGCGCCGGGGCGCGACACCGCGCCCTCCCGCGCACCACCGGACCGAAGTGCGAGACGGGGCTGACCGGCATATGACCAGTCGGTAAGGTCGACGCGTGCCGAAGCCGCTCAGTCTCCCGTTCGACCCCATCGCCCGCGCCGACGAACTCTGGCAGCACCGCTGGGGCCCGGTCCCCTCGATGGCGGCGATCACCTCCATCATGCGGGCCCACCAGATCCTCCTGGCGGAGGTCGACGCCGTGGTCAAGCCGTACGGACTGACCTTCGCGCGGTACGAGGCGCTGGTGCTGCTCACCTTCTCCAAGGCCGGTGAGCTGCCGATGTCCAAGATCGGCGAGCGGCTGATGGTGCACCCCACCTCGGTGACGAACACCGTCGACCGGCTGGTCCGCTCCGGTCTCGTCGCGAAGCGGCCCAACCCGAACGACGGCCGCGGCACCCTCGCCTCCATCACCGAGAAGGGCCGCGAGGTGGTCGAGTCGGCCACCAAGGACCTGATGGAGATGGACTTCGGGCTGGGTGTGTACGACTCCGAGGAGTGCGGCGAGATCTTCGCGATGCTGCGGCCGCTGCGGGTCGCCGCGCACGACTTCGACGAGACGTAGCGGGCGAGGGGCCCGCCCGAAGATCGCCCGGAACCTGCCGTTACGCTCGACGGCATGAAATCCAGCGTGCTGACCCGCTACCGCGTCATGGCGTACATCACCGCCGTCATGCTGCTCGTGCTCTGCACGTGCATGATCTTCAAGTACGGGTTCGAGATGGGCGAGGACGTGACCTTCGCGGTCTCCCAGACCCACGGCGTCCTCTACATCATCTACCTGATCTTCGCCTTCGATCTGGGCTCCAAGGCGAAGTGGCCGTTCGGCAAGCTGCTGTGGGTGCTGCTGTCCGGGACGATTCCCTTCGCCGCTTTCTTCGTCGAGCGCAAGGTCGTCCGCGAGACGCTTCCGCTGGTCAGCGGCGCGCAGCCCGCTCCGGCGAAGGTCTGACGCCTGCCTCCGCACGGATGTGCGGAGGTTTGCCATCGACATTTACTAGGACGTCCTAGTAAATTCGTGGGTATGGACGCTGACGCGATCGAGGAAGGCCGCCGCCGCTGGCAGGCCCGTTACGACAAGGCCCGCAAGCGCGACGCCGACTTCACCACGCTCTCCGGGGACCCGGTCGAGCCCGTCTACGGGCCCCGGCCCGGCGACACCTACGAGGGGTTCGAGCGCATCGGCTGGCCGGGGGAGTACCCCTTCACCCGCGGGCTGCACCCCACGGGCTACCGCGGCCGCACCTGGACCATCCGCCAGTTCGCCGGCTTCGGCAACGCCGAGCAGACCAACGAGCGGTACAAGATGATCCTGGCCGCCGGCGGCGGCGGGCTCTCCGTCGCCTTCGACATGCCGACCCTCATGGGCCGTGACTCCGACGACCCGCGCTCGCTCGGCGAGGTCGGCCACTGCGGCGTCGCCATCGACTCCGCCGCCGACATGGAGGTCCTCTTCAAGGACATCCCGCTCGGCGACGTCACCACCTCCATGACCATCTCCGGGCCCGCGGTGCCCGTCTTCTGCATGTACCTGGTCGCCGCCGAGCGCCAGGGTGTCGACCCGGGCGTGCTCAACGGCACGCTCCAGACCGACATCTTCAAGGAGTACATCGCGCAGAAGGAGTGGCTCTTCCAGCCCGAGCCCCACCTGCGCCTCATCGGCGACCTCATGGAGCACTGCGCGCAGGGCATCCCCGCGTACAAGCCGCTCTCCGTCTCCGGCTACCACATCCGCGAGGCCGGGGCGACGGCCGCGCAGGAGCTGGCGTACACCCTCGCCGACGGCTTCGGCTACGTCGAGCTGGGGCTGAGCCGCGGCCTGGACGTCGACGTCTTCGCCCCCGGTCTCTCCTTCTTCTTCGACGCGCACCTCGACTTCTTCGAGGAGATCGCCAAGTTCCGCGCCGCCCGCCGGATCTGGGCGCGCTGGATGAAGGAGGTCTACGGCGCGCAGACCGACAAGGCCCAGTGGCTCCGCTTCCACACCCAGACCGCCGGTGTCTCCCTCACCGCGCAGCAGCCGTACAACAACGTCGTACGGACCGCCGTGGAGGCCCTCTCCGCCGTCCTCGGCGGCACCAACTCGCTGCACACCAACGCCCTCGACGAGACCCTCGCGCTCCCCAGCGAGCAGGCCGCCGAGATCGCGCTGCGCACCCAGCAGGTCCTCATGGAGGAGACCGGCGTCGCCAACGTCGCCGACCCGCTCGGCGGCTCCTGGTACGTCGAGCAGCTCACCGACCGGATCGAGGCCGACGCCGAGAAGATCTTCGACCAGATCAAGGAGCGCGGCCGCCGGGCCCACCCGGACGGGCAGCACCCGATCGGACCGATCACCTCCGGCATCCTGCGCGGCATCGAGGACGGCTGGTTCACCGGCGAGATCGCCGAGTCCGCCTTCCAATACCAGCAGTCCCTGGAGAAGGGCGACAAGCGGGTCGTCGGCGTCAACGTCCACCACGGCTCGGTCACCGGCGACCTGGAGATCCTGCGGGTCAGCCACGAGGTCGAGCGGGAGCAGGTCCGGGCCCTCGGCGAGCGCAGGACCCACCGCGACGACGCCCGCGTCCGAGCCTCCCTCGACGCGATGCTGGCGGCGGCCCGCGACGGCTCGAACATGATCGGCCCGATGCTCGACGCCGTACGGGCGGAGGCCACGCTCGGCGAGATCTGCGACGTGCTCCGGGAGGAGTGGGGCGTCTACACCGAGCCCCCGGGCTTCTGAGACGTGGGGAAAGACGGAGGGGGTCGAGCCGGTATCCGGTTCGGCCCCCTCCGCCGTGCGGGGCCGGCGGCGGACGGGCCACCCAGCCGGGCCGGCCCGTGTGCGGTGGAGGGGCGGTCCGGGGCGGGAGGGAACACGCGCCGTGTGCGCGGCGGCCCCGGGGGTCAGACCGGCGTCGTGGCGCCGTGCGGGCCCCTCGGGCGGGCGCCCTTGAGCGCGGACCGCAGGGCGAGGGCGAGTCCGCCCTCGGCGAGGCCGAGCAGGACCAGCCACAGGCCGAGCAGGCGGGTGAGGGCGCGGGCCGACTCCGTGGGCAGGGCGAGCACCACGATCCCCGCGACGATGGCGAGGACCGCCACGGCCAGGACGATGCCGCGGTGCGGCAGGTCCTTGGCGGCGAGGGCCGTGTAGAGGGTCAGGACGCCCGAGACCAGCCAGACGACGCCGACGATCAGCGAGAGCGCGGCGATGGTCTGCAGCGGGTTCCGCAGGCACAGCACCCCGGCCAGGATGTACAGCACCGCCACGAGCAGCCCGGGGAGCCGTTCGCCGTGCTCCTCGCGCGCGAAGACGCCCACGAACCGGAACGCCCCGGTCACCAGCAGGTACAGGCCGATGAGGACGGCCACCACGTGCAGGGTGCCGTCCGGCCACACCAGGATCAGGATGCCCGGCACCAGCGTCGCCACCGCCGAGATCAGCAGCCACGTCCACGAACGGCCGAGGCGGGCCAGCACCTCCGCCGGGTCGCCGGACGGGTGGCGGTCCGCTCCGGCGGCTCCACCGGCGGTCTCTTCCGGTTCGGTCCGCGGTGCCGGACCAGGCGATGAGGTCATGGGGGGCTCCTCACGCGTTCGAGCGGGTCGCCCGCGACCGCCGTCGGGGCGGTGGGCGGCACCCGGCCGTCTCAGCGTCCCGCGCGCCACCCGCCACCGGGTCACCCACGGCGGGTGATCCGTCGGAGCCCCGGCGGCGGTGGGCTGGAGACCGGCAGGTGTCCGCCGGCGGGAAGGCGCCGGCAGGTGCCCGCCGGCGCCGCGCCGTGGCCCCCACACCGCGACACGGAAAGACGACCCCGAGCCCTGACCAGGGACGACGACCTCGCACGACGACCCCGGACCCTGACCACGTAGGACGACCCCGTACGACGACCCCGGACCGCGACACGGAACGAAGAGGCTTGCGATGAGCGATGCCGCGTCAGCCCCGGACGACCCGACCGGAACGGGGGTCCCCGCGCGCCGCGACCGGCGGGCGGCCCTCGCGACCATCGCCCGCGCCTTCCTCATCGTCGCCGTCCTCCTCACCGCGTACTTCCTGCTCCCGCTGACCGACCGCGACACGGCCGGCCGGCTGGCGCTGCTCGCGGCCGGTCTGCTCGCGGTCGTGCTGGTGTTCCTGTGGGAGGTACGCGTCATCACGCGCTCGGCCCATCCGCGTCTGAAGGCCGTCGAGGCCCTGGCGGCCACGCTGGCGCTGTTCCTCGTCCTGTTTGCCGGCGCCTACTACCTGCTGGACGACTCCGCCCCCGGCTCCTTCAGCGAGCCGCTGACCAGGACGGACTCCCTCTACTTCACGCTGACGACGTTCAGCACCGTCGGCTACGGCGACATCACCGCCCGCTCGCAGGCGGGCCGGATCCTGACGATGATGCAGATGGCGGGAGGGCTGCTCCTCGTCGGCGTCGCCGCCCGGGTGCTGGCGGGCGCGGTCCAGGCCGGGCTGCGCCGGCAGGGCCGCGAGCAGCCGACGGAGCCGGACGCGGCGCGGGGCCCCGGGACGGAGCCCCCGGCAGGCCCCGCGGCGGACACCGGGAGGAACACCACGACGGACGCCACGGGTGACACCCGGACGGACGGCGCGACGGACACCCCGACGGACCGGGAGGCCGGATCATCATGACCGTACCGCGCGACTTCACCGCCGTACCGACACCGGCCGAGCGGGCGGAACTCGGCAGAAAGGCGCGCGAGCGCGCGCCGCGGTCGGGCCACGGGCGGTTCGAGCCGGACCCGAACCGGCCCGACCCGGTCGACGTGATCGAGGGCCAGTCGGCGACGCGCCTGCCGGAACTGGTGCCGATCCGCTACGGCCGCATGCTCGAGTCACCCTTCCGCTTCTATCGCGGCGCCGCGGCGATCATGGCGGCGGACCTCGGGACCCTGCCCCACACGGGGCTGACGGTGCAGCTGTGCGGGGACGCCCACCTGCTGAACTTCCGGCTGCTTGCCTCGCCCGAGCGCCATCTGGTCTTCGACCTCAACGACTTCGACGAGACCCTGCCCGGGCCCTTCGAATGGGACGTCAAACGGCTGGCGGCGAGCTTCGTGACGGCCGGCCGGGCGAACGGCTTCTCGCCGAAGGAACAGAACGCCGCCGTCCGCATCTGCGTCGGGGCGTACCGGGAGCGGATGCGCGCCTTCGCCGGCATGCGGACCCTGGACATCTGGTACGCCCAGGACGACGCCGACCGGATGCGGGAGCTGATGGCCTCCTCGCTGGACGAGGACGTCCGGCGCCGCACCGACCGGGCGACGGCGAAAGCCCGCACCCGGACCCATCTGGAGGCCTTCGCGAAGCTCACCCGGCTCACGGACGAGGGACGGCGCATCGCCCCGGACCCGCCGCTGATCACCCCCCTCGACCGGCTGCTCGCCGAGGCGCCGGAGGCCGGCCGGGCGGAGGAGCTCACCGGCGTCCTGGAGGGGTACGCCCGGACCCTGCCGGCCGAGCGCCGGCACCTGCTGCGGCACTACCGCCTGGTGGACATGGCCCGGAAGGTGGTGGGCGTGGGCAGCGTGGGGACCCGCTGCTGGATCGTGCTCCTGCTCGGCAGGGACGACGAGGACCCCCTGCTGCTGCAGGCCAAGGAGGCGCAGGAATCGGTGCTCTCCGCCCACGTCGACGGCGACGACTTCGACAACCAGGGCCGCCGGGTCGTCACCGGCCAGCGGCTGATCCAGACCACCAGCGACATCCTCCTCGGCTGGACGCATGTCGTGGGCCTCGACGGCCGGCACCGGGACTTCTACGTACGCCAGCTCTGGGACTGGAAGGGCATCGCCCGGCCGGAGACCATGGGTCCGGGTCTCTTCCGCCTCTTCGGCCGGCTCTGCGGAGCGTCCCTGGCGCGGGCCCACGCCCGTTCCGGCGACCCCGTCGCCATCGCCGCGTACCTCGGGAAGAGCGACCGCTTCGAGCGCGCGCTCACCGACTTCGCCCAGTCCTACGCGGACCGGAACGAGCGCGACTTCGAGGCGCTGCAGGCCGCGGTCCGCTCGGGAAGGGTCACCGCGGGGAGTCTCTGACGGCGGCCGGGACACCCGCCGCAGGCCGTCCGGGGCGTCACCGCGGGCCCGCGCCCGGGACGCCCCTGCACGGGCCGGGCACCCGGCCGGTCACTCCGGCAGCTGCCGCATCTCCAGGACGCGCAGGCCGAGCGACTGGAAGCGGGCCAGCAGCCCGTAGAGATGCGCCTCGTCCACGACGGGTCCGAACAGCACCGTCTGGCCGGACATCGTGACGTGGCCCAGCTCCGGGAAGGCCTGGGTCAGCGTCTCCGACATGTGTCCCTCGACGCGGATCTCGTAGCGCATGGGCTGTTCTCCCGCGGGGCTGCGTGGTGGCAGACGGACGGCGCCCTACCCCGCGATCGTCCCTCCGTGGCGCGGGCCCGGCCTCACCCGGCACAGGTGACCTGACCTGCCGAGCCCGCGACCCGTCCCATCCCGGCCGACCGGGGTCAGTGCGTCAGCACGAGCTTGAAGCCGATGATCAGCAGGCCGAGCAGCAGATTGACCGAGGCGCTGACCGCCATGAGCCGTCGGGAGGCACCGGCCCGCCGGGCCGCCGCCACCGACCAGCCCACCTGGCCCGCCACGGCGACGGAGACCGCCAGCCAGAGGGCGCCCTCCACGTCGAGGCCCAGGAGCGGGCTGACGGCCACCGCGATCGCCGGCGGAAGGGCCGCCTTGACGATCGGCCACTCCTCCCGGCACACGCCCAGCACCGTCCGCCGGTCCAGGGACCCCTGCGTCAGACGCGCTCCGAAGAGGTGTGCGTGCACGTGCGCGGCCCAGAACACCGCGCCGGTGAGCACCAGCAGCATCACCAGCTCCGCGCGCGGGAAGGAGCCCAGGGTGCCGGCGCCGATCACCACCGAGGCCGCGAGCATCGACCCGTAGACGCCGCCCGAGTAGTCCGCGTGGGCCCGCCGCTCGGCGGCTCGCCCGGCCCGGGCCGGGTCGTGGTGGATCAACCGGGACATCGGTGCCTCCTCCGGCTCAGGATGTCGGCCCCCGGCCGCCCGCGGCTCACCCGTCGCGGGGGAGGGCGGAGGCTCACACCAGGCCCACCTCGCGCGCGCGGCGCACCGCTTCGTTGCGCCGGTTCACCGCCAGCTTCCGGTAGACGCTCTTGAGGTGCGTCTTCACCGTGTTCACCGAGACGTAGAGGTCGGCGGCGATCTCCTCGGTCGACATCATCCGGGCCAGCCGCAACAGGACGTCCCGCTCGCGCCCGCTCAGCTCCTCGGCGACGAGGGCCGCCGGCGCACCGCCCCGGGGCCGGCCCGGCGTCAGCCAGTCCGCGGCCAGCCCGTCCAACGGCGCGGTCGACAGCAGCGGCCGGATCCACGACCGGGCGTCACGGAACGGCCCGCGCAGCCGGTCGCGCCGCGCGTCGAGCAGTGCCTGCGCGACGAGCCGGCGCGCGGTGGCGACGTCCCCGGTCCGGTACGCGGCGTGGGCGCGGACCAACGTCATCCGCACGGTCACCGCCGGGCCGGTCCTGGCCCCGCTTCGGACGCCGTCGAGCAGCCCGAGCGCGGCCTCGGGCCGGCCCGCGGCCAACAGCATCCGCGCGGCCTCCACCGCCGACGCCGGCTGGCCGCCGGACACACTTTCGAGCGCCTCGGCGACCCTCTCCGGCCGCCCCTCGGCCAGGTGAGCGGCGGCGGTGGCCAGGGCCTCGTGGCCGGTCGCCCAGGGCGAGGCGACGACGGCGGAGACGGCCGGGACCGCCCGCTCGGCGGCGGCCCGCGCCTCGCCGCGCGCCGACAGGAGACGGCCCCCGACCAGGGCCCGCGCCGCCGCCGTCACCGGATCGCGGGCCGCCGAGGGCAGCAGGGCCGTCTCGTCGAGGAGCGCCCGGGCCCGGCCCTGTTCGTCGCGGTCGACGGCGACGGCGGCCAGCACCAGCAGCCCGAGGCCGGAGACGCCGGGACGCGACAGCCCGAACCGTTCCGCCTCGGCGGCCCCGGCGAGCGCCTTGCGCTCGGCCCGGCCGGTCCAGCCGTCCAGATAGTCGATCAGGGCCAGGTGCCCCATCGCCTCGTGACGGGGGAGCGCGGTGGCCGCGGTGCCCTGACCGCCGGTCACCGCCGTCAGGACGGCCCGCGCGTCCTCGAAGCGCCCGGCCCACAGGCGCGTGGAGCCCAGGTGGGTCAGCAGGAGCGCGGTGAGTTCCGGGTGCGCGTCCAGCAGGTCGAGCGGGACCTCGCGCCGGAGCCGGTCCGCGGCCTCGGCGGCGCGCTCGGCCCGTTCGAGGGAGCCGGTCAGCCGCCCGGCCAGGGTCTCGAGCAGCGCACGGGACAGCAGCTCGGCGGGCCCGGCGGGTCGATCGGCGGCGGCCGGCCGCTCCTGGGCGCGGCGCAGGTGGAGCAGACCGCGCTCGACGTCCCACCGGGCCAGGTCCCGCGCCGACCGGACCAGCTCCGTCGCCGGCCCCGCGGCCTCGGGGCCCATCCCGGAGAACAGTCGGTCGAGATCGCCCGAGCGCAGACCGGTGAAGAGCTGCCCGATCGCCAGGTCGCCGACGAGGGCCCCGGCCGCGAAGGCCCAGTCGCCCGCGGCGGCGGCGTGGGTCAGCGTGTCCGTGAGCGGGCCGCGCGGGCGCAGCCACCGCGCGGCCCGCCGGTGCAGCTCGGGTTCGAGCCCGGGGAGGCTGACCCGCAGATGGGCCCGGAGGATCTCCCCGAAGAGCGGATGGAGCCGGTACCACGCGTGCCCGAGGTCCTCGACGAACGCGTTCTCGCGGTGCAGCCCGACGAGGATCGGCTCGGCGTCGTCCCGCCGGGTCAGGGCGTTCGCCAGACCGGGGCAGAACCGGTCCAGGACGCTGACGCGCAGCAGCAGGTCCTGCGTCTGCGGGGGCTGCCGCTTGAGCACCTCGGCCAGCAGGAAGTCCGCGACCGTGCTGTGGCCCGCCTCGAACTCCTTGAGGTACGCCTCCGGATCGGCGCTCTCGCGGGCGGCCAGGGCACACAGGCGCAGGCCGGCCGCCCACCCCCGCGTACGGTCCACGAGGGCGCGTCCGGCGGCGACCGGCAGGCTCAGACCGTGCCGCTCCAGCAGGACGACGGCCTCCTCCGGGGTGAAGGCCAGCTCCGCCGCGCGGATCTCCGTCAGCTCGCCCGCCGCCCGGTAGCGGTGCAGCGGCAGGAGCGGTTCGGTACGGGTCACCAGGACCAGGCGCATGCCCCGCCCGGCGTGGTGCAGGACGAACTCCAGCTGCTCCGCGACCTCGGGCGCCGTCACCCGGTCGAACTCGTCGAGCACCACGACCACCGGCCGCTCGCGCGCCTCCAGCTCGGCGGCGAGCCTCGCCAGCAGCGTGTGGTCCACCCGGGACGCCTCGGCCGGGGCCCCCACCGCGTCGGAGACCGGCGTACCGCAGGCGCGCAGGGCCTGGAGGACGTACGCCCAGAACACGCCCGGGCGGTGTTCCCCCGCCTCGGCGGTGAGCCAGGCGACCGGCTGCCGCAGTCCGGCGGCCCAGTCGGCGGCCAGCAGGGTCTTGCCCGCCCCGGCGGAGCCGTTGACCAGGGTCAGCGGGGTCTCCAGGGCCCGGTCGAGGTGGCGGACGAGCCGCTCCCGCCGTAGAAAGGCGGCCGGCCTGGCCGGCAGCACCGTGCGGGTACGCAGGAACGGATCTCCCAGGGGATCGGTGGACGCGCTGCCCGAGGGCCCGGTGGAGGCACCGCCTTCCGCGGGGCCGGCCGAGGCGCCGGTGGGGGGACCGGCCGGGCCGGGCCGTCCTGGAGCGGTCTCCCCGGTCCGTGCCACGGCGCTCACCACCGTCCGTCCAGGTCCCGCGTCCAGGGGCAGGGGGCTTCCTTCCCTCAGCATCCCAGCCTTCCCGCCGGGCCGCCCGCGCGGCCGGCCCTCCGCCAGGCCGGTCGCCCGCCCACCTTCCCCGCCCGGCCGCCCGCGCGGCCGGCGCTCCGCCAGGCCGATCGCCCGCCCACCTTCCCGCCCGGCCGGCCCGCCGGTCCGGCGCAAGGCCGTGCCCGCCGAGAGAGACCCGCTACGCCCGCCGGCCGGCGCGGCGCTCCTCGTAGAGGCGGCCGACGACCGCTCCGAGGTGGATGACCACGCCCACCGCCACCAGCCACGACATGATGATCATGACGACGCCGATCGGGCCGTACTTCTCGCTGTTCTCCACGATCGCCGACGAGAAGAAGAGGGAGGAGAAGAGCCCGAGCCCGGTCCAGCACAGGGCCGTGACCACGGCGGCGGGCAGCAGGGCCCGCCACCGCACGGCGCGCGCGAGCAGGATGTACATGGTCGCCCACCAGAAGCAGGTCGCCGCGGCGATGCCGAACGTGCCCTGGAGCAGCGGTTGGCCGAGGGCGCGGCCGACGACGGTCTGCGTGGCGGCGTAGCCGATCAGCAGCCCGATCCAGCACAGCTGCGCCGTGAGGTCACGCCAGCCCCGGCGCGGGACGTCGAAGAGCCTCTTGTACCAGCCCTGCAGGGTGCCGGCGACGGCCTCGGCGCCGATGAGCAGCATGGCGGCGCTCGCCACCGTGAGGGAGCCCGGGTCCTCGCCGTCCACGAAGAGCGATGCCACGGCCTGGGCCGCCTCGTGGTCGAGCCCCAGCCAGACCGCGATCGAGGCGGCCGCGTCCCGCCCGGCGGCGGCCGTGACGACGATGAGGAAGGGGAAGAAGCACAGCATCGCGAGCGCGGCGAGCTGGAAGCAGTTGCCGAGGAAGTCGAGCGCGGAGAGCCGGCTCCACATCTCGTTCGCCTGGCTCTCCCGGAAGCGCCGGGTGGCGGCCCGCCGTCGCTCGTCCAGGGCTTCCCTGCGCGGCCCGTGTCCGCGCGGGCTGTCACGGCCTGTCATGGGGTCAGTTAAGCGGCTTTCCGCCCGGATCCGCCGCATCTGCCGTACGCCGGGACTGGTCACCGGACGTCCCGCCGCCGCCGGCCCGGGTGGTGGCGGCCGGTGGGGTGACGGTGGGTCAGGCGGAGGCGGCGGCCTCGCCGAGGCCGCCGATCAGGAGCGCGGACAGGCGCCGCACCCACTCCCCGTCGACCGGCTCCGCGCTCACCAGGGCCCGGTGCACCACCGCCCCGGCGATCACGTCGAAGATCAGGTCGTCGGTCGCGTCCATCGCCACGGGGTCGCGGTCGGCGGGCAGTTCGCCGCGCTCCTGGGCACGCTGGCGGCCCTCCAGGACCAGGCGCTTCTGCCGGTCCACGATCGACGCCCGGATGCGCTCGCGCAGCGGCGCGTCGCGGGTGGACTCGGCCACCACCGCCATGAGGGCCGTCTTCGTCTCCGGCCGCTCCAGGAGCGCCGCGAACTGCAGCACCACGTTCTCGATGTCGGCCCGCAGGCTGCCCAGGTCCGGGAGTTCGAGCTCGTCGAAGAGGACGGCGACGGCGTCGACGACCAGTTCGTTCTTGTTGGCCCACCGGCGGTAGAGCGTGGTCTTGGCGACCCCCGCCCTCGTCGCCACGTCCCCCATCGTGAGCTTGGACCAGCCCAGCTCGACCAGAGCGGCGCGCGTCGCCTCCAGGATGGCCGTGTCGGCCTCGGGGGAGCGCGGACGGCCGGGACGTCCCGCGGCGCGGGGTCGGGGGCTGGTACGGCTGCACATGGGCATGGACCATACCCGCCGGTAGGTCTTGCGCCAGAGGGTGGTGATGTGAGCCAGTTCACCGAGGCCGTCTTCCCTCGGCCGCCGTTGTGCAGTTACGCTACGACCTGTAGCGAAAGGCTTTGAGCGGCCCCAGCGACAACCACGAGCGCCGGGTGGGGACCCGGTGCGATGTACACCGCAGACACAACGAAGAACCGTGTCGTCCGTACGTCTCGCACACCGGCGGGAGACCTGCGGACGGCACGGTTCAGCCATGGCTTACCGGTTACGCGCGCGGAAGGGGGAGGATGTACCCATGCAGCCCCGAAACATGTCCATGAGCGGCGTCGTCGACCTCGCCGCGGTGAAGGCGGCCGGAGAGGCCAAGGCCAAGGCGGAGCAGGCTCGCGCCGATGCCGCCCGGCAGGGTGGCCCGACGGCCGTCACCCCTTCCGCCCTGGTGATCGACGTCGACGAGGCCGGCTTTGAACGCGATGTCCTGCAGCGCTCCGCCGAGGTCCCGGTCGTCATCGACTTCTGGGCCGAGTGGTGCGAGCCGTGCAAGCAGCTCGGCCCCCTGCTGGAGCGGCTGGCCGTCGAGTACAACGGCCGGTTCCTCCTGGCCAAGGTGGACGTCGACGCCAACCAGATGCTGATGCAGCAGTTCGGCATCCAGGGAATTCCGGCCGTTTTCGCGGTGGTCGCCGGTCAGGCGCTGCCGCTCTTCCAGGGTGCGGCCCCCGAGGCACAGATCCGGCAGACGCTCGACCAGCTGATCCAGGTCGGCGAGGAGCGCTTCGGTCTCACCGGCATCGCCGTGGACCCCGAGGCCGGCGCGGCCGCCGAGTCGGCCCCGGTGCCGGCCGGTCCGTACGACGCCCTCCTCGAAGCGGCCATGTCCGCGCTGGACGCGGGCGACCTGTCCGGCGCGGTCCAGGCGTACAAGAACGTGCTGAGCGACGATCCGGCCCACCCGGAGGCCAAGCTGGGCCTGGCCCAGGCCGAGCTGCTGGCGCGGGTGCAGGACATGGACCCCCAGCAGGTCCGGAAGAACGCGGCCGACAATCCGGCCGACGTGGACGCGCAGATCGCCGCCGCCGACCTGGACCTGGTGGGCGGTCACGTCGAGGACGCCTTCAGCCGGCTGGTCGACGCGGTGCGGCAGACCGCGGGCGAGCAGCGGGACGCGGCGCGGCTGCGTCTCCTGGAGCTCTTCGAGGTGATCGGCCCCGAGGACCCGCGGGTGACCGCGGGCCGGCAGGCCCTCGCGCGGGTGCTCTTCTGACCTCCGTCCGGCCCTGAGGGTCGGGCCGATTTGGCGACACAGTGACATAACGCGGCCGCGCTTTACCAAAACTTGGTAAACGCGGCCGCTGTTACTTGCAGTAAATCGAACTCGACGGTCTGTCCGGGTTTCAACCTCATCCTCCTGATGTACTGAGCCTGTCAACCACACCCTGTGTGCCCGGCCGACATCGCCCTGTCGTGGGCGGGTTATCAGGCCGTTACTAGCGAGTAACGAGCCCCCTTGTGCCCCGGCCCGTAATGGACCACGATCGGCGACGCTCGGTCCGATACCGCACCAGCCCGGCAACCACCCGGGTCCGCGGCGAGGGTCCCCACCGAGTGGGCCGGCGGCAGTGGCGCCGGCCGTGGACAGGGGGGTTCCTGCCCTCACCGGCAGGGCCTGTCCAAGCGGTTGCGCGCAAGGCGTGGCCAGTGGTTGTCGCTCGGGGGTGATCGCCGGTGATTCGGACGCGCATCGTGCCCGATGGGCCGGCGCCTACCTTCCCGAGGACGTAGCACTTCTCCCATCCCAGGACGGGCCCCGGCCCTTCCGGAGATGTACGTCCGAGAAGGAGGAATTCTCATGAAGTCCCAGGTTCGTGGCGGGACCAGATGGAAGCGGTTCGCCGTCGTCATGGTGCCGAGTGTGGCCGCGACGGCCGCCATCGGTGTCGGCCTGGCCCAGGGCGCGCTGGCCGCGTCCTTCAGCATCTCCGGCCAGGAGTTCAAGGTTAAGGCCGACAGTCTTGTCGGCAAGGACTTCGTCCAGTACGGCAGCGTGGCGTCCGGCAAGGACCTGCACGGCAAGCCGTTCGCGGCTCCGGTCGCCGTCTCGGGCTTCTCCGAGGCCTGGATCACCAACATGTGCCAGTCCGTCGTCACTCCGGACGTGCCGTTCATCGGCAACGTCTCGCTGGAGCTGCGCGCCGGCACGGAGGACAAGAAGCCGGTCTACGCGAAGGGCATCTACCTCGATGTCTCCTCGCTGAAGGCGGACGCCGAGTTCGGCAACATCGACATCGGCGTCGCGGCGGGCCAGCTTCCGAAGAAGGACGGCAAGCCGGGTATTCAGCCGAACACCCAGGCGAACCCGTACGGCTTCTCCCAGCGCGCCGAAGACGCGACGCTGACGGGCGTGGAGCAGACGGCGTGGGCGACCACCGCCGCGACCTTCAAGCTTCCCGACCTGAAGCTGAAGCTGCACAAGGGCACCAAGGAGTGCTTCTAGGAGTAGCCCTCCTCGATGGACGGGGCCGTTCCGTGCGGCCCCGTCCGTTCCGGGGGATTCGCTCTCCCTTTCACCACTCTTCTCAGCAACACCGCTTCCAGGGAGCTGTTTTCCATGAGCGCCGAGTCCACTGGTTCCCGCGGATTCCACTACTGGCGGCTGCGTTTCCGCGCCTGGCGGGGCAACCGCCCGTTCTGGGGCGGCCTGTTCACCATGATCGGCGGTGTTCCGATCGCGTATCTGCCCTACGGCGACATGCGACTCGGCAACATGACGCTCGCCATGGCGACCACGGCCGGCGCCGGAGCACTGATCATCGGCGTTCTGCTGATCACGCTCGGTCTGACGATGTGGTTCCAGCCCGTCGTCCGGGTGTTCGCGGGCGTCGCGGCGATCGTCCTGGGGCTCGTCTCCATCCCGGTCTCGAACTTCGGCGGCCTCGTCGTCGGGTTCCTGTGCTCGCTCATCGGCGGCGGACTCTCCGTCTCCTGGGCCCCGGGCGTACCGGTGGAGCAGTCCGCCGGACAGACCGAGGCCGAAGCCGCCACGCACCAGCACGAGTACGACGGTCCGCCGCTGGGCGCCGAGGGGGACGAGGGCCGCTACGCCTTCGGCACCGTCACGGTCCCGGAGCAGCGCGCCGGTCAGGAGCCGGACCCGCTGCCGGGCCCCGGTGCGCAGGCGACCGAATCGACGATCGACGCCAACGGCGGGAGGAACAGTGCGGGGTGACGAAACAGGGTCGGCGCAGTCGGCGACGGCTGCCGGCGACGCCACTCTGGCGAGGAGGGGTCCGCGGCACGCGGCTCCGCGCAAGTCGCTGCTGAACAAGATTCAGGGACCCGCGGGCAAGGCGATGGCCCTGGCGGCCATGCCGACGGCGGTCCTCATGGGCATGGGCATGGCGCCCAAGCTCGCCCTCGCCGACGAGAAGGACATCCCCTTCGCCCCCGGTCCGTGCGTGACCCGCTCGGACGAGCCGGTGGACGAGGAGTCGAAGAAGCCGTCCGAGAAGCCCGAGCCCGCGCCGAGCGCGAGCGCGAGCCGGACACCGGCGCCCGACGCGACGTCCGGCCCGGAGACCGGCGAGGAGCAGGAGAAGCCCGCACCGGACACCGGCACCCCGGCCGACGACGCCCCGAAGACCGGGACCGCCGGCACCGGGCCCGCGAAGACCGGGGCCGAGCAGGATGCCGCCCCGCAGCAGCCGGCCCCGGCCCCCACCCCCACCCCGACGAAGAGCGTCAACCCGCTCGACCCGCTGGGCCTCGGGGACAAGATCAAGGACTTCTTCGACGGTCCGGACGCCACGCCCACCGGCACCCCGTCGCCGACGGCCACCACCCCGGCCGAGAAGCCCACGACGGCTCCGACCACCGCTCCCGCCACCCCGCCGAAGAAGGACACGGCGCCCGAGCCCGACGCCCCGGACGCTCCCGACGCGCCGGTCGACAAGACCAAGGACGCGATCAAGGAGGCCGCCGACAAGGCGGGCGCCGAGGTCAAGGAGCTGCCGGAGGACGCCAAGGGCCTCGACGCCAAGAAGGACGAGGACATACCCGACGGCGCCAAGCCGCGCTTCCCGTGCCCGGAGGCCGACCCCGAGGCGCTGGCGGCGGCGGAGCTGGAGCCCGGCATCCCGCTGCTCCCGGACGAGCCCTGGAAGCTGAACAGCACGATGCTGACGCTCAAGGGCCTGAAGTACCACGGCATCGTCGAGGTGAAGACCGGCAGCGGCAAGATCAAGAAGGTGCTGAAGTTCACCGCGAGCGACGGTGTCGACATCAAGGACCTGCACCAGCGCACGGTGCACTCCGAGGGTCACACCGGCCATGTCCGCTCGGACAAGGGCTCGACGTCGACCATCCGCAACGGCACGGTGACCATGTACACGGAGCAGCTGAAGGGCAACCTCTTCGGTCTGATCCCGATCACCTTCAACCCGCAGAGTCCGCCGCCGCTCGATGTGCCCTTCGCCTTCTTCACCGGCGTCGAGGTCATCCAGGCGGGCCAGTTCGGCGGCACGCTCAAGGTGCCCGGCCTGCGCAACACGATCGAGGCGAGCTGACCGCCCGTACCCTCCGCGGCCGCACGCGACGAGGCCCCCGTCCGACTCCGGACGGGGGCCCTCGTCATGGGCGCGGACGGGCCGCGCGTCAGTCGCGCTGCCGGCCGCCGAGGTGGTGCACCCGGACCATGTTGGTGGTGCCGGGGACGCCGGGGGGCGAACCGGCGGTGATGACCATGGTGTCGCCCTCGTTGTAGCGCTGGAGCTTCAGCAGCTCCGCGTCGACCAGGTCGACCATCGCGTCGGTGTTGTCCACGTGCGGGACGACGAAGGACTCGACGCCCCAGCTCAGCGTGAGCTGGTTGCGGGTGCTCTCGTCCGTCGTGAAGGCAAGGATCGGCTGGGCCACGCGGTAGCGGCACAGCCGGCGGGCGGTGTCGCCGGACTGGGTGAAGGCGATGAGCGCCTTGCCGCCGAGGAAGTCCGCGATCTCGCAGGCCGCGCGGGCCACCGAGCCGCCCTGCGTCCGGGGCTTCTTGCCCGGTACGAGGGGCTGCAGGCCCTTGGAGAGCAGCTCCTCCTCGGCCGCGACGACGATCTTCGACATCGTCTTCACGGTCTCGATCGGATAGGCGCCGACCGAGGACTCCGCCGAGAGCATGACCGCGTCCGCGCCGTCCAGGATCGCGTTGGCCACGTCGGAGGCCTCCGCGCGCGTGGGGCGCGAGTTGGTGATCATCGACTCCATCATCTGGGTCGCGACGATGACCGGCTTGGCGTTCCGGCGGCACAGCTCCACGAGGCGCTTCTGCACCATCGGGACCTTCTCCAGCGGGTACTCCACGGCGAGGTCGCCACGGGCCACCATGACCGCGTCGAAGGCGGCGACGACGCCCTCCATGTTGTCCACGGCCTGCGGCTTCTCGACCTTGGCGATGACCGGGACCCGGCGGCCCTCCTCGTCCATCACCTTGTGGACGTCCTTGACGTCGTCGGCGTTGCGGACGAAGGAGAGCGCGACCATGTCGCAGCCCATGCGGAGCGCGAAGCGGAGGTCCTCGACGTCCTTCTCGGACAGGGCCGGGACGTTCACCGCCGCGCCGGGCAGGTTGATGCCCTTGTGGTCGGAGATGACAC
Organism: Streptomyces sp. NPDC008121; assembly: GCF_042957155.1. Lineage (NCBI taxonomy): Bacteria > Bacillati > Actinomycetota > Actinomycetes > Kitasatosporales > Streptomycetaceae > Streptomyces > Streptomyces sp. NPDC008121. Next base: position 344,198 of record NZ_JBIBHT010000003.1, on the reverse strand, counting down.
CGCCCTCGACGACGATCGTCTTGACCCGGGGGCCCTCGACCTCGACGACCCGCAGCTCGACGTTGCCGTCGTTGATCAGGACCTGATCGCCCTTGGACACGTCGCCCGGCAGACCCTTGTACGTGGTCCCGCAGATGGACTTGTCACCCGGGACGTCCTCGGTGGTGATGGTGAACTCGTCACCGCGCACCAGCTCGACCGGGCCCTCCGCGAAGGTCTCCAGCCGGATCTTGGGGCCCTGGAGGTCGGCGAGCACGCCCACGGCGCGGCCGGTGTCCGCCACCGCCCTGCGGAGACGGTCGTACCGCTCCTGGTGCTCGGACTGGGTTCCGTGGCTCATGTTGAATCGGGCCACGTTCATGCCGGCCTCGATGAGAGCCTTCAGCTGCTCATACGAGTCGACGGCGGGGCCCAGCGTGCAGACGATTTTGGAACGGCGCATGAGGCGGATCCTATCGGTTTGTTTCGCTGCGGAATATTCCGGCTGGTGGAAAGTACAAATGGGCGGGGGGCCGCTCAGGCGTTCACTTCCCCGCGCACCAGTGCGTAGCTCTGCCGGGCGATCTCCAGCTCCTCGTCGGTCGGCACCACGGCGACCGCGACCCGCGCGTACTCCGGCGAGATCAGCCGGGCCTCGTCGGACCGGGCGGCGTTCAGGCCGGCGTCCACCGCCAGGCCCAGCTCTTCCAGGCCGGCGATGGCAGCTTCCCGTACGGGGGCCGCGTTCTCGCCGACACCCGCCGTGAAGACCACCGCGTCCACCCGCCCGAGTACCGCGTAGTACGCCCCGATGTACTTCTTCAGCCGGTGGATGTAGACGTCGAAGGCCAGCGTCGCCCGCTCGTCGCCCTCGTCGATCCGCCGGCGGATCTCCCGCATGTCGTTGTCGCCGCACAGGCCGACGAGACCGCTCCGCTTGTTGAGGAGCGCGTCCACGTCGTCGTCGGACATCCCCGCCACCCGCTTGAGGTGGAAGGTGACCGCCGGGTCGACGTCGCCCGAGCGGGTGCCCATGACCAGGCCCTCCAGCGGGGTGAGGCCCATCGAGGTGTCCACGCACCGGCCACCCCGGACGGCGGAGGCCGAGGCTCCGTTGCCCAGGTGGAGCACGATCACGTTCACCTCCTCCGGCGTCTTGCCCAGCAGTCGGGCGGTCTCGCGGGAGACGTAGGCGTGCGAGGTGCCGTGGAAGCCGTAGCGGCGGATGCGGTGCGCGTCCGCGGTCTCCACGTCGATGGCGTACCGGGCGGCGTACTCCGGCATCGTCGTGTGGAAGGCGGTGTCGAAGACCGCGACCTGCGGCAGGTCGGGGCGCAGCGCCCTCGCCGTACGGATGCCGGTGAGGTTGGCCGGGTTGTGCAGCGGCGCCACGGGGACCAGCCGTTCGATCTCCGCCAGCACCTCGTCCGTGATCACGGTCGGCGCGCTGAAGCGGAGCCCGCCGTGCACCACCCGGTGGCCGATCGCGGCCAGTTCCGGGGAGTCGAGGCCCAGGCCGTCGGCCGCCAGCTCCTCGGCCACCGCCCGCAGCGCGGCCGCGTGGTCGGCGATGGGGCCGGTTCTCTCCCGCCGTACGCCCCCGCCACCCTGGAGGGGGGTGTGCAGGAGCCGGGAGGTCTCCTCGCCGATCCGCTCCACCAGGCCCACCGCGAGCCGCCCGCCGTCGCGCATCTCCAGGAGCTGGTACTTCACCGACGAGGAGCCGGAGTTGAGGACGAGGACCCGGGTGGCGCGAGGCTCCGGGCGGGTCTCGTCCAGGTGCGGGGGGATGGGTGACGGGCGGGCGGTCATGCGGAGGGCTCCTGTACCTGGGACTGGATGGCCGTGATGGCGACCGTGTTGACGATGTCGCTGACGAGCGCGCCGCGCGAGAGGTCGTTCACGGGCTTGCGCAGGCCCTGCAGGACCGGTCCGACGGCCACGGCGCCGGCCGAACGCTGCACGGCCTTGTAGGTGTTGTTGCCGGTGTTGAGGTCCGGGAAGATCAGCACGGTCGCCTGTCCGGCGACCTCCGAGCCGGGCAGCTTGGTGGCGGCGACGGACGGTTCGACGGCGGCGTCGTACTGGATGGGGCCCTCGATCCGCAGTCCGGGGTGGGTCTGCCGGACCAGCTTCGTCGCCTCCCGGACCTTGTCGACGTCGGCGCCGGTGCCCGAGGTGCCGGTGGAGTACGACAGCATCGCGATGCGGGGTTCGACGCCGAAGCGGGCCGCGGTCGCCGCCGACTGGACGGCGATGTCCGCGAGCTGCTCCGCGTTCGGGTCCGGGTTGACCGCGCAGTCGCCGTAGACCAGGACCTTGTCGGCGAGGCACATGAAGAAGACGGAGGAGACGATCGAGGCTTCCGGCTTGGTCTTGATGATCTCGAAGGCGGGGCGGATGGTCGCCGCGGTGGAGTGGACCGAGCCGGAGACCATGCCGTCGGCCAGCCCCTCCTGGACCATGAGCGTGCCGAAGTAGTTCACGTCCGACACCACGTCGTAGGCGAGTTCCGCCGTCACGCCCTTGTGGGCGCGCAGTTCGGCGTACTTCGCGGCGAAGGTGTCGCGCAGCTCGGAGGTGTGCGGGTCGATGAGCTGCGTCGACGGCGAGGAGAGGTCGATGCCGAGGTCGGCGGCCTTCTTGCGGATGACCTCGATGTCGCCGAGGAGCGTCAGGTCGCAGACGTCCCGGCGCAGCAGTACGTCGGCGGCGCGCAGCACCCGCTCCTCGGTGCCCTCGGGCAGTACCACCCGGCGGCGGTCGGCCCGGGCCTGTTCGAGCAGGTCGTGCTCGAACATCATCGGGGTCACGCGGCCGCTGCGGGCGACCGAGATCCGCTTCACCAGGTCGGCGGTGTCCACGTGCCGCTCGAAGAGGCCGAGCGCGGTCTCCGCCTTGCGGGGCGTCGCGGCGTTCAACTTCCCTTCCAGGGAGAAGAGTTCGGCGGCGGTGGGGAAGCTGTTGCCCGGTACCGAGATGACCGGGGTGCCGGGGGCGAGCCGGGCGGCCAGGGTCAGTACGGCTTCGGTGGGCCGCTCGTCGAGGGTGAGGAGCACGCCGGCGATGGGCGGGGTGCCGGCCGAGTGGGCGGCGAGCGCCCCGACCACGAGGTCGGCGCGGTCCCCGGGGGTGACCACCAGGCAGCCCGGAGTCAGCGCGTTGAGGAAGTTCGGCAGCATGGCGCCGCCGAAGACGAAGTTGAGGGCGTCCCGGGCCAGGCCCGCGTCGTCGCCGAGCACGACCGAGGCGCCGAGGGCGTGGGTGATCTGGGAGACGGTGGGGGCGGCGAGGGCCGGCTCGTCGGGCAGGACGTAACAGGGCACGGGCAGCCGGGCGGCGAGCCGCTCGGCGATGACCGCCCGGTCGTCCGCGGCCACCCGGTTGACGACCATCGCGAGGACGTCGCAGCCGAGCACCTCGTAGGCCCGGAAGGCGTTGCGGGCCTCGGCCCGTACGGACTCGGGGGGCTGGCCCTTGCCGCCGACGACCGGGATCACGGCGGCGCCGAACTCGTTGGCCAGGCGCGCGTTGAGCGACAGCTCGTCGGGGAGCTGGGTGGCGGCGTAGTCGGTGCCGAGGACGAGCACGACCTCGTACTCGCGCGCGACCGCGTGGAAGCGGTCGACGAGGACGGCGACCAGCTCGTCGGTGCCGCGCTCCGCCTGGAGCGCGGCCGCCTCGTGGTAGTCCATGCCGTAGACGGTCGCGGCGTCCTGGGAGAGGCGGTAACGCGCCCGCAGGAGATCGAACAGGCGATCGGGACCGTCGTGCACCAGGGGTCGGAACACCCCCACCCGGTCCACCTGGCGGGTCAGGAGCTCCATGACTCCCAGCTCGACGACCTGCCGGCCGTCGCCGCGGTCGATCCCGGTCACGTACACGCTCCGCGTCACGCCGTGGTCTCCTGTCCAGTCCTGTCAACCGAGTGTGCTCGGAACATCCGATAGGGCGGCAATGCCCTCTTGACAATACCTCCGCGGGTGGGTAGGGCGCCCGCCGGACGAAAGGCCTGTAAGAGGGGACGAAAGGCCCTCCCGACCGTCTGCCCCGGGGACGCGCGGAGCAGTCGCGAGCGTCGCCGCGGGGCCCGGCGTGGGACAATCGAAGGCGCTCACACGTACCGCTACCCGAGCAGGAGACACAGCACGATGCGCATCGGAGTTCTCACCGCAGGCGGCGACTGCCCTGGCCTGAACGCAGTGATCCGGTCGGTCGTGCACCGCGCGCTCACCGGTCACCACGCCGAAGTCATCGGTTTCGAGGACGGGTTCAAGGGTCTCCTCGACGGTCACTTCCGCCCCCTCGACCTCAACGCGGTCAGCGGCATCCTGGCCCGGGGCGGCACGATCCTCGGCTCGGCCCGCCTGGAGCGCGCCCGGCTGGCGGAAGCCGCCGCCTCCGCGCCCGAGTTGGCCAAGGAGTACGGCATCGACGTGCTCATCCCGATCGGCGGCGAGGGGACGCTCACCGCCGCCCGGCTGCTCTCCGAGGCGGGCATGCCCGTCGTCGGCGTCCCGAAGACGATCGACAACGACATCTCCTCCACCGACCGGACCTTCGGTTTCGACACCGCCGTGGGCGTCGCGACGGAGGCCATAGACCGTCTGAAGACCACCGCCGAGTCCCACCAGCGGGTCATGGTCGTCGAGGTGATGGGCCGTCACGCCGGCTGGATCGCGCTGGAGTCCGGCATGGCGGGCGGCGCGCACGGCATCTGCCTGCCCGAGCGCCCCTTCCAGATCGACGACTTGGTCAAGATGGTCGAGGAGCGCTTCGCGCGCGGCAAGAAGTTCGCGGTCGTCTGCGTCGCCGAGGGCGCGCACCCCGCCGAGGGCTCCATGGAGTACCAGAAGGGCGAGATCGACCAGTACGGCCACGAGCGTTTCCAGGGCATCGGCAACCGTCTCGCGGTCGAGCTGGAGCGGCGCCTCGGCAAGGAGGCCCGGCCGGTCATCCTCGGTCACGTCCAGCGCGGTGGCACGCCGACCGCGTACGACCGCGTCCTCGCCACCCGCTTCGGCTGGCACGCGGTGGAGGCGGCGCACCGCGGCGAGTTCGGGCGGATGACGGCGCTGCGCGGCACGGACATCCACATGGTGCCGCTCGCCGAGGCCGTGACCCGGCTGAAGACGGTGCCGGAGAGCCGGATGTCGGAGGCCGAGTCGGTCTTCTGACCCCGACGGCCGTGATCCGGCCACGGGGGTACGGCCCCGATCGCCACCCCCGCGGGCGATCGGGGCCGTTCGGTACGTGACCGAGACGTTTCGGCCTTCGAACGGAATTGCTGATTTCCACTCTTGAGTCGAACACCATCATCAACAAGGCTTGCGCCTGTCCCGGACATGTCCCAACTCCGTCCGGGCACGTCCGATGGCCGGTTCCGGGGAGGGGCGGGGTACGTCGCATGACCGAGGGGGACACCGGCGGGCGGAGAGCGCCCGACCCGCGGACGGCCGGCGACCCCGCCGCCTTCATCGCCCTGCTCCAGGAGCTCAAGGACCGGTCCGGACTCACGTACCGCGAGCTGTCGTCCCGCGCGGAGGCACAGGGCGACGTGCTGCCTCGCTCGACGGTGGCGAACATGCTGGCCCGTACGACGCTCCCCCGGGAGGAGCTGCTCACCTCCTTCGTCCGCGCCTGCGGAGTCGGAGCGGGGGAGCTGGAGGGCTGGCAGGCCGTCCGCACGGAACTGGCGGCACGGGGGGTGTACGACACCGGACCCGCGAGCCCGTCCGGCACCTCGGCCGAGGCGAACGAGGAACCCGACGCGAACGAGGAACCCGACGCCGACGAGGAACCCGACGCCGACGAGGAAGCCGACGCCGACGACGGACCCGACGCCGACGAGGAAGCCGGCGAGCGGGAGCCCGGCTCGGCGGAGGCGGTGGACACCACCTGGCCCTCGGCCCCCGCCCCCGCGGCCGAGCCGTCCGCCCCTGAGCCGCCCCGGTGGCGCATAGGGCGGACCCTCGTCACGGTCGTGGCCGTCGCGGGGCTCGTCCTCGCCGCCCTCAGCCTGGTGCTCACCGTCGTCCGGGACGACGGCGGGACGGGCCCGCGGCGGCTGACGGCCCCGGCGGAGGGGGAGATACGGATACGGGTGATCGGCTCGGACCTGTGCCTGAACGAGCGGCGGGGCAGCAGGAACGGACAGGTCCACCAGGTCCCCTGCGAGGACGCGGTCGTCCCCCTCTACTCCCTGAAGAACCGGGGCGGCCACTGGCAGATCCTCTCGGACCACCCGGACTACGGCCCCGGCTGCTCGGGCATCCCGTCCGGCGGGCGCATCCCGGACGCGCCCCTGGAGGACTCGGAGTGCGGCGATCCGGCCCGTCTGGAGTCCTTCGCCGTGGAACCCTTCGGCACTCCGGTCACCGGCTACCGCATCCGCCCCGAGGGCTCCGCGACCCGCGACGTATGCGTGACGGTCGTCGGCGACCGCACGGCCGCCTGGGCCCGCCTGGCCCAGGCACCCTGCCGGCCGGACGCGGCGGGCCAGCTCTTCAGCTTCGACCGCCGCGCGGACACGACGTAAATCGTGCCGTGCACACCCTCACGCTACGAGACGCCGGTCGCCGCCCAGAAGTGGTCCACGATCCCGTCGAGGAACTCCCGGCCCGAGGCGCCGCTGTCGCCCGGGGCGCCCCAGCTGCTCGTCGCCGCCATCCGGGCGTGGTAGTCGGTGTGCAGCCGCTGGAGGGCGGACTCCAGGACCCGCTTGGGCAGCGGCAGCATCTTCACGGCCGGGCGGACGTACGCCTGCCAGCGGGTCGTCGCCGCGTCCCGCAGCAGCTCGGCGAGGTCGGAGTCCCGGCCGGTCGCGGTCAGCAGCGCGCGCGGCCCGAGGCCGAGGGTCTCCGCGAGGGCGGCGGTCTGCCGTTCGTTGCCGCGCCAGCGGCCCGACTCCTCCATCCGGAGGTACGCCTGGGCCTCCAGGCCGACGCGCCGGGCCAGCTCGTCGGCGGCGAGGCCGCGGGCCATCCGGTGCTCGCGCAGGGTGGTGGCGGCGGCGAGGAGTTCGACGGGGGCGCACCAGAGGACCCCGGCCAGCGCGGTCAGCTCGTGCGAGGTCGGGGCGAGGCGGCCGCGTTCCCAGGCGACGACGGTCTCGGGGGAGACGGCGAGGCCGTACTGGGCGCTCAGACCGTAGGCGACATGGCCGGGCGCCATGCCGAGACCCTCGCGCAGGCGGCGGGCCGCGGCGGCGTTGAACGGAGGAGGAGGCGGGGAGGCTTGCACGCCGACACCGTAGGTGCGGAACGTGAGCAGTGGCTACGGTGCGTTCACCCAAGGCCAGAAGTCGTAGAAACGTGGGAACCCGCGGGTAACCGCCCGGACCGGGCATGCGGGGCGCGTCCCGGCTCGGGAGGCGGTTCCACGCGCGTGGCGCGGCCGCCGACCCCAGGACCGTAGATCACCGCGCCCGCGGACCGCAAGGGTGCCTCACGGTCCCCGTCGGGTCGTGGTGATCCAGCGGTACTGCAGCTCCGGCCTGCCGATCTGCCCGTACTGCGGGGCCCGCGCCGCCCGCCCCTCGGTCACCAGGTGTTCCAGGTAGCGCCGCGCGGTGATCCGCGAGATCCCGACGGCGGCCCCCGCCTCCGCGGCGGTCAGCCCCTCCGGGGCGTCCCGCAGGGCGCGGGTGACGGACTCCAGGGTCGGGGCGCTGAGCCCCTTGGGGAGCGCGGCGGGCCGCGGGGTGCGGAGGGTGGCGAGCGCCCGGTCCACCTCGTCCTGCCCCGACGCCTCCCCGGCCGCGGCCCGGAACTCGGCGTACCGCGTGAGCCGGTCCCGCAGGGTCGCGAAGGTGAACGGTTTCAGCACGTACTGCACGACGCCCAGCGAGACCCCTTCGCGCACGATCGCGAGATCGCGTGCGGAGGTCACGGCGATGACGTCGGCAGAGTGCCCGCCGGCGCGCAGCGCGCGCAGGAGCTGGAGGCCGTGGCCGTCGGGGAGGTAGAGGTCGAGCAGCAGCAGATCGACCGGTGTCCGCTCCAGCAGCCGCACGGCGGCGGCCCGGGAGTGCGCGACCCCGGTGACGACGAACCCCGGCACGCGCCCGGCGTAGAGGGCGTGCGCGTCCGCGGCGACCGGGTCGTCCTCGACGACCAGCACCCGGATGGGCGGCTCGGGCCGGCTCACGCGGTCACCTCCGTGGCGGCGGTCCGCGTCCGCCGGTCCAGCGGCAGCCGTACGGTGAACTCCGCCCCGCCGTCCGGGGAGCCGCCCAGGCGCACCGTCCCGGACGCGCGGGCCGCGGCCTGCCGGACCAGGGCGAGGCCGAGACCCCGGCCGGAGCCCTGGGTGGACCAGCCCCGCTCGAAGACCGCGTCCCGGTCCTCCTCCGGGATCCCGCGCCCGGAGTCGCCGACCCGGATCAGCAGCTCCCCGCCGCACGCCCGGGCGGTCACGGTGACCCGCGGCCGGCCACCCGAACCGCCCTGCGCACCGGTGTCATCGGACCCGCCCTGCACTCCCGCACCAGCGGCATCACGCGGCTCACCCTGCTTACCGCCGCCGCCCTGGCCGGCCGCGCCCCCCGCCCCGCCCGGGGCCGCGCTCGCCGCCTCGACCGCGTTGTCGATCAGGTTGCCGAGGATCGTGACCAGGTCCCGGGACGGGATCTCCGGGGGCAGCAGCCCGTCGTCGATGCGGCTGTCCTCGGTCAGCACCAGCTCCACCCCCCGCTCGTTGGCCTGCGCCGCCTTGCCGAGGAGCAGGGCCGCCAGGACCGGTTCGCCGACCGCGTCGACCACCCGGTCGGTCAGCGCCTGCGCCAGCTCCAGTTCGGCCGTCGCGAAGTCGACGGCCTCGTCGACCCGGCCGAGTTCGATCAGCGAGACGACCGTGTGGAGCCGGTTCGCCGCCTCGTGGGCCTGGGCGCGCAGCGCCTGGGTGAAGCCCCGCTCGGAGGACAACTCGCCCGACAGCGCCTGTAGTTCCGTACGGTCCCGGAGCGTGACGACCGTGCCGCGCCGCTCCCCGCCCACCACCGGCCGAGTGTTCACGACGAGGACCCGGTCCGCCGTGAGGTGCGGCTCGTCCACCCGGGGCTCCGAGGCGAGCAGCGCACCGGTGAGCGGCAGCGGCAGCCCCAGCTCCGTCGCCGGGGTGCCCACCACCTCGGCGTCGAGGGACAGCAGCTGCCGGGCGCCGTCGTTGATCAGAGCGATCCGCCGCTGCCCGTCCAGCATCACGAGACCCTCGCTCACCGCGTGCAGCGCGGCCTCGTGGTAGTCGTGCATCCGGCTCAGCTCGGCCGCGTTCATCCCGTGCGTGTGCCGCCGCAGCCGGGCGTTGATCACGTACGTACCCGCGCCGCCCAGGGCCAGCGCCGCGCCGGCCATGCCCAGCAGGGCCGTGACCTGCTCCCGTACCTGCTCGCTGATCGTGTCGATGGTGATGCCCGCGCTGACCAGCGCCACCACCCGGCCGTGGTCGCGCACCGGCGTGATCGTGCGGACCGAGGGGCCGAGGACGCCCTGGTGCGTCTCCGAGAGGGTCCCGCCCCGGGCGGCCTCCTCGATGTGACCGAGGTAGGTGTGGCCGATCTGGCCCGGCTCGGGGTGGGTCCAGCGGGTCCCGTCGGGGGCCATGATCACCACGAAGGCGACGCCGGTGCGGTGCCGTACCGATTCCGCGTACGGCTGGAGCAGCGCCGTCGGGTCCGCCGACCGGGCCGCCGCCGCCACCGTGGGGGACTCGGCGACCGACAACGCGGTCGCCGCGGACTGCCGGCGCGCGGTCTCCTCGGCCTGGGCGCGGTCGGTGACGTACGCGAAGACGGCGCACCCGGCCACGATCGCCGCCACCAGCACGACCTGCATCGCGAAGAGCTGGCCGGCGAGGCTGCGGGGCCGGGGGAGACGGAGGCGCATGCGGGCCAGTGTGCCTGGGCGCGGGGGGTGCGGCGGAATCCCGTTCCCGAATCGTTCTCCGGCGCGGGCGGGCGCCGGCGCGGACCCCGACCCGACCCGCGCGGTCGGCCCGCGCGCGCGGGGCGTGAACGAAAGGAACGCAAGGGTGACCCCGGTCACAGGCTGATGGATAGTCGCGGGGATCCACCGGGACGTGGACACACCCCAGCACGAGGAGGACCCCGTGGCCGCACGACGGGACCGTACCCATTACCTGTATCTCGCAGTCATCGCGGCAGTGGTGCTCGGCATCGCCGTCGGCTTCCTGGCCCCGGGAGTCGCCGTCGAGCTGAAGCCGCTCGGCACCGGCTTCGTGAACCTGATCAAGATGATGATCTCGCCGATCATCTTCTGCACGATCGTCCTCGGCGTCGGCTCGGTCAGGAAGGCGGCGAAGGTCGGCGCCGTCGGCGGCCTCGCGCTCGGGTACTTCGTCGTGATGTCGACCGTCGCCCTCGCCATCGGCCTGGTCGTCGGCAACCTCCTGGAGCCCGGCTCGGGGCTGCACCTCACCAAGGAGGTCGCCGAGGCGGGCGCCAAGCAGGCGGACGGGGCGCACGAGTCCACGGTGGACTTCCTGCTCGGCATCATCCCCACGACGCTGGTCTCCGCCTTCACCGAGGGCGAGGTCCTCCAGACCCTCCTCGTCGCCCTCCTCGCGGGCTTCGCGCTCCAGGCGATGGGCAGGGCCGGGGAGCCGGTGCTGCGCGGCATCGGGCACATCCAGCGGCTGGTCTTCCGCATCCTCGCCATGATCATGTGGGTCGCGCCGATCGGCGCGTTCGGCGCGATCGCGGCCGTGGTCGGCGCGACCGGCGTCGACGCCCTGAAGTCGCTCGCCGTCATCATGATCGGCTTCTACGTGACCTGCGCCCTCTTCGTCTTCGTGGTGCTCGGCGCGATCCTGCGGCTCGTCGCCGGGGTCAACATCCTGTCGCTCCTGAAGTACCTCGGCCGGGAGTTCCTGCTGATCCTCTCCACCTCGTCGTCCGAGTCGGCGCTGCCGCGGCTCATCGCGAAGATGGAGCACCTGGGCGTCAGCAAGCCGGTCGTCGGCATCACCGTGCCCACCGGCTACTCCTTCAACCTGGACGGCACCGCGATCTATCTGACGATGGCCTCCCTCTTCGTCGCCGAGGCCATGGGCAACCCCCTCTCGGTCGCCGAGCAGATCTCCCTCCTCGTCTTCATGGTGATCGCCTCGAAGGGCGCGGCGGGCGTGACCGGCGCCGGCCTCGCCACCCTCGCGGGCGGACTGCAGTCGCACCGCCCCGACCTGGTCGACGGCGTCGGCCTGATCGTCGGCATCGACCGCTTCATGAGTGAGGCCCGCGCGCTGACGAACTTCGCCGGCAACGCGGTCGCGACGGTGCTGGTCGGCACCTGGACCAAGGAGATCGACCGCGAGCGGGTCACCGAGGTCCTGGCGGGGCGGGTCCCCTTCGACGAGAAGACCCTGGTCGACGACCACGCGCCCGCCTCCTCGGAGATGCCGGACCAGCGCGCCGAGGGAGGGGGGGAGAAGGTCCGCGCGGGCGTCTGACCGTGTCCGGCGGCGGCGCAAACCGCCGCCGCGCTGCCCCGCCCGGCCACCTCCGGCCGCTCTCCCGGCCGGACGCTGCCCCGCCCGGCCGCCTGCGGCCGCTCTCCCGGTCGGGCGCGGACACGAACGGGACGACCCCGGCCGCCCTCCCGGCCGGGGTCGTCTCTCCGCGTACGGTCCCGCCTCCACGGTCCCGCCTTCTCGGCCCCGCCCCCTGTGCGGGGCCGAGAGGAGGCCGCCGGGCGGCCTCGTGTGCGGCGTCAGCCGAAGGGGATGCGGACCACCGAGCGGTCGCCGGTGCCGAGGGTGCTCGGGCCGTTCCCGATGGCGTTCCAGACCTCGACCCTGACCCGGCCGCCGACCAGGTCCCCGTGACTGCCGGTCGCCGTCTTCAGGCCCCGCGCCTGGGTGTAGTGCTCGAAGCCCGGCACGGGATCGGTGGCGAAGTACTGGTACGTCTCGGTCCGCTCCCAGCTGCCGTCGCCGGTCCGGTCGTAACTCACCCGCACCTGCTGCCCGTTGGCGATCACCGATCCGGCGTCGACGAACAGGTCGAACTGGGTGGAGCCGCCGTTGTACGCCCGGGTCAGCGGGCCCGAGGTGAAGACCTGGGGGCTGTGCGGGGCCCCGTCGTGGTTGCCGCCGCCGGCCGAGGCCAGGGAGACCGTCGACGCGGCCGCCGCGTCACCGGCGCCCCCGCCCGTCCGCAGGTAGAGCTGCGAGGAGCCGGAGGGCGGCGGGGTCGTCGGCGGCGGGGTGGTGGGCGGGGGAGTGGTCGAGCCGCCCCGCGTCCACACGGCGACGTAGTCGACCAGCATGGGCCGGCCGGGGACGGTCGCGGCCGTCGGCGTCTTCCCGGCCAGCGCGTCCGGGAACGCCCCGCCCATGGCCACGTTCAGCAGGATGAAGTACCCGGCGTGGCTGGTCATGTCCGCCCATGCCTGGGCGCCCACCCGGGTCTCGTTCACGCTGTGGAAGAGCTGGTCGTCGACGTACCAGCGCAGCTCGTTGGGGGTGACGGAGCGGTCCCACTCGAAGCGGTACGTGTGGAACGCGGACTGGCAGCTCGCGCCGGGGCAGACCCGGCTGGCGCCGATGCCGGTCGTCTCGCCGCACGGGCCGCCCGGGTTCACCCCGCAGTGCAGCACGCCCCAGACGGAGTTGACGCCGTTGACGTTCTCCATGATGTCGAACTCGCCGATGGCCGGCCAGTTCCAGTAGTTGCCCCGGTAGGGGGCGCCGAGCGCCCAGAACGCCGGCCAGTAGCCGAGCGCCGCGTCCCCGGTGACGTTCGGCATCTGGATCCGGCCCTCGATGCGCAGGGTGCCGCCGGCGGGCGCCTTGAAGTCGGCCCGCTTGGTCTCGATGCGGGCGGAAGTCCAGTTCCCCGCGCCGTCCTTGAGCGGGGTGATCCGGAGGTTGCCGGTGCCGTCGAGCCGCAGGTTGTCCGGGCTCGCGGTGTAGTTCTGGATCTCTCCGGTGCCCCAGTTGCCGGGGCCGCCGGGATAGCCGTGACCGGTGTCGATCTGCCAGTCGGCGCCGTTGGGCAGCGCGCGGTCGGGGCCGTTGAAGTCGTCGCTCCACTGGAGCGACCAGCCCGGCGCCGGGGGCACGGCGCCACTGGCGGCGCCGGCCCCGCCGAGGCCGAGCAGGGCCCCCGCGGCGAGGGCGGCGGCGAGGAGTGAGGCGAGCAGGGGAGTGCGTCTGACGCGGCTCAAAGGGAACACCTCCGGGGCGATGGTGCGCGGGGTGTGCGGGGGTTGAGAGCGCTCTCAGACAGCTTTTGTAGTTGGAGACAACGGCCCCGTCAATGGGTCGGGTGCGTTCGGCCCCTGAACACGCCCGGTCGGCTCCCCTCCGCACGCCACCGCCCCGCCGACGACGGCGTCCCTCCGGGGGGCGTCCCGTGGCCGCCCTTGACGACTCCCCGTGGCCGCCCTTGACGACTCCCCGTCCCCGCGAGCGTCTGAACGCCGGCCGCCCCCGCCCCCTTGCCTTGACGCGGGCGTCAAGGCCTACGTTCGGGGACATGCGCATCGGCGAGCTGGCTGAGCGGGCCGGGACGACCACGCGGACTCTGCGGTACTACGAGTCCCGTGGCCTCCTGGCCGCCCGGCGTACGGAGAACGGCTACCGCACCTACGACGAGGGCGACCTCCGTCTGCTCCGGCAGATCCGGACCCTGCAGGACGTCGGGTTCGAGCTGGAGGAGACGCGGCCGTTCGTGGAGTGCCTGCGGGCGGGGCATCCGGCGGGCGACGCGTGCCCGGCCTCGCTCGACGTGTACCGGCGCAAGCTCGCCGAGCTGGACGCGCTCGTCGCCCAGTTGCGAGCGGCGCGGGCACAGGTCGCCGCCCAGCTGCTGCGGGCCGAGGCGGAGCTGCCCGCCGGTCCGGAACCCACCTGCGAACTCGGAGGATGACGACATGGTGCACGTACGGGGAGTCGACGCGGTCACGGACGCGGACTTCGACGCGGAGGTGCTGCGGTCGGGGCCGCCGGTCCTGGTGCAGTTCACGGCCGACTGGTGCGGTCCGTGCCGTCAGCTGGCGCCGGTGCTCGCCGCCCTGGCCGAGGAGGAGGCGGACCGGCTGCGGATCGTCACGCTGGACGTGGACCGGAATCCGGAGACCACCCTGCGGTACGGCGTGCTGGCGACGCCGACCCTGCTGGTCTTCCGGGACGGCGCGCCGCTGATGTCGATGGTGGGGGCCCGCCCGAAGCGCCGGCTCCTCCAGGAGCTGGAGGGCGTTCTGGCCTGAGCTTCTCTCCCTGGCGCACAAAAAGACCCCGACTAGAATGGAAGTCGGGGTTCACTTTCGCGTATATTCATGGATTCCGTGTCCGTCATTGGCGTCCGCATATCGTCTGCGGATAAGGCCACGGAGAAGTTCAATAGACGCACTGTATCGCGCCAGGAGTCGAATTGTCAACCGAGCAAATGCGGAATGAACAGCAATTCATCACGGAGCTCTACGCGCGACTCGACGACCTGAGGGACCAGGCCGAGGCCGCCGTCGACCAGGCGCTGCGCACCCCCGGGGTGGGCAGCAGCCAGGGCCGCCTGGAGCGGGACGTGAGGGTCGCCGAACAGTCCGGGCTGCTCGCGGCCTTCAACGCCGGGGAGACGGGCCTCTGTTTCGGCCGGCTCGTCTTCCAGGACGGACGCGACCACCACATCGGCCGGATCGGCATCCGCCGGGACGACCCGCACCGCACGCCGCTCGTCGTCGACTGGCGCGCCGAGGCCGCCCGCCCCTTCTACCTCGCCACCGGCCACACCCCGATGGGGCTCAGCCGCCGCCGGCACATCACCACCCAGGGCCGCCGGGTGACCGCCCTGCACGACGAGGTCCTCGACCTCGCCGACGCCACCCGCACCGGCCACGAGAACCGCGACGCCGACGAGGTCCTGCTCGCCGCGCTCGACGCCGCGCGCACCGGACGCATGCACGACATCGTGCAGACCATCCAGGCCGAGCAGGACCGCATCATCCGCTCCCCGCACCGAGGCGTCCTCGTCGTCGAGGGCGGCCCCGGCACCGGCAAGACCGCCGTCGCCCTGCACCGCGCCGCGTACCTCCTCTACGCGCACCGCGAGCAGCTCGCCAAGCGGGCCGTCCTGATCGTCGGCCCCAACCCCGCCTTCCTCGGCTACATCGGCAACGTCCTGCCCTCGCTCGGCGAGACCGGCGTCCTCCTCGCCACGCCCGGCGAGCTCTACCCCGGCGTCCGCGCCACCGGCACGGACACCCCGCGCGCCGCCGCGGTCAAGGGCGACGCCGCCATGGCCGAGGCGCTCGCCGCCGCGGTACGGGACCGTCAGCAGGTCCCCGACCGGGGGACGCCCCTCGTCGTGCCGCACGACGACGGAGACCTGGCCATCGACTGGGACATGGCCCTCGAAGCCCGCCACAAGGCCCGCGAGACCCGCCTGCCCCACAACCTCGCCCGGCCGTACTTCGTCTTCCACCTCCTCGACGCGCTCGCCGCGCAGCTCGCCGACCACATCGGCGCCGACCCCTACGGCGGCCCCAACTTCCTCGGCGCCGACGACCTCGCCCTGCTCGCCAAGGGCGTCGCCGCCAACCCCGAGGTCCATGCCGCCATCGACACCCTCTGGCCGCCGCTCACCCCGGAAGGCTTCCTCGCCGACTACCTCGCCGAGCCCACGCACCTGTCCGACGCGGACGCCGACGCCATCCGCCGCGACGGCGGACCGTGGACCGCGGGCGACGTGCCCCTGCTCGACGAGGCCGCCGAACTCCTGGGCCACGACGACGCGGCCGCCCGCGCCGCCGAGGAGGCCGAACGGCAGAAGCAGATCCAGTACGCCCAGGGCGTCCTCGACGTCTCGTTCGCCTCGCGCACCTACGAGTTCGAGGACAAGGAGGAGCAGGACAAGGACGCCTCCGAAGTCCTCTCCGCGCACGACATCATCGACGCCGAGCGGTTCGCCGAACGCCACGAGGAGGCCGACCACCGCAGCGCCGCCGAGCGCGCCGCCGCCGACCGCACCTGGACCTTCGGCCACATCATCGTCGACGAGGCGCAGGAACTGTCCGCCATGACCTGGCGGCTGCTGATGCGCCGCACCCCCACCCGCTCCATGACCCTCGTCGGCGACCCGGCCCAGACCGGCGACGCGGCCGGCGTCGGCTCGTGGGAGAGGATCCTCGCGCCCTACGTCGAGGACCGCTGGGACCTCGTCCGGCTAGGGGTCAACTACCGCACCCCCGCGGAGATCATGGCGGTCGCCGCCGAGGTCCGGCGCGAGGCCGACCCCGGCTTCGAACCGCCCCGCTCGGTCCGCTCCACGGGCGTCGAACCCTGGGAGCGGACGGTGTCCGACCCGGTGAAGGAGACCGCCGACGCGGTCGCCGCCGAGCCGCGCACCGAGGGACGCCTCGCGGTGATCGCCCCGTCGGAGCTGCACCCGGCGCTCACGGCCGCGCTCCCCGAGGCCTCGCACGGCCCGGCCCCCGACCTGACCCGGCCCGTGGTCCTGCTCGGCCCCCGGCAGGCCAAGGGCCTGGAGTTCGACACGGTCCTCGTCGTCGACCCGGACGCCATCCGGGCCGGCGCCACGCACGGCACCAACGACCTGTACGTGGCGCTGACCCGGGCCACTCAGCGACTGGGCGTGATCCGGGCGGAGTGAACCGTCACGCCGGACGCAGCCACACCGTCGCCAGCGGCGGCAGCGTCATCCGCACGCTCGCCGGACGGCCGTGGGACGGCACCGACTCGGTCTTCACCGGGTCGGTGCACTCCACGCCGCTGCCGCCGTACCGCGTCGCGTCCGTGTTGAGCACCTCCGACCAGGCCGCCACCGACTCGGGGACACCGAGCCGGAAGTCCTGCCGTACCACCGGCGAGAAGTTGCAGACCGCCAGCAGCGGCGAGCCCTCGGCGTCGTAGCGGAGGAAGGCGAAGACGTTGTCCTCGGCCGCGTCCCCCACCACCCACTGGAAGCCCTCCGGGGAGGTGTCCCGCTCCCACAGCGCCGGCGTCCCGCCGTACACCGTGTTCAGATCGCGCACCAGGTCCCGCACGCCACGGTGGTCCGCCTCCGCGCCGTACGACGGGTCGAGCAGCCACCAGTCCGGCCCGTGCTCCGCCGACCACTCCGCGCCCTGGGCGAACTCCTGGCCCATGAACAGGAGTTGCTTGCCCGGGTGGGACCACATGAAGCCGAGGTAGGCGCGGTGGTTGGCGCGCTGCTGCCACCAGTCGCCGGGCATCTTGGAGACCAGCGCCTGCTTGCCGTGCACCACCTCGTCGTGCGAGATCGGCAGGATGTAGTTCTCGCTGTACGCGTACACCATCGAGAAGGTCATCTCGTTGTGGTGGTACTTGCGGTGCACCGGCTCCTTCGACACGTAGCCGAGCGAGTCGTGCATCCAGCCCATGTTCCACTTCATGCCGAAGCCCAGACCGCCGAAGCCGCCGGGGCCGACCTGGTCCGTGGCCCGGGTCACGCCGTCCCAGGCGGTGGACTCCTCGGCGAGGGTGATGACCCCCGGGCACCGCCGGTACACCGTCGCGTTCATCTCCTGGAGGAAGGCGACCGCGTCCAGGTTCTCCCGCCCGCCGAACTCGTTCGGCAGCCACTCGCCGTGCTCACGGGAGTAGTCGAGGTAGAGCATCGAGGCCACCGCGTCCACCCGCAGGCCGTCGATGTGGTACTCCTCGCACCAGTACACCGCGTTGGCCACCAGGAAGTTCCGCACCTCCTTGCGGCCGTAGTCGAACTCCAGCGTCCCCCAGTCCGGGTGCGCCGAGCGCCGCGGGTCCTCGTGCTCGTACAGCGGCCGGCCGTCGAACTCCGCGAGCGCCCAGTCGTCGCGCGGGAAGTGCGCCGGGACCCAGTCCATCAGGACGCCGATCCCGGCCCGGTGCAGGGACTCCACGAGGTACTTGAAGTCGTCGGGGGTGCCCATCCGCGCCGTCGGGGCGTAGAAGCCGGTGACCTGGTAGCCCCACGAGCCGCTGAAGGGGTGCTCGGCGACGGCCATGAACTCCACGTGCGTGAAGCCGA
Organism: Streptomyces sp. NPDC008121; assembly: GCF_042957155.1. NCBI lineage: Bacteria > Bacillati > Actinomycetota > Actinomycetes > Kitasatosporales > Streptomycetaceae > Streptomyces > Streptomyces sp. NPDC008121. The sequence goes on along the minus strand of NZ_JBIBHT010000003.1, from coordinate 326,212 downwards.
GGTCGCGGACGTACGCGGGGAGCTGCTCGGCCAGCTGCCGGTAGGTGAGCCCGGGACGCCAGGACGGCAGGTGCAGTTCGTAGACCGAGAAGGGCGCCTCGTGGTGCGGCCGGGCGCCGCGGCTCGCCATCCACTCCGCGTCGTCCCAGGTGTGGTGCGAGTCCGTCACGACGGAGGCGGTGTTCGGCGGGCACTCGGTGCGGCGGGCCATCGGGTCGGCCCGCAGGGTGTGGGAGCCGTCGGGCCGGGCGATGTCGAACTTGTACACCGCGCCCTCGCCGACGCCGGGCACGAACAGCTCCCAGACACCGGTCGCGCCGAGGGAGCGCATCGGCAGCGCCGTCCCGTCCCAGTGGGTGAAGTCGCCGGTGACCCGCACCCCGCGCGCGTTCGGCGCCCAGACCGTGAACCGGGTCCCGGACACGCCCTGGTGGGTCAGGGGGCGGGCGCCGAGCGCCTTCCACAGCTCCTCGTGGCGTCCCTCGCCGATCAGGTGCAGATCGAGGTCCCCGAGGGACGGCAGGAAGCGGTAGGGATCCTGCACGACCAGCTCGTCGCCGTCGTACCGCACCCGCAGCTCGTACTCCGGGATCTTGCGCAGCAGCGGCAGCAGCCCCGAGAAGAGCCCGTCGCCGTCGTCGTGCAGCGCGACCCGCTTCCCCTTGGCGACCACCGTGACCTCACGGGCGTACGGGCGCAGCACCCGGATCGCCACGCCGCCGCGCACGGGGTGGGCGCCGAGCAGGGCGTGCGGGTCGTGGTGCTCCCCGGCGAGCAGCCGGGCCCGGTCCTCCGCGCCGAGCGGCGGCGCCTTGCGCACGCCGCGGTCTCCTCCGGCCTCCGCGCGGGGCGCCGGCGTCTTGGCCGCGGCCGGCGGCGTGACCTTCGGCGCGACCTTGGTGGTGGTCTTCGCCGAGGGCACTTCGTCGGTCGTGGTGCGGGCCGTCTTGCGTGCGGATCGGGCGGTCACGGGGTTGCCTCCTGGGGCGAGTCGGAAGGGGAGGGGAGCGGGGACGTGCGGGGGCCACGGGGGGACGGCGACGCCCACGCAACCGCAACGCGGCCCGTCCCGCGCAGGACACTCGGCCGAACGGGTAGCGGGCGCGCGGGCATGGCCGCCGGGGTGCGCGGCCCGGTCGGACGCCTGTCCTCATGGTGCGGCGCGTCGGGGGACGACCGCGCCCGGAAGGCCGCCGTCCGTGTCCGCCCCGGCCCGGGGGCCGGTGGGCCCCCGGGGCACGGAGCGGGCCGGGCCGTCACTCCGCTCCCGCCAGGCGGTGGATCGCCGCCATCGGGACCGGGAGCCAGTCCGGGCGGTGGCGGGCCTCGTAGACGACTTCGTAGACGGCCTTGTCGGTCTCGTAGGCGCGCAGCAGCGCCGGGTCGGAACGGGGGTCCGTGCCGGAGACCTCGGCGTAGCCCGCGCAGTAGGCATCGCGGCAGCGGGCCGCCCACGCGGCGTTCCAGGGGCGGTGGGTCCGGGCCGCGTAGTCGAAGGAGCGGAGCATGCCCGCCACGTCCCGGACGGCCGGCTGTGGACGGCACCGTTCGGCGAGCGGCTTCGCGGGCTCCCCCTCGAAGTCGATCACCGCCCAGCCGTCGTCCGCGGCCCGGAGGGTCTGCCCCAGGTGCAGGTCGCCGTGGATCCGCTGCAGCCGGCCCTCCGCCGCCGTGTCGCCCGCGGCCGCGAAGACGGCCCGCAGACCGGGGACGTACGGCAGCAGCGCCGGGACGGCCTGCGCCGCCGCGTGCAGGCGCTGGTCCATCGCCGCGGTCAGGTCATCCGTCTCGGACTTCCGCAGCCGCTCGGTCGGCAGCGCCGTCGCCAGTGCCAGGTGCACCTCCGCCGTGGCGCGGCCGAGCGCGTGCGCCTCGGTGGTGAACTCCCGCCCCAGCGCCAGCGCGTCGAGCGCGAGCCGCCAGCCGTCCCGTGAGTCCCGCAGGAACGGCTGGAGTACGCCGAGGGTGCCGGCCCCCGACTCGAACCAGGCGACCGGCGCGGGCACCCGCGCGCAGCCCTCCCTGGCCAGTGCCAGGGGCAGCTCAAGGTCCGGATTGGTGCCGGGGCTGACCCGGCGGAAAATCTTCAGGATGTACGTTTCGCCGTACACGAGCGAGGAGTTGGACTGCTCGGCGTCGAGGACGCGGGGGGCGAGCGAGGGGGGCAGCTCGGTGGTCCGGTGGAACCGGAGCGGCCCGATCCGGCCCGGGGTGCGCAGGCGTTCGTAGAGCAGCCCGGCGAGCCGCGGGTCGCGCAGCCCTTCGTAGACGGCCCGCCCGGCCAGGGGTCCCTGGCGGATCCGCCCGATCAGGGCGGGGGCGAGGCGCGGCGGCAGTTGTGACCTGACGCCGAGGAGCAGTTGGTAGCAGTCGGCGGGTGTACCCGCCGGGCGGGCCGGTTGTTCGACCCGTACCAGCAGATGCAGCAGCCCGGGTCCCGTGCCGTCCAGCGGCAGCAGCTCGGTGGCCGCTTCCAGCGTGAATCCGGTGACCCGCCTTCCCTTGCCCGCGAACCAGCGCTGCCGGGGCAGCCATTCATGGAGCAGGGGAGCGAGTGACGGGAGGAGGGCGGCCGGGGCCCGGGTGGTGGATGCGGTCTCCGGCATGGCATCGCGTCCTTTCCCCGGGGGGCGCAGAATCGAGTTCAAATGCGCAGAGTGTCCCGGATGGCGGCTTCGGCTGTCCGGATGTGCGGGACGTGTCGGGAGGGAAGATCCGTATGGGCCCGACAAGAAGGCCCGTATGGACCTGAATCCCCCCCGAGGGGCTGAGGGGTGTGTGGGTCACAGTGCCCCGGGAGGCGCGGCGGAAACCCGCTTCACCCGGGGCACTTGACCGGATTTCCGTCAATCGCGCGGAGAACGCGCCTTCTTCAGCCGGAACCAGTAGAAGCCGTGCCCCGCGAGGGTCAGCAGGTACGGCCACTGGCCGATCGCCGGGAACCGCACCTGGCCGATCAGCTCCACCGGGCTCATCCCGGCGAACCGGCGCAGGTCCAGTTCGGTCGGCTGCGCGAACCGCGAGAAGTTGTTCACGCAGAGCACGAGGTCGGCGTCCATCCCCTCCTCGGGGGCGGACTCCCGCAGGAAGGCGAGCACGGCCGGGTTGGACGAGGGGAGTTCGGTGTACGAGCCGAGTCCGAACGCCCGGTTCTGCTTACGGATCTCGATCATCCGCTTCGTCCAGTGGAGCAGCGAGGACGGGGAGGCCATGCCCGCCTCGACATTGGTGACCTGATAGCCGTAGACCGGGTCCATGATGGCCGGAAGTGACAGCCGGCCGGGGTCGCAGGAGGAGAATCCCGCGTTCCGGTCGGGCGTCCACTGCATCGGGGTGCGGACCCCGTCCCGGTCGCCGAGCCAGATGTTGTCGCCCATCCCGATCTCGTCGCCGTAGTACAGCACCGGCGAACCGGGCAGCGAGAAGAGCAGGGCGGTGAACAGCTCCATCTGGTTGCGGTCGTTCTCGAGGAGCGGGGCGAGCCGCCGCCGGATGCCGATGTTGGCCCGCATCCGGGGATCCTTGGCGTACTCCGCGTACATGTAGTCGCGCTCTTCGTCGGTGACCATCTCGAGCGTCAGCTCGTCGTGGTTGCGCAGGAAGATGCCCCACTGGCAGCCGTCCGGGATCGCCGGGGTCTTGGCCAGGATCTCCGACACCGGGGTGCGCGACTCGCGCCGTACCGCCATGAAGATCCGCGGCATCACCGGGAAGTGGAACGCCATGTGGCACTCGTCGCCGCCCGAGGGGAAGTCGCCGAAGTAGTCGACCACGTCCTCCGGCCACTGGTTCGCCTCGGCGAGCAGCACCGTGTCGGGGTAGTGGTCGTCGATCTCCTTGCGGACCCGCTTCAGGAAGGTGTGCGTCGCGGGGAGGTTCTCGCAGTTCGTGCCCTCCTGCTGGTACAGGTACGGCACGGCGTCGAGGCGGAAGCCGTCGATGCCCAGGTCGAGCCAGAACTTCAGCGCGGAGAGGATCTCCTCCTGGACCGCCGGGTTCTCGTAGTTGAGGTCCGGCTGGTGCGAGAAGAACCGGTGCCAGTAGTACTGCTTGCGGACCGGGTCGAAGGTCCAGTTGGACGTCTCGGTGTCGACGAAGATGATCCGGGCGTCCGGGTACTGCTTGTCGTCGTCGGCCCAGACGTAGTAGTCGCCGTACGGCCCGTCGGGATCGGTGCGGGACTCCTGGAACCACGGGTGCTGGTCGCTCGTGTGGTTCATGACGAAGTCGATGATCACCCGCATCCCGCGCTGGTGCGCCGCGTCCACGAACTCCACGAAGTCCGCGAGGTCGCCGAACTCCGGGAGCACGGAGGTGTAGTCGGCGACGTCGTAGCCGCCGTCCCGCAGCGGCGACTTGAAGAACGGCGGCAGCCAGAGGCAGTCGACGCCCAGCCACTGCAGATAGTCCAGCCTGCTGGTGATGCCCTTGAGGTCGCCTACGCCGTCGCCGTTGCTGTCCTGGAAGGACCGCACGAGCACTTCGTAGAAGACGGCCCTTTTGAACCAGTCCGGGTCACGGTCCTTTGCGGGCGTGTCCTCGAAGGTGTCGGGGACGGGTTCGTTGACAGTCATGAGGTGGGTGACCCTCCGATCGACGGGGACGGTCGCAGAGCGAGGACGTGCGCGGGCCTGACGCCCGGCTCGAGGCGCACATAGTTGGCTCTGCCCCAGTGATAGGTCTCGCCGGTGAGCTCGTCGCGCACCGGTACGGTCTCGTGCCAGTCGAGGCCGAGTTCCGGCATGTTCAACGAGACCGTGGCCTCCTGGGTGTGGTGCGGGTCGAGGTTGGCGACCACCAGAACGGTGTTCGAACCCGACCGCTTGCTGTAGGCGATCACCCGGTCGTTGTCCGTCGTGTGGAAGGTGAGGTTCCGCAGGCGGCGCAGAGCCGGGTGGCGGCGCCTGATCCGGTTGAGCGTGGTGATCAGCGGAGCGATCGACGCGCCCGAGCGCTCCGCCGACTCCCAGTCGCGCGGCTTGAGTTGGTACTTCTCCGAGTCGAGGTACTCCTCGCTGCCGTCGCGCAGGGCGGTGCCCTCGCACAGCTCGTACCCGGCGTACATGCCCCAGGACGGCGACAGGGTCGCCGCGAGCACCGCGCGCACCTCGAAGGCCGGCCGGCCCCCCGTCTGGAGGTAGGCGTGCAGGATGTCGGGGGTGTTGACGAAGAAGTTCGGCCGCATGGAGGCGGCCACGTCGCCGGACAGCTCGGTGAGGTACTCCGTCAGCTCCTGCTTGGTGTTGCGCCAGGTGAAGTACGTGTACGACTGCTGGAAGCCGACAGCGCCCAGCGTGCGCATCATCGCGGGCCGGGTGAACGCCTCCGCCAGGAAGATCACGTCCGGGTCGGCCCGGTTGATCTCGCCGATCACCCGCTCCCAGAAGACGACCGGCTTGGTGTGCGGGTTGTCGACGCGGAAGATCCGCACCCCGTGGTCCATCCAGTGCCGCAGCACCCGCACCGTCTCCGCGACGATGCCGTCCATGTCCCGGTCGAAGGCGATCGGATAGATGTCCTGGTACTTCTTCGGCGGGTTCTCGGCGTACGCGATCGAACCGTCCGGCCGGTGGTGGAACCACTCCGGGTGCTTCTCCACCCACGGGTGGTCGGGGGAGCACTGCAGGGCGAAGTCCAGCGCGATCTCCAGACGCAGCTCCCGGGCCCGGGTCACGAAGGCGTCGAAGTCCTCGATCGTCCCCAGATCCGGGTGGACCGCGTCGTGGCCGCCCTCCGGCGAGCCGATCGCCCACGGCACGCCCACGTCGCCCGGGCTCGCCGAAAGCGAGTTGTTGGGGCCCTTGCGGTGGGTGGTGCCGATGGGGTGGATGGGCGGGAGGTAGACGACGTCGAAGCCCATCGCCGCGATCGCCGGCAGCCGGTCCGCCGCCGTACGGAACGTCCCCGGGACGGTCCGGCCGCGGACCTTCCGCACGCCCTCCGAACGCGGGAAGAACTCGTACCACGAGCCGTACAGCGCCCGCTCCCGCTCCACCTGGAGCGGCAACGCGGGGGAGGCGCTGACCAGTTCGCGCAGCGGATGGCGGTCCAGGGCCTCGGTCACCTGCGGCGCCAGCGCCGCCGCGAGCCGCGCGGACGCCGAACGGGACTCGTCGCGCAGCGCGTCCACGGCCGCGAGGACGGCCTCGCGTCCCCCGCCCTTCTTCGGCACCCCCTTCGCGGCGCGCTCGTGCAGCTCGGCGCCCTCGGCGAGCACCAGCTCCGTGTCCATCCCGGCCGGGATCTTGATCGTGGCGTGGTGGCGCCAGGTGGCCACCGGGTCGCTCCAGGCCTCGACCGTGTAGGTCCACAGGCCCTCGGCGTCCGGGGTGACCTCGGCGCCCCAGCGGTCCGTGCCGGGTGCGAGTTCGCGCATCGGGGTCCACGGCCCGGGGCGGCCGGACGGACCGCGCAGCACGACATTGGCGGCGACCGCGTCGTGGCCTTCGCGGAAGACGGTCGCCGTGACCTCGAAGGTCTCCCCGGCCACCGCCTTCGCGGGCCGGCGGCCACAGTCGACCAGCGGGCGGACGTCCAGTACGGGAATACGTCCCATGAGCGGATTCACAGCATCACCTGAGGGTTTGCGGGGGTGCGGGTGGTGGTGCGCTCTTTGTAGCTCCGTCGACGGCTGGCGGGTTGCGGGCATGGCCGCTCCTGTCCGCGTTCACTCGGATGGCGGGTCTACGGGGTGTACCGGAGGAGCCTTCCTCGGTTTCCGGGCGGGCAATCCGGCGCTTTGTTAACTACTCGGACGTAGCCGCGGGGACAAGCACTCCCCGGCCACAAGAAACCGGCCCCGTCCTGCGAGGACGGGGCCGGCCGGGAGAAAAAGCCCGCACAGGGCCGATCGGGTCAGCCCTGGGGCGACGCCGAGGGCTCCTCCGCGTCCGTGGACCACACCTGCCACGGCTGACGCGTCACCCACTCCTCCACCGGCGCCGGGTTCACCCGGAGCACCTCGGCGGCGACCCCGTCGTCGGCCGCGAGGAGCAGCGGATCGGCTCCCGTCGCCATGTAGTGGTAGATCCCCGCGACCCCGGCCGCCGCCTTCGGCCCGAGCAGCTGGGCGAGCCCGCGCTCGAAGGCCTCGGGCGGCAGCGGCAGATAGTGCACCGCCCGCCCCAGGCCCCGGCCGAACGCCGCCGCCAGCTCGGCTCCCGTCATCGACCGGGCCCCGCCGATGTCGAACGTACGTCCGTCCAGGCCCTCCCCGGTCAGCGCCGCGAGCACCGCCTCCGCCAGGTCCCGGTGCGAGATCCAGGCCGCCGGGGTGTGCTCGGGCAGCGGATAGGCCAGCACGCCGTCGTTGACCAGCGCCGGACCGTTCCACGGCGAGAAGAGGTTGTCCAGGTAGACCGGCGGTCTGACGACCACCAGCGGGACGCCGCAGTCCCGGAAGACCGCCTCGGCGATCCGCCGGGTCTCGAACGCGGCCACCGAGGTCGGGCCCTGCGGCACGCGGGTGTTCGCGTTGTAGACCAGGCGGACGATCCCGGCCTCCAGGGCGGCGAGCGCGATGTTCCGCGCGTACAGCCGGACCCGCTCCGGCTCGTACACCAGCGGCATCACCACCGAGGCATGGGTCATGCCCTCGAACAGCCGCCGCACGTCCGCGGCGCTCGCCAGGTCGCCCGCGACATAGGAGGCGCCCGGCAGGGGCGGGCGATCGCCCTCCGGACGGCGCGTGAGCGTACGGACCCGGTGGTGCCGCTCGGCCAGCAGGCGCGCCACCGCGCCCCCCTGGAAGCCGGTCGCTCCCACGACCGCCACCCGCATCGGAATCTGACTGGACATGTGTCGTTGAGGCCCTTCGATAGGCTGTGACTGCTGCCGTGACGGCTCTCTCAGGCTGGCGGCGGCGGCTTCGGCCGTTCAATTAACAAACCGGGGCGGAAGTTGAAGGATCGTCCATGGACACCGTGGGAACCGACTGTCACGACCGGCATGGGGAGGAGCGCGACGACCAGCGCGACGATCTCCTGAGCGAACTGCTGAAACCGCTCCGGCTCACCGGCGTCTTCGACAGCCGGTGGCACGTCCGCGCGCCCTGGGCCATCGAGGGCGACGCGGAGCAGAGCTGTGCCGTGCTGCACTACCTCGTCGAGGGCGGCTGCTGGATCACCGGCGAGGGCCAGACCCCCCTGGAGCTGCGCGCCGGCGATCTCATCGTCTTCCCCACCGGCACCGCCCACCGGCTCTCCGACCGCCCCGACCGTCAGGGCCTGCCGCTCAAGGCGGTCCTGCCCGAGCGCCAGCCCGGCACCTCCGGCGAGATCGTCATCGACGGCACCGGCACCGAGAGCCGGCTGCTGTGCGCCGGGCTCCACTACGACGCCAGCGCCGCCACCGGCCTCTACACCTCGCTGCCCTGGGCGCTGGTCCTCGACGGCACACAGGTCGAACGGGAACCGCTGCTCCGCGACACGCTCCGGCTGCTCGCCGACCCCGCCCGGCCCCTCGGCCCGGGGGACCGGCTGATCACCCTGCGCGCCTTCGAGATGGCCCTCGTGCTCGCCCTGCGCCCGCTGCTGCGCGAGCTGACCGACAACCCGGACGCGCTGCCGGTGCTCCGCCACCCCGGCATCAGCCGGGCCCTGGTCATGATCGCCACCCGATTCGCCGAACCCTGGACCATCGAGTCCCTCGCTCGCGAGGTCGGCATGTCCCGCTCCGCGTTCACCGCCGCCTTCCGCGAACTGGTCGGCGAGGCGCCGGCCCGCCACCTCACGGGCCGGCGGATGCAGGAGGCGGCCCGGCTCCTCACGGAGACCTCGATCCCGCAGTCCGCGGTCCCGCCCCGGGTCGGCTACCAGAGCGCCGTCGGCTTCCACCTCGCCTTCCGGAAATGGTTCGGCATGACGCCGGGGGAGTACCGCTCCGGCGTCGACAACGCGGCCTGACCGCAGGCGCCCTGACCTGGCGCGAACCCCTCCGGCGGCCCGCGCGGGACGCGGCCCCGGGTGGACCGCGTCCATGATCCGGGCAAAAGCCGCATGACCGGAAGACGACTGGCCGGTTCTTAAGGACCGCTGGACGGACGTTCATTGCCCTCGCCCCCCGAGCCATGGAGGCTCAAGGCGGCAGAGCCATGACAGACGAGGAGAGGCGATAAGCGGTGACGAGGTCCGGGCAGGATTATCTGGAGGCGCTGCGCGACGGGCGCGAGATCTGGCTCGACGGAGAGCGGATCAAGGACGTCACCGCTCACCCCGCCTTCCGGGCCACCGCGGCCTCCTTCGCCGGGCTCTACGACCTCGCCCACGACTCCCCGCAGACCCCCGTCCTGGTCCAGGGCGGGGTGCACCGCGCCTACGCCGTGCCCCGGTCGTACGAGGACCTGGTCGCCCGCCGCCGGGCGTACAAGGCCTGGGCGGAGGCCAGTTACGGCTTCCTCGGCCGCACCCCCGACTACATGGCCTCCGGCGCGGCCGGGTTCGCCGCCGCCCCGCACGTCTTCGACACCGAGTGCTTCGACGGCGCCGACAACGCCCTGGCCTACCACCGCCGGCTCGCCGAGGGCGGGCTGTACTCCGCCTTCACCATCACCAACCCGGCCTCCGGGCGCGGCGAGGACGACCTGACGGTCCGGGTCGTCCAGGACCGCGCCGACGGGATCGTGGTCCGCGGCGCCAAGACCATCGGCACCGGGGCCGTCTTCGCCGACGAGATCCTCGTCGGGACGATCGAGCCGCTGGCGCGGGAGGACATCGAGCGGGCGCTCACCTTCTCCGTCCCCGTGGACACCCCCGGCCTGAAGCTCATATCGCGGACCTCGTACGAGGGGCGGGCCCGGTCCGTCTTCGACCATCCGCTCTCCTCGCGGTACGACGAGAACGACGCGCTGCTCGTCTGCGCCGACGTGTTCGTCCCCTGGGAGCGGGTGCTGACCTACCGGGACGTGGACGCGACCGCCGCGATGTGGTGGCAGACCCCGGCCTATCTGAACTTCACCCACCAGTCGGCGACCCGGTTCTGGACCAAGCTGGAGTTCCTCACCGGCCTCGCGATCCTCATCGCCCGGTCCAACGGCACGGACACGCTGCCGCCGGTCACCCAGGCCATCGGACGGCTCCTCGGCATGGTCGCGCAGGCCAAGGCGTTCGTCCTCGCCGCGGAGGCGTCGTGGGAGCCGGTCGACGGGGGCCGGGGCGGGGTGCGCCCGGGCCAGGAGATCTCCTTCGCCCAGCGGATCATGGCCGGTGAGCTGTACCCGCGGGCCGTCCAGGACATCAAGCTGCTCGCCGGCGGGGCGCTCGTCCAGACCCCGGCCAGCGGACGGGACCTGCTCCACCCGGAGCTGGGCCCGCTCGTACGCCGATACTTCCGCGCCCCCGGCCACCCGGCCGAGGACCGGCTCAAGCTCCTGAAGCTCGCCTGGGACGCCCTCGGTTCGGAGTTCGCCGGCCGCCACGAGCAGTACGAGCGCTTCTACCAGGGAGCCCCGCACGTCTATCTGACGATGCAGACCTGGGCGGGCGGCGCCGACGACTGCGTGGGCCTGGCACAGGCCTGCCTGGACGGGTACGACCTCGGGACGACGACGGGGCCGGCGGCGGGCGCGCCGGGGCCGGCCGCCGGGCCGGCGACGGGGACGACGCCCGGGACCGGCCGGTGACCCCGCACCGAGCGACCCACGGCGACACCGGAGGCTCCCGGGCCCGGCCGCCGTCCCCGTCGGCAGGTCGGGAGACGCACGGCGACACCGGGGGCTCCCGGGCCCGGCCGTCGTCCCCGTCGGCAGGTCGGGCGGTCCGGCGCCGGGAGGTCCGGCGGTGAGTGCCTCTCCTTCCCCGCGCGGCGCCCTCGCGCTGCTCGCGTCCACGCAGCTGCTGCTCATCCTGGACACCGCGGTCGTCAACGTCGCCCTCCCCTCGATCGGCGAGGACCTCGGGTCGGGCTCGGCCGGCCTCTCCTGGGTGGCCAACGCCTACCTGATCACCTTCGGAGGTCTGCTGCTGCTCGGCGGCCGCGCCGCCGACCTCCTCGGCCACCGCCGCCTCTTCCTCGCCGGTCTCGGCGTGCTGGCCGCCGCCTCTGCCGCCGGCGCGCTCGCCCCGGGCGCGTCCACCCTCGTCGCCGCCCGCGCCGCCCAGGGCGTCGGCGCCGCCCTCGCCGCGGCCGCCGCGTTCGCGCTCCTCCTCGGCCTGTTCCCGGACGGCCCCGCCCGCCACAAGGCCCTCGGCGCCTTCGCCGCCATGGGCGGCCTCGGCGGCGTCCTCGGCACCGTGGTCGGCGGCGTCCTCACCGACCTCCTCGGCTGGCGCTCCACGTTCTGGCTCAACGTCCTCGTCGCCGCCGTCCTGGTCGCCCTCGCCCCGCGCGTCCTCGCACCGGGCGGGCGCCGGGCCGCCCGGGACTTCGACCTCGCCGGAGCCTTCGCCGCCACCGGCGGGCTCGGGCTCGTCGCGTACGCCCTCGTCGGGGGCGGCGAGTCCGGCTGGCTCTCCCCCCGTACCCTCGGCACCGGCGGCGCGGGGCTGGCCCTCCTCGCCGCGTTCGCGGTGATCGAGACCCGGGCCGCCGCTCCCCTCGTGCCGCCCGCCGTGCTCGCCCGTCCGGCGCTCCGGCTCGCCAACGTCCTCGGCGCCCTCGCCCAGATGACGCTCTTTCCCATGTTCTTCCTGGTCAGCCTCTATCTGCAGAGCGTCATCGGCCACTCCCCGCTCGGCGGCGGCCTGGGGCTGCTGCCGCTCTCGCTGGTCGTCGTCGCGGTCGCCCCGCGGACCGGCCGGCTCATCCTGCGGATCGGGCTGATCCGGACCATGACCCTCGGCTTCGTGCTGCTCTGCGCCGGCACCCTGTGGCTGGCGCTCGCGCTCACCGCCGGCGGCACCTTCCTCACCACCGTCCTCGCGCCCAGCCTGGTGCTGGGCGTCGCCCTGCCGCTGGTCATGGTCACCACCAATGTGGCCGCCACGGCCGAGGCAGCCCCCGAGGAGACCGGCCTGGCATCCGGACTCGTCAACACCGCCCAGCAGTTCGGGTCGGTGCTCGGTCTTGCCGTTCTGGTGGCCATCGCCACCACCCGTACCGACGCTGCCACCGCAGCGGCCCAGACCACCGGTTTCAGAGCCGCGCTCCTCGTCGGCGCGGCCTTCGCCGCCGTCGCCGCGACGCTCTCGGTACGCCTGCGCCTCCCCGCCCCCGCCCCGGCGCCACCGCGCCGGGACCGGGCGGCCGAGCCGACCCACGGTGACCACGTGGGTGACCACATCTGATCTCGGCGACCCGCCGGAGGGGCGCGTCTGCCGACAGGGAGATACGCGCTCGGCTCCCCGACCATGGGGGACCCTCGGACGATGTCCAGGGGGGAGCCGGGCACCATCGACCGTCGGCAGCCGCACCGACCGCCCCCGAGGCACACCGAAACCACGAAGAGGGGCATTCCGTTGACCCTGTACGACCTTGTCGCGCCCGGTCTCGACGAACGCGGCGATCCGCGTTACCGCATCTCCGACATACGCGCCGCCGATCCACTCGGCGCCGACGCCCTGCTCGCCGCGCTGCCCGCGATGAACGCCGACGCCGACGTCGCCGCGCTCGTCGTGTCCCTGCGCACCCTCGTCCCCGACCCGGACCGGGCGGCCGAGTGGAACGTGGAGGCCGCCCTGGCCGCCATGCGCGACCTGGGCATCCTGCTCGGCTCGCTGAAACGCCACGGCGTCCAGCCGGTCGCCGCCGTCCCCGAGGTGCTGCCCATCCTCGAACTCCTGGGCCGGCGCACCGACATGGTGCCCCGGGACACCGTGCACCACTACACCACCTGGAACCCGCTCGGCCCGCGCCAGCGGATGTACACCGGGCACCCCATGGAGGGGCACCTCCAGGAGGCCGTCCGGATGACCTTCCCCGGTCTGGTGGCCGCGCTCGACACCTGCGCGCGCCTCGCCCGGCTGGAACCGTACGACCCCGGCTTCGCGGTCGCCCTCGACCGCCTCGCCCACCACGTCCAGTCGATGGTCGACTCCATCGACTTCACCGTCGCCCACGTCACCCCGGAGTTCTTCGCGCTCACCCTGCGCCCCTACTTCGAGGAGGTCGAGGTCGCCGGGCGCGACTACCTCGGCCCCGCCGCCGCCCAGGTCCCGCTCTGGCTGGTCGACCTGACGCTCTGGCAGTGCGACCGCTCCCACCCCGACTACGACGCCTTCCTCGACGACTCCGTGCAGTACAGCCTGCCGTCCTGGCGGGACTTCCATACCCGGCACATCGGCGGCGTCTCCGCCGTCAGCAAGCTGTCCGCCGCCGTCAGCTGGGAGAACGTCGAGCGGCTGCCCCCGCAGCTGGAGGCGTCCGCGCAGGCCCTCGCCCGCGTCCTGAAGATCCTCAAGACCTTCCGCGCCCGCCACATCGGGATCGCCCGCAAGGCCTACCGCGACGACCTGCGGCTGTACGACGAGGGCAGCGGCGGCGCCCCGATCGTCCTGCTGCGCTCGATCCTCGACCTGACCCGGGACAACGAGACCATGGTGCGCCAGGCGACGGGCAGCCCCCGGCCGGTCGCGGGCGCCCGCACGTCGGCGGCGTGAGGAGAGACCGATGAACACCGACACACCTTCCTCGGGCGCGCTGCCGGACGCCCTGTCGGACGTCCTGTCCGACGAGTGCGACCTGCCCGGCTGCGGACTGCTGCACGTGGTCGTCGCCGGCGGCGGCATCGCGGGCCTCACCACCGCCCTCGCCCTGCACGCCGCCGGATTCCAGCGCGTCACCGTCGTGGAGGCGGCCAGGACCGGCCGTCCGGTCGGCGCCGGGCTCAACCTGATGCCCAACGCCGTCCGCGAGCTCGACGCGCTCGGCCTGCTCGACCGCCTGGAGGCCGGCGCCGTGCGCACCCGCGAACTGCGCTACTACCACCGCTCGGGCGGCCTGATATCCCGCGAGCCGCGCGGGCTCGGCGCCGGCTACCGCTGGCCCCAGCTCTCCGTCCACCGCGCCCACCTCCAGCGGGTCCTGGCCGAGGCGGTACGCGAACGGCTCGGCCCCGCCGCCCTGATCAGGGGGGTCCGCGTCACCCACGCGGAGACGCTGCCCGACGGCCGCCCGCGCATCCAGCTGGAGCACCGAGACGGCACCACCCGGGGCCGGGCCTCCCTCGAACCGGACGTCCTGATCGGCGCCGACGGCATCCGCTCGGCCGTCCGGGCCGCACTCAACCCGGGCGAGGGCGCCCCGCCCTGGAACGGGATGACGGTGTGGCGGGGGGTCTCCCGGATGCCCGCCCGCGCCGTCGGCGACTCCATGTTCATCGCCGGGGACGACCGCCAGAAGGCCGTCGTCTACCCCCTGACCGAGCCCTCGGACCCGGACGGCACCGTCCTGGTCAACTGGGCTCTCGCCCGCCCCGCCGACGACACGGCGGGGGAGGAGCGGCGCGCGGAGTACCGGGGCGACTGGAACCGCGCCGTCGCTGTAGAAACGTTCCTGCACCACTTCGAGGGGTGGGAGTTCGACGGCGTCAGCGTGCCCGGCATCCTGCGGGCCGCCGACGCCGCGCACGCGTACCCCATGGTCGACCGCGAGCCCCTGGAGCGCTGGACCCACGGCCGCACCACCCTGGTGGGCGACGCCGCCCACGCGATGTACCCGATCGGCTCCAACGGCGCCACCCAGTCCGTCGTCGACGCCCGCGCCCTCGCCCACGCGCTGGCCCGCCACCGTGACCCGGCGGTCGCCCTCGCCGCCTACGAGGAGGAGCGCCGGCCCGCCATGACGGCCCTGCAGCAGGCCAATCGCCGGCTCGGCCCCGAGGTCGTCATCAACCTGGCCCACCAGCGGGCGCCGCACGGCTTCACCGACATCCACGAGGTGATCCCCGCTCACGAACTGGCCGCCATCGCCGCACGCTATGCCGCCACCGGAGCCTTCGACCCGACCGCCGTCAACCAGGGATCCCCCTACGGCACACGCCGTCCGGGTGCCCCCGCCCCACCCCCCGTACGGGTGGGCGCGCCGCTCTGACGCCCCGTCCGGGCCACGGCACCACCCCCGCGCGCCGTGGTCCGGACGGAGGCAGTGGCCTACCTTCGAGGGGACGCACAGCGGACGCACAGCGTGGTGCGTCCGCTCCGCTCCGCTCTCCCCTGCGAAGGTGGAACACGTGAAGGCAATCCGTCGATTCACCGTGCGCCCCGTCCTCCCCGACACCCTTCGACCGCTCACCGACCTGGCGCGGAACCTGCGCTGGTCCTGGCACGAGCCGACCCGTGAACTCTTCGACTCCGTGGCCACCGTCCCCGCCGGGGACCGCCGCACCGACGACGGCGACCCCGTCCGGCTGCTCGGCTCCGTCTCCGCCGCCCGCCTCGCGGCCCTCGCCGCCGACCAGGAGTTCCTGGACCGGCTGCACGCCGCCGCCGAGGACCTCGACCACTATCTGCACGCCCCCCGCTGGTACCAGGAACACCAGGAACACCACGGCGGGCTGCCCGCCGCGATCGCGTACTTCTCCCCCGAGTTCGGCGTCACCGCCGCCCTGCCCCAGTACTCCGGCGGCCTCGGCATCCTCGCCGGCGACCACCTCAAGGCCGCCAGCGACCTCGGCGTCCCGCTGATCGGCGTCGGACTCCTCTACCGCCACGGCTACTTCCGCCAGTCCCTCTCCCGCGAGGGCTGGCAGCTGGAGCACTACCCCGTCCTCGACCCCGGCGAGCTGCCGCTCTGCCTGCTCCGCGACACCGACGGCACCCCCGCCAAGGTCACCCTCGCCCTGCCCGGCGGCCGCAGCCTGCACGCCCACATCTGGACCGCGCAGGTCGGCCGCGTCCCCCTGCTGATGCTCGACTCCGACGTCGAGGAGAACGCGCCCGGCGAACGCAACGTCACCGACCGCCTCTACGGCGGCGGCAGCGAGCACCGGCTCCTCCAGGAGATGCTCCTCGGCATCGGCGGCGTCCGGGCCGTCCGTACGTACTGCCGGCTCACCGGCACCCCGGCGCCCGAGGTCTTCCACACCAACGAGGGCCACGCCGGCTTCCTCGGCCTCGAACGCATCCGCGAACTGGCCGGCGACGGCATCGGCTTCGACGCGGCCCTGGAGACCGTCCGCGCCGGGACCGTCTTCACCACCCACACGCCCGTCCCCGCGGGCATCGACCGCTTCGACCGCGGTCTCGTCGCCCGCCACCTCGGCGACGACGGCGAGCTGCCCGGCGTCGACGTCGGACGGATCCTCGCCCTCGGCGACGAGACCCCGCTCGGCGGCGAGCCCGGACTCTTCAACATGGCCGCCATGGGGCTGCGCCTGGCCCAGCGCGCCAACGGTGTCTCCACCCTGCACGGGGGAGTCAGCCGCCAGATGTTCGCCGGACTGTGGCCGGGCTTCGACTCCGGCGAGGTGCCCATCGGCTCCATCACCAACGGCGTCCACGCGCCGACCTGGACCGCCCCCGAGGTCGGCCGGCTCGGCCCGGACGCCGACGACCGCGCGCTGTGGGAGCTGCGCCGCACCCTGCGCGAACAGCTCGTCACCGAGGTAAGGGAGCGGCTGCGGGCCTCCTGGCGGCAGCGTGGCGCCGCGGCCGCCGAACTCGGCTGGACCGACTCCGTCCTCGACCCCGACGTCCTCACCATCGGCTTCGCCCGCCGGGTCCCGTCGTACAAGCGCCTCACCCTGATGCTCCGCGACCCGGACCGGCTGCGGGCGCTGCTGCTCCACCCCGAGCGGCCCGTCCAGCTCGTGGTGGCCGGCAAGGCCCACCCGGCCGACGACGGCGGGAAGCGGCTCGTGCAGGAGCTGGTGCGGTTCGCCGACGACCCCCGGGTCCGGCACCGGATCGTGTTCCTGCCCGACTACGGCATGGCCATGGCGCGCAAGCTGTACCCCGGCTGCGACGTCTGGCTGAACAACCCGCTGCGGCCGCTGGAGGCGTGCGGCACCAGCGGGATGAAGGCCGCGCTCAACGGCTGCCTCAACCTCTCGGTCCTCGACGGCTGGTGGGACGAGTGGTTCGAGCCGGACTTCGGCTGGGCCATCCCGACCGCGGACGGGGCGGCCGCCGCCGACCAGGAGCGCCGGGACGACCTGGAGGCGGCCGCGCTCTACGAACTCGTCGAGCGCCGGGTCGCCCCCCGCTTCTACGACCGGGGGGAGGACGGCGTCCCCGCCCGCTGGACCGCGATGGTCCGCCGGACCCTCGGCGACCTCGGGCCCAAGGTGCTCGCCGACCGGATGGTCCGGGAGTACGTGGAGCGGCTGTACGCCCCCGCCGCGGCGGCGCGCCGCGAGCTCGACCCGGACGCGGCGCGGGAACTGGCCGACTGGAAGTCCCGGGTCCGGACCGCCTGGCCGAAGGTCGCCGTCCACCACGTGGAGGTCGGCGAACTCGGCGAGGACCTCGGCGACGCCGAGCTGGGCGCGACGCTCGCGGTACGGGTCGCCGTGTCGCTCGGGGAACTGCGGCCGGAGGACGTGGAGGTGCAGGCGGTCACCGGCCGCGTCACCCCCGACGACACCCTCGCCGACCCCCGCGTCTGCGCCCTGAAGCCGGCCGGCGGGGGCTCCGACCTCGACGGCCGGCGGATCTACGAGGGCTCCCTGGTCCTGGACCGCACCGGGCCCTTCGGCTGCACGGTCCGGGTCCTGCCGGCCCACGCCCGGCTCGCCTCGCCGGCCGAGCCCGGCCTGGTGGTCTGGCCGGCCGACGCCGTGGCGGAGGGGGCCGGGGTGCTGCTGCGCTGACGAGCCGCCGGGGCGGGCCCGGTGAGCCACGGTGGCTCACCGGGCCCGCCCCGGACCCCGGACACGACGCACGACCGCCCGGAGGGAGTGCATCCCTCCGGGCGGTCGTCACGGTGTGGTCACCGCGGGGCTGTTACGGGAACGTCAGCTTGAAGGAGTTGATGTACCCGGTGTCGACCGAGGCCTTGTCCTGGACGCGGAGCTTCCAGGCGCCGTTGGCGACCTCCGAGGAGGCGTTCACGGTGTAGGACTGGACGATGTTGTCGGCGCTGCCGCCGGAGCGGTTGTGCAGGTTGTAGACCGAGCCGTCGGGGGCGACGAGGTCGACGACGAGGTCGCCCTTGTAGGTGTGGACGATGTTGACGTCGACCTTGAGGGCGGAGGGGGCGTTGCCGGTGACGCCGGTGACGTTGACCGTGGAGGTCACCGCGGCGCCGTTGTCCGGGACGGACACGTCGGCGGTGTTCTCGAAGACCTTGCCGCCGGGGTTGCCGCCGCCGGGGCGCGAGCCCACGTTGATGCCGGCCCAGGCGTGCTCGACGGCCAGGACCTCGGGGCTGCCGGCGCCGTACAGCTCGGTGGCCACCGCGACCGTACCGGTGCGGGCACCGGCGTAGTTGGTGTTCGAGCTGAACTTGGTGGTGAGCGCCTTGAACCAGATCAGCGCGGCCTTGTCCCGGCCGATGCCGGTGACGGGCAGGCCGTCGGAGGTCGGCGAGTCGTAGTTGACGCCGTTGACGGTCTTGGCGCCGCTGCCCTCGGAGAGCAGGTAGAACCAGTGGTTCGCCGGGCCCGAGGAGTAGTGGACGTCGATGCCGCCGATGCCCGAGTACCACGCGTCCTTGGACGAGCCGTCCTTGCTCGGCTTGTCCATGTAGCGCAGCGGGGTGCCGTTGCCGCGGATGTCGATCTTCTCGCCGACGAGGTAGTCGCCCTTGTCCGAGGCGTTGTTGGCGTAGAACTCGACGGCCGCCGCGAAGATGTCGGAGGTCGCCTCGTTCAGGCCGCCGGACTCACCGCTGTAGACCAGACCGGCGGTGTTGGACGTGACGCCGTGGGACATCTCGTGCGCGGCCACGTCGATCGAGGTGAGCGGCTTGGTGTTGCCCGCGCCGTCGCCGTACGTCATGCAGAAGCAGGAGTCCTGCCAGAAGGCGTTGACGTAGGCGTTGCCGTAGTGGACGCGGGAGTACGCGCCGACGCCGTCACCGCGGATGCCGGAGCGGCCGTGCACGTTCTTGAAGTAGTCCCAGGTGACCCCGGCGCCGAAGTGCGCGTCCGCGCCCGCGGTCTCCGCGTTCTGCGGGGTGCCGTCGCCCCAGATGTCGTCGGAGCCGGAGAAGAGCGTCCCGGTGCCGGACGTACCCCGGTTGAGGTTGTACGTCTTGTGGTTGCCGCGGCCGGTGTCGGTCAGCGTGTACGACGGCGCGGTGCCCAGCGTCACCTGGCCGCTGTACTGCGTGTTGCCGGTGCCGGTGTGGACGGCCTGCCACTCGTACAGCTTCTTGCCGGTGGTGGCGTCGGTGACGACGTGCAGCTCGTTCGGGGTGCCGTCGTGCTGGAGGCCGCCGACGACGGTCTCGTACGCCAGGACGGGCGAACCCTGCGCCATCCAGACGACCTTGCGCGGGGCGCGCTCGGCGGCGGTCTTCTTCGAGCCCTCCGCCGCGGCGGCGCCGAGCGCCTGCTTCTCGGCGGCGGCCGGGGCCACGTCGGCGCTGAGGTCGACGTTCCTCAGCTCGGCGCGGGAGGCCTTGGAGACGCCCTGGGTCACGCCGGC
This sequence comes from Streptomyces sp. NPDC008121, assembly GCF_042957155.1. Taxonomy (NCBI): domain Bacteria; kingdom Bacillati; phylum Actinomycetota; class Actinomycetes; order Kitasatosporales; family Streptomycetaceae; genus Streptomyces; species Streptomyces sp. NPDC008121. Next base: position 306,749 of record NZ_JBIBHT010000003.1, on the reverse strand, counting down.
CTTGGTCTCGGCGACCACCAGGTCGCCGCCGAGGACGGGGAGTCCGGCGTAGGTGCGCTCGTAGCGCGTGTGGGTGGTGCCGTCGCGGTCCTGGACCACGTCACGGACGACCAGCTTCTCCTGGGTGCCGAGGCCGAGGGCCTTGGCGGTCGCGGCCTTGTCGGCGTCGGCCGCCCGTATCAGCGCGGTGCGCTGGGCGGGCGAGAGGTCCGCCGGGAGCTTGCCGGGGTTGGCGGCGGTGCCGGCCTGAGCCTTCGGCGCGGCCTGGGTGTCCGCCGCGGTGGCGGCACCCGTCTGGACCGAGACGGCGAGCATGGCGGCGGCAGCGATCAGGGCGCCGGTCGCGGTGGCGCGACGGCTGGGCGTGGATCTCACGCAGACTCCTTTTGCGAGGGGGGTACCGGACGGCTGGGTGGGTCGTCCGGGCAGAGCAAACAGAGCTGTGGAGCACGTACGGCGACACGCTGATGTGACACGCACTTGTGAGGCGCGAACTCCGGTGCGAGGAGTCGGGAAGGAGAGTGACAGTCATCACGGGTCCGTGTCAGGAGCGCGTCAAGAAGTTGGCCGGAAATCGTCCGGTGCCCGAAGGGCCGTGTTCGTTAAGCGGACGTTTCGTCGATCTTGGTCGCGACGTCATCCGGTGTTCGTCCGGCCCCGATTCCGAAGCGGGTCCCATGGTCGGACGCCCGATGCCCGCTGTCTCCCGGACCGTTGAGCAGCGGGGACGCGCCCGCCTGACGGCCGTCCGACGGCATGGCTCGTTCCGCCCCCTCCCCGCGCCGTCCCCGGCCGCCGCGCCACGCCGTCCCGCCCCTCCGGCACGCGCGCGGTGACCAGTCCGTGGACAGGGCGGGGTCAGGGCGGGGCCAGGGCGGGGTCAGGAGGGGGCGGTCGGGCCGGCTCAGCCCACCAGGCTGTCCCGCCAGGCGCGGTGCAGACCGGCGTAGTGCCCGTCCCCGCCGACGAGATCCGCCGGAGAGCCGTCCTCCACCACGCGCCCCGCCTCCATCACCAGTACCCGGTCCGCGATCTCCACCGTCGAGAGCCGGTGCGCGATCACCACCGCGGTGCGCCCCGCGAGGACCGTGTCCATCGCCCGCTGCACCGCCCGCTCGCCGGGCACGTCGAGCGAGCTGGTCGCCTCGTCCAGGATCAGCACCGCCGGGTCCGCCAGCAAGGCGCGCGCGAAGGCGACCAGTTGTCGCTGACCCGCCGAGATGCGGCCGCCCCGCTTGCGTACGTCCGTGTCGTACCCGTCCGGCAGCGCGGCGATGAAGTCGTGCGCGCCGATCGCCTTCGCCGCATGCTCGATCTCCTCCCGGGTCGCCTCGGGCCGCCCGATCGCGATGTTCTCCGCGACCGTCCCCGAGAACAGGAACGCCTCCTGCGTCACCATCACCACACCCCGCCGCAGCTCCGGCGTCGCCAGCTCCCGCACGTCGACCCCGTCCAGCAGGACCCGGCCCTCGGTCGGGTCGTAGAAACGGGCCAGCAGCTTGGCCAGGGTCGACTTGCCCGCCCCCGTCGACCCGACGACCGCGACCGTCTGGCCCGCCGGGATCCGCAGGTCGAAGCGGGGCAGCACCTCGCCACCCGTGCGGTAGGCGAACCGCACCTCCTCGAAGACGACCTCCCGCCCCGGGAAGCCGGGCCGGGCAGGCGGCAGCTCCCGCGGAGCCGCGGCCTCCGGCACCCCCGGAGCCTGCGCGAGCAGACCGGCGATCTTGCCCAGGGAGGCGGCGGCGGACTGGTACGAGTTGAGGAACATGCCGAGCCGGTCGATCGGGTCGTACAACCGCCGCATGTACAGCACCGCCGCCGCGAGAACCCCGAGCGCCAGCGTCCCGCCCGCGACGCGGGTGGCGCCCCACAGGCACATGCCCGCCACCGCCGTGTTCGCCAGGAGCCGTGACCCGACGACATAGCGGGCCATCTCCAGGAGCGCGTCGCCGTTGCTCCGCTCGTGGCGGTGGTTGAGCGCCGCGAACTCCGCGTCGTTGGCCCGCTCCCGGCGGAACGCCCGCACCGGCCGGATCCCGTTCATCGTCTCCGCGAACTTCACGATCACGCCCGCGACGGCCGTGGACCGCTCGGCGAAGACCACGGCCGCGCGCCGCTGGTAGAGCCGTACCAACAGGTACAGCGGGACGAAGGAGGCGACGGCCACCGCCCCGATCCCGAGGTCGAGCCAGAGCAGCATCGCCGAGATGGTCACGAACGCGAGGACGACGCCGATCAGCTCCTGGAGCCCCTCGGCGAGCAGCTCGCGCAGCGACTCCACGTCCGTGGTGGAGCGGGAGATGAGCCGGCCCGAGGTGTACCGCTCGTGGAAGTCCAGGCTCAGCGCCTGGGCATGGCGGAAGATCCGGCCGCGCAGGTCGAGCAGGACGTCCTGGTTCACCCGGGCCGCGCCGCGGACGAAGGCGTACTGGAGGAGTCCGGCGCCCGCCGCGCAGACGAGGTAGCCGACGGCGACGAGGACCAGCGGGCCGTGGTCGCCGGCCCGGACCGCCGGGACACCGCGGTCGATGGCGTACGCGACGAGCAGCGGACCGGCCTGGACGGCGGCCTGCTGGAGCAGCAGCACGAGCGAGGCGACGACGACCCGGGCGCGGTGGGCCGAGAGCAGCGAGCGCAGCAGGGCTCCGGTGGCCCCGGCCGGCGCCGGCAGATCGTCCTGGTCGAACGGGTCGCCGGCCCCGCCGGCCGCCCGGGCCGCGCCGGGCCCCGGGGCCGCCAGGGGACCCGACGTCGGGCCCGACGTGGGCTCGGCCCCCGCCTCCGCCGCGGGACCGGCCTCCGGCGACCCCGCCTCCCCGGCCGCCGCCTCCGACGTGGGACCCGACGTCGGCCCGGGCCCGGGGGACGCCGCGGGACCGGCCTCCGGTGACCCCGCCTCCTCGGCCCCCGCCTCCGCCGGGAGGTCCGGCCGCGGCTTCGCCGGGCCCGGTGCCGGGCTCTTCCCCGGGCCCGGCGCCGGGCCGTCCGCCGTCTTCTTCGCCGTCTCCGTCATCGGGGGTCGTCTCCTTCGCCCTCACCGGACATCAGCCAGGCGTACTCGGCGTCGCTCTGCAACAGTTCGTGGTGGGTGCCCACCGCCGTGATCCGCCCCCCGGACAGCAGCGCCACCCGGTCGGCGAGCAGGACGGTCGACGGGCGGTGCGCCACCACCAGGGCCGTGGTGTCCCGCAGCACCTCCCGCAGCGCGGCCTCCACCAGCGCCTCGGTGTGCACGTCGAGCGCCGAGAGCGGGTCGTCGAGGACCAGGAAGCGGGGCCGGCCCACCACCGCCCGGGCCAGTGCAAGACGCTGGCGCTGGCCCCCGGACAGGCTCATGCCCTGCTCGCCGACCCGGGTGGCCGCGCCCTCCGGGAGCGCCGCGACGAAGCCCTCCGCCTGGGCGACAGCGAGCGCGCGCCGCAGCTCCGGCTCCCCGGCCCCCGCCCCGGCGCCCATCAGGACGTTCTCGCCGACGCTCGCCGAGAAGAGCGTCGGCTCCTCGAACGCCACCGACACCAGCGCGCGCAGCCGTTCGCGTTCCATCCGGGTGATGTCCTCGCCGTCCAGCAGGATCCGCCCGCCGGTCGCCTCGTGCAGCCGGGGCACCAGCGCCGTGAGCGTCGTCTTGCCGGACCCGGTGGCGCCGACCAGGGCCAGCGTCTCCCCGGGCCGGATGTGCAGATCGATCCCGTCCAGCACGGGCGGGGCGCCGGCGGGCGCGTCCGGGTAGCGGAAGGAGACGTTCTCGAACCGCACCCCGTCCGGAGGCGCGGGCACGGTGCCGCCGGCCGAGACCGGGCTGGGCGTCTCCTCCGGCTCGTCCATCACCTCGAAGTACCGCTCCGTCGCCGTGGCCGCCTCCTGCGACATCGCCAGCAGGAAACCGATCGACTCCACCGGCCAGCGCAGCGCGAGCGCCGTCGACAGGAACGCGACGAGCGTGCCCGCCGACAGCTCCCCGTCGGCGACCTGCACCGTGCCCAGGACCAGCGCCGCACCGATGGCCAGCTCCGGCAGGACCGTGATGAGCGCCCAGATCCCCGCCAGCAGCCGCGCCTTGACCAGCTCGGTCGAGCGCAGCGCCCCGGCCAGGGCCCGGAAGGCGAGGGCCTGGCTGCGGTGGCGGCCGAAGCCCTTGACGATCCGGATGCCGAGGACGCTCTCCTCCACGACCGTGGTGAGGTCCCCGACCTGGTCCTGCGCCTGCCGGGCGACCAGCGCGTACCGGCCTTCGAACCAGAAGCACAGGAACACCAGCGGCACCACGGGCGTCAGCAGCACCAGACCGAGCGTCCATTCCTGACCCAGCAGCAGGACGTAACCGGCCACGATCGTCACTCCGTTGACCAGGAGGAACGTCAGGGGGAAGGCCAGGAACATCCGTACCAGCATCAGGTCCGTCGTGCCGCGCGAGAGGAGCTGGCCGGATGCCCACCGGTCGTGGAAGGCGATCGGCAGGCGCTGCAGGTGCCGGAAGAGGTCGGCCCGCATCCGCGCCTCCACCGACGCCAGCGGGCGCGCCACCAGCCAGCGCCGGAAGCCGAACAGCACCGCCTCGGTTACACCGAGCAGCAGGAGGTACAGCGCCCCGAGCCACACCCCGCCCGGATCACCGGAGGCGACCGGGCCGTCCACCATCCACTTCAGGACGAGCGGGATGACGAGCGACAGGAACGAGGCGACGACCGCGACGGCGGCGGCGGCGGCCCACCGGCCCCGCACCGGGCGCACGTACGGCCACAGCCGCAGCAGCGCGCGCACGGTCGAGCGGTCGGCATCCTCGGCGGGGGCATGTTTTTCGGGCATCAGGCGTGAGCCTACGGTTCACCCCTGACATCCCTCACATGCTTTTCGGCCGCCGCGCGCCGGGTCGTGCGGCCGCGCCCCTCACCCCCCGACCCGCAGCAGCACCACCGACCGCGCCCCCACCGTCACCCGCTCCCCGCCCCGGTGCACCGTCCCCGGCGCCCGGGTCTGGTCCTCCAGGGAGGTGTCCAGGACCAGTTCGTACGACTCCGCCCACGGCGGTCCCGGCAGCAGGTACTCCACCGGCCGGGAGCCCGCGTGCAGCACCGCGAGGAAGCTGTCGTCGGTGATCTGCCGGCCCCGGGCGTCCCGGCCCGGGATGTCGCGGCCGGAGAGGTACAGGCCGAGCGTGGCGGCGGGGGCGTACCAGTCCCCTTCCGTCATCTCCGTGCCGTCGGCCGTGAACCACGCCAGGTCCCGCAGGCCGTCCGCGCCCTGCGGCCGGCCGGAGAAGAACGCCCGGCGGCGCAGCACCGGATGGGTGTGGCGCAGGGCGAGGAGCCGGCGGGTCAGCTCCAGGAGGCCGCGCCGGCCCGGGTCCTCGGGGAGCGACCAGTCCAGCCAGCTCGTCTCGTCGTCCTGGCAGTAGGCGTTGTTGTTGCCGCCCTGGGTCCGCCCCATCTCGTCGCCCGCGACCAGCATCGGCACCCCGGTCGACAGCAGCAGCGTCGTCAGCAGGTTGCGCAGCTGCCGCAGCCGCAGCGCGTTCACCTCCGGGTCGTCGGTCTCCCCTTCCACGCCGCAGTTCCAGGCACGGTTGTCGTGGGTGCCGTCGCGGTTGCCCTCGCCGTTGGCGTCGTTGTGCTTGCGCTCGTACGTCACCAGGTCGCGCAGGGTGAAACCGTCGTGGGCGGTGACGAAGTTGACCGAGGCGTACGGCCGTCGGCCGCCCCAGGCGTACAGGTCGCTGGAGCCCGACAGGCGGTAGCCCAGGTCCCGCACGTCCGGCAGCGCGCCGCGCCAGAAGTCGCGGACGGCGTCGCGGTAGCGGTCGTTCCACTCCGTCCACAGCGGCGGGAACGCCCCCACCTGATAGCCGCCGTTGCCCACGTCCCACGGCTCGGCGATCAGCTTCACCCGCCGCAGCACCGGGTCCTGCGCGATGACCGCGAGGAAGGGGGAGAGCATGTCGACGTCGTGCATCGACCGGGCCAGTGCCGCCGCCAGGTCGAAGCGGAAGCCGTCGACGCCCATCTCCGTCACCCAGTAGCGCAGGCTGTCCGTGATCAGCCGCAGCACCTGCGGCTGCACCACGTGCAGGGTGTTGCCGCAGCCGGTGTAGTCGGCGTACCGGCGGGCGTCGGCCTGGAGCCGGTAGTAGCCGCGGTTGTCGATGCCTTTCAGCGACAGCGTCGGCCCCAGCTCGCCCGCCTCCGCCGTGTGGTTGTAGACCACGTCGAGGATGACCTCGATGCCGGCCTCGTGCAGCGCCCGCACCATCCGCTTGAACTCGCCGACCTGCTGTCCGGCCGTCCCGGACGAGGAGTAGCCCGCGTGCGGCGCGAAGTAGCCGACGGAGTTGTACCCCCAGTAGTTGCGCAGCCCGCGCCGGAGCAGATGGTCCTCGTGCGCGAACTGGTGCACCGGCAGCAGCTCGACCGCCGTCACCCCGAGCCGTACGAGATGCTCGACGGCCGCCGGGTGCGCAAGACCGGCGTAGGTGCCGCGCAGCTCTTCGGGGATGCCCGGGTGGAGCCGGGTGAAGCCCTTCACGTGCAGCTCGTAGATGACCGAGTCCGGCCACGGCGTCTTCGGCCTGCGGTCGTCGGACCAGTCGTCGTCGTCGAAGACGACCACGCCCTTGGGCACGAAGGGAGCCGAGTCCCGGTCGTCGCGCACGGTGTCGGCCACGTGCTGCTGCGGCCAGTCGCGCACATGGCCGTACACCTCCGCCGGCAGCGCGAAGTCGCCGTCGACGGCACGGGCGTACGGGTCCAGGAGCAGCTTCGCCGGGTTCCAGCGGGCCCCCGTCCAGGGGTCCCACCGGCCGTGCACGCGGTAGCCGTACCGCTGTCCCGCCCCCACCCCTGGCACGAAGCCGTGCCAGATCTCATGGGTCAGCTCGGTCAGCGGCAGCCGCCTCTCGGTGCCGTCCGCCTCGAAGAGACAGAGCTCGACCGCCTCCGCCCCGCCGGCCCACAGCGCGAAGTTCGTCCCCGCCACGCCGTCCGGGCCGACCCGGCAGCGCGCCCCCAACGGTGTCGGCGCGCCCGGCCACACGGCCGGTCCGCGCCGTTCCACGGCAGGGGAGGGCCGCACGCTCTGCGGCGACCCGTCCCGTACCGCCTCCTGCTCGGCTGCGCTCGACACCTGTCCGGCCTCCCGCGGCTCGTCGGGGCCCCGTGCCGCCAAGGCCCCGCGGCGTCCCGGCCGCGACTCCCCGCACGTGGTCCTCCCACCTGTTCTGCCCGGAGCGCCGCACTCCCAACATGACCCGCACGCACGTTTCCCCTGGAGGGTGGCCGTCGTTGGGCCGGTCGTGAATCACGTACTGAAGCGGGTGCGGGCCGCTCTCGCGGTCCGGGCGCCCGGCAGGACCCGGAAGACAGGCCGCCGGACCGGCGCGGCGCTCGCCCTGGTGGCGGTCGGAGTGGTGGCCGGGCTCGCGGGCTGCACGGAGGACGGCGGCGGTGGAGGGCTCGGCGTCTCGCTGCCCGGAAAGGCGCGTGCGCCGGGCGACGTCATCCGGATCAGCCCGGAGGACGGCAGCCGGGCCGTCCCGGCGCAGGGGCCGATCGAGGTGAGGGTGGACAGCGGCAGGCTCGAACGGGTGACGGTGGTGCGGGTCGAGGACGCCCAGCGCGCCGAGGTGCCCGGAGAGATCAGCGAGGACGGGCTGCGCTGGCGGCCCCGGGCGGACGCCCGGCTCGCGCTCGCCGCGAAGTACAGCGTGGACGCGGTGGCGCTCGACGGGCACGGCCGCCGCTCGGCCCGCCACACCACCTTCACCACGGTCGTCCCCGAGCGGCGCTTCATCGGCTACTTCAAACCGGAGAACCGTTCCACTGTCGGCACCGGCATGATCGTTTCCTTCGGCTTCAACCGGCCGATCGAGAACCGGGCGGCCGTCGAACGGGCCATCAGGATCACCTCCGACCCGCCGGTCGAGGTGGTCGGCCACTGGTTCGGCAAGGAGCGGCTCGACTTCCGGCCCGCGGAGTACTGGAAGCCGGGCACCCGCGTCACCGTCGACCTGGCCCTGCGCGATGTCGAGGGCGCCCCGGGGGTGTACGGCATCCAGCGCAAGAAGGTCGGGTTCACCGTCGGGCGCTCGCAGGTCTCCGTGGTCGACGCGGCCGCGCACACCATGGAGGTGCGCCGGGACGGCGAACTCCTCGCCACGCTGCCCGTCACGGCCGGGGCGCCGAAGACGACGACGTACAACGGCCGGATGGTGGTCACCGAACTGTTCGACGTGACGCGGATGGACGGCCGGACGGTCGGTTTCGGGGGCGAGTACGACATCAAGGACGTCCCGCACGCGATGCGGCTGACCGACTCCGGCACCTTCCTGCACGGCAACTACTGGGCGGACTCCGGCACGTTCGGCACCGCCAACGTCAGCCACGGCTGCGTGGGGCTGCGGGACGAGAAGGGCGGCAGCCCCGACTCCCCGGCGGGCTGGTTCTTCGACCGGACGCTCATCGGCGACGTGGTGGAAGTGGTCAACTCCCGTGACCGAAAGGTCGCTCCCGACAACGGCCTCGGGGGATGGAACATGGAGTGGAACCAGTGGAAGGCGGGTTCCGCCGTGCGGTGAGACCTCGCATCCCCTCGCTGACCTGCGTCGCCCGGCCGCAACTGGGACTGAACGGTGACATTCGCGTGGAGCTTTCGTGTCCCCCGGTGTGATTATCTAACGCCGTGCGTGCGGAGGATGCGCGCGGGGGTGCGGGCCGTGGCGGGGCCAGGCCGTGCGAGGGGAGACGAACCATTGTGAACGGGCAGCCGATATCGGGGGCATCGGTCGGGGCTACGCGGCGGGGGCCGCGGACCGGCAGGACACGGCTGCAGGCGCTTGCCGTGGGCGCTCTGCTTCTCGTCCTCACCGCGTGCGGGGGAGGGGACCCGGCCGGAGGCAAGGGCGGTGACCCGGCGCAGGACGGCGGCGGGAAGCAGGGGAACGCCGCGTCGACGGCGGTCGTGACCATCGCGCCGAAGGACGGCGCCGACGCGGTGGCGACCTCCGGCGCGCTGAAGGTGACGGCGGAGCAGGGCAAGCTGACCACGGTCACCGTCGCCGACTCCAAGGGCACCGAGGTCGAGGGCAAGCTGGCCGCGGACGGATCGAGCTGGCAGCCGGTCGCCCACCTGGCCGCCGGCACGCAGTACAAGGTCCACGCCATCGCCAAGGACGCCGAGGGCCGCGAGTCGGCGAAGGACACCACCTTCACCACCCTCGTCCCGAAGAACACCTTCATCGGCCACTACACGCCGGAGGACGGTTCGACCGTCGGCGTCGGCATGCCGGTCTCCGTCAACTTCACCCGGGGCATCACCAACCCCGAGGCCGTGGAGAAGGCTGTCAAGGTGACGGCCGAGCCGTCGGTCCCGATCGAGGGCCACTGGTTCGGCAACGACCGTCTCGACTTCCGCCCGGAGAACTACTGGGCGGCGGGCACCAAGGTGACCGTCGAGCTCAACCTGGACGGCGTCGAGGGCCGCCCGGGCGTCTACGGCAAGCAGAAGAAGAAGATCTCCTTCACCATCGGCCGCCGTCAGGTGTCCACGGTCGACGCGAGCGCCAAGACCATGAAGGTCGAGCGCGACGGCAAGATCATCCGCACCATCCCGATCACCGCCGGCGCCCCGTCGACCACGACGTACAACGGCCAGATGGTCATCAGCGAGAAGTACAAGGTCACCCGCATGAACGGAGCCACGGTCGGCTTCGGCGGCGAGTACGACATCAAGGACGTGCCGCACGCCATGCGGCTGTCCACCTCGGGCACCTTCGTCCACGGCAACTACTGGGCCTCGGCCGGGACGTTCGGTTCCGCCAACGTCAGCCACGGCTGCGTCGGTCTGCGCGACGCGCGCGGCGCCGGCGACGGCTCCACCCCGGCGGCCTGGTTCTACGACCGCTCGCTCATCGGCGACGTCGTGGTCGTGAAGAACTCCAAGGACAAGCAGATCGCCCCGGACAACGGCCTGAACGGCTGGAACATGTCCTGGTCGGAGTGGACCAAGTAGTCCCCGCCGACCTCTCGTCCGACGGACCCGGTGCTGTGACCAACGGCACCGGGTCCTTCGTCGTTAACGGCCACTAACCTTCCCCTCATGACTGTGAACCTCGAAGTCGCCGAAGGCGTCGGCACGATCCGCCTCGACCGCCCCCCGATGAACGCCCTCGACATCGCCACCCAGGACCGGCTGCGCGAGCTGGCCCGGGAGGCGACCGACCGCGACGACGTCCGGGCCGTGATCCTCTACGGCGGCGAGAAGGTGTTCGCGGCGGGCGCGGACATCAAGGAGATGCAGGTCATGGACCACGCGGCCATGGTGAAGCGGTCGCGCGCGCTCCAGGACTCCTTCACCGCCATCGCGCGGATCCCCAAGCCGGTCGTGGCCGCGGTCACCGGCTACGCCCTCGGCGGCGGCTGCGAGCTGGCGCTCTGCGCCGACTACCGCATCGCCGCCGACAACGCCAAGCTCGGCCAGCCCGAGATCCTGCTGGGGCTGATCCCCGGCGCGGGCGGCACCCAGCGCCTCTCCCGTCTCATCGGTCCCTCTCGGGCCAAGGACCTCATCTTCACCGGCCGGATGGTCAAGGCCGACGAGGCCCTGACGCTCGGTCTGGTCGACCGGGTCGTCCCGGCCGCCGAGGTGTACGAGCAGGCGCACGCCTGGGCCGCGAAGCTCGCCCAGGGCCCGGCCCTCGCGCTGCGGGCCGCCAAGGAGTCGGTCGACCAGGGCCTGGAGGCCGACATCGACACCGGCCTGGCGATCGAGCGCACCTGGTTCGCGGGGCTCTTCGCGACCGAGGACCGGGAGCGCGGGATGCGCAGCTTCGTCGAGGAGGGCCCGGGCAAGGCGAAGTTCGTCTGAGCCGGTGGGCGGGCGGGGGCCCGGACCGGGCCCCCGCCGTTCCGGGGACGTTTCCGGAACGGGCCCCGTCCGTTCCGGGCGCTTCCGGGGCGGGAGCCCCTTCCCGGCCCGCCCGTTGCGCTCTCGTTCCGGCATATGACGGGGGATGGCCCGGACGTGACGATTCCGCGGGGCCGATTCCGCCGGAACGCCCACGCGGGCCGCTCGGGGCCGCCATGATGGGGGCATGGCGGGCCTGGAAGGTACGGAAAAGCCACGGCAGCACGGCGGGGCGACCGCCGCACGGTGGGTACCCGCCGTCGAGGACGAAGAGGCCCTCGAGGCGCTGGAGAGATACGGGAACCCGGCCGACGGCGATGTCCGCCTCCCCTCCCGCGGCGAGTCCGCGGCCGTCGCCCGCCGGCTCACCCAGTACGTCGTCCTGCGGCAGTGGGCGCTGACCCCGCAGATCGCCGAACACGCCGTGCTCCTCGTCTCCGAACTCGTCGGCAACGCCGTCCGGCACACCGGGGCGCGCGTCTTCGCCCTGCGCATGCTGCGCCGGCGCGGCTGGATCCGGATCGAGGTGCGCGACCCCTCGCGCGGACTGCCCTGTCTGATGCCGGTCCACGAGATGGACGTCAGCGGCCGGGGGCTCTTCCTCGTCGACAAGCTCTCCGACCGCTGGGGCGTCGACCTCCAGCCGCGCGGCAAGACCACCTGGTTCGAGATGAGGGTGTCCGACCGCTGAGGCGCGCCCCCCCGCACGCACGAAAGCCCCCGTGCGCCGTGGTGGGGCGCCGAGGGGCTTCCGTGGGAGCGCCGTGGATCGGGGGGGTGTATCCACGGCGGCTGTGGACGACCTGGCCCGGGTCAATGGGGGTCGTGCGATCGACTATGGCAGACGGGACCGCTGTCGCCAAACGTCCTTACCGCTTCAGAGTGGGTCATATCGGGACAAGTGAGCGATGAATCTATGGTGACCTATGGCACCCGCCTTCCAAACCATGAATAGATATGGGATTCACCGCTTGTTTCATCGATCATGACCGAGTGCGGGAGGTGGCGGGGTGGCCTGCAAACGTCCTGAATTGGCTTAATCGTTACCTTTCGGGCATACCGCCCCTTCCAATGGTCGGGTGAACCCGACCGACCGCCGCACCGCACTGCGGGCGGGCGCGGCCGCCGCCGTCGCCGGAACCCTCACCACCGCCTGCGGCACGGAGCCCCCCGCCCCCGCCCGGCGCCCCCCGCCCGCCCCGGCGCCCGCCGCCGCCCCCGCGCCCCGCCGCTTCCCCGGCCGCCCCGCCGAGATCGAGAACGGCCCCCGCGACCGGCCCCGGGTCGCGCTCACCTTCCACGGCCAGGGCGACCCCGGCATCGCCCGCACCCTGCTCGACCAGGCCGAGAAGGCCGGCGCCCGCCTCACCGTCCTCGCGGTGGGCGACTGGCTCGACCGCCACCCCGACCTCGCCCGCCGCGTCCTCGACGGCGGCCACGACCTCGGCAACCACACCCAGCGCCACCTCGACATCAACGCGATGACCGAGCAGGAGGCCTACGCCGAGATCACCGCCTGCGCCACCCGGCTGCGGCGGCTCACCGGCTCCATCGGCAGCTGGTTCCGCCCCTCCCGCGCCCGGCACGCCGCCCCCACCGTCCAACGGGCGGCCCGCCGGGCCGGCTACCCGCACGTCCTGTCGTACGACGTCGACTCCCTCGACTTCACCTCGCCCGGCGCCGCCGCCGTCGTCGCCCACGTCACCGGGCCGATCCGCAACGGATCCGTGGTGAGCCTGCACTTCGGCTACGCGGACACGGTCGCCGCGCTGCCCCTCCTCCTCGCCGAACTCGACCGCCGCGGCCTGCGCGCGGTGACCACCACGGAGTTGCTGACCTGATGCTGCCTCTCACCAAGCGTTCGAAGAGCCTCCTCGCGGCCGCGCTGCTCGCCGCGCTCGCCGGCTGCGGCATCGCCGACAACGGGGCCGAGCCCCGGGGCGGCGCCACCAAGGACGCCGCCGCCCTCCCCGCCGTACCCAAGCGGGCCGTCCCGGCCGGGCTGCCCGGCATGCCGCCGGTCCTCGACCCCCGGGACGTGTACGCGGCCGACCGGCCGGGCAAGCTCTCGCCCGTCGTCAAGGGCTTCCCGTCCCGCGTCTACGTCCCCAACACCAACTCCAACACCGTCTCCGTCATCGACCCGGCGACCTACCGCGTCATCGAGACCATCCCGGTCGGCATCCAGCCGCAGCACGTCGTCCCCTCCTGGGACCTGAAGACCCTCTGGGTCAACAACAACCGCGGCCACACCCTCACCCCCATCGACCCCGCGAACGGGGTCGCGGGCAAGCCGGTCGAGGTCCACGACCCGTACAACCTCTACTTCACGCCCAACGGCCGGTACGCCGTCGTCATGGCCTCCCTCGACCGCGAACTGGTCTTCCGCGACCCGCACACCATGGAGCGGAAGAAGACCGTCCCCGTCTCCTGCTACGGCGTCAACCACGCGGACTTCTCCGCCGACGGCCGGTACTTCGTCGTCTCCTGCGAGTTCTCCGGCGAGCTGCTGAAGGTCGACACCGAGAAGATGGAGGTCATCGGCCAGCAGCGGCTGCCCTTCGAGGGCGCCATGCCGCAGGACGTGAAGATCTCCCCGGACGGCAAGACCTTCTACATCGCCGACATGATGGCCCACGGCGTATGGGTTCTGGACGGCCAGAAGTTCACCACCCCCACCCTGCTCCCGACCGGCAAGGGCGCCCACGGCCTCTACGTCTCCCGCGACTCCAGGGAGATGTACATCCCCAACCGCGGCGAGGGCTCCATCTCCGTCTTCGACTTCCGGCAGAACAAGCTGACGAAGAAGTGGCGGCTGCCGGACGGCGGCTCCCCGGACATGGGCGGAGTCTCCGCCGACGGCAAGGTGCTGTGGCTCTCCGGCCGCTACGACTCCGAGGTGTACGCGATCGACACCACCACCGGGCGCCAGCTCGCCCGCATCCCCGTCGGCAGCGGCCCGCACGGCCTCGCGGTCTACCCCCAGCCCGGCCGGTACTCCCTCGGCCACACGGGCGTCTTCCGCTGACGGCCCCCGGGGGCCGTCAGCGGCACACGGTGGCCCGCCCTCCCACGGCGGCCCGCCCGGGCCCTCCCGGCGGCCCCCGGACACGGACCCCCATCGGCCGCCCGGCCGCGGCCCGCTAATCTGACCTCCGTCATCGAAGCACCAAGAAGGGGCGGAAGCAGTGGCGGACATCGAGTCGGCACGCAAGGCATTCGAGCGGTTCGACGTGGACGGGGACGGCCTCATCACCGCCGCGGAGTACAAGAGCGTCATGGCCCAGCTGGGTGACTTCCACGTCACCGAGACCGTCGCCGAGGCGCTGATCAACCAGCGCGACGGCAACGGCGACGGCAAGCTCTCCTGGGACGAGTTCTGGGCGCACCTGGACAAGGGCGCCGCGCAGGCCTGAGTCCCGGCCGGGACGGGCGGCCGCGCGGGTGCGCGGATCGCCGCCCGTCCGGCCCGCGCGCGGGTACGCGAGTTGCCGCCCGTCCGGCCCGCGGTGACGATCGACCGGTGACGCTTCCCGGTCCCCTCGGCACCCCGACACGTCTGACGGCGGCGGTCCTGGCCGCCGTAGCCGTGCTCACCGTCGCCCTGCTCGGCGCCGGCATAGCCCAGGCGGGCACCGGAGAACTCCGGATCCCCGCCGCCGGCACCACCACGCTGCTGCGGATGTTCGTCCTGGTCGGCCTCGCCGTCCATCTGGGGGAACTCGCCGGCACCCGGCTGGCCCGGGAGGGCCCGCGGCCGCGCCGCTGGTCCGCGCCCGCCTCGCTGCTCGGCGCCGCCGCCTCCGCCACCCTGCTCCTGCTCCTCGCCGCCGTCAGCGGCCTCGGCCTCACCACCGTGTACGGCATGCGCGAAGGCCGGCTGCTCCTCGTCACGGCCAACGCCTTCGCCCTCGCGGCCCTCTGCGCCACGGGCCGCCGCCCCACCCTGGCACTGCTCCCGCTCGCCGTCGTCATCGGCGCCGAGGCGCTGCGCGCCCACCCGGAGACGTACAGCCCGGCGGTCGGCATCACCCTCACCGTCGTCCATCTGACGGCCGGCTCGCTCTGGCTCGGGTCCCTCCTGCACGTCCTGCGGACCATGCGGCTGCGGCGCGACGGCCGCGCGGTCCTCGTGCGGTACGCCCGGATGGCCGCCTGCCTCTTCGCCGCCCTCGCCGTCACCGGCACCCTGTCGACCCTGCGCCGCCTGCCCCCGGACCTCGTCCTGGCCACGGCGTACGGCAGGGTGGTACTGGCCAAGCTCGCGCTGATCGGCGTGGTCAGCCTGCTCGCCCTCACCGCCCGCCACCGCATGCTGCGCGGCGGCGACGCCGAGGCGCCCGCCCGGATCGAGCTGGGAGCCCTGGTGGCGGTCGTCCTGGTCTCGGCCGTCCTGACGGTGGTCCCCGACCCGCACTGGTCGGCGCCCTAGGGGGCACCTTGCCGATCTTGCTGTGCTCGGATCTGGCGCCGGCCGCCGTCACGACGTAACGTGCCGCTCTGTCGTATCGGGGTGGGACGAGGAGTCGAAGTGACCAGTACGCGCAGGTTGTTCCTGGGGGCGTTCACGGCGGGGGCCGTGACGGTGGCCGCGGGGCCGGGCACGGCGTCGGCGGCCGTGCCCCAGGGTGCGGCGGAGGAGGACGTGGTCTATCCCGGCGCCGTGCGCGCCCGGAACTTCACCACCACCGGCGGCGCCACCTCGTCGTTCCTCGCGGTGTCCACGGCGGCGACGACGAAGCTCCACGCGGTGACCGCCTACCAGTCGGGGTCGGCCGGCAACGGCGTGGCGCTGAACGTCGTCTCCGACAACCCGGACGACTCGGCGATGTACCTCTCCGGCACCGAGCGGAAGCACGGCACGCTCAAGGTCACCCACCGCGGGCACGCGGACGCCTCCGACGGGGGCGCGGCCGCGGTCTCCCTCTACCTGGAGACGGACGGCGTCACCGACGGGTCGGGCGGCACGGCCGCCCAGGGCATCTACGTCACCCACACCACCGGTCCCACCAAGGGCAACCTGATCACGCTGCGCAACAACGGTGTGGACGACTTCGTCGTGAAGGGCTCGGGAGCGGTGGGCGTCGGCCTCGCCATCGGCGCCACCCCGCGCGGCCGCGTGGAGATCGCCCAGCGCGACTCCACGATCGGGCTGCTGATGCAGGCCAACGCGGACTCCGCGAGCCGCCTGGCCGAATTCCGCGACCGGGCCGGCGTCGCCCGGCTGCGGGTCCTCAACAGCGGCGCGCTCGCGGCTCACAACGCCATGTTCGGCGTGACCAGCGGCGAGTCGTACGGCGGCGGCGACGGCGTGATCGGCATCCGGAACGCCACCAAGGCGCCCACATCGGACCCGGCCAACGGCGGCGTTCTCTTCGCCGAAGGGGGCGCCCTGAAGTGGCGCGGCCCCTCCGGCACCGAGACCGTCATCGCCCCGTCCTGACCCCCGCCCCGCTCCGAGCCCCGAGGCCCCCATGGAACTGACCCCCGAACAGCTCGTGTCCGAATTCCAGGACGCGGTGGTGGAGCTGTACTTCGCCCGCAAGCGCATCGCCCTGCTGGAAGCCGAGAACGCGGCGCTGCGGGGGCGGCTCGCCCCCGCCGAGGGGGCTCCCGCGGCGGAGGGCTGACCGGCCCCCCGGCCCGGCCTCGTCTCAGCACTCGATGATGTTCACCGCGAGGCCGCCGCGGGCCGTCTCCTTGTACTTGACCGACATGTCGGCGCCGGTCTCCTTCATCGTCTTGATGACCTTGTCCAGGGAGACCAGGTGGCTGCCGTCGCCGCGCATCGACATCTTCGCCGCCGTGACCGCCTTGACCGCCGCCATGCCGTTGCGCTCGATGCACGGGATCTGGACCAGACCGCCCACCGGGTCGCAGGTCAGGCCCAGGTTGTGCTCCATGCCGATCTCGGCCGCGTTCTCCACCTGCTCCGGGGAGCCGCCCAGGACCTCGGCGAGGGCGCCGGCCGCCATCGAGCAGGCCGAGCCGACCTCGCCCTGGCAGCCGACCTCGGCGCCGGAGATCGAGGCGTTCTCCTTGAAGAGCATGCCGATCGCGCCGGCCGCCAGCAGGAAGCGGACCACGCCCTCGTCGTCGGCGCCGGGCACGAAGTTCATGTAGTAGTGCAGGACCGCCGGGATGATGCCGGCCGCGCCGTTCGTCGGGGCGGTGACCACCCGGCCGCCCGCCGCGTTCTCCTCGTTCACGGCCATCGCGTAGAGGGTGATCCACTCCATCGCGAGCGCCGCCGGGTCGCCCTCGGAGCGCAGCTTGCGGGCCGTGTTGGCGGCGCGGCGGCGGACCTTCAGGCCGCCGGGGAGGATGCCCTCGCGGGACAGGCCGCGGGCCACGCAGGCCTGCATGACGCGCCAGATCTCCAGGAGACCCTCGCGGATCTCCTCCTCCGTGCGCCAGGCCTTCTCGTTCTCCAGCATGAGCGCCGAGATCGACAGGCCGGTCTCCTTCGCCAGGCGGAGCAGCTCGTCGCCGGTGCGGAAGGGGTACTTCAGGACCGTGTCGTCCGGGACGATCGGGTTCTCGCCCTGCACGGCGTCCTCGTCCACGACGAAACCGCCGCCGACCGAGTAGTACGTCTTCTCCAGGACCAGCGCGCCCTCGGCGTCGTACGCGAAGATCGTCATGCCGTTGGCGTGGTACGGGAGCGCCTTGCGGCGGTGCAGGACCAGGTCCTCGTCGAAGTCGAAGGGGATCTCGTGCACCCCGAGGAGGTTGATCCTTCCGTTCGACTTGATCCGCTCGACCTGGTCGTCGGCCGTCTCGACGTCGACCGTGCGCGGAGAGTCGCCCTCCAGGCCCAGCAGCACCGCCTTCGGCGTGCCGTGGCCGTGCCCGGTCGCGCCCAGGGAGCCGTACAGCTCCGCCCGTATCGAGGCGGTGGGGGCCAGCAGGCCCTCGTTCTTCAGCCGGCGGGCGAACATGCGCGCCGCGCGCATCGGACCCACCGTGTGGGAGCTGGACGGGCCGATGCCGACCGAGAACAGGTCGAAGACCGAGATGGCCACGGGGTGACTCCTTGTGGGGGTGGTAGACGCCGTTGTCTGCCGGGGTGGAGCAGAAAAGCGCGGAAACAGGCCTGGAACACGGGGTAGGGCACCGCGCTCACTGTCCAGTGTGCGCGGTGCCCCGGAACTGCGTACGAACGAAACCGGAACTAAAGCGTACGAAACTACTTCAGACCCGGGTACAGCGGGTGCTTCTCGGCCAGCGCGGAGACCCGGGCCTTGAGCGCCTGGGCCTTGTCCCCGTCGAAGCCGGGCTTCAGGGTCTCCGCGATGATGTCGGCGACCTCGGCGAAGTCCTCGGTGCCGAAACCGCGGGTCGCGAGCGCCGGCGTGCCGATCCGCAGACCGGAGGTGACCATCGGCGGACGCGGGTCGTTCGGGATCGCATTCCGGTTGACCGTGATGCCGACCTCGTGGAGGCGGTCCTCGGCCTGCCGGCCGTCCAGCTCGGAGTTGCGCAGGTCCACCAGGACCAGGTGCACGTCCGTGCCGCCGGACAGGACCGAGACGCCGTGCGTGGTGACGTCGTCCTGGACCAGACGCTCGGCGAGGATGCGGGCACCCTCCACCGTACGCCGCTGGCGCTCCTTGAACTCCTCCGAGGCCGCGATCTTGAAGGAGACCGCCTTGGCCGCGATCACGTGCTCCAGCGGACCGCCCTGGAAGCCGGGGAAGACCGAGGAGTTCAGCTTCTTCGCGAAGTCCTTCTTCGCCAGGATGATGCCGCCGCGCGGCCCGCCCAGCGTCTTGTGCGTGGTGGAGGTCACCACGTCCGCGAACGGCACCGGGTTGGGGTGCAGCCCGGCGGCGACCAGACCGGCGAAGTGGGCCATGTCGACCCACAGGTACGCCTCGACCTCGTCGGCGATCCGGCGGAACTCCGCGAAGTCCAGCTGACGCGGGTAGGCGGACCAGCCCGCGATGATCACCTTGGGGCGGTGCTCCTTCGCCAGGCGCTCGACCTCGGCCATGTCGACCAGGCCGGCGTCGTCCACGTGGTACGCGACCACGTTGAACTGCTTGCCCGAGAAGTTCAGCCGCATGCCGTGCGTGAGGTGACCGCCGTGGGCCAGGTCCAGACCCAGGATCGTGTCGCCGGGCTGGGCGATCGCGAACAGCGCGGCCTGGTTCGCGGAGGCGCCGGAGTGCGGCTGCACGTTGGCGTACTCGGCGCCGAAGAGGTCCTTGACCCGGTCGATGGCGATCTGCTCCGCCACGTCGACGTGCTCACAGCCGCCGTAGTAGCGGCGGCCCGGGTAGCCCTCGGCGTACTTGTTGGTGAGGACGGAGCCCTGGGCCTCCATGACCGCGACCGGAGCGAAGTTCTCCGAGGCGATCATCTCGAGGGTGGACTGCTGGCGGTCGAGCTCGGCGTCGACGGCGGCGGCGACGTCCGGGTCCAGCTCGTGGAGGGGAGTGTTCAGAAGCGACATGGATCGATCCCTAAGGGGTCTCAGTTCCCGGCGGAGAACGCGGCGTACTCGTCGGCGGAGAGCAGATCGTCCGGCTCGCCCGTGACACGTACCTTGAAGAGCCAGCCACCCTCGAACGGAGCGGTGTTCACCAGGGAGGGGTCGTTCACGACGTCCTCGTTGGCCGCCACGACCTCACCGGTCACGGGGGAGTACAGGTCGCTCACGGACTTCGTCGACTCCAGCTCGCCACAGGTCTCGCCCGCGGTGACGGTGTCGCCGACCGCGGGGAGCTGGGCGTAGACGACGTCCCCGAGCGCGTTGGCCGCGTACTCGGTGATGCCGACCGTCGAGACGCCGTCCTCGGCGTCCGACAGCCACTCGTGCTCCTTGGTGTAGCGCAGCTGCTGGGGGTTGCTCATGACCTGATTCTCCTGGATCGGGGGAGTGCTGATGAACGTGGGTCTTGCGAAATGAGACGAGAGATGAGACGGGAGGCGGCGGGGCGCCGGCCGGCGGAGGGAACGCGCGGCCGGATCCCCCGGCCGCGCCGACGTCACTTCCGGCGCTTGTAGAACGGCAGCGCCACGACCTCGTACGGCTCGTGGGTGCCGCGGATGTCCACACCTACACCCTGCGTGCCCGGCTCGGCGTGTGCCGCGTCCACGTACGCCATGGCGATCGGCTTTCCGAGGGTGGGGGAGGGGGCGCCCGAGGTGACCTCGCCGACGACCCGGCCGTCCACCACGACCGCGAAGCCGGCCCGCGGCACGCGGCGGCCCTCGGCGACCAGGCCGACCAGCTTGCGGGGCGGGCTGGCCGCGGCCCGCTCGGCGGCCGCCTCCAGGGCCTTGCGGCCCACGAAGTCGCCGTCGTTGGTCGTCTTCTCGAACTTCACGACCCGGCCCAGACCGGCGTCGAAGGGGGTCAGACCCGTGGTCAGCTCGTGACCGTACAGCGGCATGCCCGCCTCCAGGCGGAGCGTGTCGCGGCAGGAGAGCCCGCAGGGGATGAGGCCGACCGGGGCGCCCGCCTCGGTCAGCGCCCGCCAGACGCCCTCGGCGTGCTCGGGCTTCAGGAACAGCTCGAAGCCGTCCTCACCGGTGTAGCCGGTACGGGCGATCAGCGCGGGGACCCCCGCGACCGTGCCGGGCAGCCCGGCGTAGTACTTCAGACCGTCCAGATCGGCGTCGGTCAGCGACGCCAGGATGCCGGGGGACTCCGGGCCCTGGACGGCGATCAGCGCGTACGCGTCGCGGTCGTCGCGCACCTCGGCGTCGAAGCCCGCCGCCCGCGCGGTGAGCGCGTCCAGCACGATCTGGGCGTTGGAGGCGTTGGCGACGACCATGTACTCGCTCTCGCCGAGCCGGTACACGATCAGGTCGTCGAGGATGCCGCCGTCCTCCTGGCAGATCATCGTGTAGCGGGCGCGGCCCGGGCCCACGGTCGAGATGTTGCCGACCAGGGCGAAGTCCAGCAGCTCCACGGCCTGCGGACCGGTGACCGTGATCTCTCCCATGTGCGAGAGGTCGAAGAGGCCCGCCTTGGCGCGGACGGCGTTGTGCTCGTCGCGCTCGCTGCCGTAGCGCAGCGGCATGTCCCAGCCCGCGAAGTCGGTCATGGTCGCGCCCAGGGAGCGATGCAGGGCATCGAGGGCGGTCAGGCGGGGGGCGGCAGTGCTCATGGGTGTGGCTCCCGGGTCCCAGGGCGAAAAAGATCATGACGACGAGGACGATCCTCCCCATCTGTCATGGAACCTGAGAGGTTCACCGAGAGCATCCTCGGCTTGCACCTTGGGTGGGGCGCGACGAGCGCGCCCGCTTTTCAGATCTGCCTCATCCGCGCGGTACGGGGCCTGAGAGATTCAAGGGAGGGTCTTGCTCCTTCGGCGCCCGGACCGCCGCAGCGCTGCTGCGGCCCGTCCAGGACTCTCCCGCGCGGATTCGAGCGGCCGGTATGTGGTTGTGTGCGCTTGGCGCGCACATCATTGCACGCGGGTCCTCGTCGGCAAATCGCTTGTGCCTCATTACTGTCTCTTTACACTTCTTGGGGAAGGGTCTTCACGACCCGACAGGGGGAGAAGCGATGACGTTCCAGAGAACCGGCGCCTACGCGACCAGTACGGCTGTACCGGCCCCGCGCGCCCGGGCCAGGACCCGTCGGCGCGGAGCCTCCGCGCGCCTGCTGCGGGACCTGCGCGACCGGGACGGACACGGGCCCCGGGTCCTCGCCTTCGCCCCGGGGGACCTCGTCGTCGTCTCCGGACTGCCGGGCAGCGGCAAGTCGACGCTGATGCGCCGCGCCGCCGGCGGCCGCGGCATCGACTCGCAGGACGCCCGGGAGCGCTGGGAGGCCCGGATGCCCGGCTTCCTCCCGTACGCCGTCTACCGCCCCCTGGTCCGGATCGCGCACTACGCCGGGCTGCGCCGGGAGCTGCGCGCCGGCCGGAGCGTGATCGTCCACGACTGCGGCACCCAGTCCTGGGTGCGCGAATGGCTCGCCCGCGAGGCCCGCCGCCGCGGCAGCGCCCTCCATCTGATCCTGCTCGACGTCACCCCGGCCGCCGCCCGCGAGGGCCAGCGGGACCGGGGCCGCGGCGTCTCCGGATACGCCTTCGCCCGGCACCGCCGCTCGGTCGGCCGGCTGCTGCGATCCGTCGAGGCGGGCCGGCTGCCCAGGGGCTGCGCCTCGGCCACCCTGCTCGACCGGGACGCCGCCGCCGCCCTGCGCGAGATCTGCTTCCGCGAGGCCGGCTGACCACCCCCTGACCTGCCCGTCCCCGGCGGGCACGATCCGCGCACCGCCCGGCCGGGAGCCTCGGACGGCGCCCGGGACCGACGCGCTCCGTATGCTTTTGGCCACGGCGGCGTCAGGGCGGCATTAGGGTTCTGCCCCGAGGGCGCGTGAGCCGGACGCGCGAGAAGGGGACCGAGGACCGTGGACGTTACGTGGCCGGGCAATGAGCTCGAAGAGGTGCTGGCCGCCTCGCTCGGCAACCCCGCCGCCGGGGGCCGCCTCGTCGAGGTGCTCGGACGCAGCCCGGTCTGGGTCCCGCTGCCCAACGGCGGCAGCCCCGAGAGCACCGACCTCGACCTCCCCACCATGGAGATCGACGGCGTCCCCTACGTCCCCGTCTTCAGCTCCGAGCAGCAGTTCCTCGCCTGCGTCGGCGGCCACATGTCCTTCACCGTCGCGCCCGCCCGCGAGTTCGCCCGCGGTCTCCCCCCGCAGCTCGGGATCGCCGTGAACCCCGGCGGCACCGTCGGGGCCCCGCTGCCCCCGCCCGCCGTCGCCGAGCTGTGCCGGACCGGCCGCACCCCGCTGGACGGCCCCGCCACCGGCGGCCGGGTCCGGCTCTTCGAGCCCGACTGGCAGGACGACCCCGTCGACTTCCTCTCCGCCGCGGCCGCCGAGTTCGAGGCCACCGGCATCGTGCTGAGCGCCCGCCGCGCCCTGGCCAGCGTCGAGGGCACCGAACCGGCCCTGTTCGTCGGCGTGCAGCTCGCCGCCTGGGACGGCGTCGACCGCAACGCCCCGCTGGACGCCCTCGGCCGCGCGCTCGGCCGCGTCGAGGTGGCCTGGCCGGTCAATCTCATCCTCCTGGACGTTGCGCAGGACCCCGTGGCCGACTGGATGCTGGAACGGGTGCGCCCCTTCTACCAGCGCACCGCCGGCTGAGCCGGGCATCACGGCATGACACGTCAGGAAGCTGGACCGATGGACGGACGAGGGGCGGAACACAGGTGAGCGCGTCAGGCACGGCCGCGGCCGGACAGGTCGAGCACATGCTGCGCCAGGTGGCACCCGGACGCTACGACGCGTACGAGCGGCTGCTGCACGCCCTCGCCGACGGCGACGTGTGGATGCTCCTCTGGCACGGCCAGGCCGGGTCGCCCGACGCCCAGTACGGCAACATGGAGGTCGAGGGCCTCGGCTACGCCCCCTGCGTCACCTCCGCCCAGGAGCTGGCCGCCTCCGGCTGGAACCGCGCCCACGAGGTGGTCACCGGACGCGAGATCGCCCGCGCCCTCTACCCCGACCGCTGGGGCATCTGGCTCAACCCGCACGACTCCGGCGGCGGCGTCGGCATCCCCTGGGCCGACCTGCGCAGGATCGCCACCGGACTCGACCGGATGCCCGCCGGTCCGCTCCGGCTGACCGAACCCGCCCTGGAGCTGCCCCGGTTCTACGCCCAGCTGACGCAGAACGCGCACCGCACCCCCGCCGTGCGGGCGCTCCGGCGCGCCTGGGTGCAGCCGGCGCTCGGCTCCCCGTACCTCGCCATCGGCCTCGACCTCTACGACACCTCCCCGGCCTCGGTCGACGCGGTGCGGGCGATGATGCGGCAGTCGGTCTCCGCCGTCCCCGACGGGCTGCCCGTCTCGACGGTCGCCATGTCCGACGAGTACGACCCGGTGGCGATGTGGCTGCGCGCCAACGCGCGTCCCTTCTACGACCGCGACGCCCACGCCTCCCCGGCGCCGCCCGCCCCGGGGTACGGCTACCCGCCCCGCCACTCCTGACCGGCGAACTCGTCTCAATGGCAGGGGCGTTCGTTCGGGCAGCGCACTTGTCCCGGATCCGTCCGGTTTGGCGAGTGTCCGGGTCTCGACTAGGTATCACCGCTATCCGGACTGTTCTCCAGCTGGTTCCCCGTCGGTAGTGTTCGGCCGGTCAAGACCTCTCACGGCGGAACCTGGGGTGGGCCCATGCGAATACACACGTCCCGTACGGTCCGGGCGATCACGGTGGCGGCAGCCGTCACCCTGATCGCCACGGGGTGCTCCAGTGAGCGCGGCAAGGACGGGGACAAGGCCGGCGCGAAGGACACCTTCGTCTTCGCCGGTGCCGGTGACCCCGGTTCCCTCGACCCCGCCCTCGCCAGCGACGGTGAGACGTTCCGCGTGACCCGTCAGGCCTTCGAGGCGCTGCTGGAGCACGAGTCCGGCGGCAGCAAGCTCGTCGGCGGCCTCGCCGAGACCTGGGAGAGCAACCCGGCCGGCACGGTGTGGACGTTCAACCTCCGCAAGAACGTGAAGTTCCATGACGGCGAGGCGTTCAACGCCGCGGCGGTCTGCGCCAACTACGACCACTGGTTCAACTGGAAGGGCACCTACCAGTCCAGCGCGGTCTCCTACTACTGGCAGACCATCATGGGCGGCTTCGCGAAGAACGAGGACAAGGAAGCCCCCAAGGCGAACTACAAGTCCTGCACGGCCAAGGACGACAACACCGCCGTCATCGAGGTCAACGAGCCCTCGGCGAACCTGCCCGGCGGCTTCTCCCTCCAGGCGCTGGCGATCCACTCGCCGAAGGCCCTCCAGGAGTACGCCAAGCAGGACGCGACCGCCAAGGGCGACGCGATCACGTACCCCAAGTACAGCCAGGAGGCCGGCACGGTCGCCGGCACCGGCCCGTACAAGATCGTGAAGTGGAACAAGGGGAACAAGGAAGTCTCCCTGGAGCGCTTCGACGACTACTGGGGTGAGAAGGCCAAGGTGAAGAACCTGGTCTTCCGCACGATCGACACCGAGGCCGGCCGCCGTCAGGCGCTGCAGGCCGGTGACATCGACGGCTACGACCTGGTCGCGCCCGCGGACGTGAAGACGCTGGAGGGCGAGGGCTACAAGGTCCCGACCCGTGACGTCTTCAACATCTTCTACGTCGGCATGACGCAGTCGAAGAACCCGGCGCTGAAGAAGCCCGAGGTCCGGCAGGCCATCTCGCACGCCATCGACCGCGAGGGCATCGTCAAGACGCAGCTGCCCGAGGGTGGCAAGGCCGCGAGCCAGTTCATGCCCGACACGGTCGCCGGCTTCTCGGACAAGGTGAAGACCTACCCGTTCGACACCGCCAAGGCCAAGGAGCTCCTCAAGAAGGCCGGTGAGGAGAAGCTGAAGATCGAGTTCTGCTACCCGACCGAGGTCACCCGCCCGTACATGCCGGCCCCGCAGGACATGTTCGAGCGCATGAAGGCCGACCTGGAGAAGGCCGGCATCACGGTCACCCCGAAGGCCATGAAGTGGGCCCCGGACTATCTGGACGCCACCGAGGCGGGCTCCTGCGCCCTGCACATGCTCGGCTGGACCGGTGACTTCAACGACGGCTACAACTTCATCGGCACCTGGTTCGCCGGGCCGGACAAGCAGTGGGGCTTCAACGAGAAGAAGGTCTTCGACGCGGTGAACGCCGCCTCCAAGGTCACCGACCCCGCGGGCCGCGTCGAGGCCTACAAGAAGGCCAACGAGGCGATCATGGAGTACGTCCCGGGCGTCCCGATCTCGGCTTCCCCGCCGGCCATCGCCTTCGCCAAGAACGTCAACCCGCCGAAGGTCTCCCCGCTGACGCAGGAGAACTTCGCCGAGGTCTCCTTCAAGTAATCGCACTCCAGCGGGTCCGCCCGGCCACGGAACCTCGGTGGCCGGGCGGACCCGCATCGACGCACGTAAGAAAGGGGCACGCGGGGTGCTGCGACTCGTCGTACGAAGACTGCTACAGCTCATACCCACCCTGCTCGGCCTGTCGGTTCTGCTCTTCCTCTGGCTGAACCGGCTGCCCGGCGGACCCGCCTCGGCGATCCTGGGCGAGCGGGCGACCGAAGCCGAAGTGGCGCGCATCAACCGGGCCCTCGGCCTGGACCAGCCCGTCTGGGTGCAGTACGCCCGCTTCCTCAAGCGCATCGCCGAGCTCGACCTGGGCACCTCCACCCAGACCGGCCAGCCGGTGTGGGACGAGTTCGCGACCCGCTTCCCCGCCACGGTGGAACTGAGCATCGTCGCCATCCTCATCGCCATCGTCGTCGGCATCCCGATGGGCTACCTGGCGGCCAAGCACCGCGGCGGCTGGCTCGACGTCGCCTCCGTCTCGGGGTCGCTGATCGGCATCTGCATCCCGGTGTTCTTCCTCGCCCTGATCCTCAAGGGCATCTTCGCCGTGCAGCTGCACTGGTTCCCGAGCTACGGACGGCTCACCACCGGCATCGACGCCACCGACGTCACCGGATTCGCCGTCCTCGACGGCCTGCTGACCGGTGAGCTGGACGCCAGCTGGGACGCCATCCACCACCTGATCCTGCCCGCCATCGCGCTCTCGTCCATCCCGCTCGCCGTCATCGTGCGGATGACCCGGGCCAGCGTGCTCGAAGTGCTCGGCGAGGACTACATCCGTACCGCGGAGTCCAAGGGTCTGGACAAGCGGACGGTGCGCGGCCGTCACGTGCTGCGGAACGCGCTGCTGCCGGTGGTCACCGCCGTCGGCCTGCTGACCGGCAGCCTGCTGTCGGGCGCGGTGCTGACCGAGTCGGTCTTCTCCTTCAACGGCATCGGCAACTTCATCCGCACCTCCATCGACGCCCGCGACTACCCGGTGCTCGTCGGGTTCATCCTCTTCATCGCGATGGTGTACGTCCTCATCAACCTGCTGGTCGACCTCGCGTACAGCATCATCGACCCGAGAGTGCGGGTGCACTGACGTGACGACCTTGACGAAGAAGGCCGACAAGATCGATCGGCTCGCCGAGCTGATGCAGACGTCCGAGGCCACCAGCGGCGCCAGCCTGTGGCGCGAGGCCATGCGCCGGCTCCGCGCCAGCAAGATGGCGATCATCGGCGCGGTGATCATCGGTCTGTTCGTGATCCTCGCGATCGTCGGGCCGTGGATCGCGCCGTTCAGCCCGTCCGCCCAGACGTGGCGCGGCGAGGTCTTCGCCAACCGGGGCGAGTTCGTCGGCGCGCGGGACGGGAACTGGTTCGGCCTCGACCACCTGGGCCGCGACATGTTCTCCCGCATCCTGGTCGGCGCCCGGCAGACCCTGATGGTCGGCGTGGTGTCGATGCTCATCGGCCTGCTCGTCGGCGCGGTCGTCGGGGTGCTCTCCGGCGCGGCCGCGACCCTCGGCGGCAAGACGGGGCAGCGCATCGACACGGTGGTCATGCGCTTCACCGACATCATGCTGTCGCTGCCGTCGCTGCTGCTCGCCGTCTCCATCGCGGCGGTCATGGGCCAGTCCCTCACCACCGTGATGATCGCCGTGGGTGTCGTGCAGATCCCGATCTTCGCGCGGCTGCTGCGCGGCTCGATGCTCGTCCAGGGCAGCTCCGACTACGTCCTCGCGGCCAAGGCGCTCGGCATCCGCAAGAAGCGGATCGTCCTCACCCAGATCCTGCCGAACTCGCTGAGCCCCGTGATCGTCCAGGCGACGCTCAGCCTCGCCACCGCGATCATCGAGGCCGCGGCCCTGTCCTACCTGGGCCTCGGCAACCCGGACCCGGCGATCCCCGAGTGGGGCGTCATGCTCGCCCAGGCCGAGCGGTTCTTCGACAACGAGCCCATGATGGCGGCCTACCCCGCCATCGGGATCATCATCACCGCCCTTGGCTTCACCCTGCTCGGCGAGGCCATGCGCGAAGCCCTCGACCCGAAGCTGCGAGGCTGAAGTCCCATGGCACTGCTCACTGTTGACGAACTCAGCGTCACCTTCACCGCCAAGGGCCGCAAGGACTCGACGGCCGTCGACGGCGTCTCCTTCGCCGTCGACCAGGGTCAGGTCGTCGGTCTGGTGGGCGAGTCGGGCTGCGGCAAGTCCGTGACCTCGCTCGCCCTCATGGGCCTGCTCCCGGCCAAGGGCGTGAGGGTCGGCGGCCGCGCGGAATTCGACGGCCAGGACCTGCTCACCATGTCCCCGCGCAAGCGCCGGGACATGCGCGGCAGCCAGCTCGCGATGATCTTCCAGGACCCGCTGTCCTCCCTGAACCCGGTCGTCCCGATCGGCGTCCAGGTCACCGAGATCCTCCAGCGCCACCGCGGGCTCAAGGGCGAGGCCTCCCGCAAGGAGGCCGCCCACCTGCTCGAACGGGTCGGCATCCCCGACCCGGCGCGCCGGCTCAAGGAGTACCCGCACCAGCTCTCCGGCGGCATGCGCCAGCGCGCGCTGATCGCCATGGCCGTGGCCTGCGCGCCACGGATGCTGATCGCCGACGAGCCGACCACCGCGCTCGACGTCACCATCCAGGCGCAGATCCTCGAACTCCTCAAGGAGCTCGTCGACCAGGAGGGCACCGCCCTGCTGATGATCACCCACGACCTGGGTGTGGTCGCCGGTCTCTGCGACGAGGTGAACGTCCTGTACGCCGGGCGGGCGGTGGAGTCCGCGGGCCGCCGCGAGCTGTTCGCGCACCCCACCCACCCGTACGCCCACGGGCTGCTCGGCTCCATCCCGCGCCTGGACGCACCGCGCGGCGAGCCGCTCAACCCGATCCGGGGCTCCATCAACGACAAGATCGCCTGGGCGGACGGCTGTGCCTTCGCGCCCCGCTGTGACCACTACACGATGGAGTGCCTGACCGGCACCCCCGAACTGACCGAGCCGCGCACCGCGGGCCACCAGGTGCGCTGCGTCAACCCGGTCCTCCCCACGTCGGACAAGTCGGAGGTCCCGGCATGAGCCTGCTCGAACTCGAGGGAGTGAAGGTCCACTTCCCGGTCAAGAAGGGCGTGGTCTTCAACCGCACGGTCGGCCACGTCTACGCCGTCGACGGCATCTCGCTGAGCGTGGAGGCCGGCCAGACCTACGGTCTGGTGGGCGAGTCGGGCTGCGGCAAGACCACCCTGGGCCGGGCGGTGCTGCGGCTCGTCGACATCACCGACGGCGAGGTCGTCTTCGACGGTACGGACCTGGCCAAGCTCCCGGATGAGGAGATGCGCCGGTTCCGCCGCCGCCTCCAGATGGTGTTCCAGGACCCGCTGGGCAGCCTCAACCCGCGCCAGAACATCGAGTCCATCCTCAGCGAGGGCATGGCCGCGCACGGGATCGGCGCCGACCAGGAGGAGCGCCGGGAGAAGATCAAGGCGATCCTCGCCCGGGTCGGCCTCCCGACGAACGCGCTGTCGCGCTACCCGCACGAGTTCTCCGGCGGCCAGCGCCAGCGCATCGGCATCGCCCGCGCCCTGGTCCTCGAACCGGACGTGATCATCTGCGACGAGCCGGTCTCCGCGCTCGACGTGTCGATCCAGGCACAGGTGATCAACCTCCTGGAGGAGCTCCAGGAGCAGTTGGGGCTCACGTACCTCGTCATCGCCCACGACCTGGCGGTCGTCCGCCACATCTCGGACGTCATCGGCGTCATGTACCTCGGCTCGCTGGTCGAGGAGGCGCCGAGCGACGCGCTGTACGAGGGCCCCAAGCACCCGTACACCAAGGCCCTGATGTCGGCGGTCCCGGTCCCGGACCCGGAGGTCGAGGACCGGCGCGAGCGGATCCTGCTCCACGGCGACCTTCCCTCGCCGGCCGACCCGCCGACGGGGTGCCGCTTCCACACGCGCTGCCCGTGGAAGCAGGAGACGCTCTGCGCGACGGACCGGCCGGCCCTCACCGACCTGGGCGACGGGCACAAGGTGGCCTGCCACTTCGCCGCCGAGATCGCGGCGGGCACGGTGGAGCGGACCCGGGCGACGGGGATCGAGGCGGTGACGGTGGCGCTGGCGGAGACGTCGGACGCGGCGGACGCGGCGACGGCCGAGGGCGAGACCTCGCTCCCGAGGCAGAAGACGCCGGAGCCGGAGAAGGCGCCCGGAGCCGACACGGCGCCGGCGACCGAGAAGGCGGCGGGAACCGAGAAGGCGTCGGGTTCCGACGGGACGGCGAAGGGCGGCCAGGCGCCGGAGAAGGCGAGCGCGGCCGACGGGGCCTGAGCGGCGCGCCGCGCGTGGACGGCTCACGGCCGGTGCCCCCCACCAGGGGCACCGGCCGTGAGCCGTACACGGTAGAACTGTCCGGTGCTCCACGAACTGTTCACCCCCTCCGTTCAACACGCGCTCGACCTCGTCGGCATCTTCGTCTTCGCCATCTCCGGCGCCCTCCTCGCCGTCCGCAAGAACTTCGACGTCTTCGGCATCGCCGTCCTCGCCGAGGTCACGGCCCTCGGCGGCGGCCTCCTGCGCGACCTGATCATCGGAGCCGTACCCCCCGCGGCCTTCACCGACCTCGGCTACTTCCTCATGCCGCTGGTCGCGACCGTGCTGGTCTTCTTCCTCCACCCGCAGGTCGAGCGCACGCAGAACGCGGTGAACGTCTTCGACGCGGCGGGCCTCGGCCTCTTCTGCGTCACCGGCACCACCAAGGCGTACGAGTACGGCCTCGGGCTCACCTCCTCCGCCGCCCTCGGGCTCGCCACCGCCGTCGGCGGCGGTGTCCTGCGCGACGTCCTCGCCAACGAGGTGCCGTCCCTGCTCCGCTGGGACCGCGACCTCTACGCCGTGCCCGCCATGGTCGGCGCCACGATGGTCGTCCTGTGCATCCGCTTCGACACCCTCAACGCCTTCACCAGCGGGACCGCCGTCGTCACCGCGTTCGTCCTCCGCCTGCTCGCCATGCGCTACCACTGGCGGGCGCCCCGGGCGTGGAACCGCCGCTCCTCCACCCGCGAGGACCCCGAAAAAGCTACCGCTCAGTAGTTTCCTGCGGTACCGTCAGGCCCATGAGCACGAGCACCGAGACGGCCGCGGCGACGAGCGCGGCGACGAGCGAGTTCGACCGCGACACCGCTGTCACCCTCCGCGCCCCCGGGGTCTACGACGCCGACCTCTCTGCGGGGTGGACCATCATCCACGCCGTGAACGGCGGCTATCTCCTCGCCCTGCTCGGCCGCGCCCTCGGCGACCACCTGCCGCACCCGGACCCGTTCACGATCTCGGCGCACTACCTCACGCCGTCCGTGCCCGGCCCCGCGGTGATCCGCACCGAGACCGTCCGGACCGGCCGCACGCTCTCCACCGGCCAGGCGTCCCTCTTCCAGTACGCCGAGGACGGCACCGAGGTCGAGCGGATCCGCGTCCTCGCCTCGTACGGAGACCTCGACGCGCTCCCCGACGACGTGCGCACCACCGCGCTGCCGCCGGCCATCGCGCCCCTGGAGAACTGCTTCGGCCCCTCCGACGGCCCGGCGCCCAAGATCCCCGGCTCCTCCGCCATCACCGAGCGGCTCGCCATCAAGCTCGACCCGGCCACGATCGGCTGGGCCGTCGGTGCGCCCTCCGGCAAGGGCGAGATGCGCGGCTGGTTCGGCCTCGCCGACGGCCGGGAGCCCGACGCGCTCTCCCTGCTCCTGACCGTCGACGCGCTGCCGCCGACCTCCTTCGAGCTGGGCCTCAAGGGCTGGACCCCGACGGTCGAGCTCACCACCCACATCCGCTGCCGCCCGGCCCCGGGACCGCTGCGCGTCTCCATCACCACCCGCAACCTCGCGGGCGGCTTCCTGGAGGAGGACGCCGAGGTCTGGGACAGCGCGGACCGCCTGGTCGCCCAGTCCCGCCAACTGGCCCGCGCCCCGCGCCCCTGAGCGTCACGGCGGGGGACCGGTCCACCCGTCCGAGGCGGGCCGACCGGCCCCCGGCCGCACGGTCGGTCGGGCGCACCGCCCCCGGCCCATGCCCTCGCGCCCCCGCCCGCGCGCCCCGAGCCAGGGGCGCGATCCGGCCACGCCCCGGCGTCCTCGTAGAATCGAGGCACCATGGCATACCTCGACCACGCGGCGACCACGCCCATGCTCCCCGAGGCGATCGAGGCGATGACCGCCCAGCTCGCCGTCACGGGCAACGCCTCCTCCCTGCACGCCGCCGGGCGGCGCGCCCGGCGGACCGTCGAGGAGGCGCGGGAGACCCTCGCCGCCGCCCTGGGCGCCCGGCCCAGCGAGGTGGTGTTCACCTCCGGCGGTACCGAGGCCGACAACCTCGCCGTCAAGGGCCTGTACTGGGCCCGCCGCGCCGCCGACCCCCACCGCACCCGCGTCCTGGCCAGCCCCGTCGAGCACCACGCCGTGCTCGACGCCGTCGACTGGCTCGCCGCCCACGAGGGCGCCACCGTCGAGTACCTCCCCGTCGACGCCTACGGCCGCGTCCACCCCGAGGCCCTGCGCCAGGCGATCGCCCGCGACCCCGGCAGCGTGGCGCTCGCCACCGTCATGTGGGCGAACAACGAGATCGGCACCCTCCTGCCCGTACACGAACTCGCCGACGTCGCCCGCGAGTTCGACGTCCCCCTGCACGCCGACGCCGTCCAGGCCTTCGGTCAGGTTCCGGTCGACTTCGCCGCCTCCGGCCTCGCCGCCATGACCGTCTCCGGCCACAAGATCGGCGGTCCCTACGGCATCGGCGCACTCCTCCTGGGCCGCGAGCACAGCCCCGTCCCCGTCTTGCACGGCGGTGGCCAGGAGCGCCACGTCCGCTCCGGCACCCTCGACGTGCCCGCCGTCGCCGCCTTCGCCGTGGCCGGCCGTCTCGCCGCCGAGCGGCGCGAGGAGTTCGCCCGCGAGATCGGCGCCCTGCGCGACGCGCTGATCGCCGCCGTCCTCGACGCCGTCCCCGACGCCCTCCTCGGCGGCGACCCGGTCGACCGGCTCCCCGCCAACGCCCACTTCACCTTCCCCGGCTGCGAGGGCGATTCCCTGCTGCTGCTTCTGGACGCCCAGGGCATCGAGTGCTCCACCGGCTCCGCTTGCACGGCGGGCGTCGCCCAGCCGAGCCACGTCCTGCTCGCCACCGGCACCGACCCGGACCTCGCCCGCGGCACCCTGCGCTTCAGCCTCGGTCACACCTCCACCAAGGAGGACGTCGCGGCCGTCGCCGCGGCGATCGGTCCCGCCGTCGAACGGGCCCGCACCGCCGGCCTGACGTGAGCCCGGCTCACGTCACCCGCGTCGACGCCTCCCGTACGAGCCGCATGTAGCGCGGCCAGTCCCAGTGCGGGCCCGGATCGGTGTGGTCCGTGCCCTCCACCTCCACGTGCCCGACGATGTGCTCCCGGTCCACCGGTATGCCGTACCGGACGCATATCCCGGCGGTCAGCCGCGCCGAACCCTCGTACATCGCCGTCGTGAAGTCCTGCGGCCGGTCGACGAAGCCCTCGTGCTCGATGCCGATGCTCCGCTCGTTCATGTCCCGGTTCCCGGCGTGGAAGGCCACGTCCAGCTCGCGGATCATCTGCGCGACATGGCCGTCCTTGCGCACGACGTAGTGCGTGGCCGCGCCGTGGCCCGGGTTCTTGAAGACCTTCAGGGCCGTGGCGTAACTGCCCTGGACGACATGGATCACCACCCGGTCGATGGTGTAGTCGGCGGGCCGGTCCGCCCGCCGCCAGTTCGCCCGGGCCGCCGCGGACCAGTCGGCGCCCTTGTGGTCGAGCTCACCCTCGACCCGCTTCCGCTGCGCGCCCGGCAGCCCCCACCAGGCACGTCTCAGCTCGTCCTGGGCCAGCACCGCCGTCCCCAGGACGGCCGCGCCGCCGCCGAGCAGGACGGCCCGCCGTCCCACCACCCGCTTCTTCCCGGTCCCCATGTGGGTGTGAACGCCTACTCACGTGCCCGTGGTTCCCGCGGCCCCGTACCCTGGTAGCGCTATGACTCAGACTCCCCAGCGCCCCCTCCGCGTCCTCGCCGCCATGTCCGGCGGTGTGGACTCCGCCGTCGCCGCCGCCCGCGCCGCCGAAGCCGGGCACGACGTGACCGGGGTGCACCTCGCGCTGTCCGCGAACCCCCAGTCCTTCCGTACCGGCGCCCGCGGCTGCTGCACCATCGAGGACTCGCGCGACGCGCGCCGGGCCGCCGACGTCATCGGCATCCCCTTCTACGTCTGGGACCTCGCCGAGCGGTTCCGCGAGGACGTCGTCGACGACTTCGTCGCGGAGTACGAAGCGGGCCGCACGCCCAACCCGTGCCTGCGCTGCAACGAGAAGATCAAGTTCGCCGCGCTCCTCGACAAGGCCCTCGCGCTCGGCTTCGACGCCGTCTGCACCGGCCACTACGCCACAGTCGTCACCGGCGCGGACGGCGCGCGTGAGCTGCACCGGGCCTCCGACATGGCCAAGGACCAGTCGTACGTCCTCGGCGTGCTCGACGAGAAGCAGCTCGCCCACGCGATGTTCCCGCTCGGCGACACCCTCACCACCAAGGACGAGATCCGCGCGGAGGCGGAGCGGCGCGGGCTCGCCGTGGCGAAGAAGCCCGACAGCCACGACATCTGCTTCATCGCCGACGGCGACACGCAGGGCTTCCTCGCCTCCCGGCTCGGCACGGCCGAGGGCGACATCGTCGACGAGACGGGACGCAAGCTCGGCAGCCACGAGGGCGCGTACGGCTTCACCATCGGCCAGCGCAAGGGCCTGCGGATCGGCCACCCCGCCCCCGACGGCAAGCCGCGCTACGTCCTCGACATCTCGCCGGTGGACAACACCGTCACCGTCGGCCCGGTCGAGGCGCTCGACGTCACCGCCCTGACGGCGATCAAGCCCCGCTGGTGCGGCACCGCCCCCGAGGGCCCCGGCCGCTACACCGCCCAGCTCCGCGCCCACGGCGGCGAGACCGCGGTCACGGCGGCGCCGGCCGACGGCGAGCTGCGGGTCGCGTTCGACGAGCCGGTGCGGGGCGTGGCCCCCGGCCAGGCGATCGTGCTGTACGACGGCACGCGCGTGGTGGGCTCGGCGACGATCGCGACGACGGCCCGCCGCACGACGACGACGGTCTGACCCGACCCGCCCGGGGGCGGGCGGCCGCCCGGCGGCTCACTCCTCCGTGAAGAAGTCCTCCAGGACCGGCGCGAGGACGTGCGGCGCCACCAGGTGCGTCTGACCCGTCAGCGTGCGGTGGCGGCCCCGGGGCAGCGCCGTCGAGACCAGTCCGGCCGCGCGCCGCGTCCCGGCGGGGCTGAAACCGCCGTCGACCACCAGCACGCGCGCGTGCACCGCCGTGAGCCGCTCGTACGGCACCTGCCCGTCGCCCAGGATCGCGTGGTCATACGCCAGGGTGGGCGCCAGGGCCTCCAGCCCCGGCCACGCCGGCGACCCCCGCAGCGCCGTCAGCGCCCCCGGCGCCATCGCGTCGGCCAGGAACAGGTCCAGCGCGTCCCCCCGCCGCCCCCGGCCGAGCAGCCCGGCCAGCCGCCGGCCGAGGACCGCGTGGGCCTCCCCGGCCTCCGGGTCCGTGGCGTACGGCGGCTCGTACACCGAGAGCCGCCCGATCGGCAGCCCCGCCGCCGCGGCGGTGAGCGCCAGCGCCCCGCCCGACGCCGTCCCGTGCACGCACACGCCGTCGCCCGCCTCCCCGGCCAGGGTGACCAGGGCGGCCAGATCGTCGATCTCCCGCTCCACCGCGTACGGGCCGGTGTCCCCGCTTCCGCCCCGGCCCCGCCGGTCGTACGTCACCACCGAGAAACGCGGCGCGAGGAGCCCGGCCAGCGCCCGCTCCTCGGCGGCGGTGCCGAGGGCGCCGCTGACCACGATCACCCACGGGCCCTCGCCGTGCCGCTCGTACGCGATCCGCGTCCCGTCGCCCGACCTGACCCGCCCCCGGGCCCTGCTCAGCGTGCTGCTCGCCTCGTCCATGCCGGCTACGACCGCCGCCGTCACCGGAACTCATCGGTGCCCGACGCGAAATCCCGGAAAATCTCGGACGCGGGGGCCACGCCCTACGGTGGAGCCCATGAACATCTGCGTCTTCCTCTCCGCCGCCGACCTCGACGAGCGCTACACCACCCCCGCCCGCGAGTTCGCCACCCTGCTCGGCAAGGCCGGCCACACCCTCGTGTGGGGCGGCTCCGACTCCGGCCTGATGAAGGTCGTCGCCGACGGGGTCCAGCAGGCGGGCGGGCGGCTCGTCGGCGTCTCCGTGGAGTTCCTCGCCGCCAAGGCCCGCCCGGACGCGGACGAGATGGTTTTCGCCAAGGACCTCGCCGAACGCAAGGCGCTGCTCCTCACCCGCTGCGACGCGATCGTGATCATGGTGGGCGGCACGGGCACGCTCGACGAGGCCACCGAGATCCTGGAGCTGAAGAAGCACGCCCTGCACACCAAGCCGGTCGTCCTGCTCAACACGGCCGGCTTCTACGACGGTCTGAAGGCGCAGTTCCGCCGGATGGAGGAGGAGGGCTTCCTGCCCCTGCCCCTCACCGACCTCGTCTTCTTCGCCGAGGACGGCGTGGGAGCCCTCGCGTACCTGGAGGAGTCCGTCGGCACCCGGTGAGGGTGGGAGCATGACTCCCATGGCTACTCATGTGATCACCGGAGCGGGCTCCGGCATCGGCGCGGCCGTCGCGCGCCGGCTCCACGCGCGCGGGGACGAACTCGTGCTCCACGCGCGCGACGCGGGTCGGGCCAAGGAACTGGCGGCCGCGTTCCCCGGCTCCCGCACGCTCGTCGGGGACCTCGCCGATCCGGACCGGCTCTCCTGGGCGTTCTCGCACCAGAGCCTCCCCGACCGGGTGGACAGCCTGCTGCACATCGCCGGCGTCGTCGACCTCGGACCGATCGGCGAGCTGACCCCCAAGACCTGGCACCAGCAGCTCAACGTCAACCTCGTCGCCCCCGCCGAGCTGACCCGGCACTTCCTGCCGCAGCTGCGGGTCACCCAGGGCCACGTGGTCTTCGTCAACTCCGGCGCGGGGCTCAACGCCCACGCCGAGTGGGGGGCATACGCCGCCTCCAAGCACGGCCTGAAGGCGCTCGCCGACTCCCTGCGCCAGGAGGAGCACGTGAACGGCGTCCGGGTCACCTCGGTCTACCCGGGGCGCACCGCCAGCCCGATGCAGGCGAAGGTCCACGCGCAGGAGGGCAAGGCGTACGACGCGTCGCGCTGGATCGACCCCGAATCGGTCGCGACGGCGATCCTGACGGCGATCGACCTCCCGCGCGACGCGGAGATCAACGACCTGACGGTCCGCCCCGGCCGCTGACGCTGCGGCGTGGCCGCCGTCCCGGCCCGGCGTTCGGACCCTCCTCGGGGCTCGCTCCGGATCCGCGGCCGGACTCTCCTCGGGGGCTCGTTCCGGATCCGCGGCCGGACTCTCCTCGGGGGCCGCCGGCCCGGTCGCCGACCCCCTGCCTCTCCCGGGTCTGGGCCCGGCGGCCGAAGCGGCCGCCCGGGCCGGCGGGCGCCGGCGGCGCTGTCCGGGCCGCCCGGCCGGCCGGACGCCCGCCGTCGGGCCGCCCACCAGCCGTCCGGGGCCGCCCCTCGCGCCGCGTACGCTTCGCGGGTGAGCGAGAACACCGAGAAGACGCCCTTCAGCTGGGGGCCCGCGACCGGCGTCGGGTCCATGCCCGGCGGCGACGCGCGGGAGGCCGCCAAGACCGTCGCCGGGTCCGTCGAGGACTTCCCCTTCCTCGCGGAGCTGCCCGCCCGTGGCCCCGGCGCCGACATGATCGGCCGGACCATCGGGCTGCTCGTCGAGATGTACGCGCACGTGGAGCCCAGCGGGTGGCGCGTCAGCGACCGCCCCGGCCGCGACACCCGGCGCGCCCGGTCCTGGCTCGGCGAGGACCTCGACGCCCTGGAGGAGTTCACCCAGGGCTACGAAGGGCCGCTCAAGGTCCAGGCCGTGGGCCCCTGGACGCTCGCCGCCGCCCTGGAGCGGCGAGGCGGCGAGGCGGCCCTCGGCGACCCCGGCGCCTGCCGCGACCTGGCCGGCTCCCTCGCCGAAGGACTCCGCGACCACCTCGCCGAGCTGCGCAGGCGGGTGCCCGGCGCCCGGATCGTCCTCCAGCTCGACGAGCCCTCCCTCACCGCCGCCCTGCGCGGCCACGTCCGTACCGCCAGCGGCTACCGCACCTACCGGGCCGTCGACCGGCAGGTCGTCGAGAGCGCCCTGCGCGAGGTGATCGCCGTCCACGACGGCCCGGCGATCGTCCACTCCTGCGCCCCCGACGTACCGTTCGCGCTGCTGCGCCGGGCCGGGGCAGCCGGCGTCTCGTTCGACTTCGGCCTGCTCACCGAACGTGACGAAGAGACGATCGGGGAGGCCGTCGAGGCCGGCACCCGGCTCTTCACGGGCGTGGTGCCGTCCACCGACACGGCATTGTCCGACCCTGGGGGTAGCGTCATGGGTGTCAGGACGCTGTGGCGCAGGCTGGGGCTGAATCCGGGGACTCTCGCCGAGTCCGTGGTCGTCACCCCGACGTGCGGGCTCGCGGGCGCTTCGCCCGCCTACGCCCGCGCCGCGCTCGCCCACTGCGCCCGGGCGGCGAGATCGCTCGCGGACAACCCTGAGTAAGGGTTTCGAGGCAACGGGAGGACGAGTAACGGTGGCAGTCGAACAGGGGGCCCTGCCCGCCGAGGCACGGGAGAAGCACGCCGACCTGGCGGAGCGGATCGAAGAGCACCGCTTCCGGTACTACGTGAAGGACCAGCCGGTCATCAGCGACGGCGAGTTCGACGAGCTCCTGCGCTCCCTGGAGGCGCTGGAGGAGGAGTATCCGGAGCTGCGCACGCCCGACTCGCCGACCCAGAAGGTCGCGGGCGCGTACGAGACCGAGTTCACGGCCGTCCAGCACCGCGAGCGCATGCTCTCGCTCGACAACGCCTTCGACGACCTCGAACTCGCCGCGTGGGCCGAGCGGATCGCCCGCGACGTGGGCACACCCGACCACCACTTCCTCTGCGAGCTCAAGGTCGACGGCCTCGCCGTGAACCTCACGTACGAACACGGCAGGCTGACGAGGGCCGCCACCCGCGGCGACGGCCGCACCGGCGAGGACATCACGCCCAACGTCCGCACCATCGCGGACATCCCGGAGCGGCTCCGCGGCGAGCGCGTCCCCGACCTGGTCGAGATCCGCGGCGAGGTCTACTTCCCGATGGAGGCGTTCGAGGGGCTCAACGCCCGGCTGGTCGAGGCCGGCGACAAGCCCTTCGCCAACCCGCGCAACGCCGCCGCCGGTTCGCTGCGCCAGAAGGATCCCAAGGTCACCGCGACCCGCCCGCTGCACATGGTGGTCCACGGCATCGGCGCCCGCGAGGGCCTCGACATCGCCCGGCTCTCGGAGGCCTATGACCTGCTGCGCGGGTGGGGCCTGCCGACCGCCCGGCACAACAAGGTGGTCGGCTCCCTCGACGAGGTGCGGGAGTTCATCGCGCACTTCGGCGAGCACCGGCACTCCGTGGAGCACGAGATCGACGGCGTCGTCGTCAAGCTGGACGAGATCCCGCTCCAGGGCCGGCTCGGCTCCACCGCGCGCGCCCCGCGCTGGGCGATCGCCTGGAAGTACGCCCCGGAGGAGGTCAACACCAAGCTCGTCGACATCAAGGTCGGCGTCGGCCGCACCGGACGCGTCACCCCGTACGCCCAGGTCGAGCCGGTCACCGTCGCCGGCTCCGAGGTCGAGTTCGCCACCCTCCACAACCAGGAGGTGGTGAAGGCCAAGGGCGTGCTGATCGGCGACACGGTCGTGCTGCGCAAGGCCGGTGACGTCATCCCCGAGATCCTCGGCCCGGTCGCCGACCTGCGGGACGGCACCGAGCGGGAGTTCGTGATGCCCACCGAGTGCCCCGAGTGCGGGACGCCGCTGCGGGCCATGAAGGAGGGGGACATCGACCTGCGCTGCCCCAACGCCCGGACCTGCCCGGCCCAGCTGCGGGAGCGCCTCTTCTACCTCGCCGGCCGCGACTGCCTGGACATCGAGAACTTCGGCGCGGTCGCCGCGGCGGCGCTCACCCGCCCGCTGGAGCCCGCCGAGCCCCCGCTGGCCGACGAGGGCGATCTCTTCGACCTGACGATCGAGCGGCTGCTGCCCATCAAGGCGTACGTCCGCGACGCGGACAGCGGGCTGCCCAAGCGGGACCCGAAGACGGGGGAGGAGAAGGTCGTCACGGTCTTCGCCAACCAGAAGGGCGAGCCGAAGAAGAACGCCCTGGCGATGCTGGCGAACATCGAGGCCGCCAAGACCCGGCCGCTGGCCCGGTTCATCAACGGCCTGTCGATCCGTCACGTGGGCCCGGTCGCCGCCCAGGCCCTCGCCCGCGAGTTCCGCTCCCTGGACCGGATCGAGCAGGCCACGGAGGCGGAGCTGGCCGCCGCCGACGGGGTGGGCGCGATCATCGCGACCGCCGTGAAGCAGTGGTTCGCCGAGGAGTGGCACCGCGAGATCGTCCGCAAGTGGCGCGAGGCCGGGGTGGTCCTGGAGGACGCGGGGGCCGGAGAGGACCAGGGGCCGCGTCCGCTGGAAGGGCTCACCGTCGTCGTGACCGGCACCCTGGAGAAATTCACCAGGGATGGCGCAAAAGAATCGCTCCAGAGCCTCGGCGCCAAGGTGACCGGTTCCGTTTCGAAGAAGACGGACTTCGTGGTCGTCGGTGACAACCCCGGGTCCAAGTACGACAAGGCGATGCAACTGAAGGTTCCGGTTCTGGACGAGGACGGCTTCACGGTCCTGCTGGAACAGGGTCCCGAGGCCGCTCGCGAGGCAGCGGTTCCGGTCACCGGATAGGCCCTTCCCGGCCCTTGAGGGCTCACCCGTTCGGCGCATACCAGATCGTTACGGGTGGCCGGGTCGCATTCGGGCAAGACATGGAGAGCGCTGCCCGTCGGAGCCCTCCGCGGCCTACTGTTGTGACGTGCGTCTGCCACCCACGACCGCGCAGGGCTCCGCCGGTCGTGGTGGCATGACAACGGCCCATCGCGTTGCGACGGCACCGCCGGCTGTGAGAGGGACGGAATGAAACCGACCGAGAGTGCCGCCCGGGTCTCACGGCCACTCGGCCGCGCGGCCTTCACGGGCATCGCCTCCGGGCTGCCCGGAGCCATCGTGGGCCTCGCCGGACTGCTGCTCGCCACCGGCCTCTACCGCGCCCTGAGCACGGGACACGGCCTCTTCCCCGGCGACGCCGCCGGCTGGTCCCTCGCCCTCCTCACCGGCTTCATCGTCACCCACCTCGTCGCCCTCGGCCGCGACCGCTGGTGGGGCGGCACCGGCTCCGGCGCCGCCCTCACCCTCGCCGTCCTGCTCCTGTACGGCTGGGTGCCCGCCGGACTCGTCTCCCTGGCCGTCGTCGTCCTCGTCGGCGCGGCCCGCCGCCACCGCTGGCGCCAGGGCCTGCTGCACGGCGCCGCGGACGTCCTCGGCATCGGCGCGGCCGCCCTGGTCCTCGCCGCCTTCGGGGACGTACCCACCGTGGAGAAGCCCTGGCAGCCCCTCGACTGGGGGATCGCCGACGTCCCCGAGGTGGCGCTCGCCGCCGCCGCGTACCTCGGGGTGACCCGCCTCCTGCTGTGGTACGCCCTCACCCCGCAGGGCGGCGGCCTGCCCACCGTCGCCCGCACCGCCCTGCTCCGGCAGGGCCTCGTCGCCGTCGCCCTCCTCGGCATCGCCCCGCTGATCTGCGTCGTCGCCGTCTCCCAACCGGTGCTGCTGCCGCTCTTCGCCGTCCCCCTCATCGCCCTCGACTCCACCCTCTGGATCGCCCGCGCCCGCGCCGAGGAGCAGCTCAAGGACCCCCTCACCGGGCTGCCGAACCGGCAGTGGCTGCTGGAGCGGGCCTGGACCGCCCTGGAGGAGGCCGAGGGGGAGGGAGCCCGCACCGCCCTCGTCCTGATCGACCTCGACCGCTTCCGATCGGTCAACGACACCCTGGGACACCTCGCCGGAGACCGGCTGCTGCTCCAGATCGCCGAACGGCTCAAGCTCGCCCTGCCCCGCGGCGCCGAGGCCGCCCGGCTCGGCGGCGACGAGTTCGCCGTCCTGCTGCCCACCGCGGACTCCACCACCAGCGCCACGCGGGTCGCCCGCCACCTCGTCGCCGAGCTCTCCTCGCCGCTCGACCTCGACGGGCTCACCCTCGTCCTGGAGGCCAGCGCCGGCGTCGCGGTCTTCCCCGACCACGCCCTCGACGCCGAGGGACTGCTGCGCCGCGCCGACGTGGCGATGTACCAGGCCAAGCGGGACCGTACGGGCGTGGAGGTGTACGAGTCGAAGCGCGACTCCAACACCCCCGACCGCCTCGGCCTCCTCGGCGACCTGCGCCGCGCCCTGGACGCCGGCGAGGTCGAGCTGCACTACCAGCCCAAGGTCCGCTTCGACGGGCAGGTCGCAGGCCTGGAGGCCCTGGTGCGCTGGGTGCACCCGGAGCGCGGCCGGGTCCCCCCGGACGAGTTCATCGCCATCGCCGAGTCCTCCGGCCTGATGCCGCACCTCACCGAGTACGTCCTGGAGACCGCGCTCGCGCAGGTCGCCCGCTGGCGGGCGCAGGGGTTGAACGTTCCTGTGGCGGTCAACGTCTCCCCGCGCGACGTCCACACCCCCGGCTTCGCGGGCGCGGTCGCGGCCCGTCTCGCCCGGCACGGCGTCCCCGCGGGAGCGCTCCAGCTGGAGATAACGGAACACGTCCTCCTGGAGGACCCGCAGCGGGCGGCCGACACCATGGCGGGCCTGACCGGGCACGGCGTGAAGATGTCCCTGGACGACTTCGGCACCGGCTACTCCTCCCTGGTGCACCTGCGGCGCCTCCCGGTGAGCGAGCTGAAGATCGACCGCTCCTTCGTCGCCCGGCTCGCCGTCGACGCCGAGGACGCCGAGATCGTCCGCTGCACGCTCGACCTCGCCCACTCCCTGGGCCTGCTCGTCGTCGCGGAGGGCGTCGAGGACGACGAGACCTGGGAGCGCCTGCGGGACATGGGCTGCGACGCGGTCCAGGGCTGGCTGGTGGCCGCCGCCATGCCCCCGGCCGAGGCCACGGCCTGGCTCCTCGCCCGGGGCGAGCGCGGCTGGCGCCGGCCCTCGGAGGAAGCGGCACTGCCGGCGGTCGAGCGGCCCTCGGGCCAGGTGGTGCAGTAGCCGCCGTGCAGACCCTCGGGCCAGGTGGTGCAGTGGCCCCCGGGCAAACCGTTTCACGGGTATCGGTGCGGGCCCCATAGGATTGGCCCCGACACCATCAAACGCACCCCGTGAGGATCGCATGCCTGGCATCACGCGCGAGGAGGTCGCCCACCTCGCACGGCTGGCGCGTCTGGAGCTGAAGGGCGAAGAGCTCGATCACTTCGCCGGTCAGCTCGACGACATCATCGGCGCGGTCGCCCGCGTCTCCGAGGTCGCCGACCAAGACGTACCGCCGACCTCCCACCCGCTGCCGCTGACGAACGTCATGCGCGCGGACGAGGTCCGTCCGTCGCTCACCCCCGAGCAGGCGCTCTCCGGCGCCCCGGCCCAGGAGCAGCAGCGTTTCAAGGTGCCGCAGATCCTGGGGGAGGACTAATCACCATGACGGACAGCACCATCATCAAGCTCACGGCCGCCGAGATCGCGGGGAAGATCGCCTCCGGCGAACTGACCGCCGTCGAGGTGACCGAGGCCCACCTCGCCCGCATCGAGGCCGTCGACGAGAAGGTCCACGCCTTCCTGCACGTCGACCGCGAGGGCGCCCTCGCGCAGGCCCGCGCCGTGGACGAGAAGCGCGCCAAGGGCGAGAAGCTCGGCCCGCTGGCCGGCGTCCCCCTCGCGCTGAAGGACATCTTCACCACGCTCGGCGTACCCACCACCGTCGGCTCGAAGATCCTCGAAGGCTGGATCCCGCCGTACGACGCGACCCTGGTCAAGAAGCTCAAGGCCGCCGACGTCGTCATCCTCGGCAAGACCAACATGGACGAGTTCGCCATGGGGTCCTCCACCGAGAACAGCGCCTACGGCCCCACGGGCAACCCCTGGGACCTGACCCGTATCCCCGGCGGCTCCGGCGGCGGCTCCTCCGCCGCCCTCGCCTCGTACGAGGCCCCGCTCGCCATCGGCACGGACACCGGCGGTTCGATCCGCCAGCCCGCCGCCGTCACCGGCACCGTCGGCGTCAAGCCGACCTACGGGGGTGTCTCCCGCTACGGCATGGTGGCCTTCTCCTCCTCCCTCGACCAGGGCGGCCCCTGCGCCCGTACGGTCCTGGACGCGGCGCTCCTGCACGAGGCCATCGCCGGGCACGACCCGCTCGACTCGACCTCCATCGACGCCCCGGTCCCGCCGGTCGTCGAGGCCGCCCGCAACGGCTCCGTCGCCGGCATGCGCGTCGGCG
This sequence comes from Streptomyces sp. NPDC008121, assembly GCF_042957155.1. NCBI lineage: Bacteria > Bacillati > Actinomycetota > Actinomycetes > Kitasatosporales > Streptomycetaceae > Streptomyces > Streptomyces sp. NPDC008121. The sequence continues at coordinate 262,610 of NZ_JBIBHT010000003.1, read as the reverse complement.
TCGTGAAGCAGTTCCGCGGCGAGGGCTACCAGGCCGGCGTCGTGCAGCGCTTCGACGAGTCCGTCACGCTCCTCAAGGAGCTGGGCGCCGAGATCGTCGAGCTGGACTGCCCGACCTTCGACCTCGCCCTTTCGGCCTACTACCTCATCGCGCCTTCGGAGTGCTCCTCCAACCTGGCGCGCTTCGACGCCATGCGCTACGGCCTGCGGGTCGGCGACGACGGCACGAAGTCGGCCGAGGACGTCACCGCCCTCACCCGTGAGGCCGGCTTCGGCGACGAGGTCAAGCGCCGCATCATCCTCGGTACGTACGCGCTGAGCTCCGGCTACTACGACGCGTACTACGGCTCGGCGCAGAAGGTCCGCACCCTCATCACCCGCGAGTTCGAGAAGGCCTTCGAGGAGGTGGACGTGATCGTCTCCCCGACGACCCCCACCACCGCCTTCCCGATCGGCGAGCGCGCCGACGACCCGATGGCGATGTACCTCGCGGACCTGTGCACCATTCCGACCAACCTGGCCGGCAACGCCGCCATGTCGCTGCCCTGCGGTCTCGCGCCGGAGGACGGCCTGCCGGTCGGCCTGCAGATCATCGCCCCCGCCATGAAGGACGACCGGCTGTACAAGGTCGGAGCCGCCGTCGAGGCCGCGTTCGTGGAAAAGTGGGGGCACCCGCTGCTCGAGGAGGCTCCGTCGCTATGAGTGCCATGGCAAAGAAGGCCAAGAACTTCAAGAAGTCGAAGACCGGCGTCTACGTCTCGCTGGCGACCACCGCGTTCGGTGCCGTCAGCGTCGCGAAGCAGGCCAGGCTGGCCCGCAGCGACAACGACATGCTGCGGCTGATCGACTCCGCCGTGTCCGCCGCCGCCATCGTTACCGGCCTGGCGATCCTCTACCGGGAGCTGAAGCGCCTGGGCGACGACGACGTCCTGCTGGGCTGAGAGGGAAAGTCTCACTGTGACCGTCACCGAACTGCTGTCGTACGACGCGGCCCTCGCGGCGTACGACCCCGTCATGGGCCTCGAGGTCCATGTCGAGCTGGGCACGAAGACGAAGATGTTCTGCGGCTGCTCCACCGAGCTGGGCGCGGAAGCGAACTCGCAGACCTGCCCCACCTGTCTCGGCCTGCCCGGCTCGCTCCCGGTCGTCAACGCTATCGGCGTCGAGTCGGCCATCAAGATCGGTCTCGCGCTGAACTGCGAGATCGCCGAGTGGTGCCGCTTCGCCCGGAAGAACTACTTCTATCCGGACATGCCGAAGAACTTCCAGACCTCGCAGTACGACGAGCCGATCGCCTTCAACGGCTATCTGGACGTCCAGCTGGAGGACGGCGAGATCTTCCGTGTGGAGATCGAGCGCGCCCACATGGAGGAGGACACCGGCAAGTCGACGCACATCGGCGGCGCGACGGGCCGTATCCACGGCGCCTCGCACTCGCTGCTGGACTACAACCGCGCCGGCATCCCGCTCATCGAGATCGTCACCAAGCCGATCGAGGGAGCCGGCGAGCGCGCCCCCGAGGTCGCCAAGGCGTACGTCGCCGAGCTGCGCGAGCTGATCCGCGCGCTGGACGTCTCCGAGGCGCGGATGGACAAGGGCCAGATGCGCTGCGACGTGAACCTGTCGCTGCGCCCGCACGGCACCGCGACCTTCGGCACCCGCTCGGAGACGAAGAACGTCAACTCGCTCCGTTCCGTGGAGCGCGCGGCCCGCTACGAGATCATGCGCCACGCGGCCGTGCTGACCTCCGGCGGCACGATCGTGCAGGAGACCCGTCACTTCCACGAGGACGACGGCTCCACCACCGCGGGCCGGATCAAGGACAACGCCGAGGACTACCGGTACTTCCCGGAGCCCGACCTCGTCCCCGTCGCCCCGGCCCGTACGTGGGTCGAGGAGCTGCGCGGCGGACTGCCCGAGCTGCCGCGGGTGCGCCGCAACCGGCTCCGCGAGGAGTGGGGCGTCTCCGAGCACGACATGCAGTCGATCCTCAACGCGGGCGCGGTCGACCTGATCGTCGCGACCACGGACGCGGGCGCTCCGTCGGACCAGGCCCGCAAGTGGTGGATGGGCGAGCTGGCCCGCTCCGCCAACGAGTCGGGCGTCGCCCTGGACGAGCTGGCCATCACCCCGGCCCAGGTGGCCCGGGTCGCGGCGCTCGTCGCCTCCGGCGACCTGAACGACAAGCTGGCCCGCCAGGTCATCGAGGGCGTCCTCGCCGGCGAGGGCGACCCGGACGCGGTCGTCGAGAAGCGCGGCCTGAAGGTCGTCTCCGACGAGGGCGCGCTGGGCACGGCCGTCGACGAGGCCATCGCCTCCAACGCGGCCATCGCCGACAAGATCCGCGGCGGCAAGGTCGCCGCGGTCGGCGCCCTGGTCGGCGCGGTCATGAAGGCCACCCGCGGCCAGGCGGACGCGGCGCGCGTGAAGGACCTGATCCTGGAGAAGCTGGGCGTCAGCGAGGGCTGACCCCTACCTCCGCACGACGGCGGCGCCCCGAGTCTCCGGACCCGGGGCGCCGCCGTCGTGCGTGCGGAGGCAGAACCGTCGCCCGGGGCGGCGCCGGGCCCGGAGTCGGGCCCCGTGCCCGGCTCCTGCGCCCGGCTCCGTTGCCGGCCCCGCACCCGCCTCCGTACCCGCCTCCCGGCGTCGGGCCCGGTCGCACCGTCCGCACGCCGTGACGGGCCGTCAAACCCGCCCGGCGTCGGCCCCACCCCGGCCCGTGGCCCGCTTTCCCCGGCCCTTGGCCCCGCGCGCGCCTCCGTACCCGGCTCCCGCGCCCGGCCCCGTACCCGGCCCTGCATCCGCCGCCGCGCCCGCCTCCCGCGCCCGGCCCGGCATCCGCCGCCGCGCCCGCCTCCCGTGCCCGGCCCCGTGCCCCCCTCCTCCCCGACCCCCGCATCCGCCGCGCCCGGCCCCGGCCGGGCGTCGCGCGGGTGGGCTTGGACTTCCGCGTCGGCCTGATGGACGTTCACCGCCACGCCGTCGGCGGGTCTTCCCCCCGTCATCCGGCCTCACTACCGTCCACCGCGTACCACCCAATGGCTCGAAGGCGAACCATTGGCCGTCGACTGGAGGTCGGTCTTGTCCCCCGAGAAGTCCCGGATGTCCCGCCGCAAGGTCCTCGCGCTGGGCGGAGGCGCGCTCGGCGCCGCCGCGGCGGGGTCGCTGCTCCCGCCGTCGCTCCAGCAGGCGATCGCCGCGGGGCCGCCGGCCGGAGGCATGTCGGCCGTCCGCCACGTGGTGATCCTCATGCAGGAGAACCGGTCCTTCGACCACTATTTCGGCACCCTCCGCGGCGTCCGCGGCTTCGGCGACCGCAACGCCGTCCGCCTGCCCTCCGGCGGCTCCGTCTTCGAGCAGCCCGCCGGCTCCGGGCGGACCATCCTGCCGTTCCCGATCCGGGACGCCGCCGAGGCGCAGCGGAAGGACCTCCAGTACATCGGCGACCTCGACCACTCCTGGAGCGGCGGCGCCAAGGCCTGGCGTGACGGCTGGATGGACGGCTGGGTGTCCGCCAAGACCGCGGCGACGATGGCGTACTACGACCGCCGGGACATCCCGCTGCACTACGAACTCGCCGACACGTTCACCGTCTGCGACGCCTACCACTCCTCGATCCACACCTCCACCAGCCCCAACCGCAACCACCTGTGGTCCGGCTGGACCGGCTTCGAGGCCGACGGCAGCCGCGCGGTCACCAACGCCGCCTATGCCGAGGGCACCCACCCCGGCTACGGCTGGCCGACCTATGCCGAGCGTCTGGAGGCGGCCGGGCGGAGCTGGAAGACGTACACCGAGTGGGAGAACTTCACCGACAACAACATCGAGTTCTTCACCACGTTCAAGAAGATCGCCCGCAAGGCGCTGGCCCCCACCGGCGGCCACACCTTCATGGAGTCCTTCTACGCCGCCGTCCGCGACACCGACGACACCACCGAGCGGGCCAGGCTGCTCGCCGCCCTGGAAGACGGGGTGGCCACGCTCACCACCGCCGAGCGCTCCCTCTTCGAGCGCGGACTGCGCCGCGTCGAGACCGGAGCCCTCGCCGACGCCTTCCGGGCCGACGTCGCCGCCGGGACCCTGTCCGAGGTCTCCTACCTCGTCCCGTCCGCGATCGACTCCGAGCACCCCGGCTCCTCCTCGCCGATCGCCTCCGCCACCCTCGTCTACAAGGTGCTCGACGCCCTCGGCGCCCACCCCGACGTCTGGCGCCACACCGTCGTCCTGATCAACTACGACGAGAACGACGGCTTCTTCGACCACGTCCCGCCGCCCGTCCCGCCCGCCGACGACACCGACGAGCGCTGGCAGGGGCAGCCCACCGGCCTCGGCATCCGGGTCCCGCTGCTCGTCGTCTCGCCCTGGTCGGTCGGCGGCTACGTCTGCTCCGAGACCTTCGACCACACCTCCGTGATCCGCCTCCTGGAGAAGCTCACCGGCGTCCGCGAGCCCAACACCACCCCGTGGCGGCGCACCGTCACCGGCGACCTCACCTCCGCCTTCGACTTCCGGCGCGCCCACCGGCAGCCCGACGTCGACCAGCCGGGACCGATCCCGCCCTTCAGCGGCCGCTGGCGCCCGCAGCCCCCGCTGGAGCAGCGGATGCCGGTCCAGGAGCCGGGCAGCCGCCCCGCCCGCCCCCTGCCCTACCAGCCCGACGCCTCCGCGAAGCTCACCGCGGGCACGGCGGGCGGCCGCCGGATCACCGTCTCGCTCAGCAACACGGGCAAGGCGAGCGCGCACTTCGCGCTCTACCCGTACGCCGGCGAGTTCGCGGTCCCCCAGCACCGCGACGTGAGGGGCACCGGCCAGTGGACCGTCCCCCTCGCAGGTGATCGCTACGACTTCACGATCACCGGCCCGAACGGCTTCCGCCGCGAGTTCGAGGGCCCCGCCGGCGGCGGCGCCGAGCTGGCCTCCCATCTCGACCATCACGACCGCGACCTGCACCTCACCGTCCGCAACACCGGCACCGCGCCGGTGGCCTTCACCGTCCGGCCGCTCGGCTACGTCGACGAGGACGACCTCGCCGACTGGACGCGCACGGTCACCGTCAAGCCCGGCAGGAGCCGTACCGTCGTCCACTCGGCCGCCGACGCGCACGGCTGGTACGACATCGAGGTGACGGCCCCGGGCGGCTTCCGCAGGCGTCTGATGGGTCACATCGAGAACGGTCGCCCGAGCGTCTCCGGCTGATCCGGCCCCCGGGACACCAGGGTGCGCGGGGCGCCGGGACCTTCGTCCCGACCTCCCGCGCACCACTGTGAGTAACGCCACGAAAGGGACAAAGGATCTTTTAAGGCTGCGACAGTGGCCCCCAGAGAGGTCATGCGTTCTTTGCGGGCTGTTCCCCGGTAAAGATCCACGAGCCACCAGGGAGCACGTCCTTTGGCCGCAATCGCACGGTGGTGCGTCACGCACCGCCTGGTCGCCGTCGTCCTCTGGCTCGTCGCCCTCGGCGCCTCCGTCGCGGGCGCCTCCTTCGCCGGCAGCGCGTACTCCAACGACTACGAGGTGCCCGGCACCGAGTCCGGCCGCGCCACCGCACTCCTGGACCGCGGCTTCTCCGGTGCGGGCGGCGACAGCGACACCATCGTCTGGCACAGCGAACGGGGCAGCGTCCGCGCCACCGCCGTCGAACAGCGCATGACCGCCGTGCTCCACGATGTGGCGGAGCTGGACGGCATCGCGGCCGTGACCTCCCCGTACGACCGTTCTCCCGGCGCCCACGCGCGCGTCAGCGAGGACGGCCACACCGCCTACGCCACCGTCACCTTCCGCGAACAGGCCGACGACATCCCGCAGGCGCAGGCCAAAGCCCTCGTCGACACCGCCCGGGCGGCAGCCGGCGACGGCGTCCAGGTCGAACTCGGCGGCAGCGCCGTCGCGCTCACAGAGGCCCCCGGCGGCCACCTCGCCGAAGCGGTCGGCGTGATCGTCGCCGCCGTCGTCCTCTTCCTCGCCTTCGGCTCGCTCGCCGCCTCGGCGCTCCCGATCGCCACCGCGCTCGTCAGCGTCGGCATCGCCTACTCCGGGATCGTGCTCCTCGGCCATGTGATGACCGTCGCCGACTTCGCGCCCATGCTGGGCATGCTCGTCGGCCTCGGCGTCGGCATCGACTACGCCCTGTTCATCGTCACCCGCCACCGCAAGGGCCTCAAACAGGGCCTACCGGTCCCCGAAGCCGCCCGGATCGCCGTCGCCACCACCGGCCGCGCCGTCGTCTTCGCCGGCGCCACCGTCTGCATCGCCCTCCTCGGCATGCTGATCCTCCGGCTCAGCTTCCTCAACGGCGTCGCGATCGCCGCCTCCCTCACCGTCGTCCTCACGGTCGCCGCCTCCGTCACCCTGCTGCCCGCGCTGCTCTCCCTCATCGGGATGCGGGCGCTCAGCCGGCGCGAACGGGCGCGGCTCGCCGAACACGGCCCGCAGCCCGAGCTGCCCACCGGCTTCGCCGCCCGCTGGTCCGCCTTCGTCGAGCGCCACCCCAAGCTGCTCGGCGCGTTCGCCGCCGTCGTCATGCTTGTCCTCGCGCTGCCGACGTTCTCGCTCCACCTGGGCACCTCCGACCAGGGCAACAACCCGGCCGGCTCCACCACGCGGCAGGCGTACGACCTGCTGGCCGAGGGCTTCGGGCCGGGCGTCAACGGGCCCCTCACCCTTGTCGCCGGGATCGACGGCGCCGACGACCGGGTCGCGTTCGCCGAGCTGCCGGCCGTCCTGGAGAACACCCGCGGCGTCGCGTCGGTCTCCCCGGTGATCACCAACGGCGCGGGGGACACGGCCGTCCTGACCCTCGTCCCGGAGACTGCGCCGCAGTCCCAGGCGACCAGCGACCTCGTCGACCGGCTGCGCGGCGAGGTCCTCCCGAGGGCGGAGGCCGGAACCTCCCTCGACGTGCACGTGGGCGGGGTGACGGCCTCGTACGACGACTTCGCCGAGATCATCGTCGGAAAGCTGCCCCTCTTCGTGGGCGTCGTCATCGCGCTCGGCTGTCTGCTGCTCCTGGTCGCCTTCCGCTCGATCGGCGTCCCGCTCAAGGCGGCGGTGATGAACGTGGCCGCCGTCGCCTCCTCGTTCGGGATCGTCGTGGCCGTCTTCCAGTGGGGATGGGGCAGCGACCTCCTCGGGCTCGGCAGCGCGGGCCCCATCGAACCCTTCCTGCCGGTGATCATGGTGTCCGTCCTCTTCGGACTCTCCATGGACTACCAGGTCTTCCTGGTCAGCCGGATGTACGAGGAGTGGCTGGAGACCGGGGACAACCGCCGGGCGGTCCGCGTCGGCCTCGCCGAGACCAGCCGGGTGATCAACTCCGCCGCCGTCATCATGATCGCCGTCTTCCTCGCGTTCGTCCTCTCCGGCGACCGGGTCATCGCGATGTTCGGCATCGCGCTCGCCGCGGCCGTCGCCCTCGACGCCTTCGTCCTGCGGACGCTCCTCGTCCCCGCCCTGATGCACATGCTCGGCGGGGCGAACTGGTGGCTGCCGGCGTGGATGGACCGGTGGCTGCCGAGGATCAGCATCGAGCCCTCCGAGAGCCGTGCGGCCGCCGACGCGCGGGACGCCGCCCGTGCGACGATCTTCCCGCAACGCGTGCCGGTCCCGAGGCTCGAGGAGAACGAGGATGTTCGCGATACCGCTGGGTGACGACGGCGCCGAGCTGCGGCTCCTGGAGCCGTGGCAGGCCGAGGAGTTCCTCGCCCACATCGACCGCGGCCGGGCCTTCATCGGCGAGCACAACGGACTGCCCGACGTCGTCACCGACCTGGCGTCGAGCCGGGCGTTCCTCCAGGCGTACGCCGAGAAGACCGCCGCCGACACGGGCCGCATCCTCGGCATCCGGTGGGACGGCACGCTGGTCGGCGCGGTCATCCTCCGCACGATGGACACCGCCCAGGGCGTCGCCGAGGCCGGCTGCTGGCTGGAGCCCGCGGCGGTGGGGAAGGGGCTGGTGACCCGAGCGGCACGGGTGATCATCGACTGGGCCGTGGAGGAGCGGGGCATCCACCGCGTCGAGTGGGTGGTGTCGTCCGGGAACGAGCCCAGCATCAACGTGGCGCGCCGGCTGGGCATGACGAAGGAGGGCGTGCTGCGGGAGAGCCACCTCTACCGCGGGCGGCGCCACGACGAGGAGGTCTGGGCCGTCCTCGCGCCGGAGTGGCGGGCGGCGAGAACGTCCGGGACGGATCCCGGTGCGTCGTCGGACTCCGGCGGGCGGGGAGGCGTCGGTACGCCGGCGGGCGTCGGTACGCCGGGGGCGACCGCCTCCTGAGCCGGGGCGGCCGTCCGGGCCGGGGCCGGACGGCCGTGACCTCCGCGCCGTTAAGGCGGCTCTCATAGGGGCCGCCTAGCGTGCGGTTCATGAATGCCAGGATCGAGAAGACCGCAGCGCCCGACGTGTCCGACGCGGACACGACCGCCCCCGACACCGCCTCCGGCGCCCCGCTCGCCGACCGGCCGGCCGACGCCCGTACCGACGCCGCCACGACCGACGACGAGTCGGCCGAGGACGAGCTGACCGACGAGGAGATCGCCGCCGAGCTGGCCGCCGAACGCGAGGAGGCCTCCCGGGCGGCCTCCGGCATCGGGGCGGGCGCCGCGGCCGTCGTCTCCGCGGCCCTCGGCCTCGCGGCGCTGACCGGCACCTGGACCGGGAAGATCGCCGCCGAGCGCGAGGCCCTCATCGGCCAGATCACCACCTCCCAGGGCGGCAGCGCCCCCCAGCAGATCTCCGAGATCTACGGCGACGCCTGGCACGCCACCGCCCTCGTCAACGGCGTCTTCGCCTTCCTCGCCGTGATCACGGCCATCCTCGTCCTCACCCTCACCCGCCCCGAGCGCCCGGCCTGGATCCGCGCGGTCGCCGTCGCCGGAGCCGTCCTCGGCGGCCTCGGCGTGCTGCTCTCCGGCGCCATGTACTTCGACCTCCTGCTGAGTCTCCCCACCACCGGCTCCTAAGACCTGCCCTGGCCACCCGCCGGGCATCCGCCTAAGGCCCCCTGAGAAATCCCCTAAGGCCCCCAGCCCCCCGAACATCGGGCACTTCCCCGATGTGCCCGTACCCCCTGGGCGACGACAGTGGAGGCATCGCGAAAGCGGTACCGAACCGAGTCGCCGGCGGAAGCCGGAAGCCCAGGGAGAACGAGATGTTCGTCTACGAACTGCACCGCATGCACCACGCCGAGCTGCTCCAGGAAGCCGCGGCCCAGCGGCTGTCCCGCCGGGCCGCCCGGGTGCGGCAGGCCGCCAAGGCCGCCCGCCGGTCCGGCCGACACGACGACGAAGGGCGGGTGGACGCCGGGCACGACCGGTTCGTCCGGGCCGCGTGACCCCGTATGGGCACGGCCCCGGACGTCTGTGCGATGCTCGGCGCCGTGGAGACCAGGTCAGTCAGCCCCGTGTTCGTCGGCCGGGCCGGTGAACTCACCGCCCTCACCGACGCCCTCGCCCGCGCCCACGCCGAAGGCGAGCCGCAGGCGCTGCTCGTCGGCGGCGAGGCCGGTGTCGGAAAGACGCGCCTCGTCGAGGAGTTCGTCGCCGCCGCCTGCGGGCGGGGCGCCGTCGTCGCCGTAGGGGGCTGCGTGGAGGTGGGCGCGGACGGGCTGCCGTTCGCGCCCTTCTCCACGGCCCTCCGCTCGCTCAGCCGCCGGCTCCCCGGCGAACTGGCCGCCGCCGCCGCGGGCCAGGAGGGCGAACTCGCCCGACTCCTCCCCGAACTCGGCGAGGTCGGCAGCCACGAACCCTCCAACGAGGACTCCACCGCCCGCCTCTTCGAGCTCACCGTACGGCTCCTGGAGCGGCTGGCCGCCGACCGGACGATCGTCCTCGTCCTGGAGGACCTGCACTGGGCCGACGTCTCCACCCGTCACCTGCTCGCGTACCTGTTCCGCACCCTGCGCCGCGGCCGGATCGTGGTCGTCGCCACCTACCGCGCCGACGACATCCACCGCCGCCACCCCCTGCGCCCGCTCCTCGCCGAACTGGACCGGCTGCGCACCATCCGGCGCATCGAGCTGTCCCGGTTCACCCGCACCGAGGTCCGCCGCCAGCTCACCGGCATCCTCGCCGCCGAACCGGACCCCGGCCTGGTCGACGAGATCTTCGACCGCTCCGACGGCAACGCCTTCTTCGTCGAGGAGCTCGTCGTCTCCCGCGAGACCGGCTGTTCCTCCGGCGTCCTCACCGACTCCCTGCGCGATCTGCTGCTCGTACGGGTCGAGACGCTCCCCGAGGGCGCCCAGCGAATCGCAAGGACCGTCGCCGAAGGCGGCTCCACCGTCGAGTACGCCCTGCTCGCCGCCGTCGCCCGGCTCCCCGAGGACGACCTCATCGAGGCGCTGCGGGCCGCCGTCGGCGCCAACATCCTGCTCGCGGTCCCGGACGGCGACGGCTACCGCTTCCGCCACTCCCTGGTCCGCGAGGCCGTCAGCGACGACCTGCTGCCCGGCGAGCGCTCCCGGCTCAACCGGCGCTACGCCGAAGCCCTCGAAGCCGACCCCACGCTGGTCAGGGCCGACGAGCGGGCCACCCGGCTCGCCACCTACTGGTACCGCGCGCACGACCCGGCCCGCGCGCTGCCCGCCGTGCTCCGCGCCTCCGTCGAGACCCGCAAGCGCGCCGCGTACGCCGAGCAGTTGCGGCTCCTGGAGCGCGCCATGGAGCTGTGGGACGAGGTCCCCGACGAGGTACGCCGCTCGCTGCGCCCCATGGACTACGCCGAGGCCTATCCGGCCTGCGGCTGCGACCCCGAGACCACCCCGCTGCGCTATCTGGACCTCCTCGCCGAGGCCGCCGTCGCCGCCCGGGTCTGCGGCGAACGCGAACGCGCCCTGAAGATAAGCAAGATGGCCCTGCGACTCCTCGAAGGCGAGGAGGGAGAGGAGAGCGACCCGCTGCGGGCCGCCTGGTTCTGGGCCCAGCGCTCCCGCATCGTCTGCGGCCTCGGCCGCTCCGACGGCTGGGCCGAGATCGCCACCGCCCAGGAACTCGTCCGCGGCCTCCCCCCGACGGCCGTCCACGCCTTCGTCCTCGCCGTCCTCGCCGGCTGGGGCATGCTCCACGCGCCAGGACCCGAAAGCCTCGCCGACGCCGAACGGGCCGTGGAGTACGCCCGCTTGGTCAAGGCGGAACCGATCGAACTCAACGCCCGGCTCACCCTCGGCACGCTCATGGTCTCCGCCGGCGACCGCGAAGCCGGCATCGCCGCACTGTACGAAGCCCGCGACCGCGCCCGCGTCATCGGGCTCTTCCACGAGTCCGCGCGCGCCGTCGTCAACCTCTCGCACGCCCTCGAGAACCTCGGCCGCTCCCGCGAGGCGGTCGAGGTCGCCGAGGCCGGCATCCGCTTCGCCCGCGAACACGGGCTGCGTGACAGCCAGGGCTGGATCCGCGCCAACCAGGCCGAGTCCCAGCTCTCCCTGGGACTGTGGGACGAGGCCCAGCGCAACTGCGAGTGGCTGGAGCACTCCGGTACCAGCTCCAAGCCCCGCGGAACCGTCGCCATGCGCCTCGCCCAACTCTCCGTCGCGCGCGGCGAGCTGACCACCGCCGCCGCCCAGCTCGCCGCCGCCCGCGGCCACTTCGGGCAGGCCGATCCGATGCCCCAGTACACCGTTCCGGTACGGCAGGCGGAGCTGGGCATAGCCGCCGCGAGCGGACGGATCCAGGACGTGCGGACGGTCCTCGCCGAGGCCGCGGAGAGCGGCTTCCCGCCGGGCACCCACCGCGACGGCTGGCCACTGCTCCTCATCGGCGCCACCGCGGAGGCCGACGCCCACGGCCTGCCCGCGGCCGAGGCGGGACGCGAGGCGTCACTCGACCTGATCCGCCGCTGCGCACGGCGGATGGAGACCCCCGCCCCCGTCTGGCGGGCCTACTCCCTGCACGTCTCCGCGGAGCTGGACCGGGCCGAGGGGCGGAGCTCCGCCGCGCGCTGGGCCGAGACCGTCGCCGCCTACGAACCGACGGAGCGCCCGTACCCGCTCGCCCGCGCCCGGCACCGCCTCGCCGACGCGCTCCTGGCCGAGGGCGGCCACCGCGAGGAGGCCGCGGCCCTGCTGCGCGAGGCGCACGCCACCGCCACGCGCCTGGGGGCGCATCCGCTGCGGGAGGAGGTCGACCTCCTCGCCGCCCGCGCCCGCCTGCCGCTGACCGCCCCGGAAAGCACCCCGGAGCCGGACCAGGCGGAGGAGGCCTTCCGTCTGACCCCCCGGGAGGTGGACGTGCTGCGCCTGGTCGCCGAGGGCCACACCAACCGCCGGATCGCCGAGGAACTCTTCATCTCCCCGAAGACGGCGAGCGTCCACGTCTCGAACATCCTCGCCAAGCTGGGCGTCTCCGGCCGCGGCGAGGCCGCCGCCCTGGCCCACCGCCTCCGCCTGCTCCAGGCCCCCGTCTGAGGCGCGGGCTCACTCACCGCACGTCGAGGCGGAGGATCCTGTCGTCCCCGTCCTGCGGGGTGCCCCGGGTGTCGGTCTCGCTGGTCGTCACCCAGAGCCGGCCGTCGCCCGCCGCCACCACCGTGCGCAGCCGGCCGTACTCCTCCGTCAGGAACGCCCGGGGCTCCCCGGCCGTCGTGGCGCCGGAGAGCGGGACGCGCCACAGCCGCTCGCCCCTCAGCCCGGCCATCCAGATCGCGCCGTCGGCGTAGGCGATCCCGCTCGGGGACGCGTCGGAGGTCCGCCACTGCGCCACCGGGTCCACGAAGGCGGGGTCGCCCGCCCGGCCCTCGGCCTCCGGCCAGCCGTAGTTCCGGCCCGGCTCGATCAGGTTCAGTTCGTCCCAGGTGGTCTGGCCGAACTCGGCCGCCCACAACCGGCCGTCCGCGTCCCAGGCCAGGCCCTGCACATTGCGATGCCCGTAGGAGTAGACCGGCGAGCCGGGGAAGGGGTTGCCGGGCGCCGGATCGCCGGCGGGCGTCATCCGCAGGATCTTCCCGCCCAGCGACCGCCGGTCCTGCGCCAGACCGGTCTCGCCCCGCTCGCCCGTGCCCGCGTAGAGCATCCCGTCCGGGCCGAAGGCGATCCGCCCGCCGTTGTGCACGTTCCCCTTCGGGATGCCGGTCAGGATCGCCTCGGGCGGTCCGAGCCGGTCCCCGGGCCCGCCGCCGTACCGCATCCGGATGATGCGGTTGTCCGACTCGGCGGTGAGGTACGCGTAGACGAAGCCGTCGCGCACGGCGAGGCCGAGGAGCCCGCCCTCGCCGCCGGGGACCACCCCCGGCACTTCCCCGAGCGGTGTCTTGGCACCGGACCGGCCGTCGACGCGGGTGACCGTCCGCTCGTCCCGGGAGGCGACCAGCAGATCGCCGTCGGGCAGGACGGCCACGCCCCACGGCGACTCCAGGTCCTCGGTGAGCGTGCCGGCGACGGTCACGCGCGCGGCCGGCGCGGAGGAAGGGGCCGGCGCGGAGGAGGCGGGCGGTGAGGTGGTGGCGGGCGGGGACGAGGGCGTCGCCCGGTCGCCCTCCGCGGCCCCGCCCGACGAGCACCCCGCCACCAGGACGAGCGCGGCGGCGCCCCACAGGCTCTTCACGGTGCGGCTCATGCTTCGGCTCACGGCTCGGTCCCTTCGGAACGGCGTCCCCTCCCCCCTTGATACACCGCCCGGCCCGCCGCCGTGCCCGATCACCCGGCTTCCGGCCGTGCGGGCCGCCCGCCCCGCCCCGGCCTCCGGCGGTCCCGCGTGCCCGGTCAGTCCCACGACCCCCGGGGCGGCGGCAGCTCCGCGATCTCCGCCAGGTCGGCCGCCGTCAGGACCAGCTCGGCCGCCCGCGCGTTCTCCACCGCCCAGCGCTCCCGCTTCGTCCCCGGGATCGGCACCACGTGCGGCCCGCGGCCCAGCGCCCACGCCAGCGCCACCTGCGCCGGGGTGACCTCCGCGCCGTGCCGCGCCGCCACCCGCCGCAGCCCCGCCACCAGGGGCTGGTTGGCCGCCATCATCTCGGCCGTGAAGCGGGGGTGCCGGGCCCGCGGATCGTCCGGCTCGAAGCCGCCGCCGGGGGTCAGCGTCCCGGTCAGGAAGCCGTTCCCGAGCGGCATCGCGGCGAGCAACCCCACGCCCCGCGCCTCGCACCACGGCAGCAGCCGCTGCAGCGCCTCCGGCGACCACACCGACAGCTCGGCCTCCACCGCGCTCACCGGGAACACCTGCTGGACCCGCTCCAGCTGCCGGATCGTTCCCTCGTACAGATCGCCGCCCCGCCGGGGCGCCCGCGCGCCGACCGCGCACAGGCCGAGCGCGCGTACCTTGCCCGCCGACACCAGCTCGGCCATCGCGCCCCAAGTCTCCTCGACGGGCACCTCCGGGTCCGCGCGGTGCAGCTGGTACAGGTCGATCACGTCCGTCTGCAGCCGACGCAGCGACGCGTCGCAGGCCCGCCGTACGTACCCGGGGCGGCCGTTGGCCACCACGTGCTGGTCGCCCACGAGCAGACCGCACTTCGTGGAGAGGAACACCTCGGCCCGGCGCTCCTTCAACACCCGCCCCAGCAACAGCTCGTTGGTGAACGGCCCGTACATGTCGGCGGTGTCGAGCAGGCTCACCCCGGCGTCCAGCGCCGCGTGCACCGTCCGCAGCGAGCGGTCGCCCCGCTGCTGCGAGCCGCTGTAGGCCCAGTTCATCGGCATACAGCCCAGGCCCACCGCACCCACGTCGAGCGCCGCCGCCCCGATAGTCCTGCGCTCCACCTGCCGGTACCCCTCCTTCTGCCGTCCCCCAAACTAACCAATGGGCCTCCGGATTCTTCGCATAGCCTCCCGGTCATGACACTCGACGACACGACCCCTGACGTGTGGCTTCCGATTCCCGCGGCGGAGATCGACGGACTTCCCGTACCGGGCGCGTCCGGGCCGAACTACCGCTTCTGGGACGGCGGGCCCGATTTCCCGGCCGACCCGGCCCGCTGCGCCTTCTACGTGGTGCCGTACATGAAGGGCTCCGAGATCGCCGTCCGGCCGCTCGCCCGGATGACCTCGCTGCGCGCCGTGCAGACCCTCTCCGCCGGAACCGACCACGTGACCCCCGGACTCGGCTCCCTCCCGCCGGGCGTCGAACTGTGCAACGCCAAGGGCGTGCACGAGGCCAGCACCGCCGAGCTCACCCTCGCCCTGATCCTCGCCTCGCTGCGCGGCATCCCCGGCTTCGTCCGCGGCCAGGACGCCGAGGAGTGGCGGGCCGGCTTCTACCCCGCGCTCGCGGACAAGTCCGTCCTCATCGTGGGGTACGGGTCGATCGGCGCCGCCATCGAGGACCGGCTCGCGCCGTTCGAGTGCGCGCGGGTGGTGCGCGTCGCGCGCTCCGCACGTGCCACGGAGCGCGGGCCCGTGCATCCGCTGTCCGAACTCGCCTCCCTGCTGCCTCAGGCTGACGTGGTGGTGCTCTCCACCCCGCTCACCCCGGAGACCCGGCACCTCGTCGACGCGGCCTTTCTCGGCCGGATGAAGGACGGCGCCCTGCTGGTGAACGTCGCCCGCGGGCCGGTGGTGGACACCGCCGCGTTGCTCAAGGAGACCGAGAGCGGCCGGATCACCGCGGCGCTCGATGTCACCGACCCCGAACCGCTGCCGGCCGGACACCCGTTGTGGCACGCTCCCGGTGTTCTCGTGAGTCCGCACGTCGGGGGCTCCACGTCGGCGTTCCTGCCGCGCGCCAAGCGGCTGATCGCCGCCCAGCTGACCCGGTTCGCGGCGGGGGAGCGGCTGGCGAACGTGGTCCTCACGACCTGAGCCGACGCGGTCGCGGCGGCCCGGGCGCGCCGGTTGGGCCCGGCGCCGGTGGTCGTGGTGCCATGGAGCCGGTGGGGACCGGGTCGTGCCGGCCCGGCCGGCGGGCCCCGCGGAGGCGGCGCTTCCAGGGCGCTGCCCCGGCGCACCGACGGCGCGTGCGCGGTGCGCTCCGGCCGTACTCTCCCCAGTCACGGAGAGTACTGCACCCCTGTCCCTGCGTGACCATCCTGGTGTATCGTCCCGATGTGGGGGACCGCGTCGAGTACGGGCAGACGCTGGGAGCGACGTGACGGGACATGAGATTCCGAGGGGGGCGACGGGTGAAGTACGGCCGATGGACCGACGATCCGACGCGGCGGGACCGCCGTCGACGACCCTCGCGCGCGACGCGGGACCACCCGCCGAGCCGGACGCCCGCCCGCGCCGGGTGCGGGACGCCACGGCCCTCCCGGCCCAGGCCGGCCAGCGCCCCGCCGAGGCGGACGACCGCCGACGTGGCGCTCCGCCGCCCGGGGGAGCCGGCGCCCCCACCGCCGCCCGGGACCCCCGGCCGCGGGAGCACGCCCGCCCCGACGAGGCGCCGGGAGCACCGATGACCACCCCCGGCGCCCTCATCGAGCGCGACCACTCCCGGGGAGCGGACCACGCCCCGGCCTCCGGCTCCGCGCCCCCGGGCGGTCGCGCCCGGCCCGTGTGGCGCCGCCCCGCCCCGCCCCGGCCCGGCTCCCTCGGACTCCTCACCCAGGTCCTCCTCGGCCTGGTCTGCGCGGGGTACGCCACCGGCGCGGCCCTCGGCTGGGGATCGGAGCGCCTCGCCCTCGTCATGGGGGACTTCGGGCTCAGCGCCGCGGCCCTTGCCGCCGGGGTCTCCTGCCTCCTCTACGCCCGCGTCCACAAGAGCCGCTTCCGCCCCGCCTGGCTCCTCTTCGCCTTCTCCTCCGTCATGGCCGCCGCCGGGAACGCCGTCTGGGGGTGGTACGAGGTCGTGCTCGACCGTGAGGTGCCCAGTCCCTCCGTCGCCGACCTCTTCTTCCTGCTCTTCGCCCCGCCCGCCATCGTGGGCCTGCTCGTCCTCGCCAAGAAGCCCGTCACCCGGGCCGGCTGGGTCTGCCTCGCCCTCGACGCCTGGCTCATCGGCGGCTCCCTGCTGACCCTCTCGTGGAGCCTGGCCCTCGCGCACACCGCGCACTTCGAAGGCGAGAGCGTCGCCCGGGCCGCGCTCTCCCTGGCCTATCCCCTGCTCGACATCGTGCTCGTCAGCATGGTCCTCGTCCTGCACTTCCGGCGGGCCCACGCGAACCGCTCGGCGACCAACACCGCCATCGCCGCCCTCGCCCTCACGGTCCTGTGCGACGCCCTGTTCACGTCCCCGCTGCTGCGCGAGAACTACACCTCGGGACAGCTCCTCGACGCCGGCTGGTTCGCGGGCTCGCTGCTCCTCGCGTACGCCCCCTGGGGGGTGCGCAGGCCGTCCGACCCGGCGGCCGCCCCCGCCGTGGCCCGCGGCCCACGCCCGCACAGCCGCCCGGTGGCCGGTTCGCTCGCCGCGCTCACGCCCTATCTCGCCGCCGCCGTCTGCACGCTCGGCATCCTGTACAACGTCATCGAGGGACGCAGTGTGGACCGCGTGGTCGTCTTCACCGGCTGCACGGTGGTCCTCGCCCTGGTCGTCCGCCAGGGCATCATGCTCCTCGACAACATCGCCCTCACCCACGAGCTGGCCCAGAAGGAGAACCACTTCCGGTCCCTGGTGCAGGGCTCCAGCGACGTCATCATGATCGCCGCGCCCAACGGCATACTCCGCTACGTGAGCCCCGCCGCCTCCGGGGTCTACGGCCGCGAGGCCGAGGAGCTGATCGGCTCCGAGCTGGCCTCCCTCATCCACCCGGACGACCTCGGCGCCGTCGTCCACGAGGTGCGCCGGTTCCTGGCCGCCTCGCCGGCCCAGGAGCCCACCGCCCGCATCGAGTGCCGCTTCCGCTCCGGCCGGGGCGACTGGCTCAACGTCGAGTCGACCGTCAACCGCCACCAGGGCGGTCTGATCTTCAACAGCCGGGACGTCACCGAACGGGTCCGCCTCCAGGCCCAGCTCCAGCACAACGCCGAACACGACCCGCTCACCGACCTGCCCAACCGCGCCCTGTTCACCCGGCGGGTCAAGGGCGCCCTCGGCGGCCGCCGCTCCTCCGACCCCGGCACCGCCGTCCTCTTCATCGACCTCGACGGCTTCAAGGGCGTCAACGACCGGCTGGGCCACCAGGCCGGCGACGAGCTGCTCGTCCAGGCCGCCCGGCGCCTCCAGGACTCCGTGCGGGCCGGGGACACCGCCGCCCGCCTCGGCGGCGACGAGTTCGCCGCCCTGATCCTCGGCGACGGCGGACGGGACCGCGCGGCCCGCGAGACCCAGGTCCAGGAGATCGCCGACCGGCTGCGCCTCACGCTCTCCCAGCCGTACCGCCTGGAGGGGGGCGACGACGTGCGGGTCGCCGCCTCCATCGGCGTCGCCTTCGCCGAGCCGGGCATCAGCGCCGGGGACCTGCTGCGCAACGCCGACCTCGCGATGTACCGCGCCAAGGCCGGCGGCAAGGACCGCGTCGAGCTGTACGCCCCGCAGATGCAGGCCGAGGTCGTCCGCAGGACCGAACTGGCCACCCGGCTGCGCACCGCCCTCCACGACGGCGAATTCGCCCTCCTCCACCAGCCGGTCGTCGACCTCGCCACCGGCCGGATCGCCGCCGTCGCCGCCCAGGCCCGCTGGCGCTCCGCGCAGGGCATCCTCTTCACCCCCGCCGAGTTCCTGAGGGCCCCCGACGACAGCGACCGCACCGCCGACCTCGGCCGCTGGCTCCTGGAGGAGGCCGTCGAGCAGGCCGCCGAACGGGCCAGAATCGGACACCGCACACCGGTCTCCATCCGCCTCTCCGCCCGCGGACTGCTCGACCGCTCCCTGCCCCTCGGCTCCGTCGAGGCGCTGCTCACCCGCCACGGCCTGCCGTCCGGCTCCCTGATGATCGAACTCTCCGAGAGCGACCCCCGCGTCCTCGTCGACGACCTCGAACAGCGCCTCGTCGCCCTGCGCCGGCTCGGCGTGCGGATCGCCCTGGACGGCTTCGGCAGCGGCCACGCCGCCTTCCACGCCCTGCGCCGCCTCCCCGTCGACATCCTGAAGCTGGACAGGGGCCTGGTCGAAGGCGTGGTCGAGTCCGCCCGCCTCCGCAAGATCACCAGAGGACTGCTCCGCATCGCGGGCGACCTCGGCCTCCAGTCCGTCGCCGACGGCGTGGACGTACCCGAGCAGGTGATCGCCCTGCGCTCCATGGGCTGTACGCACGGCCAGGGGACGGCCTTCTCCGGCCCGCTCGACGAGTACCGGCTGCGCCGCGCGCTCGTACGGGACGGCTATCCGGTCCCCGGTCGCACGGCCGGGGCGGTCCCCGTACCGGCCGGAAACCATCCCCCGATCGGCTCACATGTTGAGACGCCTGTCCCACCCACTTGACACTGACAGTGCGTCGGGGGGAGGGTCAGTGCCATGCGCACCCGAATTCTCGTACTTGGAAAGCGCGTCGGCTGAAGCAGGGCCACGAAACGGCCCGGCTTGAACGCTACCGACGCGCTCCCCTCGCTTGCCTCCCGGCACGAGGGGTTTTTTGTTGCACCGGCTCCCCCCAAACCCTCGCAAAAACCCTCTGCTTCGAGAAGAGAATGCTGATGACCGAGCAGGCCTCCGGGCACCATCCGCAGCCGCGGGCCCGTAACGGCGGACAGGCCGCCACCACCGTCGAGCACGTCACGGGTGCGCAGTCCCTCATCCGTTCTCTCGAGGAAGTGGGAGCCGACACCGTCTTCGGGATTCCGGGCGGCGCCATCCTCCCCGCGTACGACCCGATGATGGACTCCAAGCGGGTCCGCCACATCCTGGTGCGCCACGAGCAGGGCGCGGGCCACGCCGCGACCGGCTACGCCCAGGCCACCGGCCGTGTCGGCGTCTGCATGGCGACCTCGGGCCCCGGCGCCACCAACCTGGTCACCCCGATCGCCGACGCCCACATGGACTCCGTCCCGCTCGTCGCGATCACCGGGCAGGTCGCCTCCAAGGCCATCGGGACGGACGCCTTCCAGGAGGCGGACATCTGCGGCATCACGATGCCGATCACCAAGCACAACTTCCTGGTCACCAAGGCCGAGGACATCCCGCGGACGATCGCCGAGGCGTTCCACATCGCCGCCACCGGCCGCCCGGGCCCGGTCCTGGTCGACATCGCCAAGGACGCCCTCCAGGCGAAGACGGTCTTCAGCTGGCCGCCGCAGACGGACCTGCCCGGCTACCGTCCGGTGACCAAGCCCCACGCCAAGCAGATCCGCGAGGCCGCCAAGCTGATCACGGCCGCCAAGCGCCCCGTCCTGTACGTCGGCGGCGGTGTCCTGAAGGCCGGCGCCACCGCCGAGCTGAAGGTCCTCGCCGAGCTCACCGGCGCCCCCGTCACCACCACCCTGATGGCGCTGGGCGCGTTCCCCGACAGCCACCCGCTGCACGTGGGAATGCCGGGCATGCACGGTGCGGTCACCGCCGTCACCGCGCTGCAGAAGGCCGACCTGATCGTCGCCCTCGGAGCCCGCTTCGACGACCGCGTCACCGGCAAGCTGGACAGCTTCGCCCCCTTCGCCAAGGTCGTCCACGCCGACATCGACCCGGCCGAGATCGGCAAGAACCGCACCGCCGACGTCCCGATCGTCGGGGACGCCCGCGAGGTCATCGCCGACCTGGTCCAGGCCGTCCAGGCCGAGCACAGCGAGGGCAACCAGGGCGACTACACCGCCTGGTGGACCGACCTCAACCGCTGGCGCGAGACCTACCCGCTCGGCTACACCCTGCCCGAGGACGGCAGCCTCTCGCCGCAGCAGGTCATCCAGCGCATCGGCCAGCTCGCCCCCGCCGACACCATCTACGCCGCGGGCGTCGGCCAGCACCAGATGTGGGCCGCCCACTTCATCGACTACGAGAAGCCGGCCACCTGGCTGAACTCCGGCGGCGCCGGAACGATGGGGTACGCCGTCCCGGCCGCCATGGGCGCCAAGGCCGGCATGCCGGACCGCCCGGTCTGGGCGATCGACGGCGACGGCTGTTTCCAGATGACGAACCAGGAGCTCGTCACCTGCGCGCTCAACAACATCCCGATCAAGGTCGCCATCATCAACAACGGCGCCCTCGGGATGGTCCGCCAGTGGCAGACCCTCTTCTACAACCAGCGCTACTCCAACACGGTGCTGCACTCCGGCCCGGACGCCACCGGCCTGGAGCCCTCCAAGGGCACCCGCATCCCGGACTTCGTGAAGCTGTCCGAGGCCATGGGCTGCGTCGCGCTGCGCTGCGAGGACCCGGCCGACCTGGACAAGGTCATCGCCGAGGCCAACGCGATCAACGACCGTCCCGTCGTGGTCGACTTCATCGTCCACGAGGACGCCCAGGTCTGGCCGATGGTCGCCGCCGGCACCTCCAACGACGAGGTCATGGCCGCCCGGGGCGTCCGCCCCGACTTCGGCGACAACGAAGACGACTGAGACCGAGAGCCGTAGGAAGAGGAACGACCCACATGACTAGGCACACGCTCTCCGTCCTGGTGGAGAACACCCCCGGCATCCTGGCCCGGATCGCCGCCCTGTTCTCCCGGCGCGGCTTCAACATCGACTCGCTCGCCGTCGGTGTCACCGAACACCCCGACATCTCCCGCATCACCATCGTGGTCAATGTCGAGGACCTGCCGCTTGAGCAGGTGACCAAGCAGCTCAACAAGCTGGTCAACGTCCTGAAGATCGTCGAACTCGAGCCCAGCGCAGCGATCCAGCGCGAGCTCGTCCTGGTGAAGGTCCGCGCCGACAACGAGACCCGCTCCCAGATCGTCGAGATCGTCCAGCTGTTCCGCGCCAAGACCGTGGACGTCTCGCCCGAGGCCGTCACCATCGAGGCCACCGGTTCGAGTGACAAGCTCGACGCGATGCTCAAGATGCTGGAGCAGTTCGGCGTCAAGGAGCTCGTGCAGTCCGGCACGATCGCCATAGGGCGCGGTGCCCGGTCCATCACGGACCGCTCCCTGCGCTCCCTCGACCGCAGCGCCTGACCCCTCCCGCGACCGCCGGGCGGCCGACACCCGTCCGGTCGGCGGTCCGCCTGGCGAGACCCGACAACCTTCCTTCCGCCGACCGCCGTACGGTGGGAAGCAACACCAGCACATCAAGGAGATTCCCAGTGGCCGAGCTGTTCTACGACGACGACGCCGACCTGTCCATCATCCAGGGCCGCAAGGTCGCGGTGATCGGTTACGGCAGCCAGGGCCACGCCCACGCGCTGTCGCTCCGTGACTCGGGTGTCGACGTCCGCGTCGGTCTGCACGAGGGCTCCAAGTCCAAGGCGAAGGCCGAGGAGCAGGGCCTGCGCGTGGTCACGCCCGCCGAGGCGGCCGCCGAGGCCTCCGTCATCATGATCCTCATCCCGGACCCGATCCAGGCCCAGGTCTACGAGGAGTCCATCAAGGGCAACCTGCAGGACGGCGACGCCCTGTTCTTCGCCCACGGCTTCAACGTCCGCTTCGGCTTCATCAAGCCCCCGGCCAACGTCGACGTCGCCCTGGTCGCCCCGAAGGGCCCGGGCCACCTGGTCCGCCGCCAGTACGAGGAGGGCCGCGGCGTCCCCGCGATCGCCGCCGTCGAGCAGGACTCCACCGGCAACGCCTTCGCCCTGGCGCTCTCCTACGCCAAGGCCATCGGCGGCACCCGCGCCGGCGTCATCAAGACGACGTTCACCGAGGAGACCGAGACCGACCTCTTCGGCGAGCAGGCCGTCCTCTGCGGTGGCGCGTCGGCGCTGGTGAAGGCGGGCTTCGAGACCCTGGTCGAGGCCGGCTACCAGCCCGAGATCGCCTACTTCGAGTGCCTCCACGAGCTGAAGCTCATCGTCGACCTCATGTACGAGGGCGGCCTGGAGAAGATGCGCTGGTCGGTCTCCGAGACCGCCGAGTGGGGCGACTACGTCACCGGCCCCCGCATCATCACCGAGGCCACCAAGGCCGAGATGAAGAAGGTGCTCACCGAGATCCAGGACGGCACCTTCGCCAAGAACTGGATGGACGAGTACCACGGCGGTCTGAAGAAGTACGACGAGTACAAGACCCAGGACGAGCAGCACCTCCTGGAGACCACCGGCAAGGAGCTGCGCAAGCTCATGAGCTGGGTGAACGACGAGGAGGCGTAAGCCTCGCGCGCGGGGCCGGACAGGGTGTCCGGCCCCGCGGCGCATCGTTGGACAGCCCGTCCAACCACGGACGGGTGATCCTTCCAACGAGGCGCATGATGTGCGCCGACGCACCACTACACTCTCAACAACATTCGCGTTCAGGCCCACAGCGTCGTGCGCTTTCACGCGGCAAGCCCCCTCCACCGCATGCGGCCGTCGGGACGGCCGTCCGCACTGGATCTGTGAGGACTCACGTGAGCTCGAAACCTGTCGTACTCATCGCTGAAGAGCTGTCGCCCGCCACCGTCGACGCGCTGGGCCCGGACTTCGAGATCCGGCACTGCAACGGCGCCGACCGCGACGAACTGATTCCCGCCATCGCCGACGTGGACGCGATCCTGGTCCGCTCCGCGACCAAGGTCGACGCGGAGGCCATCGCCGCCGCGAAGAAGCTCCGCGTCGTCGCCCGCGCCGGTGTCGGCCTGGACAACGTCGACGTCTCCGCCGCCACCAAGGCCGGCGTGATGGTCGTGAACGCGCCGACGTCCAACATCGTCACCGCCGCCGAGCTCGCCTGCGGTCTGCTCGTCGCCACCGCCCGCAACATCCCGCAGGCCAACACCGCCCTGAAGAACGGCGAGTGGAAGCGGTCGAAGTACACCGGCGTCGAACTGAGCGAGAAGACCCTCGGCGTCGTCGGCCTCGGCCGCATCGGCGTCCTGGTCGCCCAGCGCATGTCCGCGTTCGGTATGAAGATCGTCGCCTACGACCCCTACGTGCAGCCGGCCCGCGCCGCCCAGATGGGGGTGAAGCTGCTGGCCCTGGACGAGCTCCTGGAGGTCGCCGACTTCATCACCGTCCACCTGCCGAAGACCCCCGAGACCCTCGGTCTCATCGGCGACGAGGCGCTGCACAAGGTCAAGCCGTCCGTCCGGATCGTCAACGCCGCCCGCGGCGGCATCGTCGACGAGGCCGCGCTGTTCTCCGCCCTCAAGGAGGGCCGGGTCGCCGGCGCCGGTCTCGACGTGTACGCGAAGGAGCCCTGCACGGACTCCCCGCTCTTCGAGCTCGACCAGGTCGTCTGCACCCCGCACCTCGGCGCGTCCACGGACGAGGCCCAGGAGAAGGCCGGCATCGCGGTCGCCCGCTCGGTGCGCCTCGCGCTCGCCGGCGAGCTGGTGCCGGACGCGGTCAACGTCCAGGGCGGCGTCATCGCCGAGGACGTCAAGCCGGGCCTCCCGCTCGCCGAGCGCCTCGGCCGGATCTTCACCGCGCTGGCCGGCGAGGTCGCGGTCCGCCTCGACGTCGAGGTGTACGGCGAGATCACCCAGCACGACGTCAAGGTGCTCGAACTCTCCGCGCTCAAGGGCGTGTTCGAGGACGTGGTCGACGAGACCGTGTCGTACGTCAACGCCCCGCTGTTCGCGCAGGAGCGCGGTGTCGAGGTCCGCCTGACGACCTCCAGCGAGTCCCCGGACCACCGCAACGTCGTCACCGTGCGCGGAACGCTCTCGGGCGGCGAGGAGGTCTCGGTCTCCGGCACCCTGGCGGGCCCCAAGCACCTCCAGAAGATCGTCGCCGTCGGCGAGTACGACGTGGACCTGGCGCTCGCCGACCACATGGTCGTCCTGCGCTACGAAGACCGCCCCGGCGTCGTCGGCACGGTCGGCCGGATCCTCGGCGAGGCCGGTCTGAACATCGCGGGCATGCAGGTCTCCCGTACGGAGGAGGGCGGCGAGGCGCTCGTCGTGCTCACCGTCGACGACACGGTCCCGGCGAACGTGCTCGCGGAGATCTCGGAGGAGATCGGCGCCAACTCGGCCCGCTCGGTCAACCTGATCTGACCCCCGCCCGATCGCACGCAGGTCCCCGCACCCGGTGCGCCGGACGATCGTCCCGCACGATCCGTCCGGCCGCCGGGTGCCGTGCTGCCGGGAGACGCGGGGACGGGCCGCTCAGCGCCAGGAGAGGTTCCGCCAGGGGCTGCCCGCGTGCTCCGTCAGGACCCGGTGGGCGGCCACGCTCTCCTCGTGGAAATGGCCGTACTCCTCGCCGTCGAACCGCAGCACCCGACCCAGCGCGTACCCCGCCGAGTACTCCTGCCACGATCCGTACGCCGCGCGGGCCAGCGCCCCCGCGTGGACGATCGCCTGCTCGGCCTCCGGAGGTGCGCAGAAGCGGGCCGACAGGCCCCAGCGGGTCAGGTTCACCGCCCGGCCGTAGTCGTACGCGACGGTCCTGCGCACCCGCCCGTCCGGCGGCAGCAGTCCGTCGGCCCGGAACCGGGACTCGTAGCGCAGGATGCGGCGCACCAGCTCCTCGATGTGCCGCACCGTCGCCGGGCTCGCGCCGAGGTCCTGGGCGTGCCCCGCGGCCGTCTCGCGCCACTCCTCGGCCGAGGGCACGGCGCCGCTCCCCTCGCGCAGCCCCTCGCGGACGCGGAGGGCGAAGTCCGGCTCCGGCGGACTGTTGCGGCCGTCCAGGAGCGCGTCGAGCTGCTTGCGCCAGCCCGCCCTGTCGGTGATGCCCCAGCTGTCGCGGAGCGCTTCGTGTTCGTGGGTGTAGCCCCTGTAGGCGGAGCCGACGTCGTTCCACGGGACGCCGTTGCGGAACGCCAGATGGGCGCCGCACCCGAGGCCGAAGGCGAGCGGGCCGTGCAGGGGCCCGTGCCGCAGCGCGGCGAAGCGGTCGCTCCGCCCCTGCTCCCGCTCGCCGTACGCGCGCAGCCATTCCGCGCGGTGCTCGGGGGTGGCGGGCAGGAGCAGTTGTCCGGGGGTGCCGCCGTTGACGGCGAGGAGCGTCCGGGGGTCGCGCCAGGTGAACTCGGCGGCGTACCGGAGGGTGATGTGGTGGAAGACCCAGTCCGGTTGCCAGGGAGGCAGCATCCCGCGGGTGAGGACCGGCCGGACGAGGAACCCGGCAGGTGTCCGGTGCTCCCGCCAGTAGACCGTCTCCGGCTCGGCGTCCACCTCGGCCCGGGGGGCGCCGACGAACAGCTCGGCCCCGGCGAGGACCCGGATCTGTCCGGCGAGGTCTCCGCGCAGCGCCGCCTCCTGCAGCAGGTGTTCGGTCTCGGACGGCGGGGACCACGGGGCGCCGTGGGGAGCGGGAGGGTGGTGGGGGTTCATGACCATGGGATGTTCCGGTAGGGGCTCGAAGGGTCCTGGGGCCGGCGCGTGCGGGTGTCCGCCGGCGTGGGTGAGCAGCCGCCGGGCGGGCCCGCCGCCGCGGGTGGCCGCCTCCGGGCCTCGTACGGCGTCCGCTCGGTGTGCGTGGGTGGCGCCCAACTCCCCGTGATCATGGGGTGATCCTATAAATCGGCCCGCAGGGCCGGACCGCCGGAGGCTCAGAGCCGGGCCGACTTCAGGGACATGTGCAGCAGGAGGCGGTCCTCGCCGTCGTCCAGGTCCAGGCCGGTGAGCTGCTCGACCCGGGAGAGCCGGTAGTAGAGGGTCTGGCGGTGGATGCCCAGGGCCGCCGCCGCGCGGCCCGCCTGGCCCGCGCTGTCCAGGAACACCTCGGCGGTGCGGGCCAGTTCGGCGTGGGCGGGGGCGATCAGGGGAGCGACCACGGGATCGATCTCGGGGTGGTAGAGCGCCGCGAGCAGGCGGTACGGGCCGATGCCGGCCCACTCCGCGACCGGGCCGAGCGTCGGCTGCGCCGTGGCGGCGCGGGCCGCGGTGTTGGCCTCCCGCCAGGCCGCCGGGAGCTCCGTGAGGCCCCGGCGGGGGTTCGCGATGCCGGCCGGGGCGGCGGCGCGCAGCCGGTCGGCGGCCGTGTGGGCGGGGGAGAGGTCCTCGGCCGTGCGCAGTCGTACGAGGACGGCGAGGGACGCGCCCTCGGGGAGCGTGGCGACCGCCGCCGCGCCGGGGACCGCCCGGATCGCCGGGACCTCGCCCTGCCAGGGGGTCACGCAGACGACGGTGTGCAGACCGTCCGCGCTCGGCCCCAGGGCCACCCGGAGCGCCGCGACGGCCATCTCGCTCTGCCAGCCGCGCCCGGCGGTCAGGACCGCGGCGAACTCGCGCGCCAGGTCGGCGCCCGCCCGCTCCTCGTCCGCGAGGAGGCTCCCGATCCGGGTGGCGACCTCCATGGCCGCCGCGAGCTGCCCGGGCGTGGGGTGCGGCTCGGCGTCGAGCAGCCAGACGTACCCGAGGACGACGCCCCGGTGCCGTACGGGAAGGCAGATCCGGTCCCGGAAGACCCCGGCGTCCGGGGCGGCGGGGATGCGGACCGGAGCCGTCGCCCGGGTGATGCCGAAGCCCTCGAACCAGGCGCGGACCGCCGGGGTGGACTTCCGGGTCAGGATCGAGCGCGTCCGGACGGGGTCCATCGCCTCGTCGTCCTCGCTGTCGTGGGCGCCGAAGGCGATCAGCCCGAAATCGCGGTTCTCCAGCGTCGCCGGAGCCCCGAGCAGCGCGGAGATCTCGTCCACCAGTTCCTGGTAATCGCCCTTCACAGCGCCATTCTCGCACCCGCTTCAGACATCTGTATGAGATGCCGTCCACAGATGCGTGACAGGTGTCGATGGCAGAGGATCGGAGCGATCCTTAGGTTTCACGGTGGTTCTCCGTGCTCTTCCCGGTTCCTTGCGAAAGATCGGGTAAGCACCTTTCGTCACCTGTCCTTCTGGAGGTCCCCGTGCTGGGTCCCGTGATCCTCGCCGCGTCCCGCAGCGACAAGATGCGCCGTTTCGTCTCGGCCGCCCCGGGGACCAAGCAGGTCGTCGACCGGTTCATCGCCGGGGAGACCGTCGACCACGTCATCCCGATCGTCCAGGACCTCACCGGCCGCGGCCTGGAGGTCACCCTCGACGTCGTCGGCGAGGACATCACCACCGTCGAGCAGTCCCACGCCGCGCGCGACGCGTACCTGCAGCTGATCGGCCGCCTCAAGGAGCTGGGCCTCGGCGAGCGCGCCGAGATGTCCGTGAAGCTCTCGATGTTCGGCCAGGCGCTGGAGAACGGGCACGAGCTGGCGCTCGCCAACGTCCGCCCGGTCGTCGAGGCCGCCGCCGAGATCGGCACCACGGTCACCCTGGACGCCGAGGACCACACCACCCTCGACTCGATGTTCGCCATCCACGAGGAGCTGCGGAAGGACTTCCCGCAGACCGGCTGCGTCATCCAGGCGTACCTCTTCCGCACCGAGGGGGACGCCCGCCGCCTCGCCGCGAACGGCTCCCGCGTCCGGATCGTGAAGGGCGCCTACAAGGAGCCCGCCTCCGTCGCCCTCCAGGAGAAGGCCGAGATCGACAAGGCGTACGTCCGGATCATGCGGATCCTCATGGACGGCGAGGGCTACCCGATGATCGGATCCCACGACCCGCGCCTGATCTCCGTCGGCCAGGAGCTCGCCCGCCGCGCCGGGCGCAAACTGGACGAGTACGAGTTCCAGATGCTCTACGGCATCCGCGGCGAGGAGCAGAACCGGCTCGCCGCCGAGGGACACCGGATGCGCGTCTACACCGCGTACGGCACCGACTGGTACGGCTACTTCATGCGCCGCCTCGCGGAGAAGCCGGCCAACCTCCTCTTCTTCGCCCGCTCCATCCTCACCAAGGGCTGAGCCCACCTCTCACAAGGAGTAACGAGACTCATGGACGCTGTCACCCAGGTCCCCGCTCCGGTCAACGAGCCGGTGCACAGCTACGCCCCCGGTTCCGCCGAGCGCGTCCGCCTGGAGGCCAAGCTCAAGGAGCTGGCCGACAACCCGCGCGAGCTGCCGATGACCATCGGCGGGGTCAAGCGCATGGGCGGCGGCGAGCGCTTCGACGTCGTGCAGCCGCACAACCACAAGGCGGTCATCGGCACCTTCGCCGCGGCCACCCAGCAGGACGCCCAGGACGCGATCGACGCCGCCCTGGCCGCCGCTCCGGCCTGGCGCGCCATGTCCTTCGACGACCGCGCCGCGATCATCCTGCGCGCCGCCGAGCTGCTGGCCGGCCCCTGGCGCGAGACGCTGGCCGCCTCCACCATGCTCGGCCAGTCCAAGACGGCCCAGCAGGCGGAGATCGACACCCCCTGCGAGCTCGTCGACTTCTGGCGTTTCAACGTCTCCTACGCCCGCCAGATCCTCGCCGAGCAGCCGCCGGCGAACTCCCCCGGCGTGTGGAACCGGCTGGACCACCGCCCGCTGGAGGGCTTCGTCTACGCGATCACGCCGTTCAACTTCACGGCCATCGCGGGCAACCTGCCCACCGCCCCCGCCCTCATGGGCAACGTCGTGGTCTGGAAGCCGTCCCCCACGCAGACCCACTCCGCCGTGCTCCTCATGGAGCTCCTGGAGGAGGCCGGCCTGCCCAAGGGCGTCATCAACCTGGTGACCGGCGACGGCATCGCCGTCTCCGAGGTGGCCCTGAACCACCGCGACCTGGCCGGCATCCACTTCACCGGCTCGACCAAGACCTTCCAGCACCTGTGGAAGACGGTCGGCAACAACATCGAGACGTACCGCTCCTACCCGCGGATCGTCGGCGAGACCGGTGGCAAGGACTTCGTCGTCGCCCACCCGAGCGCCGACCGCGGCATCCTGAAGACCGCGCTGACCCGCGGCTCCTTCGAGTTCCAGGGGCAGAAGTGCTCCGCGTCCTCGCGCGCCTACGTCCCGGCCTCCCTCTGGAACGACGGCTTCAAGGAGGAGTTCGCGGCCGAGGTCGACGGCATCAAGATGGGTGACGTCACCGACCTGACCAACTTCATCGGCGCCGTGATCGACGAGCGCTCCTTCGCCAAGAACAAGGCCGCGATCGACCGCGCGAAGGCCGACCCGACCTGCACGATCGTCGCCGGTGGCACGTATGACGACTCCGAGGGCTACTTCGTCCGCCCGACCGTCATCGAGTGCTCCGACCCGGAGAACGAGGTCTTCACGACCGAGTACTTCGGCCCGATCCTCGCCGTGCACGTCTACGAGGACGACGCGTACGACGAGATGCTGACCCAGATGGAGTCGGCCTCGGACTACGCGCTGACCGGCGCGGTCATCTCCGGCGACCGCGCCGCCACGGCGTACACGATGGAGAAGCTCCGCTTCGCCGCGGGCAACTTCTACATCAACGACAAGTCGACCGGCGCCGTCGTCGGCCAGCAGCCCTTCGGCGGCGGCCGCGCCTCCGGTACGAACGACAAGGCCGGCGCCCCGCAGAACCTGATGCGCTGGACGCTGACCCGCGCCATCAAGGAGACGCTGGTCCCGCCGACCGAGTACGGCTACCCCCACATGGGCTGACGCCCCCGCACGGGCCGCTGACGGCCCGTCCCCCCGACACCGCCCCCCTCCTCGGTCCCCCAATCGAGGACGGGGGCGGTTCTCATGGGCGGACCGCGCGGGGCCGGGCGGCGGGGAGGCGTGGGGGAGACTGGGACCATGACCGTGACGACCGCCGCCACCCATGAGCTCGGGCCCGCACGGCTGCGGGCCGTACGGCGGATGCTCGACGCCGCCTTCGAGGGCGGCTTCTCCGACGAGGACTTCGACCACGCCCTCGGCGGCGTCCATGCCTGGATCGAGGACGAGCACGGCATCGCCGCGCACGGCAGCGTCGTGATGCGCCGGGTGCTGCACCGGGGCCGTTCGCACCGGGTCGGGTACGTCGAGGGTGTGGGCGTCCGCGCCGACCGGCGGCGGCAGGGGCTGGGCGGTGAGGTCATGGCCCGACTGGAACGGGTCGTCGACGGGGCCTATGCCTTCGGGGCGCTGTCCGCGTCGGACGAGGGCGCGGCGCTCTACCGGGCGCGCGGCTGGGTGCTGTGGGGCGGCCGTATCGAGGTGCTCGGCCCCGGCGGGATCGTCCCGCTGCCGGACGAGGAGGACTCCACCTTCCTGCGCCCGGCCGCCGGCGCCCGCCTGCCGGACCCCGCCGCGCCGCTCACCTTCGACTGGCGCGACGGCGACGTGCTCTGAGAGCGGGAGCCCCCGCCTTCGTCAGCTTCCGGCCTCGGGCGCTCAGCCCTGGCAGCCCTTGGCCGCGTCCCGCTTCAGGCCGATCAGCCCGCCGGCCAGGCCGAACAGCGCGGCGAAGACCACCGTCAACGGCGGCAGATCGAGGGCGCCGAAGAAGACCACCGTCACCATGGCGGCGACCAGCACCGCCCAGACCGCCAGCAGCGCCTTGCCCTTACGGCTGAGGAAGAGCCACCGGCCGGGCCGTGCCGGCAGGGTGTCGAGAGCCCCCGCCGGCCCCTCGCTCGCCGCCTTCGGACGCTTGAAGTAGGCGTAGACGGTCCACTCCCCGCACATCTCCCACCCTTCGGGGGTCAGCCGGTCGAGCGCCTCGGCGCGCCGCTTCCCGCTGATCAGCTCGCGGCGGTACTCCCAGCGCAGGGCGGCGCCGGGCACCCGGCGGCACCGGAACCGGCCGAGCCCGTCCAGGCCCTCGACCTCCCAGCCCTGGTCGCCGTAGTGGGCCAGCAGCCGACGGTCGTTGTAGATGTCGGCCGTCCACAGCCAGGTCTCCGCCCCTCCGTCCGGCTCGGCCGCCGTGGGCGCCGTGCCGCCCAGGCGCGCCGCGAACCGGGCGGCGGGGCCGAACTCCTCCTCCGGCGACGAGCCCGCGTCGGCGAGGTGTCCGCGCAGTTCGGAGACGGTGGCGGTGATCTGCTCCGCCGGGACGCCGGTGGCGCGCAGCGCGGTGGCGAGTTCGTCGAAGTAGGTGTCCGGCTCGGTGTTCATGCGATTCCCCCGGTGTTCAGCGTGGTGCGTACGGCGGTGTGGAAGGTCAGCCAGGCCGCGCTCTCGGCGGCGAGGTGCTCGCGCCCCCGCTCGGTGAGCCGGTAGTAGCGCCGCCCGGGCCCCCGTTCGGCGGCCCGGAACTCGGCGTCGAGGAACCCGGCCTCCTCCAGGCGGTTGAGCACGGGATAGAGCGTCCCGCCCTTGATCTCCCCGAGCCCCGCCTCGGCGAGGGCCTTGGCGATCTCGTACCCGTAACTCTCGCCGTCGGTCAGACGGGAGAGGACGAGCAGGTCGAGGACTCCCTTGAGCCAGCTGGATCTGCGGTCTGCGGCCATGGCTGCATTCCATCACCAGCTAGGTAGGAAAGCAACCTAGCTAGTGACGTCGAGTCATGGGGTCGGCGGGCTCCCGCCGGAGCGCCGCCGTCTCAGATAGTAGGAAGTCCGAGTAATTGTGGAGACAGATGCGGCCGGCTGTCCTAGCTTTGTAGGAGCCGAACGTCTCGCTCCATCGAGCGAATGGCGGTCGTGAGCGCGACGCCCTGTGCAGGCAACCCCTGCGGCGGCGCTCCCCGCCCCCTCCGGCGCCTTCGATCACCACTGATCTCGGATCACCACTGATCTCAAGGAGTCGATCCCTCATGACCACTCAGACCGCCCGTCGCGTCCGCCACTCCGTCGCCCGCCCCCAGGACGAGGCCCGCAAGAACGCCGCCGCCGCCCTCCAGCGCGCCCTCGACCGCCGCGACAACGGCGGCGAGACCGGCCACTGAGGCCCGAGGCGCGACGCGCGCCGTGCGTCCGTATGGTGGACGGCGCGTGTCAGCGACTGGGACGAGGAGTAGGGTGCCGACATGTCTCACAGCATCGATCTCGCAGTCATTCCCGGCGACGGCATCGGCCAGGAGGTCGTGGCCCAGGGCCTCAAGGTCCTCGCCGCCGCGCTCCCGCAGGATGTGAAGCTGGAGACGAAGGAGTACGACTTTGGCGCCAAGCGCTACCACGCGACCGGTGAGACGCTCACCGACGCGGACGCCGAGGCCCTGAAGCAGCACGACGCCATCCTGCTCGGCGCGATCGGCGACCCCTCGGTCCCGTCCGGCGTGCTGGAGCGCGGCTTCCTGCTGAAGCTCCGCTTCCTCTTCGACCACCACGTCAACCTGCGTCCCTCGAAGCTGCTCCCCGGCGTGTCGACCCCGCTCAAGGGCCAGCCCGAGATCGATTTCGTGGTGGTCCGCGAGGGCACCGAGGGTCCGTACACCGGCAACGGCGGCTCCATCCGGACCGGCACGCCGCACGAGGTCGCCACCGAGGTCTCCGTGAACACGGCCTTCGGCGTCGAGCGCGTGGTCCGCGACGCCTTCGCCCGCGCCCAGGCCCGCCCGCGCAAGAAGCTGACGCTGGTCCACAAGAACAACGTCCTGGCGTACGCCGGTCACCTCTGGACCAACATCTTCACCAAGGTGGCCGAGGAGTTCCCCGAGGTCACCACCGACTATCTGCACGTGGACGCGGCGACGATCTTCCTCGTCACCCAGCCCGAGCGGTTCGACGTGATCGTCACCGACAACCTCTTCGGCGACATCATCACCGACCTCGCCGCGGCCGTCTCCGGCGGCATCGGCGTCGCCGCCTCCGGCAACATCAACCCCAGCGGCGAGTTCCCGTCCATGTTCGAGCCGGTCCACGGCTCCGCGCCGGACATCGCCGGCCAGGGCAAGGCGGACCCGACGGCCACCGTCCTCTCCGTCGCACTGCTCCTGCGTCACCTCGGCCACGAGACCGAGGCCGGCCGCATCGAGGACGCGGTCGCCGCCGATCTGACCGAGCGCGGTGACTCCGTCCGTACGACCGAGGAGATCGGCGACGCGCTCGCGGTACGCGTAGCGCGCTGACCCGCCGACTGATCACCTCCCAGCCGCCGGGTCGCCCTTCGCGCCCGGCGGCCGGCGTCTTCCGCGGTCCCCGGGTGCCCCCTCTCACATCCCGGACCGCGCGCACACCGTTTCCCGCACCGCCTCCCACGGGCGATAATCGAACGTGGGGCCGCGGCATGCGGGCAAGCTCGGACGTCCTAGCAGAGCACTGGTAGCGGCGTCGGCGCGGTCCGTCACACACAACCGGTGAAGGACACGCACTGATGACGACGCCCACGATCGAGCTCAAGCCCTCCTCCAGCCCGCTGTCCGAAGCGGAGCGGGAGGCGATCCTGACCAACCCCGGGTTCGGCCGCCACTTCACCGACCACATGGTGACGATCCGCTGGACCGAGGGCCGCGGCTGGCACGACGGCCAGCTCGTGCCGTACGGCCCGCTCTCCCTCGACCCCGCCACGAACGTCCTGCACTACGCCCAGGAGATCTTCGAGGGCCTGAAGGCGTACCGCAGGCCCGACGGCACCGTCGCCAGCTTCCGTCCCGACGCCAACGCCCGGCGCTTCCAGGCGTCCGCCCGCCGTCTCGCCATGCCCGAACTGCCCGTCGAGACCTTCATCGAGGCCTGTGACCTGCTCGTCCAGCAGGACAAGGCATGGGTCCCGGCGCACGGCGGCGAGGAGTCGCTCTACCTCCGCCCCTTCATGATCGCGACCGAGGTCGGCCTCGGCGTCCGCCCGGCCAACGAGTACCTCTTCGTCGTCATCGCCTCGCCCGCCGGCCCGTACTTCCCCGGCGGCGTGAAGCCCGTCTCCATCTGGCTCTCCGAGGACCGCGTCCGCGCCGTCCCCGGCGGCGTCGGCGACGCCAAGACCGGCGGCAACTACGCGGCCTCCCTGCTCGCGCAGGCCGAGGCGGCGCAGAAGGGCTGCGACCAGGTCGCCTACCTCGACGCCGTCGAGCACAAGTGGGTCGAGGAGCTGGGCGGCATGAACCTGTGCTTCGTGTACGGGAACCGGATCGTCACCCCCACGCTCACCGGCTCCCTGCTCGCCGGCATCACCCGTGACTCCCTCCTCCAGCTCGCCAAGGACCTCGGCTACGAGGCCGAGGAGGGCCGGGTCTCCATCGACCAGTGGCACGCCGACTCCGAGAACGGCAGCCTCACCGAGGTCTTCGCCTGCGGCACGGCCGCGGTGATCACCCCGGTCGGCACGGTCAAGGCGGCCCGCGGCGAGTGGCGGCAGTCGGACGGCCGGCCGGGCGAGGTGACGATGCGTCTGCGCGACGCGCTGCTCGCCATCCAGACCGGCAGGACCGAGGACGTCCACGGCTGGACGCACCAGCTCGGCTGACACCACCGGGAGTGTGTGCGAAGGGGCGCCCCGCCGTCGGGGCGCCCCTTCGTCGTTCCGTACGCCGGACCCGGGCGGCCCGCGCGTCGACCGGGTGTACGCCCGCCGGGGGTCGGGGGGCTTCCGGTCGGGGGCCTCCGGTCGGGAGGCTTTCGGTCGGGAGGCTTCCGGCCGGGTGCCGGCCCGTCAGGAGACGGCGACCTCCGCCTCCGCCTCCGTTACCGGCGCCCCCGCCGTCCTCGGTGTGAGCGCCGCGTAGAGCAGGCCGCCCACCGCGCCCGACAGCACGAAGCTGCAGTCGACCCCGCCGGTCAGGGCGAGCAGCGGCCCTTCGTAGAGCGGGGTGGACACCGCCGCGAGTCCCACGCCGGCGCCGAGCGCCCAGGAGGCGACGGCCCGCGGGTGCCAGCCGGCCGAGAACCAGTACGCTCCGCCGCGCGCCCGCCGGTTGTAGACCTGGAGCGCCTCCGGGTCGTACGCCCCGCCGCAGCGCCGGTGCCCGATCAGCGTGATCACCGCCCACGGCGTGCCGATGGCGGTGAGCAGCAGCACGAACGACGTCATGGCCGTCTGCGCGTCGGAGGCGAAGTGGCCGAGGAAGACGAAGGCCGTCGCCACCGCCGCGACCACCAGCGTCGCCCGCGCCCGGGTGGTGCGCGGCAGGATCGCGTCCAGGTCGAGGCCCATCGAGTACAGCATGAGCCCGGCGTTGCCGACCGAGCCGGCCGTCGCCGCGAGGAGCAGCGGGACGAGGTACCAGACCGGGGAGGCGTCGACGAGCGGCCCGGCGTAGTCGAGGGCGCCGCGCGCCGCCAGGGCCGTGTACGTACCGAAGAGCTGGGGGATCAGCAGGCCGGCGAGGAGACCGAGACAGGTGGTGCGCCAGACGGTCCGCGCGCCGTACCGGGCGGGGGAGACGTAGCGGGTGTAGTCGCCCAGGAGCGTGATGAACGCGACCGGTCCGCTCAGTCCGGCGGCGACGGCGGCCAGCGCCCAGGTCGGCCAGAACGAGCCGAGGAGGTACGGGGTGTCCGGCACCGCGGCGGCCGTGGCATCGCCGGCGTAGGCCGCCACGCCGAGCGCGAGGAGCACGATCATGCCGATCGCGAGCGCCTTGCTGAGCTGGAGCAGCAGCCGGTAGCCGTACACGGCGGCGACGACCGTGCAGGCGGCGAGCAGGGCGTAGACGGCGGCGTGGGTGGCGCCGCCGGTCGGCAGCCCGGTCAGCCGGGCGAGCGTGCCGACCATCACGTCCCCGCCGATCCACAGGGTCAGCGCCGTGTAGCCGAGCGAGAGCAGCAGGCCGACCACCGAGCCGACGAGCCGTCCGCGCACGCCGAAGAAGGCGCCGCTGGAGGTGGAGAGGTTGGTCGCGGTGCGCAGCGAGACGAGCGCGAGCGGGGCGGTGAAGGCGACGCCGAC
This sequence comes from Streptomyces sp. NPDC008121, assembly GCF_042957155.1. NCBI lineage: Bacteria > Bacillati > Actinomycetota > Actinomycetes > Kitasatosporales > Streptomycetaceae > Streptomyces > Streptomyces sp. NPDC008121. The sequence continues at coordinate 226,329 of NZ_JBIBHT010000003.1, read as the reverse complement.
GAGGGTGCCGGCGACGACGGAGGTCACCGACGCCCACAGGCCGAGGCCGAAGGAGACGGGCAGCCATCCGAAGACGATGACGCCGAGGCAGAGGTTCGAGCCGAGCAGGATCGACAGGAGGTCACGGGGGCCGCTGGTGCGTTCCGCCTCGGGGATGGTGTCGACTCCGCGCTGTTCGATCGGCATGGGGCTCCCTGCGGGGGCTAGAGTCCGGACGAGGTTTTTGAGCGACGCTCAATGTGACCTATGCGGACCGGCTCCGTCAATGCTTGGAACCGGCGGATTCTCAGTTTAGAGTGTCACTCAAACAGGAGGTGTTTCTGACGTGCGACTGACCCCCACGGAACGCGACCGGCTGCTGCTCTTCGGCGCCGCCGAGCTCGCCCGGGCCCGCCGGGCCCGGGGCCTGCGGCTCAATGTGCCGGAGGCGACCGCCCTCATCGCGGACACCGTCTGCGAGGCGGCCCGCGACGGCAGGCGGCTCGCCGAGGCGATCGCCGCCGCCCGGTCCGTCCTCGGCCCGGACGACGTGCTGCCGGGGGTGGCCGATGTCGTCACCGAAGTGCATGTCGAGGCCGTTTTCGACGACGGCTCGCGGCTGGCGGTCGTCTCCGACCCGATCGGCGGCGGCGCGCTCGGCGAGGCGGCCCCCGGCGCCCTGCTGCCGGCCCCGGCCCACGCCGAGGAGCCGCCCGCGCTCACCCTGACCGTCCGCAACACCGCGGCCGTCCCCGTCAGCGTCACCTCCCACTTCCACTTCTTCGAGGCCAACCCCCGGCTCGACTTCGACCGCGCCGCCGCCTACGGCATGCGGCTCGCCGTCCCCGCCGGCTCCTCGTTCCGCTTCGACCCGGGCGGCGCGGCCGAGGTCGGCCTCGTCCCCATCGGCGGCGCCCGCGTCGCCATCGGGTTCGCGGGCCTGGTCGACGGCCCGCTGGACGGACCCGGCGCGAAGGAAGAGGCCCTGCGGCGCGCGGCGGCCTGTGGCTACCTGGGAGCGGAGGCGTGATGGACCCCTACGAGTACGCGTCGGTGCACGGACCCCGCACGGGCGACCGGGTCGTCCTGGGCGACTCCGGCCTCGTCGTCCGGGTCGAGTCGGACGCCCAGAAGCCGGGCGACGAGTTCCTCGCCGGCTTCGGCAAGACCGCCCGCGACGGACTGCACCTCAAGGCCGCGGCCGTACGCGACACCTGCGACGTGGTGATCAGCAACGTCCTCGTGATCGACGCCGTCCAGGGCATCCGCAAGGTGTCCATCGGCATCCGCGAGGGCCGGATCCACGCCATCGGGCGGGCCGGCAACCCGGACACCCTCGACGGCGTCGACGTCGTCGTCGGCACGGGCACCTCCATCGTCTCCGGCGAGGGCCTCATCGCCACCGCCGGAGCCATCGACACCCATGTCCACCTCCTCTCGCCGCGGATCATGGAGGCCTCCCTCTCCTCCGGTGTCACCACCGTCATCGGGCAGGAGTTCGGCCCCGTCTGGGGCGTCGGCGTCAACTCGCCGTGGGCCCTCAAGCACGCCTTCAACGCCTTCGACGCCTGGCCCGTCAACATCGGCTTCCTCGCCCGCGGCTCCTCCTCCGACCCCGCCCCGCTGGTCGAGGCGCTCGCCGAGGGCGGCGCCTCCGGCTTCAAGGTCCACGAGGACATGGGCGCGCACACCCGCGCCCTGGACACCGCCCTGCGGGTCGCCGAGGAGCACGACGTCCAGGTCGCCCTGCACAGCGACGGCCTCAACGAGTGCCTCTCGGTCGAGGACACCCTGCGCGTCCTGGACGGCCGGACGATCCACGCCTTCCACATCGAGGGCTGCGGCGGCGGGCACGTCCCGAACGTGCTGAAGATGGCGGGCGTGCCGAACGTCATCGGCTCGTCCACCAACCCCACGCTGCCCTTCGGCCGCGACGCGGTCGCCGAGCACTACGGGATGATCGTCTCCGTCCACGACCTGAAGACCGACCTCCCGGGCGACGCCGCCATGGCGCGCGACCGGATCCGGGCCGGGACGATGGGGGCGGAGGACGTCCTGCACGACCTCGGCGCGATCGGGATCACCTCCTCCGACGCGCAGGGGATGGGAAGGGCCGGCGAGACCGTACGCCGGACCTTCGCCATGGCCGGGAAGATGAAGGCCGAGCTGGGCCCGCTGGAGGGCGACGGCGCGCACGACGACAACGCGCGCGTGCTGCGCTACATGGCCAAGCTGACCGTCAACCCGGCGATCGCCCACGGCCTCGCCCACGAGATCGGCTCGATCGAGGTCGGCAAGATGGCGGACATCGTGCTGTGGCGGCCGGAGTTCTTCGGCGCCAAGCCGCAGCTCGTCCTGAAGTCCGGCTTCCCCGCGTGGGGGGTCGTGGGCGATCCCAACGCCGCCACGGACACCTGCGAGCCGCTCGTCCTCGGACCGCTGTTCGGAGCCCACGGAGCGACCCCGGCCGACATCTCGGTCGCCTTCGTCGCCCAGGCGGCCGTCGATCTCGGCTCCGACGCGATGCCGACCCGCCGCCGCCGGGTGGCCGTCCGCGGCACGCGCGGCATCGGCCCCGGCGACCTGCTCCTCAACTCCCGTATCGGGGACGTCGCGGTCGACGGCCGGACGGGTCTGGTGTCGCTGGACGGCGACCCGATCCGCTCCGAACCGGCCGAGTCCATCTCCCTCAACCGTCTCTACTTCCTCTGAGGACCTTTCACATGACCTTCCGTATGCCGCCGGAGTGGGCCCCGCACGAGCGCACGTGGATGGCCTGGCCCGGCCCCAACCCCACCTTCACCAACGACGAGGAGCTGGCGGAGGCGCGCGCGGCCTGGGCCTCGGTGGCCCGTGCCGTACGCCGCTTCGAGCCGGTGACCATGGTGGTCGGCCCCGGGCAGCTGGACTCCGCGCGGGCCCTGCTCGGCGACGCCGTCGAGCTGGTCGAGCGGGACCTCGACGACGCCTGGATGCGGGACATCGGCCCCACCTTCGTCACGAACGGCACCGAGCTGGCCGCCGTGGACTGGGTGTTCAACGGCTGGGGCGGGCAGGACTGGGCCCGCTGGGAGCACGACTCCAAGATCGCCCGCCATGTCGCGGACCTCGCGGGCGTGACGGTGCGGAGCAGCCGGCTGGTGAACGAGGGCGGCGCGATCCACGTCGACGGTGAGGGAACGGTTCTGCTGACCGACACCGTCCAGCTCGGCGCGGGCCGCAACCCGGAGTGGACCCGCGAGCAGGTCGAGGCCGAGATCCACGCCCAGCTCGGCACGAGCAAGGCGATCTGGCTCCCGCACGGCCTCACCGGCGACTACGGCCTCTACGGCACCCAGGGCCACGTCGACATCGTCGCCGCCTTCGCGAAGCCGGGCGTCGTGCTCGTCCACAGCCAGCGGGACCCGGCCCACCCCGACCACGAGCGCTCCCGGATGTACGTCGACATCCTCCGCCGCCAGACGGACGCGAAGGGCCGGCCGCTGGAGGTCGTCGAGATCCCGGCGCCGACCGTCCTGAAGGACGAGGAGGGCGACTGGGTCGACTACTCGTATATCAACCACTACCTCTGCAACGGCGGTGTGGTGCTGTGCGGCTTCGACGACCCGAACGACGAGATCGCGGCGGGCGTCTTCCGCCGGCTGTTCCCGGAGCGGACCGTCACGCTGGTCGACGCCCGCGCCATCTTCGCGGGCGGCGGCGGCATCCACTGCATCACCCAGCAGCAGCCGAAGGTCTGAACCCGGCGGGCCCCGGACCGCGGGACGGCGAGACGCCCCGCGGCCCGGAGCCCCGAGAAACGATGGGGTAGAACGTACGAGTGACCCGCATCGACCCGGCCGCCCCCCGGCGGCGCAACAACGCCGCTCCTCCGCGTGAGGAGCTGCTCGCCGCCGCCATGGACACCATCGCCGAACGCGGGCTCGACGGGCTCACGATGGCCGGGCTCGGCCGCCAGGTCGGCATGAGCAGCGGCCACCTCCTCTACTACTTCCGCACCAAGGACGAACTGCTCCTGCAGACCCTGGAGTGGAGCGAGGGCCGGCTCGGCGCCGAGCGCAGCGCCCTGCTCTCCCGGCCCGGTACGGCGCGCGAGCGGCTCGACGGGTACGTGGACGTGTACGTCCCCGACGGGCCCCGCGACCCGCACTGGACGCTGTGGCTGGAGGTCTGGAACCGGTCCCAGAACGCCGACGCCGACGCCCGCGCCCGGCAGGCCGCCATCGAGGGGGCCTGGCACCGCGACCTGGTCGCCCTGGTCGCCGAGGGCGTCTCGCGCGGGGAGTTCCGGGCGGTCGACCCCGACCGGTACGCGGCCCGGATGCGGGCGCTGCTCGACGGCTTCAGCGTCCACGTCGCCGTCGGCATCCCGGGCACCGGCCGGCAGCAGGTCCTCGCCCACGTCCGGGACTTCGTCGAGGAGACGCTGCTCCTCCGCCCGTGAGGCGGCGGGACGGGGCCGGACGGTCGCCCCTCGGCGGCCGTGACGCGGCGGGCCGTCGCTCGTTCCGTATCGTGAGATCCGTGTCCCGCGCGCGGCCTGCCTGTGGGAGACTGCGGGCGTGCTTGCTACCACGATGATTATCGGCAGCAGCGCGCCGGTCCGCAGTGACCGCTGAACCGTGGCTCGATCCCCGCGGCAGTGGACACCGTGCCCCAGACCCGCGCGCAGACCTCTCGCACCCGCGAGGGGTTTTTTCGTTTTCCGGCCCCACCACCGCCGGACGGCGACCGCGCGCGAAAATGGGGGCAAGTGGATCCAGACCTTCCGGAGCCACATCCGACAGGAGCCATCAGAGTCATGACCACGGAGACCGACGCGAGCCCGCGTCCCGACGACAGCTTCCACGTCTTCGACACCACGCTGCGCGACGGGGCGCAGCGCGAGGGCATCAACCTCACCGTCGCGGACAAGCTGACCATCGCGCGGCACCTCGACGCGTTCGGCGTGGGTTTCATCGAGGGCGGCTGGCCCGGCGCCAACCCGCGGGACACCGAGTTCTTCGCCCGCGCCCGGGAGGAGATCGACTTCCGGCACGCCCAGCTCGTCGCCTTCGGCGCGACCCGCAGGGCCGGCGGCCGCGCCGCCGAGGACCCCCAGGTCAAGGCGCTCCTCGACTCCGGCGCTCCGGTGATCACGCTGGTCGCCAAGTCGCACGACCGGCACGTCGAGCTCGCCCTGCGCACCACCCTGGACGAGAACGTGGAGATGGTCCGCGACACCGTCTCCCACCTGGTCTCCCAGGGCCGCCGCGTCTTCGTCGACTGCGAGCACTTCTTCGACGGCTACAAGGCGAACCCCGCCTACGCCAAGGCCGTCGTCCGCGCCGCCTCCGAAGCCGGCGCCGACGTCGTGATCCTCTGCGACACCAACGGCGGCATGCTCCCCGCCCAGGTCCAGGCCGTCGTCGCCACCGTCCTCGCCGACACCGGCGCCCGCCTCGGCATCCACGCCCAGGACGACACCGGCTGCGCCGTCGCCAACACCCTCGCCGCCGTCGACGCGGGCGCCACCCACGTGCAGTGCACCGCCAACGGCTACGGCGAGCGGGTCGGCAACGCCAACCTCTTCCCGGTCGTCGCCGCACTGGAGCTGAAGTACGGCAAGCGGGTGCTGCCCGAGGGCGCGCTGGCCGAGATGACCCGTATCTCGCACGCCATCGCCGAGGTCGTGAACCTCACCCCCTCCACCCACCAGCCCTACGTCGGCGTCTCCGCCTTCGCGCACAAGGCGGGCCTGCACGCCTCCGCGATCAAGGTCGACCCCGACCTCTACCAGCACATCGACCCCGAGCTGGTCGGCAACACCATGCGGATGCTCGTCTCCGACATGGCCGGGCGGGCCTCGATCGAGCTCAAGGGCAAGGAGCTCGGCGTCGACCTCGGCGACGACCGGGCCCTGGTGGCCCGGGTCGTCGAGCGGGTCAAGGAGCGCGAACTCCAGGGCTACACCTACGAGGCCGCCGACGCCTCCTTCGAGCTGCTGCTCCGCGAGGAGGCGGAGGGCCGCCCGCGCCGCTACTTCCGTACGGAGTCCTGGCGCGCGATCGTCGAGGACCGGCCCGACGGCATCCACGCCAACGAGGCGACCGTGAAGCTCTGGGCCAAGGGCGAGCGGATCGTCGCCACCGCCGAGGGCAACGGCCCCGTCAACGCCCTGGACCGCGCCATGCGGGTCGCCCTGGAGCGGATCTACCCCCAGCTCGCCAAGTTCGAGCTGGTCGACTACAAGGTCCGCATCCTGGAGGGCCGTCACGGCACGGAGTCCACGACCCGCGTCCTCATCACCACCGGCGACGGCAACGGCGAGTGGTCGACGGTCGGCGTCGGCGAGAACGTGATCGCCGCCTCCTGGCAGGCCCTGGAGGACGCCTTCACCTACGGACTGCTGCGGGTGGGCATCGACCCCGCCGAGTAGGGCCGCGAAGGAACGCGACGGCTCCGCCGAGCGCGACGCGACGCCTTGTACCTCCCCCTGCGCCCCGGCCGGGGCGCACGGGGAGGACGTTCAGCGGGACGTGTACGAGGCCGGCGGAGGAGGCCACCGCCAGATAGTTCGGCCCGTATGGCCTGGTTTTCATCCTTTCGGGTAAGTTTCAAAGCATGAGGACTCGGCCGTTCCACCTTCTGTCGGCCCTCGCGGGGCTGGCACTCCTGCTGCTCCTCGCCCTGGCCCCCTCCGCGGGCGCCAAGGCGACGGGGATATCCGATGCGGCCGCGGCCCTGAAGCAGGGCCCGGTCTACGTCGATCCGGGCGCCGCCGGCCAGCTCTCGACGGCCGAGGCGGCCGCCCTCACCCAGAAGATCGAGGACGCGGACAAGCCCCTCTTCGTGGCCGTCCTGCCCGCGAACGCCGAATTTCCGCCGGACGACCTGCTGCGGAACCTGCGGACCGAGACCGGGGTGACCGGGCTCTACGCGGTGCGGCTCGGTACCGGCTTCGACGCCGGCGCGGACTCCTCCGTGATGTCCCAGGACGCGGTGCGCAACCTCGTGACGGCCGTGCGCCAGCCGGGCGTCGACGCGGCCACGGAGCTGAACAACTTCGTCGATCAGGCCCTGCCGACGGTGCGCGGGTCCGCCCCCGCCTCCTGGGGGTCCGTGGGCGCGGACGACGGCGGCGTGCCCGTCGCCGGCCTGATCACCCTCGGGGCGGTCACCGCCGCCGGCGGCGCCGGTGCCTACGCGGTGGTCCGCCGCAACCGGCTCCGCAAGGAGGCGGCCGAGCGCGAGGCCCTCGAACGGCTCCGGGTCGTCGTCGACGAGGACATCACCGCATTCGGCGAGGAGCTGGAACGCCTCGACTTCCATCCGGCCGAACCGGGCGCCGACGACACCATGCGCGGCGACTACGAACGCGCCCTGGACTCCTACGACCAGGCCAAGTCCCTGATGGGCTCCGCCACGCGCCCGCACGACGTCCGGGCGGTGACCCAGGCCCTGGAGGACGGCCGGTTCTCCCTTGCCCTCCTGGGCGCCCGCCGCGAGAAGCGGCCGCTGCCGGAGCGCCGGCCGCCCTGCTTCTTCGACCCGCGCCACGGCCCCTCCACCACGGACCGGAGCTGGGTCCCGGCCGGGGGCGCGGCCCGCGAGGTCCCGGTCTGCGCCGCCGACGCCGCCCGCCTCGACGACGGCCAGGATCCGCAGGCCCGTACCGTCGAGACCGACGGCGGCCGCCGCCCGTACTGGGAGGCGGGACCGGCGTACGGCCCCTGGGCGGGCGGCTATTTCGGCGGCGGCATGCTCCCCGGCCTGCTGGTGGGCACCATGCTCGGCTCGATGCTCGCGACCCCGGCCTACGCGGCGGAGTACGGCGGCGGCGAGTTCCAGGGCGGCGACTTCTCCGGGGCCGACTTCGACTCCGGCGACTTCGGGTCGGGTGACGCCGGCGGAGGCGGATTCGGCGGCGGCGACTTCGGCGGAGGCGGCGGGTTCGACGGGGGAGGCGGCTTCTGACCACCGGGCCCCCGGCCGAGGCCCGGTGACCGCCGGGCTGAGGGCCTACGCCGGCGGCTTCACCGACATCAGCAGGTGCTGGTGGACGCCGTCGGCCCGGTCGGTGAGCAGGGCGCGCTGCCCCGGTCCCAGGAGGTGGAAGCGGACGGTGCCGGTGTCGAACGAGCCGAGCGCGTCCAGGAGGTACGCCGGATTGAACGCGACCGTCGTGGACACCGCCCCGTCGAGGCGGGCCGGGAGCCGCTGGGAGGCCACGTCGTCCTCGTACCCGGCGTGGAGCCGGACGGCGTCCTCGCCGAAGGACAGCTGGACGGGGCTGTCGCCCTCCGCGACGACGGCGACCCGCTTCACGGCCTCGACCAGCGGGGCCCGGTCCGTCTCGGCGACGGCGTGCTCGCCCAGCGTGAAGAGCTTCTCGTGGCGGGGGAGCCGGCCGTCGAGCAGGCGGGTGGTGGCGCGGACGCCGTCGCCCTCGAAGCCGATCGAGCCGCCGTCGAGCGCCAGCCGGACCAGGCCGGCTCCGGCGAGGGAGCGGGCGATCTCCGTCAGCCGGCGGGCGGGCACCACGACATCGGTGTCCCCCACCGGGCCGGTGCCGCCCTCCGGTTTCCACTCCAGGGTGCGGACCGCGTAGCGGTAGCGGTCGGTCGCGGCCAGCGTCATCTCCGTACCGTCCAGGGCGAGGCGTATGCCCGTCAGGACCGGCAGCGCGTCGTCCCGGCCGGCGGCCACCGCCACCTGCCCGACGGCGGCCGCGAAGGCGTCCGCGTCCACCGCGCCGCGCAGGGCGGGCAGACCGGGCGGGGCCGGATAGTCCTCCAACGGCAGGAGGGAGAGCCCGAAGCGGGCCTCCCCGCCGGTCACCGACAGGCGCGAACCCTCGACCGCGCACTCCACCGGCCCCTTCGGCAGCACCTTGGAGATGTCGAGGAGCCGCCGCCCCAGGACGAGCGCCCGGCCGTCGACGGCCGTGTCCGCCTCGACCTCGATCCGTGCCGACGCCTCGTGGTCGAGTCCGGAGACGCGCAGCCGGCCGTCCGCCGCCTCCAGAAGCAGACCGCCGAGCACCGGGACGGGGGAGCGGGCGGGCAGGACGCGGGCGGCCCAGGCGACGGCGTCGGTCAACGCGCTGCTGTCGATGCGGAATTCCATGCCCGCGACGCTAGCGGCCCCCACTGACAACGGCGTTGACCAGCGGTTCCCGGCGCCCGTCGGTGAGATCGGCCCGCGGCCCGCAGCCCGCGGCCCCGTCCCGGAACGGCCGAGCGCCCGCCCTCGCTGTCGCGGAGAGGCGGGCGCGCTCGTATCGCCGGGGATTCGCGATCCGTCAGGCGGCGGTCTTGATCGCGGAGATGTCGAAGGTCAGCTTCACCTTGTCGCTGACCATGACGCCGCCCGTCTCCAGGGCCGCGTTCCAGGTCAGGCCCCACGCGGAGCGCAGGATCTCGGCCGAGCCCTCGAAGCCGACGCGCTCGTTGCCGTAGACGTCGGTGGCCGCGCCGTTGAACTCCAGATCGATGGCGAGCGGGCGGGTCACGTCCTTGATGGTGAGGTCGCCCGTGATCCGGTACAGGTCGCCGCCCAGCTGCTCGGCCCCGGTCGAGCGGAAGGTCATCAGCGGGAAGGTCTCGGCGTCGAAGAAGTCCGCGCTGCGCAGGTGGCCGTCGCGGTCGGCGATGCCCGTGTCGATCGAGGCGATGGTGACGTCGATCGAGGCGGAGGAGGCGCTCGGGTCGGTGCCGTCGAGGCTCAGCGTGCCCTGGTGCTCGGCGAAGGAGCCGCGGACGTTGGTGACCATGGCGTGGCGGACCGTGAAGCCGATGCTGCTGTGCGCCGGGTCGATGGTGTAGTCGCCGGTCAGCGCGGCCAGGGCCGGGTCGACGGGGCGGGTGGCGACGGCGGTCGCGGTGCCGGTGGCGGTGTCGTTCTTGCGGCCGAAGATGCCCATGACGTGCTCCTTGGGGGACGAGGCGGGGGAGCGCCTGCGGAAACGAACTTGTTGAAGCTTCAACGAGAACGACCGTAGCGCTATTCCGTTCAAGTTTCAACATCTCCCGTAAATGTTCACCTCGACGGCCCCCGGGCCCTCTGGCGGACGCGCGTAGAACTACGGCACCATCTCCTTGCTCGATCGGAACTCTCCGCTCCACCTGCACCGCCGTCCCATCCGTCACGGTCATCAGCAGGAGGCACCCCCCGATGAAGCTCCGCTCCGTCCTCACCGCCCTCGCCCTCGTCCTCGGCGCGCTCTTCGCGCCCGGCGTCGGCGTCCTCTCCGGCGCCACCGACGCCCAGGCGGCCACCAAGATCAGCCACGCCACCGCGACCTCGAAGTTCCGCGCCTCGGGGATCACCTGGTCCTCGTCGGGCGGCTGCTCCGACCGCAACAACCCCACCTGCACCTCCTTCGAGCAGCTCAACCTCGCCACCGCCCAGGGGGCCCAGACGCTCAAGAGCGCCAGCGGCTGCGCCCTCAACATCACGGGCGGCACCGAGACCGGCCACGCCGGCGGCACGTACTCGCACTGGAACGGCTACAAGCTCGACTTCGCCAAGTACGCCTGTGTCGGGACCTACATCAAGAACACGTTCACCTACATCGGTGTACGCGGTGACGGCGCCCCGCAGTGGAAGTCCGGCGCCGGCAACATCTACGCCGACGAGGGCAACCACTGGGACGTGACGTTCTACAACTGCGGCGGCTGCTGACCTCCATCAGGCCCCCTTCGGTGGTCACTTGGACTAACCGAAGGGGGTTCTTGGACTGGCGGGCCCGCCGGGCCGCGATCTCGTTGACGGTGCGCCGGGGGCCGAGGACAACTGGTGCGCATGTCCCTCCCCACGCCCCGAAGGATCCGTACGGCCTGCGCGCTCGCCGCCGCCTCGGCCGCCGTGTTCGCCCTCTCTGGGCCCGCCCTCGCCCAAGCCCCGCGGGAACAGGCCCCGCGGGAACAGGCCCCGCAGGCGCAGGCCCTGCAGGAACAGGCCCCCGGGGCGCAGGCCCCCCGCCAGGAAGCCGCCGCCCTCATCGGCTCCGACCGGCTCACCGTCGCCGTCGCCGAGGACTTCCCGCGTGTCCTCTCGTACACCGACCGGGCGACCGGAGCCCGCCTCCTCGGCAGTACGGCCCTGGTGACCGAGGTCGTCCTCAACGGCACGGCGTACGCGGTCCGCGCCCAGGGCGCCCCCGTCCTCACCTCCTCCACCGCCGCGTACACCCTGGTCTTCCCCGCCCTCCCCGGCGTCCGGATCGACGCCACCCTGGGCGTCAGCGGCCGCGTTACCACCTTCCAGGTCACCGCCGTCCACGACACCGAGGCGTTCCGGGTCGGCACCCTCGACATACCGGGCCACGACCTGGTCTCCGTCGGCTCCGCGGACGGCGGCGCCGCGACCGCCTTCACCCGGCTCGACCCCGACTCCACGCGTACCGCCGACGTCTTCGCCGGGATCACCGACGCGACCCCCGCCGAGTCCGCCGCCACCGGGGCGAGCTACGCACTGGTCAGCACCGGCTCCCTCGCCGCCGCCGTCGAGTCCAACTCCTCCTACGACAAGCCCGCGGGACCGAGCGCCCGCGACGGAGCCCGCTTCTGGCACCAAGCGCGGAAGAACGGCGCCGAGACCCGCGTCGGCGTCTGGTCCGGCCAGTGGACCTACCGGGGCGAGGGCGCCCCCGCCCCGGAGCGCGGCGGGAACCTCCCCTGGGCCAAGGTCGTCGTCACCCCCGACGCCAACGCCGACGGACGCACCGACTGGCAGGACGCGGCCGTGGCCTTCCCCGCCATCGGGATCAAGGCCCCGGGCAGCGAGGCGACCCCGGACCGGGTGATCGCCCACATCCCCTTCAACTTCGCGTCCCACGCCACCCACCCCTTCCTGCGCACCCTCGACGACGTCAAACGGATCTCCCTCGCCACCGACGGACTCGGCCAGTTCGCCCTGCTCAAGGGGTACGGCTCCGAGGGCCACGACTCGGCCCACCCCGACTACGGCGGCAACTACAACAAGCGGGCCGGCGGCCTCGCCGACCTCAACACCCTCCTCAAGGAGGGCCGGAAGTGGGGCGCGGGCTTCGGCGTCCACGTCAACGCCACCGAGTCGTACCCCGAGGCGAAGAACTTCAGCGAGACACTCGTCGACACGAGCAAGCCCGGCTGGAACTGGCTCAACCAGAGCTACTCCATCGACCAGCGCCGGGACGTGAACAGCGGCGATCTCGCCCGCCGCTTCCAGCAGCTCCGCGACGAGACCGACCCGAACCTGTCGATGCTCTACATCGACGTCTACTACACCCACGGCTGGATCGCCGACAAGACGCTGCAGGCCGTGCAGGCACAGGGCTGGAACGTCGCCACCGAGTGGTCCGAGAAGTTCGAGCGCGCCTCGCTCTGGTCCCACTGGGCCAACGACCTGGACTACGGCGGCGCCACCAACAAGGGCCTCAACTCGCAGATCGTCCGCTTCATCCGCAACGGCGAGAAGGACGTCTGGAACGACCACCCGGTCCTCGGCCGGACCGCCCTGGAGGACTTCGAGGGCTGGACCGGCGAGACCGACTGGAACCGCTTCCAGGCCAACGTCTGGCAGAAGAACCTGCCCGCCAAGTACCTCCAGCGGCAGCGCATCACCCGCTGGAACGGCAACGACCTGACCTTCACCGGCGGCGTCCGCGGCACCGTCGAGAACGGGAAGCGCACGTTCCACGAGGGCGGCCGCACGGTCCTCGACGGCGAGAACTACCTGCTGCCCTGGGACGGCGGAAAGAAGCTGTACCACTACAACAAGACCGGAGGGACGACGAGTTGGGCGGTGCCCGGCTCCCGCTCGTACAGCGTCTACAAGCTCACCGACAACGGTCGCGTCAAGACCGGCACCGTGCGGCCCACGGGCGGCCGGATCACCCTCGACGCCGCCGCCGGACAGCCCTACGTCCTCTACCCCGACCGCGCCCCCGAGCCGCGTGACCCGCGCTGGGGCGAGGGCACGCCCGTGAAGGACCCCGGCTTCAACGACAGCCGGCTCCGCGCCTGGACCACGGCCGGCACGGTCGCCCGGGACACCGACGCCCAGGGGCGCAACAGCGCCCGGCTGACCGGCTCCGCCACCGCCGCCGTACAGCAGCGGCTCACCGGCCTCACCCCCGGCGCGCGCTACACCGCCTCCGCCCTGATCGAGGTCGAGCCCGGCCGGACGCGTCCCACCACCCTCTCCGTCGGCGGCCGGTCCGTCACCGTGGCCCGCTCGCCGCTGGTGGACCGGGTCGCCGCCTCCGACTGGAACGGCACCCGCCTCCAGCGCGCCAAGGTCACCTTCACCGCCCCCGCGCGCGGCGCCGCCATGCTCGGGATCCACGCCGCGCCGGGCAGCCCGGCCGCCGTCCGGATCGACGACGTACGGGTCGTGCGCAACGACCCGACGACCAGGCCGGGCGCGACCGTGTACGAGGACTTCGAGGCCGTCGACCAGGGCTGGGGCCCCTTCCTCAAGGGCGACTCCGGCGGGACGACCGACCCGCGCACCCACATCGCCCAGCTCCACGCCCCCTACACCCAGGCCGGCTGGAACGGAAAGCTCGTCGACGACGTCCTCGGCGGCGCCGAGTCCCTCAAGTCCCACGACGAGAACAGCGGGCTCGTCTACCGCACCGCCCCCTGGACCGTCCCGATGCGGGACGGGCACCGCTACCGCGTGGAGTACGACCACCAGTCCAGCCACGCGGGCGCCTACGAGTGGGTCACCGGCTACGACCGCCCCGACGGGACCGCCGTGGAGACCCGCCGCACGCCCCTCGGACAGCAGCGGACCACCGGGCGCTTCACCGAGACCGTCACCGCCGGTTGCGGCGGCACCTGGACCGGGCTGCGCAAACGCGCCGACGCCCCGGACGGCGCCGACTTCGTCCTCGACTCCTTCACCGTGACCGACCTCGGCCCGGCCGCCGAACCCGCCGCCTGCGGCACGCTCGCGCTCGCCGCGCCCGAGACCCTGGAACCCGGCCGTCCGAACCGGGTCACGGCCACCTTCGCCCACGACGAGGCCGCAGCGGTCTCCGGCGCCGTGGCCACGCTCGCCCTGCCCGCGGGCTGGACCGCCGAACCGGCGGCGCCGGTCACCCTCGACCCGGTCGCGCCGGGCGGGCAGGCCACCGCCGCCTGGCAGGTGACGCCGCCGGCGGACGCGGCCCACCGGTCGTACCCGCTCGACGCCTCCCTCACGTACGCGATCGGGGGCCGGGAGCGGAGGCTCACCGCCGCCGCCACCGTCCGCACCCTGCCCCCGCCGCCCACCACCGACAGCTGGGCGACCGACCTGGAGTGGACCTCGGCCACCAACGGCTGGGGGCCGGTCGAACGCGATCTTTCCAACGGCGGGACCGGCACCGGCGACGGCACCCCGCTGCGGATCGGGGGAGTGGCCTACGCCAAGGGGCTCGGCAGCCACGCACCCGCCAGGATCCGCTACTACCTGGGCGGCCGGTGCGCCTCCCTCACCGCCGAGGTCGGGGTGGACGACGCCCAGGCCGCCCGGGGCAGCGTGCGGTTCGACGTCCTGGCCGACGGTGTACGGAAGGCGACGTCCCCGGTCCTCACGGCGACGGACGGGCCCTGGCGGCTGACCGCCGACCTCACCGGCGCCGCCTACGTCGACCTGGTCGTCGACGACGGCGGGGACGGCAACGGCAACGACCACGCCGACTGGGGGAACGCCCGCTTCCACTGCTCGGCCTGACCCCGGCGCACGTCGCCAGGTATCGGACAGCAAGCGCTTGCCCAATCTCTCCTCGCCCGACGTGTCCTACCCATTGATACGTATAGAAAGCGCGTGCTAGACCGGGGGCCGTCCGGTCCCACCCCTGCCCCGGGAGGCTCCCGTGCCCGTCTGGTCCCGCCGTACGTTCCTCACGACGGCCACCACCGCCGCCGCGTCCGCCGCAGCCCTCGGAGCCGCCGCCCCGGCCCGCGCGGCGGAGGCGGAGTTCGAGACGCTGCGGCTGCGCTGGCTCGGCATCCAGCTCGGCGCCGGCTTCGACTCCGGCGCCGAGCCCTACGCCTCCCGCCTCGCCGGGACCGGCGCCCTCGCCCGCTCCTTCCGGGCCGCGATGGCCCCCACCGACACCTCCCTGTGGCCCGGCGTCCCCTTCGACCCGCCCGCCGGGATCACCCAGAGCCACAGCCGCCTGTGGACCATGACCCAGGCCTACGTCCAGCCCGGCACCGGCCTCACCGGCGACCCCGGGCTCCTCGCTGACGTCCTGCGCGGCCTCGACCACCTCTCCGCCCGGGCGTACGCGGCGGGGATCAGGCCGTACGGCAACTGGTGGGAGTGGCAGATCGGCAGCCCCCGCCTGCTCATGGACATCGTCGCCGCGCTCCACCCGCACCTGGGCGCCGAGCGGATCGCGGCCGCCTGCGCCGCCGTCGACCACTTCGTCCCCGACTCCGCCCTGCGGGACTACACCGGCACCTCCACCGGCGCCAACCGCGTCGACCTCTGCCGCTCCGTCGCCCTGCGCGGCATCCTGGGCGGCGACGCGGCCAAGGTCGCCCTCGCCCGCGACGCCCTCTCGCCCGTCTTCCCGTACGTGACCGAGGGCGACGGCCTCTACGCCGACGGATCGTTCGTCCAGCACACCTGGGTGGCCTACTCGGGCACCTACGGACAGGTCATGCTCGACGGCCTGGGCCGGCTCTTCACCCTGCTCGCCGGCTCCCGTTGGGAGGTGACCGACCCCCACCGCCAGATCATCCTCGACAGCGTCGAGAAGGCCTACGCGCCCCTCATCTACGACGGCCTGGCCATGGACAGCGTCAACGGCCGGGCGGTCAGCCGCGGTCTGCTCACGAGCGACGAGCGGCGGATCATGCGCTCCGACCACTTCCACGGCCAGGGCCTCATCGCCGCCATCGCCCTCCTCGCGGGCGGCGCGAGCCCGGCCGAACGCGACCGCTGGCACGCGCGCGTGAAAGGGTGGATCGAACGGGACACGGTCAGCCCGATCCTCACCGCCCCGCAGTACGGCGTCGCCGACCTCGCCCGCCTGCACGCCGTCGCCGCCGCGCCCGTGCCCGCCGCGCCCGAACCGACCGGACACCGGCTGTTCACCGCCATGGACCGGGCCGTCCACCGCCGCCCCGGCTGGGCCGCCAACCTCTCCCTCTCCTCCGAGCGGATCTCCTCCTACGAGTGCGGCAACGGCGAGCACCCGCGCGGCTGGCACACCGGCGCCGGGATGCTGTACTGGTGGACCACCGGCCAAGGCGGCCAATACACCGACTGGTTCTGGCCCACCGTCGACCCCTACCGCCTCCCGGGCACCACCGTCTCCACCCGGCGGCTCGCCGACCGGGCCGGCGGCGAGTGGGGCGCGCACCGGCCCGCCGTCCAGTGGGTCGGGGGCACCACCGACGGCGAGTTCGCCGCGATCGGCCAGCATGTGAAGGGCCTCGGCTCCACGCTGGAGGCCCGCAAGTCCTGGTTCTGCGCGGCCGACACGATCATCTGCCTCGGCGCGGGCATCACCGCCTCCGACGGCGTCCCGGTCGAGACCGTGGTCGACAACCGCAACCTCGGCGAGGCGGGCGCCTCCCGCGCCGCGGGCCGCGGGGGAGACCCCGCCCCGCTCACCACCGGCGCCGGCTGGGCCCACCTCGACGGCCACGGCGGCTGGGTCTTCCCCGGGGGGACCGCCGACCTGCGCACGCTCCGCGAGGAGCGGACCGGCGCCTGGAACGACATCAACACCACCAGCTCCACCGAACGCCGCACCCGCGTCTACCAGACCCTGTGGTTCGACCACGGCACCGACCCGGTCGCCGCCTCCTACGCGTACCTCCTGATGCCCGGCGCCACCCGCCGCACCCTGGCCGCCCGCGCCGCCGACCGCCGCTGGTTGCGCGTCCTCGACAACACCGCCGACCGTCAGGCCGTCTCCGTCCCGTCCCTCGGGCTCACCGCGGCCAACCTCTGGCGGGCCGGTACGGTGGGGCCCCTGACCGTCTCCGCCCCGGCGAGCGTGCTCGTCCGCCGACGGCGCTCCGTCCTCGACCTCCGGGTCGCCGAGCCGCCGCGCACCGGGCAGCCGCTGGAGCTCGTCTGGGACCGCCCGGCCCGCCGGGTGATCTCCCACGACCCGTCCGTGGAGATCCTCGCCACCGGCCGCTCGCTGCGGCTCCGGATCCACCCCGGCACCGCCGGCGCCACCCACCGCTGCAGCGTGCTTGTATAGGAATCCTACAAATGGAAGGGGTCTTCCGCTGTCGACTCGGGCCGAGGGCGGCATGGTTCTGTCCAGCTCCACCAGGAATCGACGCGGGAGACTGTACGGAGTCAACGGCGGGTTTTCCTTGGTCGACTTCGTAGGGTCGGTACATGACCGTTGTGGACCAGATCCCGAGCGAGCCGACTGACGCCCGTGGCCGTGTGGCCGAGCTGCACGCCCTGCGCGAGGAGGCCCGGCGCGGCCCCAGCGATCGGGCGACCGAGGCCCAGCACGCCAAGGGCAAGCTCACCGCTCGCGAGCGCATCGAGCTGCTGCTCGACCCGGGTTCCTTCAGCGAGGTCGAGCAGCTGCGCCGCCACCGCGCCAGCGGCTTCGGGCTGGAGGCCAGGAAGCCGTACACCGACGGCGTCATCACCGGCTGGGGCACGGTCGAGGGGCGTACGGTCTTCGTCTACGCGCACGACTTCCGGATCTTCGGCGGCGCGCTGGGCGAGGCCCACGCCACCAAGATCCACAAGATCATGGACATGGCCATCGCGGCCGGCGCCCCGCTCGTCTCGCTGAACGACGGCGCGGGCGCGCGCATCCAGGAGGGCGTCTCCGCCCTCGCCGGCTACGGCGGCATCTTCCAGCGCAACACCCGCGCCTCCGGGGTCATCCCGCAGATCAGCGTGATGCTCGGTCCCTGCGCGGGCGGCGCGGCCTACAGCCCGGCGCTCACCGACTTCGTCTTCATGGTCCGCGAGACCTCGCAGATGTTCATCACCGGCCCGGACGTCGTCAAGGCGGTCACCGGCGAGGAGATCACCCAGAACGGCCTCGGCGGCGCCGACGTCCACGCCGAGACCAGCGGCGTCGCGCACTTCGCGTACGACGACGAGGAGACCTGCATCGCCGAGGTGCGCTACCTCCTGTCGATGCTCCCGCAGAACAACCGTGAGAACCCGCCGACCGTGGGTTCCGAGGACCCGGCCGACCGCCGCTCGGACGTCCTGCTCGATCTGGTCCCCGCCGACGGCAACCGCCCGTACGACATGCACAAGGTGATCGAGGAGCTCGTCGACGACGGCGACTACCTGGAGATCCACGAGCGCTGGGCCCGCAACATCATCTGCGCGCTGGCCCGGTTCGACGGCCAGGTCGTCGGCATCGTCGCCAACCAGCCCCAGTCCCTGGCCGGTGTCCTGGACATCGAGGCGTCCGAGAAGGCCGCGCGATTCGTCCAGATGTGCGACGCTTTCAACATCCCCATCGTCACTCTTCTGGACGTACCCGGCTTCCTGCCCGGCGTGGATCAGGAGCACGGTGGAATCATCCGCCACGGCGCGAAGCTGCTGTACGCCTACTGCAACGCGACCGTGCCCCGAATCTCACTGATTCTGCGGAAGGCGTACGGCGGTGCGTACATCGTCATGGACTCCCAGTCCATCGGTGCCGACCTGACGTACGCCTGGCCCACCAACGAAATCGCGGTGATGGGCGCGGAAGGCGCCGCCAACGTCATCTTCCGCAAGCAGATCGCCGAGGCCGAGGACTCCGAGGCCATGCGGGCCCGCATGGTCAAGGAGTACAAGGCGGAGCTCATGCATCCCTACTACGCGGCGGAGCGCGGCTTGGTCGACGACGTCATCGACCCCGCCGAGACGCGGGAGGTCCTCATCCGGTCCCTCGCCATGCTCCGCACCAAGCACGCCGACCTGCCGTCCCGCAAGCACGGCAACCCGCCGCAGTAAGAGGAGTCCTCCGTGACCACCCCCGCCAACCTTCTCCGCGTCGAGAAGGGCCACGCAGATCCCGAGGAGCTGGCCGCGATCACCGCGGTCCTGCTCGCCCGCGCGGCCGCCCAGCCGGCCGAGGCGACCGCCCACGGCCGCTCCACGGCCGGCTGGCGCCGCCTGGAGCGCCAGTCGGGCTTCCGTCCCTCCCACTCCTGGCAGGGCTGAGCCCCACGGCACCGAAGGCCCCCCGCTCCTCCTCGGAGCGGGGGGCCTTCGCCGTACGACCGCCGACCACCAAACCCCTCTCACACGGGCACGGAAAAGCCCCGCCCACCGGTCCGGTGTGCGGGGCCTCTGCGTGCCGTGGTCCGGTGGGACTACCGGAGGCGGGCCATCAGTGCGTGCTCCACGAGCGTGATCAGCGCGCTCTTGGCGTCCGCGCGGTGACGGGCGTCGGTGGTGATGATCGGCGTGTCCGGGCCGATCTGGAGGGCCTCGCGGACCTCCTCCGGGTTGTACGGCTGGTGGCCGTCGAAGCCGTTCAGGGCGATGACGAACGGCAGGCCGCTGTTCTCGAAGTAGTCGACCGCCGGGAAGCAGTCGGCGAGGCGGCGGGTGTCCACGAGGACGACGGCGCCGATGGCGCCGCGGACCAGGTCGTCCCACATGAACCAGAAGCGGTCCTGGCCCGGCGTACCGAAGAGGTACAGGATCAGGTCCTGGTCCAGGGTGATACGGCCGAAGTCCATCGCGACAGTCGTCGTCGTCTTGTCGCCGGTGTGCGTGAGGTCGTCGATGCCCGCGGACGCAGACGTCATCACGGCCTCGGTACGCAGCGGGTTGATCTCCGAGACGGCGCCGACGAACGTGGTCTTGCCCACGCCGAAGCCACCCGCCACCACGATCTTCGCGCTGGTGGTTGAACGGGCCGCGCCGCCGCTAGAGCTTGCGAAGTCCACTGAGCACCCTTTCGAGCAGTGTCACGTCTGGCTGACCGCCGGCGGCCTCGTCGCCGCCGGGCTGGTGGATGGCGACAAGTCCGGCCTCTGCCAGGTCGGCGACGAGAATCCGGGCAACGCCGAGGGGGATCGAGAGAAGCGCCGAGATCTCGGCGACCGACTTGATCTCGAAGCAGAGCCGGCAGATCCGCTGGTGCTCGGGCAACTGCCCCTGCAGCCGGGACGGATCGGCCGTCGTACTGACCAGCGCCTCGATGGCGAGCTGGTAACGCGGCCGGGTCCGGCCGCCGGTCATCGCGTACGGACGCACGAGCGGGTTGTGACCGCCCGATCCGCCCGAACCACCCGCGCCGCGCTGGGCGCGCGGCGCGCTCGGCGGCGCGCTCACGGGCGAGGGCTGGGCCTGCGGCTGCTGATAGGGCTGCTGTGTGCCCTGTCTGCTCGGTGCGGAGGGAAAGTTGAACCGGTTCTGCGCGGTGTCACCGTGCGGCTGCTGCGCGTCAAAACCGTTGTAAGGGCGTCCGCCCGGGGGTGTTCCCACTTCTCCTCCTCCGACTGCCTCGCGGTCCATGTCCCTGTGGAGCCGCGCCACCGCACCTTACGGTGCGGTGGCGAGATACGCACTGTCTGTCTATTAGTTGAGCAGACTTCCCTGCAGCTCCGCCCGGAGGTCGGGCGTCAGCACGCTGCCCGCGCGGTCGACGAGCAGCGCCATCTCGTAGCCCACGAGGCCGATGTCGGCCTCCGGGTGCGACAGCACGGCCAGCGAGGAGCCGTCCGAGATCGACATGATGAAGAGGAAGCCGCGCTCCATCTCCACGACGGTCTGGTTGACCGCACCGCCCTCGAAGATCCGGGACGCGCCCGCGGTCAGCGAGGTCAGTCCGGAGGCGACGGCCGCAAGCTGGTCGGCTCGGTCCCGGGGGAATCCCTCGGACATCGCCAGCAGGAGACCGTCGGCGGAGACCACCACCGTGTGGGACACCCCGGGGGTGTTGTCCACGAAGTTGGTGATCAACCAGTTCAGATTCTGCGCCGCCTGGCTCATGCTCACACTAACGCTCCTGGTTGTAGGTACTGCCCGGGCCGAGGCCCGATCCGTTCGTGTCCGTTCCCGCGCTGCGTCCCTGCTGGACACCGCGGCGCAGGTTGCTCAACCTGCCCCGGACGTCCTCAGGTGCGCGGGAGACCTGGGGGCCGCCCTGCGGGGTCTGCTCCGCCGTGCCCTCGACCAGATTGGCCTTGGGGACCCGCTTCGGAAGACCGGACGAGGTGACCCCGCCCGCCTTCGGGTCGCGGAGCTTCTCGGCCCGCTGCCAGCGCTCGTCGTTGGTCGAGCGCCATTCCTCGGGACCGTCGGCTTCGTTCTGCTGGGCCGGCTGCTGCGCCGGCTGCGGAACCGACCGCGTGGGCAGCGGCTGCTGGGCGGGCCGGGGTGCCTGCGCGGCGGTGCCGCCTCGGCGCGGCAGACCGGCGTCGGTCAGCGCGTGCCCGGCGTCCGGGGCCGGGTTCGGGGTGGGACCCGGACGGTCGAAGCCTACGCGCTCCGAGGGCTGCGCGGGAGCGCTGGGCGCAGATTCCGCTTCCGGCCGGTACTCCTGCTCGTAGCCGCCCTGGTACGCACCCTGCTCGGGCCAGGCACCCTGCTGGGACTGGGTGTCGTAGGCGTTGTCGTACTGCGCCTGCCCGTTGCCCTGACCCTGATAGGGAGCTTCCGTATAGCCGTTGTCGGCGGACCGGCCGTAGTCGCCCGCGGCCTGGCCGTACTCGTCGTAGCCCTGCTGCGGGTAGTCGTATCCGGCGTGCTGATGAGCCGGCTGACCGTAGTCGGACGCGTACTCCTGCCCGTATCCCTGCTCCGGTGCGTACGCCTGGTCCTGCTCCTGCTGTACGTACCCCTGCTGCGAGGAGTCGAGCTCGTCACGGAAGAGCGGACGGTCGCCGCCCTGCGCCTGTGCCTCCAGGGCCGCACGGCGCTCTTCGCGCATGAGCGAACGGTTCACCGGGTCGAGCTGGCGCTCCTCCCCGGGCTCGTCGTAGCGGGAGTCGTCGAAGCCGAGCTCCGCGGCGGTCCGCATCGGCTGCTGCTGCACCGGCTCGAAGGCGTGCGACTGCTGCTGCGGGATGATCTGCGAGACGGTGAAGTCGTCCTGCGGCAGCGACTCGCCGCCGCCACCGTGGGTGATCGCGTCCGGCAGCATGACGAGCGAGGTCGTGCCGGCCTGCTCGCCCGAGGGGCGCAGCTGGACCCGGACGCCGTGCCGGTCGGCCAGCCGGCCGACCACGAACAGGCCCATGCGCTGCGAGACGGCGGCGTCCACGGTCGGCGGGTTGGCCAGCTTGTGGTTGATGTCCGCGAAGTCCTCGGCGGTGAGGCCGATGCCCTTGTCGTGGATCTCGACCATCACGCGGCCGTCGGGCAGACGGGTCGCGGTGACGCGGACCTTGGTCTGCGGCGAGGAGAACGTGGTGGCGTTCTCCAGCAGCTCGGCGAGGAGGTGGACGAGGTCGGTCACGGCCTGGCCGTGGATCTCGGCCTCCGGGACGCCGGCGAGCTCGATGCGCTCGTACTGCTCCACCTCGGAGGAGGCGGCGCGCATCACGTCGACCAGCGGCACCGGCTGGTCCCAGCGGCGGCCCGGCTCCTCGCCTGCGAGGACGAGGAGGTTCTCGCCGTTGCGGCGCATACGGGTGGCCAGGTGGTCCAGCTTGAAGAGGTTCTCCAGCTGGTCCGGGTCGGCCTCGTTGTTCTCCAGATCGGTGATGAGGGTCAGCTGGCCCTCGATCAGCGACTGGTTGCGGCGCGAGAGGTTGGTGAAGATCGCGTTGACGTTGCCCCGCAGCATGGCCTGCTCGGCTGCGAGCCGGACGGCCTCGCGGTGGACCTGGTCGAAGGCGCGGGCGACCTCGCCGATCTCGTCCTGGGAGTCGATCGGGATGGGCTGCACCCGGGTGTCGACCCGGCCCGGCTCGGTCCGGGAGAGCTGGTCGACCAGCATCGGCAGGCGCTGCTCGGCGATGGCGAAGGCGGCGGTGCGCAGCTCGCGCATCGAGCGGCTCATCTGGCGCGCCATCATCCCGGCGAGGATGAAGGCGGTGAGGAGCGCGATCACGACGATGCCACCGTTGACGAAGGCGTCCGTCTTGGCGTCGTCGGAGATCGCGGCGGCCTCGGTCACGGCCTTGTCGACGAGCTCCTTCTCGACCTCGGTGTAGCCGTCGAACTTCGCCGTGGCCGCACCCATCCATGTCTCGAAGGTGACGGCCTGCTTGCGCAGGTCCTCGATCGCGTCGGCGTCCTCGGCGGAACCGATCGCCTCCGCCATACCGGTGTAGACCGAGCCGTCGTCCTGGCCCTTGGGCGGGTTGAGACCGGCGGCCTCGAGCTTCCTGGCCCCCTCGGTGGCCTTCTCGTTCATCACCTTCGTCAGGCGGTCCACGTCCGCCTGGGTGCCACCGGAGACGTACTCGCCGAGGGCGATCTTCTCCAGGTAGTTGTACGAGTTGAACGCCACCGACTGCTGGGCGAAGACCTCGGCCCGCTGGCTGGGGCGCACGAGGAGGTGCGTGCCGATCGAGCGCTGCAGCGACGTGGCGGCCTTGGCGAGCTGGATGGCGTAGACGGTACGGCCGTAGCTGGTGATGTTGCCCGTACCGAGCCCGAGCTCGTTGGAGAACTCCATCAGGTAGTGCTGGACGTCGACGTACCCGAGCTGGGTCTTCACCGGGTCCATGGCCTTGGTGTACGCGACCTCGCGCAGCTTCTTGAGGTCCGGCTCCTTGTCCTGGAACAGCTTCAGGCGGCGCTCGAGGCCCTCGCCCTCCGGCATGTTCTCGGCGGCCTGGGAGAACTTCAGCGCGGCGGCGTCGGTGGCGGCGTACGCCTGCGTGACCTCGTCGCTCTCGCGGTCCTTGGCCGAGGTGGCCTTGAGGAGGGGAGCGGCGGTGAGGTCGCGCTCGTTGAGCAGGGCCTGGCTGTACTCCGAGGCGGCGCGGATGATCAGCGCCGTCTTCTCGGCGTTCTGCGCCTCCTGCCAGGTGTCGATGGACCCCTTCACCTGGAAGCCGCCCATGACGAGGCCGACCAGCACGGGTATGAGGAGAATGGCGTTCAGCCTGGTGGGCACACGCCAGTTCCGGGGGGACAGCTTGCTGGAGCTGCCCTGCGGGGCCGGGGGCGTGACAGGCACCTCCGCGGGCGACGCCACCGCGCGGGTCGGCGGCGTGAAGTTGCCGCGCGCCTGCTGCTCCGCGGAGCTTTCCTTGCTTCGCCTCACTCGACCAACAACCTCTCGGCGTCGGCACCTACGTTGTGCCGGTGTTTCGTTCAGGGCCGTACTACTCGGGAGTTCATGAATTGCAGCACGTGAAGGGGGTCCCATCCAAACAGCTCTGAGCGGTCGCTTTCACCGGTCCAGGCCGAAGATAAAACGGGCATAAAGAGCGAGCCCCGGCAAATTGCGGGGCTCATGTGAGCGCAGTGGCACCGAACGGATGCGTCGGGTGTCCACCGCGCACCAATTCTCTTTCGAAACGTTATGAACGCGGGGGCGGACCGTGTCAAAGGACACAGACCGCCCCCAGAGCAGCGTACGACAACTGCCGTACACGGTCGCCTACTTGAGTCGTGCCATCAGCGCATGCTCCACGAGCGTGATCAAAGCACTCTTCGCGTCCGCGCGGTGACGGGCGTCGGTGGTGATGATCGGCGTCCCCGGACCGATCTGCAGCGCCTCCCGCACCTCGTCGGGAGTGTAGGGCTGGTGGCCCTCGAAACCGTTCAGGGCGATGACGAACGGCAGGCCGCTGTTCTCGAAGTAGTCGACCGCCGGGAAGCAGTCGGCGAGGCGGCGGGTGTCGACCAGGACGACGGCGCCGATGGCGCCGCGGACCAGGTCGTCCCACATGAACCAGAAGCGGTCCTGGCCCGGCGTACCGAAGAGGTACAGGATCAGGTCCTGGTCCAGGGTGATACGGCCGAAGTCCATCGCCACCGTGGTGGTGGTCTTGTCCCCGGTGTGGGTCAGGTCGTCGATGCCGGCCGAGGCCGAGGTCATCACGGCCTCGGTACGCAGCGGGTCGATCTCCGAGACGGCGCCGACGAACGTGGTCTTGCCCACGCCGAAGCCACCCGCCACCACGATCTTCGCGCTGGTGGTCGACCGGGCCGCACCGCCGCTAGAGCTTGCGAAGTCCACTGAGCACCCTTTCGAGCAGTGTCACGTCCGGCGTGCCGCCGGCCTCTCCGTTACCCGGCTGGTGGATCGCCACCATGCCCGCCTCCGCCAGGTCGGCGACCAGGATCCGGGCCACACCGAGCGGCATGGACAGCAGGGCCGACACCTCGGCCACCGACTTGACCTCGCGGCACAGGTGGCAGATCCGCTGGTGCTCGGGGAGCAGGCTGGACAGGTGCGCCGGGTCGGCCGTGGTGCTGACCAGCGCCTCGATGGCGAGCTGGTACCGCGGCCGGGTCCGGCCGCCGGTCATCGCGTACGGACGCACCAGCGGCTGGTCGCCCTCATATCCGTACGACTCGTCGAGCGAGGCGCCGTACGGATCGTGAGAGGCGGGGGGCGGGGTCATGAATCCTCCGGGCGTGACAGCAAGAAGTCTGCCGTCTGATGGGGCCGGTGGGGGGCCGAATGGGGCGGCCGGACGGGGTGTGTGCCCAGTGCGGTGCGGAGGGGCGCACCGCACTGTCGGTCTTGGCTGTTCCTAGTGGAGCAGACTGCCCTGGAGCTCCGCACGGAGGTCCGGGGTCAGGACGCTGCCGGCCCGGTCGACCAGCAGGGTCATCTCGTAGCCCACGAGGCCGATGTCGCACTCCGGGTGGGCGAGCACGGCCAGCGAGGAACCGTCGGACACGGACATCAGGAAGAGGAAGCCGCGCTCCATCTCCACCACGGTCTGTGCGACGGAGCCCCCTTCGAAGATCCGGGAGGCGCCCGCGGTCAGCGAGGTCAACCCGGAGGCGACCGCCGCCAGCTGGTCGGCCCGGTCCCGGGGGAACCCTTCCGACATGGCCAGCAGCAGGCCGTCGGCGGAGACCACCACCGTGTGGGACACCCCGGGGGTGTTGTCCACGAAGTTGGTGATCAACCAGTTCAGATTCTGCGCCGCCTGGCTCATCGCACTCAACTAACGCTCCTGCTGGTGGGTGGGGCCGACGTGGAAGGAGCCCGTGGTCGAGTTCCCCGCCTGACGGCCCTGCTGGATGCCACGGCGCAGGTTGGTGAGCCGGCCGCGGACGTCGTCGGGTGCACGCGAGACCTGGGGGCCGGCCGCGTGGGCCTGCTCCTGGGCGGTCCCGGGTACGAGGTTGGCGCGCGGCACCCGCCGCGGCAGCCCCGAGGTGGTGACGCCGCCGGCCGCGGGCTTGCGCACCCGCTCGGCCTGGCGCACCAACTCGTCATTGGGGGAGGTCCGCCAGGAGGCGGGCCCGGCGGCCTGCTGGCCGCCGTCGCCGCCACCCTGCGGCGCGGCGGGGAGCCGCGGAGCCGGGGAAGCGGACGGCTGCTGCTGCGGGACGACCGGGGTCTGCATGGTCTGCTCGGCCTCGGGGACCCGCCCGGCGTCCGGACGGCCCTGGCCGGGCGCCTGGCCCTGGACCGGTTCCTGGCCCTGGGGCTGGCCGCCCTGTGCCTGGCCGTGGAACCAGTTGGTCTCCAGCGTGTCGTACAGCGGCGTACGGCCGTCGCCCGATCCGCTGGCCGGCGGCAGCGCCTCCGGCTGGCGGGGCTGCTGCGGTCGCTGCTGCTGGTTCTGCTGAGGCTGCTGCGGCAGGTTGCCGGCCGGGCGCGGGGCGCCGTATCCGGAACCGCCACCGCGCTGACCCGGGGCCTGCGGGGCCTGCTGCTGGTAGCCCTGGGGCGCCTGCTGCGGTGCGCCGAAGTCGGGGCGCGGGAACGCGGCGGTGGACGCCGGGTCCTGGCCCGCGGGCTGGTAGCCCTGGGGCGCCTGCTGCTGCCCGGTCACGTCCGGACGCGGGAACTGGCCGGTGGAACCGGGGCCCTGGGGCGCCTGCGGACGGGCGTACTGGCCCGTGGTGTCCGGCTCGTCGTGGCCGCGCGGGGCGTCCAGCGGGGACATCTCCTGCTGGGGGCGCCGGACCGGCTGGGCCGGGTCGTTGCCCCAGCTCGCCGCCGGGGGGCGCTGCTGCTGCGGGCCGCCGGGGAGTTCGGCGCGGGCGAAGCCGTTCTGACCCGCCCGGCCACCGCCCTGCGGCGCCTGACCCTGCTGACCCTGCTGCTGGCTCTGCTGGCTCTGCTGGTTCTGCGGGGGCTGGTTGCCCGGACCGGACTGGCTTCCCGGACCGGACGGGTTGCCCTGCCCGCCCCAGACGTCCGTACGGGACGGGATGGCGCGCTGGGCACCGCCGCCGAACCCGCCGGCACCGGCCCCCGGACGCGGCTGCTCCGGAGAGACGGCCGGCATCTGCGCGGTCTGCGCCGACTGCGGGGCCGGCGCCGGGCGCTGACCCTGACCCTGGTTCGCACCCTGGCCCTGACCCGGCCCCTGGGGGGCGCCGTCACGGCCGGGCAGCGCGGCCCGCGGACCGTTGCCCGCTCCGACCTGGCCGCGCGGGGCCGGCGTACCGCCGAGACCCGGGCGACCGCCACCGGCGTTGCCGGGGCCACCGGCGCCCGGACCGCCGGGCAGGCGTCCGCCCGGAGCGCCCGCGCCCTGCGGCATCGCGCCCTGACCGCCCGCACCCTGCTTGGGCACGGGCTTCTTGCCGCCGTGGGCGACGTCGACGGGGAGCATGACGAGCGCGGTGGTGCCGCCGGAGTCCGACGGACGCAGCTGGATCCGGATGCCGTGTCGCAGGGACAGGCGGCCGACCACGAACAGACCCATGCGGCGGGAGACGGAGACGTCCACGGTGGGCGGCGAGGCGAGCCGCTCGTTGATCGCGGCCAGGTCCTCGGGGGAGAGGCCGATGCCGGTGTCGTGGATCTCGACGAGCACCCGGCCGTCGGGCAGCGCGTGGCCGGTGACCCGCACCTTCGTCTGCGGCGAGGAGAACGAGGTGGCGTTCTCCAGCAGCTCGGCGAGGAGGTGCACGAGGTCGTTGACGACCCGGCCGGCGACCTCGGTCGCCGGGACCGCGGCCAGCTCGATGCGCTCGTACTGCTCCACCTCGGAGGCGGCGGCACGGAGCACGTCGACCAGCGGGACCGGACGGGTCCAGCGGCGGCCGGGCTCCTCGCCCGCGAGGACGAGGAGGTTCTCGCCGTTACGGCGCATGCGGGTGGCGAGGTGGTCGAGCTTGAAGAGCGAGGAGAGCTGGTCCGGGTCGGCCTCGCGGGACTCCAGCTCGGAGATGAGCGAGAGCTGACGCTGGATCAGACCCTGGGAGCGGCGCGAGAGGTTGGTGAACATCGCGTTGACGTTGCCCCGCAGGAGGGCCTGCTCGGCGGCGAGGCGGACCGCCTCGCGGTGCACGTCGTCGAAGGCCGCGGCCACCTGGCCGATCTCGTCCCGGGAGTGCACGCCGACGGACTCGACGGAGGTGTCGACGTCCTGCGGGTCGGCCTCGGAGAGCTGCTTGACCAGCTCGGGCAGACGGTCCTGGGCGACCTTGGTCGCGGTGTCCTGGAGCCGGCGCAGCGACCGGATCATGGACCGGGCCACGACGAAGGCGCCGACGAGGGAGACGCCGAGGACGAGGAGGATCAGGGCACCGTTGATGATCGCGTCGCGCTGCGACTCCGCGCGCAGCTCACGGGCCTTGGTGTCCATCTGACCGAGGAGGGTCTCCTCGATGACGTTCATGGCCGTGATCTTGGTGCCGTACTCGTCGGTGAAGTTCAGGTGACCGCGCGGCGTGCGGCCGTCCATGCCGGTGTTGTTGCTCAGCACGCGGTCGGCGTACTTGCTGGCGGCGTCGATGGACGGGTTGCCGGTGGTCAGCGAGGCGGTCAGCTCGTCGGCGTCGCCGCCGGCCGACTCGTAGATGGCGGAGAAGGACTTGAGCTCGACCTTCTCGCCACGCTGGGCGGCGTAGCCGTAGAGGCGGTCGCCCTGCTCCAGCTTGCCGGGCCGGCTGTCGCTGGAGGGGAGGGCCGAGGCGATGATCGCCTGCTGGATGGAGGCGTACTCCTTGGCGGACGAGAACGCGGCGAGCGCCCGGGTCCGCTTGATCATCTCCGGGTTGCTGGTCGCCTGCGCCATGTCCTGGGAGAGGCTCAGCAGCGAGCGGATCAGCCGGCTGTACGCCTCGACCGTCACCGAGTGGGCGACGCCGGGCTTGTAGGCCTCCTGGCGGATGCCGCCGATCTCGACGACCTGCGAGGCAATCTGGCTGATGTTCTGCCGGATGCTCTGCAGCGCCTCGTCGCCCTCGGTCGCGGGCAGCTCCGTGGTGGCGTCCATGAACGCCTTCTGGGCCCGGTCCGTGGCCTTGCGGGGGTTGGCGACCTGGTAGTCGTTGGCCGACTTCTTGTTGGCCAGGGGGCCGGCGGACAGGTCGCGCTCGGCCTGGAGGGCCTGGGCGAGGTCCGTCGCCTCCTTGGTCAGCTCGGTGAGCAGCTGCATGTGCTCCAGCTGCTCCATGTCCTGGAGCGACTCGCTGATGCGGATGCCGCCGAGGCTGGTGGCCGCGACGACGGGCAGGGTCAGCAGCGCGACCAGACGCGTCGAGATGCGCCAGTTGCGCAGGGCTATTCGCGGCCCGGCGTCGACCTCGGCCTTGAGCGGGGGTACGGCCCCGGTCTCGCCGGCCGTCTTGCCCTTGGCCTTCGCGGCGCCCTTGCGCGCGGTGGCCTCACCGCTCTCGGAAGCCGGTCCCTGCGCCTGGTTCTGGGCGTGCTGGGCCGAGGAACCGCGGTCGGTCCCGGCAGCGCGCTCCTGCTCCGCCGCAGCGTCCCCTCGGCCCTGACGGGCCTGGGGAGACCCCATGCCATCCCTCTTGAAACGTCCCTGCACTAGCGTCGCAACCTCTGGACCAGGCGTCCTTTCCGCGTGAACGGAGCAGACGGTGTCGGCGTCGTGGGACGCGAATGCGCCCCATGGTGGTCGTCTGTGACCGGCGCAGATCCCCCTTCCCCACCGCTCACCCGGCGCTGCGTTGCGCCCCCTGC
The DNA here is from genome assembly GCF_042957155.1 of Streptomyces sp. NPDC008121. NCBI lineage: Bacteria > Bacillati > Actinomycetota > Actinomycetes > Kitasatosporales > Streptomycetaceae > Streptomyces > Streptomyces sp. NPDC008121. The sequence continues at coordinate 196,409 of NZ_JBIBHT010000003.1, read as the reverse complement.
GCGCCGGCTTGAAACCCGCGGCGGTGCGGGAATTCCAGCACAGTGCAGGATCTCCAACAAGGGCCGTGTCCGGGCCCACGAACGGGATGACAACCCGTGAACATCAGGTCACCCCATGTAGAACATGATCACGGAGGAATCGGACGTATTAGCCCCAAAGGCTGACGCGGGCCGAGTGTCCCAGTCGAGATGATCAGGAGCGGAATACGGCATTCAGTGGCGCAATGTCCGTTTCCGTAGCCGCTGATGGCGGTCCGTAATGCCGGGTTTATCCGCGCTTTGGTGAGCAAACTCACACCTGGGTCGTTGTCTGAGGCATGTAATCGAAGGGAAAGGGGCGTTTAGCCTGACGCTTTACATCCGCCCACACTCTGTAGAGGTCCGACACCCGCCATGAAGACGACGATGCTGCTCCGCTCCACGGCCAACCCCCGCCGCACCACGCTCGCGCACCTCGAGGACGCCGAGCGGCTCGGACGCGGTGTCCAGCCGGAGCACGCGGTCGACCTCCCCAACCAGACGGCCAACCCGCGCCGCACGATCCTGATGACGGCGCCGCAGGCCCTCCAGCCCGCAGAGTAACGGCTCGGCTCCCCTCCGCGGCGCCCGGCCCGTCCCCCGACGGCCCGTTCCCCGCCGCCCGGGCGCCCCATCGGCTCACCTCCGGCGCCCCTCACCGCGTTAGCCTGGAGCGTCAGACTCCAGACCAGTAGCAAGTGAGGGGCGACAGCACTCGTGCGCATCGCCAGATTCTCCATCGACGGCAATGTCGCCTTCGGCGCCGTCGAGGGCGAGGGAACCGTCGAGTCGGGCGGCCTGGTCCTCGACATCATCAAGGGCATCCCGTACACCGACTTCGAGCTGAGCGGCACCAAGGTGCCGCTCGACAAGGTCCGGCTCCTGCCGCCCGTGCTCCCCAACAAGGTCGTCGGCATCGGGCGCAACTACGCCGAGCACGCCGCCGAGCTGGGCAACGAGGTCCCCGACGTGCCCGTCGCCTTCTTCAAGCCCACCACCTCGGTGATCGGCCCCGGCGACGCCATCGAGTACCCCTCCTTCTCCAGCGAGCTGCACCACGAGGCCGAACTGGCCGTGGTGATCGGCCGCATGTGCCGCGAGGTCCCGCGCGAGCGCGTCAAGGACGTCGTCTTCGGCTACACCTGCGCCAACGACGTCACCGCCCGCGACGTCCAACGGCGCGAGAACCAGTGGGCCCGCGCCAAGGGCTTCGACACCAGCTGTCCGCTCGGCCCCTGGGTGGAGACCGGTCTCGACCCGGCCGCCGCCGGCGACCTCACCATCCAGGCCACCGTCAACGGCGAACAGCGCCAGCTCGGTCGTACGAGCGACATGATCCGCTCCATCGAGGACCTGGTCGTCCACATCAGCGAGGCCATGACGCTGCTCCCCGGAGACGTCATCCTCACCGGCACCCCCGCCGGGGTCGGCCCCCTCACCGTCGGCGACGAAGTCGCCGTCACCATCGAAGGCATCGGCACTCTCACCAACAAGGTGATCAAGCGTGGCTAACGCGAACGTCCGCGTACGTTTCTGTCCCTCCCCGACCGGCAACCCCCACGTGGGCCTGGTCAGGACCGCCCTCTTCAACTGGGCGTTCGCCCGGCACCACGGCGGCACGTTCGTCTTCCGCATCGAGGACACCGACGCGGCGCGCGACTCCGAGGAGTCGTACCAGCAGCTGCTCGACTCGCTGCGCTGGCTCGGCCTCACCTGGGACGAGGGCCCCGACGAGGTCGGCGGCCCGCACGCCCCGTACCGCCAGTCCCAGCGCATGGACATCTACCGGGACGTGGCCGAGAAGCTGCTCGCCGGGGGCTACGCCTACCACTGCTTCTGCACCGCCGTGGAGCTGGAGGCCCGCCGCGACGCCGCCCGCCTGGCCGGCAAGCCCTCCGGCTACGACGGCACCTGCCGCAACCTGAGCGACGAGCGCATCGAGCGCTACCGCGCCGAGGGCCGCGAGTCGATCGTCCGCTTCAAGATGCCCGACGAGCCCGTCACCTTCACCGACCTGGTCCGCGGCGAACTCACCTTCACCCCGGACAACGTCCCGGACTACGGCATCGTCCGCGCCAACGGCGCCCCGCTGTACACCCTGGTCAACCCGGTCGACGACGCGCTGATGGAGATCACGCACGTGCTGCGCGGCGAGGACCTGCTCTCCTCCACCCCGCGCCAGATCGCCCTCTACAAGGCGCTGATCGAACTGGGCGTCGCCAAGGAGATCCCCTCCTTCGGCCACCTGCCGTACGTCATGGGCGAGGGCAACAAGAAGCTCTCCAAGCGCGACCCGCAGGCCTCCCTCAACCTCTACCGGGAGCGCGGCTTCCTCCCCGAGGGCCTGCAGAACTACCTCTCCCTCCTGGGCTGGTCGTACTCCGCCGACCAGGACATCTTCACCCTCGCGCAGATGGTCGAGAAGTTCGACATCGCCGACGTCAACGCCAACCCGGCGCGCTTCGACCTCAAGAAGGCCGAGTCGATCAACGCCGACCACATCCGCCTGCTGGACGTGAAGGCGTTCGCCGCCGCCTGCGAGCCCTGGCTCCGGGCCCCGCACGCCCCCTGGGCGCCCGAGGACTTCGACCGCGCCGCCTGGGAGGCCATCGCGCCGCACGCCCAGACCCGCGTCACCGTCCTCTCGGACATCACGGCCAACGTCGACTTCCTCTTCCTGAAGGAGCCGGTCTTCGACCAGCCCTCCTGGGACAAGGCCATGAAGGGCGAGCCGGCGGCCCTCCTGACCTCCGCCCGCGCCGCGCTGGAGGCGGCCGACTGGAGCGACCCCGAGTCCCTCAAGAACGCCGTCCTGGCCGCCGGCGAGCAGCACGGCCTGAAGCTCGGCAAGGCCCAGGCCCCGGTCCGCGTCGCGGTCACCGGCCGCACGGTCGGCCTGCCGCTCTTCGAGTCCATGGAGATCCTCGGCAAGGAGCGCACCCTGGCCCGGATCGACGCGACGCTGGCGAAGCTGGCGGCGTAATCTCGGCCGCATGCCGATCCGCGCGGTCCTGTGGGACATCGACGACACGCTCTTCGACTACGCCCGCGCCGACCTGAGCGGCATGCGCGACCACCTCGCGGCCGAGGGCCTGGCCGACGGATTCGCCTCCGTCGACCAGGCCCTCGGGCGTTGGCAGGAGCTGACCGTCCTCCACTGGCGGCGCTTCGAGGCCGGCGGGGTGGACTTCCGGGAGCAGCGCCGCGACCGGGTGCGGGACTTCCTCGGCGCTCCCGCCCTGACCGCCGACGAGGCCGACGCCTGGTTCGACCGGTACGTCGCCCACTACGAATCCGCCTGGGAGCTCTTCCCCGACGCCGTCCCCGTCCTGGACGCGCTGGCGGGTGACTACCGTCACGCCGTCCTGTCGAACTCCAGCATCCTCAACCAGGACCGCAAACTCCGGGTGCTGGGGGTACGGGACCGCTTCGAGGCCGTCGTCTGCGCCGCCGAACTCGGCCACGCCAAGCCGGCCGCCGAGGCCTTCCACGCGGCCTGCGACGCCCTCGGCCTGGCTCCGCGCGAGGTGGCGTACGTCGGTGACCAGCCGGACATCGACGCCCGCGGGGCGGTGGAGGCGGGCCTCACCGGCATCTGGCTGGACCGCGCGGGCATCGGCGGCCGGCCCGAGCTCACCCGCGTCACCGGCCTGCACGAGCTCCCCGCGCTGCTGCGGCGCGATACCCGTTTTGGAGCGTCGGAGACCTTCGGGTAATGTTCTTCCTGCGCCGAGGGGAGCGAGCCGAAAGGCCGGGACCCGAGGAGCACAACCCGAACAAGATCCCGCAAGGGTTCGCGTTTTGGTGGCCTATGGTGTAATTGGCAGCACGACGGTTTCTGGTTCCGTTAGTCTAGGTTCGAGTCCTGGTAGGCCAGCTCGCAGAGCTCATCTGCATCCGCGGATCTCATCCGCAAAAGCCCCCGTTGTGTAGCGGCCTAGCACGCTGCCCTCTCAAGGCAGTAGCGCCGGTTCGAATCCGGTCGGGGGTACAGATCCATCCTGCGCATCACCAGGGTCGCTCCCGGTGAACACGTGGTGACATCGCTCGGCACTCCGGTGCCGGGCGGGATCGCTAGGGCCCCCGTTGTGTAGCGGCCTAGCACGCCGCCCTCTCAAGGCGGTAGCGCCGGTTCGAATCCGGTCGGGGGTACTGGTTTAAACCACCATGGCCTATGGTGTAATTGGCAACACTACGGTTTCTGGTACCGTCATTCTAGGTTCGAGTCCTGGTAGGCCAGCTCGCAGAGCTCATCTGCAACGTACGCGGATCTCATCCGCAAGGCCCCCGTTGTGTAGCGGCCTAGCACGCCGCCCTCTCAAGGCGGTAGCGCCGGTTCGAATCCGGTCGGGGGTACGCATCGAAGAAGCCCTTCCCTACGGGGGAGGGCTTCTTCGCGTCCCGGCGACGACGGACACAACTCCGGCCCACCGCTGCGGCGTTGAAGCGGTGGGCCGGGACGGACGGAAGGAGGGCGGCCGGTCAGCCGGTGCGGCGCAGGGCCTCGGAGAGGCGCGCGGCCGCGTCGATGACCGCCTGGGCGTGCATACGGCCCGGGTGGCGGGTCAGGCGCTCGATCGGCCCGGAGACCGACACGGCCGCCACCACGCGGTTCGAGGGTCCCCGCACGGGCGCCGAGACGGACGCCACGCCCGGCTCCCGCTCACCGATCGACTGGGCCCAGCCCCGGCGCCGTACGCCCGACAGCGCGGTCGCCGTGAAGCGGGCGCCCTGCAGGCCGCGGTGCAGCCGCTCGGGCTCCTCCCAGGCCATCAGGATCTGCGCCGAGGAGCCGGCCTTCATCGTCAGCGTCGAGCCGACCGGGACGGTGTCCCGGAGGCCGGACAGCCGCTCGGCCGCCGCCACGCAGATGCGCATGTCGCCCTGCCGGCGGTAGAGCTGGGCGCTCTCGCCGGTGACGTCGCGCAGATGCGTCAGCACGGGGCCCGCCGTGGCGAGCAGGCGGTCCTCACCGGCCGCGGCGGCGAGCTCCGCCAGGCGCGGTCCGAGGATGAACCGGCCCTGCATGTCGCGAGCCACCATCCGGTGGTGTTCCAGTGCCACGGCGAGACGATGTGCCGTGGGTCGTGCGAGTCCCGTCGCCGCGACCAGACCTGCGAGGGTGGCCGGACCGGACTCCAGGGCGCCCAGGACAAGGGCTGCCTTGTCGAGAACGCCCACGCCGCTAGAGTTGTCCATGCAACGATACTCGCGTCTCACTCTGTGAAACGCAAGTTCAATTTCTCCCGGAACCTGTGACCCTGGTGAGGCGGCCGCACAACGGCCCGCGAAACGGGTCTCTAGTTGTGCCGGCGTAGACGTCGGCCGGAGGGAAAGCGATGGGTAGGACACTCGCGGAGAAGGTCTGGGACGACCACGTCGTCCGGCGCGCCGAGGGCGAGCCCGACCTCCTCTTCATCGATCTGCACCTGCTGCACGAGGTGACCAGCCCCCAGGCCTTCGACGGACTGCGTCAGAACGGCCGGCAGGTGCGCCGCCTCGACCTCACCATCGCCACCGAGGACCACAACACCCCGACCCTCGACATCGACAAGCCGATCGCCGACCCGGTCTCCCGCGCGCAGCTGGAGACCCTGCGCAAGAACTGCGCGGACTTCGGCGTACGGCTGCACCCGCTGGGCGACGTCGAGCAGGGCGTCGTCCACGTCGTGGGCCCCCAGCTGGGCCTGACCCAGCCCGGCACCACCGTGGTCTGCGGCGACTCGCACACCTCCACGCACGGCGCGTTCGGCGCGCTGGCGTTCGGCATCGGCACCAGCCAGGTCGAGCACGTGCTGGCCACCCAGACGCTGCCGCTGGCCCGCCCCAAGACCATGGCGATCACGATCGACGGCGAGCTGCCCGAGGACGTCACCGCCAAGGACCTGATCCTGGCGATCATCGCCAAGATCGGCACCGGCGGCGGCCAGGGCTACATCCTGGAGTACCGCGGCTCCGCCATCGAGAAGCTCTCGATGGAGGCCCGGATGACCATCTGCAACATGTCGATCGAGGCCGGCGCCCGCGCGGGCATGATCGCCCCCGACGCGACCACCTTCGCGTACCTGAAGGGCCGCGACCACGCCCCCGAGGGCGAGGAGTGGGACGCCGCCGTCGCGTACTGGCAGACCCTGAAGAGCGACGAGGACGCCGTCTTCGACGCCGAGGTCGTCATCGACGCCGCCTCCCTGGCGCCGTTCGTCACCTGGGGCACCAACCCGGGTCAGGGCGCCCCGCTTTCGGCGAACGTCCCCGACCCCGCTTCGTACGAAGACGCTTCGGAGCGCCTGGCCGCCGAAAAGGCCCTGGAGTACATGGGGTTGGACGCCGGACAGCCGCTGCGCGACATCAAGGTCGACACCGTCTTCGTAGGCTCCTGCACCAACGGCCGCATCGAGGACCTGCGCAACGCCGCCGACCTGCTGCGCGGCCGCCGGGTCGCCGACGGCGTCCGGATGCTGGTCGTCCCCGGCTCCGTCCGGGTCGCCCTGCAGGCCGTCGAGGAGGGCCTGGACAAGGTCTTCAAGGAGTCCGGGGCCGAATGGCGGCACGCGGGCTGCTCGATGTGCCTGGGCATGAACCCCGACCAACTGGCTCCCGGCGAGCGCTCCGCGTCCACCTCCAACCGCAACTTCGAGGGCCGGCAGGGCAAGGGCGGCCGAACCCACCTGGTCTCGCCCCAGGTCGCCGCCGCCACCGCCGTACTGGGCCATCTGGCCTCCCCGGCCGATCTGTCCGACGTCGCTACGCCCGCGGGGGTCTGAGGAACCATGGAAGCTTTCACCACGCACACCGGCCGGGCCGTCCCGCTGCGCCGCAGCAACGTCGACACCGACCAGATCATCCCCGCCCACTGGCTGAAGAAGGTCACCCGCGACGGCTTCGAGGACGGGCTCTTCGAGGCCTGGCGCAAGGACTCCTCCTTCGTGCTCAACCGCCCCGAGCGGCAGGGCGCCTCCGTCCTGGTCGCCGGACCCGACTTCGGCACCGGCTCCTCCCGGGAGCACGCCGTCTGGGCGCTGCAGAACTACGGCTTCAAGACCGTGATCTCCTCCCGGTTCGCCGACATCTTCCGCGGCAACTCCCTGAAGAACGGTCTGCTGACCGTGGTCCTGGACCAGCAGGTCGTGGACCGGCTCTGGGAGCTGACCGAGGCCGACCCGACGGCCGAAATCACCGTTGACTTGGAGCGGCGGAAGGTGCTCGCCGACGGGATCGACGCCGACTTCGAGCTCGACGAGAACGCCCGCTGGCGCCTGCTCAACGGCCTGGACGACATCAGCCTCACCCTTCAGAACGAAGCCGACATCGCGGCTTACGAAGCGGACCGGCCGGCCTTCAAGCCCCGTACAATTACCGCCTGAGCAGCGCTTTTCCACGACTGCGCCCCCCACCTTCCGGTGGGGGGCGCAGTCGCTTGTTGAGACCCCGTCGGGCGACAACTCGCCCTAGATGGCACAATCTGTGCATGGAACGCGACAGCCAACTCGAGCTCTATGAGGCAGTCGCCGCCCGATTGAAGGAAGCGCACACAAGGGTGCGCGAACTGCAAGTCCCGGAGGGCGTAAGGATGGCGCTGTCCCGGAAGCTGCTGGTCGTCACGGCCGCGGCGAAGCACGATCTCGCGGACGCGGCAACGCGTCTGGACCGGTTGATGAAGGACCTCGACGAGGGCCGATTCCCTGAAGACGACTGACACCAGGAACTCCGCAACGGCACTTCCGCGTTGCGGCACTAGGGTGATTAGCCCGTTTCGTGTTTGATTTGCGGTATATACATGCCTAACGTGCGAAAAAGCTTGAACACTTTCGTTCTGGCAATGTCTCCGAAGGGGAAGACGTGAACAAGGCGCAGCTCGTAGAAGCGATTGCCGACAAGCTCGGCGGCCGTCAGCAGGCCGCGGACGCTGTCGACGCGGTGCTGGACGCGATCGTGCGTGCCGTGGTCGGCGGGGACCGGGTTTCGGTCACCGGCTTCGGTTCGTTCGAGAAGGTCGACCGTCCCGCCCGGTACGCGCGTAACCCGCAGACGGGTGAGCGCGTGCGGGTCAAGAAGACCTCGGTTCCGCGCTTCCGTGCGGGTCAGGGCTTCAAGGACCTGGTCAGCGGCTCGAAGAAGCTCCCCAAGGGAGGCGAGGTCTCGGTCAAGAAGGCGCCCAAGGGCAGCCTTTCCGGCCCCTCGGCGACCATCTCCAAGACCGCCGGCAAGAAGGCCGCGGCCAAGAAGACCTCCGCCGCCGCGGCGAAGAAGGCCGCCGCCAAGAAGACCTCCGCGGCCCCGGCGAAGAAGACCACCGCCACCGCGAAGAAGACCACCGCCACCAAGACCGCGAGCGCCGCCAAGAAGACGACGACCGCCAAGAAGGCGACGCCGGCGAAGACCGCCGCCACCGCGAAGAAGACCACCGCCAAGAAGACCGCCCCGGCGAAGAAGGCCACGGCGAAGAAGGCGCCGGCGAAGAAGACCACCGCGCGCAAGACCACCACCGCCAAGAAGACCACCACCGCCCGCAAGAAGTAAGCGGCGCACGGTCGCAGGGCCACTCACACGCCGGGCCGGGCTCCCCCAGGGGAGCCCGGCCCGCGGCGTTGACCCGGCCGTACGGGCGAGGGCCCGTCCCGGCCGCGCGCGACACGGCGGTACGCGGTACGGCCCGGAGGTCAGAAGGTCTGGAGCGTCACCAGCGTGATCCGCGGCCCGGCGGACCCGGCCTCGGTCTCGATCCGCACCCGCTGCCCCGGACGCAGCAGCCGCAGCCCGCCCGCGTCGAAGGCGTCCGTCCCGAAGTCCAGCGGGGTGCCGTCGTCGAGCAGCACACTTCCGCTGCGGGTCTCGGGGTCGTAGGTGTACGCGGTCGCCTGCATGGCCGCAGCCTATCCGGCGGCCCGGTCCCAGTGGGCCGCCGTCCGCGGACCGACACCGAGCGCGAGCGCGGCCGCCAGATCCTCCCCGGTGTCCACGTCCCGGCGCACGGAATCCACCCCCGTCAGCCGTATTTCCACCGCCCCCGTCGACGAATGCCGACGCCGTGAGGCGCCCCCGAAAGCAGGGGCCAATTCCACCCCCGGCCCTGCCGAGAGGAATGTCGTACCGATTTCCGCGGCATCCGCGAGAAATGCCCGGGGGTATTTCCCGGCCGCCCGCAGCACCCGCTCAAGCTCCGCCGGGCGCAGAGCGGGGAGGTCCGCGTTCAGCGCCGCCACCCGCGCTCCCGGCCGCCCCTCGCGCACCGCGCGCGCCCCGTGGGCCAGCGCCGCGTTGAGCCCGGCGGCGGGGGAGTCCGGCACGATCCGCGCCCCCAGCGCCGCCAGGGCGGCCGCCGCCTCCGGATCGTCCGTGACGACCGCCACATCCCGCACCCGCGGACATTCCAGCGCCGCCGCCACCGTGTCCAGCGCGAACGCCAGCGCGAGCCGACGCCGCGACCGGGCACCGGCGGCCGCCGCGAGCCGGCTCTTCGCCCGCGCGAGGGGCTTCAGGGGAACGACCAGGGACCAGCCGTCATCCGGATCGGTGTTCATCGGGGCCATTGTGGCCCCGCTCGTGGTCAGGCTGTCCGGCGGGAGCCACGGCGCGGGGCGTACGGTGTTCTCGACAGACCGGGAGCATGGGGCGACACTTGGCCCCCTGCAACCCAGTCCCAGAGGAAGGTGTCCGAGTGTCCCGCCGCAGAATCGGCTTCTGGTACCGCCTGGCGGCGGTCATCGCCAAACCGCCACTGGTGGTTCTGTTCAAACGGGACTGGCGAGGAACGGAACACATTCCGGACGACGGTGGATTCATCACCGCCGTCAACCACAACTCTTATCTGGACCCGCTGTCCTACGCGCATTACCAGTACAACACCGGGCGCGTGCCGCGCTTTCTCGCCAAGGCCGGCCTCTTCAAGGGATCGTTCGTCGGCACGATCCTGCGCGGCACCGGCCAGATCCCCGTCTACCGCGAATCCACCGACGCGCTGGACGCCTTCCGCGCCGCCGTCGAGGCCATCGAGCGCGGCGAGTGCGTCGCCTTCTACCCCGAGGGCACCCTCACCCGCGACCCCGACATGTGGCCCATGGCCGGCAAGACCGGCGCCGCCCGCGTCGCCCTGCTCACCCGGGCCCCCGTCATCCCGGTCGCCCAGTGGGGCGCCAACCTCGCGATGCCGCCGTACGCCAAGGAGAACAAGCTCCGCCTGTTCCCCCGCAAGACGCTGATCGTCCAGGCCGGGCCGCCCGTCGACCTCTCCCGGTTCCACGGCCAGGAGCCGACGCCCGAGGTGCTGCGCGAGGCGACCGAGGCCATCATGGCCGCGATCACCGCCCTCCTGGAGGACGTGCGCGGCGAGAAGGCCCCGGCCGCGCCGTACGACCACCGCAAGGCACGGCTGGAACAGCGGCGCAAGACCGCCGGAGAGGGCAAGAAGTGACCAAGGCAGCCGTCTTCGGTACGGGATCGTGGGGCACCGCCTTCGGCATGGTGCTCGCCGACGCGGGCTGCGAGGTGACCCTCTGGGGCCGCCGCGCGGAGCTCGCCGAGGCCATCAACACCACCCGCACCAACCCCGACTATCTGCCGGGCGTCGAGCTCCCGGTGAACGTCCGGGCCACCACCGACCCCGCCGAGGCCGCCCGGGACGCCGACTTCACCGTCCTCGTCGTGCCCTCGCAGACGCTGCGCGCCAACCTCGCCGCCTGGGCCCCCGACCTGGCCCCCGGCACCGTCCTCGTCTCCCTCATGAAGGGCGTCGAACTCGGCACCGCCAAGCGCATGAGCGAGGTGGTCACCGAGGTCGCCGACGTGCCCGTGGAGCGCGTCGCCGTCCTCACCGGCCCCAACCTGGCCCGGGAGATCGCCGCCCGGCAGCCCGCCGCCGCCGTCGTGGCCTGCGCCGACGAGTCCGTCGCCCAGCGGCTCCAGACCGCCTGTATGACCCCGTACTTCCGCCCGTACACCAACACCGACGTCGTCGGCTGCGAACTCGGCGGAGCGGTCAAGAACGTCATCGGCCTCGCCGTGGGCATCGCCGACGGCATGGGACTCGGCGACAACTCCAAGGCCACCCTCATCACCCGCGGCCTCGCCGAGACCACCCGTCTCGGCCTCGCCATGGGCGCCGACCCGCTCACCTTCTCCGGCCTCGCCGGCCTCGGCGACCTGGTGGCCACCTGCTCCTCGCCGCTCTCCCGCAACCACACCTTCGGCACCAACCTCGGCCGCGGGATGACGCTGCAGGAGACCATCGCCGCGACCAAGCAGACCGCCGAGGGCGTCAAGTCCTGCGAATCGGTCCTCGACCTGGCCCGCCGCCACGGTGTCGACATGCCGATCACCGAGACCGTCGTCTCGATCGTCCACGAGGGCAAGCCGCCGATCGTCGCGCTGAAGGAACTGATGTCCCGCAGCGCCAAGTCCGAGCGCCGCTGACCCCGCCGCCGGGAGCCCCGTTGCGCCGGACGCGCGGGGCGCACCGGGGCTCTCGGGCACGTCGGGGACGCAAGGTACGCTCAACGCGATATGAGCGAGAACACCCAGAGCCCCCGCAAGCCGCGCGTGGCCGTCGTCTTCGGCGGACGCAGCTCGGAGCACGCCATCTCCGTCGTCACCGCAGGTGCCGTCCTGCGCGCCATCGACCGGGACAAGTACGACGTGCTGCCCATCGGCATCACCACCGACGGGCGCTGGGCGCTGACCGCCGACGCCCCCGAGCGGATGGCCATCGCCGAGCGCGCCCTGCCGAACGTCTCCGACCTCGCCGAGTCGGAGCGGGGCGGTGTCGTCCTCTCCGTCGACCCCGCCAACCGCGAGGTCGTGTACGCCGAGCCCGGCGCCGTGCCGCAGGCCCTCGGCGAGGTCGACGTCGTCTTCCCGATGCTGCACGGCCCGTACGGCGAGGACGGCACGCTCCAGGGTCTGCTCGAACTCTCCGGCGTCCCCTACGTCGGCGCGGGCGTCCTCGCCTCCGCCGTCGGACAGGACAAGGAGTACATGAAGCGGGTGTTCACCTCCTTCGGGCTGCCCGTCGGCCCGTACGAGGTCATCAGGCCCCGCGAGTGGGAGCAGAACCCCGCCGCCGCCCGCAAGAAGATCGTCGAGTTCGCCGCCGAGCACGGCTGGCCGCTCTTCGTGAAGCCCGCACGCGGCGGTTCCTCCATGGGCATCACCAAGGTCGACGACCTCTCCGGCCTCGACGAGGCCATCGAGGAGGCCCGGCGCCACGACCCCAAGATCCTCGTCGAGTCGCTGCTGCGCGGCCGCGAGATCGAGTGCGGCGTCCTGGAGTTCGAGGACGGCCCGCGCGCCAGCGTCCCCGCCGAGATCCCGCCCGTCACCGACCACGACTTCTACGACTTCGAGGCGAAGTACATCGACTCGGCCTCCGGGATCGTGCCGGCGCCGATCGGCGACGAGGCCACCGCCGAGGTCCAGCGCCTGGCGGTCGCCGCCTACGAGGCCGTCTCCTGCGAGGGTCTGGTCCGCGCCGACTTCTTCCTCACGGAGGACGGCGACTTCGTCATCAACGAGATCAACACCATGCCCGGCTTCACGCCGATCTCCATGTACCCGCGCATGTGGCAGGAGAGCGGGATCGGCTACCCCGAGCTGGTCGACCGGCTGATCCAGGCCGCGCTGACCCGCTCCACGGGCCTGCGCTGACGGACGGCCGGGACCGGGGCCCCGGCCCCGGCCGGGCCAGGCGGGACTTTCCGGGCACGCCCTAGAGGCTGTCCGGGACCGTCTTCTCGATGGAGGCGGCGAGATCCGCGAGCGGGCCGACGTCGTGCGCGTACCGCGCGTCCAGCGACACCTCGACATACGCCTTCCGGTACGTCGTGGTGAAGCGGGGCCCGTCGCCCTCCCGCCGCTCGAAGAGCCAGGTCACGCCTTCGGCGTCGACCCCCTGAGCCTGGGGATCATTCATCTTCTCGGGCCGGGGGACGCCGCAGCGCAGTACGATCGCCGCGTCCCCCCACCCGGCGGTCAGTTCGGACCCTGGCTCCGGATCGTTCCGTTCCAGCCCCGCCACGGTGTCGGGAAGCTCCTTCGCCAGGGCCTGGCAGAAGGCGGCTTCCTCCGCCGGAGGGCGGGGAATGGGGGCCGACGCCTTCGCGTCCGTGGAGGAGCAGCCCGCGACGGACAGCAGCAGCACGGCCGCCGCCGCGGCGGCGGGCAGGCCGAAGGGCCGGTGGGAAGACATCACCGGCCAAGGGTAGACGGGGGCTACAGATGCACGACCGGGCAGGTGAGGGTTCGCGTGATGCCGTCCACTTGCTGGACCTTGGCGACCACCATGCGGCCGAGTTCGTCGACCGTGTCGGCCTGGGCGCGGACGATCACGTCGTACGGGCCCGTCACGTCCTCCGCCTGGATCACCCCCGGGATCTTCGCGATGGTCTCGGCGACGGTCGACGCCTTGCCCACCTCGGTCTGGATGAGGATGTACGCCTGTACCACGGAACCTCCAGGGCGACCACGAGGATCTTGTGGGAGAAAGGGACGCCACGGTACCGCGTCGCCGAGGGCCGCGGGGAGACCTGCGCGCTCAGAGGCGCCCACAGTGTGGCGTACGCACGACAGAAGTTGACGGTCCACTTGACGGTATCTGGCGCAGTGACGGCTCGCGACCCGCGGTCGGCGCGCACGGCCGGCACGACAACACGAGGTGAGACGCGGTGAAGGGCACAGTCGGCGAGTTGGGTGAGTTCGGGCTCATCAGGGAGCTCACGTCCCGGCTCACCTCCACCCCGGCGGTACGGGTCGGGCCGGGCGACGACGCCGCGGTCGTCTCCGCGCCCGACCGGCGCGTGGTGGCCAGCACGGACATCCTCCTCGAAGGGCGTCACTTCCGCCGCGACTGGTCGACGGCGTACGACGTCGGCCGCAAGGCGGCCGCGCAGAACCTGGCCGACATCGCGGCGATGGGCGCGGTCCCCACCGCGCTCCTGCTCGGCCTGGTCGTCCCCGCCGAGCTCCCCGTCACCTGGCCCACCGAGCTGATGGACGGCCTGCGCGACGAGTGCCAGGTCGCCGGCGCGGCCGTGGTCGGCGGCGATGTCGTCCGCGGCGACACGATCACCGTCGCCATCACCGCCCTCGGCGACCTGCGCAACCACGACCCGGTGACCCGGGGCGGCGCGCAGCCCGGGGACGTCGTGGCGTACACGGGCTGGCTCGGCTGGTCCGCCGCCGGCTACGCGGTCCTCTCCCGGGGCTTCCGCTCGCCCCGCGCGTTCGTCGAGGCCCACCGCCGGCCGGAGCCGCCGTACCACGCGGGCCCCGCGGCCGCCGGGCTCGGCGCCACCGCCATGTGCGACGTCAGCGACGGACTCATCGCCGACCTCGGCCACATCGCGGAGGCCAGCAAGGTCCGCATCGACCTGCGCTCCGGCCTCATCGACATCCCCACCCAGATGAACGACATCGGCCAGGCCGTCGGCGTGGACCCGCTGCAGTGGGTGCTGACCGGAGGCGAGGACCACGCGATCGTGGCCACCTTCCCGCCGGACGTGAAGCTTCCGGCCCGCTGGAAGGTCATCGGCGAGGTCCTCAACCCCTCGGCGCTGCCCCAGGTGACCGTCGACGGCGCGCCGTGGCACAGCACGGGCGGCTGGGACCACTTCGGGGAGACCGAGTGAGCGCGGAGCCGGGTGCGGTCGACGTCACGGAGCCGGGCCCGGTCGAAGGCACGGAGCCGGGTGCGGTGGGCCGGGTGCACCCGCCCCTGGTGCTGACGGTCGCCGGCTCCGACTCCGGCGGCGGCGCGGGCGTCCAGGCCGACCTGAAGGCCATGCTCGCCCTCGGCGTCCACGGCATGAGCGTGATCACCGCCGTCACCGCCCAGAACTCCCGGGGCGTCCACGGAGCCTGGGAGCTGCCCGAGGAGGCCGTACGCGCGCAGTACCGCGCCGTCGTCGACGACATCGGCGTCCAGGCGGTCAAGACCGGCATGCTGGCCTCCGCGACGCTCGTCGAGACCGTCGCCGAGCTGCTCGCGGCCACGGACGCCCCCGTGGTCGTCGACCCCGTCGGCGTCTCCAAGCACGGGGACCCGCTGCTCGCGGCCTCCGCGCTGGATTCCGTACGGAAGCGGCTGCTGCCGGTCGCGACCGTCGCCACGCCCAACCTGGACGAGGTGACACAGCTCACCGGCGTCACCGTCGTCCGGGAGAGCGACATGCGGGTCGCGGCCGAGGCGATCCTGGCGTACGGCCCGCGCTGGGCGCTGATCAAGGGCGGCCACCTGCCCACCGGCGACACGGCCGTCGACCTGCTCACGGACGGCTCCGAGGAGCTGTGGCTTCGGGCGCCCCGCCACGACAACCGGCACACGCACGGGACGGGCTGCACGCTGGCCTCCGCGGTGGCGTCGGGGCTCGCGAAGGGGCTGCCGGTCCCCGAGGCCGTCCAGGAGGCCAAGGAGTACGTCACCGGGGCGATAGCCGCCGGCTTCGCCCTGGGCACCGGCATCGGCCCGGTCGACCACGGCTGGCGCTTCCGCTAAGGGCTGTCCCGTCATGCCTGGTGGATCAGCGCGCGGCGTCAGATGCGGTGCATCGCAAGGCGGAGGCACGCCCGCATACTGGATGTATTCGGGCGTGCCGACAACGCGGCGAGGTGCCGTAGCTGTCGTCGCGCGCCCGCCGGGGATTACGGGACAGCCCTGGGGCGCGCGCGTGGGGGAGGCCCGCTCCGGCGGGCCCGCTTCCGCGGCTCCCGTGTCCGGGCATGGCAAAAGGCCGGTTCACCGAGGTGAACCGGCCTTTCAAGGCAACCGCAGGGGCTGCGCTACGACGAAACGTCGGCGGGATCATCCCCGCTGACGCGGGGAGCATCACTTAGCGCGAGACCTTGCCGGCCTTGATGCACGAGGTGCAGACGTTGAGCCGCTTCGGCGTCCGACCGACCACTGCACGCACGCGCTGGATGTTCGGGTTCCAGCGACGGGACGTACGGCGGTGCGAGTGCGAAATGTTGTTGCCGAAGCCCGGCCCCTTGCCGCAGACGTCGCAGTTGGCAGCCACGGGTCACTCCAAAGACTTCAGATTTACAGTGAAATCCGGCGCACCGGAATCAGAGTTCTGAAGTGGCTTGCCGGGGGAATGGCCCGACTCTCGCCGGGCAACCGAAGCAGCATACAACGGCTGCTCCCGTGGAACGAAACTACCACGATCGCCCCGGCCCCCGCCCCGGCCCGGGGCGCCGAGCGGTCTACCCTGCGAGGCAGCCAGCAGCTCAAGGAGGACCACCAGGTGCCGCAGACCGCGCAGACCCTCGACGCCGCAGCGGTCCGATCCTGGTGCGTACGGGCGCTGGAGGCGCTCGGCCGGGAGCGCGAGGAGATCGACGCGATCAACGTCTATCCCGTCGCCGACGGGGACACCGGCACCAACCTCTATCTGACCGTGGAATCCGCCGCCAGTGCGGTGGACGCCGTCTTCGACGCCTGCGCACCGGCCCCCGTCTCCGCTGGACGAACCGGGGCCGCGGCCGGCGAAGGACCCGCGGTGGACCCCGTGGACGCCATACGGGCCATGGCGCACGGCGCCCTCATCGGAGCCCGGGGCAACTCCGGGACCATCCTGTCGCAGCTGCTGCGCGGCATGGCCTCCGTCCTCGCGGACGGCCGTGACGGGGATCACCTCGCCCGCGCGCTGGCCGCCGCGGCCACCGCCGCCCGCCGGGCCGTCGCCCACCCGGTCGAGGGGACCATCCTCAGCGTCGCCCACGCGGCCGCCGACGCCTGCGCCGGCGGCGGCAGCCTGGTGACGGTGGCCAGGGGGGCGTACGAGGGCGCCAGGACGGCCCTGGAGGCGACCCCCGGCCAACTGGCCGTGCTCGAACGCGCCGGGGTCGTGGACGCCGGCGGACGGGGTCTGGTCGCCGTCCTCGGCGCACTGGTCGAGGCCGTCTCCGGGGAGGCGCAGCTACGTCCCGTACGCCCCGCGCGCCCCGTGCCGGCCGAGGAGTGCGCCGGCGAGGACGACCGCCGGGGGCCGGCCTTCGAGGTGATCTACCTCCTGGAAGCGCCCGACGAGGCCGTGGAGCGCCTGCGCACCCGCCTCGACGAGCTGGGCGACTCCCTCGTCGTCGTGGGCGGCGACGGGCTGTGGAACGTCCACGTCCACGTCGACGACGCCGGAGCGGCGGTCGAGGCGGGCGTGGAGGCCGGACGGCCGTACCGCATCCGGATCACCCACTTCGCGGGCGTGGCCCCGCGCGAGCAGGCCCAGCGCGCGGTCGTCGCCGTGGTCCCGGGCGACGGCATCGCGGGCCTGTGCGAGGAGGCCGGCGCCACGACCGTCCTCGCCCGCCCCGGCAGACCCCCCGCCAGCGGCGACCTGGTCGACGCGATCCGCCGGGCCCACGCGCGCGAGGTGGTCCTGCTGCCCAACGACACCGACCTGCGGCACACCGCGGGCGCCGCCGCCGAACAGGTCCGCGCCGAGGGCATCAGGGTCGCCCTCATCCCCACCCGCGCCGCCGTCCAGGGCATCGCGGCCCTCGCCGTCCACGAACCGGAGCGCCGCTTCGACGAGGACGTGGTGGCGATGACCGCGGCGGCCGGCGCGACCCGCTACGCCGAACTGGCCGTCGCCGAACGGCAGTCCTTCACCTCGGCGGGCGTCTGCCAGGCCGGCGACGTCCTCGGCCTGATCGAGGGCGATGTCGCCGTCATCGGCCAGGACCCGACGACGACGGCCCTGACCGTCCTCGACCGCATGCTGTCGGCAGGCGGCGAACTGGTCACCCTGATCGTCGGGGACGACGCCCCGGAGTCGCTGGCGGCCGCCCTCGAACAGCACGTCCGAGGCACCCACTTGGCCGTGGACACCGCCGTCTACCACGCCGGCCCCGGCGCCCCGCCGCTGCTGATCGGCGTGGAGTAGACCCGGCCCGCCGGGCGGTTCGTCCACAGCCTGCGGGACGGTTGTCGGTCCCGTGGTGTGCAATGGATCGCGTGCCCGCGCTCGACGAACCACTGACCACATCGCCCGAGGGGAGCCGCCGTGCTGCTCGGTGACCCGCTCAAGAACGTCCTCGGCGCCGCCACCGCCAAGGCGATGGCCGACCACCTCGACCTCCACACGGTCGGCGACCTGCTCCACCACTACCCCCGGCGCTACGCCGAACGCGGCGAGCTGACCGCCCTCGCCGACCTCCCCCTGGACGAGCACGTAACGGTCGTCGCACAGGTCGCCGACGCCCGCGTGCTGACCTTCAACAAGGGCGGACGGGGCAAGGGCCAGCGCCTGGAGGTCACGATCACCGACGGCAGCGGCCGGATGCAGCTCGTCTTCTTCGGCCGGGCGGTCTTCTTCCACCAGAAGGAGCTGCTGCCCGGCCGGCGCGGGATGTTCGCCGGCAAGGTCGGGCTGTTCAACCGCAAGCTCCAGCTCTCCCACCCGGAGTACAAACTCCTGGACGCCGACAGCGACGCCGAGCAGGTCAAGGCCTTCGCGAGCGAGCTGCTGCCGATCTACCCCGCCTGCAAGCAGCTGGAATCCTGGACCATCGAGCAGTCCGTCTCCATCGTCCTGGACTCCCTGGCCGCCACCGGTTGGGCCGGACTCGCCGACCCCCTGCCGTCCGCCCTGCGCGAGGGCCGCGGCCTCACCGACCTGCCCGACGCGCTGCGCAAGGTGCACCGGCCGCGGACCAAGGCCGACATCGAGGACGCCCGGCAGCGGCTCAAGTGGGACGAGGCGTTCGTCCTCCAGGTCGCCCTCGCCCGCCGCCGCTTCGCCGACACCCAGCTGCCCGCCGTCGCCCGCAGACCCGCCCCCGGGGGCCTCCTCGACGCCTTCGACGCCAAGCTGCCCTTCACCCTCACCGACGGCCAGCGGAAGGTCTCCGCGGAGATCTTCGACGACCTCGCCACCGAACACCCCATGCACCGCCTCCTCCAGGGAGAGGTCGGCAGCGGAAAGACGATGGTCGCCCTGCGCGCCATGCTCGCCGTCGTCGACGCCGGGGGACAGGCCGCCATGCTCGCCCCCACCGAGGTCCTCGCCCAGCAGCACCACCGCTCGATCACCGAGATGATGGGCGAGCTCGCCGAGGGCGGCACCCTCGGCGGCGCCGAGCACGCCACCAAGGTCGTCCTCCTCACCGGCTCCATGGGCGCGGCCGCCCGCCGCCACGCCCTCCTCGACCTCGTCACCGGCGAGGCCGGCATCGTCATCGGCACCCACGCCCTGATCGAGGACAAGGTCAAGTTCCACGACCTCGGCCTGGTCGTCGTCGACGAACAGCACCGCTTCGGCGTGGAACAGCGCGACGCCCTGCGCGGCAAGGGCAAACAGCCCCCGCACCTGCTCGTGATGACCGCCACCCCCATCCCGCGCACCGTCGCCATGACCGTCTTCGGCGACCTGGAGACCTCCGTCCTGGACCAGCTGCCCGCCGGACGCTCCCCGATCGCCAGCCACGTCGTCCCCGCCGCCGACAAGCCCCACTTCCTCACCCGCGCCTGGGACCGCGTCCGCGAGGAGGTGGAGAACGGCCACCAGGCCTACGTCGTCTGCCCCCGCATCGGCGACGGCGAGGACGACCCCAAGGCCAAGAAGAAGCCCTCCGCCGAGGACGACGCCGAGAAGCGCCCGCCGCTGGCCGTCCTGGAGGTCGCCGAGAAGCTCACCGCCGGCCCGCTCGCCGGACTGCGCGTCGAGGTCCTGCACGGCAGGATGTACCCCGACGACAAGGACGCCGTCATGCGCCGCTTCGCCGCCGGCGAGGCCGACGTCCTCGTCGCCACCACCGTCATCGAGGTCGGCGTCAACGTCCCCAACGCCACCGCCATGGTGATCATGGATGCCGACCGCTTCGGCGTCTCCCAGCTCCACCAGCTCCGAGGGCGCGTCGGCCGCGGCGCCGCCCCCGGCCTCTGCCTCCTGGTCACCGAGATGCCCGAGGCGAGCCCCGCCCGGCAGCGCCTCGGCGCCGTCGCCTCCACCCTCGACGGCTTCGAGCTCTCCCGGATCGACCTCGAACAGCGCCGCGAGGGCGACGTCCTCGGCCAGGCCCAGTCCGGGGTCCGCTCCTCGTTGCGGATGCTCACCGTCATCGACGACGAGGACGTCATCACCGCCGCCCGCGAGGAGGCCACCGCCGTCGTCCACGCCGACCCGGACCTCACCGCCCACCCCGAGCTGCGCATCGCCCTCGACGCGCTCCTGGACAAGGAGCGGGAGGAGTTCCTGGACAAGGGGTGACGCCACACCCCGGCCCCGGCCATATCGTGGAGGCGCAGACCCGAGTCCCGAAGAGAAACGGCGAGGACCTCAGATGACCCGCGTGATCGCCGGCACCGCCGGCGGACGCCGACTGGCCGTGCCGCCCGGCACCGGCACCCGCCCCACCTCCGACCGGGCGCGCGAGGGCCTCTTCTCCACCTGGGAGGCGCTCCTCGGCACCCTGGACGGGACGCGGGTCGCCGACCTCTACGCCGGCTCCGGCGCCGTCGGCCTGGAAGCGCTCTCCCGGGGCGCGGCCCACGCCCTCCTCGTCGAGGCCGACACCCGGGCCGCCAGGACCGTCCGCGACAACGTCCGCGCCCTCGGGCTGCCCGGCGCCGAGGTCCGTACCGGCAAAGCGGAACAGATCGTGACGGGCCCGGCGCCCGCCGACCCCTACGACCTCGTCTTCCTCGACCCGCCGTACGCCGTCTCGGACGACGATCTTCGGGAGATCCTGCTCACACTCCGCTCCGGGGGCTGGATCGGCGACGACGCCCTCGTCACCGTGGAGCGCAGCACCCGAGGCGGAGAATTCGGCTGGCCGGCCGGTTACGAGCCATTGCGGGCCCGTCGCTACGGCGAGGGAACGTTTTGGTACGGTCGCGCCGCCTCTACGTGCGAAGACGCACGATGACCGGACCGGAGAGCGAGGGACCCACGTTGCGCCGCGCCGTCTGTCCGGGGTCATTCGACCCCATCACCAACGGACATCTCGACATCATCGCCCGCGCCTCCAAGCTGTACGACGTCGTGCACGTCGCGGTGATGATCAACCAGTCCAAGAAGGGCCTGTTCACGGTCGACGAGCGGATCGAACTGATCCACGAGGTGACCGCCGACTTCGGCAACGTCGAGGTCGAGTCCTTCCACGGCCTCCTCGTCGACTTCTGCAAGCAGCGGGACATCCCCGCCATCGTCAAGGGCCTTCGCGCGGTCAGCGACTTCGACTACGAGCTGCAGATGGCCCAGATGAATATCGGCCTCTCGGGCGTCGAGACGCTGTTCGTCCCCACCAACCCCACCTACAGCTTCCTGTCGTCCTCGCTGGTCAAGGAGGTCGCCGCCTGGGGCGGCGACGTCTCGCACCTGGTGCCCGAGGCCGTCCTCGGCAGGCTCACCGAGCGGCTCGCCGAGCAGCGCGGCGGGCAGTGACCCGCACGCCACCGCGCGCGACCGCCACTGACAGACCGTCACCCGGTGTCGGACGGGGGACGACTGCCCTTACAGTCGTCCCGTCCGTCTCCATCCAGCTGTAGAGAGTGGCGAGCACCCGGTGGACGTGCAGAAGAAGCTCGACGAGATCGTTTCGACGGTCACCCACGCCCGGTCCATGCCCATGTCGGCGTCCTGCGTCGTCAACCGGGCCGAGCTGCTCGCCCTGCTCGACGAGGTGCGACAGGCCCTGCCCGGCTCCCTGGCCCAGGCCCAGGAGCTGATCGGCGGGCGGGAGCAGATGGTCGAGCAGGCCCGCCAGGAGGCCGAGCGGATCATCGAGGCCGCCCACGCCGAGCGCGGCTCGCTGATCTCCGACACCCAGGTCGCCCGCCGCTCCCAGGACGAGGCGGAGCGGATCCTCGACGAGGCCCGCCGCGAGGCCGAGGAGATCCGCGCCGAGGCCGACGACTACGTCGACTCCAAGCTCGCCAACTTCGAGGTCGTCCTCAACAAGACCATCGGCTCCGTCGACCGCGGCCGCGAGAAGCTGCTCGGCCGCGGCCCCGGTCTCGACGCGCAGGGGTACGCCGACGAGGACGCCCCCGAGTACAGCTCGGACCCGCAGACCCTGATCCACCGGGCCGACGAGTACGTCGACGCCAAGCTCGGCGCCTTCGAGGCGGTGCTCTCCAAGACCCTGGAGGCGGTCGGCCGCGGCCGGCAGAAGCTCCACGGCCGGATCGCCACCGACGACCTCGGCGCCCACATGGCGGCCCAGGACGCGGCCGGGGGAGCGGTGCACACCAGTGACGCCGACTATCTGGCCGGACTCGCCGAGCTGGCGGACCCCGCGCCGGTGGGCCGGCAGGCCCCGGAGCAGGCCCCGCAGGTCCCGGCCCAGCACCCCGACCCGTACGGCACCGCCGCCTCCCACACCCAGGGCTACGGCGAGCAGGCCCAGCTCCCGCAGCAGGACGCGTACGCCTACCAGACCCAGGACCCGTACGCGTACCAGAACCAGGGCCAGGACCCGTACGCCTACCAGCAGCCCTACGCCTACGAGCAGCAGCACCAGGTCCAGCAGCACCAGGTCCCGCAGCAGCAGCAGGCGGCGGCGCTCGACGAGACCAGCTTCTTCGACACCGGCATGATCGACCTGGAGCAGCTGCGCCGGTACGAGCAGGGGCAGTGAGCCCGGTGGCGGCCCCGGCCCGGATTGGGTCCTGAGCGAAGCGTCCAGTATCCTGGCTCTTCGGTCGCGCGTATGCCCGCGATCCATGCTGCCCGCTTCGCCTCTCGACGCGCACCCATCGTGTCCCGATGCGAGCACGGCAGCCGCCTCACGATCCGAAAGCAGGAAGAACCCTGAGCACGCGTCTCGACCACCGCAATCCCCTCGTGTTCGACACACACGAGCTGGGGCGGCGTCCTGGTGCCCTCCAGCGGCTCTCCCGTTCGGTGTCGGCCCCGGCCGACCTCGGGGTCGAAGGGGTCGTCGGTGTGCCGGAAGGCGCGCCTGTGGAGATCGAGCTCCGTCTCGAGTCGGTCATGGAAGGGGTGCTCGTCACAGGCACCGCCCGTGCATCGGCCGCAGGGGAGTGCGTAAGGTGTCTGGAGCCCGTCGAGCTCGAGCTCGACGTGGACTTCCAGGAGATGTTCTCGTACCCCGACTCCGACGACCGGGGCCGCTCCAAGGCGGCCGCGGACGACGAAGCCGAGGACGACGAGGACATGATTCCCCTCGAGGACGGCATGTTCGACCTCGAACCCGTGCTGCGTGATGCGGTGGTGCTCGCACTGCCGATGCAGCCGGTGTGCCGGGAGGACTGTGCGGGTCTGTGTTCCGAATGTGGGACCAACCTGAACGACAATCCGGACCACCACCATGACGCCGTCGACATCCGTTGGGCGGCACTGCAGGGACTCGCCGGTTCGCTGGGAACCGATGAGAAGGACAACATGAGCGGCGACGGGCCTGGGTCTGCACGCGCCGCCGAGAAGCAGGAGAAGTAGCCGTGGCTGTTCCGAAGCGGAAGATGTCGCGCAGCAACACGCGCCACCGCCGGTCGCAGTGGAAGGCTGCGGTCCCCACCCTGGTTTCGTGTGAGCGTTGCCAGGAGCCGAAGCAGCAGCACATCGCGTGCCCGAGCTGCGGCACCTACAACAAGCGCCAGGTCCTCTCGGTCTGAGTGGCTGGTGAGAGGCGCAATGTCTGAGTCCCACACGTCGGACAACAAGACGGACAATGCCTCGTCCCACACGCTTCTGGAAGGGCGGCTCGGGTATCAGCTCGAGTCCGCCCTTCTGGTGCGTGCGCTGACCCACCGCTCGTACGCGTACGAGAACGGCGGTCTGCCCACCAACGAGCGGCTGGAGTTCCTCGGGGACTCCGTGCTCGGCCTGGTGGTCACGGACACGCTGTACCGCACCCACCCCGACCTGCCCGAAGGCCAGCTGGCCAAGTTGCGGGCCGCGGTGGTCAACTCGCGTGCGCTGGCGGAGGTGGGCCGCGGCCTCGAACTCGGCTCCTTCATCCGGCTCGGCCGGGGCGAAGAGGGCACGGGCGGCCGGGACAAGGCGTCCATCCTTGCCGACACCCTTGAAGCGGTGATCGGCGCGGTCTATCTCGACCAGGGCCTCGATGCGGCGTCCGAGCTGGTGCACCGGCTCTTCGACCCGCTGATCGAGAAGTCCTCGAACCTCGGTGCAGGACTGGACTGGAAGACCAGCCTCCAGGAACTCACCGCGGCCGAGGGCCTGGGGGTCCCGGAGTACCTCGTCTCCGAGACGGGCCCGGACCACGAGAAGATCTTCACTGCTGCCGCCCGCGTCGGTGGTGTCTCGTACGGCACCGGCACCGGCCGCAGCAAGAAGGAAGCGGAGCAGCAGGCCGCGGAGTCCGCGTGGCGTGCGATCCGCGCGGCCGCGGACGAGCGGGTGGCCGCGGCGAAGGCCGCGGCCGAGGCGGGAACGGAGGAGATCGCCGACGTCTCCTCCCCCGCGGATCAGGCATCCGCCTGAGGCCACACCCTTCCTGACGACCCCGCCCGGAACCTCCACGAGGTTCCGGGCGGGGTCGTTCGCGTGAGGCCCCTCCTCCCACCGGCTCGGGCCGGGACTCCTCGGAGCGGGGGGGGCGAACCCCGGGCGGTAGGCTGACGGGCGTCGTTCCCGTACCCCTCCGGAGGAGTCACGTGCCCGAGCTGCCCGAGGTCGAGGTCGTACGGCGCGGGCTCGAGCGCTGGATCGACGGGCGGACCGTGGGCGAGGTCGAGGTGCTCCACCCGCGGGCCGTGCGCCGGCACCCGGCCGGCGGGGACGACTTCGCGGCGCGGCTGAGGGGCCACCGGTTCGGGACCGCCCGCCGGCGCGGCAAGTACCTCTGGATCCCGCTCGCCGACGAGGACGTCTCCGTCCTCGGACACCTCGGCATGAGCGGCCAGCTCCTCGTGCAGCCGGAGAGTGCTCCCGCCGAGAAGCACCTGCGGATCCGCGTCCGGTTCGACGACGCCCTCGGCACGGAGCTGCGCTTCGTCGACCAGCGCACCTTCGGCGGTCTCTCGCTCCACGACAACACTCCGGACGGCCTGCCCGACGTCATCGCGCACATCGCGCGCGACCCGCTGGACCCGGCGTTCGACGACGCCGCCTTCCAGGCCGCGCTCCGCCTGCGCCGTACGACCATCAAGCGCGCGCTGCTCGACCAGTCGCTGATCAGCGGCGTCGGCAACATCTACGCCGACGAGGCGCTCTGGCGCGCCCGACTGCACTACGAACGCCCCACCGCGACCCTGACCCGCCCCCGCTCGGCCGAACTGCTCGGCCACGTGCGGGACGTCATGAACGCCGCGCTCGCCGCCGGCGGGACCAGCTTCGACAGCCTCTACGTCAACGTCAACGGCGAATCCGGCTATTTCGACCGCTCGCTTGACGCGTACGGGCGCGAGGACGAGCCGTGCCGCCGCTGCGGTACGCCGATGCGGCGCCGGCCCTGGATGAACAGGTCCAGCTACTTCTGTCCGCGCTGCCAGCGACCGCCCCGCACCGTCCTCTGAGCACGGCCGCCCGTCACGGCGCGGCGGTCTCGCGCGCCGCGTCGTACTCCGCGCGGGCCGTGAGCACCTGCGGCATCCGCCCCTCGACCAGGTCGATCAGGCCGTGCAGATGCTCGGCGATCTCCCGGCCGAGCGGCGTCAGGCGGTAGTCCACCCGCGGCGGGTTGGTCGGCCGTGCCTCGCGGTGGACCAGACCGTCCCGCTCCAGGGCGTGCAGCGTCTGCGACAGCATCTTCTCGCTCACCCCGTCGACCCGGCGCCGCAGCTCGTTGAAGCGGTACGAGCCTTCGTACAGCGCGCCCAGGGTGAGGCTGCCCCATCGGCCCGTCACATGCTCGAGCGTCTCGCGCGAGGTGCAGGCCCGGGCGAACACGTCGAACACCAGCTCGTCAGTCATGCCCTCTACCATACCCGCGCGCAGCGCTGTGTATCAGTGTGCGCTAACTCATGGCTTGCACTAACCAGAAGTTAGTGCTCTACTTCTGGTCATCGCCCCCCGCTGATGAGGAGTCCCCCATGACCGCGCCCGTCGTCTCCATCGCCTACCACTCCGGCTTCGGCCACACCGCCGTCGTCGCCGAGGCCGTCCGTGACGGCGCCGCCGACGCCGGTGCCACCGTGCACCTGATCAAGGTGGACGAGATCACCGAGGCCGACTGGGAGCTGCTGGACGCCTCCGACGCGATCGTCTTCGGCTCACCGACCTACATGGGCACCGCCTCCGGCGCGTTCCACACCTTCGCCGAGGCCACGTCGAAGCGCTGGTTCACCGACGCCTGGATGGACAAGCTGGCCGCCGGGTTCACCAACTCCGCCTCCAAGAGCGGCGACAAGCTGCACACCCTGCAGTTCTTCCAGACCCTCGCCGCCCAGCACGGCATGACCTGGGTCAACCTCGGCCTGAAGCCGGGCTGGAACACCAGCGACGCCTCCGAGAACGACCTCAACCGCCTCGGCTTCTTCTCCGGCGCCGGCGCCCAGACCCCGAACGACCTGGGCCCCGAGGGCGTCCACAAGGCCGATCTCGCCACCGCCGAGCACCTCGGCCGCCGCGTCGCCACCGTCGCCCGCACCCTCACCGCGGGCCGCGCCGCCGCCTGACCCCCCGGCATGCGAAAGGGCCCCGTCACCGGAGGGTGACGGGGCCCTTTCGCCTATCGGTCAGGCGTGTGGCTCAGAAGCCGAAGAAGTGACAAGCCGGGGATCTGATCTGCGGCTGCGTAATCGATCAACGCTGCGACCTGCGACTTAGCTGTCGATGGTTGTCAGCGGTGGTCGTCGTTGGGCGGCCTTTGACGGCCCCGAGACGGCCCCGAGGGTGGTGCGCGAGCGCGACGAAATGGGCCGTCGCTTGTGAGCTGCTCGTCTATGTTGGTGCGATGCCCATGTCTAACTCGGCTGTGCAGAAGCTTGGCAAGCGGCTTGAGCTTCCCGAAGCCGTGTCGGAAGACGACCTCACTCTGCTTGAAGACCTCCTCATCGATTACAGCGAGCTGCTGACAGCAGTCCGTGGAGTCGTTGACGAACTATGCGACGTCTTGGATTGGCCACTGGGCGTGACACATCGACTCAAGACAACGGACACCCTGATCCAGAAGCTGCAACGGGGGAAGGAACGAGGCTCAAGCACCAACCTTGCTCGGATACAAGACATCGCCGGCATCCGAGTCTCAGGGCGCATCACTTTGACGGAGCAAGATCGACTCAGGGAGATGGTGATCGACCGCTTTGAGCAGGAAGGGGGCAAGTGCTCGGTCAAGGATCGCCGAGAAGACCCGATGGTTGGCTACAGAGCCGTTCACGTCATCGTAGCGATCGGCGGCAGGTTCGTAGAGATTCAGATTCGTACGGTAGGGCAGGACCTATGGGCGAACGTCTTCGAGCGCATCGCTGACATCTTCGGTCGTGGCATCAGGTATGGCGAGCCGCCAGAGGTTGGTGGGGAGGCGGTGACTGACCTCATCTCCTTCATGGAGGGGTTCTCAGCTACGCTGTACGAGATGGAGAAGTCGG
The DNA here is from genome assembly GCF_042957155.1 of Streptomyces sp. NPDC008121. NCBI lineage: Bacteria > Bacillati > Actinomycetota > Actinomycetes > Kitasatosporales > Streptomycetaceae > Streptomyces > Streptomyces sp. NPDC008121. Next base: position 168,949 of record NZ_JBIBHT010000003.1, on the reverse strand, counting down.
TCGACGAAGCAACCGTCTCCAGCGGCGAGCGGGAAGCCAGCCTGGCTCTCCAGGAACCCACACTGGCAACCATGCGTCAGATCTTGCAGGAGACTGAAGACATCAAGGGGAGGCTGGCTACATGAAGGCACTGAAGCACTTCCTGCTTGTCTACGATCGTCACACTGGTGAGACAGACGTTCGGCAAGAGTTTCCGGCCTCTGAGACGCGAGCGGCTCTCCGTGCCAGGTTCCAGCTTGAGCGTGACTTCAGGGGGCATGAGGAGATCGAGATCGTGGTTCTCAGCGGAGCCTCCCTCGAAGGTCTTCGCAAGACGCACTCGCGTTACTTCGGAGGACCCGCCAAGCGTTCGCTTGCGGCGGTCTGACCAGCGTTTAGCGCGAATTTCCTAAGCAATGTAGCGGAGCGTAGTGCTGCTGCGGTGTCGATCTGGCCGCCGGTACTACGCTCCGTCGCTATGCTGACCTTCGGTCACGGAGCGTAGTACCGGCGGCCAGATCGACAAGGGGTCTTGGTTTAAACTTTGCCGGGGCGTGACTCAACGGTTACTTACTCGCCGGAGGTCGGTGGAGCGGCTTTGGGCGGGAGCTGCCATGGGGCGAGTGATCATGGCCCCGTAAGCTGATGGCGCGTCGGGCAGTCTGTGGACCTGCCCGGTAAAGCACGACGTTGGGGCCATGATCTTAGAGGCTCGCCCCATGGTGGCTGCCTAAAGCCGTGGAGCCGACCGGCCCCAGCCGCAGCGGGCTACCGTCTTGCATCTGGCGTGCTCGCTTAGCCGCGCGACCGGCGTAGCCGGGGCCGGAGCGGGCCGAAGGCAGGAGCGTCGGGCCCCGGCGGTGAGCCGGGGAGCGCGCGGCGAGCGGAGCGAGGCGCCTTGATGAGGTAGAGAAACCTGTAACACCCGCCCCGGCATCTTCCGGACTACGGGCGATCTTGCTCCGCCCGAAGAGTCTTCAAGACCGACTCGGGGTCGCCGTCGTAGACAAGGTGGGGCTCGCTGGGCTCCGGGGGCACGAACCGGGTCCGGTAACGGAGCAAGTCGCTCTCCGCGAAGTAGATCGAGTTCGGATCGTCTTCGTGCTGGGCGTTGCGCTTGCTCACCCGGGCCCAGAGTTCTTCATGGCTGGCCTCAAGGTAGACCACTGTCGAGACCGCCCCGGCTTCGGCGGCGAAGGCCTTCCAGCGGGCCCGTTCTTCCGGCGTCCAGAATCCATGGTCGACTACTACGTCGTGTCCGGCGCGCAGGTGTTCCCGGAGTTCGACTGAGGTCTCTTCGAGGATCGGCCGCTCAAGGGTCGGGAACGTACCCCGGGGGAAGTCGACTCCGTACACGCCGTGTCGGCGGAACATCTCCTCGTCCGGGCAGAGCCTCAGGAACCCGCGTGCAGTCAACGCACGGGCCAAAGTCGTCTTGCCTGAACCCGGGAGCCCCACCATGAGGACGCAGAAGGCCGGGCGGGCGGGCTCGGTGGTTGTCACTGGGCGAGTTCCGATTCCGTCTGCCAGGTGCGACCAGGACCGCCGAGGTCGACGCCGTACTCGACTACGGCACCTTCGCTGTCCACGAACTTGGCCGTCATCACGACCACTGGCTTCTTGGGGGCATTCGCGGGGTCTAGCTCCAGGAGCTCGGCGTCCTCTCGCGTGAGCAGACGTGCCGAGGCGGTGTCGAACCGGTGCCTGATCGGTCGACCGGTGGCCTGCGCGATGAGTTGCAGCGACGTTCCCCCCGTCAGCCTTTCGCTCTTCGTGAGCTGGGGGATCAGCTCGCCGTATTGGGCGGGGATCCACGAAGTGGAGTGCGCGACGATGCCGTGCCGGTCGCGATACACCCGGCTTCGCCGGATCACGTTGGACCCGGGCTTGATGTCGAGGGCTTCAGCTACATCTGCGGGCGCCGGCACTACCGAGGCTTGATGCGAGTCGGACCGTTCGCCGGTTCCCCAACTGGATCCGGTGACGAGACCTCGGTCCTGGCGCTGGGCTCCTGACGACATGGGGGCGGGGCGGTCTAGCACCTCGGTCCCGATTCCGTGGATCCCCCTGACGAGACCCTCATTGCGCAGCTTGCGCAGAGCCTTTTCAGCGGTCGCGGTGCTGACGCTCCACTCCTGGGAGAGCGTTTTGATGCTCGGCAGCAGTGAGCCCGGCTGAAGGTCTCCGGACGTGATCAGTGCCGCGTAGTGGGCGGCAATCTGCGCGTAGGGCGCTCGATTGTCGGCCTGGTCCGCCATGGGTCAGCTCCTTCTCGTCTCTGCTTCCCTAGCGTACCCCTTGGCACCCTAGGGTGCCCTAGGGAACCTTAGGGATGTGTTCGCTGTCACGGACAGCGAGGCACGGCACCAACCACTTCTTGCCCAGGGGCGGCGCTCAACCGCCAAGAAGAACCACCGCCCCTGGCTCCCACGAAGGGAAGTTCCATCATGCCTGCTTCTGCTGTGGTCTACCGCCGATCAGCGTTAGGTCGGGCCTGCCCGGCGTGCTTGGAGGGACGGTGCTCCGACCCTGCCGAGTGCCTGTACTTCCTGACCTCACGTCCGTGGGCCGACTGCTCCGCCTGCGAGGGGTCCGGCTGGGCGAGTGAGGACGCTGATCCGGCGATGCTCTTCTGCGAGTACTGCGAGGGCTCCGGCCTCAACGAGCACACCGTCCGCTCCGTCGCCCTGATCGAGGTCAGCGAGGGCGCCAAGCGGCGGCTCGCGAACCACGTCGCTCGCCTCACCGCCTGCGTGTCCCAGTCCGCGGCGTCCGTGGTGGTGGCCGCGTGACGGTCTTCCCCGTTGCCCCGGAGGCCGTGGCCGGTGTCGCGGCCTCCCTGGGTACCGACCCTCTTGCCCTGGCCGACCTCCTGCGGGTCGCGAACACCCCGGGCTTCGAGCGGTGGCGTGAGCAGGTGCGGCGTACGGGTGGCTGCTCGGACCCGATCCACCTGTCCGGCACCACCGTCACCCGCGACCGGGCCACCGGGGATGTCCTGTACTCGTACTCGACGGCCGATGAGCCGGGTGGTCGGTTACGGGTCGCCTGCGGCAACCGCCGTGCCTCCCGCTGCCCGTCCTGCGCCTGGACCTATGCGGGGGACACCTATCACCTGATCCGGGCCGGGATCACCGGTGACGACCGGAAGAACGTCCCCGCCACAGTGCGGGACCATCCCCGGGTCTTCGCCACCCTTACCGCCCCGTCCTTCGGCCCGGTCCACAACCGTCCCGCCTCCGGCCGCTGCCGCTGTGGCACCGCCCACCCGGAGAACTCACCCCTCCTGGGTACGGCCCTCGACCCGGGCACCTACGACTACGCGGGTGCGGTGCTGTGGAACAACCACGCCGGGCACCTGTGGCAGCGCTTCACCATCTACCTGCGCCGCGAGATCGCCGCCCGCGCCGGGATCACCCAGGCCGCGTTGAAGGAGTCGTGCCGGGTGTCCTTTGGGAAGGTCGCCGAGTTCCAGAAACGCGGCGCGATCCACTTTCACGCGGTCCTCCGCCTCGACGGCCCCGACGGACCCGAGACCTCCCCGCCCGGCTGGGCCTCGGCCGCCCTGCTGGACGATGCGATCCGTGCGGCTGCCGCCCGGGTTGCCGTCACCGTCCCGCCCGCCGGCACCCATCCCGAACGGACCCTGCGGTGGGGCACGCAGGTGGACGTGCAGCCGATCGGGGCGCTCGGCCAGGAGGAGCTGACCGAACAAGCCGTCGCCTCCTACGTCGCCAAGTACGCCACCAAAGCCGCCGAGACCACAGGCACCGTCGACCGGCGCATCGGGGAACCGGCGGAGCTGGCCCGCCTCGGTGTCCCGGAGCACACCCGGCGCCTGATCGAAGCCTGCTGGACCCTCGACCCGGACTATCCCGGCCGGATGCTGGCGCGCTGGTCGCACATGCTCGGCTTCCGGGGCCACTTCTCCACCAAATCCCGCGCCTACTCCACCACCCTCGGCGCCCTGCGCCAGACCCGCGCTGACTACCGCGCCGCTCAGGAACGCAAGGAGCGCGGGCTGCCGGGCCCGGGCGACGACCAGGAGGGCTCCACCCTCGTGATCGCCCACTGGACCTACGCAGGACACGGCCACACCCCGGGTGAGTCCTGGCTTGCCCAGTCCATCGCCCGCGACATCAAGGCCAACCGCGACACCGCACGCGAAGCACTCGCAGAACTCGATACCGCCGACACCAACGGGGAGTGGTGACCGTGGCCCGTGTACTTCCAGAGCGCTATCTGACCCCCGTCGACCTGGCGGACCTTCTCGGCATCCCGCTGGAGACCGTCTACCAGTGGCGCCGCAAAGACACCGGGCCCCGCGGCTTCCGCGTTGGCCGGCACCTCCGCTTCGACCCCGAGGACGTACGCGTCTGGGTTACCTCGCTCATGGACAAGGAAGCTGCCTGATGGCCGGACATATCCAGGACCGCTGGTACAAGGCAGAGACCGGCCCGAGTGGCAAGCCGGTCAGGGTCAAGACCGATCGCCATGGCATCGGCATGAGGTATCGGGCGCGCTACGTCGGCCCCGACGGCACCGAGAAGTCCAAGAGCTTTCCTGACAAGCAGAAGCGCAGGGCCGAGACGTGGTTGTCCAACATCGAGGCCGACATGTCGCGTGGCGACTACATCGCCCCTGAGGCAGGCAAGGTCACCTTCGAGCAGTACGCCATCAAGTGGATGAAGACGCAGATGACCGACCCTTCCACTCGCGAGTCCGTCGAGATGCGTCTGCGTCTCCACGCGCTCCCGCACATCGGCAAGCGCCCGATCGGATCGTTCAACCCGACGCACCTTCGCCTCTGGATGAGGATCCTTGAGGACGCGGGACTGTCAGCCGCCTATCGGCGCGGGATCTTTGCTCATGTCTCAACGGTCTTCACGGCCGCCGTGGAGGACCGACTCATCCGGGCCAACCCGTGCAGCTCGCGGTCTGTCAAGGCTCCTCGCCTCGACCCGCGCAAGGTCAAGCCGTGGTCCGCTGATCGTGTCATGGCTGTGCGGGCTGCTCTGCCTGAGCGGTACCAGCGCTTGTCAACCCCGCCGCCGGTTGCGGCCTCCGACAGGGAGAGGTGTTCGGCCTGGCCGTCGAGGATGTCGACTTCCTCGGGGGAGTCGTGCACGTGGTCCGGCAGGTAAAGCTCCTCCGCAACCGGCCCGTGTTCGCCCCGCCCAAGGGTGGCAAGGAGCGGGACGTCCCCCTGCCCGAGTCCATCGCCTTCGCGTTGGCCGGCCACCTCACGCGCTTTCCAGCGGCAGAGGTCACGTTGCCGTGGAAGACGTTGGACGGTCCCCCAGTCACCGCGTCTCTGATCTTCCGGAGCCCTGAGGGTCTCTCTCTGAACCGCAACCGGTTCAACGATCGGCAGTGGCGCCCTGCCCTGCGCGCCGCCGGTGTCGCCAACGGGCGGGACAACGGAATGCATGCGCTCCGACACTTCTACGCATCGGTGCTCTTGGACGCGGGGGAGAGCATCAAGGCTCTGAGCGAGTACCTCGGCCACCATGACCCCGGCTTCACGCTGCGGACGTACACGCACCTCATGCCGTCGAGTCAGACCCGTACGCGGGCCGCCGTAGACGCAGTGTGGGCCGCCCCGGTCGCCGATGACGGCCCCGAGACGGCCCACGCAAGCTCATAGGTCGCTGACCTGCGGAAATCTTAGAAGCCGAAGTCCTGGGTCCACCACGGGCCGCCGGACGCGAAGTGGGCACCGACGCCCACCGTCGTGTAGTCGCAGTTCAGGATGTTGGCGCGGTGGCCGTCGCTGGCCATCCAGGACGCCATCACGGCCGCCGCGTCCGCTTGGCCGCGGGCGATGTTCTCGCCGCCCAAGCCGGATATGCCCGCCTTCTCGGCGCGTGCCCACGGGGTGGCGCCGTCCGGGTCGGTGTGGTCGAAGAAGCCGCGCTCGGCCATGTCCGCGCTGAACGCGCCGGCCAGCTTCGCCAGCTCGGCGTCCGAGCGCACCGGGCTGCAGCCCACCTTCGCCCGTTCCTCGTTGACCAGTCGGACGACCTCCGCCTCAGCGGCCGCCTCGCGGTCGACCGGTGCCGGGGCCTTCGTCGGCGGGGCCGGCTTCGCGGTCGTCGGAACAGGCTTCGGCGCCGCGGGCCGCTTGGTCCGGGGCGGTGTCTCCACCGTCTTCGACGGCTTCGCGGTCCTCGACGGAGGGGCGGACGGCTTCTTCGGCTTCGGGGCGGCGGTCGTCCGGGAGGGGGTGGGCGTCGGCTTCGCGGACGGCGTGGCCGTCTTCGAGGGGGTGCCGGTGCCCGGCCGCGCCGTCTCCGGGGTGGAGGCGCGGTCGGACGGGGTCGCCGAGGCGCCGCCCTGCGTCGTCAGCCGCGGAACCTGCGGGGATTGCGGCTGCGACCGGGTCTCGCCCGAGCCGACGCTGCCGACGGTGTGGGTCTCCCCGCCCGGAAGCAAGCCGGAGGCGACGGCGACCGCGCCGACCGCCACCGCGGCCGAGACGCCGAGCAGCCCGGTACGGACGGGCCCGCCCCGCTTCTTGCGGCGCGCACCCTGGTGCCGACGGTCCGCGCCGGCCGCGTACTCTTCTGCGGCGGGCGCGGCGCCGGAGCGACGATGGCGTCCCATCTGCTCTGCCTTCCTGACGACCTGTGCTGTGCTCTTTGCTGATCTTTGCTTCTGTGGATCATTCGAACGGGCCGCACTCGTATGGGTGAGCCTCATTCCGTCGGGACTGTACGCCATGCGGCGTGGGGGCGGTGGGCTCCTGCGGCAATTGGTTCGTTAGCGTTCAGCCATGAACGAAGACGTACGGCTCACCGCCTGGGTGCGCGGCCGAGTACAGGGAGTGGGCTTCCGCTGGTTCACCAGGGCAAACGCTCTGGAGATCGGAGGCCTGGTCGGCTTCGCCCTCAATCTCGACGACGGCCGTGTGCAGGTCGTGGCGGAAGGGGCGAGTGAGAATTGCCACCGCCTGCTCGACTGGCTCCGCTCGGCCGACACACCCGGGCGCGTGGACGGAGTCACTGAGATCTGGGACACGCCGCGCGGCGGCTACGACGGCTTCGCCATCCGCTGAGCCCGCCCGGAGCCCTTCGGCGACCCTCCGCCCGGCGGCCCGTGCGCCCACCGGGCGGACGTTCGAGGAACGGCCCGTGAAGGGGAAATGACCTGGTCGTTGCCGAGAAGCTCTTGCCTTGTCCGGCCGGCCGAGGAAGGATGATCTCGACAGCCCCCGAGGCACCGGGTCGAGAGGCGCCGCCGCATGGTCCGCGGCCGCTGCCCGCCGGTTGCCCCTTGATGAGGGGCGTGATCGTGTTGACCGTCAAACTTTTTGGTGAGATTCTGGAAGCCCCGCGCACCTGAGCTGTTCGGCAGTGAGAACGGGCACGACAAGCAGTACCGCCGAGCACCGCGGGTGCGAAATCCCTCACGACCCACACCGCAATCGGTCGGTCACTCAGTGTGGAGGACCATCCATCATGGCAAAGGCGCTTCTCGGTTACGTCGGCGGCTCCGACCCGCGACTCCTCGCCGAGATGCGACGGCTGCAGCAGCGCGTTCAGGACCTCGAGTCCGAGCTTGTACGGATTCAGTCCGAGAACGACGCGCTCAACGCGGCCGCCGCACATCACGGAGACTCGCTGCTTCACGGCATCGACCTCGACGTACCCCAGGCGGAGCCTGCGCTCACCTGACGCGACAACCCGCAAGGGTGAGGTGAGAGACACTCTCGCTGGCACAGCCAGATATGCAAGGGACGCTTCGGCGTCCCTTCTTTCTTGCCTCCCCCATGGCCCTCTCCCTGAGGGGGGATCTGCCCTTCGCCTTCACCGGTGAAACGCGTGTGCACCGGTAGAGTCCCGGGGCGTGCATCTCAAGGCCCTGACCCTTCGCGGTTTCAAGTCGTTCGCGTCCGCCACCACGCTGCGGTTCGAACCGGGGATCACCTGCGTCGTGGGCCCCAACGGATCCGGCAAGTCCAATGTCGTGGACGCGCTCTCCTGGGTCATGGGCGAGCAGGGCGCCAAGTCGCTGCGCGGCGGCAAGATGGAGGACGTCATCTTCGCCGGCACGACCGGGCGGCCCCCGCTCGGCCGCGCCGAGGTCTCGCTCACCATCGACAACGCCGACGGCGCCCTGCCCATCGACTACGCCGAGGTCACGATCACCCGGATCATGTTCCGGGGCGGCAGCAGCGAGTACCAGATCAACGGCGACACCTGCCGGCTGCTCGACATCCAGGACCTGCTCTCCGACTCCGGCATCGGCCGCGAGATGCACGTCATCGTCGGCCAGGGACAGCTGGACTCCGTCCTGCACGCCGACCCGATGGGCCGCAGGGCCTTCATCGAGGAGGCGGCCGGTGTCCTCAAGCACCGCAAGCGCAAGGAGAAGGCGCTGCGGAAGCTGGACGCGATGCAGGCCAACCTCGCGCGCGTGCAGGACCTCACCGACGAACTGCGCCGCCAGCTCAAGCCCCTCGGCCGGCAGGCCGCGGTCGCCCGCCGCGCCGCCGTCATCCAGGCCGACCTGCGCGACGCCCGGCTCCGGCTCCTCTCGGACGACCTCGTACGGCTCCGGGAGGCGCTGAGCGCCGAGGTCGCCGACGAGGCCGCGCTGCTCGCCCGGAAGGAGAGCGCCGAGACGGAGCTGCGGGCCGCGCTCGCCCGGGAGGCCGGCCTCGAGGACGAGGTCCGGCGGCTCGCCCCACGCCTCCAGCGCGCCCAGCAGACCTGGTACGAACTCTCCCAGCTCGCCGAGCGGGTGCGCGGCACCGTCTCGCTCGCCGACGCGCGCGTGAAGAGCGCCACCGCCCAGCCGCCGGAGGAGCGCCGGGGGCGCGACCCCGAGGACATGGAGCGCGAGGCCGCCCGGATCCGGGAGCAGGAGGCAGAGCTGGAGGCGGCTCTGGAGGCCGCCGAGCGGGCCCTGGAGGACACGGTCGCCCATCGCGCCGAGCTGGAGCGCGAACTGGCGGTCGAGGAGCGCCGCCTCAGGGACGTGGCCCGCGCCATCGCCGACCGGCGCGAAGGGCTGGCCCGGCTGCACGGTCAGGTCAACGCGGCCCGTTCGCGCGCCGCGTCCGCGCAGGCCGAGATCGACCGGCTGGCCGCCGCCCGCGACGAGGCAGGGGAGCGGGCCGTCCTCGCCCAGGAGGAGTACGAGCAGCTCAAGGCCGAGGTCGACGGGCTCGACGCGGACGACAGCGCGCTGGGGGAGCGGTACGAGACCGCCCGCCGGGACCTCGCCGAGGCGGAGGCGGCGCTCTCCGCCGCCCGGGACGCCGCCGCCGCGGCCGACCGCTCCCGGGCGGCGACCCGGGCCCGCCACGAAACCCTGGCTCTGGGCCTGCGCCGCAAGGACGGGACGGGGGCGCTGCTGGCCGCCCGCGACGACCTCACCGGCCTCCTCGGCCCCGCCGCCGAACTCCTCACCGTCACCCCCGGGCACGAGGTCCCGCTCGCCGCCGCCCTCGGCGCCGCGGCGGACGCGGTCGCCGTCTCGGGCCCCGCCACCGCGGTCGAGGCGCTGCGCCTGCTGCGCAAGCAGGACGGGGGCCGGGCGGCGCTGCTGCTCACCGGGGCGCAGGCCCCGGCCGAGACCCCGGTGCCCCCGGAGGCCGCCCGGGCGGCCTCCTTCGTGCGCGGCCCCGAGGAGCTGATGGGCGCGGTACGGCGCCTGCTCGACGGGATCGTCGTCGTCGGAACCCTGGAGGAGGCCGAGGAGCTGGTCCGCGCGCATCCGGGGCTCACCGCCGTCACCGCCGAGGGCGACCTGCTCGGGGCGCACTTCGCGCAGGGCGGCTCCGCGGGGGCGCCGAGCCTGCTCGAAGTGCAGGCGTCCGTGGACGAGGCCGCGGCCGAGCTCGGGGAGCTGGCCGTGCGCTGCGAGGAGCTGGCCGGCGCCCAGCACGAGGCCGGCGAGCGCCGCCGGACCGCCGCCGCGCTTGTCGAGGAGCTGGCCGAGCGCCGCCGCGCCGCCGACCGCGAGAAGTCCGCGGTCGCCCAGCGCCTGGGCCGTCTCTCGGGACAGGCCCGTGGCGCGGCGGGGGAGGCCGAGCGGACCGCCGCGGCCGCCGCCCGCGCCCAGGAGGCCCTGGAGAAGGCGCTGGAGGAGGCCGAGGAGCTGGCCGAGCGCCTGCTCGTGGCCGAGGAGACCCCGGCCGAGGAGGAGCCCGACACCTCCGTGCGCGACCGGCTCGCCGCCGACGGAGCCAACGCCCGCCAGACGGAGATGGAGGCCCGGTTGCAGCTCCGTACCCACGAGGAGCGGGTCAAGGGCCTCGCCGGGCGGGCCGACTCCCTCGACCGGGGCGCCCGCGCCGAACGTGAGGCACGCGCGCGTGCGGAACGCCGCCGTGCCCGGCTGCGCCACGAGGCGGAGGTCGCCCGCGCCGTCGCCGCGGGAGCCCGGCAGCTCCTCGCCCACATCGAGGTCTCCCTGGTCCGCGCCGAACAGGAGCGCGTCCTGGCCGAGTCCGCGAAGGGCGCCCGCGAGGAGGGCCTGGCCGCCGCCCGCGCCCGTGGCCGCGAGCTGAAGGCCGAGCTCGACAAGCTCACCGACTCCGTGCACCGCGGTGAGGTGCTCGGCGCGGAGAAGCGGATGCGGATCGAGCAGCTGGAGACCAAGGCCCTGGAGGAGCTGGGCGTCGAGCCGGCCGGCCTGGTCGCGGAGTACGGCCCCGACCAGCTCGTACCGCCGTCGCCGCCGGCGGAGGGCGAGACGCTGCCCGAGGACCCGGACCATCCGCGCAACCGGCCGCGGCCCTTCGAACGCGCGGAGCAGGAGAAGCGGCTCAAGGCCGCCGAACGGGCGTACCAGCAACTCGGAAAGGTGAATCCGCTCGCTCTGGAGGAGTTCGCGGCGCTGGAGGAACGCCACAACTTCCTCTCCGAGCAGCTCGAAGACCTGAAGAAGACCCGGGCCGACCTCCTCCAGGTGGTGAAGGAGGTCGACGTCCGCGTCGAACAGGTCTTCACCGAGGCGTTCCGGGACACCGCCCGCGAGTTCGAGGGCGTCTTCTCGCGGCTCTTCCCCGGCGGCGAGGGACGGCTCGTCCTGACCGACCCCGACAACATGCTGACCACCGGCGTCGACGTGGAGGCCCGCCCGCCGGGCAAGAAGGTCAAGCGGCTCTCGCTGCTCTCCGGCGGGGAACGTTCGCTGACCGCCGTGGCGATGCTCGTCTCCATCTTCAAGGCGCGCCCCAGCCCCTTCTACGTCATGGACGAGGTCGAGGCGGCGCTGGACGACACCAACCTCCAGCGGCTGATCCGGATCATGCGGGAGCTGCAGGAGTCCTCGCAGCTGATCGTGATCACCCATCAGAAGCGGACGATGGAGGTCGCGGACGCGCTGTACGGCGTTTCCATGCAGGGCGACGGGGTATCGAAGGTCATCAGCCAGCGGCTGCGATAGACCACCTCATTCAAGACTTGTACACATGGGGGATCAATCACGGCCTCAATTCACAAGAGGGCAAGCCTTGACTTCGAAACTTGAAGGCATAGTCTCTGCAGCGTTACTTTTACCTTCAAGTGGTGGGCGGCGTGAAGTTGTGCGCCACTGGAAGGGCTCGCCCCCCACGCCCCGGCGATGCCGGAGCCTCCAGGAGTCCATGTGACCAGCACCGCGCAGGCGCCCCCGCCCTCCGAAGGCCGAGCCGCCCACCCGGACCACCTCGGCCACGTCATCTTCATCACGGCGTCCGCCGCGATGGGCGGCTTCCTCTTCGGCTACGACAGCTCCGTCATCAACGGCGCCGTCGAGGCGATCCGGGACCGCTACGACATCGGATCCGGCACGCTCGCCCAGGTCATCGCGATCGCCCTGATCGGCTGCGCCATCGGCGCCGCGACCGCCGGACGGATGGCCGACAAGATCGGCCGCATCCGGTGCATGCAGATCGCCGCCGTGCTGTTCACCATCAGCGCCGTCGGGTCGGCGCTGCCGTTCGCCCTCTGGGACCTCGCCTTCTGGCGGATCGTCGGCGGCTTCGCCATCGGCATGGCCTCCGTGATCGGCCCCGCCTACATCGCCGAAGTCGCCCCCGCCGCCTACCGCGGCCGCCTCGGCTCCTTCCAGCAGGCCGCGATCGTCATCGGCATCGCCATCTCCCAGCTGGTCAACTACGGCATCCTGCAGCTCGCCGACGGCGACCAGCGGGGCGAGATCGGCGGCCTGGAAGCCTGGCAGTGGATGCTCGGCGTGATGGTGGTCCCCGCACTCCTCTACGGCCTGCTCTCCTTCGCCATCCCGGAGTCCCCCCGCTTCCTCATCTCCGTCGGCAAGATCGGCAAGGCCAAGGAAGTCCTCTCCGAGGTCGAGGGCAAGGGCGTCGACCTCGACCACCGCGTGAGCGAGATCGAGCAGGCCATGCGCCGCGAGCACAAGTCCACGATCAGGGACCTGTTCGTGAACGGCAGCCGCTTCAAGCTGCTCCCGATCGTCTGGGTCGGCATCGGACTCTCCGTCTTCCAGCAGCTCGTCGGCATCAACGTCGCCTTCTACTACTCCTCGACGCTCTGGCAGTCGGTCGGCATCGACCCCTCCAGCTCGTTCTTCTACTCGTTCACCACGTCGATCATCAACATCATCGGCACCGTGATCGCGATGGTCCTGGTCGACCGGGTGGGCCGCAAGCCGCTGGCCCTCGTCGGCTCCGTCGGCATGGCGATCGCCCTCGCCGTCGAGGCCTGGGCCTTCTCCGCCGACCTCGTCGACGGCAAACTCCCCGAGACCCAGGGCGTCGTGGCCCTCGTCGCCGCCCACGTCTTCGTGCTCTTCTTCGCCCTCTCGTGGGGCGTGGTGGTCTGGGTCTTCCTCGGCGAGATGTTCCCCAACCGGATCCGCGCCGCTGCCCTCGGCGTCGCCGCCTCCGCGCAGTGGATCGCCAACTGGGCCATCACCGCGAGCTTCCCGTCCCTCGCGGACTGGAACCTCTCCGGCACCTACATCATCTACACGGTCTTCGCCGTGCTCTCCATCCCCTTCGTACTGCGGTACGTCAAGGAGACGAAGGGCAAGGCGTTGGAGGAGATGGGCTAAACCCCGCTGCCCCGCTCCTCGAACACGGATACTGCCCCGGCTCAGGGCCCTATGCCCTGAGCCGGGGCAGTACGTCGTCCCCGAACAGCCGCAGCCCGCGCCACGCCTCCTCGACCGGCATCCCGCCGCACAGCGGATGCAGGACCACGCTCTCCAGACCCAGCGCCAGGCACTCGTCCGGCGTCACGATCCGGTACACCCCCTCCGCCCGCAGCTCCTCGACCGTCGAGGCCGCCGACCGCACCGCCGACCGGATGTCCTTCGACTGCCAGGAGGCGTAGGTGCGCGCCTCGTGCAGGAAGTGCTTGCCGTAGAGCGCCCAGCACCGGTCCGGATCCTCCGACAGGTGCAGCAGCGGGGTCTCCCGCGCCGGCATCATCGTCCAGCCCTCCGTGCCGTACTCCGCGCACAGCCGCCGGTAGTGCTCCTCCAGCTCCGGCAGGTGCGCGCTCGGGAAGAACGGCAGGCCCAGCCGGGCCGCCCGCCGCGCCGCCGCCTTCGAGGACCCTCCCACCAGCAGCAGCGGATGCGGCTGGGTGAAGGGCCGCGGAGTGATCCGTACCGTACGGCCCTCGTAGGTGAACGGCTCCCCGGTCCACGCCCGCAGCAGGGTCTCCAGGAGCAGGTCCTGGAGCTTCCCGCGCCGGCCCCAGTCGACCCCGCGCTCCTCGTACTCCTCCGGGCGGTAGCCGATGCCCGCCACCGTCACCAGCCGGCCCCCGCTCAGCAGATCGAGGACCGCGATCTCCTCGGCCAGCCGCAGCGGGTCGTGCAGCGGGCCGATGGCGGCGGACACGGTGACCGCGATCCGCCGCGTCGCCCCGAACACGGCGCCGGCGAAGGCGAAGGGGGAGGGGAGCCAGTTGTCCGCGACACCGTGGTGTTCCTCGGTCTGGACGGTGTCGACCCCCCGCTCGTCGGCGTAGGCCGCCATGGCCAGGGCCGCGCGGTAGCGCTCCGAGAGGGACTCGGGGGTCGCGTCCGGATCGACGAGGTTGAACCGTACGACTGTGAAGGGCATGGCGAGTCCCCCTCCGCGGGCTCGGGAAGCCGGTGCGAAGGGGGACGGTATCTGACGTGACGTCAGATGGAAACAGTCTCGGAGTCGCTCTCCGGAACGGCCCCGCGGGCCCCGGCCGACCCGACGGCCTCCCGCGCGGGCGTCCGCGGCAGCACGGCGTACAGCACACCCGACACCACGATCGTCGCCGCCCAGCCCAGCCCGTTCTCACCGATCCAGGAGGACGCCAGCGGACCGGAGAACCAGTCGACCTTCGTGAACAGCAGACCGGCGACCAGCGCCACGGCCCACGCCGTCATCGCCTGCCAGGCGAAACCGCCCCGGTACCAGTACGCACTGGTCCGCGTGGTGTCCATCAGCGCCACCCCGTCGTACGACCGCCGCCGCAGCATGTCGACGCCGAAGACGCCGATCCAGGCGGAGAACGCCACCGCGAGCAGCGTGAGGAACGAGATGAACGAGCCGATGAAGCTCGTCGCCACCACCATCAGCAGGAAACCGAAGACCAGGCTGATCACGGCGTTCACGCTGACCGCCGCCGCACGCGACACCTTGATGCCGAGCGTCTGCGCGGTGAACCCGGCCGAGTACATCGACATGGAGTTGATCAGCAGCATCCCGATCAGCGCGATCACCAGGTACGGCACGGAGATCCAGGCCGGCAGCAGCTCGCCGATGAACGACACCGGGTCCTGCGCCGAAGCCAGACTCGGCGTCCCCACCGCCATCACCGCGCCCATCAGGACCATCGGCAGCACGACGATCCCGGCACCGCCGACCGTCGCGCCGACCATCGCCCGGGACGACGCCGTACGCGGCAGATACCGCGTGAAGTCCGGCCCCGACGGCACCCAGCTGATGCCGCCCGCCGCGATGGTGCCGATGCCCGCGATCATCATCGCCGTCGAACCGGCCGGCTTGTCGAAGACCGCCGACCAGTCGGTGTCGGCGACCAGATAGACCAGCACGAGCACGGAGAACGCGCCGAAGAGGTACGTCGACCACGTGCTGCACACCCGCAGCGCGTTGATGCCCAGACCCGAGACCAGGAACGTGCAGGCGACGAAGAGGAGCAGCGTCACCACGATCAGCGGCGTGCTCGACTCCACCCCGAAGAGCAGATCGAGCACCGTCAGCACCGCATAGGCGCCGGTCACCGCGTTGATGGTCTCCCAGCCCCAGCGGGCCACCCAGATCAGCGAACCCGGGAAGAGATTGCCCCGCTGCCCGAACACGGCCCGCGACAGTGCCATGCCCGGCGAACCGCCGCGCTTCCCCGCGATCGAGATCAGACCGACGATGCCGTACGACAGCACCGGAGCCGCGATCGCGACGACGAGGACCTGCCAGAAGTTCAGGCCGTTGAAGACGATCAGGCCGGCGCCCATCGTGAGAAGAAGCACACTGATGTTGGCGGCGACCCAGGTCGGGAAGAGCTCGCGCGCACGGCCCGTGCGCTCGCTGTCGGGGACGGGCTCGAGACCGCGGGTCTCCAGGGCGCCGTCGCTCGTCGCGCCTTCGGCTTCGGAGGCGTGGGGCATGGGGGTACTCCGTACAGATGTGGGGGGACGCACCCACCCTACGTGCTCTCCCAACCGCCGGGTCGTGGCCGATACTGGACGGGTTATGGAACTCATCCTTGCTGTAGTCATCGCTCTCGTCGTCGCGGTCGTCGTGACCAGCGGGCTCGTGATCAGCGGCCGCAAGAAGAAGCAGCTGCCGCCGGCCGAGGCTCCGACCACCCCACCGACCATCACCGCTCCGCCCGCCGAACCGCACGTCGGTGACGAGGCGGAGACACCGCGGGACGAACCACGCCGCACGATCGAGGAGGTCGGCCTCCCGACCGCCGAGGAGGCCGTCGAGACCCCGGCCGCCCTCGAGGACCCGGTCGTCGCGGAGGCGCCCCCCGCCCCCGTGATCGAGGTGCCCGAGCCGACCGCGGGCCGTCTCGTACGCCTGCGGGCCAAGCTCGCCCGCTCCCAGAACTCCCTCGGGAAAGGGCTGCTCACGCTGCTGTCCCGCGAGCACCTCGACGAGGAGACCTGGGAGGAGATCGAGGAGACCCTCCTCACCGCCGACGTCGGCGTCGCCCCCACCCAGGAGCTGGTCGACCGGCTCCGCGAGCGCGTCCGGGTGCTCGGCACCCGCACCCCGGACGACCTGCGCACCCTGCTCCGCGAGGAGCTCGTCACCCTGCTCGGCGACTTCGACCGCTCGGTGAAGACCGAGAGCGCCCCCGGCACCCCCGGCGTCGTCATGGTCGTCGGCGTCAACGGCACCGGCAAGACCACCACCACCGGCAAGCTCGCCCGGGTCCTGGTCGCCGACGGCCGCACGGTCGTCCTCGGCGCCGCCGACACCTTCCGCGCCGCCGCCGCCGACCAGCTCCAGACCTGGGGCGAGCGCGTCGGCGCCCGCACCGTCCGCGGACCCGAGGGCGGCGACCCGGCGTCGATCGCCTTCGACGCCGTCAAGGAGGGCATCGCGGAGGGCGCCGACGTCGTCCTCATCGACACCGCCGGCCGGCTGCACACCAAGACCGGTCTCATGGACGAGCTCGGCAAGGTCAAGCGCGTGGTCGAGAAGCACGGCCCGCTCGACGAGGTGCTGCTCGTCCTGGACGCCACGACCGGTCAGAACGGGCTCATCCAGGCCCGGGTCTTCGCCGAGGTCGTCGACATCACCGGCATCGTCCTCACCAAGCTCGACGGCACGGCCAAGGGCGGCATCGTCGTCGCCGTCCAGCGCGAGCTGGGCGTCCCCGTCAAGCTGGTCGGCCTGGGCGAGGGCCCGGACGACCTGGCGCCCTTCGAGCCCGGCGCGTTCGTCGACGCCCTGATCGGCGACGGCGCCTGAGTCCCCCCTCGCACCGCGCACCGACGGCTCGGGCCGGACCTCCTCAGGGGGCCCGGCCCGAGCCGTCCGCCGTGCGGCCCCGCTCGGCGCGCGAGCAGGACCGGATTCCTAGGGCGTGTTTCGAAAGTAGCGTCGTCCGCCCGCAGGGCGGGGCCGGGGGCGTCTGGTGCGTGCGATCGCAAGGCGGAGGAAGGAGAGCGCAGCGGGCTGCGCCGACGACCGACAACGCGGCGAGCGCGCGTGCCAGGCGCCCCCGGCCAGACGGGACTTTCGAAACACGCCCTAGAAGTGGGTGCGGTGGCAGATGTACGCCAGGGTCCCGAGCAGCAGCCGGGCCTGCGGCGGCGCCCCCGCCGTGTCCAGCGTCGGCGGCCGCAGCCAGCGGACCGGCCCCAGGCCGCCGAGATCCGACGGCGGGGCGGTGAGATACGCGCCGGCACCCACGCCGTGCAGGTCCAGATCGGCGTCGTCCCAGCCCATTCGGTACAGCAGGCCCGGCAGCTCCGCGGCCGCGCCCGGCGCCACGAAGAACTGTGCTCGCCCCGTCGGCGTCGCGCACACCGGGCCCAGCGGCAGACCCATGCGCTCCAGCCGGACCAGCGCCCGGCGGCCCGCCGTCTCGGCGACCTCGATCACGTCGAAGGAGCGGCCCACCGGGAGCAGCAGCGCCGCCCCCGGATACCGCGACCACGCCTTGGTCGCGTCGTCCAGGCCCGCGCCCGCCGGGACCGCCTCGGCGAACGGGAGCGGATGCGCCCCCGGGGCCGTACACGACCGGTCGCCGCAGGAGCACTGGCCGGACACGGCCCGGGTGCCGGGGAGCACGTCCCAGCCCCACAGTCCGGTGTACTCGGCCACCGCCGTGCATTCACTGGTGCGGAAGCGGCGGCGCGAGCCGGACCGCATCTCACGCATGCCGCCGATCGTGAAGCCCATGCCCCCTCCAACGGGTCGGACGCGCCGGTGGTTACGACCCGGAACCCCTCCGTCACGCTCCGTCGCGGCCGGCTGGCGCGCGGTGGCGGGTGAGGTGGTGCGGACCGCCGCGCGCGCCTCCTCGCGCTTCGCTCCGCCGACCCCGGTTCGTCGCATGTCAAGTGAATCGTGTTCGGCGGCAGGCGAGTTCATTCGAAGGGGTGGCGAATGGTGGCGTTTCTTGAATCGCCCTCGCCGGACGGGTGATCGTAGGATTACTTTCGGTGCACGAGCCCAAGAGTTCCTTGCGCGCACGGGTATGCCGGAGGCAACTCGGTTTCCTGTTCGAAGGGGTGCAAGTCCCGGACGGAGGACTCGACCGACGGCATTCTGGTAAGGGTTCGCGCAACAAGTCATGGATGAGGATGGGGGCGTTCCCGTGGGCGGCAACGGCGATGACGGAACGACCGCCGGCAAGCGCCCCAACGAACAGTTGAGTTCGTGGTTCGTGCGCAGCGGCTGGTCGAAGGGCGAGCTCGCACGCCAGGTGAACCGCAGGGCCCGTCAGATGGGCGCGCACCACATCAGCACCGACACCTCGCGGGTACGCCGCTGGCTCGACGGCGAACAGCCCCGCGAACCCATCCCGCGGATCCTCTCCGAGCTGTTCTCCGAGCGGTTCGGCTCCGTCGTCGCCGTCGAGGACCTCGGACTGCGCACCGCCCACCAGGCCCCGTCCGTCTCCGGCGTCGACCTGCCCTGGGCCGGCCCCCAGACCGTCGCCCTGCTCAGCGAGTTCTCCCGCAGCGACCTGATGCTCGCCCGCCGCGGCTTCCTCGGCACCTCCCTCGCGCTCGCGGCCGGACCCGCCCTCATCGAGCCCATGCAGCGCTGGCTCGTCCCCACCCCCGCCGTCGAGACCGACCGCCCTGAGCCGGCCTTCGACACCCGCCGCCCGAACCGGCTCTCCACGGGCGAGCTGGACCTCCTCGAATCCACCACCGCCATGTTCCGCCAGTGGGACGCCCAGTGCGGCGGCGGACTGCGCCGCAAGGCGGTCGTCGGCCAGCTCCACGAGGTCACCGACCTGCTCCAGGAGCCCCAGCCCGCCGGGGTCGCCCCGCGCCTCTTCAAGTGCGCCGCGGAACTCGCCGAACTCGCCGGCTGGATGAGCTACGACGTCGGTCTGCAGCCCACCGCCCAGAAGTACTTCGTCCTCGCCCTGCACGCCGCCAAGGAGGCCGGGGACAAGCCGCTCGGCTCGTACATCCTCTCCTCGATGAGCCGCCAGATGATCCACCTCGGCCGGCCCGACGACGCCCTCGAACTCATCCACCTCGCCCAGTACGGCAGCCGCGACTGCGCCACCCCGCGCACCCAGGCCATGCTGTATGCGATGGAGGCCCGCGCCTACGCCAACATGGGCCAGCCCAGCAAGTGCAAGCGGGCCGTGCGAATGGCCGAGGACACCTTCGCCGACGTCGGCCTGGACGGCGAGCCCGAACCCGACTGGATCCGCTTCTTCTCCGAAGCCGAACTCAACGGCGAGAACTCGCACTCCTACCGCGACCTCGCCTACGTCGCCGGACGCTCCCCGACCTACGCCTCCCTCGCCGAACCCGTCATGGAGCGCGCCGTCCAGCTCTTCGAGAAGGACCCCGAGCACCAGCGGTCGTACGCACTCAACCTCATCGGCATGGCCACCGTGCACCTCCTCAAGCGCGAGCCCGAGCAGTCCGCCCGCCTCGCCGAGACGGCGCTCGTGGTCGCCCGCAAGGTCCGCTCCGAGCGGGTCAACACCAGGCTCCGCAAGACCGTCGACACCGCCGCCCGCGACTTCGGGGACGTCGCCGAGGTCGTCCAGCTCACCGACCGGCTCACCGCCCTGCTGCCCGAGACCGCCGAGGCGGTCTGACCCCCCGCCGGCGCGGCCCGCGACCGCCGCCCCGGCCCCCCGACCCCGGCCGCGACAGCCATCCCGTAACGCCCGACTCGGCTCCCCCGCCGCAAGGTCACACGGATGCTGTCGCGGCCGGCCTCACACCGCCCGGCGGCCCCCGCGCGTTACACGACCGTGACCCGGCGGTTCACAGTCGCGTAACACGCCCCACCCCTTCGTCACTGCGCCGAAACATCGTGCGGCATCGACGGAAACGGCGCTGCGCCAACCTCATGGCGCATAACCGGCCACCCCTCAGGCCGAGCCGCTCTCCGGCCCCGCCCCCGCACAGGCCGCACCGACGACGAGGAGACGCCGATGGCACCAGCCATCACGACCCTGGCAGCAGACGCCCCCGAGCTGTCCGCCGCCAACACCGGGTTCATGCTCATCTGCTCCGCCCTGGTCATGCTGATGACCCCGGCACTCGCCTTCTTCTACGGAGGCATGGTCCGCGTCAAGTCCACCCTCAACATGCTGATGATGAGCTTCATCAGCCTCGGGATCGTCACGATCCTCTGGGTGCTCTACGGCTTCAGCATGGCCTTCGGCACCGACTCCGGATCGCTCATCGGCTGGTCCTCCGAGTACGTCGGCCTCAGCGGCATCGGCGTCACCGAGCTGTGGGACGGCTACACCATCCCGGTGTACGTCTTCGCCGTCTTCCAGCTCATGTTCGCCGTCCTCACCCCGGCCCTCATCAGCGGCGCCCTCGCCGACCGCGTGAAGTTCACCGCCTGGGCCCTCTTCATCGCCCTGTGGGTCACCGTCGTCTACTTCCCCGTCGCCCACTGGGTCTGGGGCTCCGGCGGCTGGCTCTTCGAGATGGGCGTCATCGACTTCGCCGGCGGCACCGCCGTCCACATCAACGCCGGAGCCGCCGCCCTCGGCGTCATCCTGGTCATCGGCAAGCGCGTCGGCTTCAAGAAGGACCCGATGCGCCCGCACAGCCTCCCGCTGGTCATGCTCGGCGCCGGCCTGCTCTGGTTCGGCTGGTTCGGCTTCAACGCCGGCTCCTGGCTCGGCAACGACGACGGCGTCGGCGCCGTGATGTTCGTCAACACCCAGGTCGCCACCGCCGCCGCCATGCTCGCCTGGCTCGCCTACGAGAAGATCCGCCACGGCTCCTTCACCACCCTCGGCGCCGCCTCCGGCGCGGTCGCCGGACTCGTCGCCATCACCCCGGCCGGCGGCGCCGTCAGCCCGCTCGGCGCGATCGCCGTCGGCGCCATCGCCGGACTCGTCTGCGCCCTGGCCGTCGGCCTGAAGTACAAGTTCGGCTACGACGACTCCCTCGACGTCATCGGCGTCCACCTCGTCGGCGGCGTCATCGGCTCCCTCCTCGTCGGCCTCTTCGCCACCGGCGGCGTCCAGTCCGACGCCAAGGGCCTCTTCTACGGCGGCGGCCTCGAACAGCTCGGCAAGCAGGCCATCGGCGTCGTCGCCGTCCTCGCCTACTCTCTGATCGCCTCCGCGATCCTCGCGCTCCTCATCGACAAGACGATGGGCATGCGGGTCAGCGAGGACGACGAGGTCTCCGGCATCGACCAGGTCGAGCACGCCGAGACCGCGTACGACTTCAGCGGAGCCGGTGGCGGCGCCTCCTCGCGCTCCACCGCCCCCGCCCCCGCCGTCACGCAGCCCAAGAAGGTGGACGCATGAAGCTCATCACCGCAGTCGTCAAGCCGCACCGGCTCGACGAGATCAAGGAAGCCCTCCAGGCCTTCGGAGTCCAGGGCCTGACGGTCACCGAGGCCAGCGGCTACGGCCGCCAGCGCGGGCACACCGAGGTCTACCGCGGCGCCGAGTACACCGTCGACCTCGTCCCCAAGATCCGCATCGAGGTCCTCGTCGAGGACGAGGACGCCGAACAGCTCATCGAGGTCGTCGTCAAGGCCGCCAGGACCGGCAAGATCGGAGACGGCAAGGTGTGGAGCGTGCCCGTCGACACCGCCGTACGCGTCCGCACCGGCGAACGCGGTCCGGACGCACTGTAGACAACGGACAGGGAGCTGCTGGGTGACGACCGTCGATGTGAGTACGCGAGCGGAAGAGCCGGGACCCAGCGGCTACGCGGCGGCCCGACTGCGCCTCCTCGAGGAGAAGGCGCGGTCCGGGCCGCCGCGCCGTACCGCCCTCGCCCGGCTCACCGACACCTGGCTGACCGGCCTCTTCGACGGCGCCCGCCCGCCCCGAGGGGTGGCGCTCGTCGCCGTCGGCGGCTACGGACGCGGCGAGCTCTCCCCCCGCAGCGACCTCGACCTGCTCCTCCTCCACGACGGCTCCACCGACCCCGGCACCCTCGCCACCCTCGCCGACCGCGTCTGGTACCCCGTCTGGGACCTCGGCCTCGCCCTCGACCACTCCGTCCGCACCCCCGCCGAAGCCCGCAGGACCGCCGGCGACGACCTCAAGGTCCAGCTCGGACTCCTCGACGCCCGGCATATCGCCGGCGACCACGCCCTCGCCGCCGACCTGCGCACCACCGTCCTCGCCGACTGGCGCAACCAGGCACCCCGACGCCTCCCCGAACTCCACGAACTCTGCCGCGAGCGGGCCGAACGCATGGGGGAGCTGCGCTTCCTCCTCGAACCCGACCTCAAGGAGGCCAGGGGCGGCCTCCGCGACGCCCAGGTCCTGCGCGCTGTCGCCGCCTCCTGGCTCGCCGACGCACCCCGCGAAGGCCTCGACGACGCCCGGCGCCGGCTCCTGGACACCCGCGACGCCCTCCACCTCGCCACCGGCCGGGCCACCGACCGGCTCGCCCTCCAGGACCAGGACGCCGTCGCCGAGCACCTCGGCCTCCTCGACGCCGACACCCTGCTCCGCCAGGTCTACGAAGCCGCCGGCACCCTCTCGTACGCCACCGACGTCACCTGGCGTGAGGTCAACCGCGTCCTCAAGGCCCGCTCCGCCCGCCCCCGGCTGCGCACCCTCCTCGGCGGCCGGGCCGGCGGCGGAAAACCGCCCGTCGAACGCACCCCGCTCGCCGAGGGCGTCGTCGAGATGGACGGCGAGGTCGTCCTCGCCCGGAGCGCCCGGCCCGAACGCGACCCCGTCCTGCCCCTGCGCGCCGCGGCCGCCGCCGCCCAGTCCGGCCTCCCCCTCTCCCCGCACGCCGTACGCCGCCTCGCCGCCACCGCCCCACCGCTCCCGGTGCCCTGGCCCGCCGAAGCCCGCGAGGAACTCGTCACCCTCCTCGGCGCCGGCGAACCCACCGTGCCGGTCTGGGAGGCGCTGGAGGCCGAAGGGCTCGTCACCCGCCTCCTGCCGGACTGGGAACGGGTGCGCTGCCGCCCCCAGCGCAACGCCGTCCACACCTGGACCGTCGACCGCCACCTCGTCGAGACCGCCGTCCGGGCCTCCTCCCTGACCCGCCGCGTCGGCCGCCCCGACCTGCTCCTGGTCGCCGCACTGCTCCACGACATCGGCAAGGGCTGGCCCGGCGACCACTCCGTCGCCGGCGAGACCATCGCCCGTGACGTCGCCACCCGCATCGGCTTCGACCGCGCCGACGTGGGCGTCGTCGCCACCGCCGTACGCCACCACCTGCTGCTCGTCGACACCGCCACCCGGCGCGACCTCGACGACCCGGCCACCGTCACCTCCGTCGCCACCGCCGTCGGCACCCTCGGCACCCTGGAGCTGCTGCACGCCCTCACCGAGGCCGACGCCCTGGCCACCGGACCCGCGGCCTGGTCCTCCTGGCGCGGCTCGCTCGTCGCCGACCTGGTGAAACGGGTCGCCGCCGTCCTCGCCGGCGAGCCCACCCCACACCCCGAGGCCGCCGCGCCCAGCGCCGAACAGGAACGACTCGCCATCGAGGCCCTCCGCACCGGGGAGCCCGTACTCGCCCTGCACACCCGGCCCGAACCGGCGGACGCCCCCGACCGGACCGACAGCGCGGCCGCCCCGGAGCGCGCCGCCGCCGGCCCCTCCGAGGCACCCCCCGGGGACACCGACGGCTCCGAGCCGGTCGGCGTCGAACTGCTCATCGCCCTCCCGGAACGCCCCGGCGTCCTGCCCGCCGTGGCCGGCGTCCTCGCCCTGCACCGCCTCACCGTCCGCGCCGCCGACCTGCGCGCCGTCGAACTCCCGACAGAACTCGGCACCGGCCAGGTCCTCGTCCTGAACTGGCGGGTCGCGGCGGAGTACGGCTCCCTGCCCCAGGCCACCCGGCTCCGCGCCGACCTGGTCAGGGCGCTGGACGGCTCCCTGGACATCCCCGCCCGCCTCGCCGAACGCGAGGCCGCCTACCCCCGGCGGCGCGGGGTGACCGCCCCGCCCCCGCGCGTCACCGTCGCCGCCGCCGACTCCCGCCTCGCCACCGTCATCGAGGTCCGCGCCCAGGACGCCCCCGGCCTCCTCCACCGCATCGGCCGCGCCCTGGAAGGCGCGACGGTACGGGTCAGGAGCGCCCACGTGTCGACCCTCGGGGCCAACGCCGTGGACACGCTGTACGTCACCCGCCCCGACGGCTCCCTCCTCCCCGACGCGGAGGCCGCGGACCTGGCGCGCGCCCTGGAGAACGCCCTGCGCTGAGGGGGCGGGACGGGGTCGGGGGAATCGCCGCCCGGGCCGCGCGCCGCACCCGATACCCTGGAGGGCAATCCGTCCACCCGTCCCCGAGACCCGAGGATCCGCGACCGCCGTGTTCGATACCCTCTCCGACCGCCTTGCAGCGACCTTCAAGAACCTCCGCGGCAAGGGGCGCCTGTCCGAGGCGGACATCGACGCCACCGCGCGCGAGATCCGTATCGCCCTCCTCGAGGCGGACGTCGCCCTGCCCGTCGTCCGGGCGTTCATCCGACAGGTCAAGGAGCGGGCGACCGGCGCCGAGGTCTCCCAGGCGCTGAACCCGGCCCAGCAGGTCATCAAGATCGTCAACGAGGAGCTCGTCGGCATCCTCGGCGGCGAGACCCGGCGCCTGCGGTTCGCCAAGACCGCGCCCACCGTGATCATGCTGGCCGGCCTCCAGGGTGCGGGCAAGACCACCCTCGCCGGCAAGCTCGGTCTCTGGCTCAAGGGCCAGGGCCACTCCCCGCTGCTCGTCGCCTGCGACCTCCAGCGCCCCAACGCCGTCACCCAGCTCGGCGTCGTCGCCGACCGCGCCGGCGTCGCCTTCTACGGCCCGCAGCCCGGCAACGGCGTCGGCGACCCGGTCCAGGTCGCCAAGGACTCGATCGAGTACGCGCGCGGCAAGCAGTACGACATCGTGATCGTCGACACCGCCGGCCGCCTCGGCATCGACGCCGACATGATGCAGCAGGCCGCCGACATCCGTGACGCGGTCAGCCCCGACGAGGTCCTCTTCGTCGTCGACGCCATGATCGGTCAGGACGCGGTCAACACCGCCGAGGCCTTCCGCGACGGCGTCGGCTTCGACGGCGTGGTGCTCTCCAAGCTCGACGGCGACGCCCGCGGTGGTGCCGCGCTCTCCATCGCGCACGTCACCGGCAAGCAGATCATGTTCGCCTCCAACGGCGAGAAGCTGGACGAGTTCGACGCGTTCCACCCGGACCGCATGGCGTCCCGCATCCTCGGCATGGGCGACATGCTCTCGCTCATCGAGAAGGCCGAGCAGACCTTCAGCCAGGAAGAGGCCGCCAAGATGGCCTCCAAGCTGGCGTCCAAGAAGGGGCAGGAGTTCACGCTCGACGACTTCCTGGCCCAGATGGAGCAGGTCCGCAAGATGGGCTCCATCTCCAAGCTGCTCGGCATGCTGCCCGGTATGGCGCAGATGAAGGACCAGATCAACAACATCGACGAGCGCGACGTCGACCGCACGGCCGCCATCATCAAGTCGATGACCCCCGGCGAGCGCCATGACCCGACGATCATCAACGGCTCGCGCCGGGCCCGTATCGCCAAGGGTTCGGGCGTCGAGGTCAGCGCGGTCAAGGGGCTCGTCGAGCGGTTCTTCGAGGCCCGCAAGATGATGTCCCGCATGGCCCAGGGCGGCGGCATGCCCGGCATGCCGGGGATCCCCGGCATGGGCGGCGGCCCGGGCCGGCAGAAGAAGCAGATCAAGCAGGCCAAGGGCAAGCGCAAGAGCGGCAACCCGATGAAGCGCAAGGCCGAGGAAGAGGCCGCCGCGGCGCGGCGCGAGCAGGCCCAGGCGGGCGGCGCCTTCGGCCTGCCCGCCGCCGGCCAGGGCCCGCAGGACTTCGAGCTCCCGGACGAGTTCAAGAAGTTCATGGGCTGACCGTTCGACGGCCCCGCCGCTCGGCGGGCTTGAGCGTGTGCGGGTGAGGGGCCCGGGACGGCTGTACGCAGCCGTCCCGGGCCCCTCACCGCTGTCCGGCCCCGTCCTGCCCGGGGCGGCTTCCGTCAGGCGAGCACCTGGAGCGCGTACGTCGCTCCGACGGCGGTGGCGAGGACGCCGAGGAGGAGCCGCAGGGCGGTCTCGGGCAGGCGGGGCTGGAGACGGGCGCCGAGATAGCCGCCGATCAATCCGCCGACCCCGCAGGCCAGGCCCAGCCACCAGTCCGGGGCGATGTCGCCCGAGCCGACGAGCGACAGCAGCGCGAACGCGGCGGCGCCGGCCACGGAGGTGACGAACGTGGTCGCGAGCGCCGCCGGGGCGACCAGGGCCATCGGGAGCCCGCGGGCCGCGAGGACCGGCCCGATGAGGGACCCGCCGCCGATGCCGTAGATCCCGCCCACCACCCCGACCGACAGCGCGAGGGCCGTCAGCGCCGCCGGGGACGGCTCCCCCGCCGATCCGGACGGGCCCGCGGAACGGCGGGGGAGGAGGGTGCGGACACACAGCCACAGCCCGAGCGGCAGGAGCAGGCCGGCGATCAGCAGCCGGAAGACCCCCGGCCCCGGAAGGACGTGGACACGGATCGCGGCGCCGAGGACCACGCCGGGGAGCGTGCCGGCCACCAGCCGCCGCGCCAGGCCCCCGCGCAGCGCGCCGTCCCGGCGGTACCGCCAGAGCGCCCCGGGCCCCGCCACCACGTTGAACAGCAGGTTCGTCGGAGTGACGGCGGGGTTGGGCACCCCGAAGACGCTCAGATGGACCGGCAGCAGGAACACCGCGCCCGAGACGCCCACCGGGGCGGTCACCAGCGCGATCAGCAGACCGGCCACCAGCCCCGCGCCCACCGTCCACTCCACCCGTGCCCCTGTCTCCCACCGCGACCGCCGCTGCCTCCGCTGTCTCCGCTGCCTCCGCTCTACGACCGCGGCGCGGTCAGTATGGGGGCCGCCGGGGCGTGGGCGCGTACCGGCAACACAGTGTTCACGCGGCGGTGGCCCGCGTACGGCGCAGGCGCGCCCGGGGCCGCGAGACGTACGAACCCCGGGCGGGAGCGAGACGTACGCGCCCCGCGCGTCTCCGGTCGCCCGGACCGGCACCCGCGGCGGCGACGGTCAGGTCAGGGCACGCGGGCGATGAGATAGCGGAAGACATTCGGCATCCACACCGTCCCGTCCGCGCGGACGAACGGGTCAAGGGCCTCCAGGATCTCCTTCTCCACCTGCGCCGCTTCCGTCGCGCGGATCGCCGCGTCGAAGTCGCCCGTCGAGAGCAGCCCGCGGACCGCGCTGTCCGTGTCCGCGTAGCCGAACGGGCACGACACCCGGCCCGAGCCCTCCGGCCGCAGCCCCGAGCGGGAGACCACCTCCTCCAGCTCGTCGCGCGGCGCCGGACCCCCGCCGGCCAGCCGGGCCGCGACCCGCAGGACCGACGCCGTCGCACACCGCTCGGGCGGCCCCCAGCCCGCGAGCACGACCGCCGCACCCGACTGGGCCGAAGGAG
Source organism: Streptomyces sp. NPDC008121 (assembly GCF_042957155.1). Lineage (NCBI taxonomy): Bacteria > Bacillati > Actinomycetota > Actinomycetes > Kitasatosporales > Streptomycetaceae > Streptomyces > Streptomyces sp. NPDC008121. Next base: position 141,442 of record NZ_JBIBHT010000003.1, on the reverse strand, counting down.
TGACGGCGACCAGCTCCCGGCCGGTCCCCTCGGACGGGTGGAAGGCGGTGATCACGTCGTACGGCGGTCCGGACGGATCCCCGGCCTGCGCCGGATCGCCCTCCACGATCGCGTGCCCCCCGCCCGCGGCGAGCCGCTCCCTGGCCAGCTCCACGCGCGCGTGGTCCCCGTCCACGCCGGTGACCCGTGCGCCCCGCGCGGCCGCCATCAGCAGCGCGAGGCCCGAGCCGCAGCCGAGCCCGAGGACCTGGGACCCGGGGCCCAGGCCGAGACGGTCGTACACCGCCTCGTAGAGCGGGACCAGCATGCGCTCCTGGATCTCTGCCCAGTCACGCGCGGGGTGGTGCGGGACGAGCGTAGGTGTCATGGAATGCGCCCCAATCAGTGCCTCGTCGACAGCCCCCGTGTCCAAGTTGCTCCCGCATCCCCCCGTATGCCAGGGAACTGCGCTTCCGTGCCCGCGTCCAGTGCTCGGGCCGCATCACTTCCCTTCGGGTGACGACTTCCCCCACGGGGTGGTGCGCCGTCGCACCCCGGCACCCGGTACTGTCCTGCCAGGCCCCCCGGGCGCGTACGCGACCCCTACGCGCCGGGGCGTATGCGCCGCTACGCACCAGCTTGGCGCCCACTGCGCGGCTTCTCCGCAGTTCGGCGCACTGGCCCTCCTCCGGACGCATGAGCGGCAACTGACGGGTACGTGCAAATTATTTGGGATGCCCCGGAATGGAACCCGGGGGCGTCTCGGCTCGTTGTACGCGACGTGAGCACGACACCACCTGTTCTCGCCGCAGAGCTGGCACAGGCGTGGGCCGACATTCAGCGGCACCACCCCGAGCTGCCCGATCTTGCCGCGCCCGAGTCCCTGATCGGAGAGTCCTCGTCCGCCTGTGGCGCCGAACTCTCCTTCGAGCGACTGCTTCACGAAGCAGTCCACGGCATCGCAGCCGCCCGAGGAGTCCGAGACACCTCGCGCGCCGGCCGCTACCACAACCGCAGATTCCTGGCGATCGCCGAGGAGATGGGCCTCGACCACCCCGAGGAGCCGCACGCGAGCAGCGGCTTCTCCCTGGTCACGCTCAACCCCGAGGCCCGCAGGCGCTACCGCCCCACCATCGAGCGGCTCCAGCGGGCCCTCAAGGCGCACACCGTCGCCACGGCCGCCGACACCAAGCGGTCCTTCCGAGGCCCGGCCGCCCGCCACGGCTCCTCCGGCGGAGGCGTCCGCGTCAAGGCCGTCTGCGACTGCGGGCGTAACGTCCGCGTCGTCCCCTCCGTCCTCGCCCAGGCCCCCATCATGTGCGGCGGCTGTGGCAAGCCCTTCCGCATCCCGGAGACCGTCGGCGCGACCGGCTGAACGAAGGCGCAGGCCGCCTTCCGCGGGCGCGCCCGCGCCGGGTCCCGGCCGGGCCGGGTGCCGCCCCTGGCCGGGGTCCGGCGCGCCGCGCGCGTGTGGCACAATGGCTAGCTGTACTCGACAGCCGCATAGGACCCCTCTCTCCTCCGGCTGACGCGTCCATCGGGCACCCGAGTACCGCAACCCCACGTGGCATCTCATGTGCCCAACCACGTCAAGACCAGGAGACACCACTCCAGTGGCAGTCAAGATCAAGCTCAAGCGCCTCGGCAAGATTCGCCAGCCGCACTACCGCATCGTCGTCGCCGACTCCCGCACCCGCCGGGACGGTCGTGCGATCGAGGAGATCGGTCTGTACCACCCGACGTACAACCCGTCGAAGATCGAGGTCGACTCCGAGCGTGCGCAGTACTGGCTGTCCGTCGGCGCCCAGCCGACCGAGCCGGTCCTCGCCATCCTGAAGCTCACCGGCGACTGGCAGAAGCACAAGGGCCTCCCGGCCCCCGCGCCGCTGCTGCAGCCGGCGACCAAGGAGGACAAGCGCGCCTCCTTCGACGTGTTCGCCAAGACCCTCGAGGGCGACGACGCCAAGGGTGAGGCCATCACCCCGAAGGCGAAGAAGGCCGACAAGAAGGCGGACGAGGCCGAGGCCGCGTCCACCGAGTCGACCGAGGCCTGAGCATGCTCGAGGAGGCTCTCGAGCACCTCGTGAAGGGCATTGTCGACAACCCCGACGACGTGCAGGTCGCCTCGCGCACCCTGCGCCGTGGCCGCGTCCTGGAAGTCCGGGTCCACCCGGACGACCTCGGCAAGGTGATCGGCCGTAACGGCCGCACCGCGCGTGCGCTGCGTACCGTCGTGGGCGCCATCGGCGGCCGTGGCATCCGCGTCGACCTCGTCGACGTGGATCAGGTCCACTGACAACAGTCGACCGTTCCACAGAAGATGCGCCGGCAACGGGCCGGGGAGGGCATGACGCCCACCCCGGCCCGTCGTCGTCCGACAGGAGAGTGTGTACGTCGTGCAGCTGGTAGTCGCGCGGATCGGCCGCGCCCACGGGATCAAGGGCGAAGTCACCGTCGAGGTGCGTACCGACGAGCCCGAGCTCAGGCTCGCCCCCGGAGCCGTCCTGGCCACCGACCCGGCCTCCGCCGGTCCGCTGACCATCGAGACCGGCCGCGTCCACAGCGGACGGCTGCTCCTCCGCTTCGAGGGCGTCCGCGACCGCAACGGCGCCGAGGCCCTGCGCAACATCCTGCTCATCGCCGACATCGACCCCGACGAGACGCCGGAGGAGGACGACGAGTACTACGACCACCAGCTCATGGACCTGGACGTCGTACTCGCCGACGGCACCGAGATCGGCCGGATCACCGAGATCTCCCACCTGCCGTCCCAGGACCTCTTCATCGTCGAGCGGCCGGACGGCGTCGAGCTGATGATCCCCTTCGTCGAGGAGATCGTCACCGAGATCGACCTGGAGCGGCAGCGCGCCGTCATCGACCCGCCGCCCGGCCTCATCGACGACCGCGCCGAGATCGTCTCCACCCGGGACGAGGACGCCTCCGGGGACGGCGACGCATGAGGCTCGACGTCGTCACGATCTTCCCCGAGTACCTCGACCCCCTGAACGTCTCCCTCGTCGGCAAGGCACGCGCGCGTGGACAGCTCGACGTCCACGTGCACGACCTGCGCGCCTGGACCCACGACCGGCACAACACCGTCGACGACACCCCCTACGGCGGCGGCCCGGGCATGGTCATGAAGACCGAGCCCTGGGGCGAGGCCCTGGACCAGACCCTCGCCGACGGCTTCGAGGCGGGCGCCCACGGCCCGGTCATGGTCGTCCCCACCCCCAGCGGCCGCCCCTTCACCCAGGAACTGGCCGTCGAACTCTCCGAGCGGCCCTGGCTGATCTTCACGCCCGCCCGCTACGAAGGCATCGACCGCCGGGTCATGGACGAGTACGCCACCCGCATGCCGGTCTACGAAGTCTCCATCGGCGACTACGTCCTGGCCGGCGGCGAGGCCGCCGTCCTCGTCGTCACCGAGGCCGTCGCCCGCCTGCTGCCCGGAGTCCTCGGCAACGCCGAGTCCCACCGCGACGACTCCTTCGCCCCCGGCGCCATGGCCAACCTCCTCGAAGGCCCCGTCTACACCAAGCCCCCGCAGTGGCGCGGCCACGGCATCCCCGACGTACTCGTCAGCGGACACCACGGAAAGATCGCGCGCTGGCGGCGCGACGAGGCGTTCCGGCGTACGGCGGCCCACCGCCCCGACCTGATCGAGCGCTGCGACCCGTCCCTCTTCGACAAGAAGGACCGGGAGATCCTCTCGATGATGGGCTGGGCCCCCGAGCCCGGCGGCCGATTTTGGCGTAGGCCCGACGGCGTGGAAGAATAGGCCGCTGCTGTCTGTCCGGCGTGCGCCCCTGCCACAGGGGGAACGACGCCCGCCCGGCGCGACGGCGCTCCATTCACTTCGAACGTACCGCTGATGACCTGTGGCATCAGCGAGGAAAGAGACCTCCATGGCCTCCCTGCTCGACTCGGTCACCGCGGGTTCGATCCGCACCGACCTCCCCGCCTTCCGCCCCGGCGACACCGTGAACGTCCACGTGCGCGTCATCGAAGGCAACCGCTCCCGTATCCAGCAGTTCAAGGGCGTCGTCATCCGCCGCCAGGGCTCGGGCGTCAGCGAGACCTTCACGGTCCGCAAGGTCTCGTTCTCCGTCGGCGTCGAGCGCACCTTCCCGGTGAACAGCCCGATCTTCGAGAAGATCGAGCTCGTCAGCCGCGGTGACGTCCGTCGCGCCAAGCTCTACTACCTCCGTGAGCTGCGCGGCAAGGCTGCCAAGATCAAGGAGAAGCGCGACAACTGAGCCTCGGCTCACCGTTCGCGCGGAGCTTCGGAACACTGACTCACAGGGCGGCCGGATAGGCTCTGCCCCCGATGGACACCGAAGCACAGCACACGGAGCGCAGCCGCTCCTCCGAGACGGAGGAGCGGCTGCGCTCCGCGCGTATGTCGGGGGACAGGGTGGAGAACGGAGCCGCCGACGTCCCGGAGCCGCAGACACGGAGCGGCCACGCCCGCTCCGCCGGCCGGCCGCCGGAGCACGCGGAGGGCCATGCCGCGGGGGACGCCTCAGGCGCGGAGACGCCGAGCACTGACTCCGCGGGGGGCGGGAGAGGCGCGGAGACGCGGAGCGGGGACGTGGAGAGGCCGATCGGGGATGTCACGGGGGAAGAGCGCTTCGCCACGGCAGGTTTCGCGGCGGACGCGGGTGAGCCGGGGGAGCCGGACGGCCGCGGCGCCGGCCTGTCCTGGCGGCGGACGGGAATCGTCGGCGGCCTCTGCGTCGTCTTCGTCCTGCTGCTCAGCCACTTCGTCCTGCAGCCCTTCCTGATCCCCAGCAGATCCATGGAACCGACCCTCCAGGTCGGCGACCGGATCCTCGTCAACAAGCTGGCGTACCGTTTCGGCGGCGAGCCGCGCCGCGGCGACGTCGTCGTCTTCGACGGCACCGGCTCCTTCCTCCAGGAAGCCCCCGAACAGAACCCCGTCACCGGCCTGCTGCGCGACGCCGGCGCCGCCCTCGGCCTCGCCGAGCCCGCCGAGACCGACTTCGTCAAGCGGGTGGTGGGCGTGGGAGGCGACCGCGTCGTCTGCTGCGACAAGGACGGCCGCCTCACCGTCAACGGCGTACGGGTCGAGGAGCGGTACGTGATGTTCGGCGACGCGCCCTCGAAGGTGCCCTTCGACATCGTCGTCCCGCAGGGGACCCTGTGGGTGATGGGCGACCACCGCAGCCAGTCCAGCGACTCCCGCGACCACCTCGGGCAGCCCGGCGGCGGCATGGTGCCCGTCGACCGGGTGATCGGGCGCGCCGACTGGATCGGCTGGCCGTTCGGACGCTGGTCGGAGGTGCCGGAGAGCGGCGCCTTCGACGCCGTACCCGCGCCGGCCGGTGGCCATGGGTAACCGGGGCAGGCCGCCCGGGCAGCGCGGCGACGCCCGGCTGCCCACCGGCACCCGCCCCACCGACGGCGCGGGCCGCCCCATGCCCGGCCGGGCCGAGCGGCGCAGGCTGGCCCGCAAGGTCAAACGCCGCAGACAGCGCTCCGCCGTCAAGGAGATCCCCCTCCTGATCACGGTCGCCCTGCTCATCGCCCTCGTCCTGAAGACCTTCCTCGTCCAGGCGTTCGTCATCCCCTCCGGCTCGATGGAGCAGACGATCCGGATCGACGACCGCGTCCTGGTGGACAAGCTCACGCCCTGGTTCGGATCCAAGCCGCAGCGCGGCGACGTCGTCGTCTTCCGGGACCCCGGCAACTGGCTCCAGGACGACGCCGCGCCGACCGCCGACGACCCCGTCGGCGTCAAGCAGGTCAAACAGGCCCTGACCTTCATCGGACTGCTGCCCTCCGCCGACGAGCAGGACCTGATCAAACGGGTCGTCGCGGTCGGCGGCGACACGGTCGAGTGCTGCGGCAAGGACGGCCGGATCACCGTCAACGGCGTACCCCTCGACGAGCCGTATCTGCATCCCGGGAACGCGCCGTCGACCATCCCCTTCAAGGTGCGGGTCCCGGCCGGACGGATCTTCGTCCTGGGCGACCACCGGTCGGATTCCGCCGACTCCCGCTTCCACCTCAGCGAGAAGGACCAGGGGACGATCTCCGAGGAAGAGGTGGTGGGGCGGGCCGTCGTCATCGCCTGGCCCGTCGGGCACTGGCGACGGCTGGAGGAACCGGAGACCTTCGCCGCCGTCCCCGACCGGCCCGCGGCATCCACGACCGCGCTCGGTGTGTCGCATAGTGTGTCCTCGCGGAATCTGAACGGATTGCCCTGGCTCCCGACCCCTGCGGAACTCCCGCTCGTTATGGGAGTGGTGGGCCTGTCCCTGTTCCGGGACGGGCGATCGCACGGACTGAGGAGTGGATGTGGGGGATTTGGCCGTCGGGGCACGATCCGGACACGACGAGCCCGACAAGCGGCCGGAGAGGCTCGGGGAGTCGTCGGTCGCCATGACGGATGACTCCGCGGACCGCCGGGACGCCGACCCCGGGGACGCCTCCCCCTCGGACGACACCGGGGAGCGCGGAGGGGGCGCGAAGAAGCCGCGTTCCTTCTGGAAGGAACTGCCCCTGCTGATCGGCATCGCGCTCGTCCTCGCGCTGCTGATCAAGACCTTCCTGGTCCAGGCGTTTTCCATCCCCTCCGAATCGATGCTCAACACCCTGCAGAAGGGTGACCGCGTCCTGGTGGACAAGCTGACCCCGTGGTTCGGCTCCGAGCCGGAGCGCGGCGAGGTCGTCGTCTTCCACGACCCCGGCGGCTGGCTGGAGGACCAGCCCGCCACCGACCCCAACGTGGTGCAGAAGTTCCTCAGCTTCATCGGACTCATGCCGTCCGCGGAGGAGAAGGACCTCATCAAGCGCGTCATCGCCGTCGGCGGCGACACCGTCTCCTGCAAGGAGGGCGGCAAGGTCGTCCTCAACGGCAAGGAGCTGGACGAGACCGCCTACCTCTACCCGGGCTCCGTGCCCTGCGAGAAGTCCTTCGGACCGATCCACGTTCCCCAGGGCAGCATCTGGGTCATGGGCGACAACCGCCAGAACAGCCTGGACTCCCGCTTCCACCAGGAGCTTCCCGGCGGCGGCACCGTCTCCAACGACCAGGTCGTCGGACGCGCCATCGTCGTCGCCTGGCCGCTGACCCGCTGGGCGACCCTCCCCGTGCCGGCCACCTTCGACCAGCCCGGCCTCGACAAGGCGCTCGGCACCACCCCGGACGCCCCGACCCCGGCTCCGGCCGCGGACGCCGCGGCGACCCCGGCGGCGATCGGACTCGTCGGCGCGCTGCCGCTGGTGCTGTGGCGCCGGAAGCGGCTCACGGCTCGCCGTACCGCCGAGTAGCACCCCCCGGGTAGGGTGCCGTCCCAGATCGTCGAACCGACCTTCGAGGTGGGGAGCGCTGGGATGAGCGGGACCATACGTACGGAAGACGGCCGCGGCCGTCTCGGCAGCGTGCTGTCGGGACTCGTCGTGGCCGTCGGCTGTGTGCTCTTCCTCGGCGGCTTCGCCTGGGGAGCCGTCCTCTACCAGCCGTACACCGTGCCCAGCGACTCGATGACCCCCACCCTCCAGGTCGGCTCCCGCGTCCTCGCCCAGCGGATCGACGGCGACGAGGTGCGCCGGGGCGACATCGTCGTCTTCAACGACCCCCTCTGGAGCGACATGCCCATGGTCAAGCGGGTCGTCGGCATCGGCGGCGACACGATCGCCTGCTGCGGCGCCGGCGGACGGATCACCATCAACGGCGAACCGATCGAGGAACCGTATCTGCTCCCCGGCTACCCGGCCTCGGGACAGAAATTCTCCGCCACCGTCCCCGAGGACAGCCTCTTCCTCCTCGGCGACGAACGGCACAACTCCCTGGACTCCCGCGTCCACCTCCAGGAAGCCGGACAGGGCTCCGTCCCGCGCAGCGCGGTCACCGCCAGGGTCGACGCCATCGCCTGGCCCCTGGACGGCGTCCTGGAACGCCCCGCACCCTTCGCGGAACTCCCCGGCGGCGTTTCCCGGCCGGGCCCCGTCACGCCCCTCTTCTACGCGATCGTCGGCGGGTGTGTACTGGTCCTGGCCGGAGCGGCGTACGGCCCGCTCGCACGACGCACGACCGCACGGTCTCGGAAGGACACGGTGGGCGTATGACGGACGGCATCGAGCGCACGGACGCGGCCGAGGGGGCCCGATCGGGTGCCGACGGCGGCCTCGCGGACGGCGCCGCCCTCCCCGAGGACGTACGGGACCCCGACCTGCGGCGGGTCGCCCGGGTCGTCCTCCTCGACCCCGACGACCGCATCCTCCTCCTCCACGGCTACGAGCCCGACGCCCCCGAACAGACCTGGTGGTTCACGCCCGGCGGCGGCCTGGAAGGCGACGAGTCCCACGCGGAGGCCGCCCTGCGCGAACTGGCCGAGGAGACCGGCATCACCGACGTCGACCTCGGCCCCGTCGTCTGGCAGCGGATCTGCTCCTTCCCCTTCGACGGCCGACGCTGGGACCAGGACGAGTGGTACTACCTGGCACGAACCACCCAGACCGCGACCTCACCCCGAGGCCTCACCGAGCTGGAGGAGCGCAGCGTCGCGGGGCTGAGGTGGTGGACCTCCGCCGAACTGTCGGCAGCGCGTGAGACGGTGTACCCGACCAGACTCGCCGAGCTGCTCCACACGCTGCTCGACGAGGGACCTCCGAGTGCCCCGGTGGTTCTCGCCCCGGAAATCGTCTAGGGGTGCGAATGGCTGGCGCACAATGGGGGGACGCACGGCTGAAGGGGAACATGCCATGAGCGCCGAGGACCTCGAGAAGTACGAGACCGAGATGGAGCTGAAGCTCTACCGGGAGTACCGCGACGTCGTCGGCCTGTTCAAATACGTGATCGAGACCGAGCGGCGGTTCTACCTCACCAACGACTACGAGATGCAGGTGCACTCGGTCCAGGGAGAGGTCTTCTTCGAGGTATCCATGGCCGACGCCTGGGTCTGGGACATGTACCGGCCGGCCAGATTCGTGAAGCAGGTCCGCGTCCTCACCTTCAAGGACGTGAACATCGAGGAGCTCAACAAGAGCGACCTGGAGCTTCCGGGGAGCTGAACCGCCGCCCCCGCGAGATAGGTGGGCGCCGGGGTAGGCGGGTGCCGGGGGTAGGCGGCCGGGGGTTCGGTGGCCGGGGGGTTCGGGCCCGCCGGGGGAGAGGCCCTTTAGTGGTGGGCCGAGGCCGTGGAGCGGCGGGGCGGCGCCGCACCACCCGCACGGGTGACGGAGTTATCCACAGACCGCCGCCCCTCCCCAGCCCCCGGCACGGAGCGTCGCCAGGCGACACAGTCGGTGCCGGAGGTGGTACCGATGAACGCCACGAAAGCCCTCGGACGGTACGGAGAGGAACTCGCCGTCCGCCGACTCACCCAGACCGGCATGACCGTCCTCGCCAGGAACTGGCGCTGCGGGCGGACCGGAGAGATCGACATCGTCGCCCAGGACGGCGACACCGTCGTCATCTGCGAAGTCAAGACCCGCCGCGACGGGGCCTACGAACACCCCATGGCCGCCGTCACCCCCACCAAAGCCGACCGCCTCAAACGCCTCGCCGCCTGCTGGCTCGACCGCCACGGCACCCCACCGCCCGACGGCGGCATCCGCATCGACCTCATCGGCGTCCTCCTGCCCCGCCGCGGCGCACCTCGCCTCACCCACGCCCGCGGGGTGGCCTGATGGGATTCGCCCGCACCTGCTCCGTCGCCCTCGTCGGCGTGGAAGGCGTCGTCGTCGAGGTCCAGGCCGACCTCGAACCAGGAGTCGCCGCCTTCACCCTCGTCGGCCTCCCCGACAAGAGCCTCACCGAGAGCCGCGACCGCGTCAGGGCCGCCATCGTCAACTCCGGCGCCGAATGGCCCCAGAAAAAGCTCACCGTCGGACTCAGCCCCGCCTCCGTCCCCAAAGGCGGAAGCGGATTCGACCTGGCCGTCGCCGCCGCCGTCCTCGGCGCCGCCGAACGCATCGACCCCCGGGTCATCGCCGACCTCGTCCTCGTCGGAGAGCTCGGACTCGACGGACGCGTCCGCCCCGTGCGCGGCGTCCTGCCCGCCGTCCTCGCCGCCGCCGAAGCCGGCTACACCCAAGTCGTCGTCCCCGAACAGACCGCCGGCGAAGCCGCACTCGTCCCCGGCGTCTCCGTCCTCGGCATCCGCACCCTCCGCCAGCTCATCGCCCTCCTCACCGACGAACCCGTCCCCGACGAGGAACCCCCCGAGGCAGGCCGCCCCGACGCCATGCTGGCCGGACTCCTCGTCCCCGGCGCCGGGGTCGGCACCGGCCTCGCCGCCGACCCCACCGACGGGCCCGACCTCGCCGACGTCGCCGGACAGCACGGCGCCCGCCGAGCCCTCGAAGTCGCCGCCGCCGGCAGCCACCACCTGCTCCTCTCCGGACCACCCGGCGCCGGCAAGACCATGCTCGCCGAACGGCTCCCCGGCATCCTCCCGCCCCTCACCCGCAAGGAATCCCTCGAAGTCACCGCCGTCCACTCCGTCGCCGGCATCCTCCCCCCGGGCGAACCCCTCGTCCGCCGCGCCCCCTACTGCGCACCCCACCACTCCGCCACCATGCAATCCCTCGTCGGCGGCGGCAACGGACTCCCACGCCCCGGCGCCGTCTCCCTCGCCCACCGAGGCGTCCTCTTCCTCGACGAAGCCCCCGAGTTCTCCGGCAAAGCCCTCGACGCCCTCCGCCAGCCCCTCGAATCCGGACACGTCGTCGTCGCCCGCGCCGCCGGAGTCGTACGCCTCCCCGCCCGCTTCCTCCTCACCCTCGCCGCCAACCCCTGCCCCTGCGGACGCCACACCCTCCACGGCGCCGGATGCGAATGCCCCGCCTCCCTGATCCGCCGCTACCAAGCCCGCCTCTCCGGCCCCCTCCTCGACCGCGTCGACCTCCGTGTCCAAGCCGAACCCGTCACCCGCTCCGACCTCCTCGCCCAAGGCGGCCGCGGCGAACCCACCGCCGCCGTCGCCGACCGGGTCCGCGAAGCCCGCGACCGCGCCGCCGCCCGCCTCGCCGACACCCCCTGGACCGTCAACAGCGAAATCCCCGGACACGAACTCCGCACCCGTTACACCCTCGTCCCCGGCGCCCTCGCTGCCGCCGAACGCGACATCGAACGCGGCATGCTCACCGCCCGCGGCCTCGACCGGGTCCTCCGCGTCGCCTGGACCGTCGCCGACCTCGCCGGACACGACCGTCCCGACGCCCACGACGTCGACCTCGCCCTGGAACTGCGCACCGGCATCGCCCGCGGCGTGCCCGTGGGAAGCGGAGACCGACCATGACCCCGGACCACGAGCGCCTCGCCCGCGCCGCCCTCACCCGCGTCGTCGAACCCGGCGACGAACACGCCGGCCGCTGGCTCCGGCGGTACGGAGCCACCGGCTTCCTCCACCGCCTCACCGACCAGGACCACGACAAGGGACACACCCAGGACCAAGACCAGGACAAGGACCGTGCCCCGGACCAAGGCGCGGGGGAGGGGATCGGCCGGGGCGACGGACCAGGGCCACGGCCCGAAGGAAACGGCACTACGACGGCCACCCTCCCCGGCACCCACGCCCCGACCGCGCCCGGCGCCCTCGACACCCCGTTCCCCGGGACCGGCGCGAAACGGGTCGACAGCTGGCGCCGCCGCGCCGCCCAAGCCGACCCCGAGCGGGACCTCGACGCCATCACCCACCACGGCGGACGGTTCGTCATCCCCGGCGACACCGAATGGCCCCGCCAACTCGACGACCTCGGCGACGCCCGCCCCCTCGGCCTCTGGCTCCGCGGCCCCGCCGACCTGCGCACCTGGGCGCTGCGCTCCGTCGCCCTCGTCGGCGCCCGCGCCTGCACCCCCTACGGCGCCCACACCGCCACCACCCTCGCCTCCGACCTCGCAGAACGCGGCTGGGTCGTCGTCTCCGGAGCCGCCTTCGGCATCGACGGCGCCGCCCACCGCGGGGCCCTCGCCGTCCAGGGCGCCACCGTCGCCGTCCTCGCCTGCGGAGCCGACGTCCCCTACCCCAGAGGACACGCCCGTCTTCTCAGCCGCATCGCCGAACAAGGCCTCGTCCTCGGCGAACTACCCCCCGGCGCCCACCCCACCCCCAGCCGCTTCATCCTGCGCAACCGCGTCATCGCCGCCCTCACCCGGGGCACCGTCGTCATCGAAGCCGAATACCGCAGCGGCTCCCTCGTCACCGCCCGCCACGCCCAACGCCTCGGCCGCCACACCATGGGCATCCCCGGCCCCGTCACCAGCGGCCTCTCCGCCGGAGTCCACGAACTCCTCCGCGGTGAAGCCACCCTGGTCACCGACGCCGCCGAGGTCGTCGAACTCGTCGGCGATATGGGCCAGCTCGCCCCCGCCCGCCGCGGACCCGTCCTTCCCCGCGACCTCCTCGCCCCCGACACCGCCCGCGTCCTCGAAGCCCTCCCCGCCCGCCACCCCACCCCCCTGACCGAGATCGCCGGACGCGCCGGCACCGCCCCCGACGACACCCTCGCCCGGCTGTACGAACTCCACTCCCTGGGCTACGTCGAACGGAACGGAGGCAACTGGCAGTTGACGAACAGGCCCGCCGAAGGGTCGAACGCGCGGCGAGGCGGTCCTTGACCCGGAGCATTCGGGTGAAAAGGTGAGGCGGATGAACGAGGGACTCCTTCCGGCCACACCCGAGGGGCCGGCACGCGCCAACGTACGGGTCCGAAGACATGCCGCCGGGTTTCGAAGATGTGGCCGACCCCGCCCACCCCGACCGGCGCGAACCACCGATGTTCGCGCACCGCGACATCCCAGTCACGCTACGCTCACCAGGATTCCTTACCGGCCACGCTTCCCGACCCACCCCACAGCAGAACGGCTCAAGGCAACGCATGCCCCAGCACACCTCCGGGTCTGACCGCGCTGCGGTGCCCCCAGCAGCCCGGGGCACCGTGCGACCGCCCGCACCGACATCGCTCGACGAGCTGTGGCGGTCGTACAAGGACACCGGCGACGAGCGGCTGCGGGAGCAGCTGATCCTCCACTACTCCCCGCTCGTCAAGTACGTCGCCGGCCGCGTCAGCGTGGGCCTGCCGTCCAACGTGGAACAGGCCGACTTCGTCTCCTCCGGCGTCTTCGGCCTCATCGACGCCATCGAGAAGTTCGACGTCGAACGGTCCATCAAGTTCGAGACGTACGCCATCACCCGCATCCGCGGCGCGATGATCGACGAGCTGCGCGCCCTGGACTGGATCCCCCGCTCCGTCCGCCAGAAGGCGCGCAACGTCGAGCGGGCCTACGCCACCCTCGAAGCCCAGCTGCGGCGGACCCCCACCGAGACCGAGGTCGCCGCCGAGATGGACATCGGCCTGGAGGAACTGCACGCGGTTTTCAGCCAGTTGTCCCTGGCTAACGTCGTCGCGCTCGAAGAGCTCCTCCACGCCGGAGGCGAGGGCGGCGACCGACTGTCGATCATGGACACGCTCGAGGACACCGCCGCCGACAACCCCGTCGAGATCGCCGAGGACCGCGAGCTGCGCAGGCTGCTGGCCCGGGCCATCAACACCCTCCCCGAGCGGGAGAAGACCGTCGTCACCCTCTACTACTACGAAGGCCTCACCCTCGCCGAGATCGGGCACGTCCTCGGTGTCACCGAGAGCCGGGTCAGCCAGATCCACACCAAGTCCGTCCTCCAGCTGCGCGCCAAGCTGGCCGATGTAGGACGCTGACGCCGCGGAGCCGGTCGTACAGTGGAGCCGTGCCCAGGATTCGAGCGGCCTCGGTGGCCGAGCACCGGACGATGCAGCGCGGCGCCCTGCTGGACGCCGCGCGATCCCTGCTGTCCGAAGGCGGTACGGAGGCGTTGACCTTCCCCGCCCTCGCCGAGCGCACGGGCCTCGCCCGCTCCTCGGTGTACGAGTACTTCCGCTCCCGCGCGGCCGTGGTCGAAGAGCTGTGCGCCGCCGACTTCCCCCTCTGGGCCGCCGAGGTCGAAGCGGCGATGGCCCGGGCCGAGACGCCCGAGGGCAAGGTCGAGGCGTACGTCCGCAAGCAGCTGGAGCTGGTCGGCGACCGCCGGCACCGGGCGGTCGTCGCGATCTCCGCGAGCGAGCTGGACGACGGGGCCCGCGAGAAGATCCGCGCCGCCCACGGCGGCCTCGTCGCCATGATCGTCGAAGCCCTCGGACAGCTCGGCCAGGAACAGCCCCGCCTGGGCGCGATGCTCCTCCAGGGCGTCGTGGACGCCGCCGTGCGCCGGATCGAACTCGGAGCGGCCGAGGAGCCGGACCGGATCGCCGAGGCGGCGGTCTCCATGGCCCTGCGCGGTGTCGGGAGCTGACCCCCCCCGCCCCCCCTCCCCCCTCCCCACCCCCCGGCCCCCGCCCCGCTACGGCCGTCGTTCTGCGCCCGTGGCTAGGGAACTCCTGTCACCGGGAGCAGGCGGCTCGGGCCGGGGTGGAGCAGGCGTAAGGGGTTGAGGTAGGTGTCGCCGCGCAGGAGGCCCCAGTGGAGGCAGGAGCGTGGGCAGTGGGGTGTCGTGCGGGCGGGGGTGGTGAGGGTGGCGATCGGTTGGCCGCGGGTGACGTGGGTGCCGACGGGGACGAGCGGGGTCACCGGTTCGTAGGTGGTGCGCAGGGGCGGGGTGCCCGTGCCGGGCAGGGTGAGGGTGAGGACGCCGCGGCCGCCGACGGGGCCCGCGAAGGTGATCACGCCGGCCGCTGTCGCGTGGACGGTGGTGCCGGGTGCGGCGGCGAGGTCGAGGCCGCGGTGGCCGGGGGCGTACGGTCCGGCGGGCGGATCCCAGTCGCGGACGATCTCGGGCGGTGGCGGGCCGACGGGCCAGGCCAGGGTGAGGGCGAGGAGCAGGGTCGTCAGGTGCATGGGGGTCACGCTTCCGCAGATCACGCGGCTGTGCCGGTCATGGGCGTGGTCTGTGGACGACGGGCCGGTTGTGGACAGCGCCGTCACCCGGTGGCCCCCGGGTCCCGTACACTTCCTATGGCGATCCGGGTCACCGGGTCGACTTCGCACGCCCCGCCATCACCCTCACCGGTCGTGGCAGCGCCTTTTCGGTCCCTTGTGGCACGGCGCGTCGGGGCGTCAGGACATAACCGAGAAAACCAAGGAGATACGGCCATGGCCGTCGTCACGATGCGGGAGCTGCTGGAGAGCGGCGTCCACTTCGGTCACCAGACCCGTCGCTGGAACCCGAAGATGAAGCGCTTCATCTTCACCGAGCGCAACGGCATCTACATCATCGACCTGCTCCAGTCGCTGTCGTACATCGACCGCGCCTACGAGTTCGTCAAGGAGACCGTCGCGCACGGCGGCTCCATCATGTTCGTCGGTACGAAGAAGCAGGCCCAGGAGGCCATCGCCGAGCAGGCGACGCGTGTCGGCATGCCGTACGTCAACCAGCGTTGGCTCGGTGGCATGCTCACCAACTTCTCCACCGTCTACAAGCGTCTGCAGCGCCTCAAGGAGCTCGAGCAGATCGACTTCGAGGACGTCGCCGCCTCGGGTCTCACCAAGAAGGAGCTCCTGGTCCTCTCGCGCGAGAAGGCCAAGCTGGAGAAGACCCTCGGTGGTATCCGCGAGATGCAGAAGGTGCCGAGCGCCGTCTGGATCGTCGACACCAAGAAGGAGCACATCGCCGTCGGTGAGGCGCGCAAGCTCCACATCCCGGTCGTCGCGATCCTCGACACCAACTGCGACCCCGACGAGGTCGACTACAAGATCCCGGGCAACGACGACGCGATCCGCTCCGTCACCCTGCTCACCCGCGTGATCGCCGACGCCGTCGCCGAGGGCCTCATCGCCCGTTCCGGTGCCGCGACCGGTGACTCGAAGCCGGGCGAGAAGGCCGCCGGCGAGCCGCTCGCCGAGTGGGAGCGCGACCTGCTCGAGGGCGAGAAGAAGGCCGACGAGGCCGAGAAGCCCGCCGAGACCGAGGCCGCCGCCGAGACCGAGGCGCCCGCCGCCGAGGCCCCGGCCGCCGAGACCGAGGCGCCCGCCGCCGAGGCCGAGGCTCCGGCCGCCGAGGCCGAGCAGGCCTGAAGCGACGGCCCGACCCTCACGGGTCCGGTTGTTTCGGACATCGGATGAAGACGGCGGGGGCGCTCGTTGCCCCCGCCGTCCACCCGTAGATCTTTCAGACTTCGAGAGAGAAACTCAGACTCATGGCGAACTACACCGCCGCTGACGTCAAGAAGCTCCGTGAGCTCACCGGCGCCGGCATGATGGACTGCAAGAAGGCGCTGGACGAGGCCGACGGCAACGTCGACAAGGCCGTCGAGGCGCTGCGCATCAAGGGTCAGAAGGGCGTCGCCAAGCGCGAGGGCCGTTCGGCCGAGAACGGTGCCGTGGTCTCCCTGATCGCCGACGACAACACCTCCGGTGTCCTCGTCGAGCTGAAGTGCGAGACGGACTTCGTCGCCAAGGGTGACAAGTTCCAGGCCGTCGCCGCCGCGCTCGCCGCGCACGTCGCCGCCACCTCCCCGGCCGACCTCGAGGCGCTGCTCGCCTCCGAGATCGAGGCCGGCAAGACGGTCCAGGCGTACGTCGACGAGGCCAACGCCAACCTCGGCGAGAAGATCGTCCTCGACCGCTTCGCGCAGTTCTCCGACGGCTTCGTGTCGGCGTACATGCACCGCACCATGCCCGACCTGCCCCCGCAGATCGGTGTTCTCGTCGAGTTCGACAAGGAGAACGCCGAGATCGCCAAGGGTGTCGCGCAGCACATCGCCGCCTTCGCGCCGAAGTACCTCACCCGTGAGGACGTTCCGGCCGAGGTCGTCGAGACCGAGCGTCGCGTCGCCGAGGAGACCACCCGCGCCGAGGGCAAGCCCGAGGCCGCGCTCCCGAAGATCGTCGAGGGTCGCGTGAACGGCTTCTTCAAGGACGCCACGCTCCTCGGCCAGCCGTACGCGCTGGACAACAAGAAGTCCGTCCAGCAGGTGCTGGACGAGGCCGGCGTCACCCTGAAGCGCTTCTCGCGCATCAAGGTCGGCATCTGAGTCCGTACGCAACGGACACCGGACCCCGGTAGGGTCTGAAGCAGTCGTCCGCGTTCGCGTAGGACGACCGCAGATCTGACGAGGAGGCCATTGCCGTAGGGGAAACCGCGAGGACCCACCGGCAATGGCCTTCGTCGTATGTGCACGAGGAGATCTCCATGAACCAGGGCGCCGCACAGGGCGACGACATCCACGGCAAAAAGGCCGGCCGCTTCATGCTGAAGCTGTCCGGTGAGGCGTTCGCCGGCGGCGGCGCACTCGGCGTCGATCCCGACGTCGTGCACAAAATCGCGCGCGAGATCGCCGCCGTCGTCCGCGACGGCGCCGAGATCGCGGTCGTGATCGGCGGCGGGAACTTCTTCCGCGGCGCCGAGCTGCAGGTACGCGGCATGGACCGGGCGCGCTCCGACTACATGGGCATGCTCGGCACGGTCATGAACTGCCTCGCCCTCCAGGACTTCCTGGAGAAGGAGGGCATCGACTCCCGTGTCCAGACGGCCATCACCATGGGCCAGGTCGCGGAGCCGTACATCCCGCTGCGCGCCGTGCGGCACCTGGAGAAGGGCCGCGTGGTCATCTTCGGTGCCGGCATGGGTATGCCGTACTTCTCCACCGACACCACGGCCGCTCAGCGTGCCCTGGAGATCGACGCCGAGGCCCTGCTCATGGGCAAGAACGGCGTGGACGGGGTCTACGACTCCGACCCGAAGACCAACCCCGACGCGGTCAAGTTCGACGCGCTGGAGTACGGCGAGGTGCTCTCCCGCGACCTGAAGGTCGCCGACGCCACCGCCATCACCTTGTGCCGTGACAACACCCTCCCGATCCTCGTCTTCGAACTGCTCGCCGAGGGCAATATCGCGCGCGCGGTCAAGGGTGAGAAGATCGGCACTCTCGTGAGCGACCAGGGCACCCGGGCCTGAGCCTCGGCTCGAACCGGGCACCGCCCCGCGAGGGGATGGACAGAGCCCTGCCGGTCGTACACCGTGCAGGACAAAGACGCGACGACACGCAGGAGCAACTGGTGATCGAAGAGACCCTCCTCGAGGCCGAGGAGAAGATGGAGAAGGCCGTCGTGGTCGCCAAGGAGGACTTCGCCGCGATCCGCACCGGCCGTGCGCACCCGGCGATGTTCAACAAGATCGTGGCGGACTACTACGGTGCCCTCACGCCCATCAACCAGCTGGCGTCCTTCTCGGTGCCGGAGCCGCGCATGGCCGTGGTGACCCCGTTCGACAAGACCGCGCTGCGCAACATCGAGCAGGCGATCCGCGACTCGGACCTCGGCGTCAACCCGAGCAACGACGGCAACATCATCCGTGTGGTGTTCCCCGAGCTCACCGAGGAGCGCCGCCGCGAGTACATCAAGGTCGCCAAGGGCAAGGCCGAGGACTCGAAGATCTCCATCCGCTCCGTCCGCCGCAAGGCCAAGGAGACCATCGACAAGCTGGTCAAGGACGGCGAGGTCGGCGAGGACGAGGGCCGTCGCGGCGAGAAGGAGCTCGACGACACCACCGCGAAGTACGTCACGCAGGTGGACGAGCTGCTCAAGCACAAGGAAGCCGAGCTCCTCGAGGTCTGATGAACGACTCTTCCTGGGGGGCCCCGGCCGCAGCCGGCTTCTGGGGGCCCGCCCAGGGACCTGCCCCGGCGGGTCCCGCATACGATGGAGTGAGGGCGGCGCAGACTCGGCCCATGCCCATCGTTCCCGACGTCCCCGCCGGCGACCACCAGGACGATCATGATCGGGGGGCCGCTCCGCGGAGCGGTCCCCCGTTCCGTGACGAGATGCCGCACGAGCACCCGCAGGAGCCCATGTCCAGCCCGCCCCAGCCCGCCGGCCAGCCCGCCGGCCCGCAGAAGAAGAGTGCGGGGCGGGACCTGGGCGCGGCCATAGGGGTCGGGGTCGCGCTCGGCGCCGTCATCATCGCGTCGCTGTTCATCTGGAAGGCCGCGTTCGTCGGCGTCATAGCGGTCGCCGTCGTCGTCGGCCTCTGGGAGCTCACCTCCCGCCTCCAGGAGCGCAAGGGCATCAAGGCGCCGCTCGTCCCGCTCGCCGTCGGCGGGGCGGCGATGATCGTGGCCGGGTACGTCCGCGGCGTCGAGGGGGCCTGGGTCGCGATGGCCCTGACCGCCCTCGCCGTGCTCGTGTGGCGGATGACGGAGCCCCCCGAGGGCTATCTGAAGGACGTCACGGCAGGCATCTTCGCGGCGTTCTACGTCCCGTTCCTCGCGACGTTCGTGGCGCTCATGCTCACCGCCGACGACGGGCCGTGGCGGGTGCTCACGTTCCTGGTGCTGACCGTGGTCAGCGACACCGGGGCGTACGCGATCGGCTGGCGCTTCGGGAAGCACAAACTGGCGCCGCGCATCAGCCCCGGAAAGACCCGCGAAGGGCTGCTCGGCGCGGTCACCTTCGCGATGGCGGCGGGCGCGCTCTGCATGCAGTTCATGATCGACGACGGGACCTGGTGGCAGGGGCTGCTCCTCGGTCTCGCGGTGGCGGCGAGCGCGACGCTCGGCGACCTCGGCGAGTCGATGATCAAGCGGGACCTCGGCATCAAGGACATGGGCACGCTGCTCCCCGGACACGGCGGGATCATGGACCGGCTCGACTCGCTGCTCCCCACCGCGCCGGTGGTGTGGCTGCTGCTCGTGGTCTTCGTCGGAACGACCTGACCGCACCCGGGCCCGGCCCCTGCGGTACGTACGGAAGGGCTCGCCGTCCTCGGACGGCGAGCCCTTCGGCGTCTTCCCACCCCCTAGGTGCGGCGGATCAGACGGCCGCGCAGCGCCGCACGGGCCGCGTTGGCGCCGGGGGCGCCGTGGACACCGCCGCCCGGATGGGCCGAGGCCGAGGCGAGGTACAGGCCCCTGACCGGCGTCTCCGGGCGGCCCGTGCCGGGCGTGGGACGGAACACGAGCTGCTGGTGCAGCGCGGCCGTACCGCCGTTGAGGGCGCCGCGGCGCAGGTTGGCGTCCATCGACTCCAGGGTCGGCGGGGTGAGCACGCGGCGCGCGCGGATGCGGTCGCGGAAGCCGGGGGCGTAGCGCTCCACCTGCGCCTCCACGCGGTACGCCATCGCCTCGCTCTCCCGCTCGTCCCACCGGCCGGTGATGCCGTCGGGGCCCGCGTCGCCGCGGATGCGCTGGGGAAGGTGCGTGTACGCCCACGCGGACTCGGTCCCGGCCGGTGACCGCCCGGCGTCCGCCGTGGTCATCTGCCCGAAGAGGACGAACGGCTCCTCCGGGACCAGCCCCGTCGCGATCTGCGCGGCGAAGCGCGTCAGGCCGTCGACGCCGTCCGCCAGGTGCACGGTCCCGGCCTGCGACGCGGGCCGCGCCGTCCACGGCACCGGGGCGTCGAGCGCCCAGTCGACCTTGAAGGTGGCGAAGTCCCACTGGAAGCGCCGGAGGTCCCGCAGCAGACGGTCGGGCAAATGCGCCGGGTCGACCAGGCGCCCGAAGAGCGCCGGGGCCGACACGTCGGCGAGGACCGCCCGTCGGGCCGGTACCCCCTCTCCGGCCGCGGTGCGGACCCCCACCGCGCGGCCGTTACGTACGACCACCGACGCGACCCGTTCCCCGCACCGCACGGCCCCGCCGCGGCTCTCCAGGCGCCGGACCAGCGCGTCGGTCAGGGCCCCGGCGCCACCGACCGGCACCGGGAATCCGTGGCTCTGGCCGAGCATCGACATCAGCCAGCCGAACCCGCCGCTCCCCGCCGCCTCGGGGGCCAGA
The DNA here is from genome assembly GCF_042957155.1 of Streptomyces sp. NPDC008121. Classification (NCBI taxonomy): domain Bacteria; kingdom Bacillati; phylum Actinomycetota; class Actinomycetes; order Kitasatosporales; family Streptomycetaceae; genus Streptomyces; species Streptomyces sp. NPDC008121. Next base: position 120,748 of record NZ_JBIBHT010000003.1, on the reverse strand, counting down.
TCGGCGTGCAGGGCGTTGCCGGCGAGCAGCAGGCGCCCCCCTTCGCCGTGGAACTCCTCCTCGCCCAGGCGGCGCACGGGAAGGGCGAGGTTCCGGGCCAGGCGCAGCGCGGCGGGCGGGGTCAGCCGGGTGGCGAGGCGCAGGGCGGAGCGCACCGGGGGGAACGGTGTGAACAGCGCGCGCAGGATGTCCCCGCCGATGCGGTCCCACATCCGGCACATGCCCTGCCAGGCCTCCCCGTCACCGTCGGCGAACGCCTCCAGGCTCGCCGCCGTGCCGACCGCGTCGCGGGCCAGCACCGCGCACCGCCCGTCGCGCAGCGGGTGCGCCAGCACATGGGGGGCGTGGCTCCAGCGCAGCCCGTGGCGCGCCAGGTCGAGGCCGGCCAGTACCGGGGAGGCGGCGGCCAGCGGGTAGAAGGAGCTGAAGAGGTCGTTGACGTAGTCGGGATGGACGCCGCGGTCGCTGCGTACCGCACCGCCGGGCTCGGGCTGCTCCTCCAGGACCTCCACGCTCCAGCCGGCGTCCGCGAGGAGGTTGGCGGCGACGAGGCCGTTGGGGCCGGCCCCGATCACCACGGCGTCCGGCACGGCGGTCACACCGCCCGGGGCCGGGGGCGGCCCGCGCGCCCCTCGCCGTGCGCCTTCGCGCCCTTGGCGTCCTCCGCCTCCGTGTCCTTCGCTTCCGTACCGTTTTCGACGGTCCGGGCGAGGCGGGCGAGCATGTCCCGGTGGCGGAGCTGGATCACCGCGTCCGAGAGGGTGTTGTGCCAGCGCCCGCCGAGGCCGCGCAGCGGGTGCTCGTCGCAGACGACCAGGGACTCCTCGCCCCAGGGGCGGACCTCCAGGGCGATCCGCGCGGTGCCGAGGGCGCCGGCGACGGCCTCCAGTTCCAGTACCTTCCCCGGTTCGCAGAGGCGCACGATCGTCTCACCGTCGCCGGACCACGGCCCGATCCGTACGGTGTACCGCAGGCGGGACCCCACCTGCGGCCAGTCGTCGTCGAGGGGGTCCGAGTCGGAGGTCCCCACCACCCAGTCGCTGTAGCGCGAGGGGTCGGCGAGGACCGCCCAGACGGCCTCGGGCCTCCGGCGGATCAGCTGGTGTCGTACGGCCATGGGGTCCTCCGTGTGAGAAGTGGGTCTCCCGCCTGCGGGTTCCCCGTCGCGCGCGGGACATCCGCCCCCCATGTGCCTACCGTGGACCCATGGGCGGAGTCTCACCACTGCACGGCCGGACGGCGGTCGTCACGGGCGCGGCCCGGGGCGTGGGGGAGCGGGCGGCCCTGGCGCTCGCCCGGCGGGGGGCGCGCGTCGCCCTGCTGGGGCACGAGGAGGCGGAACTCGCCCGGGTGGCCGACCGCTGCCGGGAGGCGGGGGCCCCGGCCCACGCCTGGCCGGCCGACGTGACCGACGACGCCCGGATGGCGGAGGTGGCCCGGGACGTCGAACGGCGGATGGGGCCCGCGTCGGTCGTCGTCGCCAACGCCGGGATCGCGGCCGCCGGACCGTTCGAGCGGACCGCCCCCGAGAGCTGGCGGCGGATCGTCGAGGTCAACCTCGTCGGCAGCGCCGTCACCGCCCGCGCCTTCCTGCCGGCGCTCCTCGCGACCCGCGGCTACTACCTGCTCGTCTCCTCCCTCGCGGCGCTCTCGCCGGTGCCGCTGATGACGGCGTACGGGGCGTCGAAGGCGGGCGCCGAGGCGTTCGCGGCGGGGCTGCGGGCGGAGCTCGCCCACCGCGGGGTGGCGGTGGGGGTGGCCAGGCTGAGCTGGTACGACACCGACCTGATCCGGGCGGCCGACGACCACCGGGTGATGCGCGAACTACGGCGCCACCTGCCGTGGCCCGCCGACCGCGTCCATTCGGACGACCGGGTCGGCGAACTCCTCGCCCGGGGCGCCGAGCGCCGCCGCCCCGTCCTGCACCTCCAGCCCTGGCTCCGCCTGGTCCCCGCGCTCGGGCCGCTGCTGCCCGCCGTGGTCGCCCGCGGCGCCCGGCAGGCCCTGTCCCGGCTCGACGAGGACGAGACGGCCCTCGCCCCCACTGGCCTCCTGGGGCCGGGCGGCGAAGCGGACGAGGCCGCGGGGGCCTGACGCCCCGCTCGTCACCGGTCCCGCTCGCTCGTCGGCGGTCCCGCTCGGTCGTCGGCGGTGGCGCGGAGTCAGGCCGCGCCCGCGGCCCGGTCCCGGTCGCCTCGCGCCGCCGCCCGCTCGGCCCGTACCAGCTCGCGCAGCTCGGCCCGGCCGGCCGTGGGGAGGGGAAGGCGCCAGTACGGGTGGAAGCAGATCTCCGCCGAGAGCCGCAGCAGCCGTCTGCGCAGCGGGGTGGGGCGGTCCTGGCCGGGGCGGGCGAGTTCTTCGTAGGTCGCGGACCAGGAACGCTGGGCGGTGACGAGGTCGTCGGGGAAGGGGTGGTGCCTCATGGAATGATTAGAGCACTTGTTCGAATTTCTGCGCCAGGTCGGATTTCCGGTGCCGCGCGGGCCGACCGGAAAGTCGATCTGGCCGACCGGCTCCACCCGACCCGATCGGGCACAGGATGTCGGGTCCGGCAGGATGCCCGCTGCCTAGCGTGGAGACCGTCAAGAGGAAGGGGACCGGGAGTGCTGGACCGTCTGAACGAGGCCCTGGAGTACATCGAGCAGCGTCTCGACCAGCCCGTCGACAACGCCGAGCTGGCGCGGGTCGCGGCCACCTCGGAGTACCACCTGCGCCGGATGTTCTCCGCGCTCGCGGGGCTGCCGCTGTCGGAGTACGTCCGCCGGCGCCGGCTCACCGTGGCGGGTGCCGAGGTGCTCGACGGGAGCGCGTCCCTGTTGGACGTCGCGGTGCGGTACGGATACGGCTCGGGCGAGGCCTTCGCGAGGGCGTTCCGCGCCATGCACGGCGTCGGGCCCGGCGAGGCCCGGCGTACGGGCGCCGCGCTCGTCTCCCAGCCCCGGTTGACCTTCCGTCTCACTGTCGAAGGGAGCAGCAGTATGCGTTATCGCGTCGTGGACAGGCCGGACTTCACCGTCGTCGGCTTCAAGGCACGGGTCCCGCTCGTGCACGCGGGGCCGAACCAGGCGATCATCGACTTCGTCCGCGGGATCGACCGGACGCTCGTCGAGCGGCTGGCGAAGCTGTCGGACCAGGAGCCGCACGGGATCGTCGCGGTCTGCGACGACCTGGACCCCAGCCGGGCCGAAGGCACCGAACTCGACTATCTCCACGCGGTGATCACGTCGGCGACGGCCTCGGACGGGCCGCCCGAGGGCGCGCCCGAGGGGGTGGCGGTGCTCCCGGTGCCGGCCGGTACGTGGGCGGTGTTCACCGCCTCGGGTCCCGTACCGCAGGCCATCCAGGAGCTGTGGCGGGACGTCTTCACGGAGTGGTTCCCATCGAACCCGTACCGCAGCCGTCCCGGGCCGGAGATCCTGCGGACCCGGATGTCGGCGGAGATGACCGAGGCGGACGCCGAGTTGTGGCTGCCGGTGGAGCGGGAGCTGGGCTGAGCGACGGGCGGCGCGCCACGCGCCGCCCGCCGTTGTCCCCCGTGGCGTGCGGGCGTTCGCCCATGGTGCGCAACGGAAGTGACGGCTCGTCGCGGTGAGGGGTCGGCGGGCGTGCCGTCCTGCCTCCGCATGGAGAGCCCTGTTGAACGCTGAAGCAACTGCACGGCGTTGGAAGCCGAGTTGCGGGACGCGTCGAAGGGGCGAAGAATTTTGTGTGGAACACCAGTGCACCGTTGAGCCGTGCGGCTCCGGTGGCCAAGGACCCGCTCACGGGTCACGCCCACGAGGCAGAGCGATACACCACGAGCGCATCTGGAATCGTCATGGCCAAACTTGCCCGGCGAAGGATCTCCCGCATGCTCGGCGCCTCATGTCTGGCCGCGTCACTAGCGGTTCCGGTCGGCATGGGAACGGCGGCGGCGGCGTCGGCCGATGCGCCCACCCAGGCCACGGCGGCCGGCCCGCTCGATCCCCCCGACCCGCCGCCCCAGCAGGAGGAACAGCAGCCGCCGGAGCCGCAGCCGGAGGAGGAGCAGCCGCCGCAGGAGGAGCAGCCGCAGGAAGAGCAGCCGCCGCAGGAGGAGCAACAGCCACCGGAGGAGCAACCGCAGGAGCAGCAGCCCCAGGAGGAGCAGCCGCCGCAGGAGGAGCAGCAGCCCGAGGAGCAGCCGCAGGAAGAGCAGCAGGAACAGCAGGACGGGCAGCAGAAGTTCGTGACGCCTCAGCAGCAACAGCAGGTGAAGCAACAGGCCGCGAAGGCGCCCGAACAGGTGAAGGCCGAGCTGAACGCGGTCCTGGCCGAGGCGCTGAAGGTAATCAACAGCCCGACGGCGTCAGCCGACGACAAGGAGATCTACGGCTACATCGTGGCGGACATCAGCACGACGTTGAACGCCATCGACAGCCCGGATACGTCCCCGGAGGACAAGGCCACGTACACGAAGTTCCTTCAGGGGATCACCGGAGCACTGAAGGCCGCCCAGGACCCGACCAAGTCGACGGCCGAGCGGATCGTGTACCGCGACATCGCCGATGACCTGGCCTGGTGGGTGACGCAGATGCAGAGCCCCAACATCACGGCGGCGGAGAAGGCGGAGCTCAAGGCCCAGGTGGAAGTGCTCAGTGACGCCATGATCGCGCTGGCCAATCCGAAGGGCCCGCCGAAGCCCCCGGTGGAGCAGAAGAAGATCGAGAAGGGCGTGAAGAAGACCCTCGGCGCCCTGAAGTCGATGCAGAACCCGAACACCAAGCCCAAGGACGCGAAGGACCAGGCCCAGATCAAGCAGATCATCGACACCAACAGCAAGGCGCTGGTGACGGTCCAAAACCCGGACGCCTCCGAGCAGCAGAGGAAGGACGCGCAGAAGACGGTCGACTCGCTCGACAGCGCCACGCAGAACGCGCAGTACAAGGAGTTCCTGCAAGAGGTGAAGCGCCTCGGCGCGCCCGCCGCTTGTGTGAACTCGATCCAGGACCGCACGAACGAGGCCGGCTGGCCCGAGGGATCGCTCTGGGGTCTCTCCGCCTCGTCCTGTGAGGACACGGTCGCCGCGGGCGCCGACGACGGCAGCAAGTGGTCCCCGGTGTTCGACTGCGTGGCCAACAAGCCGTTCTCCGAGTGCGTGGCGACCATCCCCAAGGACTGACCCCGGGGACTCCCACCCTCCGAACCCCCGACGGACCGCACACGGCCCCCGCGACGAGGACGCGGGGGCCTTCCCCTGCGCCGGACTGCCCACGAGGCGGCACCGACAGTCGAGGCGATCACCTGTTCGAGTAGCGTTCGTCTTTCTTTCATGTCACCCATCAGGGGGGGTTCCATGCGAACATCCGGGCTGTTCAAAGCCCTGTTGGCCACTCTGGCCTTCCTGTGCGCGGCCACACTGCCGACCGCGCCCCCGGCGCGGGCGGACACGGTGACGCCGTCGGCCGCACCGCCCGTCAGGACGTACACGTACAACATCTGCGGCAGCGGCGGCACGACGGGATGCCTGGTCACCGCCGCGGAGAACAAGGCCCGCGTCGACACGATCGTGGCGGAGACGGGGGGCGCCTGGAACGCCGACTACATCTTCCTCGTCGAGGTCTGCCGCTATCAGTACGACGACCTGAACGCCGCTCTCAAGCCCCGTGGCTACACGGGCCGGTACGTCCAGACCGTCGCCCAGAGCGCCCTCAAGGGCTCGAACGGCCGGCAGCTGTGCGTCGACACCGGCGGCAGCACCACGCCCAGCTACGGCATGGCCCTGTTCGTCCGGGGGTACCACGTCGAAGGGGCCGACCTCACCCTGGACACGAAGGCCGCCATCCAGGACACCGTCGACGCCGTGGCGATCGGACCCGTCGGAGCCGAGGACATCAAGGCCCCCTGCATCAAGGCCTGGGTCCAGAACCGGCTGACGTGGTCCTGCTCCGTGCACCTGTGGTGGGGCACGCCGAACGCCCCCGTCCGCCCCACGCCCCCCGCCCCGCCGGCCACCCCCGAGCAGACCGCGAAGTACAACGCCGATCTCGCGACGTACAAGGACCGGGCGGCGCGCCACCAGGTCATGGTCCGGGAGGCCAAGGTCCTCACCGACAAGGCACGGGAGTGGGAGGACGCCGGCATCCCCGTGATCCTCGGCGGTGACTTCAACTCCTCGCCGTGGGGAGACGTGCTGAACGGCTTCTACGCGGCGCCCACCGGCGACGGCGCGCACGGCGGGTTCATCGAGGCCGACGAGACCGACATCAGCCGCACCGCCGGCTTCGGCAACTGCCAGACCCCGGGGATCACGCGCTGCCGCATGGGCGCGCTCACCATGTTCGACGCGGCCCATCAGAACCGGGTGCAGAAGCTCGACTACACCTTCTTCGGTTCCCGCTTCTTCCGCGGCGCGGTCGGCGACGTGCCCGCCGAGCCCACGACCCCGACCGGTCAGTGGATCTCCGACCACCTGCCCCTGCGGGCCGCCGCCTACTGGTCGGACTGCGGCCCCTACGGTGACACCCCCGGTGCCGTCCACCGGCGGGACGCGGCCGGCGGTCTGTACCGCTACGAGGGCCGGGCGAACGGCGACAGCGCCGCTCTGGCCAAGCCCTGCAAGGTCGGCTCAGGCTGGACGGGCATGAAGCACGTCGCCCGGCACGGCACCACCCTCGCCGCCGTCGACGCCGCCGGAAACCTCTGGCACTACCCGGCCGCCGCGGTGGACGGCTCGTACTCCGGCGGCACCCGCCGCCTGGCCGGTACGGGCTTCCAGGACGACACCCTGCTCCTCGCCCCGGGCGACTTCGACGGCGACGGAACCGCCGACCTGATCACCCGGGACACCACGGGCGGCCTCTGGCTCCACCACGGCACCGGCCCGGACGGCTACGCCCCGCGTACGCCGCTCGCCGCCACCAGCGGCGACTGGGTCATGTACCCGTCGGTGATCGCCGGGGACTTCGCCCATTCCGAGGGCACGGACCCGGGCACCCCCGACCTCATCGCCATCGACGAAGTCGGCTCCCTCTGGCTCCAGGAGGGCACGGGCGACGGCACCCTCACCGAGCGCCGGCAGATCGGCCACGGCTGGGGCGTCTACGACACCCTCGCCGCCCCGGGCGACCTGAACGGCGACGGCAAGCCCGACATGGCCGCCCGCGAGGCCGGCGGCGACCTCTACTACTACAAGGGCGACGGCGCCGGCGGCTACGCGCCCCGCGTGAAGATCGGCTCCAGCTTCCCCGCTGGAGAGCTGCTCTTCTGACGCGAGCCTGAGGGAAACCCGCACGGAGAAGGCCCGGGGGAGACGCACGGATCCCCCGGGCCGTCCCCGCGCCCCCGCCGGAAGCCATCCGCGCCCCGCCCTTGGGCCGTCCCGTGACCGCCCCAGGCCACCGCCCCGCGTCTGCGACACTGGTAGAACCATGCCCAAGCCCGGAGAACTCACTTTCGTCGCCCCCCGCGGAGCCAAGCAGCCCCCGCGGCACCTCGCCGACCTCACGCCCGCCGAGCGCAAGGAAGCCGTCGCCGCGATCGGCGAGAAGCCGTTCCGCGCCAAGCAGCTATCCACGCACTACTTCGCGCGGTACGCCCACGACCCCGCCGAGTGGACCGACATCCCCGCCGGCTCCCGCGAGAAGCTGCAGGGCGAGCTGCTGCCCGACCTGATGTCCGTCGTCCGGCACATCTCCTGCGACGACGACACCACCCGTAAGACCCTGTGGCGGCTGCACGACGGCACGCTCGTCGAGTCCGTGCTCATGCGCTACCCCGACCGGGTCACCATGTGCATCTCCTCACAGGCCGGCTGCGGGATGAACTGCCCGTTCTGCGCCACCGGCCAGGCCGGTCTCGACCGGAACCTGTCGACCGCCGAGATCGTGCACCAGATCGTCGACGGCATGCGCGCCCTGCGCGACGGCGAGGTCCCCGGGGGCCCGGCGCGGCTGTCCAACATCGTCTTCATGGGCATGGGCGAGCCGCTCGCGAACTACAAGCGGGTCGTCGGTGCGATCCGCCGGCTGACCGACCCCGAGCCGGACGGTCTCGGGCTCTCCCAGCGCGGGATCACCGTCTCCACCGTCGGCCTCGTGCCCGCGATGCTGCGCTTCGCCGACGAGGGCTTCAAGTGCCGGCTCGCCGTCTCCCTGCACGCCCCTGACGACGAGCTCCGCGACACCCTCGTGCCCGTCAACACGCGCTGGAAGGTCCGCGAGGTCCTCGACGCCGCCTGGGAGTACGCGGAGAAGTCCGGCCGCCGGATCTCCATCGAGTACGCCCTCATCCGGGACATCAACGACCAGGCCTGGCGGGGCGACCTGCTCGGACGCCTCCTCAAGGGCAAGCGCGTCCACGTCAACCTGATCCCGCTCAACCCCACGCCCGGCTCCAAGTGGACCGCCTCGCGGCCCGAGGACGAGAAGGCGTTCGTCGAGGCCATCGCCGCCCACGGCGTGCCGGTCACCGTCCGTGACACCCGCGGCCAGGAGATCGACGGCGCCTGTGGACAGCTCGCGGCCACGGAGCGCTGACCTTGTAGTCTGAGCTCGAACACATCTCCATATTCCGACAGGGGAGCGCCACAGCGCTGAGAGTGCGGTCATCGGACCGCAGACCCTCTGAACCTCGCCCAGGTCATTCTGGGTAGGAAGTTCGGGCGTTACTCGAGCTGTTGCGCCCTGCCCACCCCCCGCGGGGTGGGCAGGGCCGCGTCTCTTCCTGGTCATACCCAGGAGGAATCCAGTGAGCACCAAGAAGATGGGCGCCGCCGCGCTCGTCGCCGCGCTGGGCGTCACCGCCCTCACCGCGTGCGGCACCGACGACGTCAGGGACGCGGCGGGCAAGAGCGGCGAGCCCGCGCCGAAGACCGTGACCCTCGTGAGCCACGACTCCTTCAACGCCTCCAAGGAGGTCCTGGCCCAGTTCACGAAGCAGACCGGCTTCACCGTCAAGGTCCTCAAGAGCGGCGACGCCGGCGTCGCCGTCAACAAGGAGATCCTGACCAAGGGCTCCCCGCAGGGCGACGTCTTCTTCGGCGTCGACAACACCCTCCTCTCCCGCGCGCTCGACAACGGCATCTTCGTGCCGTACGAGGCGAAGGGCCTGGACGCGGTCGCCGACGGCGCGAAGGTCGACAAGGAGCACCGGGTCACCCCGATCGACACCGGCGACATCTGCGTCAACTACGACAAGAAGTACTTCGCCGACAAGAAGCTCAGCCCCCCGCAGACCTTCGACGACCTGGCCAAGCCGGCGTACAAGGACCTGCTCGTGGTCGAGAACCCCGAGAAGTCCTCCCCGGGCCTCGGCTTCCTGCTCGGCACCGCCGCGCGGTACGGCGACGACGGCTGGCAGGACTACTGGAAGAAGCTCAAGGCGAACGGCGTGAAGACCGTCGACAGCTGGGAGCTCGCCTACAACCAGGAGTTCTCCGGCTCCGCCGGTGGCAAGAAGGCCAAGGGCGACCGGCCGCTGGTCGTCTCGTACGCCTCCAGCCCGCCCGTCGAGGTCCTCTACTCCGAGCCGCAGCCGAAGGACGCCCCCACCGGCGTCGCCACCGGCACCTGCTTCCGGCAGATCGAGTTCGCCGGACTGCTGAACGGCGCGAAGAACCCCGAGGGTGGCAAGGCGCTGATCGACTTCCTGATCTCCCAGCGCTTCCAGGAGGACATGCCGCTGCAGATGTTCGTCAACCCGGTCACCGACGGCGCCCGGCTGCCCGAGCTGTTCACGAAGCACGGGGTCGTGATCGACAAGCCGCTGACCATGGCGCCCGAGAAGATCGCCGACAAGCGCGAGCAGTGGATCCAGTCGTGGTCCTCGACCGTCCTGAGGTAGACCGCGAGCACCGCCACGGCGGTGCCGGCGGCGTACGGGGCGCAGACCCCATACGCCGCCGGCGGGACGTGCGGGGAAGCGCGGCGCGGCTCGGCCTGATGGCCGTGCCCGTCGCCTTCTTCGCGCTCTTCTTCGCCTGGCCCGTCGCCTCGATCGTCGAGCGCGGGCTGCGGGTGGACGGCGCCTGGCACCTCGGCCGCTTCGCCGAGACGCTGAGCCGGCCGGAGATCCTCGACGTCCTCTGGTTCACGCTGTGGCAGGCCCTCGCCTCCACCGCGCTGACCCTGCTGGTCGCGCTGCCCGGCGCGTACGTCTTCGCCCGCTTCGACTTCCCCGGCAAGGCGCTGCTGCGTGCCGTCGTCACCGTCCCCTTCGTGCTGCCCACCGTCATGGTCGGCACGGCCTTCCTCGCGCTCGTCGGCCGCGGCGGGCTCCTCGACGAACTGTGGGGCGTCCGCCTGGACACCACCGTCTGGGCGATCCTCCTCGCGCACGTCTTCTTCAACTACGCCGTCGTCGTGCGGACCGTCGGCGGCCTGTGGGCCCAGCTCGACCCGCGCCAGGAGGAAGCGGCCCGCGTCCTCGGCGCCTCCCGCTGGACCGCCTGGCGGACCGTGACCCTGCCCGCCCTCGGCCCGGCCGTCGCCGCCGCCGCGCTGATGGTGTTCCTCTTCACCGCCGGCTCCTTCGCGCTCGTCCAGATCCTCGGCGGACCGACGTACTCCACGCTGGAGACGGAGATCTACCGCCAGACGGTCAACCGCTTCGACCTCACGACCGCCGCCGTCCTCACGCTCACGCAGTTCGTCGCCGTCGGCGCCGTCCTCGCCGTCCACGCCCGGACCGTGCGGCGACGGGAGACGGCCCTGCGGCTCGTCGCGCCCGAGCGGACCGCGCACCGGCCCAAGGGACCCGGCCAGTGGGCGCTCCTCGGCGGGGTGCTCCTCTCGGTCGGACTGCTCCTCGTGCTGCCCCTCGCGGTCCTCGTCGAACGCTCCTTCGACACACCGCGGGGGTACGGGCTCGACTACTACCGGGCCCTGTGGACCGTGGACGCCTCCGGCACCTTCCTCGTCCCGATGGCCGACACCATCGGGAACTCCCTGCGGTACGCCCTCGTCGCCACCGCCATCGCCCTCGTCGTCGGGGGGCTCGCCGCGGCGGCGCTCACCCGGCGCGCCGGGCGGTTCGTCCGCGGCTTCGACGCCCTGCTGATGCTGCCGCTGGGCGTCTCCGCCGTCACCGTCGGCTTCGGCTTCCTCATCACCCTGGACGAACCACCACTCGACCTGCGGGCGAGCTGGATCCTCGTCCCCCTCGCGCAGGCGCTGGTCGGCGTGCCCTTCGTCGTCCGGACGATGCTGCCCGTGCTCCGGGCGGTCGACGAACGGCTCCGGGAGGCGGCCGCCGTCCTCGGCGCCTCGCCGCTGCGGGCCTGGCGCGAGGTCGACCTGCCGCTCGTGTGGCGGGCGCTGCTCATCGCCGCCGGGTTCGCCTTCGCCGTCTCGCTCGGCGAGTTCGGCGCGACCGTCTTCATCGCCCGGCCCGACAACCCGACGCTGCCGGTCGCCGTGGCGCGCCTGCTTTCCCGGCCCGGCGAGCTGAACTACGGCCAGGCCATGGCCCTTTCGACGATTCTGATGGTGGTGTGCGCGGCGGCTCTGCTGCTGCTCGAACGGCTGCGCACCGACCGGACCTCCGGGGAGTTCTGATGCTGACGCTCGAGGACGCGACCGTACGGTTCGGGGAGCGCGCCGTGCTCGACTCGGTGGACCTGGAGGTCACCGAGCACGAGATCGTCTGCGTCCTCGGTCCCAGCGGCAGCGGCAAGTCGACCCTGCTGCGGGCCGTCGCCGGGCTGCAGGCCCTGGACGGCGGGCGGGTGCTGCTCGGCGGCGCCGACCAAGCCGGGGTGCCGGTCCACCGGCGCGGGGTCGGCCTGATGTTCCAGGACCACCAGCTCTTCCCGCAGCGGGACGTGGCCGGGAACGTCGCCTTCGGGCTGCGGATGCACGGCGTCGGCCGCGCCGAACAGGCCGCCCGTGCCACGGAGCTGCTGGAGCTGGTCGGACTGCCCGGCGCGGGCCGGCGGGCCGTCGCCTCGCTCTCCGGCGGCGAGCAGCAGCGGGTCGCGCTCGCCCGGGCGCTCGCCCCGCGGCCCCGGCTGCTGATGCTGGACGAACCCCTCGGGCAGCTCGACCGGGGGTTGCGGGAGCGGCTCGTGGTCGAGCTGCGGCAGCTCTTCGGACGGCTGGGTACGACGGTCCTCGCCGTCACCCACGACCAGGGCGAGGCGTTCGCGCTGGCCGACCGGGTCGTCGTCATGCGGGACGGCCGGATCGCCCAGTCCGGCACACCGCTGGAGGTCTGGCAGCGGCCGGCCTCGGAGTTCGTGGCGCGCTTCCTCGGCTTCGACAACGTGGTGGCCGCGACGGTGAGCGGCGCCGCCGCCGACACCGCGTGGGGGAAGGTCCCCGTCCCGTACGGGACCCCGCAGGGCGCGGCGCGCCTCCTCGTCCGCCCGGCCGGCGTGCGCCTCGGCGCCCCGGCGGACGGCCTGCCCTGCGTCGTCGAGGCCCGCACCTTCCGCGGCAGCCACGTCGCCGTCCTCCTGCGCCCCGCCGACGGCCCGCCCCTGGAAGCCGAGTGCCCCCTCCGCGACGCCCCGGCCGAGGGCGCGACGGTGGGCGTGACGTTCACCCCGTCGGACGTGGTGGCGCTGGCGGGGGAGGAGCGGGGCTGACGGGGGGCGCCGATCGTTCCGGCCGCCCCGCGGTCCGGGCGGGCGCTCCGGGCGCCCCTACGGCAGGCCGGCCGGCTCCGGCTTCTCCTCGCGTACGGGAGTCTCCCGCGCGGGATCGGCGGCCGGGTCGCCCTCCGGGGCGCCGAACCAGGCCACCGCCACCGCGCCCGCGACCGCGAGGAGGAAGCCGGTGACCGCGAGCCAGCCGAAGCCGGGACGGGAGGCGTCGCCGAGCCACCAGACGCCGATCATGCCCGGGAGGACGGTCTCGCCGACCACCAGCGCCGCCGTCGCGCCGTTCACCGAGCCGATCTGGAGCGCGACCGTGTGCAGGTACATGCCGCCGACCCCGGCCACCAGGATCGCGTAGAGCGCCGGGTCCCCGAGCAGCGCGGCCGGGTCGAAGGGGTCGATGCCGTTCAAAATCCGGACGCCGACGCCGAGCGCGCCGAAGCCGAGGCCGGACAGCAGGCCCGCCAGGATCGCGGCGCGCGCGCCGAGGAGCCGTACGACGACCGTGCCGCCCACCATCAGCAGCAGCGAGATCGCGAGCAGCCACCAGTGCGTGGCGATCGGGGTGTGGCCGCTGCCCTCCGGGCCCGCCGCGCTCGCCAGCAGCACCAGCGCCGAGCAGACCACGCCGATCGACGTCCACTCCGCGCGGGTCAGCCGGATGCCGAGCAGCCGCACGCTCAGGACGGCCGTGACGACGAGATTGGCGCTGATCACCGTCTGCGACAGGAACAGCGGAAGCAGCCGCGCGGCCAGCGCGCCGAGCCCGAAGCCGACGAAGTCCAGGATCGTGCCGACCACGAACTCCCACGTCATCGCCGCCTTCGCGGTCGACGACAGGCTCGGGCCGCCCCGCTCCGTCACCATCCCGGCCGCCGCCTCGCGGCGCGCGGACTTACGGGACCCGACGGCCTGGAGCACCGAGCCCGTGCCGTAACAGATCGAGGCGACGACGGCGGTCAGCAGTCCTATGAGCACCGGGAGGCTCCGTTCGGGTTCCTGGGGATTCGTTCCGTCTGCCAGACGAGGATTCGACCGCCGAAGTTGCCTCTCCCACCCCGCGACGTTGATCAACTGCCCTACGCTGGCGCGGGTGAGCGGAATAGACGTGGGCAACGGCGTGGTCGGCGCCATCCTGGGCGTGGTGTTCGCCACCCTGTTCCAGCAGTGGACGCAGGACGTGTGGTTCCGGATCCGGCGTCGCTCGGCGGGCGTGGTCCGCAGCCTCACCTTCCGGGCGCAGGACGGCCCGGCCTGTTCCACCTTCTCCCTCGGGCCCCTGCACACCTCCGCGCTCATCGTCGAGGGCGACGGCGACCGCGCCATCGCCGCCGAGTCGATCCACGTCCAGGTCCTCGACGGCGAGGTCGCGCTGCCGGACGACATGGCGGATTGGCATGCGGAGATCGAGGCCGAGGAGGCCCGTGCCCGGGAAGAGGGCGACCGGGCGCCGGTGTGGAACGGCCCCCGCTACGCGGTGGAGAGCCTGGAGGTGTCGCGGACCGCCCTCGACGAACAGTCGGAGGTCCATCTGCGGCTGCGGCCGACCGACTACTACACCTTCCTCGCCGCCCAGCAGCTGGACCGGCGCCTCCCGGACGGCTCCACCCCGCGGACCCGCTACCTCGACCCCGAACAGCCCCTCGCCGCGCCCGCGTTCCTCCAGTGCAGCTTCGCCGTCAACGTCGCCGTCGTGACCGCCGACCACCTGCTCGTCGTGAGCCGGCGCAGCAACCGGGTCCGCATGGCGCCGGGCGTGTGGAACTCCTCCGTCAACGAGGGGCTTTCCCGGCACATCGACTCCTCCGGCCGCAACGCCCCCGACCTGCACGCGGTCGCCCGGCGGGGCATGCGGGAGGAGATGGCCCTGGAGCCGAACGAGTACACGCTCTCCCTGCTGGCCTTCGTCCTCGACGTCCACAAGCGCCACTGGAGCGCCCACTTCTACGCCCGGCTCACCGACATGACGGGCGACCGGCTGCGGGACCGGATGGGCAGAGGCGTCGCCGACCGCTGGGAGCACGACAGCATCGAGTACGTCCCCTTCCGCTCGGCCGACGTCTCCCGGTACCTCCTGCGGCCGGACCGGATCCACCGCTGGGCGCCGCTCGCGCCCGCCCTCTTCCACCTGGCGCTCGTGCACGTCCACGGCAGGGCCTCCGTGGAACGGGCGGAGGCGCAGGCCGTCCGCAGGCTGTAGCGGCCGCTCAGGGCGCGGAGGTCGCCGAACCGGGGCCGGCAGGGACCCGTGCGACTACCGCGCGGCCGTCAGGCGACGCAGCGCCTCCGGGGCCTCGTCGATGGAGTCGACCAGGGCGATCCGGGCCGCCATCGGCCGGTCCGCCGCCAGGGCGCACAGCAGCGGCCAGGCGGGCAGCCGCTCCGTCCAGTGGGCGCGGTCGACCAGCACCATCGGGGTCGGCTCGCCCCGGGACTCGTAGTAGTTCGGCGTCGCGTCGTCGAAGATCTCCTGGACCGTGCCGGCCGCGCCCGGCAGGAAGACCACCCCGCCGCCGCACCGCGCGAGCAGCCCGTCCTCGCGGGTGGCGTTCGCGAAGTACTTCGCGATGTGACCGGCGAAGGCGTTCGGCGGCTCGTGGCCGTAGAACCAGGTGGGGATGCCGACCGAGTCGCCGCCCCGCGGCCACCGGGCCCGCACCTCGAACGCGGCCCGCGCCCACTCCGTGACCGACGGCGTGAACGACGGTGCCTTCGCGAGGAGTTCGAGCGCCTCGTCGAGGACGGGGTCGGCGAGCGGCGCGGTGTACGCGCCCAGGTTCGCGGCCTCCATCGCGCCGGGGCCGCCGCCGGTCGCCACGGTGAGGCCGGTGCGGGCCAGCGCCCGCCCGAGCCGGGCGGCCCCGGCGTACGCGTCCGTGCCCCGGGCCATCGCGTGGCCGCCCATCACCCCGACGACCCGGGCGCCGGCGAGGAGCTCGTCCAGCGCGTCGGAGATCGCGTCGTCGTGGATCGCGCGCAGCATCGACGCGAAGACGTCGCCGTCCGCCTTCGTCCGCTGGAACCACGCGTACGCGAGGGCGTCGGGGGTCGCCTCGTACCCCTCCTCCTCGACGCCGGCGAAGAGACCGTCGGGGGAGTAGAGCCGCGCGCGGTACGGGTCGAACGGGAGGTCCGGTACGGGCGGGAAGACCAGGGCCCCTTCCGCGCGGACCTTGGCGGCGGCGTCGGGCCGCATCGGGCAGCCGAGGAAGACCGCGCCCGTGGCCGGGACGGACAGCAGTGCGGCCGTCTCCCCGGTCAGGTCGAGCGACTGGATCCGGTGGCCGACCAGGGAGCCGCGCGCGACGGCGTCGGCGAACTCCCGCTGGTCGTGGATCTCGAGCGAGTGGGGACGGGCCATGGCCCCACGATAGGCGGACCCACCCGGCGCTCTCCCCGGGGCCCCCGCCGCACCCGTACGGACCCCGAAACCCGCCCGTACGGGGAAACCCCGGGACCGCGCCCGTACGGGACCCCGCGCCGCGCCCCCCGGCAGGAACGATTACTCGGGTTCCCCGGACGCCGGGCGCGCCGCCGGGGTCACCGCAGCGGGACCGCCGCCAGTTCGGCGATCAGCCAGGTCAGGGGGAGGAACACCGCGAGCAGGACGCCCGCGCGGAGCAGTGCCGCCGTGCGGAGCACCGTCGGCGGGGCGCCGAGGCGCAGCAGGGCCGCGGTCGTGTGGGCGCGGCACTGCTTGGACTCGAGGGCCGCCGTCAGCAGCGTCGCCGTCGTGCAGGCGATCACGAGGCCGGCGCCCAGGCCCGTGAGCAGTCCGAAGTCGCCCGTGCCCGCGTCGTACAGCGTGGCCGCCGCGAGGCCGCCGGAGCCCACCGCGCAGACCACGCCCAGCGGTCGTCCGATCCGGCGCGACTCGTCCATCAGGACCCGGCCGGCCAGCAGCCGGACCGCGCCCGGGCGGACGGACTGGAGGAGCCGGCCGCACCAGTGGGTGATGCCCGGTCCCGCCATCGCCAGGCCGACCGCGGTGATGATCCAGCCGGCGAGCACGCCCCCGGGGCTGCCCTCGAAGCGTCCGGGCAGGGGGAACGCCCGGTCCCCGTCGCCCTGCCCGGCGTACGTCTCGACCGCGAGGCCCACGGCGAGCAGCGCCACGCCCCAGGGCAGGCCGGACGGCGCGGTCTTCGGCGCGCCCTCCGTGACGACCTCCTTCCTCGGCCGCAGGGCCAGCGCGGCCGCCGTCGAGGCGGTCACCGGCAGGATCGCGAGGAGGGTGAGCGCGGCGGCCACCGGGAGCGGCTGCCCGGCGGCCAGCAGGTCGGCGGCCGCCCCGTCGAAGGGCAGCCCGGTGATGTCGCCGCGCAGGTGCAGGAAGAACAGCAGCGCGACCGCCGAGCCGAGGGTGCAGGCGACCGCTGTCGACGCGGCGGCCACGGCCGTCAGCCGGGCGGGGCCGAGCCCGATCGCGGAGAGTCCGGGCCGGGGCCGGGTGCTGGGGTCCGTACGGGCCACCGCCACCGCGAAGTACACGGTCGCCGCCAGGGGGATCACGCACCACAGCAGGCGCAGGGTGGAGGCGGCCGAGTCGGCGGGGTGGCCGAGGGCGTACCCCAGCGTGCACAGCAGCAGGAAGCCGACGCCCGCGGACGCGGCGGCGACCAGGAGCCGCCGCAGCAGGACGACGGGGTGCGTTCCGCGGACTAGACGGAGAGCGAGCACGTGGTGACGCCCTCCGCCCCGGTCGTGGGCTCCGCGCCGTTCACCCGGCGCCCGTCGAGGAGGGCGACCGAGCGGTCGGCGAGGGCGGCCACCTCGGTGTCGTGGGTGGCGAGCAGCACGGTGATGTCGTGCGAGCGGGCCGCCGCCGTCAGGGTGCGCAGCACCTGCGACCCGTCGGCCTGGTGCAGGGCGGCGGTCGGCTCGTCGGCGAAGAGCACCGAGGGGATGGTGACCAGGGCCCGGGTGATGGCGATCCGCTGGCGCTGCGACTGGGTGAGGGCGTGCGGGCGCTTGCGCGCGCACATGCCGATGTCGAGCCGCTCCAGCCACTCCAGGGCGGTGGTCCTGGCCGTCCGGTGCGAGACGCCGCGCAGCAGCAGGGGCAGGGCGGCGTTCTCCCAGGCGGTGAGCTCGGGGACCAGGCCGGGCTCGGGTCCGATCCAGCCGAAGCGTTCCCGCCGCAGCCGCTCGCGCTGGGCCTGGTTGAGGGTGTGCACGGGGCTGCTGTTGAACCAGACCTCGCCCTGCTGGGCGACGGCCTGGCCGGAGAGGCAGTGCATGAGGGCCGTCTTGCCGCTGCCGCGCGGGCCGACCAGGGCGAGGATCTCGCCCTCGCGGACCCCGAGGGAGACGCCGCTGAGCGCGGTGGAGCCTTCCAGGGAGTAGTGCAGGGAACGCGCCCAGAGCACGTCGTTGTCCGGTGGGGCCATCGCGTACACCTCGAGGTCGATCGAAGTCGGATCTGATGTCTGGTCCCCCGTGTTCCCCCGTACGGGGGAACGAAAGGACGGCCTTCGGGTCACTGGGCACCGTAAGGATTCAGATCCGTTTGTACGGACAGCACGCGGCCCGGGCCGCCGCCATCCACTCGGATGGCGGCACGCCCGGGCCGGAGGTCACGCCGTGAGGGCGGCGTGAGGTCCCGCGGGGAGGCTCAGAGCTTGGTCCAGGCCTCGGTGAGCACCGCGCGCAGGATGCCCTCGATCTCGTCGAAGGTGCCCTGGTCGGCGATGAGCGGCGGGGCCAGCTGGATGACCGGGTCGCCGCGGTCGTCGGCCCGGCAGTACAGGCCGTTCTCGTAGAGCGCCTTGGAGAGGAAGCCGTAGAGCACGCGCTCGGTCTCCTCGTCCGTGAAGGACTCCTTGGTGGCCTTGTCCTTCACGAGCTCGATGCCGTAGAAGAAGCCGTTGCCGCGGACGTCGCCGACGATGGGCAGGTCGTGCAGCTTCTTCAGGGTGTCGAAGAAGTTGCCCTCCTGGTCCAGCACGTGCTGGTTCAGGCCTTCCTTGTCGAAGATGTCGAGGTTGGCGATCGCGACCGCCGACGACACCGGGTGGCCACCGAAGGTGTAGCCGTGCAGGAAGGTGTTGTCGCCCTTGTAGAACGGCTCCGCGAGGCGGTCCGAGACGATGCAGGCGCCGATCGGGGAGTAGCCCGAGGTCATGCCCTTGGCGCAGGTGATCATGTCCGGGACGTAGCCGAACTTGTCACAGGCGAACATCGTGCCGAGGCGGCCGAAGGCGCAGATCGTCTCGTCGGAGACGAGGAGCACGTCGTACTGGTCGCAGATCTCGCGGACCCGCTGGAAGTACCCGGGCGGCGGCGGGAAGCAGCCGCCGGCGTTCTGCACCGGCTCCAGGAAGACGGCCGCGACGGTCTCGGGGCCCTCGAAGAGGATCTGCTGCTCGATCTGGTCGGCGGCCCAGCGGCCGAAGGCCTCGGGGTCGTCGCCGTGGATCGGGGCGCGGTAGATGTTGGTGTTCGGCACCTTGTGCGCGCCGGGGACCAGCGGCTCGAAGGGGGCCTTCAGGGCCGGCAGGCCGGTGATGGACAGGGCGCCCTGCGGGGTGCCGTGGTAGGCCACCGCGCGCGAGATGACCTTGTACTTGGTGTGCTTGCCCTGCAGCTTGAAGTACTGCTTGGCGAGCTTCCAGGCGGTCTCGACGGCCTCGCCGCCACCGGTGGTGAAGAAGACCTTGTTCAGGTCGCCCGGGGCGTAGTGCGCCAGCCGCTCGGCGAGCTCGACGGCCTTGGGGTGCGCGTACGACCACACGGGGAAGAACGCGAGCTCCTGGGCCTGCTTGTACGCGACCTCGGCCAGCTCCTGGCGGCCGTGTCCGGCGTTGACCACGAAGAGGCCCGCGAGACCGTCGAGGTAGCGCTTGCCCTTGTCGTCGAAGATGTAGGTGCCCTCACCACGCACGATGGTGGGGACGGGCGAGTTCTCGTACGACGACATGCGGGTGAAGTGCATCCACAGGTGGTCGTACGCGGTCTTGGAGAGGTCCTTGCTCACGGCTATCGGGTTCCCCACATATAGGTCTGCTTCTTGAGCTTGAGGTAGACGAAGCTCTCGGTGGAGCGCACGCCGGGGAGGGTGCGGATGCGCTTGTTGATCACATCCAGCAGGTGGTCGTCGTCCTCACAGACGACCTCCACCATCAGGTCGAAGGAGCCCGCGGTCATCACCACGTACTCGCATTCGGCCATGGCAGTCAGCGCGTCGGCGACCGGATCGAGGTCGCCCTCGACGTTGATGCCGACCATCGCCTGCCGCCGGAACCCCACGGTGAGCGGGTCGGTGACGGCGACGATCTGCATGACGCCCTGGTCGAGCAGCTTCTGGACGCGCTGCCGGACGGCCGCCTCGGAGAGGCCCACGGCCTTGCCTATGGCGGCGTACGGACGGCGACCGTCCTCCTGGAGCTGCTCGATGATCGCCAGGGATACGGCATCGATCGTCGGGGACGAACCGGATGCGGTCCTGGAGTTCGTGCTTTGACTGGCCACAACCTCACTGTGCACCGAGACTCGTCTGTCTGGCAAGCCGTGAGCGATGTAATTCGTTGTTTCGACTTGCGCAAGGCACTGAATCCGAAGTTGCGAGCGGGTGGGCCTGTCGAAAGCGTCCGCCGAGCGACTACTGTGGTGGTGTCTCATCCATCGGGACAGATCGAACTCTGAACGACAGGAGGGGTGGCAAGTGACCACCGAGCTGCGCCGGCTGCGTAACTACATCAACGGGGAGTTCCGGGACGCCGCCGACGGGCGGACCATCGAGGTGGTCAACCCGGCCACGGGCGAGGCCTACGCCACGTCCCCGCTCTCCGGTCAGGCGGACGTCGACGCCGCCATGGAGGCCGCCGCGGCCGCGTTCCCGGCCTGGCGCGACACCACGCCCGCCGAGCGCCAGAAGGTCCTCCTCAAGATCGCGGACGCCTTCGAGGAGCGCGCCGAGGACCTGATCGCCGCCGAGGTCGAGAACACCGGCAAGCCGGTCGCCCTCACCGCGAGCGAGGAGATCCCGCCCATGGTGGACCAGATCCGCTTCTTCGCGGGCGCCGCCCGGCTGCTCGAAGGCCGCTCGGCCGGCGAGTACATGGAGGGTCTGACCTCCATCGTCCGCCGCGAGCCCGTGGGCGTCTGCGCCCAGGTCGCGCCGTGGAACTACCCCATGATGATGGCCGTCTGGAAGTTCGCCCCGGCGCTCGCCGCGGGCAACACGGTCGTCCTCAAGCCGTCGGACACGACCCCCGCGTCGACCGTCGTCATCGCCGAGATCATCGGCAAGATCGTCCCCAAGGGCGTCTTCAACGTCGTCTGCGGCGACCGCGAGACCGGCCGCGCGATGGTCGAGCACCCGACCCCGGCGATGGCCTCCATCACCGGTTCGGTACGCGCCGGCATGCAGGTCGCCGAGTCGGCGGCCAAGGACGTCAAGCGGGTCCACCTGGAGCTGGGCGGCAAGGCCCCGGTCGTCGTCTTCGAGGACACCGACATCGCCAAGGCCGTCGAGGACATCTCCGTGGCGGGCTTCTTCAACGCCGGCCAGGACTGTACGGCCGCGACCCGCGTCCTCGTCCACGAGTCGATCCACGACGAGTTCGTCCAGCAGCTCGCCAAGGCCGCCGCCGACACCAAGACGGGGCAGCCGGACGACGAGGACGTGCTGTACGGCCCGCTGAACAACGCCAACCAGCTGAAGCAGGTCTCCGGCTTCATCGACCGCCTCCCGGCCCACGCCAAGGTCGAGGCCGGCGGCCACCAGGTCGGCGACAAGGGCTACTTCTACGCCCCGACCGTCGTCTCCGGCCTCAAGCAGGACGACGAGATCATCCAGAACGAGGTCTTCGGCC
The DNA here is from genome assembly GCF_042957155.1 of Streptomyces sp. NPDC008121. Classification (NCBI taxonomy): domain Bacteria; kingdom Bacillati; phylum Actinomycetota; class Actinomycetes; order Kitasatosporales; family Streptomycetaceae; genus Streptomyces; species Streptomyces sp. NPDC008121. The sequence continues at coordinate 99,376 of NZ_JBIBHT010000003.1, read as the reverse complement.
CGGTCATCACGGTGCAGTCGTTCCGTGACGAGGAGCAGGCCCTGGAGTACGCCAACGGCGTCGAGTTCGCCCTGGCCTCCTCGGTCTGGACGAAGGACCACGCGCGCGCCATGCGCATGTCCCGCTCGCTGGACTTCGGCTGCGTCTGGATCAACACCCACATCCCGCTCGTCGCGGAGATGCCGCACGGCGGCTTCAAGAAGTCCGGCTACGGCAAGGACCTCTCGGCGTACGGCTTCGAGGACTACACGCGCGTCAAGCACGTGATGACGTCCCTGGGCTGATCGTCACGATCCCGGCCCGCGGCCCCGGCACCCCGATCGACAGGGTGTCGGGGCCGCGGTCGTTGTGTCGACGGACCGTCCATTGTTCCGCCGGGGCCCGCCCGCGATGCTGCTCGGATGAGAGCGACAGCGAGGAAGAACGTGTCCCGCCGGTCCGTGCTGCGCGGGATGGGCGGCGTCGGAGCCGGGGCCCTGCTCGCCGGCTGCGGGGTGCCGTCCGCCTACGTCGAGCCGGGGGAGCGGGCCGGCCGGGACCTGTCCGCGCGCGACCGCTCCCTGGACTTCGCCAACTGGCCGCTCTACATCGACACCGACGAGGGCACCCAGCGGCGGCCCACCCTCGACGCCTTCTCCGCGCGGACCGGGATAGCCGTCCGGTACACCGAGGAGATCAACGACAACGACGAGTTCTTCGGCAAGATCGGCCCGGCCCTGATGAACCATCAGGAGACCGGCCGGGACCTGATCGTCGTCAGCGACTGGATGGCCGCCCGCTTCGTCCGCCTCGGCTGGGCGCAGCGGATGGACCGGGCGAAGCAGCCGAACGTCTCCGCGCACCTGGACCCGCAGCTGCGTTCCCCCGCGTTCGACGAGGGCCGGCTGCACACCGTGCCCTGGCAGTCCGGGATCACCGGCATCGCGTACGACCGCAGGAGGCTCGGCCGGGAGATCCGGTCCACGAAGGACCTGTGGGCCGACGACCTGCGGGGCAAGGTCACGCTCCTCTCCGGGCTCGACGAGTCCTTCGCGCTGCTGATGCAGGGGAACGGCGTCGACGTGACCCGCTGGACCGGCGACGACTTCCACGCGCTCTGCGAACAGGTCGAGGGGCTGCTGCGCAGGAAGCACATCCGGCGCTTCACCGGCAACGACTACATCAAGGACCTCTCCAGCGGGGACGTCCTGGCCTGCCAGGCGTACTCCGGCGACGTCGTCCAGCTCCAGGCCGACAACCCCGACATCGAGTTCGTCGTCCCCGAGGAGGGTGCCGAGCTGTGGGCGGAGTCCCTGCTGGTCCCCAACCTCGCCGCGCACAAGGCCAACGCCGAGGCGCTGATCGACCACTACTACCGGCCCGAGGTCGCCGCCGAACTCGCCGCCTGGGTCAACTACGTCTGCCCGGTCCCGGCGGCCCGTGACCTCCTCGCCGACTCCGGCGACGAGGAACGGGCGGCCCTCGCCGAGGACCCGCTGATCTTCCCCGACGACGCGATGCGGGCGCGGCTCGCGATCCCCCGGGACGTCACCTCCGAGGAGCGGTCGGAGTTCGCGAAGCGGTGGAACGCGATCGTCGGCCTCTGACGGGCCGCCGTCGCGCCGGGGCGACCGGCCACCCCGTTTTTGAACGCGTTCATGGCGGGCGTAGGGTGTTGTCATGAACGAGGCCAAGGGGCCGAGAGCCCTTCTCAGGCGTATCCGTGTGTGGCTGGTCGTCTTCATCGTCTGCCTGGTGCTCAGCGGGCTCACCGCCTTCCCGCTCGTCACCGAACTCCGCCTGGCCGAGGAGGCGCTGACCTCCTGGGCGGCCCCGGTCGCGGAGCTCTTCCCCGGGCTCCTGGAGTGGATCCAGCGCGTCCGGGACGGGCTCGACGCCGCCGACGCGGCGTACCCGTTCCTGCTGTACGGCACCGACTGGCTGGCCTTCGCACACCTCGTCATCGCCGTCGCGTTCTACGGCCCCTACCGCGATCCCGTACGGAACATCTGGGTGATCGAGTTCGGGATGATCGCCTGCGCGGGGATCATCCCGCTCGCCCTGATCTGCGGCCCCGTCCGGGGCATCCCCTTCTGGTGGTCGGTCATCGACATGGCCTTCGGGGTGTTCGGTGTGATCCCGCTGCTCGCCGTACGAAGGATGATCAAGCGCCTCGAAGCGGCGCAGGCGGCGCAGGCGGGGGCGGCCGGGGCCGAAGCGCCTCAGGCCGTCGGCGCTCCGTAGGCCGCCACCAGCAGGGCCGAGGCGCTCCCCGTCCCCCCGCCCCCCTACGGCTTGCGGCCCACCGCGCCGAACTGGGCCACCTCGCTCGCCGGGGCGAAGCGCCAGCTCGCGCACGAGACGATGCCGGGCTCCAGGATCTCCAGGCCGTCGAGGAAGGAGGCGAACTCGGTGCGGGTGCGGGCGGTGATCGGCGGGGTGGCGTTCTCGTTCCAGAACTCCATCGCCGCCGCGTTGCCCTCGCCGCCCAGCTCCGGCTCCAGGGTCGGGTGGGTCAGCACGAGATGGCTGCCCGACGGCATCGCGTCCATCAGCGTCCGGACGACGCTCCGCGCCTCGTCGGTGTCCAGGACGAAGTTGAGGATGCCGAGCATCATCACCGCGACCGGCTCACCGAGGTCCAGCGTCCTCGCCGCCGCCTCCAGGATCCGCTCCGGCTGCCGGGCGTCCGCGTCGACGTACTCGGTGGCGCCCTCAGGGGAGCTGGTCAGCAGCGCCCGGGCGTGCGTGAGCACGATCGGGTCGTTGTCGACGTACACCACCCGGGCGTCCGGCGTCAGCCGCTGGGCGACCTCGTGGGTGTTGTCGGCGGTCGGCAGTCCCGTACCGATGTCGAGGAACTGGCGCACCCCCGCGTCGGTGGCCAGATGGGTCACGACCCGGCCGAGGAACGCCCGGTCGGCGCGCGCCACTTCGCCGATGCCGGGATAGAAGCCGGTGACCTGGTCGCCGACCGCGCGGTCCACCGGGTAGTTGTCCTTGCCGCCCAACCAGTAGTTCCACACCCGGGCGTTGTGGGCGATGTCCGTACGGATTCTCTCGATGCCGGTCACCTGGGGGCATCCCTTCGCAGTTCGGCGGCGAGCGCGTCCACACGGTTCGTGGTGATCGAGTCCACGCCGTGGGCGATCAGCTTACGCATGCTGCGCCGGGTGTCCGCGGTCCAGGCGGAGACGAGGTGGCCGTTCCGGTGCACCGCGTCCACCAGCTCCCGACTCACCAGGCCGAAGCGGAAGTTGAGCCAGCGCGGCGTGACCGCTTCGAGCAGGGCGGGGCGCGGCGGGGCGAGCGAGTTCCAGGTCAGCGCGATCTCGGCGGACGGGTCGGCGGCCCGCACCTGGAGCATGGCGACCCCGCCCGCGCAGTAGTAGACGCGCTCGGCGGCGCCGCACTCGCGGACCGTGCCGACGATCGTGCGGACCGAGGCCTCGTTCCCGCCGGGCAGATCGAGCATCAGCCGGTGCGGCCCGGCCGCGATCAGCGCCTCGCGCAGGGTCGGGACCCCGTCGGCGGTCAGCTCGCGCAGCTCGGCGTGGGAGAGCGCGGAGAGCGGCCGGTCGTGCCCCCACAGCCGCTTGAGGGTGTCGTCGTGCAGGAGGACGGGGACACCGTCGCCGGTGAGCCGTACATCGATCTCGACGGCGTCCGCACCGGCCTCGATCGCCGAGACGATCGAGGGCACGGTGTTCTCGCGGACGCGGTACGGGTCGCCCCGGTGGCCTACGACAGTGACGTGATCCATGGGCCCATTGTGGCGGCTGTCAGCGCCCCAGCCAGGTGGCGGTGTACGTGTCGATCTCGGCGCTGATCCGGGCCTTGCCGGCCGCGTCGAGGAAGGACGCCTCCACCGCGTTCTTGGCGAGGGCGGCCACCCCGCGCTCGTCGAGTTCGAGGAGCCGGGCGGCGACGGCGTACTCGTTGTTCAGGTCGGTGCCGAACATCGGCGGGTCGTCGCTGTTGATCGTGACGAGGACGCCGGCGGCCACCATCTCCTTGAGGGGGTGCTCGTCCAGGTGCGCGACGGCGCGGGTCGCGATGTTGGAGGTCGGGCAGACCTCCAGGGCGATCCGGTGCTCGGCCAGGTGCGCGAGCAGCGCCGGGTCCTTCACCGCGCTGGTGCCGTGGCCGATGCGCTCGGCGCGCAGGTCGTTCAGGGCGTCCCAGATCGTCTGCGGTCCGGTCGTCTCGCCCGCGTGCGGGGCGGAGTGCAGACCGGCCGCGATGGCGCGGTCGAAGTACGGCTTGAACTGCGGGCGCGGCACGCCGATCTCCGGGCCGCCGAGACCGAAGGAGACCAGGCCCTCCGGGTGCAGGTCGACGGCGAGCCGGGCGGTCTCCTCGGCGGCGGCGAGGCCGGCCTCGCCGGGGATGTCGAAGCACCAGCGCAGGACGACGCCGAGCTCGGCCTCGGCGGCCTTGCGGGCGTCCTCGATCGCGGCCATGAAGGCCTTCTCGTCGATCCCGCGGCGGGTGGAGCTGTACGGCGTGATCGTCAGCTCGGCGTACCGGATGTTCTGCCGGGCCATGTCGCGGGCGATCTCGAAGGTCAGCAGCCGGACGTCCTCGGGGGTGCGGACGAGGTCCACGACCGAGAGGTAGACCTCGACGAAGTGCGCGAAGTCGGTGAAGGTGAAGTAGTCGACGAGCGCCTCGGGGTCGGTGGGGACCTTGGAGTCGGGGTGGCGGGCGGCCAGCTCGGAGACGATCCGCGGGGAGGCGGAGCCCACGTGGTGGACGTGCAGCTCGGCCTTGGGGAGCCCGGCGATGAAAGGATGCAGGTCGGTCATCGGATCATCGTAGGCGGGCCGTTCCGCCGTGGACGCGAGGTCGTAGCATGGCGGCACCACGATGGGGGAGGCCCATGTCTGACAACAGCGACCAGCCGCAGGGCGGGTACGACCCGGCGGACCCGTGGGCTCCGCCGAACCGCGACGGTGTGGAGCTGGGCAAGCCGGCCACCCCGCCGGTGCACGACCGTCCGCCGGTCCACGACCAGCCGACGATGACGGCGATGCCGACGGGGGAGGACGGCGCCGGACAGGTGCCGCCGCCCCCGGTCGCGCCCGGCGGTCCCGCGGCCGCGCCCGGGACGTACGGCTACCCCACGGCGCCCACCCCGCCGACGGCCCCCGGCGGCACGGCCGCGTACGGCTACCCGGCCTACCCGGCGTACGGCTCCACCGGCTACGGCCAGACCGCCTACGGTCAGGCCCCGTACGGCGCTGGGCCCTACGGCGCGACCGGCTGGCAGCAGGCCCCCTCCAACGGCATGGGCACGGCGGCGCTGGTGCTCGGCATCATCTCGGTCGTCGGGATCTGTCTGTACGGCATCCAGGGCATCCTCGGCATCCTCGCGCTGATCTTCGGGATCATCGGCGTGAAGAAGGCGGGCCGGGGCGAGGCGACCAACCGGGGAATGGCGATCGCGGGCATCGTGCTCGGCTCGATCGGGATCCTGATCGCCGCGGCCTTCCTGGTCTTCTTCGTCTGGGCGATCCAGCAGGACCCCTCGACCTTCGAGGAGGACCCGTCGGACCCGTTCGCGACCAGCCTGGTGACCGACGGGCGGTAGACGCGGGGCGGGCCCGGTACGGGAGCGGCACAGGGGCGGCTCCCACCGGGGGCCGCCCCCGCCGCGTTCCCGGCCCCGTCCCCTCCCGCACCGCGGCTTCCCCCGCCCGCGGCGCGCCCCGGCCCCCTCCCGCGCCTGCCTCGGCGCGTCGGGCCCCTCAGGCCAGCCGGTCGCGCGCCTCCATCAGGGCGAAGCCCAGCAGGTTCAGCCCGCGCCAGCGGGACGGGTCCTGGGCGCGGGAGTCGTCGGCGGCCAGACCGATGCCCCAGATCCGGTCCAGCGGGCTCGCCTCGACCAGCACCCGCCCCCGCGTGCCCAGCAGGAACCACCGCAGCCGGTCGTCGGAGGAGAACTTGTGCACGCTGCCCTCCACGACGATCCCGAAGCGCTCCCGCTCCCACACCGCGTCGTCGAAGCCGCGCACCAGGCGCCCCGCCTTCTTCGCCTCGGCGGGCGTGGCGGCGGCCAGCGCGGCCCGCTCGGCGTCCGCGTCCCCGAAGAGCCTCGCCTTGGCGGCCATCATCCAGTGCTCGGCGGTGGCGTACCGCACCCCGTCGACCTCGAAGGGTGACGGCCACCACTGACTCAGACAGCTCGCCGAGAGCTCCCCGTCCGGCCTCGGCCGGTGCCCCCAGAAGTGCAGCCACTTCACCCGGTCACCACTGCTGACCTGCTGTGTCAATTCCTCGATGGTCCCCATGCATGCGAGTCTGGCAGTCGCCACGGACATTCCGTACGGGTATTCCCCGGGTCCCTCGACACATGGTCGACCGATTCCGTCGCGTAACCAAAAGGCAACAACGGAATCCCTTGTTGGCTACGTAGTCCTCTGTCAGGATCGGCACTCAATTCGAGCTGGAACAACGGAGAGCGTCATGGGCAACCGCTTCCAGGTGACGGACCGCTTCGCGGCCGGCGCACAGTACATCGGCGGGCGACTGCGGCCCGGAACCTCGGGCGAGGAGCACAGCGTCGTCGACCCGGCCACCGGCGAGAGCGTGTACACCTACGCCCTCGCCTCCACCGCGGACGTCGACGCCGCCGTCGCCGCAGCCAAGGACGCCTTCCCCGGCTGGGCGGGGGCCACCCCCGGCGAGCGCTCCGACGCGCTGCACCGCTTCGCGGGCGTCCTCGCCGAGCGGGCCGAGGAGATCGCCCACGCCGAGTCCCTCCAGTGCGGCAAGCCGATCAAGCTCTCCACCGAGTTCGACGTCCCCGGCACGATCGACAACACCGCCTTCTTCGCCGGGGCGGCCCGCCACCTCCAGGGCCAGTCCGCCGGCGAGTACAGCGGCGACCACACCTCGTACGTACGGCGCGAGCCCATCGGCGTCGTCGGCTCCATCGCCCCCTGGAACTACCCCCTCCAGATGGCCGCCTGGAAGGTCCTGCCGGCCATCGCCGCCGGCAACACGATCGTCCTCAAGCCGGCCGAACTCACCCCGCTCACCTCGCTGATGTTCGCCCAGGCGGCGAGCGAGGCCGGCATCCCCGACGGAGTCGTCAACATCGTCACCGGCGCCGGACGGACAGCGGGCGAACACCTCGTCGGCCACCCGGACGTGGCCATGACCTCCTTCACCGGCTCCACCCCGGTCGGCAAGCGGGTCGCCGAGATCGCCACCTCCACCGTGAAGCGGCTCCACCTCGAACTCGGCGGCAAGGCCCCCTTCGTCGTCTTCGACGACGCCGACCTGGAGGCCGCCGCCCACGGCGCCGTCGCCGCCTCGCTCATCAACACCGGCCAGGACTGCACCGCGGCCACCCGCGCCTACGTCCAGCGCCCCCTCTTCGACGCCTTCGTCGCCCGGGTCGCCGCCCTCATGGAGAGCGTCCGCCTCGGCGACCCCTTCGACCCCGCCACCGACCTCGGCCCGCTGATCAGCCACGCCCAGCGCGACCGGGTCGCCGGCTTCGTCGACCGCGCCCGCGGCTACGCCACCGTCGTCACCGGCGGCGAAGCCCCGGGAGGCGGGCTGAAGAACGGGGCGTACTACCGTCCGACCCTGATCACCGGCGCCGCGCAGGACAGCGAGATCGTGCAGTCGGAGATCTTCGGACCGGTCCTCGTGGTCCTGCCCTTCGACAGCGACGACGAGGGCATCCGGCTGGCCAACGACACCCCCTACGGCCTCGCCGCCTCCGCCTGGAGCCGCGACGTCTACCGGACCGGCCGCGCCACCCGCGAGATCAAGGCGGGCTGCGTCTGGGTCAACGACCACATCCCGATCCTCAGCGAGATGCCGCACGGCGGCTACAAGGCGTCCGGCTTCGGAAAGGACATGTCGGCCTACTCCTTCGAGGAGTACACGCAGGTCAAGCACGTGATGTACGACAACACCGCGGTGGCGGCGAAGGACTGGCACCGCACGATCTTCGGGGACCGATAGCAGCCTGCCGTCCGACCGGCGGCGAAACCATCCCGAAAGGGCACAGCGCATGGAGCAGTACGAGCCCGACCGCCTCTCCGCCGCCCAGGTCGCGGCGGCGCGGCGCAGCCTGACGAGCGGCCGGGGCGCCCTCAGCCGACGTTCGATGCTGCGCGCCGGAGGCGTCGGCGCGCTCACGGTCGGCGGCCTCGCCTCCCTGAGCGCCTGCGGCATCCCGCCGGCCAAGCGGGAGGGCCAGGGCCCCGCGTCCCTCGACGTCTCGGCCAAGGAGAAGCAGCTCAGCTTCTCCAACTGGACCGAGTACATGGACGTCAGCGAGGACGAGAAGTCCCGCCCCACCCTCACGGCGTTCACCGGGCGCACCGGGATCAAGGTCAAGTACACCGAGGACATCAACGACAACGTCGAGTTCTTCGGCAAGATCAAGCCGCAGCTCGCGGCCGGCCAGGACACCGGCCGCGACCTGATCTGCGTCACCGACTGGCTCGCCGCCCGGATCATCCGCCTCGGCTGGGCGCAGAAGCTCGACCCGTCGAACCTCCCGCACGCCTTCGCGAACCTCTCCGCGCAGTTCCGCACCCCCGACTGGGACCCGGGCCGCGCCTACTCCTATCCGTGGACCGGCATCTCCACCGTCATCGCCTACAACTCCAAGGCGACCGGCGGGAAGAAGGTCGACTCCGTGACCCAGCTCCTGGACGACCCCACCCTCAAGGGCCGGGTCGGCTTCCTCACCGAGATGCGCGACTCGGTCGGCATGACCCTGCTCGACATGGGCAAGGACCCGGGCGCGTTCACCGACGCCGACTACGACCAGGCCATCGGCCGGCTGCAGAAGGGCGTCGACAAGAAGCAGATCCGGCGCTTCACCGGCAACGACTACACCTCCGACCTGGACAAGGGCGACCTCGCGGCCTGCCTCGCCTGGGCCGGTGACGTCATCCAGCTGCAGGCCGACAACCCGGACATCAAGTTCGCCATCCCCTCGGCCGGTTACATCACCTCCAGCGACAACCTCCTGGTCCCGGCCGGCGCCCGGCACAAGACCAACGCCGAGAAGCTCATCGACTACTACTACGAGCTTCCGAACGCCGCCCAGCTCGCCGCGTACATCAACTACGTCTGCCCGGTCGACGGGGTGAAGGACGAGCTCGCCAAGATCGACCCGGAGCTCGCGAACAACACGCTGATCCTCCCCGACAAGGCCATGGCCGCGAAGTCGCGCGCCTTCCGCTCGCTGACGAGCCAGGAAGAGACGGCGTACGAGGAGAAGTTCGCCAAGCTCATCGGTGCGTGAGCAACCGTCGTCCACCTCTTACGAACACCGGGACCGCAACCCATGACTGACACCCACTCCGGCGGCGACGTCCGTCTCACCGGCATCAGCAAGACGTACGGCTCCTTCACCGCCGTCCAGCCGCTCGACCTGACCGTCCCCCAGGGCTCCTTCTTCGCCCTCCTCGGCGCCTCCGGCTGCGGGAAGACCACCACCCTGCGCATGATCGCCGGTCTCGAGGACCCCACCACCGGCACCGTCTTCCTCGGCGACAAGGACGTCACCGACCTCCCGCCGTACAAGCGGCCGGTCAACACCGTCTTCCAGTCCTACGCGCTCTTCCCGCACCTGGACATATTCGAGAACATCGCCTTCGGCCTGCGGCGGCGCGGCGTCAAGTCCGTGAAGAAGCAGGTCGGCGACATGCTCGACCTCGTCCAGCTCGGCGACAAGGCCAAGCACAAGCCGCACCAGCTCTCCGGCGGCCAGCAGCAGCGGGTCGCCGTGGCCCGCGCGCTCATCAACCACCCGCAGGTCCTCCTCCTCGACGAGCCGCTCGGCGCCCTCGACCTCAAGCTGCGCCGCCAGATGCAGCTGGAGCTCAAGCGGATCCAGACCGAGGTCGGCATCACCTTCGTCCACGTCACCCACGACCAGGAGGAGGCCATGACCATGGCCGACCAGGTCGCGGTGATGAACGGCGGCCGGGTCGAGCAGCTCGGCGCGCCCGCCGACCTCTACGAGAACCCGCGCACCACCTTCGTCGCCAACTTCCTCGGCACCTCCAACCTCATCGAGGCCGAGGTCGCCGAGACCGGCGCCGCCGACCTGGTCGTGACGGCCGGCGGCGGCAAGCTCCGGCTGCCCGCCGACCGGTGTACGGCGCCGGTCCGCACCGGCGGCAAGGTCCTCGTCGGCGTCCGCCCGGAGAAGATCGCCCTCACGCACGCCGACGACGCCGGCACGATCGCCGACGGCCGCAACAGGGTCACCGGCCGGATCGTCGACTCCTCCTTCATCGGCGTCTCCACCCAGTACGTGGTGGACTCGCCGGCCGGCGCGGAGCTCCAGGTGTACGAGCAGAACGTCGAGCGCGACGCGCGCCTGACGCCCGGCGCCGAGGTCGTCCTGCACTGGAATCCGGCCCACACCTTCGGCCTCGACGCGGCCCAGGCCATCGACGCCGGCGTGAAGACGCTGGAGGACGCCGGATGAGCACCCCCACCCTGACGAAGGAGGAAGCCGCACCGGCCGGGGAACCGGTCACGCGCAAGCCCTCCGCCCGCAAGCGGCTCGTCCCCTACTGGCTGCTCCTGCCCGGCATCATCTGGCTGCTCGTCTTCTTCGCGCTGCCGATGGTCTACCAGGCCTCGACCTCCGTGCAGACCGGCTCCCTGGAGAAGGGCTTCGAGGTCACCTGGCACTTCCCCACCTACTGGGACGCCTTCCAGGAGTACTGGCCGCAGTTCGTCCGCTCCCTGCTGTACGCCGGTACCGCCACGCTTCTGTGCCTGCTGCTCGGCTACCCGCTGGCCTATCTGATCGCCTTCAAGGCCGGCCGCTGGCGCAACCTGCTCCTCGTCCTGGTCATCGCGCCCTTCTTCACCAGCTTCCTCATCCGGACCCTGGCGTGGAAGACGATCCTCGCCGACGGCGGCCCGGTCGTCGACGTCCTCAACACCCTGCACGTCCTCGACGTGACCAGCTGGCTCGGCTGGACCGAGGGCGACCGGGTCCTCGCCACCCCCCTGGCGGTGGTCTGCGGCCTCACGTACAACTTCCTGCCCTTCATGATCCTGCCGCTCTACACCTCCCTGGAGCGGATCGACGGCCGGCTGCACGAGGCGGCCAGGGACCTCTACGCCTCGCCCGTCACCACCTTCCGCAAGGTGACCTTCCCGCTCTCCATGCCGGGCGTGGTCTCGGGCACCCTGCTCACCTTCATCCCGGCGAGCGGCGACTACGTCAACGCCGAACTCCTCGGCTCGACCGACACCAAGATGGTCGGCAACGTCATCCAGTCGCAGTTCCTCCGGGTGCTCGACTATCCGACGGCGGCCGCGCTGTCCTTCATCCTCATGGCGATCGTGCTGATCATGGTCACCGTCTACATCCGCCGTGCGGGAACGGAGGACCTGGTCTGATGCGCTGGATACGACGCAACCTCGTCGTCATCGCGGGCCTGCTGACGCTCGCGTACATGATCGTGCCGAACATCGTCGTGATGGTGTTCTCGTTCAACAAGCCGAACGGGCGCTTCAACTACGCCTGGCAGCGCTTCTCCCTGGACGCCTGGAAGGACCCCTGCGGCGTCGCCGACCTGTGCAGCTCGCTGACCCTCTCGCTCCAGATCGCCGCCTGGGCCACCCTGGGCGCCACGGTCCTCGGCACGATGATCGCCTTCGCGCTGGTCCGCTACCGCTTCCGCGCCCGGGGCGCCATCAACTCGCTGATCTTCCTGCCGATGGCGATGCCCGAGGTCGTCATGGCCGCCTCCCTGCTCACGCTCTTCCTCAACATGGGCGCCGAGCTGGGCTTCTGGACGGTCCTGATCGCCCACATCATGTTCTGCCTGTCGTTCGTCGTCACCGCCGTCAAGGCCCGCGTGATGTCGATGGACCCCCGCCTGGAGGAGGCCGCCCGCGACCTCTACGCGGGCCCGGTGCAGACCTTCGTACGGGTCACGCTGCCGATCGCCGCCCCCGGTATCGCCGCCGGAGCGCTGCTCGCCTTCGCGCTCTCGTTCGACGACTTCATCATCACCAACTTCAACGCGGGCTCGACCGTCACCTTCCCCATGTTCGTCTGGGGTTCGGCCCAGCGGGGAACGCCCGTGCAGATCAACGTCATCGGCACCGCGATGTTCGTCATCGCCGTCCTGGTGGTCGTCGTCGGTCAGATCGCCGCCAACCGGCGGAAGAAGACGGCGACAAGCTGAGTACGACCCTGAGCAAGCCCTGAAGGAGTTGGAAACCATGGCCCCAGTCGCCATGCGTAGTGCAGCCGCTCGATCTCTCTCCGAGGCCCGGCCCGTCCCCTTCTGGCTGGAAGACCCGGGCAAGCCGGAGGCCCTGCCCGCCCTCACCGGCACCGAGCGGTGCGACCTGCTGGTGGTGGGCGGCGGGTACAGCGGACTGTGGACCGCGCTCCTCGCCAAGGAGCGGGACCCGGACCGGGACGTCGTCCTCATCGAGGGCCACGAGGTGGGCTGGGCCGCCTCGGGCCGCAACGGCGGCTTCTGCGCCGCCTCCCTCACCCACGGCTTCGGCAACGGGCTCGCCCGCTGGCCCGGCGAACTCGCCACCCTGGAGCGGCTCGGCGCACGCAACCTCGACGCCATCGAGGAGGCGGTCGCCCGCTACTCCCTGGACTGCGACTTCGAGCGCACCGGCGAGATCGACGTGGCCACCGAGCCGCACCAGGTCGACGAACTGGCCGAGATGTACGAGGAGGCACGCGGGCTCGGCCTCGCGGACGGACTGGAACTCCTGGACCGCGAGGCGGTCCGCGCGGAGGTCGACTCGCCGACCTTCCTCGGCGGCCTCTGGGACCGCCGGGGCGTGGCCATGCTCCACCCGGCCAAGCTGGCCTGGGGCCTGAAGCGGGCCTGCCTCGACCTGGGCGTACGGATCTTCGAGAACACCCCCGGCCTGGATCTGGTCTCCCTCGCCGCCGGCATGGGGGTCCGCACCCCCTACGGCAGGATCGTCGCCCGCCGGGTCGCCCTTGGCACCAACGTCTTCCCGTCGCTGGTCAAGCGGGTCCGGCACTACACGGTCCCCGTCTACGACTACGCCCTGACGACCGAACCGCTCACCCCGGAGCAGCTGGCCGCCGTCGGCTGGAAGAACCGCCAGGGGCTCGGCGACAGCGCCAACCAGTTCCACTACTTCCGGATCACCGCCGACCACCGGATCCTGTGGGGCGGCTACGACGCGATCTACCGCTTCGGCGGCCGGGTCAGCGCCGAGATGGACCACCGCCCGGAGACGTACCTCACGCTCGCCGAACACTTCTTCCGCTGCTTCCCGCAGCTGGAGGGGGTGCGCTTCAGCCACGCGTGGGGCGGGGCGATCGACACCTGCTCCCGCTTCTCCGCCTTCTTCGGCACGGCGTACCAGGGGAAGGTCGCGTACGCGGCCGGCTTCACCGGCCTCGGCGTGGGCGCGACCCGCTTCGGCGGCGACGTGATGCTCGACCTGCTGGCGGGCGAGCGCACGGAACGCACCGAGCTGCGGATGGTCCGCTCCAAGCCCCTGCCCTTCCCGCCCGAGCCGCTGGCCTGGGCCGGCATCGGCCTGACCAAATGGTCCCTGGCCCGCGCGGACGAGAACGCCGGCCGCCGCAACCTGTGGCTGCGGACGATGGACCGCCTGGGCCTCGGCTTCGACAGCTGACGGCGGCCGGGGTCACGGAGCCTTCCGTGGCCCCGCCGTCCCGTTCCCGGCCACGTCCGCCAGCGCGCCCTCGCCCTCGGTGTCCAGGTGCGGCAGGATCCGGTCCAGCCAGCGAGGGGTCCACCAGGCCTTCGGCCCGAGCAGCGTCATCACGGCGGGCACCAGCAGCAGCCGGGCGACCGTCGCGTCGATGAGCACGCTCGCGGCCAGGCCGAGGCCCATCATCTTGATGACGATGTTGTCGCTGACGATGAAGGCCGCGAAGACGCTGACCATGATGAGCGCCGCGCAGGTGATGACGCGGGCCGTGATCTCCAGGGCGTGGGCGACGCTCGCCTTCGCGTCGCCGGTGCGCAGCCAGGCCTCGTGGACGCGGGAGAGCAGGAAGATCTCGTAGTCCATGCTCAGACCGAAGACGATGGCGAACATCATCATCGGCACGTAGCTCTCGATCGGGACGTCTCCGGAGACGCCGAGCGCCGGCCCTCCCCAGCCCCACTGGAAGACGGCGACCACCACGCCGTAGGAGGCGCCGATCGAGAGCAGGTTGAGGACGGCGGCCTTGGCGGCGACGAGCGGCCCGCGGAAGACGATCAGGATGACGAGGAACGCCAGGGCCACGACCACGGCGATGATCAGCGGCAGCCGGCTGGAGACGATGTCGAGGAAGTCGACCTGCGCGGCCGTGGTGCCGGTGACGTACGTGGAGGCCTGGGTGCCGGTCACGGCCTGGGGGAGGACGTCGTCGACGAGGTGGTTGTTCAGCTCCGTCGTCCGCTCGTCCTGCGGCGCCGCGACCGAGTAGGCGGTGGCGAGCAGGACGTCCCCGTCCGAGGTCGGCGTCAGCGGGGTGATCAGAGCGGCGTTCGGGACGCCGGTGAGCGCCTTCTGGGCCTGTGAGGCGAGAGCGGACCGGTCGGAGGCGGGCACCGAGGTCTGGTCGATCACCAGGGTCAGCGGCCCGTTGGAGCCGGGTCCGAAGGCCGAGGACATCAGGTCGTAGGCGCGCCGGTCGGTGAACGACTTCGGGTCGGCGCCGTCGCCGATGTGCCCGAGCTGCATGAAGAACATGGGAATGGCGAGCACCACGAGCACGACGACGCCCGCGGCCAGGAACCACCAGGGCCGCCGCTCGACGCGCAGCGCGTAGCGGTGCCAGGTTCCGTGCTCCTCGCCCTCCTGGACGTCGGTCTCCGCGATGGGGGCGCGTACCCGCAGGGTGTCGATCCGCCGGCCGATCAGCCCGAGCATCGCCGGGACGAGCGTCAGCGCGCCGAGGACGGCGGTGACGACGGTGGAGGTCGCGGCGAGGCCGAGCAGGCCGATGAAGGTCAGCCCGGAGACCCACAGGCCGGAGAGGGCGATGATGACCGTGCAGCCCGACACGAGGACCGCCCGGCCGCTGGTGGCGGTGGCCGCTCCGGCGGCCGTGACCGGATCGACGCCGTTCATCAGCAGCTGGCGGTGGCGGGTGATCAGGAAGAGCGCGTAGTCGATGCCGACGCCGATGCCGATCATCGTCGCCAGGGTCGGGGAGACGGTCGCGAAGGTCCACGCGGCGGCGAGCAGCCCGAGCAGGGCGAGTCCGCAGAGGGCCGCGAACAGCGCGGTGACCAGCGGCAGGGCGGCCGCGAGCACGCTTCCGAAGCCGATCAGGAGCACCACGATCGCGACCCCGAAGCCGATCGCCTCGCTGAGCCGGTCGTTCGCCTCCGGGCGGGCCAGCTCGCCCAGCGTGCCGCCGTACTCGACCTCCACCCCGGCGGCGCGCAGCGGCTCCACGGCGGTGTCGACACCGTCCAGGTAGGAGTCGCCGAACGTCGAGGGCTGGACGCTGAAACGGATCGTGATGTAGCCGGTCTTGCCGTCCGTGGAGAGCGGGCCGGGGTTCGGCGTCCCCGCCGGGACGCTCGGCGGCGTGGCGCCGGGCGCCGGGAGCGGGCTCTGGGCGCTGAGGACGTCCGGCAGCTTCCCGAGGGAGGCGACGGCTTGGGAGACCTGGTCGCTCACCTCGGTGAGCGGCTTCGCGGAGTCGTGCAGCACCACCTGGGCGCTGTAGCCGCCGGCGGCCGGCTCGTGCGCGCGGAGCACGTCGAGCCCCTCGGCGGACTGGGTGCCGGGCAGCGAATAGTTGTCCGAGTACTCGCCGCCGAACGCGTGCTCGAGGGCCAGCAGGCCGGCCAGGGCGACGATCCACCCGACGATCACGAGGACGAAGTGGCGTGCCGACCATGCGCCGAGCCGCCACAGCACGCCCTTCTTGCGGGAGCTTCCGGTCGCGTGACCCGGGGACGGCGGGATCGGCATGGGGACACTCCCGGGGTGGTGGGCGCGGTGCGGAGGCCCATACGACCATGCGGGAGACGGCGGACCACGGAAGCCGCCGACCCGGTCCCCGGCTGTCCACCCGATCGGGCGCGCCCGACGGGTACCGGTGCGCCGGGTGTGCGCCCCTCGCGCACACCACTCGCCGCCCTGTGACCCACTTCACTACCGGTCGGCGGCCCGAACCCGCGTAATGATCGTCACCGACCCCGCTCTCTGCGTGTGGACGACGTGTCCGTACATGGAAGGGAGGCCGTTGGCCATGACTGGTTCGGGGGCGGCCAAGACCGCGGTGGAGTGGCTGGCGTCGGCGGCGCCGGATCCCGGTGCCTGCCGGTGGCAGTGGGAGCGCAACCCGCTCGGCATCGCCCTGCTGCCCGCCGGGAAGCGGTGGGACGTGCTGATCCTGCCCCGGGAGCTGGGTCGCCCCACGCTCGACGTGCTGGGCCGGCTGGTGGACCGGCCGGGGCCGGTCCTCGCCGACTTCGGCGACGCCCGGACGGGCTTCTTCGTGCCACCGGGCACGGCCTCGCGCTGGCTCGGGACGGGGGTGCGCGGCGCGGGCCGCGGCACCTGGATCGTGGTGCCCCACCCGGGCCGCGCGGTCGGCGGGGTGCGCTGGCTGGTGCCGCCGGACGGCAGTGGCACGCTCAACGACGCCTCGCTCCTGGAACTGGCGATGCACGAGGCGGCGGGCCGTCTGGCGGGGAGGGAAGGGGGTCAGAGGTCTTGACCACTCGATTGGTCTGGACCATGCTGTGGCGCGCTCCCCCTCGATTCCCCCCTATCCGGAGGCAGTTGTGGCCCGCACCAGACCTCTCACGCTCCTGCTGGCGGGCGCGCTCGCCGCCTGCGGACTCGTCGCCCTCACCCCCGCGGCCCAGGCCGCCGACGCCGACCTCGCACGCAACGGCGGCTTCGAGTCCGGCCTGGACGGCTGGAGTTGTACGGCGGGCAGCGGCGCCGTCGTCTCCTCGCCCGTGCACGGCGGCAGCAAGGCGCTGCGCGCCACCCCGGCCGGCAGCGACAACGCCCGGTGCTCCCAGACCGTCGCCGTCCAGCCGAACTCCGCGTACACGCTCAGCGGTTGGGTCCGGGGCGGGTACGTCTACCTCGGCGCGTCCGGCACCGGCACCACCGACGTCTCCACCTGGACGCCGTCCGCCGCCGACTGGCAGCGGCTGACGACCACGTTCCGGACCGGCGCCGCCACGACCGCGGTGACGGTCTACACCCACGGCTGGTACGGCACCGCCGCCTACCACGCCGACGACCTGAGCCTGGTCGGCCCCGGCGGCACGCCCGTCGAACTCCCGGCCGCCCCCACCGGTCTGACGGCCGGGACGCCCACCTCGTCGAGCGTCCCGCTGACCTGGTCGCCGGTCCCGGGCGCCACCTCCTACCACGTCTACCGCGGCGGCTCCCGGATCCTCACCGTCGCGAGCCCCGCGGCCACCGCGACCGGCCTGACGCCCGCCACCTCGTACGGCTTCCAGGTCTCGGCCGTGAACAGCGCGGGCGAGTCCCCGAAGTCGGCGACGGTGACCGCGACGACCGCCACCGGCGGGGGCGGCAACCCGGGCGGCCAACTGCCCGCGCACGCCCTCGTCGGCTACCTCCACGCCAGCTTCGCCAACGGTTCGGGCTACACCCGGATGGCCGACGTCCCCGACTCCTGGGACGTCGTCAACCTCGCCTTCGGCGAGCCCACCTCGGTGACCTCGGGCGACATCCGCTTCAGCCTGTGCCCGGCGACGGAGTGCCCGAACGTCGAGTCGCCGGCCGAGTTCAAGGCGGCGATCAAGGCCAAGCAGGCGGCGGGCAAGAAGGTCCTGATCTCCATCGGCGGCCAGAACGGCCAGGTCCAACTCTCGACCACGGCCGCCCGCGACACCTTCGTCTCCTCCGTCTCGAAGATCATCGACGAGTACGGGCTCGACGGTCTGGACATCGACTTCGAGGGCCACTCCCTCTCGCTCCAGACCGGCGACACCGACTTCCGCAACCCGACCAGCCCGGTGATCGTCAACCTGATCCAGGCGGTCAGGACCCTCAAGGCGAAGTACGGCTCCGGCTTCGTCCTGACGATGGCCCCCGAGACCTTCTTCGTGCAGCTCGGCTACCAGTTCTACGGCTCCGGCCCCTGGGGCGGCCAGGACCCGCGCGCCGGCGCCTACCTCCCGGTCATCCACGCCCTGCGCGACGACCTCACCCTGCTGCACGTCCAGGACTACAACTCGGGCCCGATCATGGGTCTCGACAACCAGTACCACTCCATGGGCGGCGCGGACTTCCACATCGCGATGACCGACATGCTGCTCACCGGCTTCCCGGTCGCGGGCAACACCGACCGCGTCTTCCCGGCCCTCCGCCCCGACCAGGTCGCGATCGGCCTCCCGGCCTCGACCCAGGCGGGCAACGGCCACACGGCCCCGGCCGAAGTGGCCAAGGCCCTGGACTGCCTGACGAAGAAGACGAACTGCGGCTCGTACCAGACCCACGGCACCTGGCCGGCGCTGCGCGGCCTGATGACGTGGTCGATCAACTGGGACCGCTTCAACGCCTGGGAGTTCAGCCGGAACTTCGACGCGTACACCTGGAGCTGACGACCGGGAGAGGAACCGCGGTCAGGAGGCCGACGGGGACACGGCCGGCCGCGCGGATGCCCGCGCGGCCGGTTCCCGTGCTCCGCGCGCCGCGGTCACTCGCGTGACCGGGCGGCGTACCGCGCCGCGAGGGCGGGCCAGGTGAGCAGGGGCAGGCAGAGGGCCACCGAGGCGAGGACGTCCAGGGGCCAGTGGTAGCCGCGCAGGATCAGGGCGGTGCCGGTCAGGGCCGTGAGGAGGGCGGCGAGCGGGATCAGGCGGCGCGACACCAGGAATGCGGCGCTGACGTAGGCGACCATCGCCGTCGCCGTGTGGCCGGAGGGGTAGTAGCCGGCGGCCCAGGGTTCCAGCGGGCCCGGGCGGGCCGTCCACTCCTTCAGGGGGATGACCAGCAGCGGCACGAGGGCCATCGTGAGGCCCGCCGCCAGGGCCTGGGAGCGTCGGCCGCGCCGGAACGCGTACGCCATCGCGGCGCCGAGGACGGGGAGCGCGACCGTCATGTTGCCGAGGTCGGCACCGAGCTCGGAGAGCCGGCGGGGGACCAGGTCGACGAGGGAGCGCGAGAGGCGCTCGTCGAGGCGGGCGAGCGGGCCCGCCGCGACGACCTGCCAGGTGATGACGGCGAACAGAACGACCGCCGAGAAGACAGCCGACCTCCCCGGAACAGGGGGGGTTGTTCCGGGGAGGTCGGCCTGACCGGGCTGCCGCGCGCCCCGGGGGGTGTGGGGCGGGCGGCCATCCGATCGGTGAGGAGTTCCGGAGCGCGAGGCTCCAGCGGTGTGCGCGAGGGCACGGTCAAGGCGGGGCTGGGGAGGCTCCGCCCTGTTGTCGCCCGCAGTCTCCTGCGAGCGGGGTGTTTCTCTCATCTGCAGAAACCGTACGCCACGGAATGGGGGGCCGACAGCCGGATTCCCATCCCGCCATCGGCCCCCCACACCTTCTTCACACCAGGTGTCGAACGATCAGATTCCGGCGAACGCGTTCTCGATGATGTCGAGGCCCTCGTTCAACAGGTCGTCGCCGATGACCAGCGGCGGAAGGAAGCGGAGCACGTTGCCGTAGGTGCCACAGGTCAGCACCAGCAGGCCCTCGGCGTGGCAGGCCTTGGCCAGCGCGCCGGCGGCCTCCGGGTTCGGCTCCTTGGTGGCGCGGTCCTTGACCAGCTCGATCGCGATCATGGCGCCGCGGCCGCGGATGTCACCGATGGAGTCGAACTTCTCGGCCATCGACGACAGGCGCGCCTTCATGACCGACTCGATGTTCTTCGCCTTGGCGTTGAGGTCGAGCTCCTTCATCGTCTCGATGGAGCCGAGCGCGCCGGCGCAGGCCACCGGGTTGCCGCCGTAGGTGCCGCCCAGACCGCCGCCGTGCACGGAGTCCATGATCTCGGCGCGGCCGGTGACGGCGGCGAGCGGCAGGCCGCCCGCGATGCCCTTGGCGGTCGTGATCAGGTCGGGGACGATGCCCTCGTCCTCGCACGCGAACCACTGGCCGGTGCGGCAGAAGCCGGACTGGATCTCGTCGGCGACGAAGACGATGCCGTTGTCGTTGGCGAACTTCACGATCTCCGGCAGGAAGCCCTTGGCCGGCTCGATGAAGCCGCCCTCGCCGAGGACCGGCTCGATGATGATCGCGGCGACGTTCTCGGCGCCGATCTGCTTGCTGATCTGGTCGATCGCCTGGGCGGCGGCCTCGGGGCCGCAGTTCTCGGCACCGGTCGGCCAGCGGTAGCCGTAGGCGACCGGGACGCGGTAGACCTCGGGGGCGAACGGGCCGAAGCCGTGCTTGTACGGCATGTTCTTGGCCGTCAGCGCCATGGTGAGGTTGGTACGGCCGTGGTAGCCGTGGTCGAAGACGACGACGGCCTGGCGCTTGGTGTACGAGCGGGCGATCTTGACCGCGTTCTCGACGGCCTCGGCGCCCGAGTTGAAGAGCGCGGACTTCTTGGCGTGGTCGCCCGGGGTCAGCTCGGCCAGCGCCTCGCAGACCTCGACGTACCCCTCGTACGGCGTGACCATGAAACAGGTGTGCGTGAAGTCGGCGAGCTGCGCGGCGGCGCGGCGGACCACGGCCTCGGCGGAGGCGCCGACGGAGGTCACGGCGATGCCGGAGCCGAAGTCGATCAGCCGGTTGCCGTCGACGTCCTCGATGATGCCGCCGCCGGCCTTCGCCGTGAAGACGGGCAGCACGGAGCCCACGCCACCGGCCACGGTGTCGAGGCGGCGGGCCTGAAGCTCCTGCGACTTCGGGCCGGGGATGGCGGTGACGACGCGCCGCTCCTGCGGGACAGCGTTCATGCGGGGCTCCTGGGATGTTCTGGACGCACTTGTGGTTTCTTCGCAGGCTAGGTGCGGGGGAGGGCGGCGGGCATGCGCCGATAGGGAGTGTTGCGGGGTGTGTCGTTGTCCGTCGCGGACATAGGCGCCCGCGCACGACACCGGCGCGAGTCGCTGAACTCACTCCCGTGGGGGCACTAGATTGACCGTGCACAGGCGGGCCTGGCTGGTCAGGGGGCAGCGGTTCATGGATTCCGAAGGCACATTCGACGCACGCGGCACACGGGCGAATCCCGTGCCCCGCCCGGCGACGCCCCCGCGGATGCCGGCCGCGCCACCGGGGGCGGCCGACGGCTCCGCCGCGCACCCGTCCCCGCCGCACCCGCATCCGGACCCGAACGCCGACGCGGACGCGAACGCGGAGCCGGGCCCCCACCACCCGCACCCCCACGCGCTCGCCACGCCGCCCGCCGGCTCGCCCTCGATGCCACGGCACGCCCCGGTCACCCGCCCCGCCGTCGCCGACTGGCTCCGCGTGCCCCGGCCCGCCGCCGCCCCCGGCGTCTGGCGGCTCGGCCACCGCGAGCGCCCCGAGGAGGAGCCGGACCTCGTGCCCGGCCGGCAGCTCCTCACCGGCGCCTTCGTCGCCTACCTCTGCGGCTGGCTGCTCTGGTCGCTCCTCTTCAACGGCTATCTGGAGGGGTGGTGGATCTTCGTCGACGACTGGTGGCTGCTGCCGATGACCCTCCTCGTCCCCGACGCGTGGCAGTCGCAGCACAGCCCTCACGTCCAGTGGTTCGCCGCCGCCACCTACCTCTGGGACGCCGTCGTCCTCGCCCTCCTCGCCGTCGGCTTCGGCCGGATCGGCAATTGGCGCGAGGTCTGGCTGCGGTACGGCGTACCCCTCTGGCCGCTCTTCGTCCTCGTCCAGGGCGTCTGGAACGACATGCCCCGCGACGTCGTGACCTGGTTGACCTGGGCCTCCAACCTCTACTACGTCCTCCTCGCCGTGGCCGTCGCCGCGGCCGTCACCCGGGTCGGCACCTGGCCCGCCGTCCGCCGCCGCCTCGGCACGGCCGACCCGGCCGACGAGCCGCCGCCCCCGCCCGCCGCCGACCCCGCCGAGTGGCCCGAGCTGCGCGAGGCCGGACTCACCGAAGCCGCGAGCACCCTCGCCGACGCCACCCGCCGGGGCACCCTCGGCGATGTCGACTACGCCCGGATCCGACGCGCCTGGCAGGGCGTCCGCGCCCGGCCCGAGCGGCTCGCCGCCTTCGCCGACGCCGTACGCACCCGGGGCGCCGCCGCCTGCGCCCACCCCTCGGGCGTCCGCGACCTGCCCGTCCGTACCGCCACCCACGACCTCGCCACCGCGCAGGTCCTCATCGGCACCGCCGCCGACCACCCCCGCAACCCCTACGCCCGCCGCACCACGGGCGTCGCCCTGGAGCCGGGCCTCCTCGGCACCTCGCTGCTCGCCGTCGGCCCCGCCGGGTCCGGGAAGACCGTCCGCCTCGTACGGCCGGTGGTGGAGTCCCTCTGCCTGCAGGCCCTGGCCAACCGGGCGGCCGTCATCGCCGTCACCGCCCACGGCACCGCCGTCGGCCCCGACGACGCGTTCGACGTGGTCGTCGCCGTCGGACGCCCCGACTCCACCCACGACCTCGACCTGTACGGCGGAGCGGACGACCCCGACGAGGCGGCGCGGATCCTGAGCGAGGCGCTCGTCGGCGACCTGGCCGCCGACAGCCGCCGGGCCGCCACGGCGCTCGCCCAGCTCCTCGGCCCGTTCCACAGCGCGTACCGCCGCTTCCCCGCCGTTCCCGAGCTGCGCGAACTGCTGGCCGGTACGCCCGACGCCCTCGACGCCCTGCGCGAGGCCGTCGCGGACGACCCCGCCCAGCTGCGCGAACTCGACGCCCGCGCCCGCCAGGCCACCCGCGGCGACGACGTCGGGGTCCTGCTCGCCGAGCGGATCGCCTTCCTCGACCGGCCGGCGTTCGCCCGCTTCTTCCGTACCGACGGACAGGAGCGGCAGTTCTCCCTCCGGGCCGTCGAGCACCCGCTCCGCGTCCGCGTCGACCTGCCCGAGCGCGGCCACGCCGAGGCCTCCCGGATCGTCTCCCGGCTGCTGCTCGCCCAGTTCGCCGAGGCCGCCCTCGCCCGCCGCGACCGGTCGCTCTTCGCCTGCCTGGTCCTGGACGACGCCTCGTACACCGTCACCGGCGAGTCGGTCCGGGCGGTGCAGCGGCTGCGTTCGGCCAACGCCGGGGTCGTCCTCGCGCTGCGCAGCCTGGAGGAGGTCCCCGAGACGCTGCGCGGCGCGCTGCTCGGCGCGGTCGGCTGCCGGATGGCGTTCGCCGGGATCGCGCCGTGGGACGGCGGGCGGTTCGCCGAGACCTGGGGCACCGAATGGGTGCAGACCAGGGACGTCACCAACCGGCAGATCATCTCCGACGAGCCCCTCACCAAGGCCCTGCACTTCATGCGGCGGGTGGTGACCGGCAAGGCGGCGACGGCCGAGGCCGTGACCGTACGGGAAGTGGAACGCGAGCGGTGGTCGGCCTCCGACCTGGCCCACGCGGTCCCGGCCGGCCACGCCGTGCTCTCCCTCGCGCACGTCCGGGGGGAGCACACGCCACCCCTGCTGGTGGACCTGCGCGGCTGAGGCGGCGGCGCGCGGGCGGTACGGGAGCGGGCGGTACGGAAGGCGCGCCGGGCACTCCCGTCGTGCCTTCCGGCCGTCCGGCGGCGGGTCGGCGCCGAGCCCACGCGGGACCCGGTGGGCCCTGGCACAATCGGGAGGCGCCGCTCGGCTGAGCGGCCTCCCCTCGCTCAAAGGTCCGACGGTCCCCAATGCCGCCCACCCTCGCCTCACTCGTCCAGCACTCGGCGCTCAAGCTCACCGTCCGAGCCGGTGAGGACCGGCTCGACACCCCCGTGCGCTGGGCCCATGTCAGCGAGCTCGCCGACCCCGTCCCCTACATGGAGGGCGGCGAACTGCTGCTCACCACCGCGCTCACCCTCGACGCCGAGGACCCCGAGGCGATGCACCGCTATGTGCGGAGGCTGCTCGCCGCCGGGGTCGTGGGGCTCGGCTTCGCCATCGGGGTCAACTACGACGACATTCCCGAGGCGCTCCTCGACGCGGCCCGCGCGGAGGGGCTGCCGCTCCTGGAGGTGCCCCGGCGGACCCCGTTCCTGGCGATCAGCAAGGCGGTGTCGGCGGCGATCGCGGCGGACCAGTACCGGGCCGTGACCGCCGGCTTCGAGGCGCAGCGCGAGCTCACCCGGGCGGCGCTCGCGGAGGGCCCGGACGCGGTCGTGGCGCGGCTGGCGGCGCACGTGGACGGATGGGTGGCGATGTACGACACCTCGGGCACCGTCCTCGCCGCGTCCCCCGAGTGGGCGGCCCGCCGGGCCGCCCGGCTGACACCCGACGTCGAGCGGCTGCGGGACCGGCCGGCGCCCGCGAGCGCGGTGGTCGGGGGCACCGACGACCGGGTCGAACTGCAGTCGCTCGGCACCGGACGGCGGGTGAGGGGCGCGCTGGCGGTCGGCACGGGGGCGCCGCTCGGGACGGCGGAACGGTACGCCGTGCACTCCGCCATCGCTCTGCTCACGCTCACGACGGAGCGCTCGCGCTCCCTGCAGGCGGCGGAGGGGCGGCTCGGCGCCGCCGTGCTGCGGATGATGCTGTCGGGGCAGCCGGACCACGCGCGGGCCGTCGCGGGCGACCTGTACGGCGGACTGCTCGACGCCCCCTTCCGGCTGCTGATCGCGGAGGTGTCCAGCGGGTCGGGCGGGTCCGGTGGTTCCGGCGGATCGGCCTCGACCAAGGCGACCCGGTCGACCAGGGCGACCGGATCCACGAAGGCGACGGGATCGGCCGGGGAGCCGGAGAAGGAGCCGCCGCTTCCGGCGCTCGCCGACGCGCTGGAATCGGCGGCGGCCCGGGCGGGCGAAACGGTTCTGGCGGTACCGGAGAGCGAGGGCCGGCTGGTCGTCCTCGCGGGGGACGGCGGAGCGGTCGTGATCGCCTGCGCGGCGTACGCGGAACGGGAGGCGGAGGACGCGGGCGTCGTCGTCGGCCTCTCGGCCCCGACGGGGCCGATCGCCGCGGGCGCCGCGTACAAGCAGGCCGAGCAGGCGCTCTCGGTGGCCCGGCGGCGCGGACGGGCGCTGGTCGAGCACGAGGACCTGGCGGCGGGCTCGGTCCTGCCGCTGCTCGCGGACGACGCCGTCCGCGCCTTCGCGGACGGCATGCTCCGCGCCCTGCACGAACACGACGCCACCGGCCGCGGCGATCTGGTCGCCTCCCTCCGCGCCTGGCTCTCCCGCCACGGCCAGTGGGATGCGGCGGCCGCGGACCTGGGCGTCCACCGCCACACGCTCCGCTACCGCATGCGCCGGGTCGAGGAGATCCTGGGCCGCTCCTTGGACGACCCCGACGTCCGGATGGAGCTCTGGCTGGCCCTGAAGGCGACGGGCGCCGACGCGCCGGAGACGCGCTGAGGGGAGGGACGGCCGTTCACGGCGGGCCGGCGCCGTCGGCGCCGTCGGCGCCGTCCACCTCCGCCCGCCCCAGGGCCGCCCGGGCCCCTCGCCCCCGTCGGGGCTCTCAGCGGCCGTCCACCTCCGGCCCCGCCTCAGGGCCCCCCGGCCCCCTCGCCTCCATCGGCGCCCTCAGCGCCCGTCCACCTCCGCCCCCGCCTCTGGGCCCCCGGCCCCGTCGACACCCCGCTCCCCTGCCCGATGCCGGGCAGAATTCCTGGCACTCGGGGCGGGAAGTGCCTAATCTCCTGCTCATGACAAGCCCCGCCGTCGATCCGGCCTCCGAGGTCCAGACGTCCGCCTCCGGCGCCCCCCACGCCCCCGCCCCCCGTCCGCCCCGCCGGATCTCCGGTGGCGTGTGGGTCGCGCTCGGGATCGTCTACGTCGTCTGGGGCTCCACGTACCTCGGGATCCGGATCGTCGTCGAGACGATGCCGCCGTTCCTCTCCGCGGGCGCCCGGTTCGTCACCGCCGGGCTGATCCTCGCCGCGCTCATCGCCTGGCGGCAGGGGCCCAGGGCCCTCAAGGTCACCCGGCGGGAACTCGCCTCCGCGGTCGTCGTCGGTCTGCTGCTCATCCTCGGCGGCAACGGCCTCGTCGTGCTCGCCGAGACCACCGTCCCCTCCGGCCTCGCCGCCCTCCTCATCGCCGTCGTGCCCGCCTGGGTCGTCGTCCTGCGGGCCGCGTACGGCGAGCGCCCCGGGGCCGGTGCCGTCACCGGCGTACTCCTCGGTCTCGTCGGCCTCGCCGTCCTCACCCTCCCCGGCCTCAGCGGCGACGTCCGGATCAGCGGCGTCCTCCTGGTCATCGTCGCCACGGTCATGTGGTCCGTCGGGTCCTTCTCCTCCGCCCGGATCCCCATGCCCGCCAACCCCTTCACCGCCAGCGCGTACGAGATGGTGGCGGGCGGTCTCGGGGGCCTCGCCCTCGGGCTGGTCCGCGGCGAACAGCAGGGCCTCGACCTCGCCGCCGTCTCCACCCGCTCGTGGACCGCGCTCGCCTACCTGATCGTCTTCGGCTCCCTGATCGCGTTCACGGCGTACGCCTGGCTCCTCCAGTCGGCCCCGCTCTCGCTCGTCGCCACCTACGCGTACGTCAACCCCGTCGTCGCCGTCCTCCTCGGCGCCCTCGTCCTGGACGAGGCACTGACCTGGCCGATCGCCCTCGGCGGCGCCGTCGTCGTCGCGGGCGTCTGCCTCATCGTCACCACCGAGCGACGGTCGTAGCGGAGGCCGTGGCGAGGGGTGCGGCGCGAGCCCGGCCGGAGCCCCGGCCCCGCCGCACGACGCCCCGCGCCACGACCCGCCGGCGCCCCTTCCTCCAAACCGTCGACCCCCCGCCCCCCACCACTCCACCACGGACAAACGACGCCTCGGCTCCTCGGCCCTAACGTGGCACGCAGACACGTCAGCGACACCCACTGGCGGACCAACCGATACGAAAGGGCCGGGACGCAATGACTGCCACCCACGCCTTCTGGCTCGCCGGCCGCGAGGCCACCGGCGAGGCCACCTTCGACGTCACCTCCCCCTGGGACGGCCGTGTCGTCGGCACGGTGAGCGTTCCCACCGAGGCCCAGGTCGAGGAGGCCGTCGCCGCCGCGCACGCCGTCGTCGACGAGTTCGCCGCCACCCCGGCGCACGTGCGGGCCGCCGCCCTGGACCACGTATCGAAGCGTCTCGTCGAGCGCACCGAGGAGATCGCCCAGCTGATCTCCGCCGAGAACGGCAAGCCCATCAAGTGGGCCCGAGGCGAGGTCGGCCGCGCCGTCTCCGTCTTCCGCTTCGCCGCCGAGGAGGCCCGCCGCTTCAACGGCGGCGAGGCCCAGCGCCTCGACACCGACGCCGGTGGCGTCGGCCGGCTCGCGATCACCCGCCGCATGCCCAAGGGCGTCGTGCTCGGCATCGCGCCGTTCAACTTCCCGCTGAACCTCAGCGCCCACAAGGTCGCCCCGGCCATCGCCGTCGGCGCCCCGATCATCCTCAA
Organism: Streptomyces sp. NPDC008121; assembly: GCF_042957155.1. Lineage (NCBI taxonomy): Bacteria > Bacillati > Actinomycetota > Actinomycetes > Kitasatosporales > Streptomycetaceae > Streptomyces > Streptomyces sp. NPDC008121. The sequence goes on along the minus strand of NZ_JBIBHT010000003.1, from coordinate 71,994 downwards.
GCCGGCCCCGGCCACCCCCATCTCGTCGCTCGTCCTCGGCGAGCTGCTGGCCGAGACCGACCTCCCGGCCGGCTCCTGGTCCGTCCTGACCGTGCCGAACGACCGGATGCCCGCCCTCGTCCAGGACGAGCGCCTCCCCGTCATCTCCTTCACCGGCTCCGACAAGGTCGGCTACGCCATCCAGGAGTCCGTGCCCCACAAGCACTGCACCCTGGAGCTCGGCGGCAACGCCGCGGCCGTCGTCCTCGGCGACTGGGCCTCCGAGGCCGACCTGGACTGGGCGGCGACCCGCATCGCCACCTTCTCCAACTACCAGGGCGGCCAGTCCTGCATCTCCGTGCAGCGGGTCATCGCCGACGCGTCGGTCTACGACCGGCTCGTCCCGAAGGTCGTCGCCGCCGTCGAGGCGCAGGGCACCGGCGACCCGTCGGACGACACCACCGACGTCGGCCCTCTCGTCAGCGAGGACGCCGCCAAGCGCGTCGAGGCCTGGGTCGACGAGGCCGTGAAGGACGGCGCCGCCCTCCTCACCGGCGGCAAGCGCGAGGGCGCGACCTACGCCCCCACCGTGCTCGCCGACCTGCCCGCCGGCACCACCCTGGCCTGCGAGGAGGTCTTCGGACCGGTCCTCACCCTCACGAAGGTCGACGGCGAGGCCGAGGCCTTCGCCGCGGTCAACGACTCGAAGTTCGGCCTCCAGGCCGGCGTCTTCACCCACGACCTGCAGACCGCCTTCCGCGCCCACCGCGCGCTGGAGGTCGGCGGCGTGATCGTCGGCGACGTCCCGTCCTACCGCGCCGACCAGATGCCGTACGGCGGCGTCAAGCAGTCCGGCGTCGGCCGCGAGGGCGTCAAGTACGCCATGGACGACTACACCTACGAGCGCGTCCTGGTCCTCACCGGCCTCGCGCTGTAGCAACCACCCCACCCGCGGCCGTACGCGTCCCACACCTACGTCCGCCCGCAGCCGTACGACCGTCACACCCGTACGGCCCAAGACCGACGGCCGGAGCCCACTGTGCGGGGGCTCCGGCCGTCTTCGCGTCCCCGCGGCCGCCCGCGCCCGGGCACCCGGCCCCCGGCGGCCCGGGTACGGGCGCCGGCCGGCGGTCCGCGCCGGGTCCCGGGCGGGGGCCCGGGCCGGCGCTCGTGTTTCCTGCCGCCGCGAAATCGGGTACGACGGACGGGTAGCCACAAGCCCCACGAGCCCCCGATGAGCGGCGAGGTGAGCTCCGCATGTCCGCACCCACCCAGCGGCCCAAGGTCACGGAACGAGAAGCGCGTCAGGTCGCCGAGGCCGCGCGCGAGCAGGACTGGCGCAAACCCAGCTTCGCCAAGGAACTCTTCCTCGGACGCTTCCGCCTGGACCTGATCCACCCCCACCCCATGCCCGCGCAGGAGGACGTACGGCGCGGCGAGGCCTTCCTCGCCAAGCTGAAGGACTTCTGCGAGACCCGGATCGACGGCCGGCTGATCGAACGCGAGGCCCGCATCCCCGACGAGGTCGTCGCCGGCCTCAAGGAGCTGGGCGCCCTCGGTATGAAGATCGACCCGAAGTACGGCGGGCTCGGTCTCACCCAGGTGTACTACAACCGCGCCCTCGCCCTCGTCGGCACCGCGAGCCCCGCCCTCGGCGCCCTGCTCTCCGCCCACCAGTCGATCGGTGTGCCGCAGCCGCTGAAGATCTTCGGCACGCAGGAGCAGAAGGCGACGTTCCTGCCGCGCCTCGCCCGCACCGACATCTCCGCCTTCCTGCTCACCGAGCCGGACGTGGGCTCCGACCCCGCCCGGCTCGCCACGACCGCGGTCCCGGACGGCGACGACGCCTACGTCCTGGACGGCGTCAAGCTCTGGACCACCAACGGCGTCGTCGCCGACCTGCTCGTCGTCATGGCCCGCGTGCCGAAGTCCGAGGGCCACAAGGGCGGCATCACCGCCTTCGTCGTCGAGGCCGACTCGCCGGGCGTCACCGTCGAGCACCGCAACGCCTTCATGGGCCTGCGCGGCCTGGAGAACGGCGTCACCCGCTTCCACAGTGTCCGGGTCCCCGCCGCGAACCGGATCGGCCCCGAGGGCGCCGGTCTCAAGATCGCGCTCACCACCCTGAACACCGGCCGGCTCTCCCTCCCCGCCATGTGCGTCGGCGCGGGCAAGTGGTCGCTGAAGATCGCCCGCGAGTGGGCGTCCGTACGCGAGCAGTGGGGCAAGCCGGTCGCCCGCCACGAGGCGGTGGGCACGAAGATCTCGTTCATCGCGGCCACCACGTTCGCGCTGGAGGCCGTCGTCGACCTGGCCTCGCAGATGGCCGACGAGGACCGCAACGACATCCGCATCGAAGCGGCCCTGGCCAAGCTCTTCGGCTCCGAGATGGGCTGTCTCATGGCCGACGAGCTGGTCCAGATCCGCGGCGGCCGCGGCTACGAGACGGCGGACTCCCTCGCGGCGCGCGGCGAGCGGGCCGTCCCGGCCGAGCAGCTCCTGCGCGACCTGCGGATCAACCGGATCTTCGAGGGCTCGACCGAGATCATGCACCTGCTCATCGCCCGTGAGGCGGTGGACGCCCACCTCTCCGTGGCCGGCGACATCATCGACCCCGACAAGTCCCTCTCCGACAAGGCCCGCGCGGGCGCCCGGGCCGGCGGCTTCTACGCCCGCTGGCTGCCCCAGCTCGTCACCGGGCAGGGCCAGGTGCCCGGCGCGTACCGCGAGTTCGGCGAGCTGGCCACCCATCTGCGGTACGTCGAACGGACATCGCGGAAGCTGGCCCGGTCGACGTTCTACGCGATGTCGCGGTGGCAGGGCCGGATGGAGCTGAAGCAGGCCTTCCTCGGCCGGATCGTGGACATCGGCGCGGAGCTCTTCGCGATGAGCGCGGCGTGCGTACGGGCCGAGTCCCTGCGGGCGACGGGCGACCACGGCCGCGAGGCACACCAGCTCGCCGACGTGTTCTGCCGGCAGTCGCGGCTGCGCGTGGAGGAGCTGTTCGGCCGCCTGTGGTCCAACACGGACGACATCGACCGCAAGGTGGTCGAGAGCGTCCTCGCGGGAGCATACGGATGGCTGGAGGACGGCATCGTCGACCCCAGCGACGACGGCCCCTGGATCGCCGACACCCCGCCGGGCCCGTCCACCCACGAGAACGTCCACCGCAAGATCCCCTGAGCGGCCGGGGCCGGGCCCCGACCCGCACGGCGTGCCCGCGGCGGCGGGGGGGGGGGGCCCCCCCCCCGCCCCCCCCCCCCCCCCCCCCCCGTCCGCCCGGCACCATGGGCCCGTGACCGTCATCGACATCCCCGGCTCCAAGTCCGTCACCGCGCGCGCCCTCTTCCTCGCGGCCGCCGCGCGCGGGACGACGACCCTCCTCAGGCCCCTCGTCTCCGACGACACCGAGGGCTTCGCCGAAGGGCTGAAGACCCTCGGTTACGCGGTCCGCCAGGAAGCCGGGGCGTGGCACATCGAGGGGCGGCCCGAGGGCCCCGCCCGGGAGAGCGCCGAGGTGTACTGCCGCGACGGCGCCACCACCGCCCGCTTCCTGCCCACCCTCGCCGCCGCCGGGCACGGCACCTTCCGCTTCGACGCCTCGCCCCAGATGCGCCGCCGCCCCCTCGGCCCCCTCTCCACCGCCCTGCGCACCCTCGGCGTCGACCTGCGGCACGAGGAGAAGGAGGGCCACCACCCCCTCACCGTCGCCGCCCGCGGCATCAAGGGCGGGGCGCTCACCCTCGACGCCGGCCAGTCCTCCCAGTACCTCACCGCGCTGCTGATGCTCGGCCCGCTCACCGCCGAGGGCCTCACCGTCACCGTCACCGACCTGGTCTCGGAGCCGTACGTCGAGATCACCCTCGCGATGATGCGCGCCTTCGGCGCACGGGTCACCCGGGAGGGCCGTACGTACACCGTCGAGCCCACCGGCTACCGCGCCGTGCGCTACCCCGTCGAGCCCGACGCCTCCACCTCCTCGTACTTCTTCGCCGCCGCCGCGCTCGAACCCGGCCGGACCGTCACCGTCCCCGGCCTCGGCACCGGCGCCCTCCAGGGCGACCTCGCCTTCGTCGACGTCCTGCGCCGGATGGGCGCCGAGGTGGAGATCACCGACACGGCCACCACCGTCCGCGGCACCGGCACCCTGCGCGGCCTCACCGTGAACATGCGGGACATCTCGGACACCATGCCGACCCTCGCCGCGCTCGCCCCCTTCGCCGACGGGCCGGTCCGCATCGAGGACGTCGCCAACACCCGGGTCAAGGAGTGCGACCGGCTCGACGCCTGCGCGGAGAACCTCCGCCGCCTCGGCGTCACCGTCACCACCGGCCCCGACTGGATCGAGATCCGGCCCGGCACCCCGGCCGGCACCGGCGTCGAGATCGCCACCCACGGCGACCACCGCATCGTCATGTCCTTCGCCGTCACCGGCCTGCGGACCCCCGGCATCACCTTCGACGACCCCGGCTGCGTCCGGAAGACGTTCCCCGACTTCCACCGGGTCTTCGGAGCGTTCACCCGTACCCCGTGAAGGGCGCGCGGTCTTTGCGGCAAGAATGGGGGGCATGAGCGACCGCCCCTCTCCTCTCGCCGATCCGCACATCGCCTTCGACCCAGCCGAAGGCCGCCGGGACATCGTCGTCCTCGGCTCCACCGGATCCATCGGCACCCAGGCCATCGACCTGGTCCTGCGCAACCCCGACCGCTTCCGGGTCACTGCCCTCGCCGCGTCCGGCGGCCGGGTCGAGCTGCTCGCCGAGCAGGCGTACAAGCTGAAGGCGGCGACGGTCGCCGTCGCCCGCGAGGACGTGGTGCCCGCGCTCCGCGAGGCGCTGCGGCGGTGGTACGGCTCCGAGACCCTCCCCGAGGTCCTCGCCGGCCCCGACGCCGCCACCACGCTGGCCGCCTCCCCGTGCCACACCGTGCTCAACGGCATCACCGGCTCCATCGGCCTCGCGCCCACGCTCGCCGCCCTCGAAGCCGGCCGCACCCTCGCCCTGGCCAACAAGGAGTCGCTGATCGTCGGCGGCCCGCTGGTCAAGGCCCTCGCCGAGCCCGGCCAGATCATCCCGGTCGACTCCGAGCACGCCGCGCTCTTCCAGGCGCTCGCCGCCGGCACCCGCGCCGACGTCCGCAAGCTGGTCGTCACCGCCTCCGGCGGCCCCTTCCGCGGCCGTACGCGCGAGGAGCTGGCGCACGTCACCCGCGAGGACGCCCTCGCCCACCCCACCTGGGCCATGGGCCCGGTGATCACGGTGAACAGCGCCACCCTGGTGAACAAGGGTCTTGAGGTCATCGAGGCGCACCTCCTCTACGACATCCCCTTCGACCGCATCGAGGTCGTCGTCCACCCCCAGTCGTACGTCCACTCGATGGTCGAGTTCACCGACGGCTCCACCCTCGCCCAAGCCACCCCGCCGGACATGGGCGGCCCCATCGCCGTCGGCATCGGCTGGCCCCGGCGCGTCCCGGACGCCGCTCCCGCCTTCGACTGGACCAAGGCCTCCACCTGGGAGTTCTTCCCCCTCGACACCGAGGCCTTCCCGTCCGTCGGCCTGGCCCGCCACGTCGGCGAACTCGGCGGCACCGCCCCCGCCGTCTTCAACGCCGCGAACGAGGAGTGCGTCGAGGCGTTCCTCGCCGGAAGGCTGCCGTTCAACGGAATCATGGATACGGTCACGGCAGTCGTCACCGAACACGGCACCCCCGCCCGGGGAACCTCACTGACGGTGTCGGACGTCCTCGAAGCGGAGACCTGGGCCCGCGCCCGGGCCCGCGAACTGGCAGTAGTCGCAGCGAAGGCAACCGCGGAGGCGCGCGCATGACCGTACTTCTCACCCTCCTCGGCATCGCGCTGTTCGCGCTCGGCCTGCTCGTCTCCATCGCCTGGCACGAGCTGGGCCACCTCTCCACCGCCAAGCTCTTCGGCATCCGCGTGCCGCAGTACATGGTCGGCTTCGGCCCCACGATCTGGTCGAAGCGGAAGGGCGAGACGGAGTACGGCATCAAGGCCATCCCGGCCGGCGGCTACATCCGCATGATCGGCATGTTCCCGCCCGGCAAGGACGGCCGCATCGAGGCCCGCTCCACCTCGCCCTGGCGCGCCATGATCGAGGACGCCCGGGAGGCGTCCTTCGAGGAGCTCCAGCCCGGCGACGAGAAGCGGCTCTTCTACACGCGCAAGCCGTGGAAGCGCGTCATCGTGATGTTCGCCGGCCCGTTCATGAACCTGATCCTCGCCGTCCTGCTCTTCTTCGGCAGCGCGATGGCCGTCGGCTTCGAGACCCAGACCACCAAGGTCGCCGGCGTCACCAACTGCGTCATCGACCAGAGCGAGAAGCGCGACTCCTGTGTGCCGGGCGACCGCCCCTCGCCCGCCAAGGCCGCCGGGCTGCTCAAGGGCGACCGGATCGTCGCCTTCAACGGCGAACGCGTCACGGACTGGAACACCCTCTCCGACCGCATCCGCGCCACCACCGGGCCCGCCACCGTCACCGTCCAGCGCGGCGGCGAGGAGCTGGAGCTCCGGGCGACGCTCCTGGAGAACAAGGTCCTGAAGAAGGACGCCGACGGCAACGTCGTCCAGCCCGCGCAGTACGTCTCCGCCGGCTACCTCGGCTTCGAGTCCGGCCGCGAGGTCGTCCCGCTCACCTTCGGCGAGTCCGCCTCCCGGATGACCGACCAGCTCCAGGCCGGCTTCGAGTCCGTCCTCGCCCTGCCCGGCAAGATCCCGGACCTCTGGGACGCCACCTTCGGCGACGGCGAACGCAAGCAGGACTCACCCGTAGGCGTCGTCGGCGCCGCCCGCATCAGCGGCGAGCTGATGAACATCGACGCACCCCCGCAGACCATCCTGGTCTTCTTCCTGCAGCTGGTCGTCATGTTCAACGTCTCGCTGTTCCTGTTCAACATGCTGCCGCTGCTCCCGCTCGACGGCGGACACATCGCGGGCGCCCTGTGGGAGTCCGTACGCCGCCACACCGCGCGGATCTTCCGGCGTCCCGACCCCGGCCCGTTCGACGTGGCCAAGCTGATGCCGGCCGCCTATGTCGTCGCGGGCGTGTTCGTCTGCTTCACGCTCCTCGTCCTCGCCGCCGACATCGTCAACCCGGTGAAGCTGACGTGACCGTTCGGCGGCCGGAGCCCCGGGGTGTCCGGCCGCCCGCCGCCGGGGCGGTAATCTCGAAGACCTGAGCCCGATGAACCACACCTTGGGGTTGTACAGCTGATGACCGCGATTTCTCTCGGTATCCCGTCCGTTCCGACCCGGCTCGCCGAGCGGCGCAAGAGCCGCCAGATCCAGGTCGGATCGGTCGCGGTGGGCGGGGACGCGCCCGTCTCGGTGCAGTCGATGACGACGACCCGCACGTCCGACATCGGCGCCACGCTGCAGCAGATCGCCGAGCTGACGGCCTCCGGCTGCCAGATCGTGCGCGTGGCCTGCCCGACGCAGGACGACGCCGACGCGCTCGCCGTCATCGCGAAGAAGTCGCAGATCCCGGTCATCGCCGACATCCACTTCCAGCCGAAGTACGTCTTCGCCGCGATCGACGCCGGCTGCGCCGCCGTCCGCGTCAACCCCGGCAACATCAAGCAGTTCGACGACAAGGTCAAGGAGATCGCGCACGCCGCCAAGGCCGCGGGCACCCCGATCCGGATCGGCGTCAACGCGGGCTCGCTCGACGCCCGGCTACTGAAGAAGTACGGCAAGGCCACCCCCGAGGCGCTGGTCGAGTCCGCGCTGTGGGAGGCCTCCCTCTTCGAGGAGCACGGCTTCGGCGACATCAAGATCTCGGTCAAGCACAACGACCCGGTCGTCATGGTCAACGCCTACCGCCAGCTCGCCGCCCAGTGCGACTACCCCCTGCACCTCGGCGTCACCGAGGCCGGCCCCGCCTTCCAGGGCACCATCAAGTCCGCCGTCGCCTTCGGCGCGCTGCTCTCCGAGGGCATCGGCGACACCATCCGCGTCTCGCTCTCCGCGCCGCCGGTCGAGGAGGTCAAGGTCGGCAACCAGATCCTGGAGTCGCTGAACCTCAAGCCGCGCCGCCTGGAGATCGTCTCCTGCCCGTCCTGCGGGCGCGCCCAGGTCGACGTCTACAAGCTGGCCGAGGAGGTCACCGCGGGCCTGGAGGGCATGGAGGTCCCGCTGCGCGTCGCCGTCATGGGCTGCGTCGTCAACGGCCCCGGCGAGGCCCGCGAGGCCGACCTCGGCGTCGCCTCCGGCAACGGCAAGGGCCAGATCTTCGTCAAGGGCGAGGTCATCAAGACCGTCCCCGAGTCGAAGATCGTCGAGACCCTCATCGAAGAGGCGCTGAAGATCGCCGAGCAGATGAAGAAGGACGGCGTGACGAGCGGCGAGCCCGAGGTCCTCACCGTCGCCTGACCCCCGGCCCCGCCACCCCCGGCCCGGTCCGTACGTCACGAAGCCCCGCCGCACCCGTGCCGCGGGGCTTCGCCGTACCCTTCCGGCCGCACGCCGGACACCTCGCCGACGCGCCAGGTACAGTGCGGAGATCAGCAGACCGCATGGTGAGGCCCCCTCGTGTTGACGCAGACCACCACCCGGGTCCTCGAACCCGCCGACCTCGGCGCCGCGCTCGCCGTCCTGGAGAGCGCCCCCGTCGAGAACGCCTTCGTCACCGCCCGCGTCCAGGCGGCCGGACTCGACCCCTGGCGCCTCGGCGGCGAGATGTGGGGCTGGTACACCGACGGACGGCTGCGCTCCCTCTGCTACTCCGGCGCCAACCTCGTCCCCATCTGCGCCACCCCCGAGGCCGTCCGCGCCTTCGCCGACCGCGCCCGCAGGACCGGCCGCCGCTGCTCCTCCATCGTCGGCCCCGCCGAGGCCACCGCACGGCTCTGGCAACTCCTCGAACCAGGCTGGGGCCCCGCCCGCGACATCCGCCCCCACCAGCCCCTGATGGTCACCGACCGGCCCTCCGCGGACGTCGCGCCCGACCCTCTGGTCCGCCGGATCCGCAAGGACGAGATGGAGGTGATCATGCCCGCGTGCGTGGCCATGTTCACCGAGGAGGTCGGCATCTCGCCGATGGCCGGCGACGGCGGCCTGCTCTACCAGGCCCGCGTCGCCGAACTCGTCGGCTCCGGACGCTCCTTCGCCCGTATCGAGGACGGCAAGGTCGTCTTCAAGGCGGAGATCGGCGCCGCCACCCCCCAGGCCTGCCAGATCCAGGGCGTCTGGGTCGCCCCGGAACACCGCGGCAAGGGCCTCTCCGCGACCGGCATGGCCGCCGTCCTGCGCTACGCCCTCGCCGACGTCGCCCCCGTCGTCAGCCTCTACGTCAACGACTACAACACCCCCGCCAGGGCCGCCTACCGCCGCGTCGGCTTCCGCGAGGTCGGGGCCTTCATGAGCGTGCTCTTCTAGGGTCTGTCGTTCGGATCATGCCGGGCTCGCGGGCCCTGGCACCGCACCTCGCCGCGTTGTCGTCGGTCGCCGACGCTCCGCGTCGACTCCCTCCTCCGCCTTGCGATGCACAGCACCAGACCCCGCTCCCTGATCCGGCATGATCCGAACGACAGACCCTCGCGCGCTTGTAGGGTGCGCGCATGGATGACGACGCCCCGGTCACGATCGGACCGGTCGACCTCGCCGCGCGCGTGGACGACGCCCTCGCCGTACAGGCCCTCGCCTTCGGGCTGAGCGAGGACGAGATCGTCGTACGACGCCATATCGTCCTGCGCCACCTGCTCGACCCCGGCGCCCGCGCCTACGGCGCCACCACACCCGACGGCCGGCTCGTCGGCTTCGTGTACGGGATGCCCAACGACCGCGTCCACTGGTGGTCGAGCGTCGTGGAGCCCTACCTCCGCGCCAACGGCACCGAGGAGTGGCTCGACGACTCCTTCGTCATCACCGAACTCCACGTCCACCCCGCCCACCAGGGCCGCGGCGTGGGCCGGACGCTCATCACCACCATCACCGACCAGGCCGAGCAGCCCCGCTCCATCCTCTCCGCCATCGACACCGAGAGCCCGGCCCGCGCCCTCTACCGCGCCCTCGGCTACACCGACCTCGCCCGGCAGGTCCACTTCCCCAGCGCACCCCGCCCGTACGCCGTCATGGGCGCCCCGCTGCCGCTGCTGCGCAAGCCCTCCCGACGGAACTGATTTCCGCCCGCACGGGCCCCAGGGCTAACCTCCTAGCCATCACACTTTTCACCGCAGGAGAGATCCCCATGGCCCAGGTCCAGCGCATGTCCCGGTTGATGGTCAAGACACTGCGCGACGACCCGGCGGACGCCGAGACGCTCAGCCACAAACTGCTCGTCCGCGCCGGTTACGTCCGCCGCAACGCCGCGGGCATCTGGTCCTGGCTGCCGCTCGGCATGAAGGTCCTGGAGAACGTCTCCCGCGTCGTCCGCGAGGAGATGGACGGCATCGGCGCGCAGGAGGTCCTGCTGCCCGCGCTGCTGCCCAAGGAGCCCTACGAGGCCTCCGGCCGCTGGGAGGAGTACGGCGCCGAGCTGTTCCGCCTCCAGGACCGCAAGGGCGGCGACTACCTCCTCGGGCCCACGCACGAGGAGATCTTCACCCTGCTGGTCAAGGACCAGTGCACGTCCTACAAGGACCTGCCGGTGATCCTCTACCAGATCCAGTCGAAGTACCGCGACGAGGCGCGCCCCCGCTCGGGCATCCTGCGCGGCCGCGAGTTCCAGATGAAGGACTCGTACTCCTTCGACACCACCGACGAGGGCCTGGCCGAGGCGTACGCGCTGCACCGCGCCGCCTACATCCGGATCTTCGACCGGCTCGGCCTCGACCACAAGATCGTCTCGGCGGTCTCCGGCGCCATGGGCGGCTCCGCCTCCGAGGAGTTCCTGGCCCCGGCCGCGGCGGGCGAGGACACCTTCGTCCACTGCTCGAACTGCGCGTACGCCGCCAACACGGAGGCCGTCACCTTCCGCACCGAGCCCGAGGACGCGAGCGCCCACGGCCCGGCCGAGGACGTCGAGACCCCCGACACCCCGACCATCGAGGCGCTCGCCGCGTACCTGGACGTGCCGGCCTCCCGCACGTTGAAGAGCCTGCTGGTCAAGGTCGACGGCGAGATCGTCGGCGTCGGCGTGCCCGGCGACCGCGAGGTCGACCTCGGCAAGCTGGAGGACCACCTGGCCCCGGCCGTCGTCGAGCTGGTCACCGCCGAGGACTTCGAGGGCCGCCCCGACCTCGTCCGCGGCTACGTCGGCCCGCAGGGCCTGGAGAAGGTCCGCTTCATCGCCGACCCGCGCATCGCCCCCGGCACCGCCTGGATCACCGGCGCCAACAAGCCCGCCACGCACACGCGGAACGTCGTCGCCGGCCGCGACTTCCAGGTCGACGACTACCTCGACGTGGTCGTCGTCGAGGACGGCGACCCGTGCCCGAACTGCGGCACCGGCCTGACGATGGACCGCGCGATCGAGATCGGCCACATCTTCCAGCTCGGCCGCAAGTACGCCGACGCCTTCCAGCTCGACGTCCTCGGCCAGAACGGCAAGCCCGTCCGGGTCACCATGGGCTCGTACGGCATCGGCGTCTCGCGCGCCGTCGCCGCCCTCGCCGAGCAGCACGCCGACGACAAGGGCCTGTGCTGGCCGGCCGAGGTCGCCCCGGCCGACGTCCACGTCGTCGCCGCGGGCAAGGCGCTCCAGACCGAGCTGGCGCTCGAGGTGTCCGAGAAGCTGAAGGACGCCGGCCTGCGGGTCCTCGTCGACGACCGCGCGGGTGTCTCCCCGGGCGTGAAGTTCACCGACGCGGAGCTGATCGGCGTCCCGAAGATCCTGGTCGCCGGGCGCCGCTCGGCCGAGGGCGTCGTGGAGCTGAAGGACCGCCGCACGGGCGAGCGCGAGGAGCTCACCGTCGCCGAGGCGATCGCCCGCCTCGGCGCGTAAGGCCCTACGACGACGTCCGCCGCGAACGCCCGCTCCGGCGGGTCGTGCACGGCGGACGTCGTCGTATCGGGAACCTGCGGGGCCGGGAGGCGTGGCCGCAAGCGACCGGAGCCCGGCGGCCGCGACCGTCCGGGCGCCCCGCGCGGCTCCGCCCGTACGGTGTCGGCGCCCGGGGTCAGACCACCGTGCCGTCCCGGGGCTCCGGGTCGACCGGAGGGCCGGTCAGGGTGTCGTCCACCGGCTCCCGGAGCACGGGCTGCGGGACCGTCCGGGAGCGCCCCTCGTCCGGCAGCGGCGGCGGCGGCTCCTCGAACGTCTCGGTCGGGGCGACCGGCGGATCCGCGACCAGCGGGGACACCGGGGCGGCCGGCGCCACCGGCGCCGGCGGCTTCGCGGCGGGCTCGGTCCGCCCGGCCTGAGCCGGGTCCGGCTGGTTCTGGGCCGCGCGCTCCAGGAACCGCAGCAGCTCCACCGGGAACGGCAGCACCAGCGTCGAGTTCTTCTCCGCCGCCACCGCCACCACCGTCTGCAACAGCCGCAGCTGCAGGGCGGCCGGCTGGTCCGACATCACCCCGGCCGCCTCGGCCAGCTTCTTCGACGCCTGGAGCTCCGCGTCCGCGTTGATCACCCGCGCCCGCCGCTCACGGTCCGCCTCCGCCTGCCGGGCCATCGACCGCTTCATCGTCTCGGGCAGCGACACGTCCTTGATCTCGACCCGGTCGATCTGCACCCCCCAGCCGATCGCGGGGGAGTCCAGCATCAGCTCCAGCCCCTGGTTGAGCTTCTCCCGGTTCGACAGCAGGTCGTCGAGGTCGCTCTTGCCGATGATCGACCGCAGCGAGGTCTGCGCCATCTGCGAGACCGCGAAGCGGTAGTCCTCCACGCGCACCAGCGCCTCGGCCGCGTCGACCACCTTGAAGTACACGACCGCGTCCACCCGCACCGTCACGTTGTCCCGGGTGATGCCCTCCTGGGCGGGCACCGGCATCGTCACGATCTGCAGGTTCACCTTGTGGAGCCGGTCGACCACCGGAACGATCATCGTGAATCCGGGGCCGCGCACACCCTCGCGCAGCCGCCCGAAGCGGAAGACGACACCCCGCTCGTACTGTTTCACCACGCGCGCGGCGGTGGCGGCGTAGACCGCGGTGGCCACGCCCACCCCGGCGGCGGCCGAGAGCAGTTCCTCGATCATGACGGCCCCCTGCGGTTCGAGCCGGTCAGAACGTTACGAAAAGGGTATTCCCCTACAGCCAGTCCGCGAACTCCAGCAGCAGCTCCGCGTCCTGCCGCCGCCCCGCCGCCAGCGCGCGCGTGCCCGACTCCACGGCCCGGAACAGCGTCCAGCCGCGCAACCGCTCCCGGTCGAGCTCCAGCGAGTCCGCCAGCTTGTTGACCCGGCGGCGCGCCGCCGAGGCCCCCGCCGAGGCCGCGACCAGGTCCTCGACCCGGTCCCTCACCAGCCGCGCCAGGTCGAAGGCGCGCTCGCCCACCAGCGGCTCGGGCCCGACGGCCAGCCACGGCGCCCGGTCCCCGCCGAGGACCTTCCCCTGGCGGAAGCAGCCGTGCAGCAGCAGCGTCTCCGGCGGGTCGGCGACCAGCTCCTCGCGCGCCTCCAGCGCCGCCGCCGTCAGCGCGCCGGCCACCGCGTCGCCCCGGTAGGGCTCCATGACCGCCGCCTGCCGGGCGGTGCGCTCCGCGACCGACTCGAATCCGTGCCCCGCGGGGGGCTCGACCCACAGCCGCCGCACGGTGCCGGCCGCCTCCAGCAACGCCTTCGCCTCCGGCAGCGAGCGCAGCGACACCTCCGGGTGCAGCCTCTCCAGGACCAGTGCCCCGTCGCCGGCGTCCCCGAGCAGCCGCACCGCGCCCCAGCCGTTCCAGTGCGCCAGGGCGTCCCGCTCCAGCTCGGGGCGGGCGAACGCCGGGCCGACCTTCAGCGCCGCAGGGGAGCCGTCCGGCTGCCGTACGAGCACGACCAGGCTGCTCCGGCCGCCCGGCGCCATCGTCCGTTCGGCGTCCAGGGAGGCGCGGTCCAGCGCGTCGCGGGTCAGCTCGGGGAGCCGGGCGAGCCACTCGGCCGCGACCGCGTCCCCGTACGTCTCGCCCAGCGTCCGCACCAGTCGCTGCGGCGGTTCGAAACCCATGCGTGCGTTGTTCCTTCTGCCGTTCGGAGCCTCGTCAGGGCCGGGCGGGTGCGCGCTCGGCGAGCCCAGGAAAGGTTACGTCCCCACCGCGCCAGCGGGCGGCCCGTACCGCCGCCTCGCGCAACGCGGCGGCCGCGTCCCGCCGCAGCGGGCCGCGCGCCGCCCGGACCAGGTCGGAGTACACCCCGGCCACCCGGTCCTCCAGGAAGGCCGCCAGGCGCACCGCCGCGGCGCTGTCCGGCACGGTGAAGGGCAGCTCGTACGCCGCCGCCGCGACCGCCGGTTCGCCGCCCAGGTCGCGTACGGTCCGGCGCAGCACGTCCCGTCGGGCCCGGTGCCCGTCGTACGCCGCCACGGCCTCCGCGCGCCGCACGGCGCCGACCCGGCCGCCGACGACGCCGTAGCCGTACACCGCCGCGTGCTCGGCGGCGAGGGCGGCCTGGGCCGCTTCGAGGGCGCTCATCCCCGGGCTCCTTCGGTCAGCAGGTACGCGTGCGCCGCACCGGCCGCCGCGACCGAGGCGAGCAGCCGGGCGTACTCGGGCGGGGCGTCGAGCAGGGCGGCCGTGTGGACGTCGGCGGTGGCGCGGACCGCCGCGGTCAGCTCCCGCAGCGCCGCGGCCGGATCGGCCGGTACGACGGCGGCGGCGGCGGACGCCGACGGGCGCGCGCCGCCGGGGGACCGCCCGCCCGGGCTCGCGTCCGGGCCGTGCGGGTCCCGCGCGGCGGCGGGGCCGACGCCCGGAGCGGACGAGGCGGCCGGGTCGCCCGTCCCCCCGTCGCCCAGCGCCGTGGTGTGCGCCGCCACCGAGGCCCGCAGCGGCGCCAGCCGGGCGGCCAGCGACGGATGGGCGGTGAGGACCGCGTCGAATCGGGTCAGCAGGGCGCCGCTCGCCGCCGCCGACCTGCGGCGCAGCGCCTCCTCGGCGCGGGCCGCCCGCTCGGCGGCCGACGGGGTGCGCGGGCCGTCCGGGCCGGCCCCGGAGGTGCAGCCGGCCAGGGTCACCGCACCGGCGCCCGCCGCGAGGAGCGCGCGCCTGCCTACCGTCCCCGTGCGCCCCACGTTCGCTCCCTCTGCCTCGATCCACGATCCCGAAGATCACCGCAGGCGAGCGTACCCGCGGCCCGGCCCCATGGACGGCAACACCCCTTGGGACCGGATACCCTTTGGTCTGACACGCGACGACACCACAACAGCACACGCGGCCGAGGAGTCACCCGGATGAGCACCACCCAGAGCGACAGGCTGCGCGGACTCCTGGAGCCGCTCGTCCACGCGAAGGACCTCGATCTCGAAGAGATCGAAGTGTCCCGGGCCGGCCGCCGAGGACTGCTGAGGATCATCGTCGACTCGGACGAGGGCGTCGAACTCGACACCTGCGCCGAGCTGAGCCGCGCCATCTCCGCGAAGCTCGACGAGACGGACGCGATGGGCGAGGGCGAGTACGTCCTCGAGGTCAGCTCGCCCGGCGCCGACCGTCCGCTGACCCAGCACCGGCACTACGTCCGGGCCGCCGGCCGTCTGGTCAAGCTGCAGCTGCACGAGGGCGACGACGTGATCGCCCGGATCCTGACCGTGGACGACGACGGCCTCGACCTCGAGGTGCCGGGCGTGAAGGGGCGCAAGCCCACCGCCCGCCGGGTCGAGTTCGCCGACATCGCCAAGGCGCGTGTCGAGATCGAGTTCAACCGCAAGGACAAGAAGGAAGAGGAGGCGTAGCCGTGGACATCGACGTGAAGCTCCTGAAGGGCTTGGCACAAGAGAAGGAGATCTCCTTCGACCTGTTGGTCGAGGCGATCGAGTCGGCCCTCCTCATCGCCTACCACCGCACCCCCTCGGCCCGCCGCCACGCGCGCGTGGAGCTGAACCGGCAGACCGGTCACGTGACCGTGTGGGCGAAGGAAGACCCCTCCGACCTCGAGGAGGGCCAGGAGCCCAAGGACTTCGACGACACCCCGTCGGACTTCGGCCGGATCGCGGCGAGCACCGCCCGCCAGGTCATCCAGCAGCGGCTGCGCGACGCCGAGAACGACGTCACCTTCGGCGAGTACGCCCGCCGGGAGGGCGACATCGTCGCCGGCCAGGTGCAGCAGGGCAAGGACCCGAAGAACGTCCTCGTCAAGCTGGACGACAAGCTGGAAGCCATCCTTCCGGTGCAGGAGCAGGTGCCGGGCGAGGACTACACGCACGGTCTGCGGCTGCGTACGTACGTCGTCCGGGTGGCCAAGGGCGTCCGCGGCCCGTCCGTCACCCTCTCGCGCACCCATCCCAATCTGGTGAAGAAGCTCTTCGCCCTGGAGGTGCCCGAGATCGCGGACGGTTCCGTCGAGATCGCGGCGATCGCCCGTGAGGCCGGTCACCGTACGAAGATCGCGGTGCGCTCCACCCGGTCGGGTCTGAACGCCAAGGGCGCCTGCATCGGCCCGATGGGCAGCCGTGTCCGCAACGTCATGGCGGAGCTGCTCGGCGAGAAGATCGACATCGTGGACTGGTCGGACGACCCGGCCGAGATGGTGGCCAGCGCCCTGTCCCCGGCCCGGGTCTCCAAGGTCGAGATCGTCGACCTGGCCGCCCGCTCGGCCCGGGTGACCGTGCCGGACTACCAGCTCTCCCTCGCCATCGGCAAGGAAGGGCAGAACGCCCGGCTCGCCGCCCGCCTCACCGGCTGGCGCATCGACATCCGTCCGGACACCGAGCAGCCGGCGGGCGACGACCGCGACCGCGACTGATCGTCCGGGCGAGGGAATAGATCACGCCGTGGTGACGTTCCGCTACGACGAGATCACGACAAAAGACCGTTCGACTTCTGCCCTGAACGGGTGAGGTCGCTACGGGGAGGTAGACTTAAACGTGTCTGGCCGGACGCATGCCCGCGTATGCCCTGAGCGAACCTGTGTGGGATGCCGGGAGCGAGCGGCCAAGAGCGATCTGCTGCGCATCGTGGCGGTCGAGGGCGCATGCGTCCCCGATCATCGCGGTACGCTGCCCGGCCGGGGTGCGTATCTGCACCCCGCCTTGGTCTGTCTCGACCTGGCGGTCCGCCGCAGGGCGTTCCCGAGGGCCTTCAAGGCCCAGGGACCGTTCGAAACGGCGTCGGTACGACAGTTCGTCGAGCAGGCGGCACCGTAAGAAGAAGTACGGCACGGATCACCGTGCGGTCAGGTACCTCGCGAGTTGGAAGTAGGTCGAGATTGCGATGAGCACTCGATGAGTACGCGATGAGTACGCCCATGAAGTAGCGACGGTCCGGCGGTAACCGGACCTAAAAGGAGCGAAGTGGCTAAGGTCCGGGTATACGAACTCGCCAAGGAGTTCGGCGTGGAGAGCAAGGTCGTCATGGCCAAGCTCCAAGAACTCGGTGAATTCGTCCGTTCGGCGTCCTCGACGATCGAGGCGCCGGTCGTGCGCAAGTTGACTGATGCACTGCAGGGGCCCGGCGGCAACGCCGGCAAGTCCGCTGCCAAGCCGGGCGCGCCTCGCAAGGCCGCCCCCTCGAAGCCCGCTGCGCCGTCTCCGGCCGGCGCGGCACGTCCCGCTGCCCCCAAGCCCGGCGCCCCGGCTCCCAAGCCGGCCCCCGCCGCGCCCGCCGCCCCGGTCACCCCGGCGGCTCCGGCGAGCAGCACCCCCTCTCCGGCTCCGGCCGCCTCGGGCCCCCGCCCGGGCCCGAAGCCCGCGCCCAAGCCGGCCACGCCGGCTCCGGCCACCCCCGAGTTCACCGCGCCTCCGTCGGCTCCGGCCGCCGGTCCGCGTGCCGGTGGCGGGACCCCCGGTCCCCGCCCCGCGGGTGGTGCCCGTCCGGGCCAGCAGGCTCCGCGTCCGCAGGGCCAGGGTGCCCCGCGTCCGCAGGGCCAGGGCGCTCCGCGCCCCGGTGGCTCCCGTCCGGCCGGTCCCCGTCCGGGCAACAACCCCTTCACCTCGGGTGGCTCCACCGGAATGGCGCGCCCGCAGGCGCCCCGTCCCGGCGGCGGCGCTCCCCGTCCCGGCGGCCCCGGTGCCGTTCCGGGTGCCCCGCGTCCGCAGGGCGGCCCCGGCGGCGCCCCGCGCCCGCAGGGTCAGGGCGGCGCCCGTCCCACCCCCGGTGGCATGCCTCGCCCGCAGGCTCCCCGTCCGGGCGGCGCGCCCGGCGGTAACCGTCCCAACCCGGGCATGATGCCGCAGCGTCCCGCTGCCGGCCCGCGCCCCGGTGGCGGTCCCGGCGGCCGTGGCCCCGGTGGCCCCGGTGGTCGTCCCGCCGGTGGCGGTGGCGGTCGTCCCGGTGGCGGCGGCGGCTTCGCCGGCCGTCCGGCCGGCCCCGGCGGTGGCGGCGGCGGCTTCGCCGGTCGTCCCGGCGGTCCCGGCGGTGGCGGCGGCGGTCGTCCGGGTGGTCCCGGCGGTGGCGGCGGCTTCGGCGGTCGTCCCGGCGGCTTCGGCGGCCGTCCCGGCGGCCCCGGTGGCCGTGGTGGCACGCAGGGCGCCTTCGGTCGCCCCGGCGGTCCCGCGCGTCGCGGTCGCAAGTCGAAGCGGCAGAGGCGCCAGGAGTACGAGGCCATGCAGGCCCCGTCGGTCGGCGGCGTGATGCTGCCCCGCGGCAACGGCGAAGCCATTCGCCTGTCGCGCGGTGCCTCCCTCACCGACTTCGCCGAGAAGATCGGCGCCAACCCGGCGTCGCTCGTCGCGGTGATGATGAACCTCGGCGAGATGGTCACGGCGACGCAGTCGGTCTCCGACGACACGCTGACGATGCTCGGCGAGGAGATGAACTACACCGTTCAGATCGTCTCGCCGGAGGAAGAGGACCGCGAGCTCCTCGAGTCCTTCGACATCGAGTTCGGCGAGGACGAGGGCGGCGAAGAGGCCCTGGTCTCGCGTCCGCCGGTCGTGACCGTCATGGGTCACGTCGACCACGGTAAGACCCGACTGCTCGACGCCATCCGCAAGACGAACGTCATCGCGGGCGAGGCCGGCGGCATCACGCAGCACATCGGTGCCTACCAGGTCGGTACCGAGGTCAACGGCGAAGAGCGTCGCATCACCTTCATCGACACCCCGGGTCACGAGGCGTTCACCGCCATGCGTGCCCGTGGTGCGAAGTCGACCGACATCGCGATCCTCGTGGTCGCGGCCAACGACGGCGTCATGCCGCAGACGATCGAGGCGCTCAACCACGCCAAGGCCGCCGGCGTCCCGATCGTCGTCGCGGTCAACAAGATCGACGTCGAGGGTGCCGACCCGACCAAGGTCCGCGGTCAGCTGACCGAGTTCGGTCTGGTGGCCGAGGAGTACGGCGGCGACACGATGTTCGTCGACATCTCCGCCAAGCAGGGTCTGCACATCGACTCCCTGCTGGAGGCCGTCGTCCTCACCGCCGACGCCTCGCTCGACCTGCGGGCCAACCCGAACCAGGACGCGCAGGGCATCGCGATCGAGTCCCACCTCGACCGCGGTCGCGGTGCGGTCTCGACCGTCCTGGTCCAGCGCGGAACGCTGCGCATCGGCGACACCGTGGTGGTCGGCGACGCGTACGGCCGCGTCCGGGCGATGCTCGACGACAAGGGCAACAACGTCGAGGAGGCGACCCCGTCGACTCCCGTCCTGGTGCTCGGTCTCACCAACGTGCCGGGTGCCGGCGACAACCTCCTGGTCGTCGACGAGGACCGTACGGCCCGTCAGATCGCCGAGAAGCGCGCCGCGCGTGAGCGCAACGCCGCCTTCGCCAAGCGCGTCCGCCGGGTGTCCCTCGAGGACCTCGACAAGGTGCTCAAGGCCGGTCTGGTCCAGGAACTCAACCTCATCATCAAGGGCGACGCGTCCGGTGCGGTCGAGGCTCTCGAGGCCTCGCTGCTCCAGCTCGACGTCGGTGAAGAGGTCGACATCCGGGTCCTGCACCGCGGTGTGGGTGCGGTCACCGAGTCCGACATCGACCTGGCCATGGGCTCCGACGCCATCGTCATCGGCTACAACGTCCGGGCTGCCGGCCGTGCGGCCCAGATGGCGGAGCGCGAAGGCGTCGACGTCCGGTACTACTCGGTGATCTACCAGGCCATCGAGGAGATCGAGGCGGCTCTGAAGGGCCTCCTCAAGCCGGAGTACGAAGAGGTCGAGCTCGGTACGGCGGAGATCCGCGAGGTCTTCCGCTCGTCCAAGCTGGGCAACATCGCCGGTGTCCTCATCCGCTCCGGCGAGGTCAAGCGCAACACCAAGGCGCGCCTCGTCCGCGACGGCAAGGTCATCGCCGAGGACCTCACGATCCACGGTCTGCGCCGCTTCAAGGACGACGTCACCGAGATCCGCGAAGGCTTCGAGGGCGGTATCAACCTCGGAAACTTCAACGACATCAAGATCGACGACGTCATCGCGACGTACGAGATGCGCGAGAAGCCGCGCGCCTGAGGGCAGCGGTAGGCAGGGGCCGGTCGGCGGAAGTTATTCCGTCGATCGGCCCCGGCCGTTGCGTGTACGGTTCTGGTGTCCCTGCCAAGCGATGGCGTGGCAGGCCACCGAACCCGAACCGGCGGGACATCCGGCACCGCATGTACGTGGGGACTCTGTCCTTCGATCTGCTCCTCGGCGACGTTCATTCGTTGAAGGAGAAACGCTCCGTCGTCCGGCCCATCGTCGCCGAGCTCCAGCGCAAGTTCTCCGTGAGCGCGGCCGAGGTGGGCGACCAGGACCTCCACCGCAGGGCCCGGCTGGGCGTCGCGCTGGTGTCCGGGGACCCGGGGTTCGTATCGGACGTACTGGACCGCTGCGAGCGGCTGGTGGCGGCCAGACCCGAGGTGGAGCTGTTGTCGGTGCGACGACGGCTCCACACTGATGAAGACTGAACGAGCAAGGCGAAGAAGGAGAAGGACCAGTGGCCGACAACGCGCGGGCGAAGAAGCTGGCGGACCTCATCAGGGAGGTGGTCGCCGAGAAGCTGCTGCGCGGCATCAAGGACCCGCGCCTGGGTACGCACGTGACCATCACGGACACCCGCGTCACCGGTGACCTGCGGGAGGCCACGGTCTTCTACACGGTCTACGGCGACGACGAGGAGCGGGCCGGCGCGGCCGCCGGTCTGGAGAGCGCCAAGGGCGTGCTCCGTTCCGCGGTAGGCCGGGCGGCGGGCACCAAGTTCACGCCCACCCTGACCTTCGTCGCGGACGCCCTCCCCGAGACCGCCAAGACCATCGAGGACCTCCTCGACAAGGCGCGCGCCTCCGACGCGCAGGTCCGCGAGGTCTCCTCCGGCGCGCAGTACGCCGGCGGGGCCGACCCGTACCGCAAGCCCGAAGAGGACGAGGACGAAGAGGGCACCACCGCCTGATGAGCACCGCAAAGACGCCCGACGGCCTTGTCATCGTCGACAAGCCGTCGGGCTTCACTTCGCACGACGTCGTGGCCAAGATGCGCGGGATCGCCAAGACCCGCCGCGTCGGCCACGCGGGCACGCTCGACCCCATGGCGACGGGCGTCCTCGTCCTCGGTGTGGAGCGGGCGACCAAGCTGCTCGGTCACCTCGCGCTGACCGAGAAGGAGTACCTCGGCACCATCCGCCTCGGCCAGACGACGATCACCGACGACGCCGAGGGTGAGATCACCGCCTCCGTGGACGCCTCGAAGGTGACCCGCGAGGGGGTCGACGCGGGTGTGGCGGAGCTGACCGGCGCCATCATGCAGGTGCCGTCGAAGGTCTCGGCCATCAAGATCGACGGCAAGCGGTCGTACGCGCGGGTGCGCGGCGGCGAGGAGTTCGAGATCCCGGCCCGCCCGGTGACGGTCTCGTCCTTCCAGGTGTACGACATGCGCGAGGCCGTCGCCGAGGACGGCACGGCCGTCGTCGACCTGGTCGTCTCGGTGGTCTGCTCCTCGGGGACGTACATCCGCGCCCTCGCCCGTGACCTGGGCGCGGGCCTCGGCGTCGGCGGTCACCTGACCGCGCTGCGCCGGACCCGGGTCGGCCCGTACAAGCTGGACGCGGCCAGGACCCTGGACCAGCTCCAGGAGGAGCTGACGGTCATGCCGGTCGCCGACGCGGCCTCGGCGGCGTTCCCCCGCTGGGACGTCGACGAGCGCCGGGGCGGGCTGGTGCTCAACGGCGTCCGCCTGGAGATGCCCTCCTACCCGGCGGGGCCGGTCGCGGTCTTCGGACCGGAGGACCGGCTGCTGGCCCTGGTGGAGGAGCAGAAGGGCAAGGCGAAGAGCCTCGCCGTCTTCGGCTGACCCGACCGCGAGGGATGCTTCGCGAGCGAGGGCCTTACCGTGGAGCGGGCACGCACGCGTGCCCGCTCCACGATCCCCCTCCGGGAGGTTTCTCTCCACCACGGCCCCCTCATTCACCCCTTCGGACGGGCGCTCGGAGTGAAACGGGGGAGCACAAGGGGGCGCGTTCGGCTCCTGAGCTTCTCGGGGTGATCACCGTCGACCTACCGTCGACACCATGGGAAGCGTGGACCTGGCGACGCTGGTGCGGATCTGTGATCCGGCGGGCCGGCCACGGGGGACCGGCTTCGTCGCCGACGACCGGGGCACGGTGGTCACCAGCCACGAAGCCGTCGACGGACTCGCCCGCCTCGTCCTGCACGGGCCGGGCTCTTCGGGCTTCCCGGGCTCCATGGATTCTTCGGGCTCCCCGGATTCACCGGACTCTTCGGGCTCCCCGGATTCACCGGGCGCGGGCGGCTGCAGCGTGGGCGCGGACGCCGTCACCGCCTTCCCCGAATCCGGTCTCGCGCTCGTGCGGACCGAAGGTCTGGGCGTGCGCCCCCTGCCGATCTCGGCCCGCCGTGAGATCGAGGCGGGGACGTACGTACGGATCGCCGCCCACGGCTGGCGCGAGGCGCGGGTGCTCGCCCCGGCCCGGGTCACGTACACCGCCACCGACCGCTTCCACGTCCTCGGCGACGCCGTCGAACTCGCCATCGGCACCGAGGGCGCCGAAGCCCTCCGCCACGGCGGACAGGCCGCGGGCGGCCCCGTCCTCGACCCCGCCACCGGAGCCGTCCTCGCCGTCCTCGGCACCGCGCTCCACGGCGACCACCGGGCGGCCGGGTACGCGCTGCCGCTCGCGACGGCCGGACCGCTGGCCGAACTCCTCCGGCGCAACGCCGCCACCGTCCCCTGCTACGGCCACGACCTCAACCTCGCCGGGGTCCTGGAACTGACTGCCACCTCCACCGGCGCGGCCGCCGCCCCCACCGCCTGGGCCGCACCCGAACCCGTCGCACGCGCCGAGTGCGTCCGGGAGTTCGCCGCCTTCGCCGCCGGCGATGCCCTGGTCCTCGCCCTCGTCGGCGTTCCCGGCACCGGACGCACCACGGCGCTCGCCGCCCACTGCGCGCACCGCGCCCGGGGCGCCGAGCCCGCCCCCACCCTCTGGCTGCGCGGCGCCGACCTGCGTGCCGACGACACCTCCGTCGCCGACGCGGTCGGCCGCGCCCTGCGCCAGGCCGGGCGCATCGTCGCCACGTCCGGGGCCCTCGGCGACGCCACCACCGCCACCCCGGAACGCGCGGCCGCGCTCGCCCGCGCGGCCGATCGCCCGCTGCTCCTCATCCTCGACGGCCCGGAGGAGATGCCCCCCGCCCTCGCCCACCGCCTGGCCGCCTGGACCACATCTACCGAGTCCTGGCTGCGCGCCCACGGCGCCCGCCTCATGCTCGGCTGCCGCCCGGAGCACTGGGAACAGGCGAGCGGCCTCTACTCCCCATCCGCTCTCCACAGCCCGGCCCGCCCGGCCCTGACCGCCCCGCGGGGAGCGGCCGCCGACCCGGCGGCCGGCCTCGGCGCCGGACAGCGCGCGGCCGGGGGACGGAGTGCCGGGTCGGCGGCAGGGCATGGGCGGGGCGCCGGGATGGGCGACGGGCTCGGTCTCGCGAGGCCCCACGACGAGCCGGTGCCCGGCGCCGCGGCCGGGGCCCGGCAGGGAGTCGAGGGCGGCCCCGATGGGTGGCCCGCGTCCTGCGCGGAGGCGGGGCAGGGGAGGGCGCCCGTCCCGTACCGCGGGCCGGGGATGGCCGGGGCCGTCGTGATCGGGGACCTCGGGGAGGAGGAGGCGCGGCTCGTGCGACAGCGGTACGGGCTGGACGAGGGCGGTCTCGCCGCCGCCGACGCCCGCCATCCGCTGGCGCTGCGACTGCTCGCCGAGGTGCGGGAGGCGCTGCCGGGGGAGGTGCCGGGGCGGCCCGGGCGGGAGGACGTCTTCTCCGCCCACCTGGACCTGATGTGCCTGCGCGTCGCGGTACGGATCGCCGCCGGGTCCCGGCCCCTCGTCCGGGGCACCGCCGTCCGCCGGCTCGCCGCGCGGGTGGCGGGCCGGGTCCACGAGGCCGCCCGCCGCTGCCTCGGCCCCGGCCAGGGCGAGCTGGACCGGGAGTCCTTCGAGGAGATGTTCCCGTGGCGGACGGGCTGGGCCTCCGCCGTACTCACCGAGGGCCTCCTCGTCCCGGCCGGCCCCGGCTACCGCTTCGGGCACGAGGAGCTCGCGGACTGGCTGCAGGGCGCCCACCTGGACGTCGACGGCGCCCTGCACGCCCTGGTCCACCGCTGGCACGAAGGCGCCCCGGTACGGCTCCCCTCCCGCTCCCCAGCCGCCACGCTCCCCTCGGCAACGGCCTCCGCCTCCGCCGCGGCCTCGGTCCCGGCCGCGGCCTCCGCCGCGCCCGGCGGCGCGCGAGAGGTGGGCCCGCGCTCGCTCCCCGTACCGCGCCACCGCGTCGGACCCGTCCTCCAGGCCCTGCTCCTCCTCGACCGCGAACAGGGCCCCGACGCCCTCGCCCTCCGCCTGGCCGGACTGGCCGACGCGCTCGCCCGGCTCGCCCACGCCGGTCTCGACGCCACCGACGGCGCCTGGTGGGGCGGTCGGCTCCTCGCCGACTCCCTCCGGTGCGTGCCCGACCCGAAGCCGTACCTCCCCGTCCTGCGTCATCTCGCCGATCTCCTCGGCGGCCACCGTCCGCCCGAGGGCCGCCCCCGGCCCGCCGACGCGTTCGCGCCGTTCGGACCCGGCTTCTGGGAGGCCCTGCGGGTCGGCGAGGACGAGCGCATGGACCTGCTGCGGCGGCTGGTCACCGCCGACGGCCCGGCCCGCGCGGACGGCCCGCCCCGCTACCTCGACACCGTCGCCGCGCGACTCGCCGCCGACCCCCGAGGCGTGCAGCCCTTGCTGTGCCGGTGGTTCGGCGACCGCAGGCCGCTTCCCGCCACCCCGTACGCGACCGTCGGCACCGCCGCCCAGGCGCTGCTCCACACCCACCGCGCCCCGGCCGTCGACGACCTGTGCGAGGCGCTGGTCGCCACCGCGCACCCGCTCGCCGACGGCCTGCTGACCGCGCTCGCCGAGGACGAGCCGTCCGCCGTCTGCCGGGCCGTCGACCGCTGGGCCCACGATGACGGCCGCCCCGAACGCAGGGCCGCGGCCGCCGCGTACGGAGACCTGGTGGCCGAACGCCTCACACCCGTCGCCGAGCCGCCCCCCTGCGACACCGGGGCCACCGGGCCCGACGTCGGACATCTCGCGACCGGGCCCGACCCGGTGCGCCCCATGCGGGTGCCGGACCGGCGGCCGTCGACCGCCGCCGGGCCCGACTCGGTGCGCCCCATGCGGGTGCCGGACCGGCGGCCGTCGACCGTCGCCGGGCCCGACTCGGTGCGCCCCATGCGGGTGCCGGACCAGCCGCCGTCGACCGCCGCCGGGCCCTCCCCGGCCGGCGCCGCCCTCCGTCCGGTTCCCTCCCCGTCGCTCGCGGTCCCCCTTCGGCCGCCCGCGCCCGACGCCGCGCACCGCACGGCCGACGCCCCGCCGCGCCCCACCAGCGACGATCGGCAGCTCCTGCGCTACGCCGCCCTCGCGTTGCTCGCCCGGCCGCGTGATGCCGGGCTGCACGGGCGGGCCCTCGGGATCCTGATCCGCGATCCGCACACCCGGGCGCGCCACCTCCCGCGTGCCCTCGCGGAGCCCGGCGTGCCCGCGCGGGCCCTCGTCCGGGCGCTCCCCACCGACCCCGAGCCAGTGCTCGCCGCCCTCCGTGACCGGCTCGACGGCCCCGAGGAGGCGGCCGGAGAGGTCCTGGCCGCCCTCGCCGAGATCACCGCGCCCGCGCTCGCCCGCCGCGCCGCCGCCCTCGTCCGCGAGTACGTCGACCGCCACCCCGGGCCAGGGCCGGCCCGGCACGCCGCCGCGTACGCCGACCGCCGCCTGGAGCACGGCCCCGCCGCCCGCGCCGTCCTCTTCCCCCTGGTCACCGGCCTCCTCCGGGACCACCCCGCGCACCTCCGCGCCGCCTTCGCCCCCGTCCTCGCCGCGCCCGGCACCGGCGCCTCCCGTCTCCTGCGGGACGAACTCCTCGACGTACTCCTGCGGTACGAAGCCGAGGCGCCCAGCGGCCCGGCCGTCCTGGACGCGCTGCTGCGCGCCGCCGCCCGCGGCTGCGAACGCCGCCCCGACGTCCGCACACGCGACCTCGTCCACCGCACGGGACTGCTCCTCGTCCGCACCCCGGACGGCGCGGCCCGCCTCGACCGGCGGATCGCCGAGCTCGCCCGCGAAGTCCCCGGCTTCGCCGCCCGGCTGGCCGACGGCCCGCCCGACGGGCCCGCCGCGTGGGCCGCGCTCGTCGGCCCCGAGACCCGCAGGACCGTCGAGACCCTCGGCAGTTCCATGCCGATGCGAACCGAAAGCCTGGGACATGGCAGTCTTAGACCTGCGTAATCGGCGAACAGGCGGACGAGGAGCGGTCACAGTGCAACGCTGGCGTGGCTTGGAGGACATCCCCCAGGACTGGGGGCGCAGCGTCGTCACCATCGGCTCCTACGACGGCGTACACCGCGGGCACCAGCTGATCATCGGCCGGGCGGTGGACCGGGCGCGCGAGCTGGGCGTCCCCTCGGTCGTCGTCACCTTCGACCCGCACCCCTCCGAGGTCGTGCGGCCCGGCAGCCACCCGCCGCTGCTCGCCCCGCACCACCGGCGCGCGGAGCTGATGGCGGAGCTGGGCGTGGACGCGGTGCTGATCCTGCCGTTCACGGCCGAGTTCTCGCAGCTGTCCCCGGCGGACTTCATCGTGAAGGTCCTCGTGGACAAGCTGCACGCGAAGGCCGTCATCGAGGGCCCCAACTTCCGCTTCGGCCACCGGGCGGCCGGCAACGTCGCCTTCCTCGCCGAGCTCGGCGGCACGTACGACTACGAGGTGGAGGTCGTCGACCTCTTCGTCAGCGGTACGGCCGGCGGCGGCGACCCCTTCTCGTCCACGCTCACCCGCCGTCTGGTCGCCGAGGGCGACATGGCGGGCGCCCACGAGATCCTCGGCCGCCCGCACCGCGTCGAGGGCGTCGTCGTGCGCGGCGCCCAGCGCGGCCGCGAGCTCGGCTTCCCCACGGCGAACGTCGAGACTCTGCCGCACACCGCCATCCCCGCCGACGGGGTGTACGCGGGGTGGCTGACGGCGGCCGGCGAGCGCATGCCGGCGGCGATCTCCGTCGGCACGAACCCGCAGTTCGACGGCACGGAGCGGACGGTCGAGGCGTACGCGATCGACCGCGAGGGCCTCGACCTGTACGGGCTGCACGTGGCCGTGGACTTCCTGGCGTACGTCCGCGGCATGCTGAGGTTCGACACGCTGGACGACCTGCTCGAAGCGATGGCCGGGGACGTCAAGCGCTGCCGTGAGCTGACCGAGACGTACGACCGGGAGCACCCGGCCGCCTGAGCCCGGCCGGACACCTCCGCCCGGCCGGAGATCTGGACCGGCCGGACACCTCCGCCCGGCCGGAGATCTGAACCGGCCGGACATCTGAACCCGGCCGGACATCTGAGCGTCACCGGACATGTGAGCCCCGCCTGACATCTGAGCCCCGCCGGACCGCCTGAGCCCGGCCCGGCGCGGGACGGCCGATCGGGCCCCCGCCCGCCGTCACCAGGTGACCATCAGCTCCTTCGGGCCGCGGATCAGCCCCTTCACCTGCCACACCGTCTCCTCCGGCGCCCCCGCCAGACGCAGCTCCGGATAGCGCCGCAGCAGCGTCTCCAGCATCACCTCCGACTCCATCCGCGTGAGCATGGCGCCCATGCAGTGGTGTGGGCCGTGCCCGAAGGACAGATGACCGGTGCCCGTCCGGTCGAAGTCGACGTCGTGCGGGTCCGCGAAGACCTCCGGGTCCCGGTTCGCGGCGAGGTACGACGCGTACACCGCCTCACCCGCCCGGATCAGCACGCCTCCGACCTCCACGTCCTCGGTCGCGATCCGCGGCAGCCCCACGCCGTTGCGGTGCGGGATCCAGCGCAGCAGCTCGTCCACCGCCCGGGGGAGCAGCTCCGGCTCCGCCCGCAGACGCGCCATCAGCTCCGGACGGGTGAGCAGCAGCCACACCATGTTGGCGCTGTTGTTGCGGACGGCGTGCGCGCCGCTGATCAGGATCGCCATCGCCAGCGACACGGCTTCGTCCCCGCTGATCCGCCCCTCGCCGAGGGCCTCCGCGAGCTCCCCCGCGAGGTCGTCCCGCGGCTCCGCGCGCCGCTGTTCGAGCAGCCGGGTGACGTAGCCGCGGATCTGCGCCTTGGCCGCCCTGCTGCTCTCCGGGCCGGGGCCCGAGGACAGGATCAGATCGGGCCAGGAGGCCAGCTGCGCGCGGTCCTCGTCGGGGATGCCGAGCAGATCGCAGACCACGGCCATCGGCAGCGGCCCGTGCAGATGCCTCATCAGGTCGGCGGGCCGGCCAGTCTCCTCCATGCCGTCGAGCAGCCGGTCCGCCGTCGCCTGCGCCGCCGGACGCAGCCGACGGGTGCTCTGCCCGGTGAACGTCCTGGTCACGGCCTTGCGCAGCTGCGTGTGGTACGGCGGATCGGCGTAGTTCAAGGCCGCCTTGGATGCCACCATGTGGCCGGTCATGCCGGTCACCTCGCGGTCGAGCAGAGCCGTCCGGCTGAACCGCGGGTCGGAGGTCACCAGGCGGACGTCCTCGTACCGCGTGACGAGCCACGCCTCGTTGTCGGCGGCGAAGGGCAGACGGATGCGGGCCACCGGCTCCTCGGTGAGGAGTTCGGTCAGCAGGGGGTCGAAGTCCAGCGCGGGCAGGTCGTCGACCGCCCAGGTGCGTACCGGCCGTACCGCGGCCGCCGATTCGGAGGGGGTCATGGGGAGGCTGTTCCCGGGTGCGGGAGGCGCCGATACGCCGCGCGCCCACAGCCCCCTGAACGGAGGACGGGCCGGTGGGCCGGCTGCCCGGGGAGGCCGGTCGGGTGACGCACTGTGAGATTTCGGCGGCCCGCGCGGTTGCGGGGCCGCACGCCCCGGGCGAGTGTGGCGGCAGTTCGGTAGACCTGCAAAGGAGCGAGTCTCGTGGTGACTCTGTGCAAGCCCGCGGTGGCCGTGCCCGAGTACGTGATCACAAGGGAGGAGACGCTCGACCTCGCCCGCTCGCGTCACGCCGATCACCCCCAACTCCCGCTGGCGCTCCGGCTGATCGAGAACACCGGCGTCGCCCAGCGGCACCTCGTCCAGCCCATCGAGGCGACCCTGGAACACCCCGGCTTCCAGGAACGCAACGAGCGCTACGAGATCGAGGCGAAGGCCCGCGTCCCGAGCGTCGTCCAGGAGGCCCTGCGCAACGCCGAGCTGCGCCCCGCCGACATCGACATGATCGTCTACGTGTCGTGCACGGGGTTCATGATGCCCTCGCTCACGGCCTGGCTGATCAACACCATGGGCTTCCCCGGCAACACCCGGCAGCTGCCCATCGCCCAGCTCGGCTGCGCGGCCGGCGGCGCAGCCGTCAACCGGGCCCACGACTTCTGCCTCGCGTACCCGGACGCCAACGTCCTGATCGTCTCCTGCGAGTTCTGCTCGCTCTGCTACCAGCCCACCGACCTCGACGTGGGCTCGCTGCTCTGCAACGGTCTCTTCGGCGACGCGGTCGCCTCGGCGGTCGTACGAGGCCGCGGCGGCACCGGGATCGCCCTGGAGCGCAACACCTCCTACCTGGTCCCCGACACCGAGGACTGGATCGCGTACAGCGTCCGATCCACCGGCTTCCACTTCCTCCTCGACAAGCGGGTGCCGACCACCATGGAGCCGCTGGCCCCGGCGCTGCGGGAGATCGCCGGTACGCACGGCTGGGACGCCGACGACCTGGACTTCTACCTCATCCACGCGGGCGGCCCGAGGATCCTGGACGACCTCAGCCACTTCCTCGAAGTCCCGCCGGACGCCTTCCGGTTCAGCCGGGCCACCCTCACGGAGTACGGCAACATCGCCAGCGCCGTCGTCCTGGACGCGGCGCGCCGGTTCTTCGACGAAGGCGGCCTGTCCGAGGGAGCCCGCGGCATCATGGCCGGCTTCGGCCCCGGCATCACCGCGGAGATGTGCCTCGGACGGTGGACCAGGCCCCCCGCGCCCTCCCTGGAATCCGACCTCAACGCCCGCCGGATCATCGGCCACCCGCCCGCGGCGCGCCCCGCGGCCGTCCCGGCCACCTAGGTCGTGTCCGGAGCATGCCGGCTCGCGGGCCCTGGCCCTGGCACCGCGCGTTCCCCCGTTGCCCGTCCCGTCCTTCCGCGAAGGAGACCCACGCCATGTCCGACGTCACCCCGTCGCCCCTCCGCAAGGCCGTTCGCGGTCCCGCCGCGATGACCGCGCTGCTCGCGGGCGTCGTCGCCGTGTCCGTGGCCGGAGCGCCCGCGCAGGCGTCGGCCCCGCACCAGGGCCGCGTCCCCATGCACCAGTGCTGGGTGAACGGCGTCCCCGCCCCGGCCGGGGACCAGGTCGACGGCACCCCGCGGGGCGACGACATCCTCTGCGACAGCGACCTGAACGGCGTCACCGTCTCGGGCGGCGGGGGCGACGACACCATCGAGGTCCGCGGCCTGGTCATCGACTCCGCCGTGACCGGCGGCGAGGGCGACGACACCATCCGCACCAAGCACCTGGTTCCCCAGACCACCTTCAGCATGGTCCGGGGCAACCGCGGCAACGACGTCATCCGCGTGGCCAGCGTGCGAGGCGACGGGGCGCGGCTCGGCGCGATCGTCCACGGCGACGACGGCGACGACAGGATCACCACCGGTTCGGTATCCGGCGCACCCGGCACCTTCAACCGCGGCGGCGGGATCGTCACCGGCAACGACGGCGTCGACACCATCCGGACCGGGATCATCGACTTCTCCGGACGCGTCCTCGGCGGCAGCGAGAACGACACCATCGAGGCCCAGGCCCTCGGCCCGGAGTCGGGCGGTCTGATCCAGGCCGGCCCCGGCGACGACAGGATCAGCGGCCCGGGCGGAGCGACCCTGGTCGTCGGCGAGCACTGGGGGACCGTGGACGCCGGCGTCGGCAAGGACACCTGCCTCGTGAAGTCGGTCTCCACGCGCACGTCCATCAGCTCCTGCGAAACGCTTCCCGCGGCGGCGGGGGAGAGCACGTCCAAGCCCGACGCCCCTGCGGGCGGGCGGCCGACCGGCCCGGGCTCGCAGCCCGATGCCCCCGCGGGTGGGCGGCCGAGCGGCTCGGCTTCCCAGCCCGACGCCCCCGCCGGCGGGCGGCCCACCGGTCCGGCTTCCCAGCCTGACGCCCCGTCCCGGCCGGTCGCCCCCGCGAACCAGAAGCCGACCCAGCCGTAAGCCCCCCGACCGCCCGCGGGAGCGATCCCGTACGGCCCCGCCCGCCGGAACACCCCTCCGTCCGGCGCGCCTCCCGGCCCGCCCGGCGGCCGGGGGTCAGTCCTCCGGCGGGCCCTGGCTCGTCACCCAGTGGCACGCCACCCGGCGTCCACCGCCGCCGCCGGGCAGGACCGGCAGGTCCTCCGTGCGGCAGCGGTCGGCGACCGGGGAGGCCTCGCCCGAGGCGAGGACCTGGCAGCGGGCGTGGAAGCGGCAGCCGGACGGGATCCGGGAGGGGTCCGGGGGTTCGCCGGTCAGCACCACCGGTTCGCCCCCGGACTCCGGGAGCACCGACAGCAGCGCCCGGGTGTACGGATGCCTCGGCGCGGTCAGGACCGACTCCACCGAGCCGGTCTCCACGATCCGCCCCAGATACATCACCGCCACCCGGTCCGCGATGTTCCACGCGAGGCCCAGGTCATGCGTCACGACCAGCGCCGAGAGGCCCAGCTCGTCCCGCAGCCGAAGCAGCAGCGCCAGGATCTCCCCGCGTACCGACGCGTCCAGGGAGGCCACCGGCTCGTCGGCCACGATCAGCTCGGGCTCCAGCACCAGCGCCCCCGCGATGACGACCCGCTGCCGCTGCCCGCCCGACAGCTCGTGCGGATAGCGCAGGAAGAAGCGCTCCGGCGGCCGCAGCCCGGCCCGCGCGAGCGCCTCGGCGACGGCGGCCCGTTCGTCCCCGCCGTACCGGTGGATCCGCAGCCCCTCCGCCACCGCGTCGTACACCGTGTGACGCGGATTCAGCGAACCGCTCGGATCCTGTAGGACCAGCTGGGCCCGCTTCCGGTACGCCCTCAGGGCGCGGGAGCCGTACGACAGCGGCTCACCGGCGAATTCGATCGTCCCGGCCGTGGGCCGCACCAGGCCGAGCAGCGACCGGGCCAGCGTCGTCTTGCCGCACCCCGACTCGCCGACCAGCGCCACGATCTCGCCCGCGCCGATGTCCAGGTCCACCCCGTCCACGGCCCGCGCGGCCGGCCCGCCGCGCCGCCCGGGGAAGACGATCCGCAGCCCGCGCGCGGAGAGCAGCGGACGCGATCCGGCCGCCTCCGGAGCCAGGCCCGCCCCGGCCTCAGGGACCGTGGCCGCCCCGGCCTCAGGGCCCGCCGCGGCCTCCTGGAGCGGCACCGCCCCCGACGGCGAGGACTCCAGCGGCGACGTGTCCGGCTTCAGCGGTTTCATGAGCCACTCCCGACGTGCACGCAGGCGGCCCGGCGCTCCGCGCCCGCCTCCCGCAGTTCCTGGTCCCGCTCCCCGCACACCTCCACCGCCACCGGGCAGCGCGGATGGAACGCGCACCCGCCCGGCAGCTCCGCCGGATCGGGGGGATCGCCCGGCAGCCCGCGCGGCGCCCGCCGCGACGCCGGGTCGCCGATCCTCGGAAACGCCGAGGACAGCGCCCGCCCGTACGGATGCTCGGCCGCGTCGTACACCGACCGCGCCGGGCCCTCCTCCACCACCCGGCCGGCGTACATCACCGCGAGCCGGTCGCAGGTGTCGGCGAGCACCGCCAGATCGTGACTGATCATCAGCAGGCCGATGTCCTCGTCGTCGACGAGCCGCCCGATCAGCCGCAGGATCTGCGCCTGGATCATCACGTCCAGCGCGGTCGTCGGCTCGTCCGCCACGATCAGCCGGGGATCGCAGGCCAACGCCATCGCGATCATCACCCGCTGGCGCTGCCCGCCGGACAGCTCGTGCGGGTACGCGGCCGCCCGCGCCGCCGGCAGTCCCACCTGCTCCAGCAGCCCACCGGCCCGCGTCCGCGCCGCCGCCGGCGTCGCGCGCCCGTGCACCAGCATCGGCTCGGCGATCTGCTCGCCGATCCGCCGCACCGCGTTCAACGAGTGCATCGCGCCCTGGAAGACGATCGACGCCCCCGCCCACCGCACCGCCCGCAGCCGGCCCCACCGCATGGTCAGGACGTCCTCGCCGTCGAGCAGGACCTCGCCCGTCAGCCGCGCCGACGGCGGCAGCAGACGCAGCAGCGCGAGCGCCATCGTCGACTTCCCGCACCCCGACTCGCCCGCCACCCCCAGCTTCCGCCCGGCGGCCAGCGACAGGTCGACCCCCCGGACGGCGGGGACCGCGGACGCCCCCGACCCGTACGTCACCCTCAGATCGCGGATCTCCAGGAGGCTCAACGCCCCACCCCCAGCTTCGGGTTGAGTACGGACTCGATCGCCCGGCCGCACAGCGTGAAGGCCAGCGCGACCAGCGCGATCGCGACACCCGGCGGGGCCAGGTACCACCAGTGGCCGGACGAGACCGCGCCCGCCTCCCGCGCGTCCTGCAGCATGCCGCCCCACGACACCACGGTCGGATCGCCCAGCCCCAGGAACGCCAGCGTCGCCTCCGTCAGGATCGCCGTCGAGATCCCGAGCGTGGTCTGCGCCAGCACCAGCGGCATCACGTTGGGCAGCACGTGCCGGCTCATGACGTGCCCGTGCCCGCCGCCCAGCGCCCGGGCCCGCTCGATGTACGGGCGGGACTCCACCGCGATGGTCTGCGCGCGCACCAGCCGGGCGGTCGTCGGCCAGCTCGTCACCCCGATCGCCAGGACCACCGTCCACATCGACCGGGACATCACCGTCGCCAGCACGATCGCCAGGACGAGCGTCGGCATCACCAGGAACCAGTCGGTGATCCGCATGACCACCGTCGAGAACCAGCCGCCGTAGTGGCCCGCGACGATGCCGACCACCGTGCCGATGGCGACCGAGAGCGCCGCCGCCAGCAGCCCGACGAGGAGCGAGATCCTCGCCCCCCAGACCAGCAGCCCGAGCAGCGAGCGCCCGAACTGGTCCGTCCCGAGCGGGAACGCGGCGCTCGGCGATTCCATGGCCGTGCCCGGCGCGTTCGTCACCGACTGCACGTCGGCGCCGACCGTCAGCGGCGCGAGGAGGGCCAGGGCCGCGATCAGGGCGAGCCCCGCCAGGCCGTAGAGCCCGGCGCGGTGGCCGCGGTACTGCCGCCAGAAGCGGGACACGGCGTTCCGCCGCCGCGCCCAGGTCAGAGAAGGGACGGAGGTCGTCATCGGCCCACCCGGGGGTCGAGCAGCGGATAGAGCAGGTCGGCGACGAGGTTCGCCACGATCATCGCCCCCGCGAACACCACGAACAGGCCCTGCACCAGCGGCAGGTCGGGCACGCTGAGCGCCTGGTAGAACAGCCCTCCCAGACCCGGCCAGGAGAACACCGTCTCGACCAGGATCGAGCCGGCCACCACATGGCCGAGGTTGATGAAGACCATGGTGACGGTCGGCAGCAGGGCGTTCGGCACGGCGTGCCGACGGCGCACGGCGTCGTCGCGCAGCCCCTTCGCCCGGGCCGTCGTCAGATAGTCCCCGCCCATCTCGTCGAGGAGCGAGGAGCGCATCACCAGCAGCGTCTGGGCGTAGCCGACCGCGACCAGGGTGAGGACCGGCAGCACCATGTGGTGGGCGACGTCGAGGACATAGGCGAAGCCGGTTTCGCCCGTGCCGGATTCCATGCCGCCGGTCGGGAAGAGCCCCGGGAGCGGGCCGACGCCGACCGAGAACACGATGATCAGCAGCAGGCCGAGCCAGAAGGACGGCACCGACCAGAGGGTCAGCGCCAGGCCGGTGTTCAGCTTGTCGCCGAGCCGGCCGTGGTTCCACGCGGAGCGGGTGCCGAGCCAGAGCCCGAGCGCCGAGTAGAGCGTGACCGCCACGCCCGTCAGCAGCAGCGTCGCGGGCAGCTTCTGGACGATCAGCTCGCCGACCGGGGCGTGGAACTGGTACGAGGTCCCCAGGTCGCCGCTCAGCGCCTTGGCGCAGTACTCCGTGAACTGCTGCCACAGCGGCAGATCGAGCCCGAACTGCCGGCGCAGGGTCGCCAGTTGCTCGGCCGACGTCGGTACGCCGTGCGTCATCGCCTTGACCGGGTCACCGGGGATGATCCGGAAGAGGAAGAAGCTGGTGACGAGCACGGCGAGCAGCGAGACGAGCGCGCCGCCCAGCTTGCCCGCCGCGTGACGGAGATAGCCGAGGGCGGAACCGGTGCGGGAACCGCCGTCCGTGGCGCGGACCGGTACGGTCCGCGCCACGTCGGCGGGGGCGCCTGCCGTCGTCACGCCGCTACTCGCGGTCGTCGGCGGTGGCACGGCGCCGGACGCCGGCCCAGACGCCGACGGCGACCAGGACGAGCGCCGCCGGGCCGAGGACCAGCCAGAGCGTGGTCGAGGAGCCCGCCTCCGAGCCCTCGGCACCGGCCGTTGTGGAGGCCGGCACGGCCGACCACCAGCTCCAGTAGCCGTCCTGCCCCCAGAGATTGCCGGCGGCCTCCGGCATGGTCGTGAGGGACGCGATCTGGTCGGTGCGGTACGCCTCGAGGGCGTTCGGATACGCCATGACGTTCATGTACCCGGTGTCGTACAGCCGTGACTGCATCTCCTTGACCAGATCCGCCCGCTTGGCGGCGTCGTACTCCGCCGACTGCCGCGCGTAGAGCGCGTCGAACCGCGGGTCGCAGATGAAGTTGTCGGTGGCCCCGGTGTCCTTCGGCGTGGCGGGCAGCGTGCCGCAGGTGTGGATCGACAGGACGTAGTCCGGGTCCGGGTTGACCGACCAGCCGTCGAAGGCGAGGTCGTAGTCTCCCTTCGTCCACGGGTCGCCGACGTTGTCGAGGCACTCCACCTTCAGCCCGATGCCGAGCGCGCCCCACCACTCCTGGAGGTACTTCCCGACCGCCTTGTCGTTGGGGTCGGTGGCGTGGCACAGGATGCGGAAGTCCAGCGGCCTGCCGTCCTTGCCGACCCGCTTGCCGTCGGCGTTCTTCCGGTACCCGGCCCGGTCGAGGAGGAGCGCCGCCTTCGCAGGGTCGTAGCCGAGCCGCTGCCCGGCCGCGGGCTTCCAGAAGTACTGCCCGAAGCGCGGCGGGATGTACCCCTCGCCCTCGACGGCGTGTCCCTGGAAGACCTTGTCGACGATCGTCGTGCGGTCCACGGCCAGGAACAGCGCCTTGCGGACGGCCGGGTCGAGGAGCGCCTTGTGGCCGTTGCCGAAGGTCTTCCCGTCCTTCGCCCGCGCCCCGGGGTTGGTGGCCAGCGCGAAGAAGCGGCGACCGGGCGCGTCGTTCACCTTGATGTTCTTCGCCGACTTCAGCGCCGCGGCCTGAGCGGGCGTCAGGTTCGGTACGAAGGACACCTCGCCCTTCTGCAGCGCGGCGACGGCCGCGTCACCGTCCTTGTAGTACTTCAGGACCAGCTCGTCGAACTTCGGCGCACCCCGCCAGAAGCCCTTGTTCGGCTTCAGCTTGATGTACTGGTCGACCTTGTAGTCGGTGATGACGAAGGGGCCGTTGCCGACGATCGGGAACTGCTTGTCGTTGTTGAACGTCGAGAAGTCCCCGACCTTCTCCCAGACGTGCTTGGGCACGATCGGCACGTCGAGCGCCGTCATCGTCGCCTGCGGCTTCTTCAGCTCGATGACGAGCGTCCGCGGGTCGGGGGCCGTGACCTTCTTGAAGTTGGACGTGAAGCTGCCGTTCGCGGTGGCGGCGTTCTCGTCGGTCATCATCGTGGTGAAGGTCCAGGCGGCGTCCTCCGCCGTCGCCGGCTTCCCGTCGGACCACTTCGAGTCCGTACGGATGGAGTACGTCCAGGTCAGCTTGTCGGGCGAGGACTTCCACGCGGTCGCGAAGCCCGGGATGGGCGTGGCGTCCTTCGCGTCGTAGTTGACGAGGTACTCGTAGGCCAGCCGGTGGACGGTGGTCGAGACGAGCTTCTGGGCGAGGAACGGGCTCAGGGAGTCGACGCTCTGCGAGACCGCCAGGGTGAGCGTGGTGCCGCCGGCCTTCGGATCGTCCGCGGCGGGCGGGGCGGCCTGGGCGGCTGCCGGCGGCACGGCAAGCGCGGTGGCGGCGACACCGGCGGCGAGGAGGAGCCGGCGGAGCCGGGGAGGTCTGGGGCGTCGGCGGGGGGCGACCGGGCGGGGCGGAACCTTCGTGACCATGACCATGGACGTGACCTCGCGTCGTGGATCTTTGGGCGCCAACTGGTGAAGCGAAGGTCTATCAGCGTGGCCGAGCGGCGTCAACGATGACTCAAACCCCTTGTGTACTGCGGGAATGCGAAGAGGCTCCGCACCGGAGAGCCGATGCGGAGCCTCATTGGTCCAAACCTCTGACGCCTTACTGCTGAGGGGCTGGCGGCGCCTGCGGGGGCTGCTGCTGCCACCCGGCCGGCGGGACCTGACCGTCCGGCACCTCGGCCCCCGGCTGCGCCGCCGCCGGAGGCTGCTGCTGCCAGCCCTGGGGCACGCCGGGCTGCTGCGCGGGGTGCGGAGCCTGCCCGCCCGGCTGCTGCGGGTAGGGCGGCTGCGGGGCGTACGGCTGCGCCGGCCCCTGCTGGGCGTACGGCAGTCCCGGCTGCCCGTGTGCCCCCGGTTGTCCGTGCCCGTCCGGCTGGGCGCCGTACGGCTGTCCGGGGTGGCCCGGCTGCGCGCCGTACGGCTGTCCCGGCTGCGGAGCCTGGGGCGCGTACGGCTGCCCCGGGACGGGCGCCCCCGGCTGCGGCACCTGCTGCGCATACGGCTGCGGCTGACCCGGCATCGGCGGGGCCATGTGCGGCGGCATGCCGCCCTGGGGGTCACCGGTCCACAGCCCCTGCGCCTGCTGCGCCCGGACGAAGTCCTCGGCGACCATCGCGGACAGGTGGAAGTACGCCTCGCGGGTCTTCGGCCGCATCATGTCGAGGTCGACCTCGGCGCCCGCCGCCAGGTGCTCGTCGAACGGCACCACGACGACACCGCGGCAGCGGGTCTGGAAGTGCTGCACGATGTCGTCGACCTTGATCATCTTGCCGGTCTCGCGGACCCCCGAGATCACCGTGATCGAGCGCTGCACCAGCTCCGCGTACCCGTGGGCGGAGAGCCAGTCGAGCGTGGTCGAGGCGCTGGAGGCGCCGTCGACGGAGGGCGTCGAGATGATGATCAGCTGGTCGGCGAGGTCGAGCACACCGCGCATCGCGCTGTAGAGGAGGCCGGTGCCCGAGTCGGTGAGGATGATCGGGTACTGCTTGCCCAGGACGTCGATCGCCCGGCGGTAGTCCTCGTCGTTGAACGTCGTGGAGACGGCCGGGTCCACGTCGTTGGCGATGATCTCGAGGCCGGAGGGCGCCTGCGAGGTGAAGCGGCGGATGTCCATGTACGAGTGCAGGTACGGGATCGCCTGCACGAGGTCACGGATGGTGGCCCCGGTCTCGCGCCGCACCCGGCGGCCGAGCGTGCCGGCGTCCGGGTTGGCGTCGATGGCCAGGATCTTGTCCTGCCGCTCGGTGGCGAGCGTCGCGCCCAGCGCGGTGGTCGTCGTGGTCTTGCCGACACCGCCCTTGAGGGAGATGACCGCGATGCGGTAGCAGGACAGGACCGGCGTGCGGATCAGGTCGAGCTTGCGCTGCCGCTCGGCCTCCTCCTTCTTGCCGCCGAGCTTGAAGCGGGAGGCGGCACCGGGCGTCCGGCTCGACTTGGCCTTCTGCTTGTTGTTGCGCAGCAGCCGGTCGGAGGAGAGCTCCACGGCGGCGTTGTACCCGAGCGGGGCGCCCGGCACGGAACGCTCGCGCTGGTCGTGCGTGACCGCCGTGGGCCAGGCCGCCCCGGTCCGCGGGTCCACCGGCGGCTGGTGG
The DNA here is from genome assembly GCF_042957155.1 of Streptomyces sp. NPDC008121. Lineage (NCBI taxonomy): Bacteria > Bacillati > Actinomycetota > Actinomycetes > Kitasatosporales > Streptomycetaceae > Streptomyces > Streptomyces sp. NPDC008121. The sequence continues at coordinate 32,713 of NZ_JBIBHT010000003.1, read as the reverse complement.
CCGTGGCCCTGCTGATCCGGCTGCGGCTGACCCGACTGGTGGGGTACGGACGGCTGCTGCGTCGCCTGCTGCGGGGGCGCCTGATACGCGGCCGGTTGCTGCGCGGCCGGCGGCATCTGCCCGGGACCGGCCTGGGCCCCCGGATGCGGGAAGCCGTAGCCGGCGGGAGCCGGAGCGGGGGCCGTGGGGGCGCCGGGCTGCTGCTGGGCCGCGGCGGGGTGCGGGAAGCCGTAGCCGGCCGGGGCCGGAGCGGGGGCCGCAGGCGTGCCGGGCTGCTGTCCCGGGCCGGGCGGCGGGAAGCCGTAGCCGCCCTGGGGCGCCGGGGCGGTGCCGGCCTGCGGGGCGGTCCCGGGGTGCGGGAAGCCGTAGCCGGCCGGGGCCGGAGCGGGGGCCGCGGGGGCGCCGGGCTGCTGTCCCGGGCCGGGCGGCGGGAAGCCGTAACCGCCCGGAGGCACCGACGCGTTGGGGTCCGGCGCCGAGGCCTGCTGGGGCACGGGCGCGGGAGCAGGCGCGGGCAGGGGCTGGGCGCCGGGGTGGGGGAAGCCGTACCCGCCGGGCGCGGCCTGCGGCGGTACGGGCGCCGGGGCACCCGGCGTCGTCGGAGGGGGCCAGGACGCGGCGGCCGGCAGGGGCGCGGCGGGCGGCACGGCACCGCCCTCCGGCGGTGCGGGCCACTGCGGTGCGGCCGTGGGCGCCGCGGGCTGGAACGACGGCGGCAGCGGCGGCAGTCCGGCGCCCGCGCCCTGCGGGGCGGCACCGGGGCTCCACTGCTCGGGCGCGGCGGCAGGCGCGGCGGGAGCACCGTCCTGCGGGGCCGCGGGCTCGGCCGAAGGGGCGGCGTCGGCGGTGGTGGGGACGGCGTCCTGCGGTGCGGCGGTAGGCGCCTCGGCCGGGGCGGAGTGGTCGGAGCTGCCCGGCTCTTCGGGCGCGGGCCCGACGGCGGCCGGGGCGGCCTCGTCGTCGGCGGACGCGGCGGTCCGCTCGTCCTCGGCGGCGGCCTCGGGGCCGTCACCCTCGGTGGGCTGCTCCGGCACGCCGGACGCCTCGGCGGGGGCCGTCGTGTCGAGGCCCCCCTCGACGGCGTCGGCGCCGCTCTCGGAGGCGGCGCCAGGGGTGGCGGCCACCACCGGGGACTCCGCCGGGGAGCCCGTCGGGGCGGGGCTCTCCTCCGTGGGCCGCGCCGAGGCGGCGTCGGAAGCGGTGGAGGCCTCGGCCCCGGGCGGCGGGACGGGCGCCCCGCCCTCCGCCGACGGGCCCGGGGAGGTGTTCTCCTCGGCGCGGGCGTTCTCCGCGCGTTCGGCGATCTCCGCCATCTCACGCTTCAGCGAGGCGGGGGAGAAGCGCATCGTCGCGCCGCTCTCCAGATCCCCGTTCCCGAACGAGCCGCCGTCCGCCGGAGCCTGAGCCGGGGGCTGAACCTGAGCCGGGGGCTGAACCTGGGCAGGGGCAGGGGCAGGGGCCTGAGCCGGGGGCGGAGTCGACGCCTGGTCCTGATCCCGGTCCCGGTCCTCACCCTGGGCCGGAACGGCAGCGTGCGGAGCCACCGGAGGCGTGGACGGAGCCGGCGCCGGCGCCCACTGCGGCTCGTAACCGCTGCCGGAAGGGATCCGCGGCACCGCGACCGGCGCCCCGGTAGGCGGCGGCGGGGCCGCGCCCGCCGCACCTCCGCTGCCCGACGCGTTCTGCGTGTACCACGCCGGAGGGGTGTAGTCGATGGTGAACTCACCCGTCATCTCGGCGGGATCCGCGTCGGACTGATCGTCGACGGGCGGATTCCAGCCCCCGCGGATCTCGTCCCGATCGCCGTTCACTTTGCCTCCTGGTGTGGTCGCGCACCCGTGTGCCGTCGTGGGCGGGCCTTCCCACCCTAATCGCCAACAGAGTCGATGGGGCAGGGCGGAGTCCCGCCCCCGCCCACCCGCAGGTCACGTCCCGCCCCCATGTGACCTCCCCACATCGCGGAGTGAGCCTCGGGATGGCCGAACGGTGAGGAACATGGGCAAGAAGACGGACGTACGTGAAGAAGTCGTGCGGATCCGGCCGGGGTCAGTCCATGCGTCGGGCGCTGCCCAACAATCCGGTCTCGGCGTCCGTCGCCTGCGTCATGACGAACTGCCGGTCGCCCGCCGTGCACCAGAGCGTCACACCGTCGGCGAGCGTCGACAGCGCCTCCGACTCCCCGCGCGGCAGCCCCATGATGCGGCCGATCTGCACGGCCTCGTCCGGGGACACCCGCTGCACACCGACCAGCGAGGACTTCTCCAGCAGACGCGGCGCCACCGGGCTCAGGTACGGCAGCAGCGTCACCACCGACTGCCACGGCCCCGACACCACCCGGCCGCGCGGCGGCCGCATCCCGCAGTCCCGCACCACGACCACCGGGCTGCCGGCCGAGGCGCCCTGCGGCGGGACCCGCCCGACGTCATGCAGCGTGATGCACGGCTGACCGCCGCCCGCGGCCTGCGCCAGCGTCGTCCACGCGGGCGCCCGGCCCGTCTCCACGGCGACCCGCGCCCCCGTCGCCGCGGCGCGCAGCGCCATCACCTGCGCCGTCCACAGGCCGCCGATGAGCGTCACGTCGTACGGAGTGGGGCGGTTGATGCCCAGCACCGCGGGGCGGCCCTCGGCGTCCACGCCGATGACCATGCCGTCGTCACCGACCGGCAGACCCAGGGCGCCCAGCTGTTCCAGCGGCACCGCGTGACGGTCGCGGCGCGGCCCGATAAGACCGAACCCGAACCGAGGCTTCGTCAGGGACATCAGCGCGCACCTCCCAGCGGCAGCGAGGCCAGCATCCCCGGCACCTGTTCGCGGTCCAGCCGCACGAGCCCGGTCCGTACCCCGCGCGCCGCGCGCTCCAGTTCGTGCCGGGCGGCCACCAGCTCCTCGTCGCTGCGCCCGGTGATGCGTACGTGCCCGGCCACCGTCACCTCCTGCCGGTCACCACCGCTCAGCGTGAGACTGAACGTCGTCGCCAGGGCGGGCAGCGAGGTCAGCAGGGCGACCAGCTGCGGCATCGACGCGCCCGCGCCCCCGCCGCCCAGCTGGGGCCAGCGCCCCACCCAGTAGGTCGTGTGCCGCCGGTCGTCCACCCGCCACGTCCGGGCCGTCTCCTGGGTGCGGCGCGCCTGCGCCTGCCCCCGGCCGGCCTGCGCGATGGCCATCGGGCTCGCGCACGACGACGTGGCGATCGCCGCCGTCAGCTCCTGCTCGGTGAGGACCGTCGCCTTGAACCCGGCGCCCGCCAGCCGGCTCGCCAGCTGGTCCGCCGCCCGCACCACGCACTTCTGCGCGCCCTCCATGCCGCCACCGCGCGCGGCGACCGCCTCCGGGCACAGCTCGGGGTCCAGCTTCAGCGCGATCCAGGTGATGCGGAGCGCCGGGGAGCCGGTCTGCGCCTGCAGGGGACCGTAGTTGCGGGCCGCCATCGACTGGGCGGGCAGGTGAGGGGCGGGCGCCGGCTGGGTGTGCTGGACGATCTGCGCCGACTCCAGCCGGATGCCGTCCACCTCCAGCACGTCCCGTATCAGCGCCACCGGCAGCGGCCGCGCCGAGCGGTCCGGACGCAGCGCCGTCGCCTCCGACTCGACCCGCACCAGCACCGTGAGGAAGGTGCCGTCCCCGATCAGGCCCACCGGACGCCGGTCCCGGTCGCTGTACGCGTACGTCCGCAGCGCCGGATCGCACTCCACGAGCGGCGCGAGACCCGGCTCGGTGCCCTCCGGCACGACGAACGAGGCGGCCCGCCGGGCCCGCGCGCGCAGGGCGAGGAAGGTGCCCAGCCACTCCGGCATCGAACGGCGGTGCCTGCGCACCACCGCCAGCAGCACGAGCAGCGCGGCGACCACACCGGCGGGGACCAGGAGCAACGGCTCGACGACCCAGGCCACGAGCAGCAGCGCCGCCGCGACCTCGATCAGGACGAGCTGTTGCAATCGGAACGATCCGAAGTGTCCGGGCCGCGCCTGGAGCCGTGGCGAGACCGAGGCGGCGGCGGGCGTTCCGCTCGCCGCGTGCCCCGGGACGGGGGCGGGGGCCGCGGCCGCCGCGTGCCGCGTCCGCGTCGCGGATGCCATCATGGAGAATCCCCCCAATTCGTCCCGATCACCCTGGCCCGCCAGGGCTTTGGCGGCTGGATCACCCTACCCGCCCCACAAGCGCCACCGGACAGCAGGCATAGTAGGGGGCCGGTCCGACAGCCGGAGCCCGGGTGCCATGCTCCCCGGGCTCTCGTGTGAAGACTGCGTCTGACGAATAAATGGGGACTCATGGCATCACGGCGGGATGAGCTCAACGCGTACACCTTTGCGAAGAAGCGCACGGTGGCCGCATTCCTCCAACCTTCTCCCTCGGGGACGGAGGAGGGAGCGCCGAAGCCGCTGCGCGCGGTCGTCCCCGGCCTCGTCATCGGCGCGCTGGTGCTGGCGGGGTTCGGCGCCTGGGGCATGTTCAGCCCCAAGGCGCCCAAGGGCTGGGACGAGCCCGGCACCAAGGTGATCGTCGGCAAGCAGTCGACCACCCGCTATGTCGTGCTCTCCACCGGCAAGGGCAAGAACAGGAAGACGCTGCTGCACCCCGTCCTCAACCTCGCCTCGGCCCGGCTGCTCCTCACCCCGCAGAAGTTCTCCGTCATCCAGGTCGACGACGCGACGCTCGACAAGGGCAACCCGCCGCGCGGACCCATCCTCGGCATCCCCTACGCCCCCGACCGGCTGCCCGCCGCGGGCGAGGCCGGGACCCCCAAGCGCTGGGCCGTCTGCGAACAGCCCGGCGGCGGCGCGGGCTCCAGCGTCCAGAAGGCCACCTTCGTCTTCTCCCAGCGCGACTTCGCCCGCACCGAGGGCGCGGGCCAGAAGCTCGCCGACGGCCAGGTCATGTACGTCAAGGGGCAGAAGGACAGCGCGCGTTACCTCATCGACCACACCGGTACGAAGTACCTGGTGCCGGGGACGCCCGATGAGTCGGCCGGCCTCACCACCGCACTCGTCGGCCTCCACAAGGAACCCCAGTCCGTCACCGACGACTGGCTCGCCACCCTGCACACCGGCAGCCCCCTGGAGTTCCCGCGGATCGCCGGCAAGGTCGGCGACCCGGCAGGCCTCGGCGGCGGGCTGAGCAGGACCGAGGACCGGGTCGGCATGGTCCTGCTGGCGCAGACCGGCTCGGGGCCGCAGCACTACGTCGTCATGCCGGGCAAGGCGCAGCCGGTCTCCGAGTTCGCCGCCTGGCTGCTGATCAACTCCCCGCAGACCGACACCCTCGACATGGACGGCAAGGCCACCGCGGTCGACGCCGCCTCCCTCACCCCGGACGCCACCACCTTCGGCGCCCAGTACCGCTGGCCGTCCCGCAAGTCCACCCAGGTCAACGCCGTCAGCGGCGCGGGCGCCCGCGACACCGTGTGCAGCGTCCTCAACAGCGTGGACGACAAGGGCGCCACCACCCTCACCACCTGGGCGGGCACGAAGTACCCGGCCGAGATCACCGCCGGCGGCACCAGCACGTACGTGACGCCCGGCAGCGGCCTCCTCTACACCCAGGTCCAGGGCAACCAGACCCGGCCCGACGGTTCCCTCTTCCTCGTCACCGACACCGGACTGCGCTACGCGGTCCAGGCCAACGGCGACAGCGACGCCGCCCGCTCCGACATCGGCACCGGCGACCAGCAGAAGCAGACCGACGGCCGCCCGGAACCGAGCGAGGCGCAGACGCGTCTGGGCTACGAGAAGGTCACACCGGTCCTCGTCCCGATCGCGTGGTCCGAGTTCCTGTCCAAGGGACCGCGACTCGACACCAACAGCGCCCGTCAGCCGCAGGGTTCGTAGGGGAGTGGCAGTGGTGACGTACCGGTACCGGAAGGCGGCCCTCCTCACCGCCACCGCCCTGACGGGCCTGCTGGCCCTGCCTCCCGCGACGGCCCACGCCGCGGACGCCGGCCCTGCCCGCGCGGCCGGGGACGGTTCTCCCCGCCCGGCCGTGGACGGGCTTCGCCTCGACGGCAGCGGCGAGTGCACCTTCCCCATGAAGAAGCAGATCGAGGGCATCCCCTGGTCGCTCCAGCGGGTGCTCCTGGACGAGCTGTGGCAGGACACCAAGGGCAAGGGCATCCGGGTCGCGGTCATCGACACCGGAGTCGACGACGTCAACCCCCAGCTGAAGCCGGCGGTGGACGCCAAGGCGGGCAAGGACTATCTGAAGCCCGACAAGGACAATCCGAGCCCCGGCGACGACAAGCGCGGCAAGACCGACGGCACGGTCGACGAGGTCGGCCACGGCACCAAGGTCGCCGGCATCATCGCCGCCCGCCCCCGCGCCGGGACCGGCTTCGTCGGGCTCGCGCCCGAGGCCACGATCATCCCGATCCGCCAGAACGACGAGAAGAACAGCGGCAAGTCCGACACGATGGCGCAGGCGATCGACCACGCCGTCGCCAAGGGCGCCCACGTGATCAACATCTCGCAGGACACGACCCAGCCGCTGAGCCTCGAGTCGACGATGGCCAAGGCCGTCGCCCGCGCGCTCGCGAAGGACATCGTCGTCGTCGCCTCCGCGGGCAACGACGGTATGGACGGCAAACAGAAGAACACCTACCCCGCGGCCTTCCCCGGGGTGCTCGCCGTCGCCTCCTCCGACCGCAACAACGAACGGGCCGCGTTCTCCCAGTCGGGCGCCTTCGTGGGCGTCGCCGCCCCCGGCGTCGACATGGTCTCCACCGTCCCCGGCGGCGGCCAGTGCGTCGACAACGGCACCAGCTTCTCCGCCCCGTACGTCGCCGGCGTCGCGGCCCTGCTGCGCGCCAAGCACACGGACTGGACCGCGGCCGAGATCGTCGCCCGTATCGAGCAGACGGCGGTACGGTCCATCAACGGCCGTGACAACCACGTGGGTTGGGGAGTCGTCGACCCGGTCCGCGCCCTCGCCGACGGCGCCGTCCGCCAGTCGGCCCCGAAAGCGGACCCCGGCCCTCCGAAGCCCCCGGCCCCCGAACCGGCCCACCTGGCCCTGACGGAGACGCCGCAGGAACGGACGGAACGGCTGGCCACCTACGCCCTGGGCATCGGTGGAGTACTGGTGGCGGTGGTCGCCGGGACCGCGACGGTGATCCGCGACAGCCGACGCCGCCACGGCCCGGCACGGTGAGCCGGGTCCCGACGAACAGCGCTTTGCAGTTGGAACTGTCGTACCAAATGGCTAGAGTGGTTCAAGAGTTCACGTGACGAGGGGGCACTGAGGTGGAAGCGCCGATCGGGGGCGGCAAGCAGGGTCTTGAGGTCGGAGAGGTCACTCTCCAGAGCTTCTACACCCGCATGCAGAAGCTCGTCGAGGAACTGAAGGGCTCGCCCGCCGAGCACAAGAAGATCGGCGAGCAGAAGGTCACGGCGGCGTCGTACGGCACGGGCTTCGCCGCGGCGACGGAACTGCACACGTCGTACGAGAAGGTCCGGACGAGGCTGGAAGAGCTGACGAGGACTTTCGGCGAGACGCTGGAGGCGATGGGCATCGCGGCCAACATCGCCGACAAGGGCTACACCGGGGTGGACGAAGAGGAGCGCGAGCGCTACGCCGCGATCCAGAAGCGCCATCAGGACGAGTACGAGAAGCGGAACGGCACCGACGGCCAGGCCGGCGGCCAGGGCGACGACAAGCCGCAGCAGCCTGCCAAGGACGCGGGCGGCACCGGGGATTCCGGCGGATTCAGCTAACGGGGGAGTTGCAGCAACATGGCAGGAGAGTTCGAGGGGAAGTCCCTGGACGCCCTGTACGCGATGATCGCGTCGGCCAAGCCGGAGGAGATCACCTCCACCGCCCAGGCTCTGTCGGCAGCGGTGCCGAAGATTCTCGACATCGCCGCCGACCTGCGGTCGTACATCAGCCGTGTCCAGTGGGAGGGCGAAGGAGCCACCGCTTTCCGCACCTGGGGCGCGGGGATGGTCTCCGAGACACTGGTGCTCGGCGACTACACCAGCGTCGTGTCCAGCGAGATGCAGCGCGCGGGCCAGGCGCTGTCCGAGGCGAAGTCGGCGGTGCCGAAGCCGGCGGGCATGTGCTTCGCCGACCCGGAGAAGGAGAAGGCCCGTCTCGAGTCGGAGACCGGCCCGAAGCTCCAGGAGGCGATCCAGCAGCTGGAGCGGCTGTCGTCGTACTACGAAGCGTCGCGGAATCGGATGGCGGCGGAGCGGGAGCCGGATTTCAAGCCCGTCGAGTTCCGGCGAGATGCGGGTGAACGTGCCTACGGTACGGGCGGGAGCGAGAGGAACTATGCCTCCTCTGACGGAACGGGCACGACGCATGGCGACTCCGCGTCGCTCCGCAGCGCCGACAAGCCCTCTCCGGCCCGTACCGAGGACTTCCCCGACCCGGTAATCCTCCCGCCGACGCCGCCCGTGGCGCTGCCGCCGGAGTCCCAGGTCGACACGAACCTCGACTCCGTGACGATTACACCGGAGACACCGACCCGTCCGACGGTGCAGCCGCCGAACACGCCGCCGGTGACGACGGGTGGTCCCCCTCCCGTCGCCCTGCCGCCGATGGCGCCGCCGATCGGCCCTCAGACGACGGGTGGTCCGGTCCTTCGCCCGGCCACCCCCGGGCCGATGGGTTCGACAGGGCCCCTGCGTCCCGGTCTGACCGGCCCGACCGGCCCCTTCGGCACTCCGCCCCGCGCGGTGGAGGGCATCACGGGCGGCCGTCAGGTGCCCGGTCGTCCTGGCCTGACCACCCCGAGGCTGCCCATGGGCCCCGTCGTGGGCGAGGAGCGCGGCAGTCAGATCCCGCGCGGCGCGGGAGGCATGCACGGCCCCGGTGCCGGCATGCAGGGAGCGCCGGGCGGAGGTACGGGCAGCACGGCCGGCCGTCGCCTGGCGGTGCAGCCCGGTGGAACCGTCGGGGCGCCGGGGGCGTCCGTGGCTGGTGGACGCTCGGCCTTCACCCCGGGCGGTACCGGGCTGGTCCGTCCGCCCGGCTCCACCGAGCCCGGCCAGGAGGAGCGGCGGTCGTCGCGCCGTCGCCCCGACTATCTGACCGAGGACGAGGAGACGTGGGCCCCGGGCCAGCGCCAGATCGTCCCGCCCGTCATCGACTAGGAGTCTTTCGCCGATGTCCCCGCTTGCCCGTCTCATGCGCCGCCGTGCGGTCGGCCTGCTCGGCGCGATGACAGCCGTCGTCGCGACGTGGACCGTCGCGGCGCCGGCCGCGATGGCGGAGGACATGCGGTCGCGCCAGTGGTATCTGGACGCCATGAAGGCGGACGAGTTGTGGAAGGTGGCAGCGGGCAAGGGCGTGACAGTCGCTGTCCTCGACACCGGGGTCGACTCCACGGTGTCGGAGCTTCGAGGCAAGGTGCTGCCAGGCCGGAACTTCTCCGACGCGGGAGGAGGACCGGGCCGCATCGACGGGCGGGACGACGATCGCCACGGCACCAATATGGCCATCGCGATCGCGGGCAGCGGTACCAACGGTGGAGTGAAGGGTATTGCCCCCGGAGCGAAGATCCTTCCGGTCAAGACCGGTGACTACGTCGTCTTCGGGAACAGCATGACGCTGAAGGGGATTCGCTACGCCGTGGACAACGGGGCTCGCGTGATCAACATCTCCTCGGCTGGTCCAGCCGACGACGCCGAGGACCGGGACTGGCAGCAGGCTGTCGACTACGCCCAGAAGAAGGGCGCGTTGATCTTCGCAGCGTCTGGGAATGAGGGGAAGGAAATCCCGTTGTACCCGGCCGCCATCCCCGGAGTCATCGCAGTCGGCGCGCTCGACACCAAGGGCAAGGTCGCCAAGTTCTCGAACTACGGGTCTCACCTCGCCATTGCTGCTCCAGGCGTCGAGATCCCCGGCCGCTGCACCAACGACAAGACGAAATACTGCGCTTTCGAAGGCACCAGCCAGGCCACCGCCATCGCCTCCGGCACCGCCGCCCTCATCTGGTCCGCCCACCCAGACTGGACCGCCAACCAGGTCCTCCGCGTCATGATGGAGACCGCCGGCCACGTCGGCGCCGTGCCCAGCAAGTACATCGGTTACGGCTCCGTCCGCCCCGCCCAGGTCCTCCTGGAGGGCAAGGGCAACCCCGGTGACCCGAACGTGAACCCGCTGCTCGCCGCGCAGAAGCGTCAGTCACCCACCCCTTCGACTTCCCCCTCTCCTGACAGCACGGGGGCAAGCGGCAACGGGCAGGCTCAGGCTCCGAACAAGCCCGAGTCGGCAGCCCGGCCCGACGAGAGCGGATTTCCGCTCTGGGGCATCGTCGCGAGTGCCGTCGCGGTCGTCGCCGTCATCGGCGTCGTCGTGGCGGCAGGTATACGCAACAGGAGAGCGTAGCTACGAGCAACGCGCGTGAAGAACTTCATCCGACAATGAGGAGCAGCACATGAGCACGCCCGCAGGTGGGTTCGGACTTGCCGACGATCCGGTAACCCAGGCCAAGAACAAGATCATGCAGACGGGTGAAGAGGTCTCCAAGCAGGCCCGCGAGATGGCCAACATCCTCGAGACCGTCAGCGCGGGCTGGACGGGTGCCGGTGCGGCGGGCTTCAAGACGGCCCAGTCGACCCTGAACGAGGACCACGACACCATCCGCCGGCTGCTCAACGTGCTGCTCAACGCGGTGGGCGAGACGAAGAACCTCAGCAACGCCAATGACCACGAGGTGTTCCAGACCCTCAAGGCCAACAATTCCGCGCTGAACAACGTCTGAGTCCGAGGAGAACACCACGATGTCCGGCATCGATCAGAACACCAAGGTCAAGTACGAGAGCGTCCAGGAGATGGCGAACCGTCTCCGGCTCGTCTCGAAGAACATCATCAAGGACCTCGAGGAGATGAACTCCGCCCTCCGGGTCGTCACCGACACCTGGGACGGTGACGCGCACCGCGAGTACGTCATCCTCCAGGGCAAGTACAAGAAGCGTGCCGAGGACATGAAGGACCGCCTCGAGCTCGTCGCCAAGCAGATCGAGCAGGGCAAGGACAGCTACCGCGCCACGGACGTCAAGGCGTCGCGGCTGTTCACCGAGTCCTACTGACCTCACCGGTCTCGGCCTCGCCGACGTAGCGGAAGGGGCCCGTTCCTCCGGGAACGGGCCCCTTCCGCATGTCTCCGAACCGACCGGCCGGCCGCCTACTTCAGGTCGAACTCGCCGTCCCTGGCACCCAGGACGAACGCCGTCCATTCGGCCTCGGTGTAGCGCAGCACCGTGTCGGGGTCCAGGGAGGAGCGCATCGCCACCGCCCCGCCCGGCAGGTGGGCGATCTCGACGCGCTCCTCGTCGGGGCTGGTGCCCGGGGCGCCCAGCCACTCCACACCGCTGATGTCGAGCGCGTACAGCTCGTCCTTCTCCCTCTGAGTGCCCATCAGGCCGTACTCCTTCGTCAGCGTCGTTGCGGGTCAATGATCGTGGCCCGGGCGGGCCGCTGTCAGACGGACGAACAGATTCACTTCGCCTGCGCGGCGAAGGTCCGCGCCAGCTCCAGGACCTGCTCGGGCTTCAGCGAGGTCTTGCCGGACTCGCCGGTGGTCAACGTCATGGCGACGTCGCCCTTGCCGCCTGAGTCGAGCCGGACCAGCACCACGTTTCCGCCCTGGCTGGGCACGGCCTCTCCAGTCTCCGCCTGCGTGGCCGCCTCGGCGTAGCGCTTCACCTCGTCCATGCTCATGCCGCCCGCCATCTGGATGGTGGGCAGCATGATGTTGACGCTGTTCCCCGCCTCCGCACCGACGGTGAGGACCTTCAGGTCCTCCTTGCCGACGTGGTACGAGCAGGTGACGAGCGCACCGCCCTTGCCCGCCCACGCCGACTGCGGATCCGTGGTCTTCCCGCCCTCGGCCGTGGCGACGGGCTCGCCCGCCTCCGCCCCGGCCGCACCCGGCTCGATGGCCTCTTCGACCTTCGCCGCGTCGGCGGCCTTGCCGGCGTCGTACGGGAGAGGGCACCTGTCGGACCCGCCCTTCCCGTCCTCCTCCGCGAGCGTGATCAGCCGGTCCACGCTCAGGGAGTCCCCGCCCCCGGCGTTGGTCCCTCCGCAGCCGACCAGGGCGGACAGGACGACGGCGCCGACCGCCGCGACGGCACAGCGCTTCAGGTGATGGTGCATGATCCCTCTCAACGTATGGCGGAGTACGGCTTCACCACGGGCTCTTTCACCAGCGGCTGGTTCTGACAGTCCAGGGCCTTGGTGACCTCGCGCGTCATGAGGTAGAGGAAAGACAGCTCAGTCGCCTCCCTCTGCTGGTCTACGTTCTTGCCTCGGTTGACCGTGAGCGTGGCATCGGCGCGGAGAACGGCTTTACGTGACGCCGCACGCAACTCACCGCCCAGCGTGCACGGCGTGTAGAGCTCCGCGCCCAGGTGGCCCGGCGACCCAGTGGCACCGCTCACGTCGTAGACCTTGTCGCCCTCCGTGCTCTGCTTCGCGGGCTCCTCTGCGGGAGACCACGCGAAGCTGAGAACGACGTGATGGTCACTGTCCTCAGGCAGGAACTTGCACAGGAAGGAAGGCGAGGTCGACGCCGGGCCACCCCGCCATTCCTTCAGGTCCGTCTTGAACTGCTCCGCGAAGTACGCGTCCGACATCATGGCGCGGGCCGCGAAGTCGTCCGTCTCGAGTACCTCGCGCAGCGACTTCCCGGCCGCGGAGTCCGCCGACGGGCCACATAGCCCCTCGACCTGCGAGGCGGAGTCTCCGGAGCCGCAGGAGACCGCGAGAAGCGCGAGTGCCACGGCGGCCGCGGAGCGCGTCAGCTTCCGAACTCGGTCAGGTTCCCAGGGGAGCCGCCGCGGCACTGCGTCCGTCCTCCTCACCATCGCTCGCGATGTCATGACGTGGTCTATGACGGATCTTCTCCGGTCCGGGTGATGAGCGGAGTCGCCACGGGAGCCCGCTCCAGCGGCTTGTTCTCGCAGCCGAGGGACTCCGTCGCCCTTCGCGTGATGAGGTAGAGGAAAGAGATCTGCTCCTCCTGTGTGCCGTGATCACGTACAGGGCCGAGATTCATCGTGAAAGACGCTTCCGCATGCAGGGGGATCTTCTTGGATTTCCCATTCAGCTCACCCGGCAAGACGCATTGCGTGTAGAGGTGAGAAGAGGTGTCCGTGGATTCACCCGTCGCGCCGTTCAGGTTGTAGCGGCGGACTGCGTTCTCGGGGGGCGGACTACTTCTGTCGGAGCGTGCAGCCCACTCGAAGGTGATCCGCACCTGACCAGCATCCGGTTGGCCCTTCGGTACGAACGAGCATCCCATGAGGGCATGCATCGACGCCTGGTCCGGATATTTTTGAAGGATTTCCTTCATCTCCTGCGAGAATTGGCTCTCGCTATTGTGCACGTCCGTGCGGAAGGATTTCGTCCGCATCACCTCGTGCAGCAGTTTCTCCTCGGTCGAATTCGCAGGGAGGTTGCACAGATAGTCATCCGGGCGTCCTGCGGGGGGCTCGGAGCTGCAGGAGGTCAACGCGAGAATGCAGGCCAGAGTCAGTGAAGGCCAGGCGCAAAACTTTCGGATGCTCATCCCAGGTACTTCTTTGCCACATTGACACCAGCGTCGTGACCGTTTCCGGCGGCATCCCTTGCCGAATTGAACGGCCCTTCGCTCGGATTCTTCTGGTTCCTCCACTCGTCGTAAATTCGGTTCAAGCCGTCCGTTCCGGCAGAGTAGCTCTCGCTACTCTGATTCTTCCATTGCTCCTCCGCCAGCTTCGTCACATCCTTGGTCCAGTCATACTTGATGGAGTCGATGATTGCGCCACCCGCAGTACCCACGATGGGAATTTCCCCGATCAGGGCATTGGCGCCGATGGCAGAGTATTCCGCCGTATCCTCCGCCCACTCCACACGGTCGTCCTTCTTGTCCGTGTACACATCGACGCCGATCTCGTTCAGGGCACCCATCGCCATTCCGATGTTCTTCGACCGGTGGTCCCACTCGGCGCTCTGTCCGTGGACGGGGTCGGACTGGAAGGACGGAGCCTCCCCCAGCAAGTGTGCGGAATAGGCGCGCTCGGCTTCGTACATCAGGGCGTACGACGGGCCGTCGTCCGCGATTCCGCGCATGACCCTCACCAGGCTCTCCTGCCCCACCGCGATGTGTGCGTTGTCGCCCGAGCCGAAAATGCCGTCCTTGCCGGCCGCCCCGCCGTAGTTCGATTCCTGACCATTGAGGATGATATGCGTGTCGCCCACGTAGTCCGCGAGGGCTCGCGCCATGGGCTGTTGCAAGTTCTTGAGGTCCTCCTTGGCCCACTCGGCCCCGCCCCTGTCCTCGTCGAGGAATCGGATGGCGTTGTGCATGACCCGGGCCTGCCCTTCGCTGTGCGCACCGACAGGGCCGAGCTTTTCGCCCGGCTCGTGACCCGTCGCAGCCGCCTGGATGGCGTTGCCGAGGCCCATGGCCTTCATCGGGTCGTCCATGAACATGGGAGTCCCGTAGATATTGTTCAACCCCTCCTTCGGCCACTCCCGCTCCGTGAGGAGGAACTTCAGGTGCTCGTTCTCGTTCCCGGGCGCCTTGGGGTCGAGGAAGTACTCCGCATCTCCGGGGTCCTTGCTCATGATGTTGAGCAGGCCGTCCAGCGGGTCGGCGGCGACGTTGGGACGCAAGACGTCCCTGAAGTGGGCCCAGTGGTCTGGGTCCTTCTTCTCGATGTCGATCATGTGGTGACCGAGCTCGTTGAGGAACTCCTTGCCGTAACCTTCCGCGTTCCCCTCATTCATGAGGGTGACGAGCACTTGGTACCCGTGTGTCGGGACGTTGTCACCGCGGACGCGCTTCTCGCTGGTGACGTCCTCGCCGCCCAGACTCTTCAACCCGTCCACGAACGGCCTGTACGCGTAGCTGTTCGGGTCCTTCGTCCCGGAGGCGATCGTGTCCGCCAGGCCCGCGTTGATCGAGTTGTAGAACTTCTTGTCGGCCTCCGAGACACCCCGCTCGTTCGCCGCCAGGTTCATCGCGTCCGCGATCTTCAGGGTGTTCTCGGCCCCCAGGCCGTTCAGGTACGCCTCGCTGAAGTGCTTGTCGTCGGAGTTCGCCTTCAGCAGGTCGCGGTAGTGCTCCAGCTCCTGCCTCGACGCCTTGCCCTCGCGGACCTTCTCCGACAGCGCCAGCGCCTCCACGGCCTCCACGTCGTTGACCGGCTTGGAGTTGAAGCCCAGCGGGGCCGTGCCGTCGGCGCCCGAGGCGTTCAGCAGGGCGACCTTCACGTCCGCGTCGAACTCGTTGACCGCCTTGACCGCGTCGCCGATCTTCTGCGTGTACGACATCTCGACGTCGCGCAGGCCCGGGTCGTGGCGGATCGTGTAGGCCTCCTTGTCGCTGACCTTGCTGAAGTCGAAGCTCGCGCTGCCGGACTCGGAGACCTTCATGCCCGCGGTGACGGCCTCGTTCACCGCCGTCGTCACCCGGCCCTTGAGCTCGGTGAACGTGGAGAAGGCGTCCCGGAGCAGCGACTCCATCGCCAGCGCTTCCTTCTGCGCCGAGTCCAGCTCGCTCCGGGTCATGTTGAAGTTGTTCAAGCCCACGGCCTGGCTGTGGCCCGTCCACAGCGGCCCGCCCGTCGCGATGCTCTGGACTTCCTTCTCGTACAGGTCCTCGACCTTCTTGAACTTCTCCGCCATGCTCTTCCAGCCGTCGGCGGCGGTGTTCAGCTTGCTCAAGGAGGTCTGCATGATCTCCTGGTACGTCGGCACCGCGTATCCCCCTAGATTCCCGAAACCTTGGACTGCGCCGGGGCGAAGCCCGACCCCGTGACGATGTCGTTGTTGCTGAACAGCGTGGACGTGTTCCGCAGCGCGACCTTCTCCCCGTCCAGCCGCGCCATCAGCCGCTTCACCTGGCTGTCCCAGTGCTCGTGGGCCTTCTTCAGGCCCGCCGCCGTGTCCCAGCCCTTGAACTCGGTCACGGCGCCGCTGGTGCCTTCGTCGGCCGAGTCGGCGGCCGACTTCACGTCCGGCTGGATCTGCGTCTCGATGGTGTTCGCGGCCTTCTTCTTCCGTGCGGGCGTGGTCGCCAGGTCAGGATTGCCCGGTCCACCGCCGCCACCGGGGTCGCTGGGGACCTGGTTGAGCTGCATGCTCGAGGACTGGCGTTCCATCGCGGCGCTCTTGTCCTGCGCCCACTCGTCCTTGAAGGACATTCGTTCCCCCTTGCTGGATTACGGCGATGTTTGCAGTTTTGAAGTGCTCACGTCCATCGGCAGAGCCACGTCTCCGTCGGCGCGGGCCACGAGACCGGCGCCCGCCGACGAGGCCGGCGCCGACCACGAGACCGGGCGCCCGGCCCACGAGCCCCGCGCCGGCCACGAAACCCAAGCCCGTCTACGAGACCGGCGCCCGTCTACGAGAGCCCCGCCGACGAGCCCCGGCGCCCTCACAGCCCCGGCAGCCGCCCGGTCTGCACCAGCGACGCCGCGCCCCGGCGGGAGACGAAGTAGCCGCGCCCGGCCGGCAGCGGTCGCGGCCGCGCGTTGCCGAGGAGGTCGCCCTCGTTCGGGTCGCCGGAGAGGACCACGCCCTGGGCGCCCAGCTCCTTGATGCGCTGCATGAAAGCCTCGTACATCGAGCGGGAGGCGCCCGCCGAGTTGCGCGCGATGATGAAGCGGACGCCCGTGTCCCGGGCGAACGGCAGGTACTCCGCCAGTGCCGCCAGCGGATTGCCGGAGCTGGTCGCCACCAGGTCGTAGTCGTCCACGATGATGAAGACCTGCGGCCCCGACCACCAGCTGCGGTCCCGCAGCTGCTGCGGGGTCACGTCCTGCGGCGGCTGGCGGCGCGAGAAGACACCCGCCAGGGCCTCCATGTGCATCTGCATCGAGCTGGCCATCGGCGCGTACTCCAGGAGGTGCTCCTCCGGCAGCGCGCCGAGCAGCGCCCGGCGGTAGTCGCCCACGACGAACTTCGCCTCGTCGGGGGAGTACCGTTCCGCGATCTGCTTCGCGATCAGGCGCAGCAGGTTCGTCTTGCCGGACTCGCTCTCGCCGAAGATCAGGAAGAACGGGTCCGTCTCGAAGTTGACGAACACCGGCTCAAGACGCGTCTCGTCGATGCCGATCGCGATGCCGTGCTGCGGGAACTCGAAGCCCTTCGGCAGCTGGTCCGCGGGCACCTTGTGCGGCAGCAGCCGGACGGCGGGCGCGGCCGGACCGTTCCAGGCGCCGCGCACGGCCTCCACGAAGGCCGCCGTGCCCTCCGAGAGGTCCCCGGCGGATCCCGCCCCGTCGATCCGCGGCAGGCCGCCCATGAAGTGCAGCTTCTCCGGCACCTGCCCGCGGCCGGGCACCCCGGTCGGCACGTTGGCCGCGACCTTCCGGTCGAACTCCGAGTCCATGACGTCGCCCAGGCGCAGCTCCAGACGGCTCAGCATCTGGTCCTTGATCGCGGCGCGGACCTCCATGTACCGGGCGGCCGTGATGACGACGTGGATGCCGTAGCCGAGACCGCGCGCGGCGATGTCGGAGACGACGCCCTCCAGCATGTCGTACTCGTTGCGGAAGCCGCCCCAACCGTCGATGACCAGGAAGACGTCGCCCCAGGGCTCGCCGGGCAGCTCGCCCGCGGCCCGCTTGCGCCGGTAGGTGGCGATCGAGTCGATGGAGTTCGCGCGGAAGAACTCCTCGCGCCGGTTCAGTACGCCGAGCACCTCCGCGACCGTCCGCCGCACCCGCTCGGGGTCCAGCCGGGACGCCACCCCGCCGACGTGCGGCAGGTCGGCCAGCGACACCATGCCGCCGCCGCCGAAGTCCAGGGCGTAGAACTGCACTTCGCGCGGGGTGTGGGTGAGCGCGAACGACGAGATCAGCGTCCGCATCAGCGTCGACTTGCCGGACTGCGGACCGCCGACGACCATCATGTGGCCGGCCGCGCCGGAGAAGTCCCGGTACAGCACCTCGCGCCGCTGCTCGAAGGGCTTGTCGATCAGGCCCAGCGGCACGGTCAGACCGCCCGGACGCGTGTACTCCGTCGCCGTCAGCCCCCGGTCCGCGGTCTGCGCCAGCCCCGGCAGCAACTGGTCGAGCGACGGCGCCTGGTCCAGCGGCGGCAGCCACACCTGGTGGGCGGGCACGCCCTGCCCCTCCAGCCGGCGCACGATCACGTCGAGGACGGTGTCCGCGAGCGCGTCGTCCTCCTCCTCGCGCCGCGCCGTCAGATACGCCGGGTCGGGCGCCGCGTACACCACCGGCACCGGCGTCGCCGTGAAGAGCGCCGGCCGCCGCTCGATCGGCATCTGACCGGCCGTGAGCCGGGGCCCGCCGGTGCGGTACGTGCCGGAGACGTACGCCGCCTTGAAGCGGGTCATCTCGTCCGTGCCGAACTTCAGATAGCCCGAACCCGGCACCGACGGCAGGTGGTAGGCGTCCGGGACACCGATCGCCGTACGCGACTCGGCCGCCGAGAAGGTCCGCAGACCGATGCGGTACGAGAGGTACGTGTCGAGGCCGCGGAGCTTGCCCTCCTCCAGGCGCTGCGAGGCGAGCAGCAGGTGCACACCCAGCGAACGGCCGATGCGGCCGATCTGGATGAACATGTCGATGAAGTCCGGCTTCGCGGTCAGCAGCTCGGAGAACTCGTCGATCACCAGGACCAGCGAGGCCAGCGGTTCGAGCGGCGCGCCGGCCGCCCGGGCCTTCTCGTAGTCGTGGATGTTGGCGTAGTTGCCCGCCGACCGCAGCAGTTCCTGCCGGCGCTGCAGCTCACCGCGGATCGCGTCGCCCATGCGGTCGACCAGCGTGAGGTCGTCGGCGAGGTTGGTGATGACGGCCGCCACGTGCGGCATCTGCGACATGCCGGCGAAGGTCGCGCCGCCCTTGAAGTCCGCGAGGACGAAGTTCAGCGTCTCCGAGGAGTGCGTCACCGCCAGACCGAGGACCAGCGTCCGCAGCAGCTCCGACTTGCCGGAGCCGGTCGCGCCGACGCACAGCCCGTGCGGGCCCATGCCCTCCTGCGCGGCCTCCTTGAGGTCGAGCATGACCGGCTCGCCGGCCTCGCCGACACCGATCGGCACCCGCAGCCGCTCGGCCGTCGAACGGGGCCGCCAGGTGCGCGCCACGTCCACCGACGCGGCGTCGCCGAGGTTCAGCAGATCCGTGAAGTCCAGGTTGGCGAGCAGCGGTTCGTCGTCGTCCCCGCCGCCCATCCGCAGCGGCGCGAGCTGCCGCGCCAGCGCCTCGGCGGCCGGCAGCGAGATCCCGTCCGGCACGCCCTCGTAGGCGAAACCGCCGCCCGACTCCAGGCGCAGCCGCCCCGGCCGTACCACCACGGACAGGCCGCCGCGCGGCTCGTCGAGCTCACCGGAGACCACCTCGACGATGGTCACGCCCTGCACGCCCTCCGGCGCCGCGAACAGCGAGTCCGGCGGCACCATCCCGCCGTCCAGGACGACCACCACGTGCGGCTGGTCGAGCACCGGCTGGCTGTCCCGGCTGAACCGCGGCCGCCCGTCGAGCCGCGCCCGCAGCAACTGCTCCAGCTCGCCGAGGTCGTCGCCGATCAGCCGTCGGCTGCCCGCCCCGTCGACCTGCCCGGGCACCTGCGTGTGCGGCAGCCACTTCGTCCAGTCCCAGCGCTCCTGCGCACCGCGCGCCGCCACCACCGCGAGCATGATGTCGTCGGGGGAGTGCAGCGTCACCAGCTGGGAGACCAGGGCGCGCGCCGCCGCCTGGGCCGCCTCCGGCTCACCGGAGACCGTCACGTGGTAGAAGGCGCGCATCGAGACCGCCATCGGCAGCCCGTCCAACGAACCGTGCACGGCCAGGAACTGCTGCATCGCGCCCGCGCACAGCGGCTCCAGCTCGTCCACCGGAGCCGTGTCGGGCGCGGCCAGCGGCGTCGCCAGCTGCTGCGCGCCGAGACCGAGCCGCACCTGGCCGAAGTCCGTGTCGCCGACCCGGCGTTCCCACACGCGTGAGCCCTCGGCGACCACCGACCACAACTGCTCGGGCGCGGGGTGCAGATACAGCTGCGCGTCCCGCTGCTTGCGCGCCGCACGCCGGACCGTACGCCGCGTCTGCGCGAGGTATTTGAGGTAGTCGCGCCGGACATCGGCAATTTGCCCCTGCGTACCCCGACGGAATCGCACCAGCTGGGCGATGACCATGCCGACCGTCGAGACCAGCATCAGGATGCCCATGATCCGCATGAACGGATGGGCGCCCGGCATGAAGAAGAACACCACCGACGACCCCATGCCGAGCATCGGCAGGAGCTGCATCAGCATGCCCTCCTGCTGACCTCTCGGCAGCTCGGGCGGAGGCTCCAGGACCAGTTCCTCGCTGGGCACTTCCGGAGGAAGGGACCTCGGCGGGCGTTTGACGACGATCTGGCTCACCGGCGCATCAATCCCTCGTTACGGGCCGACTTCGTGCGGGAGTTCCGCACCGGCGCCCCCGTCGGCGACGGCCTCCCCCAGGACGGCGATCCTACGTGCAGCCACTCGCACCCGTCCCCGGTAGGGTGGCCCGCGCATTGTGCGCAACCGCGAATCAGGGGGTCCAGACACGTGAGTACGACCGCAGCGACCGGCTTCTGCCGCGTCACCGTCGTGGCGCCGGACAGCCGCATCGACGTCGCACTCCCCGAGGACATCGCCGTCGCCGACGTCTATCCGGAGATCCTGCGGCTCACCGGCCAGACCCAGGCCGCCGGCGCTCCCACCGGCTACCACCTGGTCCGCCGCGACGGATCGGTCCTCGACGGCGCCCGCACCCTTGCCGGTCAGCAGATCCTCGACGGCGAGGTGCTCTCGCTGCGCCCCTTCGCCCAGTCGCTGCCGCCCGCCGTCTTCGACGACGTCTCCGACGCCGTCGCCTCGGCCGTCACCCGCGACCGGCACCTGTGGAGCGACGACCTGCTGCGCGGCGCCGGACTCGTCGGCGGGGTGCTGCTCCTGGTCCTGATGGGCTTCGTGCTGTGGTTCGCCGACCCGGTCCGCCACGACATGCACAGCCTTCCCGGCATCGTCGCCGGCGCCGCCGGCGTGCTGCTGACCGCCTTCGCCGGAGTGCGCGCCCGGGTCTATGCCGACCGCGCCACCGCCGTCGCCCTCGGCCTCGGCGCCCTGCCGCTGCTGCTGATCGCGGGCTCCGGGATCGTCGGCCCCGATGCGGGCCACGGCCCCGGACGCCTCCAGTTCCTGCTCGGCTGCGTGACCGTCCTGGTCGCCTCCGTCGCCCTGGTCGCGCTCACCCCCAGCGGGGACGCGCCCTTCGTCGCCGCGACCTTCCTCGCCGCCGTCGGCACCCTCGCGACCTTCCTCGCGATCCTCACCGAGGCCTCCGCCACCGAGACCGCTGCGGTCTGCGCGCCGGTCGCCATCGGACTCGTCGCCTTCCTGCCCGGCCTCTCGGCCCGCTTCGCCCGGCTCCCCATCGGCTACGCCGCCCCGCGCAGCGCCGCCGACGACGAGTTCCACGCCGACCTGAACCAGCCCGCCGCCGATGAGGCCCAGCCCGTCGACGGCGAGCGCATCGCGCTCCAGGCCCGCCGCGGCCACGAGATGCTGCTCGGCCTGGTCGGCGGCTGCGCCGCCGTCGTCGTCGGCTCGGCGGCCGTCCTCGGCTTCGCCGGCAACGTCTGGGGCCAGCTCCTCGCCCTGGCCGCCGGCCTCGCGATGCTGCTGCGCGCCCGTCTCTTCCGCTACACCTCGCAGGTCGCCTGCGTCCTGGTCGCCGGCATCGCCGCGATCGCCCTGCTGATCCTCGGCCTCTCCCTGAACCCGCCGGCCGACCTGGTCAAGGACCTCCTCATGTACGGGGACCGCGGCGGCCTGGACATCCGTACGATCTGGCTCACCGCGGCCGTCGCCGCCGGCGCCGCCCTGGTCACCGCCATCGGCCTGATCATCCCCAGGAAGGGCCTCTCGCCCTTCTGGGGCCGGCTGCTCGACCTGGCCGAGAGCTTCGTCCTGCTCTCCCTGGTCCCGCTCTGCCTCGCGGTCCTCGACGTCTTCATGGCGGCCCGCTCCCTCACCAGCAAGTAGGGAGCCCGGCCGGACGCCCCCGGGCCCCGGCCGGGGGGCCTCCCCCGGGCTGGTACGCTGGGTGACGGCCGTTTGTGTACGCGCTCCCGGAATCGACCCGGATCCCCGGATCAGGACCTCCTCTGGAAGCTGCGCCCATCGGACCTTCGCCTGTCGAGTCACCGAAGCTCCCCTGAGACCAAGACCAGGGGCACTCGTCGGCGCACGAACACCAAGAGGAGTACCGAGTGTCTCTCGACGCCGCTACGAAGAAGCAGATTTTCGCCGAGTTCGGTCAGAAGGAGGGCGACACCGGCTCCCCCGAGGTCCAGGTCGCGATGCTGTCGCGCCGTATCTCCGACCTGACCGAGCACCTCAAGCAGCACAAGCACGACCACCACTCCCGTCGTGGTCTGCTGATCCTGGTCGGCCAGCGTCGCCGCCTGCTGCAGTACCTGGCCAAGAAGGACATCCAGCGCTTCCGCGCCCTGGTCGACCGCCTCGGCATCCGCCGCGGTGCGGCCGGCGGCGCCAAGTAAGACGCCGTGAAGGGAGCGGTTCCCACCTTTAGGGGGCCGCTCCCTTTGCTGTACGTGCGCGATGTGCCGACCGGCACTTAGTCTGGTCACACAACGCCACACACGAGCGAGAAGCCGCCGGCCCGCCGCCGGTCCTCGGTAGTGGCCCCCGGACCCATACCCCCGGGTGCTTCGATCGAAGACCGGCCCGCACCGAAGGCGCGCTTCTCCTCCATGACCGTCCCCGGCCACACGGGCCGACGGACGAAAAGACGAACACGTAGGAGAAACCCATAGTGGAGAACGAGACCCACTACGCCGAGGCCGTCATCGACAACGGCACGTTCGGCACCCGCACCATCCGCTTCGAGACGGGCCGCCTGGCCAAGCAGGCCGCCGGCTCCGCCGTCGCGTACCTGGACGACGACACGATGGTCCTCTCGGCCACCACCGCGTCCAAGAAGCCCAAGGACCAGCTCGACTTCTTCCCCCTGACGGTGGACGTCGAGGAGCGGATGTACGCGGCCGGCAAGATCCCCGGCTCCTTCTTCCGCCGTGAGGGCCGGCCCTCCGAGGACGCGATCCTCACCTGCCGCCTGATCGACCGCCCGCTGCGCCCCTCCTTCAAGAAGGGCCTGCGCAACGAGATCCAGATCGTCGAGACGATCATGGCGCTCAACCCCGACCACCTGTACGACGTGGTCGCCATCAACGCCGCCTCCTGCTCCACGCAGCTGGCCGGCCTGCCCTTCTCCGGCCCGATCGGCGGCACCCGTGTCGCCCTGATCAAGGGCCAGTGGGTCGCGTTCCCGACGCACACCGAGCTCGAGGACGCCGTCTTCGACATGGTCGTCGCCGGTCGCGTCCTCGAGGACGGCGACGTCGCGATCATGATGGTCGAGGCCGAGGCCACCGAGAAGACGATCGAGCTCGTCAAGGGCGGCGCCGAGGCGCCGACCGAGGAGGTCGTCGCCGCCGGTCTCGAGGCCGCGAAGCCCTTCATCAAGGCCCTCTGCAAGGCCCAGTCGGACCTCGCCGCCAAGGCCGCCAAGCCCACCGGCGAGTTCCCGGTCTTCCTCGACTACCAGGACGACGTCCTGGAGGCGCTCACCGCCGCCGTCAAGAGCGAGCTCGCCCAGGCGCTCACCATCGCCGGCAAGCAGGAGCGCGAGACTGAGCTCGACCGCGTCAAGGAGCTCGCCGCCGAGAAGCTCCTCCCGGCCTTCGAAGGCCGCGAGAAGGAGATCTCGGGCGCCTACCGCGCGCTGACCAAGAAGCTGGTCCGCGAGCGGATCATCAAGGACAAGGTCCGCATCGACGGCCGCGGCATCACGGACATCCGTACGCTCGCCGCCGAGGTCGAGGCCATCCCGCGCGTGCACGGCTCGGCGCTCTTCGAGCGTGGCGAGACCCAGATCCTGGGCGTCACCACCCTCAACATGCTCCGTATGGAGCAGCAGCTGGACACCCTCTCCCCGGTGACCCGCAAGCGCTACATGCACAACTACAACTTCCCGCCGTACTCCGTCGGCGAGACCGGCCGCGTGGGCTCGCCCAAGCGCCGCGAGATCGGCCATGGCGCGCTCGCCGAGCGCGCCATCGTGCCGGTGCTGCCGACGCGCGAGGAGTTCCCGTACGCGATCCGTCAGGTGTCCGAGGCCCTCGGCTCCAACGGCTCGACGTCCATGGGTTCCGTCTGCGCCTCCACCATGTCGCTGCTGAACGCCGGTGTGCCGCTCAAGGCCCCCGTCGCCGGTATCGCCATGGGCCTGATCTCCGAGGAGATCGAGGGCAAGACGCACTACGTCGCCCTCACCGACATCCTCGGCGCCGAGGACGCGTTCGGCGACATGGACTTCAAGGTCGCCGGTACGAAGACCTTCGTCACCGCGCTGCAGCTCGACACCAAGCTCGACGGCATCCCCGCCTCGGTCCTGGCCGCCGCGCTGAAGCAGGCCCGTGACGCGCGTCTGCACATCCTCGACGTGATGAACGAGGCGATCGACGTTCCGGACGAGATGTCCCCGAACGCGCCGCGCATCATCACCGTCAAGATCCCGGTGGACAAGATCGGTGAGGTCATCGGCCCCAAGGGCAAGATGATCAACCAGATCCAGGAGGACACCGGCGCCGACATCACGATCGAGGACGACGGCACCATCTACATCGGTGCCGCCCAGGGCTCGCAGGCCGAGGCCGCCCGCGCCACGATCAACGGCATCGCCAACCCGACCATGCCGGAGGTCGGCGAGCGCTACCTGGGTACGGTCGTCAAGACCACCACCTTCGGTGCCTTCGTCTCCCTCATGCCCGGCAAGGACGGTCTGCTGCACATCTCGCAGATCCGCAAGCTCGCCGGTGGCAAGCGCGTGGAGAACGTCGAGGACGTGCTCGCGGTCGGCGCCAAGGTCCAGGTCGAGATCGCCGAGATCGACCAGCGCGGCAAGCTCTCCCTCGTCCCCGTCATGGCGGACGACGAGAACGCCGCCGAGGACACGAAGGACGACACCGACCAGTGACGTCCCGTAGTTCCGCGACGACGGCCCGCCCCTCCTCGGAGGGGCGGGCCGTCGCCCGTACCCAAACGCTTCTCCCGGGCAAGGACGGCATCGGCACGGTCCGCCGTACGACCCTCCCCGGCGGCCTCCGCATCGTCACCGAGACCCTGCCGTCCGTACGCTCCGCCACCTTCGGCATCTGGGCGAACGTCGGCTCCCGCGACGAGACCCCCACCCTCAACGGCGCCACGCACTACCTCGAGCACCTCCTCTTCAAGGGCACCGCGCGACGCAGCGCCCTCGACATCTCCGCCGCGCTCGACGCGGTCGGCGGCGAGATGAACGCCTTCACGGCGAAGGAGTACACCTGCTACTACGCGCGGGTCCTCGACACCGACCTGCCGCTGGCGATCGACGTGGTGTGCGACATGCTCACCGGCTCGCTGATCCTCCAGGAGGACGTGGACGCCGAACGCGGCGTCATCCTCGAGGAGATCGCGATGACCGAGGACGACCCCGGCGACGTCGTGCACGACCTCTTCGCGCAGACGATGTTCGGCGACACCCCGCTGGGCCGCCCGGTCCTCGGCACCGTCGACACCATCAACGCTCTCGACCGCGGCCGGATCGCCCGCTTCTACAAGAAGCACTACGACCCGACCCACCTGGTCGTCGCGGCCGCCGGCAACGTCGACCACGCCACCGTGGTGCGCCAGGTCCGCCGCGCCTTCGAGAAGGCCGGCGCCCTCACCCGTACCGACGCGGTCCCCGTCGGTCCCCGCGAGGGCCGCCGCGCCCTGCGCACCGCGGGCCGGGTCGAGGTCGTGGGCCGCAAGACCGAGCAGGCCCACGTGGTCCTCGGCATGCCGGGGCTGCCCCGCACCGACGAGCGCCGCTGGGCGCTCGGCGTCCTGAACACCGCCCTCGGCGGCGGCATGTCCTCCCGCCTCTTCCAGGAGGTCCGGGAGAAGCGCGGACTGGCCTACAGCGTGTACTCGTACACCTCGGGCTTCGCCGACTGCGGCCTCTTCGGGGTCTACGCCGGCTGCCGCCCGAGCCAGGTCCACGACGTGCTCGGCATCTGCCGGACCGAGCTGGACAAGGTGGCCTCCGAGGGCCTGACCGACGACGAGATCGGCCGCGCGATCGGCCAGCTCTCCGGCTCGACCGTCCTCGGCCTGGAGGACACCGGCGCGCTGATGAACCGCATCGGCAAGAGCGAGCTGTGCTGGGGCAGCCAGATGTCGGTGGACGACATGCTCGCCCGGATCGCCGCGGTCACCCCCGACGAGGTCCGGGAGGTCGCCCGCGAGGTGCTCGGACAGCGCCCCTCGCTGTCCGTCATCGGGCCCCTGAAGGACAAGCAGGCGGCACGCCTGCACGAATCCGTCTCCTAGAGGGAGTTTCAGAGCAATGAGCAAGCTGCGCGTGGCGGTCCTCGGAGCCCAGGGCCGGATCGGCTCCGAGGCCGTCCGGGCCGTCGAGGCCGCCGAGGACATGGAACTGGTCGCGGCCCTCGGCCGGGGCGACAAGCTGGAGACGCTCGCCGAGTCGGGCGCCCAGGTCGCCGTCGAGCTGACCACCCCCGCCTCGGTCATGGAGAACCTCGACTACTGCGTGAACCACGGCATCCACGCGGTCGTCGGCACCACCGGCTGGACCGAGGAGCGCCTCGCGCGGCTGCGGACCTGGCTCGACGCCTCCCCGGAGACCGGCGTGCTCATCGCGCCGAACTTCTCCATCGGCGCCGTCCTGACCATGAAGTTCGCCCAGATCGCGGCCCCGTACTTCGAGTCGGTCGAGGTCGTCGAGCTGCACCACCCGAACAAGGTCGACGCCCCCAGCGGCACGGCGACCCGGACGGCCCAGCTGATCGCGGCGGCCCGCGCCGAGGCCGGCCTCGGCGCCCAGCCGGACGCCACCGCCACCGCCCTGGACGGCGCCCGCGGCGCCGACGTCGACGGCGTCCCGGTCCACGCCGTACGCCTGCGGGGCCTGCTGGCCCACCAGGAGGTGCTGCTCGGCGGCGAGGGCGAGACGCTGACCGTCCGTCACGACTCGCTGCACCACTCCAGCTTCATGCCGGGCATCCTCCTGGGCGCCCGCCGCGTGACCACCGCC
The DNA here is from genome assembly GCF_042957155.1 of Streptomyces sp. NPDC008121. Classification (NCBI taxonomy): domain Bacteria; kingdom Bacillati; phylum Actinomycetota; class Actinomycetes; order Kitasatosporales; family Streptomycetaceae; genus Streptomyces; species Streptomyces sp. NPDC008121. The sequence goes on along the minus strand of NZ_JBIBHT010000003.1, from coordinate 5,633 downwards.
CCGGGCCTCACCTTCGGCCTGGAGCACTTCCTGGACCTGGGCTGACGGCCATGGGCGGAAAGATCACGTACTTCTTCCTCGCCACCGTCCTCGTGCTCGTCTTCGGAGTGGTGGCGATGGAGGGCGTCCTGCTCGTGCTGACCGGGGAACCGGCCGCCATGGGCATGGGCGTGGTGGCGTTCCTGCTGCCCGGCGTCGGCGGTTGGTTCCTCTGGAAGAACACCCGCTTCGCCCGCCGCGCGCAGCGGCTCGCCGAGCAGCTGGAGGCCGAGGGCGGCCTGCCGGTGGACGACCTGAAGCGCACCGCGGGCGGCCGGATCGACCGGGACTCGGCCGACGAGGTGTTCGCCAGGCGCCGCGCCGAGACCGAGGACTCCCCGGACGACTGGCGCTGCTGGTTCCGGCTCGCCGTCGCCTATCACGACGCCCGCGACACGCCGCGCGCCCGCAAGGCGATGCAGCGTGCCATCGCCCTCCACGAGGACCGCGCGGTCAGCGCGTAGCGGTCACCGCGCCGTACTCCGCGTTCCACGCCTCGATGGTGTCCGCGGCGCGGTCGAAGGCCTCGACGCGGGACAGGAAGTCGGCATTGTGGTCGGTGAGCAGCGTGATCCGCTCACCGCCCTGCCGTACGAGGATGAGGGCCTGGCCCTGGACGGTGCGGGGGAGCCCCAGCCAGCGCACCGGCTGCTGCACCGTGCGCACGTCGCCGGCCTGCCGCCACTCCAGGGTCTTCGTCGAGAAGAACCCGACGCGCCGCAGGCCGTGGCGGCTCACCCAGGTGCCCACGCGCAGCATGCGCAGCGCACAGACGATGATCACGGCGGCCAGCGTGAAGGTGGCCCCCGCCCCGGGCAGGGCTCCCGCCGCCGCGACGATCACCGCGGCGAAGAGCACGAACGACGCGAGGAGCAGCGCGAGCGCCGCCGCCCCCACCCGCCAGGGCCCTGGCCGGTACGGACGACGCCACTGGTCGTGGTCGTCGAACGGCAGCGCGACATCGTCGGTCGCGTCATAGGCGCGGTCGGCCGTCAGGAAGGGCAGGGGCACGACAGGTCCTCACTCACAAGCACGCTCGAAGGGGCTGTGCCCGGTGAGGCTACCCAGGGGGTCTCGACCGGGCCACCCCAGGGGGCCGAAACGATCAGCGGCCGTCGGAGGCCTCGGAGTGCTGCCGGTGGCCCTCGGCGGCGCCCGACTCCATGGCGGGCATGCCGAAGAGCAGCGACCCGACGAGACCGGCCACGACGGTCAGCCCGACCAGCGTACGGCCCGCGAGCTGGGAGACGCTGAGGCGCTCCCTCGGCGGGGGAGTGACGTTACTGCGGAAGCGGTCGGCCTCGGCCACGAACGCGAACGGAACGGGCTCTCGCCGGCTGAACATGAGGAAGCACTCCTTGGGTCTGTGGTGGGCGGTGTCACAGATACAGACGACGAAAGCGACGTTTTGGTGCCCCTTTTCCCCGAATCGACCGAACAAAGCCGTCCGGGCGGGTGCACGGGGCCCACTGTCGGTGGCTCCCCGTAAAGTGGGCGCCGCCCGTGCGACGCGATGGAAGGACACCCGCCGGTGAGCGACACCCCCGAGGACATGAAGCCCAGTTTCCGCAGCGATGTGACCGTCGAGCTGGTGAAGCACAGCGCCGCCGACACCGACGTGCTGTGGGCGGCCCGTGTCTCCACCGCCGGCGAGCAGTCCCTCGAGGAGCTGAGCAAGGACCCCGAGCGGTCCAAGGGGCTCATCAACTATCTGATGCGCGACCGGCACGGCAGCCCGTTCGAGCACAACTCGATGACCTTCTTCATCAGCGCCCCGATCTTCGTCTTCCGCGAGTTCATGCGCCACCGCGTGGGCTGGTCGTACAACGAGGAGTCGGGCCGCTACCGCGAGCTCCAGCCGGTCTTCTACATCCCCGGACAGGACCGCAAGCTGGTCCAGGAGGGCCGCCCGGGCAAGTACGTCTTCGTCGAGGGCACCGAGGAGCAGTACAAGACCGCAGGCGCCGCCATGGAGGAGGCGTACATCCAGGCGTACGAGCGGTACCAGGAGATGCTGGCCGCGGGGGTCGCCCGCGAGGTCGCCCGTGCGGTCCTGCCGGTCGGACTCTTCTCCTCGATGTACGCCACGTGCAACGCCCGCTCGCTGATGCACTTCCTCGGTCTGCGCACCCAGCACGAGCTGGCGAAGGTGCCGTCGTTCCCGCAGCGGGAGATCGAGATGGTCGGCGAGAAGATGGAGCAGCACTGGTCCCGGCTCATGCCGCTGACCTACGACGCGTTCAACAAGAACGGCCGTATGGCCCCATGAGGCACAGATGTACGAACACCTCGCGCGAAGTGTCCGTATTGCGACGTTTCACGAAGTTCATCTAGGCTGATCAAACGGACCCGGCACTGCTTGAACCCCCGAGCAGGCAGTGCCGGGCTCCTCTTCTCACGTCCCCCGAGGGGACACCGGACGCCGAGCAACGAGTAGCGTGTGACCCATGGCTCCGATCTCCACTCCGCAGACCCCCTTCGGGAGGGTCCTCACCGCCATGGTCACGCCCCTCACGGCGGATGGCGCACTCGACCTCGACGGTGCCCAGCGACTGGCCGCCCATCTGGTGGACGCAGGCAACGACGGCCTCGTCATCAACGGCACCACCGGCGAGTCCCCGACCACCAGCGACGCGGAGAAATCGGAGCTCGTACGAGCGGTACTGGAGGCGGTCGGCGACCGCGCCCACGTCATCGCGGGGATCGGCACCAACGACACCCACCACTCCGTCGAGCTGGCCCGTACCGCCGCCCGTGACGGCGCGCACGGCCTGCTCGCCGTCACGCCGTACTACAACAAGCCCCCGCAGGAGGGCCTGTACCGGCACTTCTCGGCGATCGCCGACGCCACCGAGCTTCCGGTGATGCTCTACGACATCCCCGGCCGCAGCGGCGTCCCGATCGACACCGAGACGATCGTCCGGCTGGCCGAGAACCCCCGGATCGTCGCCAACAAGGACGCCAAGGGCGACCTCGGACGCGCCAGCTGGGCCATCGCACGCAGTGGCCTGGCCTGGTACTCCGGCGACGACATGCTGAACCTGCCGCTGCTCTCCGTGGGCGCCTGCGGCTTCGTCTCGGTCGTCGGCCATGTGGTGACGCCCGAGCTCCGCGCCCTCCTGGACGCCCACCTGAACGGCGACGTCCAGAAGGCCACCGAGATCCACCAGCGGCTGCTGCCGGTCTTCACCGGCATGTTCCGGACCCAGGGCGTCATCACCTCCAAGGCCGCCCTCGCCCTCCAGGGCCTCCCGGCCGGCCCCCTGCGCCTGCCGCTCGTGGAGCTTTCCCCGGAGGAAACCGCCCAGCTCAAGGTCGATCTCGCCGCCGGCGGGGTACAGATCTGACAACGGACTTCACAACTGAATATCCGATCCGTCCGACGCGACGAGCGACACCCGACGTCCGACGTGATCTTCCGACAGACAACAGCAAGTGCACGAATGTCATGCGCGCCACGTGCCGAAGCGGTACGTGGCGCGTGTGGTGAGGAGAGTCTTTTGAGTCATCCGCATCCTGAACTCGGCGCCCCGCCGAAGCTCCCCAAGGGCGGCCTTCGCGTCACCCCGCTGGGCGGGCTCGGCGAGATCGGCCGCAACATGACGGTCTTCGAATTCGACGGCCGCCTGCTCATCGTCGACTGCGGCGTCCTCTTCCCCGAGGAGGAGCAGCCCGGCATCGACCTGATCCTGCCCGACTTCACCACGATCCGGGACCGTCTGGACCAGATCGAGGGCATCGTGCTCACGCACGGTCACGAGGACCACATCGGAGCGGTCCCGTACCTGCTCCGCCTGAAGCCGGACATCCCGCTGATCGGCTCCAAGCTGACCCTCGCCCTGATCGAGGCGAAGCTCCAGGAGCACCGGATCCGCCCCTACACCCTCGAGGTGAAGGAAGGCGACCGGGAGAACCTGGGCCCCTTCGACTGCGAGTTCATCGCGGTCAACCACTCCATCCCGGACGCACTCGCGGTCGCCGTGCGCACCCCCGCGGGTCTGGTCGTCGCCACCGGCGACTTCAAGATGGACCAGCTCCCGATGGACGGCCGGCTCACCGACCTGCACGCCTTCGCGCGGCTCAGCGAGGAGGGCATCGACCTCCTGCTGTCCGACTCGACGAACGCCGAGGTCCCGGGCTTCGTCCCGCCGGAGAAGGACATCTCCAACGTCCTGCGGAACGTCTTCGCGAACGCCCAGAAGCGCATCATCGTGGCGAGCTTCGCCAGCCACGTGCACCGCATCCAGCAGATCCTGGACGCGGCCCACGAGTACGGACGCCGGGTGGCCTTCGTCGGCCGCTCGATGGTCCGCAACATGGGCATCGCCCGTGACCTGGGCTATCTCCGGGTGCCCGCCGGCCTGGTCGTCGACGTCAAGACCCTCGACGACCTTCCGGACGACGAGGTCGTCCTCGTGTGTACGGGGTCGCAGGGCGAGCCGATGGCGGCCCTGTCCCGGATGGCCAACCGCGACCACCAGATCCGGATCGTCCAGGGCGACACCGTGATCCTGGCGTCCTCGCTCATCCCGGGCAACGAGAACGCGGTCTACCGCGTGATCAACGGCCTGAGCCGGTGGGGCGCCAACGTCATCCACAAGGGCAACGCCAAGGTCCACGTCTCGGGCCACGCCTCGGCCGGCGAGCTGCTGTACTTCTACAACATCTGCAAGCCGAAGAACCTCATGCCGGTCCACGGCGAATGGCGCCACCTGCGCGCCAACGCCGAGCTCGGCGCCATGACGGGTGTCCCCAAGGACCGCATCGTCATCGCCGAGGACGGCGTGGTCGTCGACCTGATCGACGGCAAGGCCAAGATCGTCGGCAAGGTCCAGGCCGGCTATGTCTACGTCGACGGCCTCTCGGTCGGCGACGTCACGGAGGTCCACCTCAAGGACCGCCGCATCCTCGGCGACGAGGGCATCATCTCGGTCTTCGTGGTCGTGGACTCCTCCACCGGCAAGATCGTCAGCGGCCCGAACATCCACGCCCGGGGCTCCGGCATCGAGGACTCGGCGTTCAGCGCCGTGGTCCCCAAGGTCGAGGAAGCCCTCAACAAGTCCGCCCAGGACGGCGTGGTCGAGCCGCACCAGCTCCAGCAGCTCATCCGCCGCTCGGTCGGCAAGTGGGTCTCGGACACCTACCGCAGGCGTCCGATGATCCTCCCGGTGGTCGTCGAGGTCTGACCCTCGACCCCCCAACCAGGAGCGGGGCGCCTCGATTTGCATCGGGGCGCCCCGCTCCAGTACGTTTACGGCTCCGCCTGAACGGGAAGCCCGGCACCTTCGTGTGCACGAACGGGTGAACCGGGAGGGGCGGGAATTCCGACTCAGAACTTCTGATAAAGTCGGAACCGCCGGAAAGGAAAGCGCGAAAGCGAATTCCAAGAAGGCGAAACCCGCTCCAGCGGGTGGCGGAAACGGAAATCGGATCTGCTAAGCTGGAAACACGAAAGACCGAAGGGAAAAGCCCGGAGGAAAGCCCGAGAGGGTGAGTACAAAGGAAGCGTCCGTTCCTTGAGAACTCAACAGCGTGCCAAAAATCAACGCCAGATTAGTTGATACCCCGTCCATCTTCGGATGGCGAGGTTCCTT